>NZ_JAUFRY010000002.1:0-1729533 GCF_030755175.1 Mycobacterium sp. TY814
CGCGGAACCATTGGAAGTAGTGCGCGTAGCACAATCCGCGCCGCTCGGCGCCTGCGGAGTGGGGGCCGCCCAGCCAGTACCGCTCGCTGTTGCATGCGTCGACGGCGCAGGGGTCCGCCGCCTGGCGGCGGCGGTCTCCGGCCGGTTCGACCACCTGCCACGTCGGCTGACACCACGGCCCGTCGGGTACCCGTAGCGGCGAACGGCGGCCTCTGCGCGTGGAGTCAGGGTGGGAATCAATGTTTCTCATGGCCTGCCTCGCGCTGCGGTGGCGCCCACACCAGCTGCTCGGTGCGGCGCAATCGGTCTGCCAGATCGTCGCTGGCGAGGTGGATGTAGACGTCGGCGCTGGCGGCGTGCGACTGGCCAAGCCGGGCAGCGATCTCAGCCGACGTCCATCCGGCCTTGGCCAGCGCAGTTGCGTGGGTATGGCGCAGCATGTGTGGGTGCAGCCCGTCAAGGCCCGCTACGGAGCCGATGTGCTCGATGATCTGGTAGGCGTTCGAGTACGACAGCGGCCCGCCGACCGGGGGCCGGGACAGGTTGACGAACACGTAATCGCTGTCCAGGTCGGAGATCTCACTGAGGAGGTAAGCGGCGTACAGGTCGAAGAACCGGCGGGGCGCGGCCACCGCGAATTGCGCTCGCTGCTTTGACAGCGCCCCGTTGGCGTTGTCCTCCCGGCGGCACACCTGCACTCGCTTGCGCATCGGGTCCAGGTCGGCGTGCCGTAGGCCTAACGCCTGCCCGACCCGCAGGCCCAGGTCATAGAGCGCGGAGAGCAGCAGCCGGTCGCGGTGGGTCGACGCCGCCGCCAGCAACGTCGCGAAGTCGGCCTCGAAGTCGATCAGCTGCACGGTCTCTGCCGGCTGCTTGCCCGGCCGGGTCAACCGGGAGACCGCGCTGGGGTGGCGTTGCTCGATGTGGGCCAGGAAGCTGTGTGCCCGGCGCGGGAGCCGCGACGGGTTGCGGGTCAACACCAGATCCTGCGGTCCGCGGCCTTCGACGCGGTGGAACTCGTAGAACTCGCGCACGGCCGCGCTCACCGCTTTGACCGTTCCCGGCGCCCGGCTACCGGACCGGGTCGGCAGCGGGGGCAAACCGGCCGACAGCGCCCCCACGAAATCACACAGTGCGTCGAATACTACGGCGTCCCAGTCGATTCCGCGTGCGCCCAGCCACCGGTAGAACAAGCTCAGGTGGCGCGCATACGAGCGGACGGTGTTCTGCGACCGGCCGATCGCACGCAGCCAGTGCAGGAACTGCTCGACCTCCCCGACCGGTAGGCCTGAAGCGTCTACGACCGTCCACGACGCCCGTCCGTGGATGGTCACCGGTGCCGCCTTCACTCGGCATCCCGGGTTTCCTCGGGGCGCCGGGGCCGCACCTGGATGTCGGGCCGCAGGTCTTCCTGCGGTTGGCGGGCCGGCATCGGCGCGGCTGCGGCGGTGTCGGCAGGAAGTGCCCCGGGCAGCCACTTCATGTCGCGCTTGCGCCACGTCGCGTATTGGGCCTGCACCTTGGCCATCGGAACCTCGAAGCGGTCCCAGTCGACGCCCGGCGCGCTGACCCAGATCCGGCGGATATGGGTGTCGGTGACGATGTCGTAGTCCCAGGTCAGCTCGCAATGGGTGGGATCGCCGATCAGGCCCAGGGTCGCCGAATCCTGGGTGAAGAACGCGGTCCGCCGCGGGGTGGTCGGTTCCATCTCGTTGTGGTGGATCATCATGTGCGTCTTGCCGCGGCTGTTGATCTCGGGCCAGCGGTAGGGCTTGACGACCGTGTGTCCGGGTGGATGCATGCCGCGGGTGCTCAGCCACACATCGGTGCCCGCCGCGACGGCGGCCGCAACATATGTGCCGCGCCCGAGCCCTTGCATCACGGTTCGCAGATGTGCGGAGTGCCGGGCCGACAAGGCGTTCCAGTCATCGACGGCGGCCAGCAGCATCGCCCCCACCCCGACCGCCACCTGGTTGAGCAGCCGTCGGGCCTCCTTGCGGGAGACCGGACGGTCGGGTGTGTTGGGTTGATCCATCGGAGCTGTCACGACCCCGCCTTTCAGCCGAAAACCTTGCATAGAATCGTGCGGACCGGGGTAAAGTTTGAGGCCGGAAGACACGCCGATCGCATACGGAGCAGCCGGTCTGCAGGCGTCACGGGCTGGAGTTGCGCTATCGTCACACCAGCCACACACGCCCCACGTCCGTTAGTGGGCGTGAACTGGGAAAACGCAGATCAAACGGTGTTTCTGCGCGAATTCGCGGCGGCGGCGGGCTAGTGTCGAAAGACAGCACCGAGACGGTTGGGGAGGCGATCTGTGACGGCACCGGACCCGTACGACGACGCGGCGAACAGCGTGATGGTGCAGTTGACCCGGTTGTCGCGTGGGTGGTCGAAAAAGCGCCTGGCCGACGAGGCCGGGGTGTCGGCCTCGCACGTCAGCAGGGTCGAGGCGGGGCTGCTGCCCCTGGCAGGGAAGGCCTTGCTCGACTACGCGCAGGCCATGGAATGCCGCCCGGAAGCGCTGTGCGTGCCCTTCACCCGGTCCCCGGCCCAGGGCAGCCACTTCCGGGCCAACCTGAGTGCGGCCGAGTGGAAGCGTGACCGCGTGTGGGCGCGCGCGAATCTTGTCGCGATGCGGATCGGCCGCCTGGTGTCCCGCGCCGACATCAACCCCAAGCTTGCGCTTCCCGATCTCGACCCGGCCGACTACGCCTCCGAGCTCGGAGAGATCACCGTCGCCCAGGTTCTGCGCCGCCTGTGGCGCGTCGCCGGCCCGATCCGCTCGATGACCGAATTGCTCGAAGCCGCAGGGGTGTTCGTTGTGGTCGATGGTTTCCTCGACGACGAGATCGACGCGGTGACCCTGCGAGCAAGCGAGTATCACCCGCACCTGGTGTACGTCAACGCGGCCCGGCCGCCCGACCGCATGCGGATGACGCTGGCCCACGAACTCGGCCACCTGGTCATGGATGCGATGACGCTGGTCAGCCCCGCCGAGGCCGAGCGGCGGGCCAACAGTTTCGCCGCCGAGTTCCTCGCCCCCATCGCCGACATCGGCTTTGACTTGGACCGCGTGTCAGTGCGGGCCGTGCATGAACTCGATGAGCTGCGCCTCACCTGGGGTGTGAGCGCGTCGTCGCTGGTCGTGCGGGCCCGCGAGCGAGGTGTGCTCTCCGACTACCAGTACCGCTCGATGTTCCGGCTGCTCAACGAGACCGGCCGCATGTATGGCCCCCGCCCCGGCGTGGCCGAGGAGATGCCCCGTCTCGTCGGCGACGTACTCGGCCAACTCGCGGCCGGCGGCTACACCGCCAGTGAACTCGACGACATTACGCTGCTCACCGGCGCGCAACGCGGCGCGCTCTTCGGCGTAAGCGACAGGCCCGGCGCCCGGCACCTCACGATGGTCTAAACACCGGGCGCGATCGTGGGCTGGAATCGCACCCCGGTCCGCGACGAGCAGTGGAAAGCGCCGGTCCACTGGACCAAGCAGGGGCAAGCCCTTGAGCAGGACCACGCCGCAGGCGGCCGCCGATGCCGTGTGGTGAACGACAGTGGTGGTGCGCTCGGACGGGTCGTCCTGCGGCGCAGATACCTGCGTATCTACGCCGAACTGCGGTGGCAGACCAACAACAAAGAATGCAGCACGTACCTCTGCCAGGTATCAGGCAAGAGCCGAAGCGCAAACCTGGCGGCCGCCTGGCGGCGAGCGCACAGTCTCGGCCTGACCGCTGCCGGCCGTGACGCAAAGGCGTGATAAGTCATCGGCAAACACCACACCTTGCTGACCTCCTCGCCTGGCTGGTTACGCGATGGATGATGCCGGTGGTCAACGCGATATCGCGGAGGCGGCTACTTCGGCCACCGGATCATGGTCCCGGCCTGGCTGTGCCAGTGGTTTGGTGCGCCCGGCCCGGACACCGTTGGCGATGACGACGATTTCGGCGAGTTCGTGCACCGCGACGACCGCGGCCAGGCCGAGCACACCGGTGAGGGCGAGCGGGATGAGCACTGCGATCAATCCCAGTGAGAGGCCGACGTTTTGGAGCATGATGCGCCGGGCTCGCCGCGCGTGGGCCAGGGCCTGGGTGAGGTGGCGCAGGTCTTCACCCATGAGGGCGACGTCGGCGGTTTCGATGGCCACGTCGGTGCCCATCGCACCCATCGCGATCCCCAAATCGGCGGTGGCCAGAGCGGGGGCGTCATTGACGCCATCACCGACCATGGCCGTCGAGGAGCGTTGGCGCAGTTGACCGATCAGCGCCGCCTTGTCTTCGGGCCGCAGATCGGCATGCACCGTATCGATCCCCACCTGGCGGGCCAGGGCTTGGGCGGTCGCTTGGTTGTCGCCGGTGAGCATGGCGACCTGATAGCCGCCGCGGCGCAGGTGTTCGACGACCTGGGCGGCTTCGGGCCGCAGTTCGTCGCGCACCGCGACCGCCCCAATGACCTGACCGTTGTCTTCGACCAGCACGGCGGTGGCGCCGGCGGCCTGCATGGCCGCGACGTGTTCGGACAAGGGTCCGGGGTCGAGCCAGCCGGGGCGCCCGAGCCGTAGCCGGTGGCCGTCACGGTGGCCGAGCAGTCCGGCCCCGGTCACCGCCTCCACATCCTCAGCTGGTTGGACCGGCCCCTCGGTGGCGGCGAGAATCGCTGCAGCCAGCGGGTGTTCGCTGCGGGCCTCCAACGCCGCCGCCACATCTAACACGTGGTCGCGGCTGTTGCCGTTGGTGGTGGCGACGTCGATGACGGTGGGCTGGTTGGCGGTCAGGGTGCCGGTCTTGTCTAGCGCGACGGTGCGCACCGCGCCGAGGGCTTCCAGCGCGGCGCCGCCTTTGACGAGGACGCCGAGCTTGGAGGCGGCGCCGATCGCGGCGACGACGGTGACCGGCACCGAGATGGCCAGCGCGCACGGGGAGGCGGCCACCAGCACGACCAGGGCACGTTCAATCCACACCAGCGGATCACCCAACACGGAACCGATGGCGGCGATCAGCGCGGCCGCGACCATGATCGCCGGAACAAGCGGTTTGGCGATGCGGTCGGCCAGGCGCTGGCTGGCGCCCTTGCGGGACTGCTCAGCCTCCACGATCGCCACGATGCGGGCCAACGAGTTATCAGCAGCGCTGGAGGTGACCTCGACTTCGAGCACCCCGGTGCCGTTGATCGATCCGGCGAACACATCACTGCCGGGTCCGGCCTCCACCGGAACGGATTCGCCGGTGATGGCCGAGACATCCAGTGCGGTGCGCCCCGAGGTGATGGTGCCGTCGGTCGCGACCCGTTCGCCGGGCTTGACCAGCATCCGGTCACCGACCCGCAACTCCGCTGGCGGGATGGTGATTTCGGCGCCGTCGCGCAGGACGGTGGCCTCGTCGGGCACCAGCGCCAACAACGCGCGCAGTCCCCGGCGGGTCCGGGCCAGTGAGTATTCTTCGAGGCCCTCGCTGATGGAGAACAGGAACGCCAGCATGGCGGCTTCGCCGACCTCGCCGAGGATCACCGCGCCGATGGCAGCGATCGTCATCAGCGTGCCGACCCCGATCTTGCCTTGCGCTAACCGGCGCAGCGTCGAGGGTACGAACGTGTAGGCCCCGATCGCCAACGCCAGCGCATACAGGCCGATTTCGACCACATGGGGGCCGCCGGACCAGCCGACCGCATAGCCGGCCAGCAGCACCACCCCCGCGGCTGCGGCCGCGCGTAGTTCGGTGATCTCCCAGAGCCGTTCGGGTTCCTGCTCGCCTTCGTTGCGGTCGTCGCTGCCGCAGCCGCACGCCTCGCTCATCGCGCTACCTTCCGTTCAGTCGGGTGGCCGTAGTTGGGGCACAAGGCGACGGCGTTGCCGGTCGCCTCCAACACCGCCTCGGCCTCGCGAAACATGTCCAGCAGTTCCGGCCGGGCCAGCCGATACACCGAGGCGCGGCCCTGGGGCCGGAAATCCACCAGCCCACAGTCGCGCAGGCACGCCAGATGCGACGACACCGTCGATTGCGCCAATCCCAACTCACCGGTCAGATCCACCACCCGAGCCTCACCACCAGCTAGGCGGCGGGCGATCGCCAACCGGGTGGGATCGGACAGACTGTGAAACAACGCCACCGCCCCCGCCAACTCGTCGCGCGATGCACTCGGCGGCGCAGCACCCATACTTTTCATCGACATATCGCGATGATAGCCTACAACCTAGATTGATCGGAATTAGTCGATGACAGCGCTTGCGATTGATGAAGGCTGAGGTGGCGCGGTGAAGCTCAACACCATCGAACGGGCAGCGATGAACAACCCGATTCGGGCTGCCCATCAACACCATCGGGAAGCCGCATGGTTTCGCCGCCTCGCCGGTGGCGACCTCACCGGCCAGGACGTACTCGAGACCGGCTGCGGACGAGGTGTCGGCTCCGAAGTCATCCTCGACCGGCTCCAGGCCCGCCACGTCACCGCATTCGACCTCGACGACACCATGGTCGAGCTCGCCCGCAAACGCCTCCATCACAGGCCCGTATCCCTGTCAGTCGGCGATGTCTGCGACATCCATCAGCCGACCGCCAGCCACGACACCGTCGTTGACTTCGGCATCATCCACCACGTCCCGCACTGGCAGCTGGCCGTCGCCGAGATCGCCCGAGTGTTGCGCCCCGGTGGGCTGCTGTTGTTCGAGGAAGTTCCACGCCGCATGCTCGACACCTGGGCGTTCCGCACATTCACCGTGCACCCACGCGAAAACCGCTTCGAGTCAGACGAATTCGCCGCTGAACTGGCCCGCCACGGCCTGCACGGCACCGCCCGCATCGAACACCACCTTCGCGGGCTCCTCTTCATCGGGGCCGCCCGAAAGATCTGACCTGCCACCCCCGCGACCACGAAAGCCGACCACGATGTCCGCGATGTACGCCATCATCGCCTTGCTCCTCGTCGCGGCTTTCTGGCTGCTCGACGGCTACGTGCGAGCCCGTATTCAACGCCATCGCACCGGCGACAGCGGCATCCGCATCCCTCGCACACCCAAACAGTGGTGGGCCCGAGGAACCCTGGCCTCCGGCATGCTGCTGCCCGGCATCGCCGCCCCCATCGCCGAACTGCTGGGCCTGCAGCCAGTGCCACTGTTGGACCACGGGCCCAGCCGCGTCGCCGGCATCATGCTCGCCGCACTGGGCGTGTTCGCCGCGTTCGGCGCCCAACGCGCAATGGGATCTTCGTGGCGCACCACTGTCGACCCCACCGAACGCCCGCCACTGGTCACCACCGGCATTTTCGCGATCGTGCGCAACCCCATCTACACGTCGATCAACGTCATGGTTATCGGACTAACCTTTGCGGTTCCCAACGGTATTGCACTCGCCGGCGTCGTGATGATCATCATCGGTAGTCAACTGCAGGTCCGCCTGATCGAAGAGCCCTACCTCACCGCCACCCACGGCCAGGCCTACCGCGACTACTGTGAGGCTGTCGACCGGTTCCTGCCCGGCATCGGGCGGATCAGACGGGCGTAGTGTCACCGCCGGCCGTACCGACCAAAGGTGGAGCCACGGGGAATCGAACCCCGATTTGAGCCTTGCAAAGGCCCCGTTCTACCGTTGAACTATGGCCCCGTCATGGATATGACCGTGGCGGTATCACCGCTGGTCACACCCACTTTCATCTACCTCTCCTAGAGATAAGAATCGATCCCACCAAGGCCGCCTTCTATGCGAACCCGGCCTTGTACGCCAGTGCCGTCGGCGGAATCGCCGGATTCTTGCTGCTCACCTCCGCGCTGCATCGTGGATCGGTGACCACAGCGGTGGCGGGAATGGTGGTCGGTGAAACCGTCTTGCCGGCCATCATCGGCGTGGTTTGGCTCGGCGACCAAACTCGAGAAGGTCTCGGATGGATGGTGGCCGCGGGTTTGGGGATTGCGGTGGCGGCAACGCTGGTGTTGGCCCGGTTCGGCGAAACACCCAGTCCGGAAACGGTTTAGGTCTCGGATGAGTCGCATTCTGGATGTGGCCGTCGCGGGTGGCCCGTATGCGCTGGCCGCGGGGCCGGACGGCGCAATGTGGGTGACGCTGGTGCACAGCGGCGAGATCGCCCGTGTGACCGGCGACGGGGGCCTCGACGTGTATCCCGTTGCGCCGGAGAGCAAGCCGTCGATCATCACTGCGGGACCCGACGGCGCACTGTGGTTCACCCGTAACGGTGACGATCGGATCGGGCGGATTACCACCGGTGGTGATCTCTCTGAATTCGAATTGCGCGGTGGCAGTGCACCATTCGGCCTCGTTGCGGGACCCGATGGGGCGCTGTGGTTCACCGCGATGACGTCCGGAGTGGTGGGCCGGATCGGTGTCGACGGGGTGGTCACCGACGTGGCGTTCCCGGGCGGCACACCGTCGATGATCACCGCCGGCCCGGACGGCGCGCTGTGGTTAACGCTCAACGGGGCCAATGCGATCGGCAGGCTGGAGCCGTCGGGCGGTGTGACGCTGCGCGACGTGCCGACACCGCGCGCCGGTCCCGTCGGCATCGCTGCCACCCACGACGACGCCGTGTGGTTCACCGAGATCCGGGCCGGCAAGCTCGGCCGTATCCCGATCGACGACGCCATCCAGGAACTGGAGTTGCCGGGCAAACCGCATGCGGTGATCGCCAATCCAACCGGTGGCGTGTGGGTGAGCCTGTGGGGTTCCGACCAGATCGCGGGGGTGACCGCTGATGGTGACATGTCGTTGATCGACCTGCCTGCCGGCAGCGAGCCGCACGGCCTGGCGATCGGACCGGACGGTGCGTTGTGGGCGGCGCTGGAGGCGGGGTATGTGATGCGGTTGCCGACGGTCTGAGGGCCCTCACGACTAATCTCGTAGCGGTGACCATGGGCCAGGGTTTTGACACCATTCCCGCCGCGGAGATCCGGCGCGACGACAACATCGAATTCCCGGTGGGCAACTCGGATGTGAAATGGCACTTCGACGAGAACAGGGCATCGAGGCCGCCGTGCGACCAGCCCGGAGTCCAGTGGTTTGTCGAGACGCTGGGGGAGCCCATGCTCGGTAGCCCGTTGGGTGATCTGTACACGTTCACCGTGAAGGAAGTCGGGGGAGCCGGCGCCGACGTCGAAGTCAAGGTCAGGGGCCATGTGCCCGTTCGGCGCTACCGGCGACAGTAGAGCTAGGTTGGCGTGCACGGCCGCGGCTCGCGCCGCATCGTCAACGCGTCGACGCCGTTGTAGTACCCCGGACGGACGCCCACCTGGTCGAATCCCACGTCGCGGTACAGCGCGATAGCCGCTTCGTTGTCCCAGCGAACTTCCAGATACACCGCGCCGCCCCCGGCGAACGTCAGCAGCTCGTCCAATAGGCGGCGGCCGACGCCGCGCCCTTGGAATGCGGGGTCCACGCCGATATTGCGCACCTCGTAGAACGACACACCGGTAAAACCCGTGGAACCCAAACACGCGATTCCGCCGTAGCCGATCAGCGTCCCGCCCGTGCGCGCGCTGACGAAAAGACTGTCCGCACTGGCCAGTTCGCGGGCGAAGACGGCCGCCGACCACGGCTGTTCACCGGCGAATAAAACGGCGTCCAACTCGGCGCATCTGTCGACGTCGGCCGGTACCAGTGCACCGATCACCACCGGCTCCATGGGCTCGGTCATCGGCTCGCGACGGCCGGACGTCGAGAGCTTGGGATCGAGATCAACGACTTCAACACGCCTTCTTGTCGTCGGCAGCTTGCTTCTCGAAGTAGAGCACACGGTCATGGAGGCGGTCATGCGCCTTTGTTCTGACGTGGATGCGCTTCGTCCAGATCGCGATGAGCGGGGTGGAGATTGCGGACGGAAACGGCGCGAACGGGTTCGCGATCAACGTCGTCGGTTCGTTGGTCGACGGTGGGTGCCCCCGGCAGGATTCGAACCTGCGGCCTTCTGCTCCGGAGGCAGACGCTCTATCCCCTGAGCTACGGGGGCGCACTAGCGGAACGCTGCGCCATTGGGCCCCGCCAGAGTAGCGCATCCCGGTGACCACCCGAGCACCGGTAATGGATTCGGGGCGCGGGCACCCCAGCCAATAGGATGGACGCTCGTGACCCCCGCCGACCTCGCTGAGCTGCTCAAAACCACCGCGACCGCGGTGCTTGCAGAGCACGACCTCGACGTGTCCGCACTGCCGCCGACGGTCACCGTGGAGCGTCCGCGTAATCCTGATCACGGCGATTATGCGTCCAACTTGGCCCTGCAACTGGCCAAGAAGGTCGGCGCCAACCCTCGTGAGCTGGCCGGATGGCTCGCCGAAGCGCTGGCGCAGGCCGATGGCATCGCCTCGGCCGAGGTGGCCGGCCCTGGCTTCATCAACCTGCGCCTCGAGGCCTCGGCGCAGGCCAAGATCGTCAACGACGTCATCGACGCAGGCGACCAATTCGGCCACTCCCACGTCCTCGACAACCAAAAAGTCAACCTGGAATTCGTCTCGGCGAACCCGACCGGACCCATCCACATCGGCGGCACCCGCTGGGCCGCCGTCGGCGACGCGCTGGGCCGGCTGCTCACCACCCAGGGCGCTGAGGTGGTCCGTGAGTACTACTTCAACGACCACGGCGCGCAGATCGACCGGTTCGCGAACTCGCTGGTTGCCGCGGCCAAGGGTGAGCCCGCACCGGCGGACGGCTACGCGGGCACCTACATCAACGACATCGCCGCTCAGGTCCTGCAGAAGGCACCCGAGGCGCTGAGCCTGCCCGACGCCGAGATGCACGAGACGTTCCGTCAGATCGGCGTCGACCTGATGTTCGCCCACATCAAGGAATCGCTGCACGAGTTCGGCACCGACTTCGACGTCTACACCCACGAAGACTCGATGCACACCAGCGGCCGGGTGGAGCAGGCCATCGCGAAACTCCGCGATACCGGCAACATCTACGAGAAGGACGGCGCAACCTGGTTGCGCACCAGCGCTTTCGGTGACGACAAAGATCGCGTCGTGATCAAGAGCGACGGCATCCCGGCCTACATCGCCGGTGATCTCGCCTATTACCTGGACAAGCGGCAACGCGGGTTCGACCTGTGCATCTACATGCTCGGCGCCGACCACCACGGCTACATCGCGCGCCTGAAGGCCGCCGCGGCCGCCTTCGGCGAGGACCCGGCCACCGTCGAGGTGCTGATCGGGCAGATGGTCAACCTGGTCCGCGATGGCCAACCGGTGAAAATGAGCAAGCGGGCGGGCACCGTCATCACCCTCGACGACCTGGTCGAGGCCATCGGCGTCGACGCCGCCCGGTACAGCCTCATCCGCTCCTCGGTGGACACCCCGATCGACATCGATCTGGCCCTGTGGTCCTCGGCGTCCAACGAAAACCCGGTCTATTACGTGCAATACGCGCACGCCCGGCTTTCCGCGCTGGCGCGCAACGCTGCCGAACTGGGCCTCATCCCGGACACGGCGCACTTGGAACTGCTGAGCCACGACAAAGAGGGCACGCTGCTGCGCACCATCGGCGAATTCCCGCGGGTCCTCAAGACCGCGGCCGCATTGCGCGAACCGCACCGCATCTGCCGCTACCTGGAAGATCTCGCCGGCGACTACCACCGGTTCTACGACGCCTGCCGGATCCTGCCGCAGGGCGACGAAGAACCCACCGACCTGAACACCGCGCGGCTGGCGCTGTGCCAGGCCACCCGCCAGGTCGTCGCCAACGGACTGGCCATCCTCGGAGTCAGCGCCCCGGAGAGAATGTGAACGTCCACCCCGCCGGACCCCGGCACGCCGAGGAGACCCGGCCGGCCAACAGCCCGCCGCGCCCGCAGTCGCCCGAAGAGCTGTTGCGCCTGGCACCGAATGTGTGGCCGCGCAACACCGTTCGCGGCGACGACGGGATTGTCCAGATCGCCGGTGTCAAGCTGACCGACCTTGCTCGGGAGTACGGCACTCCACTGTTCGTCATCGACGAAGCCGACTTCCGGTCCCGCTGCCGGGAGACGGCCGCGGCCTTCGGCGGCGGCGCCAACGTCCACTACGCCGCAAAAGCGTTCCTGTGCACCGAGATCGCCCGGTGGATCGAGCAGGAAGGCCTGTCGCTTGACGTGTGCTCGGGCGGCGAGCTGGCCGTCGCGCTGAACGCGGATTTCCCGCCGGAACGAATCACCCTGCACGGCAACAACAAATCCGTGGCCGAGCTGACCGCGGCGGTGAAAGCCGGCGTCGGCCATGTCGTTCTGGACTCGTTGATCGAGATCGAGCGGCTCGACGCGATCGCCGGCGAGGCCGGAATCGTCCAGGATGTGCTGGTCCGGCTCACCGTCGGCGTGGAGGCGCACACCCACGAATTCATCTCCACCGCACACGAAGACCAGAAGTTCGGGCTCTCGGTGGCCAGCGGCGCGGCCATGGCCGCGGTGCGGCAGGTGTTCGCCGCCGACAACCTGCGGCTGGTCGGGCTGCACAGCCACATCGGGTCGCAGATCTTCGATGTCGCCGGCTTCGAAATCGCCGCACACCGGGTCATCGGGTTGCTGCGCGACATCGTCGCCGAATTTGGCGTCGACAAGACCGCGCAGGTGTCGACAGTGGATCTCGGTGGCGGCCTGGGGATCTCGTACCTTGCACCGGACGACCCGCCACCGATCGCCGAGCTGGCGGAGAAGCTGAGCGCCATTGTCCGCAACGAATCGGCGGCCGTGGGCCTGCCCACGCCGAGGCTGGTGGTCGAACCCGGACGTGCCATCGCCGGGCCGGGCACCATCACGCTCTACGAAGTCGGCACCATCAAGGACGTCGACGTGAGTGCGACCGCCAACCGGCGTTACGTCAGCGTCGACGGCGGCATGAGCGACAACATCCGCACCGCCCTGTATGACGCCCAGTACGACGTCCGCCTGGTTTCGCGGCTCAGCGATGCACCTGCCACCCAGGCCCGGCTGGTCGGAAAGCACTGCGAAACCGGCGACATCCTGGTGCGCGACGCGTGGGTGCCCGACGACGTCGGGCCCGGTGACCTGGTCGCCACGGCCGCGACCGGCGCCTACTGCTATTCCCTGTCGAGTCGTTACAACATGATCTGCCGCCCGGCGGTGGTCGCGGTGAAAGCGGGGGAGTCCCGCTTGATCCTGCGCCGCGAGACGGTCGACGATCTGCTGAGTCTGGAAGTGAGGTGAACCGTGCCCGGTAACGACAAGGACGTAAAGGCCGTCGGCGTGGCGGTACTTGGGTTGGGCGTGGTCGGCAGCGAAGTCGTACGCATCATCAACGAAAGTGCCGACGATCTGGCAGGCCGCATCGGCGCCCCGTTGGTATTGCGTGGCGTCGGAGTGCGCCGCCTGGGCGGCGACCGGGGCGTGCCGCTCGAACTGCTCACCGACGACATCGAGGAACTCGCCTGCCGCGACGACGTCGACATCGTCGTGGAAGTGATGGGTCCCGTCGAACCCGCCCGCAAGGCGATCCTGACCGCTCTCGCACACGGCAAGTCCGTCGTGACGGCGAACAAGGCGCTGATGTCCGTCGCCAGTGGCGAACTCGCCGCGGTCGCCGAAAGAGAGGCCGTCGACCTGTATTTCGAGGCGGCGGTCGCCGGAGCGATCCCCGTCATCCGGCCGCTGACCCAGTCGCTGGCCGGCGACACGGTGTTGCGGGTGGCCGGCATCGTCAACGGCACCACCAACTACATCCTGTCCGAAATGGGCAGCACCGGAGCCGATTACCAGCAGGCACTGGCCGACGCGAGTGCCCTCGGATACGCCGAGGCCGACCCCACCGCCGACGTCGAGGGATACGACGCCGCGGCCAAGGCGGCGATCCTGGCGTCCATTGCCTTCCACACCCGCGTCACCGCCGACGACGTCTACCGCGAGGGCATCACCAAGATCACCCCGGAAGACTTCGAGTCGGCCAAGTCGCTGGGCTGCACCATCAAATTGCTCTCCATCTGCGAGCGCATCACCACTGACGAAGGGCAGCAGCGGGTTTCAGCCCGCGTCTATCCCGCGTTGGTGCCTCTGACGCATCCGCTCGCGTCGGTCAACGGTGCCTTCAACGCCGTCGTCGTCGAGGCCGAGGCAGCCGGGCGGCTGATGTTTTACGGCCAGGGCGCCGGCGGTGCGCCCACCGCGTCGGCCGTCACCGGCGACCTGGTGATGGCCGCGCGCAACCGGGTGCTCGGCAGCCGGGGCCCGCGTGAGTCCCGCTACGCTCGCCTTCCCGTGGCCCCCATGGGATTCATCGAAACCCGGTACTACGTCAGCATGAACGTCGCGGACAAGCCCGGCGTGTTGTCCGCGGTGGCAGCCGAATTCGGCAAGCGCGAGGTGAGCATCGCCGAGGTGCGCCAGGAAGGCGTCGTCGACGAGGGCGGTCAACGGGTGGGTGCCCGGATCGTGGTGGTCACCCACCGGGCCACCGACGCCGCGCTGTCGGAGACCGTTGACGCACTGGCTGACCTGGACGTGGTGCAGAGCGTCGAAAGCGTGCTGCGACTGGAAGGGACCGACGAATGAGCGCCCCACGAACGGCGATTCACCAGCCCTGGCCGGGCCTGATCGCGGCCTACCGGGACCGGCTGCCGGTGGGCGACGACTGGACCCCGGTCACCCTGCTCGAAGGCGGTACCCCGCTGATCCCGGCACCGCGGCTGTCCGAGAAGACCGGCTGCACAGTCCATCTCAAGGTCGAGGGCCTCAACCCCACCGGCTCCTTCAAGGACCGGGGCATGACGATGGCCGTCACCGACGCACTAGCCCGCGGCCAGAAAGCGGTGTTGTGCGCGTCGACCGGAAACACCTCGGCATCGGCCGCCGCGTACGCCGCGCGTGCCGGCATCACCTGCGCGGTGTTGATCCCGACCGGCAAGATCGCCATGGGCAAGCTGGCGCAGGCTGTCATGCACGGCGCCAAGATCATCCAGATCGACGGCAACTTCGACGACTGCCTGGAACTGGCCCGCAAGATGACCAACGACTTCCCGACGATCTCTCTGGTCAACTCGGTGAACCCGGTCCGCATCGAGGGGCAGAAGACGGCCGCCTTCGAGATCGTCGACGCGCTGGGGACGGCGCCCGACATTCACGCGCTGCCGGTGGGCAATGCCGGCAACATCACCGCGTACTGGCGCGGCTACACCGAGTACCACCGCGACGGCATCATCGACAAGCTGCCCCGGATGCTGGGCACCCAGGCGGCCGGCGCCGCGCCGCTGGTGCACGGTGAACCGGTGGCCAACCCGGAGACCATCGCCACCGCCATCCGCATCGGCGCCCCGGCGTCGTGGACCTCGGCGGTCGAGGCGCAGCAGCAGTCCAACGGACGTTTCCTGGCCGCCACCGACGAGGAGATCCTGGCCGCGTACCACCTGGTGGCCAGCACCGAAGGCGTCTTCGTCGAGCCGGCGTCGGCGGCGAGCATCGCCGGCCTGCTCAAGTCCGTCGAGGACGGCTGGGTGGAGCGCGGCTCGACGGTGGTGTGCACCGTCACCGGTAACGGCCTCAAGGATCCCGACACCGCGCTCAAGGACATGCCGCACGTGTCTCCGCTGCCGGTGGACCCGGTCCTCGTCGTAGAGCAGCTGGGGTTGGGCTAGTGGAAACCGGTTCGGCGGGCTCGGTTCTGCCCGCGGGGCTGGTGGCCAGCGCGACGGTGTCGGCTTCCAGCGCCAATCTGGGCCCGGGTTTCGACAGCCTGGGTCTGGCGTTGCAGCTGTGCGACGAGATCGTGGTCGAGACAACGGATTCCGGGCTGGTGGTCACGGTCGAAGGCGAAGGGGCCGGCCAGGTTCCGTTGGGGCCCGAGCATCTCGTGGTCCGCGCCATCCAGCGTGGCCTGCAGGCCGCCGGCGTGTGCGCGGCCGGGTTGACGGTGCGCTGCCGCAACGACATCCCGCATTCCCGTGGCCTGGGGTCCTCAGCCGCGGCCGTGGTGAGTGGCCTGGCCGTGGTGAACGGCCTTGTGGCTCAAACGGATTCGGCTCCGCTCAGTGAAACCCAGCTGATCCAGCTGGCATCTGAGTTCGAAGGGCACCCCGACAACGCGTCGGCTGCCGTGTTGGGTGGCGCCGTGGTTTCCTGGGCCGACCGCACCAGCGGCCGGCCGGACTACTCCGCAGTGCCGCTGCGTCTTCATCCCGACATCCACCTGTTCGCTGCGATTCCCGAGGAACGCTCATCGACGGCGGAGACCCGGGTGTTGTTGCCCGCCCAGGTCAGCCACGAGGATGCGCGGTTCAACATCAGCCGCGTCGCGTTGCTGGTGGTGGCGCTGACCCAGCGGCCGGATCTGCTCATGGCCGCCACCGAAGATGTGCTCCACCAACCACAACGTGCATCGGCTATGCCGTCGTCCGCGGAATATTTGCGGCTGCTGCGGCGTCATAAGATTGCGGCAACGCTATCCGGGGCTGGTCCTTCGCTGATCGCGCTGGGCACCGAGCCGGAGTTGCCTGCTGAAGTGGTCGAGTACGGAACCGCGAATGGATTCATGATCAGGAAGATGGCGGTGGGCGACGGAGTTCGCTGGAAACCAGGCGTAACCGTCGCAGGTTGATCCACAGCGTGGCGGGCGGGTTTGCTTGCTTCCGGCCAGGAAGCGGGCTATCCTCGGACCCGTCCAGCAATTGCAGCATCTGCTCTGCACAAACTGCCTTGACGCTGAGACAACCACCAATTCTTCTCGTGAACGCGGTTCGCTGTTCGATCACCGTTTCAGAGTCGATTATTGGGCGCACTCAGCAATTTGCCTGAATGCTTGACCTGATGCAGGAATCCCCGCTTGACCTGATCAGCGGGGCAAGAAAGGAAATCCGTGACTGATACGGACCTCATCACGGCTGGCGAAAGCACCGACGCCGACAAGGTGTCGCACTCCGTGAACTCAGACGCTTCCGATGTCTCGGACGTCAAATCCAATGCGCCGTCCACTTCGCTGGCGACCATGGTGCTGCCCGAACTGCGCGCACTGGCCAATCGGGCTGGCGTGAAGGGGACGTCGGGCATGCGTAAGAGCGAGCTGATCGCCGCCATCCAGCAGAGCACGGGACAGGCGAACGGCAAGTCCTCCGGTGCCGGCGAGTCGGTGCAGGAATCGGCCAAAGCCGATGCGCCGGCCCAGAATGACACCGCTGCCCAGACCCCGACCGCGCAGGTGACCGCCCCCGAGGCGCCGCCCGCGGAGGTGCCGGACGCTGCCGAGCCGCCCCGCCGGGAACGCCGCGGCGCGTCCCGCCAGGCCGGATCGGCCGGCGGCAACAAGAGTGAGAACTCCGAGGACGCCGGCAAAGAACCGGCCCGCGACAAAGGCGACGCCGACAAAGAGCCCGCCCGCGACAAAGGCGAGCGCGGTCAGAACGAGCGTGGTCAGAACGAGCGCGGCCAGGGCGAGCGTGGTCAGAACGAGCGCGGCCAGGGCGAGCGCGGCCAGAACGAGCGCGGCCAGGGCGAGCGGGGCCAGAAAGACGCCAAGAACGACGAGCGCTCCGCCGACTCGGGCAACGATCAGAGCGGTGACCAGCAGCGCGGCGGAGGCGGCGCCGACGACGACGGCGATGGACGGCAGGGCCGGCGGGGACGCCGCTTCCGTGACCGCCGCCGGCGCGGCGAGCGCACCGGCGAGGCCGGGGAATCCGAACTGCGTGAGGACGACGTCGTTCAACCGGTCGCCGGAATTCTCGACGTCCTGGACAACTACGCGTTCGTTCGCACCTCCGGTTACCTGGCCGGACCGCACGACGTCTACGTGTCGATGAACATGGTGCGCAAGAACGGCCTGCGCCGCGGTGACGCGGTGACCGGCGCGGTACGCGTGCCCAAGGACGGCGAACAGCCCAACCAGCGGCAGAAGTTCAACCCGCTGGTGCGCCTGGACAGCATCAACGGCGGATCGATCGAGGACGCCAAGAAGCGGCCCGAGTTCAGCAAGCTGACGCCGTTGTACCCGAACCAGCGATTGCGTCTGGAGACCACGCCCGATCGCCTTACCACGCGGGTCATCGACCTGATCATGCCGATCGGCAAGGGGCAGCGTGCGCTGATCGTGTCGCCGCCCAAGGCCGGTAAGACGACCATCCTGCAGGACATCGCCAACGCGATCACCCGCAACAACCCCGAGTGCCACCTCATGGTCGTGCTCGTCGACGAACGGCCCGAGGAAGTCACCGACATGACCCGCTCGGTGAAGGGCGAGGTCATCGCCTCGACGTTCGACCGGCCGCCGTCAGACCACACCTCGGTCGCCGAACTGGCCATCGAGCGCGCCAAGCGCCTGGTGGAGCAGGGCAAGGACGTTGTGGTGCTGCTGGACTCGATCACCCGCCTGGGCCGCGCGTACAACAACGCGTCGCCCGCCTCGGGCCGGATCCTGTCCGGTGGTGTCGACTCCACCGCGCTGTACCCGCCGAAGCGATTCCTGGGCGCGGCCCGCAACATCGAAGAGGGCGGCTCGCTGACCATCATCGCGACCGCGATGGTCGAGACCGGATCCACCGGTGACACCGTGATCTTCGAGGAGTTCAAGGGCACCGGTAACGCCGAGCTCAAGCTGGACCGCAAGATCTCCGAACGCCGGGTTTTCCCCGCGGTCGACGTCAACCCGTCGGGCACCCGCAAGGACGAACTGCTGCTCTCCCCGGACGAGTTCGGCATCGTGCACAAGCTGCGCCGGGTGCTGTCGGGTCTGGACTCCCACCAGGCCATCGACCTGCTGATGTCGCAGCTGCGCAAGACGAAGACCAACTACGAGTTCCTGGTGCAGGTGTCCAAGACGACACCTGGCAACATGGACAACGACTAGGTCGGTTCGGCAGCTATCTCGGCGAGCAGCGCCGCCACCACGCCGAAGGCGAAGTACAGCGGTACCAACCACGGCGCGACGCCGAGCAGGCCGTCGTTGCCGTGGGTGTAGCGGAACACGTCGACGGCCACCAGGGCGGCTTCGGCCGCGGGACCGACGACTGCGGCCGCTACCCCGCATACGATCGCGGCGCGATCGCCGAGCACCGACCAGGTGATCGCTGCCATCGTGCTGATCAGCACCGTTGTCACGAACACCGGCGCCGTGTGCGCCAACGCGGTGAAGGCGTAGGCGCCGACGACAGCAGCGACCCCGCCGAATCCCTGGCGTGCGGTCACGGAGGTGCGCGCCGTCCCGAGGTGTAACCGCAGCTCGGCCGACAGGATGGTGGCCATGCCGACGAGGACGGGAAACCAGATCGGGCTCGTCCAGACGAACGGCACCCGATGCGCCGCGGGCAGGTACTCGAGAGTCGCGGTGACGACATGACCGTGGTCGCCGATGAGGCCGGCGACGGCCCCGATGGCGAACAGGCCGGCGATGGTGGGCAGCCGCAGTTTCATCAGCTTCTCTTACGTCACGCCGGCGGCTGTTGGCAACGGTTGACGGTGGATCGGATGGCACAGGCCCGGGCGAGTGCGGCGGGCGTCCCGTGCGGAGCAGCGGGAATATGGACACCCACCCCGGCGTTTAGGCTGGCAGCGGTTGACCTGGCATAATCGACGGTCGATCACTCGGAACCACTTCAGGTTCACGAAGCTCGTGTTGGGCCGCCGGACCGATCAGGGTTCCGAGTGGCAGACGATGAAGAGGACAGCATGAAAACTGACATCCATCCCGCGTACGAAGAGACCACCGTGGTCTGCGGTTGCGGGAACTCCTTCACCACCCGCAGCACCAAGCCCGGTGGCCGGATCGTGGCCGAGGTCTGCTCGCAGTGCCACCCCTTCTACACCGGCAAGCAGAAGATCCTCGACAGCGGCGGCCGGGTCGCGCGCTTCGAGAAGCGCTACGGCAAGCGCAACGCGGACAAAGCCGCGGCCGACAAATAGCTGCCTTTCCGACGCCCGAACTGTGCGATCTGCACAGGCCGGGCGTCGGTTCGCGTTCGGGGCAGAGCAGTCAGTAGGGAGGTGACCATGAGCCAGCCGGTGCAGACGATTGACGTCCTGCTCGCCGAGCACGCGGCACTCGAGCAGGCGCTGGCCGATCCCGACCTGCACAGCAAGCCCGACGAAGCGCGCAAAGCGGGGCGCCGCTTCGCGCGGCTGGCACCGATCGTCGCGACCCACCGCAAACTGGTGTCGGCGCGCGAAGACCTGGAGACTGCACGCGAACTGGCCGCCGACGACTCCTCGTTCGCCGACGAGGTCATTGAATTGGAGGCACGCGTCGCCGAGCTGGACACCCAGCTCACCGACATGCTGGCGCCTCGTGACCCGCATGACGCCGACGACATCGTGCTCGAGGTGAAATCCGGTGAAGGGGGCGAGGAGTCGGCCCTGTTCGCCGCCGACCTGGCCAGGATGTACATCCGCTACGCCGAGCGGCACGGCTGGACAGTGACGGTGCTGGGCGAGACCACCTCGGATCTGGGCGGCTACAAGGACGCGACACTGGCCATCGCGAGCAAGGGCGACAGCGCCGACGGGGTGTGGTCGCGGATGAAGTTCGAGGGCGGCGTGCACCGCGTGCAGCGGGTACCGGTGACCGAGTCGCAGGGACGCGTGCACACGTCGGCTGCCGGCGTGCTGGTCTACCCCGAGCCTGAAGAAGTCGGCGAGGTGCAGATCGACGAGTCTGACCTGCGGATCGACGTCTACCGATCCTCGGGTAAAGGCGGGCAGGGCGTGAACACCACCGACTCGGCGGTCCGGATCACCCACCTGCCCACCGGGATCGTCGTCACCTGCCAGAACGAACGCTCGCAGCTACAGAACAAGACCCGTGCGCTGCAGGTGCTCGCCGCGCGCCTGCAGGTGCTGGCCGAGGAGCAGGCACTCGCCGACGCCTCGGCGGACCGCGCCAGCCAGATCCGCACCGTCGACCGCAGCGAACGCATCCGGACGTACAACTTCCCCGAGAACCGCATCACCGACCACCGGATCGGTTTCAAGTCGCACAACCTCGACCAGGTTCTCGACGGGGACCTGGACGCGTTGTTCGATGCGTTGAGCGAAGCCGACAAGCAGGCTCGGCTACAACAGGCGACGTGAGCCCCCTCCTGCAGGCGATCGACTCCGCTGCGGCGCAACTGGCCGACGCGGGAATCGACTCCGCGCGCTGGGACGCCGAAGAGTTGGCCGCCCATCTGGCCGGCACCGACCGCGGCCGGCTGCGCTTCCTGGAGACACCGGACGACGACTTCTTCGGACGCTTCCGCCACGCCGTGCGCGAGCGCTCCCGGCGAGTCCCGCTGCAGCACCTCATCGGGACGGTCGGCTTCGGGCCCGTGCTGCTGCACGTCGGTCCGGGCGTTTTCATCCCGCGTCCCGAGACCGAATCGATGTTGGAATGGGCTGCGGCGCAATCACTTCCGGCGCAGCCGATGATCGTCGACGCGTGCACCGGCTCCGGCGCCCTGGCCGTTGCGCTGTCGCGGCGGTGGCCTGACGCCCGGGTCATCGGGATCGACGACTCCCAGACGGCCCTGGACTACGCCCGCCGTAACGCCGAGGGCACCGGCGTGGAACTGGTGTGCGCCGACATCGCGACGGACGGTCTGTTGTCCGAACTCGACGGCCGGGTGGACCTGCTGGTCTCGAACCCGCCCTACGTTCCCGACGATGCCGTACTGGAACCCGAAGTGTCCCAACATGATCCGTCACACGCTGTGTTCGGCGGCCCGGATGGCATGGCGGTGATACCGGCCGTCGCCGCGCGCGCCGCGAGGTGGCTGCGCCCCGGCGGCCTGTTCGCCGTCGAGCATGACGACACCACATCGGCGCTGACCGTGGCGTGCCTTGCCGAGACTGGACTTTTCCACCACGTCGAAGCCCGCAACGATCTGGCCGGACGCCCGAGGTTCGTGACGGCACAGAGGCTCGAAGGGGGAGTGGCGCTGGATGGCTGAGGTTTTCGACTGCGCTGACCCCGACCGGCGGGCACGCGGAATCACCGCCGCGGTGGGGGCGCTCAAGGCCGGCCGGCTGGTCGTGATGCCCACCGACACCGTCTACGGGCTCGGGGCCGACGCCTTCGACCGCAGCGCGGTTGATGCGCTGCTGGCGGCCAAGGGCCGCGGTCGCGACATGCCGGTGGGCGTGCTCGTCGGCTCGTGGCACACCATCGAGGGCCTGGTCTACGGCATGCCGGACGGGGCGCGCGACCTGGTCCGGGCGTTCTGGCCGGGCGCACTGAGCCTGGTTGTGTTGCAGGCGCCGTCGCTGCAATGGGATCTCGGCGACGCGCACGGCACCGTGATGCTGCGGATGCCGTTGCATCCGGTTGCCATCGAATTGCTGCGTGAGGTGGGCCCGATGGCGGTCTCCAGCGCCAACGTCTCCGGCCAGCCCGCCGCTGTCGACGCCGCGGAGGCGCGGCGCCAACTCGGCGACCGCGTCGACGTCTATCTCGATGGCGGACCTGCCGCGCAACAAGCCGCCTCCACGATCGTGGACCTGAGCGGAAGCACCCCGCGCATCCTGCGGGAGGGGCCCGTCAGCACCGCTCGCGTGGCCGAGGTGCTGGGCGTCGACGCAGCCACCCTGCTTGAACCGGCCCCTCCGTCGTCGAACGTGAACTGACAGCGAAAATCCGGCACGAATCTCACCGTGAGTTCACGCTCGGCGACCGAAGGCGGCTCAACGCGGCTCAAGGCGGCCGGTTACGACCAAACGGGGCGACCACGGGGACGACCAAACGGGACGACCGAAGGCGAGCGCTCTCAGGTTGGTGAAGTACGGTCTCGACGTGTCCAGCGATGTGGCCAGCCTTGCCGGTGGTTTGCTCGCTCTGTCCGACCGCAGCGCCGGAGTTCCGCTGCGTGAGCTCGCTCTGGTCGGCCTGACTGCCGCCATCATCACCTATTTCGCGACCGGTCCGGTGCGCGTGCTCGCCACCCGCCTCGGTGCCGTCGCCTACCCCCGCGAGCGCGACGTGCACGTGACGCCGACGCCCCGGATGGGCGGCCTGGCGATGTTCCTCGGCGTGGGCTCGGCTGTCTTCCTGGCCTCGCAACTGCCGGCACTCACCCGGGGCTTCGTCTATTCCACCGGCATGCCGGCCGTGCTGGTCGCCGGCGCGGTGATCATGGGCATCGGTCTGATCGACGACCGGTGGGGTCTGGACGCGCTGACCAAGTTCGCCGGCCAGATCACCGCCGCCAGCGTGCTCGTCACCATGGGAGTGGCCTGGAGCGTGCTGTACATCCCGGTGGGCGGCGTGGGGACCATCGTGCTGGACCAGGCCTCGTCGATCCTGCTGACGCTGGCCCTGACCGTTTCGATCGTCAACGCGATGAACTTCGTCGACGGCCTGGACGGGCTGGCGGCCGGGCTCGGGCTCATCACTGCCCTGGCCATCTGCATGTTCTCGGTGGGTCTGCTGCGCGACCACGGCGGCGACGTGCTCTACTACCCGCCCGCGGTCATCTCGGTGGTTCTTGCGGGTGCCTGCCTGGGCTTCCTGCCGCACAACTTCCACCGGGCCCGCATTTTCATGGGCGACTCCGGATCCATGCTGATCGGCCTGATGCTGGCCGCGGCCTCGACCACCGCCGCCGGCCCGATCTCGCAGAACGCCTACGGCGCTCGCGACGTGTTTGCTCTGCTGTCACCGTTCCTGTTGGTGGTGGCCGTCATGTTCGTGCCGATGCTGGACCTTTTGCTGGCGATCGTGCGGCGCACGCGCGCCGGACGCAGTGCCTTCACGCCCGACAAAATGCACCTGCATCACCGGCTGCTGCAGATCGGCCACTCCCATCGCCGGGTGGTGCTGCTCATCTATTTGTGGGTCGGGATCGTCGCCTTCGGCGCCGCGAGCACGATCTTTTTCGACCCCCGCCACACCGCGGCGGTGATGCTCGGAGCAATCGCCGTCGCGGGCGTCGCGACGGTGATTCCGCTGCTGCGCCGCCGCGACGACTACTACGACGATCAGTAGTAGATCGGGCTTCCGTGTGGTACGGTGCTGGTAGAACCCCGAAATAAACCTCGCGGGTTGCCGGTTCCCCGGCCCGTCGGATGGGTTTCCGGTGCCGCCGGCGCTAGACCGACACAGGGAGCTACCCCTTGGGTAAATCCAGCGTGACCCTTGCGATACGCTCGGCGGGCCACGGATCAGTCGATCGCGTGGTTTCCGCTCCACCAACCTTGGATTGAGGTGCTGCAGTGACGACACCAGCGCAGGACGCGCCGTTGGTGTTTCCCGCTGTTGCGTTCCGTCCCGTACGGCTGTTCCTCATCAGCTTGGGAGTGACGGCGGTGGCGACCCTGGTCGCCGGCTACGCCGGTCATCCGGTGGTCGGGGCGTTCTTTGGTATCGGTTTGCTGCTGGGTTTGCTCAACGCGCTTATGGTGCGGCGCTCGGTGGAGTCGATCACCGCGCGCGATCACCCGCTGAAGCGGTCGATGGCCATCAATTCGGCCTCCCGCGTCGCGATCATCACCATCCTGGCGCTGATCATCGCCTTCGTATTCCGGCCCGAAGGTTTGGGCGTGGTGTTCGGCCTGGCACTCTTCCAGGTGCTACTGGTGGCATCGACCGCGCTGCCGGTCTGGAAGAAGCTGCGGACCGGCGAGGCCGACGGCCCGCTCGAGGGCCAAGCGGGTGCACAAGAGGGTGCAGTAGTGACTGGATCAGAAGGCACGGAAGGGAGGAGCGCCGGCGATGACTGAGTCGATCCTGGCCGCTCAGATCGAGGTCGGCGAGCACCACACCGCCACCTGGTTTGGTCTGACAGTCAACACCGACACCATACTGTCGACGGCGATTGCCGCGCTGATCGTGATCGCGCTGGCGTTCTACCTGAAGTCCAAGGTCACGTCGACCGACGTGCCCGGCGGTGTGCAGCTGTTCTTCGAGGCGATCACCATCCAGATGCGCAGCCAGGTCGAGTCCGCCATCGGCATGCGGATCGCGCCGTTCGTGCTGCCGCTCGCAGTGACCATCTTCGTATTCATCCTGATCTCCAACTGGCTGTCGGTGCTGCCGCTGCAGTACACCGACAAAGAAGGCAAGACCACCGAGTTGCTCTCGTCGGCTGCGGCTGACATCAACTACGTGCTGGCGCTGGCCCTGTTCGTCTTCGTCTGCTACCACGCGGCCGGCATCTGGCGCCGCGGCATCGTCGGGCACCCGATCAAGGTGCTCAAGGGCCACGTGGCGATCCTGGCCCCGATCAACGTCGTCGAGGAACTGGCCAAGCCGATTTCGTTGTCGCTGCGACTCTTTGGCAACATCTTCGCCGGCGGCATCCTGGTCGCGCTGATCGCGCTCTTCCCGCCGTACGTGATGTGGCTGCCGAACGCGATCTGGAAGTCGTTCGACCTTTTCGTCGGCGCCATCCAGGCCTTCATCTTCGCGCTGTTGACGATCCTTTACTTCAGCCAGGCGATGGAACTAGAAGAGGACCACCACTAAAAAAATCCTGGTAAACCGCTACCAGAGTTATCAAGGAGGATAAAAATGGACCCCACTATCGCAGCCGGCGCCCTCATCGGCGGTGGACTGATCATGGCCGGTGGCGCCATCGGTGCCGGTATCGGTGACGGTGTTGCCGGTAACGCGCTGATCTCCGGTGTCGCCCGTCAGCCTGAGGCACAGGGACGTCTGTTCACCCCGTTCTTCATCACGGTCGGTCTGGTCGAAGCCGCGTACTTCATCAACCTGGCGTTCATGGCGCTATTCGTCTTCGCCACGCCCGTCAAGTAA
The DNA here is from genome assembly GCF_030755175.1 of Mycobacterium sp. TY814. Lineage (NCBI taxonomy): Bacteria > Bacillati > Actinomycetota > Actinomycetes > Mycobacteriales > Mycobacteriaceae > Mycobacterium > Mycobacterium sp. TY814. Next base: position 25,622 of record NZ_JAUFRY010000002.1, read on the forward strand.
TTCGCTGTGATGGGTGACCCGACCTCTCTTGCTTCGGCTGTGAGTTTCGCAGCAGAGGAAGGCGGCCAAAGCAACTTCCTCATCCCGAACGGCACCTTCTTCTTCGTGCTGGCCATCTTCTTGGTGGTGCTCGGAGTGATCGGCACTTTCGTGGTGCCGCCGATCCTGAAGGTGCTCAAGGAACGCGACGCCATGGTCGCCAAGACCCAGGCCGACAGCAAGAAGGCGGCCGAGCAGTTCGCCGCCGCCGAAGCCGACTACGAGAAGGCCTTGAAAGAAGCCCGTGTCGAAGCGGGCGCCTTCCGCGACAACGCGCGGACAGAGGGTCGCAAGGTCATCGACGACGCGCGGGCGGACGCCGAGCAGCAGGTCGCAGAAATGCTGGCCCAGGCCAACGAGCAATTGAAGCGGGAGCGCGACGCCGTGGAACTTGATCTGCGTGCCAACGTCGGCACCATCTCGGCGACCCTGGCCTCTCGGGTGCTCGGCGTCGAAGTCAGCCCATCGACCTCAGAAGCGACTTCGAAAGCGACGAGGTAGCCACTACATGTCGACATTTATCGGACAGCTGATCGGGTTCGCGGCCATCGTGCTGCTGGTCTGGCGGTATGTCGTTCCGCCGGTCCGGCGGCTGATGACCGCCCGCCAGGAGACTGTGCGCCAGCAGTTGGAAGACTCGGCGAAGGCCGCCAAGCGCCTCACCGAGTCGACCACGGCGCACAGCAAGGCCGTGCAGGCTGCGAAGGAAGAGGCTGCGCAGCTTGTCGAAGAGGCCAAGTCCGACTCGGAGCGCATCGAGGAACAGATGCGGGCCCAGGCCGAGAGCGAGGCGGAACGCATCAAGGCCCAGGGAGCCCGTCAGACCGAACTGCTGCGGGCGCAGCTGACCCGCCAGCTCCGGCTGGAGCTCGGTCACGAATCGGTGCGCCAGGCAAGCGATTTGGTGCGCAGCTACGTGGCCGACGCCCAGCAGCAGGCATCGACGGTCGATCGTTTCCTCGATGAACTCGACGACATGGCGCCCGAACCGGTCGAGGTCGAGTACCCGGTGCTGGCCAGGATGCGTTCGGCCAGCCGGCGCGCGGTGAGCAATCTGGTGGACCGATTCAACTCGCTCGCCGAAGATCTCGACAACAAGGGCTTGACCACTCTGTCCGACGAACTGGTGTCGGTGGCCAAGATCTTGAACCAGGAGGTCGTGGTCACCCGGTACCTCACCGTTCCGGCTGAAGACGCGTCACCCCGGGTCAAACTGATCGAGCGGCTGCTCGAGGGCAAAGTCGGTGACCCTACCCTCGACGTGCTGCGGACCGCGGTGTCCGAGCGCTGGTCGGCGAACGGAGACCTGGTCGACGCCATCGAGCACGTCTCGCGCCAGGCGCTGCTCGCGGTCGCCGAGAAGGACGGCAGCGTCGACGAAGTCGAAGACCAGTTGTTCCGGTTCTCCCGCATCCTCGACGCACAGCCGCGGCTCGGGATTCTGCTCGGTGACTACACGACCGACGCGGACCGGCGAGTCGGGTTGCTGCGCAAGGTACTCGAGAGCTCGGGCAGCGACGTGAACCCGGTTTCGCTCGCGCTGCTGTCCCAGACGGTCGAGCTGCTGCGGGGTGTGCCGGCCGAAGAAGCCGTACTGCTGCTCGCCCAGGTGGCGGTAGCCCGCCGCGGCGAAGTGGTGGCGCAGGTCAGTGCTGCCGCAGAACTCAGCGACACCCAGCGCACCCGGCTGAGTGAGGTGCTCAGCCGCATTTACGGCCACCCGGTGGCGGTCCAGCTCCAGGTCGATTCCGACCTGCTTGGCGGTCTGCTCATCTCGGTGGGCGACGAGGTGATCGACGGCACGCTCAAGTCCCGGTTGGCCGCTGCCGAAGCCCAGTTGCCTGACTGATTCAAAGCCCGACGGAAACCCGACCTAGTCAACACAACGAAGTAGGAAGACGAAAAGCCATGGCCGAGTTGACAATCTCCGCTGATGCCATCCAGAGCGCCATCGAAGAATACGTAGAGTCCTTCACCGCCGACACCTCGCGCGAGGAAGTCGGCACCGTGGTGGATGCCGGAGACGGTATCGCGCACGTCGAAGGGTTGCCGTCCGTGATGACCCAGGAACTGTTGGAGTTCCCCGGTGGAGTCCTCGGCGTCGCCCTGAACCTCGACGAGCACAGCGTCGGCGCCGTTATCCTCGGTGACTTCGAGAAGATCGAAGAGGGCCAGCAGGTCAAGCGGACCGGTGACGTGCTGTCGGTGCCGGTCGGCGATGCCTTCCTGGGTCGTGTGGTCAACCCCCTCGGTCAGCCGATCGACGGTGGCGGCGACATCGAGACCGACACCCGCCGTGCGCTGGAACTGCAGGCTCCGTCGGTGGTCGAGCGGCAGAGTGTGAAAGAGCCGCTGCAGACCGGCATCAAGGCCATCGACGCCATGACCCCGATCGGGCGTGGCCAGCGGCAGCTGATCATCGGTGACCGCAAGACGGGCAAGACCGCCGTCTGTGTCGACACCATCCTGAACCAGCGGCAGAACTGGGAGACCGGCGACGAGAAGAAGCAGGTCCGCTGCGTCTACGTCGCAATCGGCCAGAAGGGCACCACCATCGCTTCGGTCCGGCGCGCGCTGGACGAAGGCGGCGCGATGGACTACACCACTATCGTCGCGGCACCCGCTTCCGATTCGGCTGGCTTCAAATGGCTTGCGCCCTACACGGGTTCGGCCATCGCCCAGCACTGGATGTACGAGGGCAAGCACGTTCTGATCGTCTTCGACGACTTGACCAAGCAGGCCGAGGCCTACCGCGCGATCTCGCTGCTGCTGCGCCGTCCGCCGGGCCGCGAGGCCTACCCGGGCGACGTGTTCTACCTGCACTCGCGGCTCCTCGAGCGTTGCGCCAAGCTGTCCGACGAGCTCGGGGGCGGTTCGCTGACCGGTCTGCCGATCATCGAGACCAAGGCCAATGACATCTCGGCCTACATCCCCACCAACGTCATCTCGATCACCGACGGACAGTGCTTCCTGGAGAGCGACCTGTTCAACCAGGGTGTCCGGCCGGCCATCAACGTCGGTGTGTCGGTGTCCCGAGTCGGTGGTGCCGCCCAGATCAAGGCGATGAAAGAGGTGGCGGGCTCGCTGCGTCTGGACCTGTCGCAGTACCGCGAGCTGGAATCCTTCGCCGCGTTCGCGTCCGACCTGGACGAGACGTCGAAGAAGCAGCTGGCGCGTGGTGAGCGGTTGGTCGAGTTGCTCAAGCAGCCGCAGTTCGCCCCGTTGCCCGTTGAGGAGCAGGTGGTTTCGATCTTCCTGGGCACCGGCGGTCACCTCGACTCGGTGCCGGTGGAGGACGTCAAGCGCTTCGAAGCCGAGCTGCTCGACCACATGCGAGCCTCCGAGGAGAAGTTCCTCGAAGGCATCCGCAGCAGCGGCAAGCTCGGTGAGGAAGACGAGGAAAAGCTCACCGAGATCATCAACAAGTTCAAGAAGGGCTTCGCGGCCAGCTCTGGCGAGTCGGTGGTTCCTGACGAGCACGTCGAGGCGATGGACGAAGAGGAACTCGGCAAGGAGTCGGTGAAGGTCAAGAAGGAGAAGCCCAAAAAGGACTCCAAGAAGGACAAGAAGTAGCTAACAATGGCTGCCACACTTCGCGAACTACGCGGACGAATTAAGTCGGCGGGGTCGATCAAGAAGATCACCAAGGCCCAGGAGCTCATCGCCACATCGCGCATCGGAAAGGCGCAGGCGCGGCTGGAATCGGCCCGCCCCTACGCCTTTCAGATCACGTCGATGCTCACCACGCTGTCCGCCGAGGCCGCACTGGACCACCCGCTGCTCGTCGAGCGGGAGAACCCCAGGCGGGCCGGTGTGTTGGTGGTGTCGTCCGACCGCGGTCTGTGCGGCGCCTACAACTCGAGCATCTTCCGTCGCTCCGAGGAACTCTTTTCGCTGCTGCGGGAAGAGGGCAAGGACCCGGTGTTGTACACGGTGGGTCGAAAAGCCTTGAACTACTTCTCGTTCCGCAACTGGGACATCAAGGAGTCGTGGACCGGCTTCTCCGAGCAGCCCCAGGTGGAGAACGCCTCGGAGATCGCCGAGACCCTGGTTGAGGCGTTCATGGCCGGCACCGGCGACGACGAGGACGAGGAGGGGCAGGGCGTCGACGAACTGCACATCGTCTTCTCCGAGTTCAAGTCGATGATGTCGCAGACCGCTGTCGCCCACCGCATTGCGCCGTTGGTGGTGGAGTACGTCGAAGAAGACACCGGCCCGCACACGCTGTACTCGTTCGAGCCGGACGCGACGACGCTGTTCGAGGCGCTGCTGCCGCGGTACCTGACCACCCGGGTCTATGCGGCCCTGCTCGAATCGGCGGCTTCGGAACTCGCGTCGCGCCAGCGCGCCATGAAATCGGCGACGGACAACGCCGACGACCTCATCAAGGACCTGACGTTGCAAGCCAACCGCGAGCGGCAGGCCCAGATCACCCAAGAGATCAGCGAAATCGTCGGTGGCGCAAACGCGCTCGCCGACGCCTCCAAGTAAGCCCACGAGGAAGCGAAAGAATATGACTGCTGTAGACGAGAAGACTGACAAGAAGTCGGGCTCCGACACCAACGGGCGCGTGGTTCGGATCACCGGCCCCGTCGTCGACGTCGAGTTTCCGCGGGGCTCCATTCCAGAATTGTTCAACGCGCTGCACGCCGACATCCCGTTCGAATCGCTGAAGAAGACGCTGACGCTGGAGGTGGCGCAGCACCTCGGTGACAACCTGGTGCGCACCATTTCGCTGCAGCCCACCGACGGCCTGGTGCGCGGGACCGAGGTCACCGACACGGGAGCCTCGATCTCGGTGCCGGTGGGCGAGCAGGTCAAGGGCCACGTCTTCAACGCACTGGGCTACTGCCTGGACGACCCAGGCTACGGAGAAGACTTCGACCACTGGTCGATTCACCGGAAGCCGCCGAAATTCGAAGACCTCGAGCCTCGCACCGAGATGCTCGAAACCGGCCTCAAGGTCGTCGACCTGCTGACTCCCTACGTGCGTGGCGGCAAGATCGCCCTGTTCGGTGGTGCCGGCGTGGGCAAGACCGTGCTCATCCAGGAGATGATCAACCGTATCGCCCGGAACTTCGGTGGTACCTCGGTGTTCGCCGGCGTGGGGGAGCGCACCCGTGAGGGCAACGACCTGTGGGTCGAGCTCAAGGAAGCAGACGTGCTCAAGGACACCGCTCTGGTGTTCGGTCAGATGGACGAGCCGCCCGGCACCCGTATGCGGGTCGCACTGTCCGCGCTGACCATGGCCGAGTGGTTCCGCGACGAAGCCGGCCAGGACGTGCTGCTGTTCATCGACAACATCTTCCGGTTCACCCAGGCCGGCTCGGAGGTGTCGACCCTGCTCGGTCGTATGCCGTCCGCCGTGGGTTACCAGCCGACGCTGGCCGACGAGATGGGTGAACTGCAGGAGCGCATCACCTCGACCCGTGGCCGGTCCATCACCTCGATGCAGGCCGTCTACGTGCCCGCCGACGACTACACCGACCCGGCGCCGGCCACCACGTTCGCCCACCTGGACGCCACCACCGAGCTTTCCCGGTCGGTGTTCTCCAAGGGCATCTTCCCCGCGGTGGACCCGCTGGCATCGAGCTCGACCATCCTCGACCCCAGCGTCGTGGGCGACGAGCACTACCGGGTGGCGCAGGAAGTCATCCGAATCCTGCAGCGCTACAAGGACCTTCAGGACATCATCGCGATTCTCGGTATCGACGAGCTGTCCGAGGAGGACAAGCAGCTGGTCAACCGGGCGCGCCGCATCGAGCGGTTCCTGTCGCAGAACATGATGGCGGCCGAGCAGTTCACCGGCCAGCCGGGTTCGACGGTTCCGGTCAAGGAGACCATCGAGGCGTTCGACCGGCTCGCCAAGGGCGACTTCGACCACGTGCCTGAGCAGGCGTTCTTCCTCATCGGTGGCCTCGACGACTTGGCCAAGAAGGCCGAGACCTTCGACGTCAAGCTATGACTTCAGCTATGAGAAAGACTCCGGGTCTGACCGGGAAAGATACGAAGGTGGTGTGGCATGGCTGAATTGAACGTTCAGATCGTGGCCGTCGACCGGGAGATCTGGTCGGGCGAGGCGACGTTCCTCTTCACCCGCACCACCGCGGGAGAGATTGGCATCCTGCCCCACCACATCCCGCTGGTCGCCCAGCTGGTCGACGACGCGATGGTTCGTGTCGAACGCGAAGGCAAGGACGATTTGCGGATCGCGGTCGACGGTGGCTTCCTCACCGTGACCGAAGAGGGCGTCAGCGTTCTCGCCGAGTCTGCGGAGTTTGAGAAGGACATCGACGAGAGCGCTGCCCGGCAGGATTCCGAATCGGACGACCCCCAGGTCGCGGCCCGAGGGCGTGCCAGGTTGCGCGCCGTCGGCGCGCTCGACTGATTCCGACGATGAGCGCGCCCATGGTCGGCATGGTCGCGCTCGTCGTCCTGCTGGGAGCGGCCGTTCTCGCTCTGAGTTTCCGGCTGTGGAAGCTGCGCCGGGGCGGTACTGCTGCGATCATGCGGGATATCCCCGCAGTCGGCGGGCACGGCTGGCGCCACGGTGTGATTCGTTACCGCGGCGGTGAAGCGGCGTATTACCGGCTGTCGAGCTTGCGGTTGTGGCCGGACCGCCGGCTGAGCCGGCGCGGGGTGGAGGTTGTGGCCAGGCGTGCGCCGCGCGGCGACGAATTCGACATCATGACCGAGGAAATCGTGGTGCTGGAGCTGCGCGACACCACCCAGGAACGGCGCCTGGGATACGAGATCGCTCTGGACAGAGGCGCTTTGACGGCGTTCATGTCGTGGCTGGAGTCACGGCCCTCGCCGCGCGCTCGCCGCCGCAGCGTGTGACGGGGATTGCGGCGCACCTCTCACTCGCGAGAAGACGTAAAGTCCTCCATTCCGGGCCGGAATGAAGGGACTTTACGTCTGCTCGCCCTCCCTGGCGCCGCCGCCCGGTCGCCACAGCACGTCGCCGTCGGGATTGGCCACCCGCGACAGGATGAACAAGAGGTCCGAGAGCCGGTTGAGGTACTTCGCGGGCAGGGCACTGACGTCGGCGTGCGTATCGACCGCGGCCCAAGCCGCCCGCTCGGCCCGGCGCACCACCGTGCGGGCCACGTGCAGCAGCGCCGACAGCGGCGAACCACCAGGTAGCACAAAGGAATTCAGCGCCGGCAGGCCTTCGTTGTAGGTATCACACCAACCCTCGAGCCGATCGATGTAGGCCTGTGTGATGCGCAGCGGAGGATGCTCGGGGTTCTCCACCACCGGTGTCGAGAGGTCCGCACCGGCGTCGAACAGGTCGTTCTGAATCTGCCGCAACACGTCCGCGATCTGCTCCGTCGGAGCACCTAGCGCGACCGCCACCCCGATCGCCGAGTTGGCCTCGTCACAATCCGCATAGGCCACCAATCGCGGGTCGGTCTTGGCCACTCGTGAGAAATCGCTCAATCCCGTCGTGCCGTCGTCGCCGGTCCGGGTATAAATGCGGGTCAGATGGACTGCCATGGGCGAAACGGTACCTGGGTCGGGTCACTCCAATGCGGGTCGGCTGACTGACAATGCGATAGCGCTTCACTAGACTGACCCGGGTGGCGGAGCGATTCATGGTGACTGGTGGCAACCGGTTGTCAGGCGAAGTCGCAGTTGGGGGCGCCAAAAACAGCGTGCTGAAGCTCATGGCCGCGACGTTGCTGGCCGAAGGCACCAGCACCATCACGAACTGCCCGGACATTCTCGACGTGCCGTTGATGGCAGAAGTGCTGCGCGGCCTGGGCGCGACCGTCGAGCTGGACGGCGACGTGGCCCGCATCACCTCGCCGGATGAACCCAAGTACGACGCGGACTTCGCGGCAGTGCGACAGTTCCGGGCTTCTGTGTGTGTACTCGGCCCGCTGGTCGGCCGGTGCAAGAAGGCCAGAGTCGCGCTTCCGGGCGGCGATGCGATCGGATCCCGCCCCCTGGACATGCACCAAGCGGGCCTGCGGCAGCTGGGTGCACAGTGCAATATCGAGCACGGCTGCGTCGTCGCCGAGGCAGAAACCTTGCGCGGGGCCGAGATTCAGCTCGAGTTCCCGTCCGTAGGTGCCACCGAGAACATCTTGATGGCCGCGGTGGTCGCCGAAGGCGTCACGATCATTCACAACGCCGCACGCGAACCTGACGTCGTCGACCTGTGCACGATGCTCAACCAGATGGGCGCCCAGATCGAAGGCGCCGGCTCGCCGACGATGACCATTACCGGCGTGCCGCGACTGCATCCGACCGAGCACCGCGTCATCGGGGATCGAATTGTCGCCGCGACCTGGGGGATCGCCGCGGCGATGACCCGCGGGGACATCACGGTGACGGGAATAGATCCGTCCCACCTGCAGTTGGTGCTGCACAAGCTCCACGACGCGGGTGCCACCGTCACCCAGACCGACGACAGCTTCCGGGTGGTTCAGTACGAACGCCCGAAGGCGGTCAACGTCGCGACGCTGCCGTTCCCGGGTTTCCCAACGGACTTGCAGCCCATGGCAATTGCGCTGGCTTCGATCGCCGACGGCACCTCGATGATCACCGAGAACGTGTTCGAAGCGCGTTTCCGGTTCGTCGAGGAGATGATCCGGTTGGGTGCGGACGCCCGCACCGACGGACACCACGCCGTGGTGCGCGGGCTGCCGCAGTTGTCGAGCGCTCCGGTGTGGTGTTCGGACATTCGGGCCGGAGCCGGCTTGGTGCTCGCGGGTCTGGTCGCAGACGGAGAAACCGAGGTCCACGACGTTTTTCACATCGATCGGGGCTACCCGTTGTTCGTCGAGAACCTGGCGATTTTGGGAGCGGAGATCGAGCGGGTACAGTAACCCGAGTCAACGCCCCGAGGCGTGATCATCTCCCAAAGAAGATCAAAACCAGGGGTTGACAACCAAGCCAGATCAGTACTAAGCTGGCAGGGTTGCCCGAAAGCGAGCCTCTCCCGAGAAGTTCACGATCGAGTTGACACCCCGGCCGGAGAAATATTAAGCTGGCAGGGTTGCCCCAAAACAGGGCAAAACAGTGCAAGAAGTGTTGTTTGAGAACTCAATAGTGTGTTTGGTGAATTGTTTGTTGTTGTTTTTTTGACTGCACCTAGCACTCCCCGTGTGTGGGTGTAGTCGCAAATCATTGATGCCAGTTTTGGTGTCTTTTTGTTAGATCAGATTTTCTCTGATTGTAAATTCACCTCGTTATCGAGGGGTTTTTGTTTGGAGAGTTTGATTCTGGCTCAGGACGAACGCTGGCGGCGTGCTTAACACATGCAAGTCGAACGGTAAGGCCCTTCGGGGTACACGAGTGGCGAACGGGTGAGTAACACGTGGGTAATCTGCCCTGCACATCGGGATAAGCCTGGGAAACTGGGTCTAATACCGGATAGGACCACAGAACACATGTCCTGTGGTGGAAAGCTTTTGCGGTGTGGGATGGGCCCGCGGCCTATCAGCTTGTTGGTGGGGTGATGGCCTACCAAGGCGACGACGGGTAGCCGGCCTGAGAGGGTGTCCGGCCACACTGGGACTGAGATACGGCCCAGACTCCTACGGGAGGCAGCAGTGGGGAATATTGCACAATGGGCGAAAGCCTGATGCAGCGACGCCGCGTGGGGGATGACGGCCTTCGGGTTGTAAACCTCTTTCACCATCGACGAAGGTCCGGGTTTTCTCGGATTGACGGTAGGTGGAGAAGAAGCACCGGCCAACTACGTGCCAGCAGCCGCGGTAATACGTAGGGTGCGAGCGTTGTCCGGAATTACTGGGCGTAAAGAGCTCGTAGGTGGTTTGTCGCGTTGTTCGTGAAATCTCACGGCTTAACTGTGAGCGTGCGGGCGATACGGGCAGACTTGAGTACTGCAGGGGAGACTGGAATTCCTGGTGTAGCGGTGGAATGCGCAGATATCAGGAGGAACACCGGTGGCGAAGGCGGGTCTCTGGGCAGTAACTGACGCTGAGGAGCGAAAGCGTGGGGAGCGAACAGGATTAGATACCCTGGTAGTCCACGCCGTAAACGGTGGGTACTAGGTGTGGGTTTCCTTCCTTGGGATCCGTGCCGTAGCTAACGCATTAAGTACCCCGCCTGGGGAGTACGGCCGCAAGGCTAAAACTCAAAGAAATTGACGGGGGCCCGCACAAGCGGCGGAGCATGTGGATTAATTCGATGCAACGCGAAGAACCTTACCTGGGTTTGACATGCACAGGACGCCGGCAGAGATGTCGGTTCCCTTGTGGCCTGTGTGCAGGTGGTGCATGGCTGTCGTCAGCTCGTGTCGTGAGATGTTGGGTTAAGTCCCGCAACGAGCGCAACCCTTGTCTCATGTTGCCAGCGGGTAATGCCGGGGACTCGTGAGAGACTGCCGGGGTCAACTCGGAGGAAGGTGGGGATGACGTCAAGTCATCATGCCCCTTATGTCCAGGGCTTCACACATGCTACAATGGCCGGTACAAAGGGCTGCGATGCCGCGAGGTTAAGCGAATCCTTTTAAAGCCGGTCTCAGTTCGGATCGGGGTCTGCAACTCGACCCCGTGAAGTCGGAGTCGCTAGTAATCGCAGATCAGCAACGCTGCGGTGAATACGTTCCCGGGCCTTGTACACACCGCCCGTCACGTCATGAAAGTCGGTAACACCCGAAGCCAGTGGCCTAACCCTTTGGGAGGGAGCTGTCGAAGGTGGGATCGGCGATTGGGACGAAGTCGTAACAAGGTAGCCGTACCGGAAGGTGCGGCTGGATCACCTCCTTTCTAAGGAGCACCACGAAGAGCACTCCAATTGGTGGAGTGCGAGCCGTGAGGGGTCATCGTCTGTAGTGGACGAAGACCGGGTGCACGACAACAAGCTAAGCCAGACACACTATTGGGTCCTGAGGCAACACCCTCGGGTGCTGTCCCTCCATCTTGGTGGTGGGGTGTGGTGTTTGAGAACTGGATAGTGGTTGCGAGCATCAAAATGTATGCGTTGCCGTTCGCGGCAACGTGTTCTTTTTGTGCAATTTTATTCTTTGGTTTTTGTAGTGTTTGTAAGTGTCTAAGGGCGCATGGTGGATGCCTTGGCATCGAGAGCCGATGAAGGACGTGGGAGGCTGCGATATGCCTCGGGGAGCTGTCAACCGAGCGTTGATCCGAGGATTTCCGAATGGGGAAACCCAGCACGAGTGATGTCGTGTTACCCGTATCTGAATATATAGGGTGCGGGAGGTAACGCGGGGAAGTGAAACATCTCAGTACCCGTAGGAAGAGAAAACAATTGTGATTCCGCTAGTAGTGGCGAGCGAACGCGGAAAAGGCTAAACCGCATGCATGTGATACCGGGTAGGGGTTGTGTGTGCGGGGTTGTGGGAATGATCTTCTCAGCTCTACCTGGCTGGGAGGCAGTAAAAAAGTGTCGTAGTTAGCGGAAGTGGTCTGGGACGGCCTGCCGCAGACGGTGAGAGCCCGGTACGCGAAAACTCGACACCTGCCTTGATCAACCTCCCGAGTAGCAGCGAGCCCGTGGAATTTGCTGTGAATCTGCCGGGACCACCCGGTAAGCCTAAATACTTCTCGATGACCGATAGCGGATTAGTACCGTGAGGGAATGGTGAAAAGTACCCCGGGAGGGGAGTGAAAGAGTACCTGAAACCGTGCGCCTACAATCCGTCAGAGCCTCCTCGTGGGGTGATGGCGTGCCTTTTGAAGAATGAGCCTGCGAGTCAGGGACATGTCGCGAGGTTAACCCGTGTGGGGTAGCCGCAGCGAAAGCGAGTCTGAATAGGGCGTATCCCCGTAAGGGGTGTAGTGGCATGTTCTGGACCCGAAGCGGAGTGATCTACCCATGGCCAGGGTGAAGCGCGGGTAAGACCGCGTGGAGGCCCGAACCCACTTAGGTTGAAGACTGAGGGGATGAGCTGTGGGTAGGGGTGAAAGGCCAATCAAACTCCGTGATAGCTGGTTCTCCCCGAAATGCATTTAGGTGCAGCGTTGCGTGGTTCACCACGGAGGTAGAGCTACTGGATGGCCGATGGGCCCTACTAGGTTACTGACGTCAGCCAAACTCCGAATGCCGTGGTGTAAAGCGTGGCAGTGAGACGGCGGGGGATAAGCTCCGTACGTCGAAAGGGAAACAGCCCAGATCGCCGGCTAAGGCCCCAAAGCGTGTGCTAAGTGGAAAAGGATGTGCAGTCGCAGAGACAACCAGGAGGTTGGCTTAGAAGCAGCCACCCTTGAAAGAGTGCGTAATAGCTCACTGGTCAAGTGATTGTGCGCCGATAATGTAGCGGGGCTCAAGCACACCGCCGAAGCCGCGGCACATCTACGTAAGTAGGTGTGGGTAGGGGAGCGTCCCTCATTCAGCGAAGCCGTCGGGTAACCGTAGGTGGAGGATGGGGGAGTGAGAATGCAGGCATGAGTAGCGAATAGGCAAGTGAGAACCTTGCCCGCCGAAAGACCAAGGGTTCCTGGGCCAGGCCAGTCCGCCCAGGGTGAGTCGGGACCTAAGGCGAGGCCGACAGGCGTAGTCGATGGACAACGGGTTGATATTCCCGTACCCGTGTGTGCGCGCCCGTGATGAATCAATTGTGCTAACCACCCAAATGGTCGCTGATCAATCCCTTCGGGGTGCGACGGTGACCGGCTGCGTGGGACCCCGGTTGGTAGTAGTCAAGCGATGGGGTGACGCAGGAAGGTAGCCGTACCAGTCAGTGGTAATACTGGGGCAAGCCCGTAGGGAGAGCGATAGGCAAATCCGTCGCTCATTAAATCCTGAGAGGTGACGCATAGCCGATTGAGGCGAATTCGGTGATCCTCTGCTGCCAAGAAAAGCCTCTAGCGAGTTCACACACGGCCCGTACCCCAAACCAACACAGGTGGTCAGGTAGAGAATACCAAGGCGTACGAGATAACTATGGTTAAGGAACTCGGCAAAATACCCCCGTAACTTCGGGAGAAGGGGGGCCGGCACATCGTGAACACCTTTTCGGTGGGAGCGGAAGCCGGTCGCAGAAACCAGTGAGAAGCGACTGTTTACTAAAAACACAGGTCCGTGCGAAGTCGCAAGACGATGTATACGGACTGACGCCTGCCCGGTGCTGGAAGGTTAAGAGGACCCGTTAACTCGCAAGGGTGAAGCGGAGAATTTAAGCCCCAGTAAACGGCGGTGGTAACTATAACCATCCTAAGGTAGCGAAATTCCTTGTCGGGTAAGTTCCGACCTGCACGAATGGCGTAACGACTTCTCAACTGTCTCAACCATAGACTCGGCGAAATTGCACTACGAGTAAAGATGCTCGTTACGCGCGGCAGGACGAGAAGACCCCGGGACCTTCACTATAGCTTGGTATTGTTGTTCGGTACGGTTTGTGTAGGATAGGTGGGAGACTGTGAAACCTCGACGCCAGTTGAGGTGGAGTCGTTGTTGAAATACCACTCTGATCGTATTGGACACCTAACGTCGAACCGTATATCCGGTTCACGGACAGTGCCTGGTGGGTAGTTTAACTGGGGCGGTTGCCTCCTAAAATGTAACGGAGGCGCCCAAAGGTTCCCTCAACCTGGACGGCAATCAGGTGTTGAGTGTAAATGCACAAGGGAGCTTGACTGCGAGACCTACAAGTCAAGCAGGGACGAAAGTCGGGATTAGTGATCCGGCACCTCTGAGTGGAAGGGGTGTCGCTCAACGGATAAAAGGTACCCCGGGGATAACAGGCTGATCTTCCCCAAGAGTCCATATCGACGGGATGGTTTGGCACCTCGATGTCGGCTCGTCGCATCCTGGGGCTGGAGCAGGTCCCAAGGGTTGGGCTGTTCGCCCATTAAAGCGGCACGCGAGCTGGGTTTAGAACGTCGTGAGACAGTTCGGTCTCTATCCGCCGCGCGCGTCAGAAACTTGAGGAAACCTGTCCCTAGTACGAGAGGACCGGGACGGACGAACCTCTAGTGCACCAGTTGTTCCACCAGGAGCACCGCTGGATAGCTACGTTCGGACAGGATAACCGCTGAAAGCATCTAAGCGGGAAACCTTCTCCAAGATCAGGTTTCTCACCCTCTAGGAGGGATAAGGCCCCCAGCAGAACACTGGATTGATAGGCCAGACCTGGAAGCTCAGTAATGAGTGCAGGGAACTGGCACTAACCGGCCGAAAACTTACCAACACAACCAATCGCAACCACTATCTCGTCAGGACGAATCTGGTAAAACAGACTTGTCGCGACACCACACCCCCCACCAACACAAATTTAAATAGAGTTACGGCGGCCACAGCGACAGGGAAACGCCCGGTCCCATCCCGAACCCGGAAGCTAAGCCTGTCAGCGCCGATGATACTGCCCTTTTCGGGTGGAAAAGTAGGACACCGCCGAACATACACAAAAACACCCCCATTCATTTGGGGGTGTTTTTGCATTCTAAGAGACGCGCTATCATGCGCGAGTAGCCGCAAAAGCCCCCGATTCGACATCGAAAAGGGGGCTTTTGCGTCGGCTCGCGCGGGGATTAGTCGAACAGCGTGAGGTCGGCCGGCGCCCGCCGCTTCTCCAAAGTGAGCAGCGTTTGTTTGCGATCCAGTCCGCCGCCGTAACCCGTCAATTTTCCGGCTGCCCCGATGACGCGGTGACACGGCACGATAATGGCGATGGGGTTGTGCCCGTTGGCCAATCCGACAGCACGCGCAGCGCCGGGCGCACCGATCTGTTCGGCGATCTGTCCATAAGACCGGGTTTCGCCATAAGGAATGGTGAGCAGCGCCTCCCATACCCGCCGCTGAAACTCCGTACCACGCAGGTCCAGCGGCACATCGAAATCGCACAACTCGCCGGCGAAATATGCGTCGAGTTGGTGCACCGCCTCGGAGAATCCGCTGTCGTCCGGAGTCCAGTCCGCGCGGCTGGGTTCATAGGTCTGGTCGACCATCCGTAGATTGGTCAACACTCCGTCGCGGCCGGCCAGGGTGAGCGGACCGATCGGGCTGTCGATCGTGCGAAAGCGAATCATGCGACCTCCTTGGGTGGCCAATGGTTAACCGGATGCTCGAGGGTGGACCACAAATGTTGGGTGGCATAGGAACGCCATGGCCGCCAGCGGGCGCTGTGCTCCAGCAACGTGCGTTCGTGCTTCGGCAAGCCCAGCTGCTCGGCAGCCAGCTTCAGCCCCAGGTCACTGGCCGGGAACGCATCGGGATCACCCAACCCGCGCATGGCGATCACCTCCGCCGTCCAGGGCCCGATTCCCGGCAATTCCAGCAGCTGGCTGCGTGCCCGCGTCCAATCGCATCCGGGATCCAAGGTGACGCTGCCGGTCGCGAGAGCGTCCACAAGCCCGCTCACCGTGCGCTGACGTGACTTGGGGACGGCCAGGTGGACCGGATCGATGTCGGCCAGTTGCTCGACGGAGGGGAACGTGTGGGTCAAGGTACCCGCGGCGTCCTCCACCGGCTGCCCGTAGGCGGCGACGAGCCGGCCGGCGTGGGTGCGGGCGGCCTTGGTCGATACCTGCTGACCCAATACCGCCCGCACGGCCAATTCGGCTTCGTCGACGGTCCGGGGTATCCGCTGACCCGGCGACTTGCGGACGACAGGACCCAGTTCCGGATCGGCGCCGAGCGCCTCCACGACGGCTTCGGGATCTGCGTCGAGATCGAGCAGCCGTCGACACCGGGCGGTCGCGGCGGCGAGGTCCCGGAAATCGTCGAGTACCAGCAGACACCGCACGTGGTCCGGCGCCGGCGTCAGCGACACCACACCGTTGCCGCAGGCGAGCCGCAGAGTGCGCCGATAAGTGCTGTCGCGCACCTCTTCACATCCGGGCACCGCAGTGGCAGCCAGGTGTCCGAAGACACCTTCGTAGGCGAACGGCGTCCGGACCGGCAACCGCAGCGACAGCACGCCGGCTGACGTGGCGGTACCGAAGCGCGCCGCGGCACGCTTGCGCAACTCCGACGGCGTGTTGTCACACACCAGCCGAACGGTGTCGTTGAACTGCCGAATGCTGGAGAACCCGGCGGCGAACGCCACGTCGCCGAACGGCAGATCGGTGGTCTCGATCAACACCCGGGCGGCCTGCATCCGCTGCGCGCGGGCCAGCGCGAGCGGACCCGCTCCGACCTCGGCTTGCAGCAACCGCTCCAGCTGGCGGGTGGTGTAGCCCAGGTGGGCGGCCAGTCCTGTCACACCTTCGCGGTCCACCGTGCCGTCGGCGATGAGTCGCATGGCCCGCGCAACGACGTCACCGCGCATGTTCCATTCCGGAGAACCCGGAGACGCGTCCGGACGGCACCGCTTGCAAGCCCGGAAACCCGCACGCTGGGCGGCCGCGGCCGTCGGCAGGAATCGCACGTTGCGTGCGAACGGCGGCCGTACCGGACAACTGGGCCGGCAATAAATTCGGGTGGTCAGGACTGCGATGACGAACCAGCCGTCGAACCGGGCGTCCTTGGCCTGGACCGCCCGGTAGCAGCGTTCGAAATCCTCATGCACGCTTCCACAGTTACACCCCTGGGGCGACAAGACTGGCGGAAAACCGACATCAATGTCTGGCTGGGCGTCGGCGGCCGGAATCAGCGGCGTGGCGTCGCCGGTTCCACCGGAGACGCCAACTTGGTGCGCTGATCGTGTCCACGGAGCTTCACGCTCTTACCCAGCGTCCACCGCTGGGCCTCTTCCTCGCCGGCGCCCTCCAGGGTCTGCTCGGTGGTCAGCAGCTTTCCGGGACGAGACTTCGCCAGTTCGCACAGTCGGGCCGCCTCGTTGACGGGCTCACCGATGACCGTGTACTCGAAGCGCTCTTTGGCACCCACGTTGCCGGCGACCACCGTTCCGGCCGCCACCCCGATACCGGCCTGTAGTTCGGTCATCTCGTCGGCCAGCCGGTCGGCGATGGCCCGCGCACACGCCAGGGCCTCGTCCTCGGGAGAGTCCAGATGGTTGGGTGCGCCGAAGATGGCCAGCGACGCGTCACCCTCGAACTTGTTGACCAGCCCGTGGTGACGGTCGACCTCCTCGACGACGATCGTGAAGAACTGGTTGAGCAGATGAACGACTTCCACGGGTGGACGACTGGTCACCAGCTTGGTCGAGCCGATGACGTCGATGAAGACAACGGCGACGTGGCGTTCCTCCCCGCCGAGCTTGGGTCGCTCGCGTTCGGCCGCGAGTGCCACGTCGCGTCCGACGTGTCGGCCGAACAGGTCCCGGACGCGCTCGCGTTCGCGCAGCCCGTCGACCATGGCGTTGAAACCCCGCTGCAATTCCCCGAGTTCGGTGCCGTCGAACACCACCAGGTCGCCGCGGAGGTCGCCTTGCTCCACGCGCTTGAGCGCGGCGCGCACCACCCGCACCGGTGTCGCCGTCAGCCAGGCGAAAATCCACAACAGGATGAACCCGAAGATCAGGGTGGCCGCCGAGATGATCAACACCCCGACCGCGAACTGGGTCTGCGTGAGGTTCTGCAGCGTCATCTCGAAGAACGCCATCAGCCCGATGCCCACGACCGGCACCCCGGAACCGAGCAGCCACACCATCATGGTCCGGCCCATGATTCCCGGGGCCAGTCGCCGCGGCGGCGGCCCGGCCTCCAGCGCCTGGGCGGCGACGGGTCGCAGGGCGAACTCGGTGAGCAGGTAGCTGCCGGTGGAGACGAGCAGGCCGCAGAAGCTCACCGCGACCAGAAAGCGGGGGATGAACATGGTGTTCGCGACGCCGTAGAGGATGGTCGTCAGCACCGTGCCGATGCCCCACAGAATGAGGTGGCCGACCGCGACGCGCCACGGCGCCATGAAGGTGTTGCGCTCGTCCCGGTCGGTCGGCTTGCGTTCCTCGATCGCCCAGCGCAGCGCTTCGACCGTTCCGCGGGTGATTGTGTAGGCGCCGACGACGAGCGCGGCAACGATGTACGCCGGAACCGCGATGAACGACATCCAGAGCGGGGCGTCGTCGAACACGCTGGGCACCGGCACCGCCACCGTCACCAGCAGAACCGCGACGGCGATACCGATCAGGTTCGCGGCGACGATGAGGACCGTCATGATGACCTGGATGCGGACCCGACGACGGTGCTGGTCTTCAGAGACCCGCCCGAGCAGCCAGGAACCGTATGCGGGAGTGTCCGGCAGTCGACCGCTCTGTCGGGTCACCTTCTCGAGGACCCGGCCCAGACGCTGCGCGACGCTTTTCCTGGGGGCCGTGTTGGGCGACATGGTGAGGTCAGCCTAATTCTTGCGTGGCGATCCCGATGACGCCGGGCCCGCTCCGGCACCGTCGGTGCCGATTGAGCAGGACGGGCCGGGATTAACGAATCAGCAGCCGGTTCTTTGCGCCGGCTGTACTGGCGAGGCCAGCCGGGTGGGCTGGTCGTATCCGCGAAGCACCACCGACTCGCCCAAACGCCAACGGGCAGACTCGTTTTCGTCAGCTCCACGCACGGCGTCCGAAGATGCCAGTAGATATCCGGGGTACTTCTTGGCCAGGGTGCACAACCGCGCGGCCTCGTTCACCGGCCCGCCGATCACGGTGTACTCGAAACGCTCGTTGGCGCCCACATTGCCCGCAACGACCTGGCCTGCGGCCACCCCGATTCCGGCTTTGAGTTCTGGAATTTCGTTCACCAGTCGGTCGGCGATAGAACGCGCGGCGGCGAGCGCTGAATTTTCGGCGCAAGCGAGGTGGTTGGGGGCTCCGAAGATGGCCAGTGACGCGTCGCCCGCGAACTTGTTCACCAGTCCCTGGAAAGCATTGATCTGCTCCACGATGATGGCGAAGAACCTGTTGAGCAGCGCGACGGTCTCGGCGGGAGGCTGGCTGGTGACCAGCTTGGTGGAGTCGATGATGTCGATGAACACCACCGCGACGTGACGCTCCTCGCCGCCGAGCTTCGGCAGTTCCCGTTCGGCCGCGGCCGCCACCTCCCGGCCGACGTACCGGCCGAACAGGTCGCGCACACTTTCACGTTGACGCAGACCGTCGACCATGTTGTTGAATCCGCGCTGCAGTTCACCCAATTCGGTCCCGTCGAAGACCACCATGTCACTGTGCAGATCACCCTGCTCGACGCGTTTGAGAGCCGCACGCACCACCCGCACCGGCGTGGCCGTCAGCCAGGCCAACACCCACATGAGGACGAATCCGAAGAGGAGCGTCGGTGCCGTCACGAGGATCACCCACCTGACAAACTGGGCGCCGGTGATATCGCGCAAGGTCAGATCGAGGATCGCCAACAGCGACACGCTGACCGTGGGAACCGCGGCCGTGATGAGCCAGCCGGTCATCGTCCTGCTCATGATTCCCGAGGCCAGCCGGCGCGGCGGCGGTCCCGCCTCCAGTGCGCGGGCGGCCACCGGGCGCAGCGCGAACTCAGCGAACAGGTAGCAGCCGGTGGCGACACCGAGGCCGGATATGCCTGTCGCGAAAAGCATTCGGGGGATCAGCAACGAGTTGTAAATCCCGTAGACGTAGGTCAGCAGGGCTGTCCAGATTCCCCAGAAGACGAGGTGGAAAACGGCGAGTCGCCACGGAATCAGTAGCGTGTTCCGCTGATCGCGAAGGGTGGGTGTGTCTCCTTGAATCGCCCACCGCAGTGATCGCACAATCCGTGAGGTAAGCCAGATACCGCCCACAGCGAGGCTGGCCGCTAGGTAGAACGGTCCTACGAGAAACTCGATCCAGGGCTGGATCTTGGTTCTGGCGGGCGGCACCGGCACCGACACAATCAGTGTCAGCATTACGCCGACTCCGATGAGGTTCGCAACCGCGACGACAAGAGTCAGCATTGCCTGCAAGCGGATGCGTGTCGTGTGCTCACTGTCCGACCGCTTACCCAACAGCCAGGAGCCATACGATGTCGTTTCGGGTGGGGGGATGCCGTAACGCGTCACGGTCCCGAGCGCGTTGGTCAGGCGCTGGGCAGCGTTATCCCTCGCTGTCATGGTGGCGGAGCCTAGCCGGGTTGACACGTTTTTGGGTAGAGCGAGCGGGAAATGATTCAGCAGGGATGCACCAGCTGAATGGGCTCATCATGGCTGCGCCGCGTCACCGTCTCGCCTAAATCCCCAAGGCGACTTTCGGTTTCGTTTGCGCTCTGTACTGTCGCCGAGTTCGTCAACTGTATCTGGGTAGTGCGACGTCGCCAGTGAGCAGAACCGGGCTGCTTGGTGGACCGGCCGCAGATCACCGTGTATTCGGATCGCTCATGGGCGCCGACGTTGCCTGCCACGATCTCCCGCGAGGGATCACCTTCGAACTTGTTGTCCAGCCCGCAGTTTCGGTCGACCTCGTCGACCACGATCGCGAACATGCGAACCTGCCGGCAGGCCTGATCTTCCGAGACGTGCCCGAGCACCCATGAACGTAGGCGGGAATGTTCGGCCGGGCACCTTGACGGGTCAGCTTTTCCAGGAAGTGGCCAGGCGCTTCGGGGTACGCGTTGCTGGGACCTCTTCGTTCGACATGGCGGCGTCAGCCTAATTCGCGAGACAGCGATTGCGGCCGGGTCGGGTGAAGGAGATGAGCCAGCTGCGTTGGCTGGTCGTGGCCACGAAGGGTCACCGTTCCGCCGGGCGACCATAAAGCGCGCTCGTCTTCGCCTGCGCTGTGCAGCATTTCGAAGCTCGCCAGCAACCTGTCGTCGTGGGACTTCGCCAGCTCGCACAGTCGGGCCGCCTCGTTGACGGGCTCCCCGATAACCGTGTACTCGAAGCGCTCTTTGGCACCCACGTTGCCGGCCACGACGGTTCCGGCCGCCACGCCGATGCCGGCCTGGCACTCCGACATCTCGGTGGCCATCCGATGGGCGATCGCTCGTGCGGTGGCCAGTGCGGCGTCCTCGGGGCAATCCAGATGATTCGGGGCGCCGAAAATCGCCAGCGATGCGTCACCCTCGAACTTGTTGACCAGCCCCTGGCGGCAGTCCACCTCCTCGACGACGATCGTGAAGAATTTGTTGAGCACATCGACGACGTCCACCGGTGGCCGGCTGCGGACCAGCTTGGTGGACCCGACGATGTCGATGAACACCACGGCGACGTGGCGTTCCTCGCCGCCGAGCTTGGGCCGCTCCCGCTCCGCGGCGGCGGCGACTTCGCGGCCGACATGTCTGCCGAACAGGTCGCGGATCCGCTCGCGCTCGCGCAGCCCGTCGACCATGGCGTTGAAACCCCGTTGCAATTCCCCGATTTCGGTTCCGTCGAAGACGACCAGTTCGCCGTCCAGGTCGCCCTCCTCGACACGTTTGAGCGCCGCGCGCACCACTCGGACGGGCGTCACGGTCAGCCACGACATGATCCACATGACGATGTATCCGAAGACCAGCGTGGCCAGCGAGATGATCAGTACCGCGATTTCCAACTGGGTCTCGGTCAGGTCCCCGACCACCAGCGATATCACCGATATCAGGGCGTTGCCGGCCAGCGGCACACCGGAGCCGACCAGCCAGACGTTCATTGTCCGGGTCATCATGCCGGGGTTGAACCGTCTCAGCGTGCGGCCTGCCTCCAGTGCCTGCGCCGCCAGCGGCCGCAACGCGAACTCCGTTGCCAGGTAGCTGTTGGTTGCGACCAGAGCGCCGCAGATCGCGACCGTCAGAAAGACGATCGAGAAGAACACGCGGTCGATGGTCCCGTAGAGCGCACCCAGCGACGCGGCCGCGATATTCCAGAGAATGAAGTGGACGACTGCTACCCGGAACGGGGCCACCAGCGTCTTTCGCCCGTCGGCCGTGGTGGGCTCACGTTCCTCGACCGCCCACCGGCTGGATTCGGTGAGAATCCGTGCGGTGAGCCACACGGTAGCGCCGAGCATCGCGCACATCGGCGCCAATCCGAAAGTGAGCCAACGGGATCCGTCGATATAGATGTTGGGTGCCGGAAACGCGAGGCACAGGATCAGCACGACGAATCCGACGCCGGTCAGATTCGCCAGCAAGCTGTAGAGGCAGGCGATCAGCTTGATGCGCCGGCGCCGGCGGGACTGAGATTCGGTGACCTGGCCCAGCAACCAGGTGCCATACGCCTCCTTGGCCGACCGCCGCTCACCCCGCGGGGCTACCCGCTCGACGAACCGGCCCCAGAGCGACGGGCCCTTATCGGGAGTGCGCGTGGTCGACATGGTGGCGACAGCCTAGTTCTTCGTTTGCGGGATAGGTCACATTTCGTCGGGGTGGCCGGGCACTCTCGCGGCTGACCGCGCGGGCACGCTCGCGACCCACCTCCCGGGCACGTTTTAAGGTGGTCGGGTGCGTCTCGTCATCGCCCAGTGCACCGTCGACTACGTTGGCCGTCTCACCGCGCATCTCCCGTCCGCGCGCCGGCTGCTGTTGTTCAAGGCGGACGGTTCGGTCAGCGTGCATGCAGACGACCGCGCGTACAAGCCACTGAACTGGATGAGCCCGCCGTGCTGGCTGACCGAAGAGCCGGGCCCGGTGTGGGTGGTCGAGAACAAGACCGGTGAACAGTTGCGCATCACCGTCGAGGCCGTCGAGCACGACTCCAGCCACGATCTGGGCGTCGACCCTGGGCTGGTCAAGGACGGCGTCGAAGCGCACTTGCAGGCGCTGCTCGCCGAACACGTCGGCCTGCTGGGCGAGGGCTACACGTTGGTCCGCCGGGAGTACATGACCGCCATCGGACCGGTCGACCTGCTGTGCCGGGACGAGAAGGGCGGCTCGGTGGCTGTGGAGATCAAGCGGCGT
Source organism: Mycobacterium sp. TY814 (assembly GCF_030755175.1). NCBI lineage: Bacteria > Bacillati > Actinomycetota > Actinomycetes > Mycobacteriales > Mycobacteriaceae > Mycobacterium > Mycobacterium sp. TY814. The sequence goes on from NZ_JAUFRY010000002.1 coordinate 48,310, forward strand.
GGCGAGATCGACGGTGTCGAGCAGCTCACCCGTTATCTGGAACTGCTGAACCGCGACACCGTTCTTGCGCCCGTCAAGGGCGTGTTCGCCGCCCAGCAGATCAAGCCGCAAGCCCGCACGCTGGCTACTGACCGTGGAATCCGTTGTCTGACACTGGATTACGACAAGATGCGCGGAATGGACAGCGACGAGTACCGGTTGTTCTGAGATGGCTCGGCGTCGCAGACCGCCACCCCGGCAGCCCTTGCGGCTACCGGCGCGGGTCGAGACCGGAGCCGACGGCTACGAGTACGAGGTTCGCCCGATTCCCGCGGCGCGCGCCGTCAAGACCTACCGGTGCCCCGGCTGCGACCACGAAATCCGCTCCGGCACTTCCCATGTGGTGGTATGGCCGGTAGGGGCGGCAGCGGCCGTGGACGACCGCAGGCACTGGCACACGCCGTGTTGGACCAATCGGGCCACTCGCGGTCCTACCCGCAAATGGTCCTGAAGAAAAGCTAGTGCGCCGCGGGCTCGACCAGCTCGATCAGGACTCCGCCGGCGTCCTTGGGGTGGATGAAGTTGATGCGCGAGTTCGCGGTGCCGCGGCGGGGCTTCTCGTACACCAGCCGCACACCCTGGGAGCGCAGCTGCTCGCACATGGCATCCAGGTCCCTGATCCGGCAGGCCAGCTGCTGAATGCCCGGTCCGCGCTTGTCGATGAACTTCGCGATCACCGAAGTCTCGTCGAGCGGCGCCATCAGCTGGATCTGGGCGCTGGTACCCGGGACGGCTAGCATTGCTTCGCGAATGCCCTGGTCATCGTTGATTTCTTCGTGCACCAGGATCATGCCGAGGTGGTCGTTGTACCACTCGATCGCGGCGTCAAGATCGGCGACTGCGATGCCGACGTGATCGAGTCCTGTCACCAGTGACGTAGCCAGAGTAGGACGGGCGTCAACTTGATCGGTCGTCATTACATAACGGTAACCTCATCAGAAAGAATCCGCTTCTCCGGGTTGGCCCGATCAGCCGTTCCCGTGCCGTTTAGGAGGTTTCATGACGACGTCGGTGATCGTTGCTGGGGCTCGGACGCCCATCGGCAAACTGATGGGTTCACTCAAGGACTTCAGTGCCAGCGACCTCGGTGCCATCGCGATCAAGGCCGCGCTGGAAAAGGCCAACGTGCCGGCATCGCTGGTCGAGTACGTGATCATGGGGCAGGTGCTCACCGCTGGTGCCGGGCAGATGCCGGCGCGTCAGTCGGCCGTGGGCGCCGGCATCGGCTGGGACGTCCCGGCCCTGACCATCAACAAGATGTGCCTGTCCGGAATCGACTCCATCGCCCTGGCTGACCAGCTGATTCGCGCCGGTGAGTTCGACGTGGTGGTCGCCGGCGGCCAGGAGTCGATGACCAAGGCGCCGCACCTGCTGATGGACAGCAGGGCCGGCTACAAGTACGGCGACGTCACGGTGCTCGACCACATGGCCTACGACGGCCTGCACGACGTGTTCACCGACCAGCCCATGGGCGCGCTGACCGAACAGCGCAACGACGTCGACAAGTTCACCCGCCAGCAACAGGACGAGTACGCGGCGCAGTCGCACCAAAAGGCCGCTGCCGCATGGAAAGACGGCGTGTTCGCCGACGAGGTGGTCCCAGTGCAGATCCCGCAGCGCAAGGGCGATCCGCTGCAGTTCAGCGAGGATGAAGGCATCCGGGCCAACACCACCGCCGACTCGCTGGCCGGGCTCAAACCCGCGTTCCGCAAGGACGGCACCATTACGGCTGGTTCGGCATCGCAGATCTCCGACGGTGCGGCCGCGGTCGTGGTCATGAACAAGGAGAAGGCTCAGGAGCTCGGATTGACCTGGCTGGTCGAGATCGGCGCACACGGCGTGGTGGCCGGGCCGGATTCCACGCTGCAGTCCCAGCCCGCCAACGCCATCAAGAAGGCCATCGCCCGCGAGGGCATCTCGGTCGACCAGCTTGACGTGGTGGAGATCAACGAGGCCTTTGCGGCAGTGGCTCTGGCCTCGACCAAGGAACTCGGCGTCAACCCGGACATCGTCAACGTCAACGGCGGTGCGATTGCCGTCGGGCACCCCATTGGAATGTCGGGAGCACGCATCACGCTGCACGTTGCGCTGGAATTGGCGCGTCGTGGATCGGGCTACGGTGTCGCGGCGCTGTGTGGCGCCGGCGGGCAGGGTGACGCACTGATTCTGCGGGCCGGGTAACCGGCCCGCCCGGCTGGCGAGTTTGCTGGCATGGCGCCGTGGCGGATACTGTCGGCATTACTGTGAGATTGGTCATAGCTCCGGCCCGAGGGCGTGCGAAGCCGAATTCCGGCTACTTTTCTTCCGCGCAGGAGGTCGCCGCGAGCAGGTCCTGACGGCGTGACAGACTTGAGACCGTGACACGTCCCCGACCCTCGATCGGGCCTGCGTTGGCCGGTGCGGTCGACCTGTCCGGTCTCAAGCAACGCGCACAGCAGAAGGCCAGTGCGCCTCCGGGCGGCTCCGGTGGCCCGGGTGGTACTGGTGGCTACGGCGGTCCCGGCGGCTCCGGTGGTCCCGGCATCATTCAGGTCACCGAGGCCAATTTCGAGGACGAGGTCATCAACCGGTCCGACGAGATCCCGGTCGTGGTGCTGCTGTGGTCGCCCCGCAGCGAGGTGTGCGTCGACCTGCTCGAGACGCTCGCCGGCCTGGCCGCCGACGACAACGGCACGTGGGCGCTGGCCGCGGCCAACGTCGACGCCGCGCCCGGCATAGCCCGGATCTTCGGCGTGCAGGCGGTCCCGACCGTAGTGGCTCTGGCGGCGGCGCAACCGGTTTCCAGCTTCCAGGGGCCGCAGCCGGCTGATCAGTTGCGGCGCTGGATCGACTCGCTGCTCGACGCCACGGCCGGGAAGCTCCGGGGCGGCTCCGGCTCCGGGCAGCCCGAAGAAGTCGATCCGGTGGTCGCGCAGGCGCGTCAGGAACTCGAGGCCGGCGACTTCGACGCGGCCAAACGGTCCTATGAGGCGGTCCTGGAGTCCGACCCCGGCAGCGTGGAAGCCAAGGGGGCCATCCGCCAGATCGGATTCCTCAGCCGCGCGACCGCGCATCCGCCCGAGTCGGTTGCGACGGCCGATGCGGCCCCCGACGACATCGATGCGGCCTTCGCCGCCGCCGACGTCCAGATCCTCAGCCAGGATGTCACCGGCGCCTTCGACCGTCTGATCGGATTGATCCGCCGGACGTCGGGCGATGACCGCAGCAGGGTGCGCACCCGGCTCATCGAGCTGTTCGAACTCTTCGACCCGGCCGACCCCGAAGTGGTCGCCGGCCGCCGCAACCTGGCCAACGCGCTGTACTGACAGGTTTTCCGCGAGCAGGCACAAAATCGCCCTGGAACGCGCGTTCCAGGGCGATTTTGTGTCTGCTCGCCAAGGGGGAGCCGGGCCTAGGCGGGTTCGAGCCAGATCGCGGACAGCGGTGGCAACACCAGCACCGCTGACGCGGGGCGACCGTGCCACGGGTCGTCGGTGGCGTCGACGCCTCCGAGGTTGCCGATTCCCGAACCGTTGTAGACCGTCGCGTCGGTGTTGAGCACCTCGCGCCAGCGGCCGGCCTGGGGCAGGCCCAGGCGGTAGTTGCCGTGTTCAGCTCCGGCGAAGTTGAACACACACGCCAGCACCGAGCCGTCGCTGCCGTAGCGCAGGAAGCTCAGCACGTTGTTGCCCGAGTCGTTGGCGTCGATCCACGAATAGCCCTCGGGTGTCGTGTCCCTGCTCCACAGTGCGGGGTGACTCGAGTAGATCCCGTTGATGTCCCGGACCAGGCGCAGCACGCCGTTAGAGAAACCCTGCTCATCGAGCTGCCACCAGTCCAGGCCGCGTTCCTCTGACCACTCGGCGCGCTGGCCGAACTCCTGGCCCATGAACAGCAACTGCTTACCGGGGTGAGCCCACTGGTAGGCGAGCAGGCTGCGCAGCCCGGCCGCTTTGGCGTGGTTGTCGCCGGGCATCCGCCCCCACAACGTGCCCTTGCCGTGCACCACCTCGTCGTGGCTGAGCGGCAGCACGTAGTTCTCGCTGAACGCATACAGCATCGAGAAGGTCATCTCGTGGTGGTGGTAGGTGCGATAGATCGGGTCGCGGCTGAAGTAGTCGAGCGTGTCGTGCATCCAGCCCATGTTCCACTTCATCGAAAAGCCCAGCCCGCCAAGGCTGGTCGGCCGGGTGACGCCCGGCCACGACGTCGACTCCTCGGCGATGGTGACGATACCGGGCGCGGCCTTGTGCGCGGTGGCGTTCATCTCCTGCAGGAACTGCACCGCCTCCAGGTTCTCCCGACCGCCATAGATGTTCGGCGTCCAACCCCCCTCGGGGCGCGAGTAATCCAGATACAACATCGACGCGACCGCATCGACCCGCAGGCCGTCCATGTGGAACTCCTGTAGCCAGTACAGGGCATTGGCCACCAGGAAGTTCCGTACTTCCGGACGTCCGAAGTCGAAAACGTAGGTACCCCAGTCCAATTGCTCGCCGCGCTTGGGGTCGGAGTGTTCGTAGAGCGGGGTTCCGTCGAAGCGCCCCAGTGCCCATGCGTCTTTCGGGAAGTGCGCCGGCACCCAGTCAACGATGACGCCGATGCCGGCCTGGTGCAGAGCGTCGACCAGCGTCCGGAATTCATCCGGAGTGCCGAAGCGGGACGAGGGTGCGTAGTACGACGTCACCTGGTATCCCCAGGACCCGCCGAAAGGATGCTCGGCGACGGGCAACAGTTCGACGTGGGTGAACCCTTGTTCGACAACGTATTCGGTTAGCTGCTCGGCGAGCTCTCGATACCCGAGTCCGGGACGCCACGAGCCGAGGTGCACTTCGTAGGTGCTCATCGGCTCGAAAACCGGGTTGCGCTGGGCGCGCTGCTGCAGCCATTCCTGGTCGTTCCAGGTGTACTCGCTCACCGTCACGCGCGACGCGGTCTGCGGCGGCACCTCGGTGCCGAACGCGAACGGGTCGGCACGATCGGTGACGGCGCCGTCGGCGCCGTGCACCCGGAACTTGTACAGGCCGTCGATCGGAAAGTCGGGCCAGAACAGCTCCCAGACGCCGGAGGAACCCAGCGTCCGCATCGGGGCGTCGGTACCGGTCCAGCCGTTGAACTCGCCGATCAGGCTGACGCCCTTGGCATTCGGTGCCCACACCGCGAACGACACGCCGCTGACCGTGCCGTCGGGCGTGGTGAACGAACGGGGATGGGCGCCCAGCACCTCCCAGAGGCGTTCGTGGCGTCCCTCGGCGAACAGGTGCAGGTCGACCTCGCCCAGGGTGGGCAGGAACCGGTAGGCGTCGGCCACCGTGTGCGGTTCGGACCCGTCATAGGTCACCTCGAGCCGGTAGTCGACGAGGTCGGCGAACGGCAGGGCGACGGCGAACACCCCAGAATCGATGTGCTCCAAGGGCGCTCTGTCTTCGCCGACGAGGGCGACGACGCTGGCCGCGTGCGGACGGAACGCCCGGATGACGGTGTGGTCGCCGTATTCGTGCGCGCCCAGAATGCCGTGTGGGTTGTGATTAGTACCTGCTATCAGGCTGGCCAGTTCGGCGGGATCGGGCGCCAGATGCGTTGTGGCGAGTTCATCGGTGTGATTCACTTGCCCTCACCTCCTGCGTAGCAGCGTGATTCGGGATTCTTCGGGTACGAGCGGCATGTTGATGACGTGGGCGACGGCGCGCCCCGGGTCGATGCGGATGTAATTGGATTGCCCCCATTGGTATTCCTCGCCGGTGATCTCGTCGCGCACCCAGAAGCGCTCGTAGGGCTCCATGCCCAGTGCTGCCATGTCCAGGTGCAGAATCGCTTCTTCGGGCCCGAATGCGTTCAGCGTCACCACCACCAGCACGCAGTCGCCGGTTTCCGCGTCGAACTTGCTGTAAGCCAGCAGCGCGTCGTTGTCCACCGTGTGGAAGTGGATGGTGCGCAGCTGCTGCAGAGCCGGGTGCAGCCGCCGAATCTCGTTGAGCCGGGCGATGAACGGCTCCAACGACCGGCCTTCGGCCAGCGCGCCGGCGAAGTCGCGGGGCCGCAATTCGTACTTTTCCGAGTCGAGGTATTCCTCGCTGCCTTCGCGCACCGCGCGGTGCTCGAAGAGCTCGTAGCCGGAGTACACCCCCCACGCCGGGCTCATCGTTGCCGCCAGCACCGCGCGGATGGCGAACATGCCCGGACCGTTGTGCTGCAGCACCTCGTGCAGGATGTCCGGGGTGTTGACGAACAGATTCGGCGTCCGGAAGTCGGCGAGCTTGGCGATGTCGTTGCCGAACTCGGTGAGCTCCCACTTCGCCGTGCGCCAGGTGAAGTAGCTGTAGGACTGCGTGAAGCCCAGCTTGGCCAGCCCGTACTGGCGGGCCGGCGGGGTGAACGCTTCGGACAGGAACAGCACATCAGGGTCGACGGCCTTCACCTGGCCGATCAGCCAGGCCCAGAAGTCCGGTGGCTTGGTGTGCGGGTTGTCCACCCGAAACACCTTGACCCCGTGCTGAATCCAGTGACGCACCACCCGCAGCACCTCGTTGTAGAGCCCGGCGGGATCGTTGTCGAAGTTGAGCGGATAGATGTCCTGGTATTTCTTCGGCGGGTTCTCCGCGTAGGCGATGGTGCCGTCGGGCAGTTCGGTGAACCACTGGCGGTGGTCCCGGGCCCACGGGTGGTCCGGGGCGCACTGCAGCGCCAGGTCCAGCGCCACCTCCATGCCTAATTCTCTTGTAGCCGAGACGAAGTCGTCGAAGTCGTCGATCGTGCCCAGCGCCGGGTGGACGGCGTCGTGGCCGCCCTCGTCGCTGCCGATGGCCCAGGGCGATCCCACGTCGCCCGCGGCGGCGGTCGGATTGTTGTTGCGCCCCTTGCGGTGCACCTTGCCGATCGGGTGGATCGGCGGCAGGTAAACCACATCGAATCCCATATCGGCGATCCGGGGCAGCGCCGCCGCGGCAGTGGCGAACGTACCGTGCACCGGGCGGCCTTCGGCGTCCCAGCCGCCGGTGGAGCGGGGGAACATCTCATACCACGACCCGAAACGAGCCAGGGTCCGGTCCACCCAGATGCCGTACTGCTGGCCACGGGTGACCAACTCGCGCAACGGGAACTGGTCGAGCAGGTCCTCGACGTCGGGTGCCAGTGCCAACGCGGTGCGGGTCAACGGATCACCGGGCTTGCGCAGAGCCGCGGCGGCATCGAGCAGCGGGTTCCGCTGTTGGCGCGGGACGCCGGTGGCGGCGCGTTCGAACAGTGCGGCGCCCACCAGCAGATCGTTGGAGAGTTCCTTTTCGCCCTGGCCCGCATCGAGTTTGGCGACCAGTCCGTGGCGCCAGGAATGAATCGGGTCACCCCATCCGTCTACCCGGAAAGTCCACAATCCCACCCTGTCCGGCGCGAATTGTCCGTGGAACACGTAGGGCTCCAGGCCCATCGTCATCGGAAACTGCCGCGGTTTGACCTTCTCGGCGACTTCGACGCCCCCAGTCTCCTGCTCGGCGGCGGCTTGCACGGCTTTCATCCCGCGCGCGTCGGCGACGTGGGGGTAGCGGCTGCCGAGGTAGCGCACGACCAGGGTCGCCGCCACCGCCTCGTGCCCCTCGCGCCACACCGCCGCGCTGACCGGAATCACCTCACCGACCACCGCCTTGGCAGGATACGTACCACACGAGACCACGGGCTGAACGTCGTCGATCTCGATACGACCGGGCACCCAATCACTCCATTCGATTTCCCGGCTCTTCGGCGGCCCGTCGTTGCGCCGCGTCGTCGCCGGGGCGTTCCGGATTCGTCACCCCAGGCGGCCGCACGGTCGTCGTTGAGGTGTTATTCGTCAGCTCGATGTCTGTCGCCTCTTTGCGCCCCATACCCACCCTAGTGTCCTGCTACACCGGCGGGTGCTGAAGCACACTCGGCACGTGCAGGCCACGGAACGCTGCACGCAGCGAAAACCGCACTAAGGTTGAGATGCGTGAAAGCCCTCCGCCGCTTTACCGTCCGCGCCCACCTTCCTGACCGCCTGGCTGCGCTCGACCAGCTGTCGACCAACCTGCGCTGGTCGTGGGAGAAACCCACGCAGGACCTGTTCGCGAGCATCGACCCGGACCTGTGGTTCAAATGCGGCAAGGACCCGGTTGCGGTGCTGGGCGCCGTCAAGCCTGCGCGGCTCGACGAGTTGGCGTCCGACGAGGATTTCCTGCGTAGGCTCGACGAACTCGCAGCCGACTTGAACGACTATCTGACCCGTCCGCTCTGGTATCAGCAACAGGAAGCGGCCGGGGTCGTGATGCCCACCGGGATCGCCTATTTCTCGATGGAATTCGGCGTCGCGGAAGTGCTGCCGAATTATTCCGGTGGCCTCGGGATCCTGGCCGGTGATCATCTGAAGTCGGCCTCGGATCTGGGGTTGCCGCTGATCGCGGTCGGCCTGTATTACCGCTCCGGCTACTTCCGGCAGTCCCTGACCGCCGACGGTTGGCAGCAGGAGACCTACCCGTCGCTGGACCCGCAGGGATTGCCATTGCGGTTGCTGACCGACGCCACCGGTGACCCGGTGCTGGTCGAATTGGCGTTGCCGGATTCCGCGCGGCTGCGGGCGCGGGTGTGGGTGGCGCAGGTCGGCCGGGTGCCGCTGCTGCTGCTGGATTCCGATGTGCCGGAGAACGAGCATGATCTGCGCAGCGTCACCGACCGTCTGTACGGCGGCGATCAGGAACACCGCATCAAGCAGGAGATTCTGGCCGGCATCGGCGGGGTGCGGGCGATCCGTGCGTTCACTGCGATCGAGGGTCGCCCGGCCCCCGAGGTGTTCCACATGAATGAGGGCCACGCCGGCTTCCTCGGTGCCGAACGCATCCGCGAGCTGGTCACCGAGGCGGGACTCGACTACGACACCGCTGTGACGGTGGTGCGGTCCAGCACGGTATTCACCACACACACCCCGGTCCCGGCCGGCATCGACCGGTTCCCGGTGGAGATGGTGCAGCGGTACTTCGACGACGAAGGCGACAGCGTGACCACGCTCCTGCCGGGCGTACCGACACAGCGGATCCTCGCCCTGGGCGCCGAGGAGGATCCTGCGAAGTTCAACATGGCCCACATGGGGCTGCGCTTGGCGCAGCGGGCCAACGGGGTGTCGTTGTTGCACGGCGAGGTGAGCCGGGAGATGTTCAATGAACTCTGGCCTGGCTTCGACCCCGCCGAGGTGCCGATCGGGTCGATCACCAACGGCGTGCACGCGCGTACCTGGGCTGCGCCCCAGTGGCTGCAACTGGGCCGCGAGCTGGCGGGGTCCGACTCGTTCAGCGAGCCCGCCGTGTGGTTGCGGCTGCAGCAGGTCGACCCGGGGCATCTGTGGTGGATCCGGTCCCAGCTGCGCGAGCTGCTGGTCGAGGACGTTCGGGCGCGGCTGCGGCAGTCGTGGCTTGAGCGGGGCGCATCTGAAGCCGAGTTAGGTTGGATCGCAAAGGCATTCGATCCCAATGTGCTGACGGTCGGGTTCGCCCGGCGAGTCCCGACGTACAAGCGGCTTACCCTGATGCTGCGCGACCCGAGCCGGCTGGAGCGCCTGCTGCTGGACGAGGAACGCCCGATTCAGCTGATAGTCGCCGGCAAGTCGCACCCCGCCGACGACGGCGGCAAGGCGCTGATCCAGCAGGTGGTGCGGTTCGCCGACCGGCCGGAGGTGCGGCACCGGATCGCGTTTCTGCCGAACTACGACATGTCGATGGCGCGGTTGCTGTACTGGGGCTGCGACGTGTGGCTGAACAACCCACTGCGGCCGCTGGAGGCCTGCGGCACGTCGGGCATGAAAAGCGCCCTCAACGGCGGCCTGAACCTGTCGATCCGCGACGGCTGGTGGGATGAGTGGTACGACGGCGAAAACGGTTGGGAGATACCGTCCGCCGACGGTGTCGCCGATGAGGACCGGCGTGACGACCTGGAGGCCACCGCGCTCTACAACCTGCTGGAGCAGGCGGTGGCCCCGAAGTTTTACGAACGCGACGAGCATGGGGTGCCGCCGCGCTGGATCGAGATGGTGCGACACACCCTGCAGACATTGGGCCCCAAGGTGCTGGCCTCCCGGATGGTCACCGACTACGTCGAGCGTTACTACACCCCGGCGGCCCAGTCGCGACGCAGCACCATCGCGGACGCGTTCGAGCCGGCTCGTGAGTTGACGGCATACCGGCGGCGGGCCGAGGAGGCGTGGCCCCGGATCGTCGTCACCGATGTCGACAGCACCGGACTGCCCGACACACCGCTGCTCGGGTCGAAACTGACGTTGACCGCGACCGTCCAGTTAGCGGGGCTGGCGCCTGATGAGGTGACGGTGCAGGCGGTGCTGGGCCGGGTCGACAGCGGCGACGAGCTGCTCGACCCGCTGACCGTGGAGATGACGTACACCGGCAGCGCCGAGGGTGGCAACCAGGTCTTCTCCACGACGACGCCGCTGCCTCTGGCCGGGGCGCTGGGTTACACGGTGCGGGTGCTGCCGCGTCACCCGATGCTGGCCGCCAGCAGCGAGCTGGGCCTGGTCACATTGGCCTGAGTCTCCACCGCGAGCAGACGCGAAATCGCACTCTAATCACGGGCGGGTTCACGCGGTCGTCGCAACACTCTCGATTTGAGAGGTTGCGGCGACCGTGTCGTTTTCCAAGGACTGTGTTCGGCTTGGTGATTTGTTAGCAAAGTTGGTGGATGCCGGTGTGCCCGTGAAGGAGGCCGCCGCCCAGTTGGGTGTCTCGCGGGGTCGTGGGTATGCGATTTTGGCGGCCTTGGGCCGGCCCGTGGGTTCCCCGCGCCCGGATGTTAGTGGTGTGGATATCAGCCGGGTCGTGGCGGTCTTCGAGGCTACGGGTTCAGTCAATGCGGCGGCGAAGGCGGTCGGTGTGTCGCACAGTACTGCCCGGCGGATGCTGGTGGAGCTTGGCTTGGTCAGCCAGCAGCGGCGGCCGTTCGGTAAGCCGGTGGCCCGGGCCCGGTTCTTTGAGTTGCTTGAGCAGGGCTGGTCGGTCGGCCGGGCGGCGCGCGAGGTCGGGGTCCACGTAGGCACGGCCCGGAATTGGCGCGACGGTATCGTGCGGGTCGCCGACACGCGGGTGCGCCGAGACGGCACGGTCATCCAGTACCGCGCCGCCGGGCGCTACACACAGGTGGTGAACACCGACAAAGTGGCCGTGGCGGCGATCAGTGAGCGCTACCTGTCGTTATCGGATCGGTTGGCCATCGCCGACGGGTTGGTCAACGGATGGACCTTGACCGCGATCGGCGCCCGGATCGGCAAGCACAAGTCAACGGTCTCGCGTGAGGTCGCCGCGCGCAGTGTGCAGGGGGTGTATCTGCCCTATCACGCTGATCGGGCCGCCCACGCCGCTCGGAGCCGGCCTAAAGCAGCCAAACTGGTGATCAACCAGAAGCTGCGCCAGGCGGTGGAGCAGGGGCTGTCCCAACGGTGGTCTCCCGAAGAGATCTCTTACCGCCTGGTCAAGGACTTCCCCGACGATGAAAGCATGCGGGTGAGCACGGAAACGATCTACCAGGCCCTGTACTTTCAAGCCCGAGGTGGCCTCAAACGTGAACTCACACAGGCACTTCGCAGTGGACGCACAATACGCAAACCCCGTCGCCGCCCTGATCAGCGCACCCAACGGTTTATCGATCCGATGATCATGATCAGTGATCGCCCCGCCGAAATCGCCGACCGCGCGGTACCTGGGCACTGGGAAGGCGACTTGATCATGGGACAAGCCAACAAGACCGCGATCGCCACCCTGGTCGAACGCGCCACCCGTTACACACTTCTGGTGCCTCTACCCAACGGCCACCACGCCGAAGCCGTCCGTGATGGCCTGATCGCCACGATCGCATCGCTGCCAGCTCATCTGCGCGGCTCACTGACCTGGGATCAGGGATCGAAAATGGCAGGACATAAACAGTTCTCCATGGCCACCGACATGGCCGTCTACTTCTGCGATCCCGCCAGCCCCTGGCAGCGCGGCACCAACGAGAACACCAACGGCCTTTTGCGCCAATACTTCCCCAAGGGAACCGACCTAAGTGTCTATGGCCCCGAAGACCTCGAACACGTCGCCCAGCAACTCAACGGACGCCCACGCAAAACACTCGACTGGGATACCCCAGCCGAGCGCCTGCGTGATCTACTACTGGCCAACTAACCAGCAGTGTTGCAACGACTCCTAGAAACCGCCACGGAGAGTCGTGCGATTTCGCGTCTGTTCGCGCCAAGCGAGTCAGCGCGGCGGCGGGGATTCGCGCAAACGCGTCAGCGCGGCGCGGACCTGCTGGGCGTTGGTGGTCTGCCAGAACGGCGGCAGCGACGCGCGCAGGTAGTCGCCGTAGCGTGCCGTCACCATGCGCGAGTCCAGCACCGCGACCACACCGCGGTCAGAGACCCGGCGCAGCAGCCGGCCCGAACCCTGCGCCAGCAACAGCGCCGCATGACTGGCCGCCACCGCCATGAATCCGTTGCCGCCGCGGGCGGCCACCGCGCGCTGGCGCGCGCTCAGCAGTGGGTCGTCGGGGCGGGGGAACGGGATGCGATCGATCAGCACCAGGGACAGCGACGGACCCGGGACGTCGACGCCCTGCCACAGTGACAACGTCCCGAACAGCGATGTCTCGGGGTCCTCGGCGAATTGCTCGACCAGTGCCGAGGTGCTGTCGTCGCCCTGACACAAAACGGGGGTGGCCAGCCGCTCACGCATGGCCTCGGCGGCGGCCCGCGCCGCGCGCATCGACGAGAAGAGCCCCAGTGTGCGACCGCCCGCGGCGGTGATCAACTCCGCGATCTCGTTGAGTTGTTCGGCCGAGCCGGTGCCGTCCCGACCGGGCGGCGGCAGATGCGCGGCGACGTAAAGGATCCCCGACTTGGCGTGACTGAACGGCGATCCCACATCGATACCCCGCCACGTCGTGTCTGCCTCGGTGAGGCCCCAGGCCTGCGCCATCGCGTCGAAAGCGCCGCCGACCGTGAGGGTCGCCGATGTCAGCACGGTCGTGGCACGCGAGAACACTTTCTCGGCCAGCAGGCCGGACACCGACAGGGGCGCCACGCGCAGCACCGCGCGTGGCGAACCGCGGATCTCCTCGTGATCCAGCCAGACGATGTCCGTGCGATCGGGGATGGCCGGACCGAACGAATCGAGCATCCGCGCCGCCGTATCGGAGATCTCGATCAATGCCGACGCCGCTTCCGCGCGTGCCGCCGCCGCCCGCGCGTCGCTGGTGCTCTCGATCGCCGACCGGGCCGCATTGGCGGCGTCGCGCAACGCGGCCAGGTACGTCGCCAGCTCGTCGTCGAGGTGGTCGATACGGCCCGGCGCGGCGTCGTGGATCGCCGAGGAGAAGGTGGTCGAGGCTGCCTCCAGGCGATCGACCAGTTCCGGGCCGACCAGTCGGGCGACGCGGCGTGCGGCCACCCCCAGGGTCGCCGACGTCAGCTCGGCCGTGGCCACCGAGGTCACCCGGTCGGTCAGCTCGTGCGCTTCGTCGACCACCAGCAAGGAGTGTTCCGGCAGCACCGCGGAGTCCGATACGGCATCGATCGCCAGTAGCGCATGGTTGGTGACGACGACATCGGCGGTTCCGGCCCGCGCCCGTGCGCGCTCGGAGAAACACTCCGCGCCGAACGAGCAGCGCGCCACCCCGATGCATTCCCGCGCCGAAACGCTGACCTGCGACCAGGACCGGTCCGGTACACCGGGCTTCAGGTCGTCACGGTCACCGGAGTCCGTTTCGGCCGACCACTCGGTCAGCCGTTGCACGTCGCGGCCCAGCGCCGTGACTGCCATCGGGTTGAACAGTTCCTCCTGTGGCCGGTCGTCGGTGTCCTCCCCGGCGCTGCCGTTATGAATCTTGTTCAGGCACAGATAGTTTCGCCGGCCCTTCAACAGCGCGAAGGTCGGTGGCCGGGGCAGCGCGCCGGCCAGTGAATCGGCCAGCCGGGGCAGGTCGCGGTCGACGAGCTGGCGCTGCAACGCGATCGTGGCGGTCGACACGACCACGGGTGCGTCGTCCTCGATTGCCCGGACGATGGAAGGCACCAGGTACGCCAACGACTTTCCGGTGCCGGTGCCGGCCTGCACAACCAGGTGCTCGCCGGTGTCGAAGGCGCGCGCCACCTCGGTGGCCATCTCCACCTGACCGCTGCGCTCGCTGCCGCCGAGCGCCGATACCGCGATCGCCAGCAACGCCGGGACGGACTCGGTCATCGGTTCAGGCCGGAATGGTTCGCGTCGGGATCGCCGGATCGCCGGGCGACAGGGCCAGTCCCTCCCACGGCAGGCTGCGCTGCCCGGCGGCGACCAAGTTCCGCGCCACTGTCAAATCACTGTCCATCAGGACCTCGCCGCCGTGAACCAGCGCCGTGGTCAGGACACGGTGCGGCTCGCTGACCGACGGCGCGCGCCCGAACGGATGCACGACCTCCTCGGTGATCGTGCCCGTCGGCCGCGACAACCGCAGCGCCGCTTTGCGGCCGCCGTGCGACTCCTTCTGGCTGCTGCGCTTCTGCACCGCGATGCCGTCCACCTCCACCAGCTTGTAGACCATGCTCGCCGTCGGCGCACCCGAGCCGGTGACCAGGGAGGTGCCCACCCCGTAACTGTCCACCGGAGCGGCGAGCAAGCCCGCGATGGCGAACTCGTCGAGATCGCTGGACAGCACGATGCGGGTCTTCGAGGCACCCAGCTCATCGAGTTGGGCACGCACCTGGTGGGCCAGCACCGCCAGGTCGCCGGAGTCGATCCGGACGGCACCCAGCTCCGTACCGCCAGCGGCCACGGCGTTGGCCACCCCGGTGGTGACGTCGTACGTGTCGACCAGCAGGGTGGTATCCGGCCCCAGTGCCGCGACCTGCGCGCGGAATGCCGCCAACTCGTCGGGGCCCTGATCGGTGGTGTGCAGCATGGTGAACGCGTGCGCGGCGGTTCCCACCGACGGCACACCGTATCGACGCTGCGCCTCAAGGTTGGATGATCCGGCGAATCCTGCGATGTAGGCGGCCCGCGCGGATGCGACCGCCGCCTGCTCATGGGTGCGCCGCGAACCCATTTCGATCACGGGGCGGTCGCCGGCCGCGCTGACCATGCGCGCGGCCGCCGACGCGATCGCGGTGTCGTGGTTGAAGATCGACAGGATCAGGGTTTCCAGCAGCACGCATTCGGCGAAGCTGCCGTGCACCGTCAACACCGGGGAGTACGGGAAGTACAGCTCGCCCTCGGCGTACCCGTCGATGTCCCCGCGGAAGCGGAAGTCCCGCAGATACTCCACCGTGTCGGCGTCGAGGAACTCCGACAGCAACGCACAGGCGTCGCCGTCGAACCTGAACTGCGGCAAGGTCTCCAGCAGCCGGCCGGTTCCGGCGACCACCCCGTAGCGCCGGCCCGCCGGAAGCCGCCGCGCGAACACTTCCCAGCTGGTGCGCCGGTGCGCGGTACCGTCGCGCAGGGCCGCGGCCAGCATGGTCAACTCGTATTTGTCGGTCAGCAGCCCAGCAAGTACCGAGTCGTTCACATCGCAAAGGTATCGGCTGGCTGCAATACCGGCCTGGCTCGGTATCCTTACGCCATGGTTGTAGCGATCGCGCCGGCCAAGCCGGGCAGCACCGGGCAACGAGAATCCGCTCCGGTCGAAGCTACGACGAGTCCATGGGTGACCATCGTCTGGGACGACCCGGTCAACTTGATGACCTACGTGACGTATGTCTTCCAGAAGTTGTTCGGGTACAGCGAACCGCACGCCACCAAGCTGATGCTGCAGGTGCACAACGAAGGAAAGGCCGTGGTGTCGTCAGGCAGTCGGGAGTCCATGGAGGTCGACGTGTCCAAGCTCCATGCCGCCGGGTTGTGGGCGACCATGCAGCAGGACCGCTGAGTTCTGATAGTGCGCAAATGGAAGCGCGTCGAAACCCGCAACGGACCTCGTTTCCGGTCGTCGCTGGCCCCGCACGAGGCGGCTCTGCTGCAGAACCTGGTGAGTGCGATGGCCGGCCTGCTCGACGAGCGGCAGGCCACGTCGCCGGCTGACGAACTCGAAGAGATCACCGGTATCAAGACCGGACATTCCGAGCGTCCGGCGGACGCGACACTCGGGCGCCTGCTACCGGACTTCTATCGCAACGACGACGGCGATCCACTGACTCTGGAGGCCTCCGAAGCCCTGAACTCGGCGCTGCGCAGTCTGCACGAGCCGGAGATCATCGAGGCCAAACGGGTTGCGGCGCAACAGTTGCTGGATACGTTGCCGGTCAACGGCGGCAGGTTCGAGCTGACCGAGGAGAGCGCCAACGCCTGGATTTCGGCCGTCAACGATCTGCGGCTGACGTTGGGCGTCATGCTCGAGATCGGGCCGCAAGGCCCGGAGCGGTTGCCCGCCGACCACCCGCTGGCCGCCCACTTCGACGTCTATCAGTGGCTGACGGTGTTGCAGGAGTATCTGGTGCTGGTGCTGATGGGGCCACGATGACCCCTGTAATAGGCAAGACGGTCAGATGAACTCCATCACCGACGTCGGTGGAATCCGCGTCGGCCATCACCATCGGCTGGACCCCGACGCGTCCCTCGGGGGCGGGTGGGCCTGCGGCGTCACCGTGGTGCTGCCGCCCCCGGGCACGGTGGGCGCCGTGGACTGCCGCGGCGGTGCGCCGGGAACGCGAGAGACCGACCTGCTCGACCCCGTCAACAGCGTGCGCTACGTCGACGCGGTGCTGCTGGCCGGCGGCAGTGCGTTCGGGCTCGCCGCCGCCGACGGCGTCATGCGCTGGCTGGAGGAACGTCAGCGCGGCGTGGCCATGGGTGACGGCGTGGTGCCGATCGTCCCGGGGGCGGTGATCTTCGATCTTCCGGTCGGAGCCTGGGATTGCCGGCCGACGGCCGAGTTCGGCTACGCCGCATGCGTGGCGGCCGACGGCTCCGGCGACGCGGCGCCAGTCGCCGTCGGGACGGTCGGCGCCGGCGTCGGGGCGCGCGTCGGAGTGCTGAAAGGGGGCGTCGGGACCGCGTCGGTCACGCTTCCCTCCGGCATCACCGTCGGGGCGCTGGCCGTGGTGAACGCGGCCGGCGAAGCCGTCGACCCAGCGACCGGCCTGCCGTGGATGGCGGAGTTGACCGACCAGTTCGCGCTGACGCCACCGCCGTCCGAGCAGATCGCGGCGCTGGCGCAGTTACCGTCCCCGTTGAGCGAGCTGAATACCACGATCGCCGTGGTCGCCACGGATGCGGCGCTCAGCCCCGCGGGGTGCCGTCGCGTCGCGATCGCCGCCCACGACGGTCTGGCCCGGACGCTGCGGCCCGCTCACACCCCCCTGGACGGCGACACCGTCTTCGCCCTGGCGACCGGCGCCGTCGAGGTGCCACCGTCCGCCAAGACCCCGGCCGCGCTGTCGCCGGAGACCGGTCTGCTCACCACGGTGGGCGCGGCCGCCTCTGACTGCCTGGCCCGGGCGGTGCTCGACGGAGTCATCGCCGCGGAATCGGTGGCCGCGATACCGGCGTACCGCGACGTGCTGCCGGGTGCGTTCCGGCAATGAAGGCATCGCGGTGCTGGTGATCCGTGCCGATCTCGTCGACGCGATGGTCGCCCATGCCCGCCGGGACCACCCCGACGAAGCCTGCGGTGTACTGGCCGGTCCGGACGGCTCGGACCGTCCGGAGCGACACATTCCCATGGTCAACGCGGAACGGTCGCCGACGTTCTACCGATTCGATTCCGGCCAGCAACTCGAGGTGTGGCAGGCCATGGAGCGCGCGAATGAGGGCCCCGTCGTCATCTACCACTCCCACCCCGGCAGCGACGCGTATCCGAGTCGCACGGATATCGACCTGGCGGCCGAACCCGGCGCGCACTATGTGGTGGTGTCCACCCGAGACCCGCACCGGCACGAACTGCGCAGCTACCGCATTGTCAACGGTGTCGTCAGCGAGGAACCTGTTGACATCGTCGAGCAGTACTGAGCCCACGCGACAGAAAGGCCAGCATGACCGTCACCGTCTCCATTCCGACCATCCTGCGACCCCACACCGGTGGCGAGAAGCGCGTCTCGGCCAGTGGCGACACGCTGGGTGCCGTCATCACAGACCTGGAAGCCAACTACGCGGGCATCTCGGATCGGCTCATCGATAACGGCCGCCTGCACCGCTTCGTGAACATCTACGTCAACGACGAGGATGTGCGCTTCTCCGGCGGTCTGGACACCGCCGTCGCGGACGGCGACTCGGTCACCATCCTGCCTGCGGTCGCGGGCGGTCAAGGCGAGGTCTACCGGTAGCCTGGACCTTTGGCCCCGGGCGATGAGGAGGATCGGCGCATGAACAAACCGGCGCCGGCGAACCAGTCGAACAAGAAGCCGGGCTGGGTGATCGGCGCGACGACGATCATCACCTTCGTCGCCCTGCTCTATGTCGTTGAGCTGATCGATCAACTCAGCGGTGGGCGGCTGGACCGCAACGGCATCCGGCCGCTGACCACCGACGGCCTGTGGGGGATCGTCTTCGCCCCGGTCTTGCACGCGAACTGGCAGCATCTGATCGCCAACACGGTGCCGATGCTGGTGCTGGGCTTCCTGATGACACTGGCCGGACTGTCCCGGTTCGTGTGGGCCACCGCGATCATCTGGATCCTGGGTGGCTTCGGGACCTGGCTGATCGGCAACGTCGGCAGCAGCTGCGGCCCGACCGACCACATCGGCGCATCGGGGCTGATCTTCGGCTGGCTTGCCTTCTTGCTGGTATTCGGCATCTTCGTGCGCAAAGTGTGGGACATCATCATCGGCCTGGTCGTGCTGTTCGTCTACGGCGGTGTGCTGCTCGGCGCCCTGCCCGTCCTGGGCGTGTGCGGTGGCGTGTCCTGGCAGGGCCACTTGTGCGGCGCGATCGCCGGCGTGGTGGCGGCCTATCTGTTGTCGGCTCCCGAACGCAAGGCCCGCGAGCGGAAGAGGGCCCCGGGCGCACCGCACCTGAAGACATGAGTGCGCCCCTGGCTCCCATCGGAGTCTTCGATTCCGGTGTCGGAGGACTCACGGTCGCGCGGGCGATCATCGACCAGTTGCCCGACGAGGACATCATCTACGTCGGCGACACCGGCAACGGGCCGTACGGACCGCTGCCCATCCCGGAGATCCGTGCCCACGCGCTGGCCATCGGAGACGATCTGGTCAGCCGCGGCGTCAAGGCATTGGTGATTGCGTGCAACTCCGCCTCCGCCGCCTGCCTGCGGGATGCGCGGGAACGGTACGACGTGCCCGTCGTCGAAGTGATCCTGCCGGCGGTGCGCCGCGCGGTGGCCGCCACCCGCAACGGCCGCATCGGGGTGATCGGCACGCGGGCGACGATCAACTCCCACGCCTACCAGGATGCGTTCGCCGCCGCGCGCGACACCGAGATCACCGCGGTGGCCTGCCCCCGGTTCGTCGACTTCGTCGAGCGCGGCGTCACCAGTGGTCGGCAGGTGCTGGGTCTGGCCGAGGGTTATCTGGAACCGCTGCAGCGCGCCGAGGTCGACACGCTGGTGTTGGGGTGCACGCACTACCCGCTGCTGTCCGGACTGATCCAACTCGTGATGGGGGAGGACGTCACTCTGGTCTCCAGCGCCGAGGAGACCGCCAAGCAAGTGCTGCGCGTACTCACCGAACGCGACTTGTTGCGTCCGCACGAGGGACCGCCGGCCACGCGGGTCTTCGAGGCGACCGGTGACCTCGAGGCGTTCACCAAACTCGCCTCCCGATTCCTCGGGCCCGCGGTGGTGGGGGTCGAACCCGCCCGACAGGCTCCCGTCTCGTGAAAAAGCCGACGATTCTGATGGCCCAATGCGGCGATGTTTTCCCCATCGTGCTAACTGGCATGGCACAGTGGTGTCCGTGCGACTAACCGTGCTCGGATGCTCCGGCAGCGTCGTGGGTCCGGACTCGCCCGCGTCGGGTTATCTACTCCGGGCACCGGACACTCCGCCGCTTGTCATCGACTTCGGCGGGGGGGTGTTGGGCGCACTGCAAAGACATGCCGACCCGGGTTCGGTCCACGTGTTGCTGTCGCATCTGCACGCCGACCACTGCCTGGATGTGCCCGGTCTTTTCGTGTGGCGGCGGTATCACCCGACCGCCAAACCCAACGGCAAGGCGTTGCTGTACGGGCCGAGCGACACGTGGTCGCGGCTGGGGGCGGCGTCGTCCCCTTACGGTGGCGAAATCGACGATTGCTCGGACATCTTCGACGTTCGCCACTGGGTGGACGGCGAGGCGGTCGACATCGGCGCCCTGAGCGTGCTGCCGCGGGTCGTCGCGCACCCCACCGAATCGTTCGGCCTGCGTTTCACCGACCCGAGCGGGGCCTCACTGGTGTACAGCGGGGACACCGGGGAATGCGACCAACTCGTCGAACTGGCCCGCGGCGCCGATGTGTTCCTGTGCGAGGCCTCCTGGACGCACTCGCCGAAAAATCCGCCCGCCCTTCATCTGTCGGGCACCGAAGCCGGTCGGGCCGCGGCTGCGGCCGGCGTGCGGGAGTTGCTGCTGACGCACATCCCGCCTTGGACCTCTCGCGAGGATGTCATCAGCGAGGCCAAGGCCGAGTTCGACGGGCCCGTGCACGCGGTGGTGCCCGGCGAGACGATCGAAGTCCGGCGCGCCGGCTGAGAGTGCCACCGAGTGTGCCGTGACCGCGCGATTTTCGACCTATCGCCGCGGTGAGCGCGCACCGAAAGCAGTGCCCGCACACTCAGTGCCGTCCGAGCGCACCAGAGGCCCGGCGATAGGGTGGACCTTGTGTCCAAACGAGAAGACGGCCGCCTCGACGACGAGCTTCGCCCGGTAACCATCACCCGCGGATTCACCGACCACCCGGCGGGTTCGGTGCTGATCGAATTCGGCGGCACGAAGGTCATGTGCACCGCCAGCGTCACCGAGGGGGTGCCGCGCTGGCGCAAGGGATCGGGCTTGGGCTGGCTCACCGCGGAGTACGCGATGTTGCCGTCCGCCACCCACACCCGCTCGGACCGGGAATCCGTCAAGGGCCGCGTTGGCGGACGTACGCAGGAGATCAGCCGATTGGTCGGCCGGTCACTGCGGGCGTGCATCGACCTGGGCGCACTGGGCGAGAACACCATCGCTGTCGACTGCGACGTGCTGCAGGCCGACGGCGGGACCCGGACGGCGGCGATCACCGGTGCCTATGTGGCGCTGGCCGACGCCGTCACCTACCTGTCGGCGGCCGGCAAGCTCTCCGACCCGCGCCCGCTGTCCTGCGCGATCGCCGCGGTGAGCGTCGGTGTGGTCGACGGCCGGGTCCGCGTCGATCTGCCCTACGAGGAGGACTCGCGCGCCGAGGTCGACATGAACGTTGTCGCGACCGACACTGGCACGCTGGTCGAAGTGCAGGGCACCGGCGAGGGCGCGACCTTCCCGCGCTCGACCCTGGACAAACTGCTCGACATGGCGCTGGGCGCATGCGACAAGCTATTCGCCGCCCAGCGCGAGGCGTTGGCGCTGCCGTACTCCGGCGTGCTGCCCGAGGGGCCGAAGGCATCGAAAGCGTTCGGAAGCTGAGCATGCCGGACGGTGCTGACCCGTCCTCCGCAAGCGGGCGGTGCCCCCAGCGCCCGGCTCCGCCGGGCTTGCGGCTGCTGGTGGCCAGCCGCAACCGCAAGAAGCTGGCCGAGTTGCAGCGGGTGCTCGACGGCGCCGGATTGTCCGGGGTGACGCTGGTTTCGCTGGATGATGTGCCGCCCTTCGACGAGGCACCGGAAACCGGTGCGACGTTTGAAGACAACGCGCTGGCCAAGGCGCGCGACGCGTTCGCCGCGACCGGCCTGCCGAGTGTCGCCGACGACTCCGGATTGGAAGTCGCCGCGCTGAACGGGATGCCCGGCGTGCTGTCCGCACGCTGGTCGGGCAGTCACGGCGACGACGGCGCCAACACCGCGCTGCTGCTGGCACAGATGCGCGACGTTCCCGACGAGCGGCGCGGCGCTGCATTCGTCTCGGCCTGCGCGCTGGTCGCTGATGGACAGGCGGCCGTCGTCCGCGGCGAGTGGCCCGGCACCATCGCGCACGAGCCGTGCGGTGACGGGGGCTTCGGCTACGACCCGGTGTTTCTGCCCGCTGACGGAGATGGCCGCACTGCTGCGCAACTCAGCGCGGCAGAGAAAGACGCGGTGTCACACCGTGGTCGCGCGCTGGCCCTGCTGCTGCCGGCGCTGCGGACCCTGTAGCTCAGACCCCTCAGACCGCGAAGTTGGCCTTGACCTCTTTGGTCTGCCGGTGCTCGACGATGATCCCGAGCAGCGGAATGGTGCCGGCGAGCAGCACGCCGATGGTCTTACCGATCGGCCACCGAACTTTGATCGCAAGGTTGAACGCAGCCAGCACATAGACGAAATACACCCAGCCGTGTACGACTTCGATCCACCGGACCTCGCGGTGGTACACCAGGTGCGAAACGACCTCGCCGCACAAGACGATCAGCCAGATACCGGTCGTCCACGCCATCACCCGGTAAGCCAACAACGCGGAGCGGATCTTGTCGGCGGGGAACGCCGAAGCGCTGCGTTCGGGCGTCTCAGGTGTGCTCATGCGGTCGTCCTTTTCTGCTGTTCAGCATCGTCTTTGGCCAGTTCGGCCAGGTAGGCGTTGTATTCGCGTAGGGCGGGATCGTCAGGCTGTTGGGGTGCGGGCTTCGGTCGCTCGGGAAGCAGCCCGGGAGGAATCTCGGTGACGGTGTCCCGAGGGGCCGGCGGCGCCTCTTCGTAGCGGACGAATTTGCGGTACGCATAGATGCAGAACGCGGCGAACATCGGCCATTGCAGGGCGTAGCCGAGGTTCTGGTAGGTCCCCGACACCGACTGAAACCGGGTCCACTGCCACCAGCCCAGCGCCAGGCAGCCGCAGGCAGCGAAGATAACGAGCGCGATGGCTGCGGGCCGTCTGCGCCTCGTGCGGACCGGGGTGGACACCCTACGACGGTACCGCGTGAGAGTTTTCGGCCACGAATTCGTCGAGCGGGCCGCGTTGACGCCGAGCGTGAACCGGGGGCGAAATTCTTGCAGAATTTTCGCACTGGGTTCACGCTCGGCGTGCGCGTGGCGGCCTGGTCGAAATCCGGAGCGGTACGATCGACCGACGCAGCGGGCGTGATGAAATTGGCAGACATGCCGGCTTTAGGTGCCGGTGCTCTTAGAGCGTGTGGGTTCGAGTCCCTCCGCCCGCACTCGTAACTGCTAAGCGGTTCGCTCATTTCAGCGAACGAGTGTTTATTGAAAGCCCAGATCGGGAAGTTGGCTACTTGCCGTGCTTCAACCGTTTCACGGAACCTTCCGACACCCCCGGGACGAACTATGGCTTCGACACTTCGCAGTGTCCTGCAATGGAGTAAAGCGCCTGCAGAAGGCGTGTCAACAGCGTCAACGCCGTGGGCGAACGTGGCACGCGGGCTCGCTGCCCGGGCGACCACGCCCCTGCTCCCCGACGACTACCTGAAGTTCCTCAACCCGCTCTGGTCGGCGCGCGAGCTGCGGGGCCTGATTGTCGGTGTACAACCGGAAACCGAAGACTCGGCGACCGTGACGATCAAGCCAGGGTGGGGGTTCTCCGGTGATTACCAGGCCGGTCAATACGTGGGCATCGGTCTGCGCATCGACGGTCGCTGGCACTGGCGGTCGTACTCGCTGACCTCGGTTCCCCGCCGGGACAACAAGCACATCACCATCACGGTGAAGGCCACGCCCGAAGGTTTCCTGTCCACGCACCTGGTGGACGGCGTCAAACCCGGCACCATCGTGCGACTGGCGGCTCCCAAGGGGGATTTCGCGCTGCCCGAGCCGCCGCCGGAGAAGATCCTCTTCATCACCGCCGGTAGCGGCATCACGCCGGTGATGGCCATGTTGCGAACCTTTCAGTCGCGCCGACAGCAGGCGGACATCGTCCACATTCATTCAGCGCCGAGTGAATCGGACGTGATATTCCACGACGAGTTGCGCGAACTCGAGAGATCCCAGCCTGGTTACCGGCTGCATCTGCAACTCACCGGAACTCAGGGTCATCTGAATTTGGACGAGCTGGCCGACATCGCAGCCGACTGGAAAGAACGCCCCGCCTGGGTCTGCGGTCCCTCCGCGCTGCTGGATGACGCCGAGAAGCTCTACGAGAAAGCCGATCTCGGAGATCAGCTGCACATGGAGCGCTTCACGATCGCCGCTACCGACAAAGGTGGCGAAGGTGGGACGGTCACCTTCTCGGTCTCGGACAAGACGGTCGAAATCGACGGCGCCACATCGCTTTTGGACGCAGGAGAACAGGTAGGCATTCAGATGCCCTTCGGTTGCCGTATGGGGATCTGCCAAACCTGTGTACTGCCGCTGGAATCGGGGCATGTCCGCGACTTCCGGTCAGGAACCGAACACCGGGAAGGCGACCGCATCCAGACCTGCATCTCCACCGCCTCCGGCGACTGCACGCTCAAGATCTGACTCAATCTTCCGAGGAATAGAGGAACAATGGCCATCACCGATATCAAGGAATACGCCCACCTGACCGCCGAGGACGTCGAGCAGCTTGCGCAGGAGCTGGACGCGATCCGTGCCGAAGTGGAAGAGTCCCGCGGCGAACGCGACGCGCGGTACATCCGACGCTCTATTCAACTGCAGCGCGCGCTGGCCGCCGGCGGCCGAATCGCGTTGTTCGCCAGCCGAAACAAGTTCGCGTGGCTGGCCGGAACCGGAATGCTCGGAATGGCAAAGATTATCGAGAACATGGAGCTCGGCCACAACATCATCCATGGGCAATGGGACTGGATGAATGACCCCGAAATCCATTCCACCGAATGGGAGTGGGACACCACCTGCCCGAGCGTGCAATGGAAGCACTCCCACAACTTCGTCCACCACAAGTACACCAACGTCGTCGACCTGGACGCCGACGTCGGCTACGGAATCATGCGGGTCACTCGTGACGAGCCTTGGGAGCCTTACTATCTGGGCAACCCGATCTACAACATCCTGCTCGGCACACTGTTCGAGTGGGGCGTCGCGCTGCACCACATCGAGTCGAAGAAGCTCCGCAAGAAGGAGAAGACCTGGGCCGAGGCGCGCAAGGACCTCCGAGTGATCGGCACGAAGGTCGCCAAGCAGGCCGGCAAAGATTATCTGGTGTTCCCGGCGCTGGCCGGGCGCAACTGGAAGCAGACCATGAAGGCCAATGTCGTGGCCAACCTGATCCGCAACTACTGGTCGTACATGGTCATCTTCTGCGGCCACTTCCCGGACGGCGCAGAGAAGTTCACCAAGGAGGAGTTCGAGAACGAGACGCAGGGAGAGTGGTACCTGCGCCAGATGCTGGGATCGGCGAACTTCAATGCCGGACCGGTGATGGCGTTCGTCAGCGGCAACCTGTGCTATCAGATCGAGCACCACTTGTTCCCGGACCTGCCCAGCAACCGGTATGCGGAGATTTCGGTACGCGTGCGCGAGCTGTGCGAGAAATACGATCTGCCCTACACGACGGGATCCCTTGGCCGCCAATACTTTCAGTCGTTCTGGACGATTCTGAAGCTCGCGTTGCCGGATAGCATGCTCAAGGCGACTTCCGATGACGCGCCGGAGACGCGTTCGGAGTTGAAATTTCGCGTACGCGCCGGCCTGAAGGAGAGCTTCGTTGATCCCGAGACAGGCCGGCGCCGCGGTTTGCGCACCGCTTTGCGCGAGTTGCGTTCCGCGGCGGCCTAACTTGTGCCGCGACCGGTCCGCTGCTGCAATTCCTCGATCACCTGGGATGCCTGCGCTTTGGTCAGGTCGTCGGGAACATCCGCGCCGGCCTCCTGGGCCAAGGTCTGCACATAACTGCGCTGGGGACCGGTCATCGGTTCATCGCCGGTCACCCAGTCCGCAGGGTCCTTCTCCGGGTTCTCCTGGGGGGCCTGCACTGCTTCGTTGTTGCTCATGTCTGTCACCTCCGCACCCCGGATAGCCATCGCACAAACTTTCGAAACCTGCCGCCGGCGGTCAGTCGATACGATCACAGGAACGTGTGCGCAATCCGCCCTGAACCCGACGGGAGATCCTGTGTCCATTGCACAACGCGAACGAGCCGCGCTGGTGGAGACCATCCGTGCTGTGGGGCCCGAGGCGCCCACCCTGTGTGAGGGGTGGACAACCCGCGACCTGGCGGCACACCTGGTGATCAGGGAATACCGGTTGGACGCCGCCCCGGGCATCCTCATACCGTTCTTCGCCGGGCACACCGAAAAGGTGCAGACCGAGGTCGCCGAGCACACGGGCTGGGACGAACTGGTGGGCAAGGTCGCGTCCGGCCCGCCGGCTTATTCTCCCTTCAAGGCGCTGGACCCGGTGATCAACGTTGCCGAGATGTTCATTCACCACGAGGACGTTCGTCGTGCCGGCGCGAGTTGGGAGCCCCGCAATCTCGAACCCGGCCTGAAAAACCGGCTCGCCCGGACTGTTCCCTTGATGGGGCGCCTCACGCTGGCGAAGGTTCCCGGGCGGGTCGCGTTACGGACCACCGAGGGCAAGACATTGCTGACCGCGGGCAACGGACCGGCCGTCACGGTCACGGGTGAACCCGAGGAACTGCTGCTGTTTGCGGTCGGCCGGGCCGCCCGGGTCGACTTCGAGGGCGACGAATCAGCGGTGCGGGCCGTCCGGGAGGCTCCCAAGGGGTTCTAGCGCGGAGTACGGAAGCCGATGCCGTATGCCTTACAGTCTCCTAGGTAGTTCGTAACCTGGCTGGAGGCGTGTGGTGAGTGCCCTGTTGTCAATCCCGCGGTACCCCACAGATGTGACGCCGGAGTGGCTGTCGACGGTGCTCAGCGCGCGGGGAACCTCCGTCGAGGTCGCCGACGCCGAGGTGGTGGCGATCGGCACCGGACAAACCGGGGCCACCTACCGGGTAACGGCCACGTACCGGTCGGACCCCGCAGGGTTGCCGCAGACGTTCGTCATCAAGTTGCCGGCTCAGGATGACGCCGTGCGGGATCGGGTGGTGTTCGGCTACCGCAGCGAGTGCTCGTTCTACAACTCCGTGGCCGACCGGGTGCGGGTCCCCGTGCCCGAGTGTTTCTACTGTGAGATCACCGACGACGCAATGGAATACGCGCTGTTGCTGGCTGATCAGGCACCCGCGGTGCAGGGCGACCAGATCGTGGGTTGCGGTGAGCGGGAGGCACGCCTGTCGGTGACCGCGCTGGCCGGCCTGCACGGACCCACCTGGTGTGACCCGAGATGGCTGGATCTGCCCGGCATCGCTTTCGGGCGCCCCGACGAGGAGTCGGCCAAGGGGCTCGGTGACGTGGCGCAGATGAGCGCGGACATCACGCTGGACAAGCTCGGTGACCGGATGACCGAGCAGGACCGTGAGACTTTCCGCGACACAATGCGTCTGGTGACACCATGGTTACTTGCCGAGCACGACCGGTATGCGCTGCTGCACGGTGACTACCGTCTGGACAACCTGTTGTTTGACCCCGGCCGCACCCGGGTTTGCGTGGTCGACTGGCAGACGCTCGGGATCGGACTTCCGGCGCGAGATCTCGCGTACTTCACGGCCACCAGCCTCGACTCGCAATTGCGGCCGGTCATCGAGCAAAGCCTGGTCGATGACTATCACCTGGCGCTGCTCGGCCACGGCGTCTCCGGCTACGACCGCGACGCCTGCTGGCGTGACTATCGGCTGGGAGTCGTTCAAGCACCGTTGATTTCAGCTCTGGGATTCGCATTCGCCTCGTCGACCGACCGCGGCGACGACATGGTGCTGACCATGCTCACCCGGGGGTGTCAGGCGATTCGCGACCTGGGGACGCTGGACCTGATCGGTTGATCAGGACGGGCGCTTCGCGAGGGGCGCGACCATCTGCACTACCTGCTTGCGGTCAAGCACCACCGTCGACCCATCGGGCAGCCCCAGGATCCGGTCCGTCGCAACGCCATACAGTTTCAGCCGCTTGACCGCGTCATCGATGGCCCGGCGGCGAGTCCTCGTGTCCGGTGCGTCCATGATGCGAATGACGTGCGTGTCCATGCTGGCAGCGAACCCCTGAATCATGTCACCGACACCCTCGGGATCAAAGGTGTCGAACACGCCCTGCTGCACCCCGTCGGTGATGAGTTCGGTCAGAACCGGACGGAACAGGTCCTCCCAGATTGCGACGATTCTCTGGAACAGCGGCCGGTTCTGCGGTGTCAGCAGTGATCTCATCGCCGCGATCTGTTCCGGGGCTCCCATGGCCATCTTGACCTGGTAGCTCGCCGCGAGTCCGGCATTGAGCCGTTCCAGCGCATTGGTGCCCGGCTGGGTGAACACCGGACGCAACGCCTCGAACGCTTCCTCGGCACTGCGCCGGGCGAGCGCTTCGACCAGTGCCTCCTTCGACGGAAAGTAGTGATAGAAGGCGCCTTTGGACGTGCCTGCGGTGGCGAGTAGATCGTTCAGGCTGACGTTCTCGTAGCCGCGTTCGAGAAACAGGGCCAGTGCCTGGTCGAGCACTTCGGCCTGTCGGACGCTTCGCTGCTTGACGACGCGTGGCATCGTGGTGGCGGATCAGTCGGACTTCTTCGCCCAGCCGACGTAGGCGAGATACAGACCGCACACTGCGAGCAGCCCGAATCCGATCCGCACCAGGGTGATGGCGGAACCCGAGGGTCGGGTGGAGGCTTCGGCGGCGTCGATGATCAACTGCGGCATGGCGAGCAACGCGAAACCCCGCAACAGCAGAAACCAGCCGAACAGGGAGATGATCACCGCGGCGAGGCTGCGCCAATACTGATGGAACGCAACGATGAACAGCCCGCAGAAGAACAGCAGGGCGCCCGTCGCCCATGGCCACATGGGGTCTTTGGCGAAAGTCGACAAGAGGCCGTCGAGTTCGGCGGCCCTGATGGCCACGATGGCTGGGACCACGGCGATGAACGGTCCGAGCACGCGCGCAAAGGAGCGGGTGCGCTGGCTACTGTCGGTCAGGTTCGCGAGGCTGTTCATTGTGATCACTGCTGTCCCCATGCTGATAACCGCGGCCGGTCTAAAAGTGGAAACGATTCTCCGGTGAGGACAAGCGGCCGTTACCGCTGTGCCGCCTTGACCAGGTTGGACCCGATGATCAGTTGCTGAATCTCGCTGGTGCCCTCATAGAGTCGCAGCAGCCGTACGTCCCGATAGATGCGCTCCACCGGGACGCCGCGCATGTAGCCACTGCCGCCGTGCACCTGCACCGCGAGATCGGCCACCTTGCCGGCCATTTCGGTGCAGAACAGCTTGGCCGCCGACGGCGCGATGCGCCGATCCGAGTTGTCCACCCACTGACGGGCGGTGTCGCGGACCAGGGCGCGTCCGGCCAGCACCCCGGTCTGCTGCTCGGCCAGCATCGCCTGCACCAGCTGGAAGCTGCCGATCGGCGTGCCGCCCTGGGTGGCGGTCGCGGCGTAGGCCACGGATTCGTCGAGGGCGCGTTGGGCCGCACCCACCGCAATGGCGGCGATGTGGACCCGTCCCCGTGCCAGCGAGATCATGGCCGCGCGGTAGCCGATGTCTTCATTGCCGCCGATCAGCGCGGTGTCGTCGACGCGGACGTCGGTGAAGCTGACGTCAGAGGTCCAGGCGCCCTCCTGGCCCATCTTGGCGTCCTTCACGCCCACCTCCACGCCGGGCGCGTCGGCCGGAACCAGGAAGACGGCGATTCCGGGGCCCTGGTCGTCGGCGGGCCTGGTCCGGGCGAAGACGATGAACAGGTCGGCGACGGGCGCGTTGGTGATGAAGCGTTTCTGCCCGTTGATCACCCAGTCTTGGCCGTCGCGAACCGCTTTCGTTTTCAACCCGGCCGGGTTGGATCCGGCTCCGGGTTCGGTCAGCGCGAAGGAGGCCACCGTGTCGCCGGATGCGATCGACTCCAGCCAGCGGCCCTTCTGCTCGTCGGTACCGAAGCCGACCAGGACCTGCCCGGCGATGCCGTTGTTGGTGCCGAACATCGAGCGCAGCGCCAGCGACGTATACCCCAGCTCCATCGCCATCTCGACGTCCTGGACCAGGTTCAGGCCGAGGCCGCCAAATTCCTGCGGGATCGCATAGCCGAACAGGCCCATCTTCTTGGCCTGGTCACGCAGATCATCGGGCACCCGGTCGTCATCGAGGATCTCCTGTTCGCGCGGGACGACGGCGGTCCGGATGAAGTGGCGGGTCTGCGCCAGGATCTCCTGAAAATCCTCGTCGGGGACCTCGGCGACCTCTGAAGTCATGGTGAGGAGCTCCTTCCGGGCCGGTTGGCAACGCTGGCTATATCATATATGAAATACGATATAGCGAGATTCGGGCCCGGCTGCGGGCATGACGAAGGGGTGCGTGATTCAGGTGTCGTTGCTGGACGGTCAAACCGCGGTGGTCACGGGGGCAGCGCAAGGACTCGGGTTCGCGATTGCCGAGCGATTCGTCGCCGAGGGTGCCCGCGTGGTCCTCGGTGACGTGAATCTGGAAGCCACCGAGGCGGCGGCCCAGAAGCTCGGCGGCGACGACGTCGCGGTGGCCGTGCGCTGTGATGTCACCAAAGCCGATGAGGTGCAAGCACTTCTGGACACCGCCGTCGAGCGGTTCGGCGGCTTGGACATCATGGTCAACAATGCCGGGATCACCCGTGATGCGACCATGCGCAAGATGACCGAAGAGCAGTTCGACCAGGTCATCAACGTGCACCTGAAGGGCACCTGGAACGGCACCCGGCTGGCTGCCGCGATCATGCGGGAAAACAAGCGCGGGGCCATCATCAACATGTCGTCGGTGTCGGGCAAGGTCGGGATGATCGGCCAGACCAACTACTCGGCTGCCAAGGCCGGCATCGTCGGGATGACCAAAGCCGCCGCCAAAGAGCTTGCCTACCTGGGTGTCCGGGTGAACGCAATTGCCCCCGGGTTGAT
Organism: Mycobacterium sp. TY814; assembly: GCF_030755175.1. NCBI lineage: Bacteria > Bacillati > Actinomycetota > Actinomycetes > Mycobacteriales > Mycobacteriaceae > Mycobacterium > Mycobacterium sp. TY814. The sequence continues at coordinate 79,234 of NZ_JAUFRY010000002.1, forward strand.
CCGCTCGGCGATGACCGAGGCCATGCCGCAGCGCATCTGGGACTCCAAGGTCGCCGAGGTTCCGATGGGCCGCGCGGGTGAACCCAGCGAGGTGGCCAGTGTCGCTCTGTTCCTGGCCTCGGACCTGTCGTCGTACATGACCGGCACCGTCATGGAGATCACCGGGGGCCGACACCTGTGACCAGTGGCGCGAGGCAGGGGACCTCTCGGCGGGAGGCGGTGATCTGCGAGCCCGTCCGGACACCGATCGGACGCTACGGCGGAATGTTGAAGTCGCTGAGCGCGGTTGACCTCGGGGTCGCGGTGCTCGAAGGTCTGCTGCAGCGCACCGGCGTTGCCCCCGACGCCGTCGAGGATGTCATCCTCGGCCACTGCTATCCCAGTAGCGAGGCACCCGCCATCGGACGGGTGGTGGCCTTGGACGCAGGCCTGCCCGTGACGGTACCGGGAATGCAGGTCGACAGGCGGTGCGGCTCGGGCCTGCAGGCGGTGATCCAGGCGTGCCTGCAGGTCGGCTCCGGCGACAACGACCTGGTGATCGCCGGTGGCTGCGAAAGCATGAGCAACGTAGCTTTCTACTCAACCGATATGCGCTGGGGCGCAGCGCGTTCCGGCGTCCGCGTGCATGACGGGCTGGCCCGCGGACGCACCACCGCCGGTGGCCGTCATTATCCGGTGCCCGGTGGCATGTTGGAGACGGCCGAGAATCTGCGCCGCCAGTACGGCATCTCGCGCCGCGAACAGGACGAGCTCGCGGTGCGGTCACACCAGCGCGCCGTCGCGGCACAGCAGAACGGCATCCTTACCGACGAGATCATTCCGGTCACGGTGAGCACCCGTCAGGGCGAAGAGGTCATCGACACCGACGAGCACCCGCGCGCCGACACCACCGTTGAGTCACTCAGCACACTGAAACCAGTTCTCGTCAAACAGGATCCCGAGTCCACCGTCACGGCGGGCAACGCCAGCGGGCAGAACGACGCCGCATCGATGTGCGTGGTCACCACCCCCGAGAAGGCGGCCGAGCTTGGCCTGAGCCCATTGGTGCGGCTGGTGTCATGGGGCCAGGCCGGGGTGGCGCCCCAGATCATGGGCATCGGCCCGGTGCCGGCCACCGAGGTCGCGCTGGCCAAGGCCGGCCTGCGGCTGAACGACATCGACCTCATCGAACTGAACGAAGCCTTTGCCGCCCAGGCTCTCGCGGTGATGCGGGAATGGAAGTTCGGCGCCGGCGACCAGGACCGGACCAATGTGCACGGCTCCGGAATCTCGCTGGGACATCCGGTCGGGGCCACCGGCGGACGGATGCTGGCCACCCTGGCGCGCGAACTGCACCGCCGCCAGGCGCGCTATGGGCTGGAGACCATGTGCATCGGCGGCGGCCAAGGGCTGGCAGCCGTTTTCGAGAGGGTGACATGAGCCGTCCCGCGCCGCCGCTGGTCGGCATCACCGTCGTCGAGGTGTCCAGCTTCGTCGCCGCGCCGCTGTGCGGCATGACACTGAACCAATTGGGCGCGAACGTCATTCGCATCGACCCGATCGGCGGCGCCGCGGACGTGCAGCGCTGGCCGCTGGCCGACGACGGCACCTCGATCTACTGGACCGGGCTGAACAAAGGAAAGCGCTCGGTCACCGTCGATCTGCGCTCGGACCAGGGCCGGGAGCTGGTCCAGCGCCTGGTCGTGGAGTCCGACGGAATTGTCGTCACCAACGCCGCGGGAATGACGTGGCTGGGGTATGACGCCCTGGCGGCCCAGCGTCCCGACGTGATACATGTGCAGCTGCTCGGCCGAAGGGACGGGTCCACCGGGGTGGACTACACCGTGAACGCTGCTGTGGGTTTCCCCCTCGTCACCGGTCCGGCCGAGCACGCCGGCCCGATCAACCATGTATTGCCAGCCTGGGACGTCAGCTGCGGTCTGTACGCCGCGCTCGCCGTGGTGTCGGCGGTACACCGCCGGAACCAATCCGGCGAGGGCGCCCGCGTCAGCATCGCGCTCGAGGATGTCGCGCTGGCCACCGCAGGCAACCTCGGCCTGCTGACCGAACCCCAGGTGCTCGGGACCCAGCGGCCTCGGGTGGGCAACTCCATCTTCGGCCAGTACGGTCAGGACTTCGTCAGCCGGGACGGAGCCAGGTTCATGGTTGTCCTGTTGACTCGACGCCATTTTCGTGACCTGGTGGAGGTGACCGGCACCGGTGCGGCCGTAGCCGCATTGGCCGAGGCGCTGCACGTGGACTTCGGGTCCGAGGGAGACCGCTACCGGTACCGCGACGTGCTCTCGGGCCTGTTCGCCACCTGGTTCGCCGACCACGATGCCGAGCAGATCAGCGCGGCGCTGGCCGCCACCACGGTGCTGCACGAAAGGTACCGCACCTTCGCCGAGGTCGCCGCCGATTCGAAAGTGACTGCCAATCCGCTCTTCTCCCGAATGCACCAGCCGGGGGTCGGTGACTATCTGGTCCCGGCGATGCCGGCCGCGTTCGACGGCGTGCACCCCGCCAGTGCACCCGCGCCGGCGCTCGGCGCGGACACCACCGGCGTGCTGGCGGAGTACCTGGGTTTGACCGCCGACGACATCGCTCGGCTCGCCGACGCCAAAACCATTGCAGGCTGAGAGGAATTCGCCGCATGACCAAGCTCGCCCAGACCCTCGGTCTCACCGACATCCAGACCGAAATCGTGGCAACGGTGCGCCAATTCGTGGACAAGGAAGTCATTCCCAACGCCCAGGAACTCGAGCACGGCGACACCTATCCCCAGACGATCGTCGACGGCTTGCGCGACATGGGACTGTTCGGCCTGATGATCCCCGAGGAGTACGGCGGCCTGGGGGAGTCTCTGTTGACCTACGCGCTGTGCGTCGAAGAGCTGGCCCGCGGCTGGATGAGCGTATCGGGTGTGCTGAACACCCATTTCATCGTTGCCTACATGCTGCGCCAGCACGGCACCGACGAGCAGAAGCAACGATTTCTGCCGCGGATGGCCACCGGCGAAACCCGCGGCGCCTTCTCGATGTCAGAGCCGGAACTGGGTTCGGACGTGGCCGCGATCCGCACCCGCGCCACCCGCAACTCCGACGGCACGTACACCATCGACGGCCAGAAGATGTGGCTGACCAACGGGGGTAGCTCGACGCTGGTCGCCGTCCTGGTGCGCACCGACGAAGGAGCGGACAAGCCGCACCGCAACCTGACGGCGTTCCTCGTCGAGAAGCCAACGGGCTTCGGCGAAGTGGTGCCCGGCCTGATCATCCCGGGCAAGATCGACAAGCTCGGATACAAGGGCATCGACACCACCGAGCTCATCTTCGACGGCTACGGCGCGAGCGCTGACGACATCCTGGGCGGGAAGCCGGGGCAGGGCTTCTTCCAGATGATGGACGGCATCGAAGTCGGCCGGGTCAATGTGTCGGCCCGCGCCTGTGGGATCGCGCTGCGCGCCTTCGAACTGGCCGTCCGCTACGCCCAGCAACGGCAGACGTTCGGCAAGCCGATCGCCGACCACCAGGCCATCGCGTTCCAACTGGCCGAGATGGCCACGAAAGTCGAAGCGGCTCATCTGATGATGGTCAATGCCGCCCGGCTGAAGGACTCCGGGGAACGTAACGACGTGGCCGCGGGAATGGCGAAATATCTGGCCAGCGAGTTCTGCTCGGAGGTCACCCAGCAGAGCTTCCGTATCCACGGGGGGTACGGCTACTCAAAGGAATACGAGATCGAACGGCTGATGCGGGATGCGCCGTTCCTGCTCATCGGAGAAGGCACCAGCGAGATCCAGAAGTCCATCATCAGCAAGCGCCTGCTCGACGAGTACCGGGTGTGACGCCATGACGGTTCCCGACTTCGGCGCGCGTCCGCAGCTGTCCGAGGATGTCGCGAGCTTCGTCCGCAAGCGGATCTTCGAGGGCACCTACGCCGCCGGCCAGTACGTGCGGCTGGACCAGCTGGCCATGGAATTGGGCATCAGTGTCACGCCGGTGCGCGAGGCGCTGTTCGCGTTGCGGGCGGAAGGCCTTGTCGCCCAACAGCCCCGCCGCGGTTTCGTGGTGCTGCCGCTGACCCAGCGTGACCTTGCCGATGTTGCCAACGTTCAGGCCCACGTCGGCGGGGAACTCGCGGCGCGCGCCGCGCTGAACATCACCGACGATCAGTTGCGTGAACTCGAAGATATCCAGAACCAGCTCGAAGCCGCCTACGCTGCCGACGACGACGAGCGCACGGTGCGGCTGAACCACGAGTTCCACCGCGCCATCAACATCGCCGCGGACTCGGCGAAACTGGCCCAGCTGATGTCGCAGATCACCCGCTACGCACCCGAGTCGGTGTTCCCGATGATCGAGCACTGGCCCGACCAGGCCGTAAAGGACCATCGGCGGGTGCTCGACGCGCTGGGCAGGCACGACGAGCAGCAGGCCCGTGCTGCCATGTCAGAACACCTGGCCGCCAGCGCGATTCCGCTGATCGACCACCTCATCGAACGGGGCGTGGTGGTGCGGGGCGAACACTGACAGCCTTGTCCTCGCGTGGCGGCAGGACATACGCTGCCGGTACGGGTCGCAGGACAGGGGACGTCAATGCGCGTATTGCACACCACCGCGGTGCTCATGACCTGCGTGTCAGCGGTCGCGCTGGCGCCGCCGGCCGGTGCCGAACCATTGGATCCCATCCCGGGCAACGGTGTGTTCGTGGTCGGAACCGACATCGCGCCCGGTCTCTACCGCACGGCAGGCTCGGCATCGACGTTCGGGGTGTGGATCAACAACGTGCCGACCCAGGACTCGATGTGCGCGTGGTTCACCTACAGCACGCCCGACGCCAACAAGGAGCATGTGCTGCAGACGAACATCTCCGTGGGCCCGATGTTCGCCAACATCAACACCTCGGTCAAGGCGTTCGAGTCGCAGAATTGTCAACCTTGGACGCGGGTGCCCTGAGCTTTCAACAGCTCACGTAGCCGGGGGATATCGACCTTACCGGTACCGCCCCGGGGCACGTCGTCATCGGAGTCCACCAGCAGCCACACCGTCGGTATCTTGAACGCGCTCAGCACTTCTCGCGCAGCATCGCGCAACTGGCGGGCGTCGAGACCAGCGCCGAGCACTGCGGCCCCCACCTGGCCGTCCACGTCGGTGACGAAGGCATTCTGGACGCCCTCGACGCTGCGCAGCGCCCGTTCGACTTCGGCTGGATAGACGGTGGCGCCGCTGACCTTGAACATGTCGTCGGATCTGCCGTGGTAGTAGAGGAATCCGTCTGTGTCGAGCCGGCCCAGGTCACCGGTGGGGTAGTAGCCGTCGGCGGTGAACACGTCTTCCCGGCTGCGCCGGCAGATCCCGCGCAGCATGTGCGGTCCCCGGAGCTCGATCATGCCAACGGTCCCGGCTGCGACCGGCTGACCTGAGTCCACATCGACGATGCGAATCTCGACGCCGGGAAATGGTTTTCCGCAACTACCCCACGCCGGTACGGGCAGGTCAGTGTCGGCGGGGTAGCCGCAGTACGGTCCGAATGCCTCGGTCATGCCGAACAACGTCGCCCGCGCGCCGGCCGGCGCACGTTGCTCGACGGGCAACAGTGCCTCCAGGCTGCCCGGCCTGAGCGCGGAGAGGTCGACATCGGCCCGGTCCGGGTGCCGCGCCAGCGCTTCGGCCTGGTCGGGCCAGCCCCTAAACAATGTCACACGCTCGCGCTCCAATAGCCGCAGCGTGGTCGCCGGCTCCGGCCGTTGCTCGGTCACCAGGGTGGCGCCGGCCAGCAGAGCGGACAGGATTCCGCTGCCGAAGCCGCCTACCCAGAAGAACGGCATCGGCAGATACAGGCGGCTGTCCGGGGTGATGCAGCGGGCCGCTAAGCCGGAGCGCACCGCGCCCAAAGCACTGCCATGCGAATGGATGACGCCCTTGGGCGCGCCGCTGCTGCCCGAGGTGAAGATGATGACGAGCGGGTCAGCCGGGGTTACCGTCCCGGCCATGGCGTCGACGATCCGGCGGGCCGGTCCGTTCGCGGTGACATGCTGCAGCCCCTGCATCGGCCAGACGCGTTGTAGCGCGGGAAGTTCGGTATGCGGCACCGAACTGATGGCGTCGAGGTATCGATGCCCGCGGAACTCCTCGACGCTTACCAGGACCTGCACGGCGGCCGCCCGGAGCTGGGTGATGAGTTCGGCGGGCTGCAAGAGCGTGCTCAGCGGCACCAGCACCGCGCCGATGCGGGTCACCGCGACGGCGACCTGCACCCAGCGGGTGCAGTTGGGCATGATCAATCCGACGCGGGTGCCTTTGCGCACCCCGGCCGCGATCAGTACCGCCGCCAGCTCGCCGGTGGTGACGTCGATGTCGCGATAACTAAGGGCACCGGCGGGATCGACGACCATGGTTTTGGTGTCGTGCGCGGCGGCCTGCAACCGCACCAGCTGATCGATGGTGTCAGCCATCGAAGAGCTTCTTCAGTTGCCGCACATCGACTTTGCCGCTGGACAGCAGCGGTACCTCGGCGCGGGACACGGCAAGGTAGCGCCGCGGAATCTTGTAGGCGGACAGTTCCGTTCTCAGGCGCTGACGCAGCGCCGCCTCGTCGAAGTCGTGCACTCCGTCGGGTAGGACGACGACCGCGGCGACCACCTGCCCGCGCGCCGGATCCGGTAGCCCCGCCACGTGCGCCGTGACGCCGACGCGGGCCATCGCCTTCTCCACCTCGGCGGCAGAGACATTGGCGCCGGCCGTCTTGATCATCCCGCCCAATCGGCCGGCGAAGTACATGTACCCGTCATCGTCGGCGCGGACCAGATCGCCCGTGTGAAACCAGCCGTCGACGTCGAAGCACTCTTCGCGGCTGCGTTTGTAATAGCCCTGCATGACATACGGCCCCCGGATGCACAATTCGCCCACGTCGCCACGTCGCACCACAGTGCCGTCGTCCGGATCGACGATAAGCGTCTGGAACCCCGGCGCGGGCTTTCCATACGAGCCGCGGCGGCGTTCGGGTTGATCCGATTCGTCGCCGCTGATCAACACGACGCTTCCGGCCTCGGTCATGCCCAGCATGTTGTGCCGCAGCTCCGGATCGGCCGGGCGGGCCTGCGGTGCCATGATCGGATACAGGTTCCCGCGGCGCAGCGACGACAGGTCGCGCTGCGGGTAACTCGGATGGTCAGTCAGGTATGCCACCCCTGCGACGAAACCATTTGTCATAGTCGGTTTTTCGCGTTCTATCAGGTCCAGCACGGCACCGGCGTCGGTCGAGGTCGAGCACACCAACGTCGAGCCGGCCACCAGCGTCGCCAGCAGGGCGAACGCGAACCCGCCGATCCAGAAAAACGGCGAATTGCAGAACAGCGTGTCTTGCGCGGTCAGCCCACGAATGGCATTGAGGTTTCGCTGGTGTCCGATCATCGCGGCCTGGGTGTGCACCACCCCCTTGGGGGCGCTGGTCGAGCCGGACGTGTAGACGACGGCCAGCACGTCAGCGCCCACGACGTCGTCCTCCATTGCGCGCAAACGGGTTTCGTCGACGAGGCCGCCGAGCTGGCCGGCCCGCTCGACGCCGGTGACGTAGCGCAACAGGGGGAGTTCGGCGACGAACAGTTCGCCCTCGCACGGCGCCTCGCCGAGGGCTTCGGTCAGGCGCTGCTGGTAGTCGTGGGTGCGGAACGAGCTGATGCTCAACAAGATTGACACATCCGCGTGCAACAGTTGTGCCCGCAATTCGCGCCCGGTGACGAAGGTGGAGAACGGCACCACCACCGCGCCGATGCGGGCGGCCGCCAGCATCCCGACTGCGAAGTTGGCGCTGTTGGGGTAGAGCAGGCCCACATGGGTGCCCTTGCCCGCTCCCAGCGCGATCAGGGCGCGGGCCAGGCGTGCCGAGCGCTGCTCGGCGTCGGTGTAGCTGATGCGGTCGGCGTCGCAGACCAGCATCGGGTGGCCGCCGCGCGACTGAGCCTGCTGTCGCAGCAGCTCCGCGATAGTGGTGGGCTCAGCGTGCATGGGCTCGCTGGAAGAACTCGCGGACCGCACCGAGGTCCGTCTTGCCGGACGGTGTGCGGGGGATGGCGTCGACGACGGCGATGTCGGCCGGAATTTCGTATCGGGCCAGGCGCTTCCGCAGGAAGTCCACCAATTCGCCGGCGGTGGCGGGTGCCCGCAATTCGACCATCGCCACTGGCGTTTCACCGAGCCGGTCATCGGCGCGGGCGACGACGGCCGCCCCGGCCACCGCCGGGTGGCTTTCCAGCGCGTTGCGCACGTCATCGGGCATCACCTTGAACCCGCCGCGGATGATGGCTTGGTCGGCCCGGCCCATGATCCAGAGAAATCCGTCCGCATCGATACGCGCCACGTCCGTGGTCTGCAACCACTGCGCCGAACCGTGTTGCGCGGGTTTGACTTCCAGGCAGCCCACCTGATCTGGTCCCAGCACAGTGCCGGCCTCGTCCACCACCCGCAATTGGGTTCCGGGGTTGGCCCGGCCCACGCTGCCGCGCTTGGCCGCCCAGTGCCGCTCATGGTCGGCCAGCGTCCAGCCCGCGACGCCGCCACCGAATTCCGTTGCCGCATAGGACGTGAGAACGGGGATGCCGTACCTGGTGGTGAAGGCATCGGCGTCCTCGGGTGACAGTGGGGCCGTGCCGCAGGTCACGGTGCGGATACCGGCCAGGTCCTCTCGGGTCAGGTCCGAGTGCAACACCGTGCGCAGGGCAGCAGGCACCAGCGACACAGTCCGGGGCCGGTGCCTTCGGACCGCCGCGGCCCAGTCGTTCAGCTCGAAGCGCTCCAGCAGGACGAACGGGCGCGCGTCGGCAACACACTGCAGCACCCGGAACACACCACCGATGTGAACCAGCGGTGAGTTGACGATTGCGACGCCGCGGCGTACCCCGGCAGGCGGGGGCGCGGTGCGGTAGTCCGGGCCCATCACGGTATGTGCGAGCGTGTCGTAGCTCAGGTCGATGCGTTTGGGTGGGCCGGTGGTGCCGCTGGTCAGCATCCGCACCGCGACGCCCGAGCACGCATCCATCGGTTCCGGTGCTTCGCCGGTCCCGTCGTACAGGCCGGCCAGGGAAACGGTTGCCGTGCCGGAATTCTCGGGGACCAGGGCGTCCAGATCGTCGGGCTCGCCCAGTACGACGGGCAGCCCCAGCGCGGCGATGTCTGCGCGGGTGCGCTCGTCTCCGCGGGACGGGTTGATCGTCACCACGGTGGCGCCGCGCATCAGGACACCCAGGAGGGCTGCCACCTGTTCGGGCCGGTTGCGCAACAGTATCCCGGCGTCGCCGCCCTTCACCGATGCACCAACCCGCCGGGCCGCGCTGCCGATCTGCGCCCAGGAGATCCACCGACGGTCGTACTCGATGGCCCCCGCATCGGGTCGCAGGTCCAGCACCTCGGCGATTCGCTTGCTGAGCGGATGCACGGCCACTAGCGGATCTGTGGCTTTCGCTGCTCACTGTCCCGGGCCGCGACTTCGGCCATGCCGATCGGGTTGCCCAGCCGGGTGTAGATCAGGCCCTGCTCCATCGCGGCGCGATACGGCTTGTCGAGTGACTCCCAGATCGCTTTCACGGTGCCCTGGGTGGCCGACGGCGGCTTGGCGGCGATGGCCGCCGCGATCTCGTGCGCCCGCGGCCACAACCGTTCGGAGTCAACCACTTCCGATACCAGCCCGATACGCAGGGCGGTGTCGGCGCTGATGCGTTCGTCGTTGCCGAGCAACGCCATCCGCAGCGTCTCCCCGAGTCCGATCCGGCGCATCAGTCCGATCGGCTCGAGCGCGCACACCAGGCCCGCCGAGACGTGGGAGTCGAAAAACGTTGCGTCCGAGGAACAGATGACAACGTCGGACTCGTTCACGAAGTAGAAGGCGCCGGCGGTGCACATCCCCTGGACGGCGCACACCACGGGTTTCCACATCTTCTGCCACTTGGGGCTCAGGTACTCACCGGGATCTTCGTGATTCCAGATGTTGTCGGGCTGACCGTAGGGTGTCTTGACATCCAGCCCGGCGCTGAAGGCCCGGGTGCCCGCCGCGCGCAACACCACCGCGTGCACCGAATCGTCGAGTTTGACGATGCGCCAGGCTTCGGCCATCTCCAGGCACATGGTGCGGTTGAACGCGTTCAGGTGCGCGGGCCGATTGAGCGTGATGGTCGCGACATGGCCGCCCGCATCGACCTCGAGCAGGATCGTCTCGAAACTCATCAGCGGCACTGCCAATCCGGTGTGCGCTTCTCGACAAAGGCCCGGGGGCCCTCCTGCGCGTCGGCGGTGCGCAGTACCCGCTCGCGGAACGTCTCGGCCAGTATCTCGGCCTCGTGCAGCGGCACGTTGAGGCCCTTGAGGATGGCGAGGCGGGTTCCGCGGACGGCCAGCGGAGCGTTGGAGTTGACGATGTCGGCGATTTCGCGCGCGCGGTCCAGCAGACGGTCGTGCTCGACGATCTCGCTGATCAGCCCGAGCTGATAGGCCCGTTGCGCGTCCATCCGTTCGTGCTTGCCCATCAACGCCATTCGCAGCGCGATCGAGCGGGGCAGCACCCGGGACACCCGCACCATCTCGCGTCCGGCCACCAGTCCGATGCTGACGTGCGGATCGAAGAAGGTCGCCCGCTCGGAGGCGATGACGATGTCCGAGGTGGTCACCCAGTCCATGCCCGCGCCGCAGCACAAGCCGTTGACCGCGGTCACCACGGGCTTGGCCGTACTGCGAAACGGCGGTGTCCCTTCCTGCGGCGCCTCCCACTGGTCGTAGGTGGACAGGTAGGGGCGTTCGTAGATCACCTTGCCGTCTTCGGGAATGGCTGTGACATCGGCTCCGGTGCAGAACGCGCGACCGGTACCGGTCACGATGGTCAGCCAGACCCGATCATCGTTCTCGGCCTCATCGTAGGCCGCCCGCAGCTCGGTGATCATGTGCGGGCTCAGGGCGTTCAGCGCCTCCGGACGGTTCAGCGTGATGGTGGCCGTGTGTCCGTCGACTTCGTAGGTGATGTTGTCGAACGCAGGCATGGCCGCTTCCCTTCTCAGCATTTCGGGCGCCACTCAACGGCCCCGGTATTCCGGCCTGCGCCGGTGTCGGAAGGCTTCCAGGCCCTCTTTGAAATCGGCAGTGCGACAGGATAATTCCAGATTGAACAGCTCCTGCGTCATCGACTGGCTCAGCGTCGCCTGCGCGGCGTGGTTCAAGGCCTGTTTGGCCAGTCCGATGGCGACAGTCGGGCCGCCGGCGAGGCGGTCCAGCAGCGCTTCGACGATGTCGTCGAGTTCTGCCGGGGCGACCGCTTCGTGAATCAAGCCCCAGTCGGCCGCGTCCGGTGCGCAGATTTTATCACCCAGCAGCAGCATTCGGCGGGCGCGCGCGAGTCCGATCAACCGGGGGACCAGCCAGGAGGAGCCCGAGTCTGGGCTGAATCCACGGTCCACGAACGGTTCCCAGAACGTGGCGTCGGAGGCGGCGATGGTGAAGTCGGCGGCCAGTGCAAGATTGCAGCCCATGCCGACGGCCCAGCCGCGCACGCTGCAGACCACCGGTAACTGGATCGTGTGGACAAGTTCTATGACGCGGTGGGCGGCATGGGGCACTCTGCGGACCAGCGCGCCGGTGCGCGGACGTTCGGCGCCGGGGTCGTTGGTGGCCACCCAGTCGGCGCCCGAACAGAAGTCGTGCCCGGCTGCGCGGATGTGGATCGCTCGCAACGAGTCGTCGGTGGAGGCGTCGGTGAGCAACTCGACGAACTGCCCGATCATGAACGGCGTCAGCGAATTACGCGATGCCGGGCGGTCGATGACGATTCGCAGCACGGGCCCGTCCCGCGAGGCGAGGACCGTGCCTTCGGCGGCGGCGCCGCCGGCGTCGTGGCTCACCGTTGCATCCGGCCCTTCCGCCCAGCGCCCGGTCTATACGGTTACCCATACAGTAGGCGATACGATTGCTACGGTGTATAAGTTAGCAAGGAAACCCTACCGGCGAAAACATTGCCGTGGGAACGGCCGGAAAACCGGACGACCCGGGAAGCGTTGAGGCAGCATGACCGAGGGCACAGGCGGGACAGTTCCCGGTGGCGCCGCGTTTGGTGAAGCGCCGCTTGCCCAGACCGTTGCCGTCGCCGGAGCCATCCGGCGGCTCACCTCAGTGCTGCTGTCCCTGGAACAGCCGCACCCCACGGTGGAGGCGATGGTCGGCCAATTCGCCGACTGGGAACGCGAACTGGCCGCAGCGGCGCCGCGCGATCCGGCGCCCCGCATCGGATCCGACAGCGACGACGAGCGCCGGGTGTATCTCGATCACGCAACCGACATCGGTGCCTACAACCCGTGCTTTCCGGAGTATTCGTTTGACCGGCTCGATGACGGCAACGGTGCTGGAACCGTCAGATTTCCGTTGGTCTACGAAGGGCCGCCCGGTTTGGTGCACGGCGGATTTCTCGGTGTCTTCTTCGACTGCGTCGTGCAGCACCACAACTGCGTCACCGGATTGTCAGGCAAGACACGATCCTTGACGGTCACCTTCCGCCGGCCGACGCCGGTCTTGACCGACCTGCGTTTCGACATCACGCGATCACCGGTCGAGCGAGCCGTCGTCTCCACGGCCCGGCTGCTGCGCGACGACGAGGTGCTGTGCACCGGCGAGGTGAACACCGCGGCATCGCGACCCGATCAGCTTTCCACCACCCAATTCGGCAGACGCCGAAAGGAGTCCGGCTCATGACCGCCGCGGACACTGCTGACGCACGGATCCTCTTCGACGTCGACCATGGCCGGCGCATCGCCACGATCACGCTGAACAACCCCGAGCGACGCAACACCTACGACCCCGCCATGCGGGACGCCATGGCACGGTGTCTGGATCAGGTTGCCGAGGACGACGACCTCACCGTCGTCCTGTTGCGTGGTGCAGGTGGCACATTCAGCACCGGTGCGGACATGAACAACGCTTACGGCTGGTACGGCGAGTCGGCGGGTGCGGAGGGACAGGCGGCCAGGCGGCCGAGCCAGCGCCGCCGACTCACAGTGGACCGCAAGTCATTTGGCTTCTACCACAATCTGATGGGCTTCCCGAAGGTCACGGTGGGAGAGATTGCCGGTTACGCTCTCGGCGGCGGGTTCGAGCTGGCGCTGATGACCGATATCTCGGTGATCGCCCGCGATACGAAGATCGGCATGCCGGCGACCCGCTTCCTCGGACCGGCGCTGGGCAGTCTGCACATGTTCTTTCACCGGCTGGGCCCGGTGTTGGCCCGCCGTCTTCTGCTCACCGGCGACATCATTGCCGCCGCCGAGGTTGCGCATCTCGGAATCTTTACCGAGACATGCGATTCGGAGTCAGTGACGGCCCGTGCCCGGTATTGGGCTGAGAAGGCGGCAAAGATGCCGGCCGACGGTGTCGTCATCGCCAAGGAAGCCTTCCGGCTGGTGGAACAGAGTCAGGCTTACCAGGGCGAGGAAGTCGCCAGTTATCTGTTCCACGCGTTCGGCACCAACCTGCAGTTCGCGCCGGGTGAGTTCAACTTCGTCAAAACCCGTGCGGAGCACGGCACCAAAGAGGCGTTCCGGTTGCGCGATCAACACTTTCACGTTCCGGAACCCGAGGAATGAGAGCCTTTCAGCGCGCGGCCGGAGACTTGGCGCGGGTGCGACGTGGCGCAGATTTGGCGGCTTTCGACGAGGACTTGCCCGCCTCGATCAATTGACCCGCGTGATCGAGGATGCATTCGAGCCCATACTCGAAGTTGTTTTCGTCCGGAGCGGCGATGCGGTGTCCCTTGCCGGTGACCTGAGCGATCAGCGGCGTGGTCTGCGGGTCCACGGCCACCGCTTCCTCGATGGAGCGCGTGCCGTCCTCTGATGACTGGTTTTTCTCGTGCAGCCGGTGCAGCACTACGGATCCGCGGACGTGCAGCGATATCGCGGAGTAGGTGTCGAAGGCGTCCTCGGGCGACAGCCCCGCCTCGACCAGATTGGCGATGGCCTTCTCCATTTCCTGGGCGCCGACCCGGGCTGCCTTCGGGCTCAGCGCCGCCCGGATCAGAATCAGGTCGCACAGGATCGGGTTGCCCATGAACGTCTTCCGCATCAGACGCGCATGGTTGCGCAGCGTCTCGCGCCAGTCCTTGGCTTCGACGTAGGGAGTCGCGAACACGTATTTGCTCAAGGCGCGGTCCGTCATGGCGTTGAGCAGATCGTCCTTCTTCCGGAAGTACCAGTAGATGCTGGTGACACCGACGCCGAGGTGCTTACCGAGCAGCGGCATGCTCAGATTGTCGATCGAAACCTGTTCTGCCAGTTCAAAAGCGCCACTGATGATGTCATCGGGATTGATGGACCCGCGTTCGCGCCGCTGCCGCTTCTCCGCAGTCGCCTGCTTTGCCACTCCCGGATACCTCCACTAAAATCCACCCCGCGTGCGGGTTCTCTGTCTGCTACTGTAATACCTATCGTAGGCTTTTTGATATAGATCGCCGGGCGGGCGGACGTGACGGTGATGGAGCCATCGAATGAGCCACAGGCTAGGCCATCGAGCCGGGCCGGGCGAATGCCGGCGCTTTCCGCCGCTATCGGGAGGGCAGGCGATGGCGACGGCGAGTGAAGCACGGTCCTGGGCGCGTGGCGCCCTGCGCGGCATCGGCGACTCGTTGTACACGCCATTCTGCGGCACTGACGGCGACGACATCGACTGGGATGCGTACCGGACGCTGGTGCGCTACTGCGTCGGCGATCTCGGGCACCCGATGCTGTGGTGTACCAGTGGCCTCGCCGAGTTCTGGGCCTTGACTCTGGATGAACGAAAACGCCTGCTGGAAGTGGCGATCGAAGAGGGGCGACGGGCGAATCCCGGTGTCGTCGTCCAGGCCTGTACCGCGGCCACGAGTGCCAAGGATTGCCTGGATCTGACGCTGCACGCTCAGCAGGTGGGGGCCGACATCGCCTATATCCAGACGCCGATGATGGAAGCACACGGTGGCGAGGGCGTGCTGCGCTTCTTTTCCTACATCGCGGCGCGCACGGATATCGCTCTGGGCATGTTCAATTCGCCGTCATCGGGTTACGTGCTGACGGCGTCCGAAAGTGCCCGGATCTATCACGAAATCCCGGCGGTATGCGCCACCAAGGAGGGCGCCTTCCGCCCGGATAGCAGCCGCCGGCTGCACGACCTTGCGCCCGGTCTGGTGCTCTGGGAGTGCGACCGCACGGTCTACCGGGCCGGATGGCTGCGTGCCGGCATCGTCTGTCCTGCGCAGTTGGGCACCGCCGGCTATCTCTTCGAAACGCCGCAGCGCCGGTTGTTCTCCGAGTACTGGGACCTGGTGATGGCGGACAAGTTGCTCGAGGCGATGGACTACGGCCGGGAGTCGGGTCTGGACCAGTTCGATCTGGACCTCGGCTCGTGGTGGACCTGCTATCCCGGACGTCCGGACTACTTCACCCACTGGGGCGGTGCGTTCAAATATGCGGCATCACTACTGGGGCTGCCGATCGGGTCGTATCCGCATTCGCGCCCGCCCCAGGCGCATCTGCCTGCTGAGGCCAAGTCACAGATCGAGGCCGCCTACCGCCGGCTGGGACTCATCAGCTGACGCGAAAAACATTGCACCCCATTGCATGCCAAAGGCCCGGTCATGTGACCGGGCCTTCCGCATGTTTGACGGCTGCTTACTGGTGAGCCTCTTGGCGGGCCTCCTGGACCTTGGCCTCGCCACGGGCGGCTTCGGCCTGAGCCTCGTACTTGGCGGCGTCACGCTGAGCCTCGGCCTTGTCCTGCTGAGCCTTGCCCTCGTTCACCAGGTCGTCGCGGCCGGCGACCGTGCCGATGACCTCTTTGGCCTTGCCCTTGACGTCCTCGACGACACCCTTGATGGCCTCGGCCGGACCGCTGTTCTCGTTCGCCATGTCGCTCTCCTTTTCGTTTGTTGTCGCTGCAAAGGCTTTTCCCAAATCGAGGGTCAGCGCAAACGAGATGGAGATGTGTCGCTCGTCACGGCGGCAGCCGGCGGCGCCGACGGGGTCGTGGCGGCGGCAGCGGTCCGGGCACCCGCGGTGAGCCGACGGCGGGCCCAGAGCGCGACCGTGACGACCCCGCCGATCACCGACAGCCAGAACAACAGCTGAGTCAGCATCCACGCCAGCTGGGCGCGCAACGCCAATCCGCGCGCCTGCCCTACGCGATGAGCAACTGCTTTTGTGGTGTTCATGGAGTCCTCCCATAGGCCGTGTGTTCTGGCGTAAGCCAGCTATCGATAACCCGGACGCCGGCCTGTCCAAACCCGTCGGATTACCGCCCGGGCATGGTGGGCATACCCGTGCGGATGACTGCGACGCCAATCGTCGCTGTCGAAAGGACTGAAAATGCTCACTCTGGGTGTCATCGGCTGGATCGTGATCGGCGGCCTGGCCGGGTGGATCGGCAGCAAGATCATGAAGACCGACGGGCAGATGGGCCTGGTACTGAACATCGTGGTCGGCATCGTCGGAGGACTGCTGGGCGGTTTCCTGCTGCGCGGCTTCGGTGTCGATGTCGCCGGGGGCGGACTGATGTTCTCGTTCCTCACCTGTCTGCTCGGGGCGGTGATCCTGCTCGGGATCGTCAAGCTCGTCACGGGCCGCCGCGTGTCCCGGTAGTTCGCCGAACATCCTGCTCACAACGACTCGAGGCGCCTGTCGCCCCGCGCGGAATGAAGTACCGATAGGTATACGGTATGGGTGAACATTTCACCGCCATCCCGCGAGGAGTGACTCATGAGCGCAGACGACGCGGAACACGCGGTGCTGTACGAGGCCACGTCAGACGGCGTCGCGATTGTCACGCTCAATCGTCCGGATCGGCTCAACGCGTGGGGCCCCGATATGGCCGGCCCGTTCTACGACGCGGTGGATCGCGCCGAGCGGGACCCGGCGGTCAGGGTGATCGTGGTAACCGGGCGTGGGCGCGCCTTCTGTGCCGGCGCACACCTCGGTGCGCCTGGATCAGCCGGCCGCGTCGGTGAATCGCTGGAAAGCGCGGGCGGCAAGTCCGTCGCGGAGCTGGTAGGTGAGCGGCCCCCGCATTTCGTGACCGAGCTGCGTAAGCCCGTCATCGCGGCCATCAACGGACCCTGCGTCGGCATCGGGCTGACCCAGGCGCTGATGTGCGATGTCCGATTCGCCGCGGCCGGCGCCAAATTCGGCGCCGTGTTCGCGCGCCGCGGCCTGGTTGCCGAGTTCGGTATCTCCTGGATCCTGCCGCGACTAACCGGTTGGGGTGTCGCGCTGGATCTGCTGTTGAGCGGCCGCACGTTCCTGGCCGACGAGGCGCTTCGGCTGGGTCTGGTGAAGGAAGTCGTACCGCCTGAGGACCTCATGACGCGGGTGATGCAGTACGCCGGGGACATCGCCTAATACTGTTCTCCGACAGCGATGGCGGTGATCAAGCGGCAGGCCTATGGCGACGCCTCGCGCGACATCGTCACCGCGACAGCGGATGCCGAGGCGTTGATGTGGGAGGCCCTGCCTCGGCCCGATGTCCGCGAAGGGATCGTCAGTTTCCTGCAAAAGCGGCCGCCGCAATTTCCTTCGCTCACCGACGGGTAGTCGACGCCGAGCGCACCTTAGCTGCGCGGCCGATAGCTGCGTAACGCATTTCACCCGCAGTCGCTGTGGCCTCACCTTGCCCGATGCCATACCCGGTAGGGTATATTCACCAGGGAGCGACGCCGGACGAAGGAGGCAGATATGAGGGCACGGGCGTTTGTGTGTGCGACGGAAGGCCATCGAAACGAAGGCCAAACGACCCTTTCGGCCACTCGGGCCCGGCGCGAGACTCAGTAAAGGCAAGGCCGAAAGACCAGGGGAACCATCATGCTCACCTTTCTCAAGCGAGCCTGGATACCGCTTGTCGTCGTGGTCGCCGTTGCCCTCGGCGGCATCGCGGTGCAGCGACTGCGTGGCGTCTTCGGCTCCGACAAGCTGTTCTCGACCACCGGCAGTGCCGCGGAGACGATCGTGCCCTTCAACCCAAAGACCGTGACCTACGAAGTATTTGGGCCCAGTGACACCACAGGAAGCCTGAGCTATCTGAACAAGGACGCCCAGGCTGAGGAGGCCAGGTTCAGCAGCCTGCCCTGGACGTACACGATCTCGACGACCAATCCGGCCGTCATCGCCAACGTCGTGGCGCAGGGGGACAGCGACCGAATCGGTTGCCGCATCACCGTCAACGGCGATGTCCGGGATGAGCAGTCAGCGACCGGTCATCACGCCCAAACCTTCTGTCTGGTGAAAGCCGCATGAAAACTGACACTGACACCCGCCCGCGCTTCATGCGATTCGTCCGGGCTTTCGCCATTCCGATCATCCTGTTGTGGTTCCTTTTGACCCTTGCCGTCAATCTCCTTGTGCCACCGATTGAATCGGTGGCCCGTACCCATGCGGTGACGATGTCCCCGCAGGACGCACCGGCCATGATCGCCGCCAAGCGCATCGGCGCGACGTTCCACGAATCTGACTCCGACAGCATCGTCATGGTCGTCCTGGAGAGCAAGAAAGACCTCGGTGACCAGGCGCACGCCTACTACGACGGTCTGGTCAAGAAGCTGGCCGCGGACACCAAACACGTTCAGCACGTGCAGAATCTGTGGGGCGACCGCATCACCGCGGCCGGGTCGCAGAGCGGGGACGGCAAGGCCGCCTACGTCCAGATCAATGTGGCCGGCAACCAGGGCAGCACGCTGGGCAACGAGTCCGTTGACGCCGTCCGCAAGATCGTCGATGAGTCGAAGCCGCCCCCGGACATCAAGACATACGTCACCGGTCCGGCGGCGCTGACCACGGACATGAATGAAGCCGCCGACAAGAGCATGTTCAAGATGATGGGCGTGACCGGTGTGGTCATCATGATCATGCTTTTCATCGTCTACCGTTCCGTCGTCACCGTGCTACTGGTTCTGGTGATGGTCGGCTTCGAAATGGGCACGGCCCGAGGCGTCGTCGCGATTCTGGGCAACTACGACCTGCTGGGCTTCTCCACGTTCGTGGTGGCTATGCTCTCGTCATTGGCGATCGCGGCCGGGACGGACTACGCAATCTTCCTGATCGGGCGCTACCAGGAGGCGCGGCAAGCCGGGCAAGACCGGGAAACCGCCTACTACACGATGTTTCGCGGTACCTATCACGTCATTCTGGGCTCCGGGCTGACGATCGCCGGCGCATCCTTCTGTCTGCACTTTGCGCGGTTGTCCTACTTCAAGGCTCTCGGCATCCCGTCGGCAGTGGGATTGCTCGTGGTGATCGCCGGTGCATTGACCGCGGCGCCGGCCGTCGTCGCGGTCGCGACCCGATTCGGACTGCTCGATCCCAAGCGGATGATCAAGACGCGGGGATGGCGCCGGATGGGGACGGCAACCGTTCGCTGGCCCGGGCCGATTTTCGTCGCATCACTGCTCATCGCCCTCGTCGGCCTGCTCGTGGTGCCGACCATGTCGATCAGCTACAACGACCGCTACTACATCCCGTCCGGTCTGCCGTCGAACGTCGGATACAACGCCGCGGAAAAGCATTTCAGCGCGGCCCGGCTCAACCCCGACATCCTGATGATCGAGGGTGATCACGATATGCGGAACTCGAGCGACATGATCATCCTGGACCGGATCGCCAAGGACATCTTCCGGACCCCCGGAATCGCCCGGGTGCAGAGCATCACCAGGCCGCTGGGCGGACCGATCGAGCACAGTTCGATTCCCTTCCAGGTCAGCATGCAGTCGCTGCCGATCCAGCAGAACCTGCAGTTCATGAAGGACCGGATGGCCGACATGCTCACGATGAGCGACGATCTCGGCGTCATGATCGCCTCGATGCAGCGCATGCAGGGGCTGGTGAACCAGATGAGCGGCACGACGCACCACATGGTCGGCGACATGGGCACGATGAAGGCCACCCTGGACGAGATGAGGGACCATCTCGCCGACTTCGACGATTTCGCCAGGCCGTTCCGCAGTTATTTGTATTGGGAACAGCACTGTTTCAACATTCCAGCCTGCTGGGCGGCGAAATCGGTGTTCGAGGCGATCGACGGTGTGGACAAGTTCAGCGAGGACATGACCACCCTGCTGGGCGACATGCACAACATCGACGCCCTGCTGCCCAGGATGGCCGCCGAATTTCCTCCGATCATCGCGGTGGCACAGTCGATGCAGGGCACGCTGCTCACGCTGCACAGCAGCTTCTCCGGGCTGGTCACTCAGATGTCACGGATGACCGACACCGCAAGCGCGATGGGCCAGGCCTTCGACTCGTCCAAGGCCGACGACTACTTCTATCTGCCGCCCGAGGCATTCGACAACCCGGACTTCCAGCGGGGCCTGAAGCTGTTCTTGTCGCCCGACGGGAAAGCGGCGCGGTTCATCATCACCCACGACACCGACCCGGCGACGCCCAAAGGCATCGCGGCCGTCAAACCCGAGCTCAACGCCGCGCACGAAGCGGTGAAGGGCACGCCGCTGGCCAATGCCAAGTTCTACCTCACCGGCACCGCCGCGGTGTACAACGATATCCAGACCGGCTCCCAGTTCGACCTGCTGATCGTCGGAATAGCCGCTCTGACATTGATATTCGTCGTGATGGTGGTGATCACACGGGCCCTGGTCGCCTCGCTGGTGATCGTCGGCACGGTGCTGCTGTCGCTGGGCGCCGCGTTCGGGCTGTCCGTCCTGGTGTGGCAGCACATCCTCGGTCTGGAGCTCAACTGGATCGCACCGGTGTTCGGCCTGATCATCCTGCTGGCAGTCGGCTCCGACTACAACCTGTTGCTGGTCTCCCGATTCCAGGAGGAGATCGGCGCGGGTCTGCGGACCGGGATCATCCGCTCGATGGGTGAAACGGGCGGCGTCGTCACCGCCGCGGGCCTGGTGTTCGCGTTCACCATGATGTCCATGGCTGCCAGCGACCTGAGTTCCATCGGCCAGGCCGGCACCACAATCGGGCTCGGCCTGTTGTTCGACACGTTGATCGTGCGCTCCCTGATGACACCGTCGATCGCCGCTCTGCTCGGCAGGTGGTTCTGGTGGCCGCTCAAGGTGCGGCCCCGCCCCGCCAGCTACATGCTGCGGCCCTTCGGTCCGCGCCGGCTGGTGCGCTCGCTGCTGTTGGGCGAAGAAGCCGATGCGCCCCGGCCGGCAGAACGCCGCGAGGAGAAGGTGGGGGCCGGCGTCTGACGGGGCGAAACCCTCAGACGCCGCGAAAGACGCCGCTACCGGAGTCAGGCAAGCGACTCCAAAGTCAGTGGGCGCGAATGATCCTCATCATTCTCAGATTGATGCGGGCGAAACGCCACAATTGCACGAAGGGGTTTCGGCGCCTGCGCAGTGTCGAATCGGTAGGAAGCGGGGCATCGGCAATGCGTTCGGCGGTCAGCACATTGACCTCCGAGTCCATGTCTTTCACGGGAGCACCTTTCACTCGGGGATCAGCCACCAGAACGGCCGTGCCTTCGCCTTGTAAATGAACAGGTAGTGCAACAATGCCTTGATCCAATGTCCTGCCAGGCCGAGTTCGCCTGAGGTGCCGGCGATGTCGCGCCCCGTCTGCGGATACTTGGCCGGATCGGGCACGACGGGGAACATGGTCATCGCAGCCGCTGATCCCTCGCGTAATCCGGTGCCTGCCGATGCGACGCATGCGGCGCCCATACTCGCCATCGAGGCGCGGTGCGCGGGAGCCGCGGCCCCGTTGTCGATACGATCCCGAATCGTTGCGGCCACCGTCTTGGCCATCACACCCGATGGCATGCCGGTGCGCGGCGGGCTGGGAGTGATGACGGTACCGTTGCGGCTCTTCCGCGGCTTCGAGATCGGGTGTGGCGGCGCGAAAGCGATCCCCGGCGCAAATATGTTGGGATAGGCCGTTGACTCGTAGGTGTGCGGCCAGTCCTCGGCGCTCCACTCGTCAAAAGGCTTGCCGGAGTAGTCGGCGTCCACTTTCAGGAAGCCGGACGGAGCGAACAGCAACGACGTGATGTCGTTGCCCTCTCTGTCATAGGCGGCCAGGCTGGCGCCCCTGAAAGGGGGCAGCAGCATGGCGAAGTCGAAGTCCAGGTCATGCTCTGTGCCGTCGAGCTGCTCATATCGCAGCTTGCCGTCCATCACCTCGTGCACGGCTGCCTGGGTGATCGCCTTGACACCGCGCTCACGGAACAACGACTCGGTCCATAGGCGGCTGGACTGCACAAAGCCCTTCTCGACGAAGCTCATGCCGCCCACGCCGAAGTCGCCAAGCTCGTATTCGTTTGTCAAATAGACGATTTCGGCCAGGTCGCGAACCCCGGCGGTACGCAGGGTGTGTTCTACATTGAAGGCGTATTCGAACGCTGCGCCCTCGCACGTGCAGGTGCCGTGCCCGACTCCGATGACCAGGCGTTGCTGATGGCCGGCCTTCAGTTTGGCGATGACCTCATCGAGGGCCTTCGCCGCCTCAGTGGCGTGGGCCGCGGTACAGACTGAATAAGAATGTCCCTGCGGTCCAAGACCAGGGGTTGCCGCGAAATTAAGCTGGGGCCCGGTGGCGTTGACGAGATAGTCGTAGGTGAGATTGCCGATCTCGCCCTGGCGCGCCCGGTCGGTATAGGTGAAGTCCACCGATGGCATCGACTGCTCGCCCTTGCCCTCTGGATAGATCGCCGTCGCGAGACCTTGATGAAAGACGATTCCCTTGCGCCGATAGATCGGCTGCAGGGGGATGAGCACCTTTGAGGCATCCATCCTGCCGACCCCAACCCAGATGTTCGACGGGATCCAGTTCCAATCGGCATTCGGGGAGATTACGACGACTTCGTGCTTGCGGTTCAGCCATCGGCGGAGATGCAGCGCGGCAGTGTGTCCCGCGATGCCGGCGCCGAGGATGAGGACTCGTGCCATATTTCGCTCCCTCTCTGCAAAGACCCCCAACGCTCAGCGGGCGTGGACGCTCGTTGAGAGTATACCCCGTAGGGTAGACGAACGGCGACCCCCGGCGAGCGGCCTATTGCCAGAGTGGCCCGTGTTGGTGCGGCGTTCCTAGGGTCGAATGACCTTTATCGGCGGAACTCGGGCGCGCCCCGCACGACGTCGCTGTGCGGGAATACCCCTCGGGGTATAACGGTTTCAGTAGGTACGAGCGGCCTGGCTGTTCCAGGATCCCCTGGACCGGCTCGCTGCCAGAGATAAGGAAGAGCAATGACCGTCAAATCCCTCACCGCCACCGACTTCGAGGCAACGATCGTCGACAATTCGATTGTGCTGGTTGACTTCTGGGCCCCGTGGTGCGGACCGTGTCGTGCGTTCGCGCCGGTGTTCGAGCGGTCCGCGCAGAAGCACGCCGACGTCGTGCACGCCAAGGTCGACACTGACGCCGAGCGTGAGCTGGCCGGCACGGTCGGTATCCGGTCGGTGCCCACCATCATGGCGTTCCGGGATGGGATCCTCGTTTACAGCCAGGCCGGGGCGATGCCGCCCGCCGTCCTGGAGGACTTGATCACCAAGGTCCGGGGCCTGGATATGGACGCGGTGCGCGCCAAGATCGCACAGCGTAAGGCCGGGGCGAACGCATAATCGGCCGGGTCAGGCAATGGCGCCGGCGTCTTTGAGGGCGGCGATGCGGTCCCAGTCCATCCCGATCTCCATAAGGACGATTTCGGTGTGCTCGGAGGCTTGTGGTGCCCGGGTGGTTTGCAGCGGCTCGTGGTTGAACTGAACCGGTCCGCGTACCACTTTGAATGGCGCTCCGCCGCTGGCCACTTCGACCTCTGAGATCATGTCGTTGGCGAGCGCCTGCTCGTCCTGGGCCAGGTCGAGCAGGCTCTGGAACGGCGCCCACTGACCCTTCATGGTCTTCAGGTGCTGTCGCCAGTACGCGAACGGTTTGGCGGCGAACGCGTCGGCGATGAGCTTGCCGGCCGCATCGGCATTCTGTATCAGGGGCAGCACTTCGGAGAAGCGAGGATCGTTGGCCGCCTCCGGAATTCCGAGATGCTCGAAGGTATCCCGGATCAGCCCGGTCGGGCTGATGATGCAGAGGTTGATGGTGCCGCCGTCGGAGGTCAGGTAGTTGCCCATGAACGGGTTGACCGAGGGGGCGAGAGATCCGGGCATGGGTGTGCGCATCACCTCTCCGGCCTCCATGCCCTGGGTGACGCTCGCACCTGCCGCCCACCACGCGGTGCTCAGCAATGACACGTCGAGCTCGACAGCTTCGCCGGTGCGTTCCCGGTGCAGCAGTGCCGCCGAGATGCCCCCGGCGATGAACATCCCCCCGATGGAGTCGCCGAACGCCGGAATGCCTTGCCCCAGCGCGCCACCCAGTTCCGCGGGGGTCAGGGCGTAGCCCACGCCGCTGCGGGTCCAGAAGGCCGTGCCGTCATACCCGCCGGTGTGCCGTTCGGGCCCCTTGTCGCCATACGCCGACCCGCGCGCGTAGATGATGCCGGGATTCGCCGCGCGGATGTGCTCCACGTCGAACTTGTTCTTCTGGCGCTGCGCGGGAAGGTAGTTGGTGAGAAAGACGTCGGAAACCTTGGCTAATTCGTAGAGCACTTCCTGACCGCCCGGTGTGGCCACGTCGATACCGACGCTGCGTTTGCCGCGGTTGGGGTGCTCCATCAGGGGATGGCGGTCCGGGTTGATCTGGATGCCGCCCATATTGAGGAAGCCACGCTGGGTGTCTCCGCGCAGGGGGTGTTCGACCTTGATGACGTCGGCTCCCCAGTCGGCGAGGATCGCTCCCGCCGCCGGGACGAAGGTGAACTGCGCGACCTCGAGGACCCGAATGCCCTCCATCACCCTGATCATCGGCGGACCTCTTTCCCTGGGCGGCGTCGAACGTGAGACCTACTGTAGTCAGTACGGTATAGGGCTACGCATTCCCGGGCTGTCGCTGCGCCGCGCAGGCGTCCGTGAAGTGATCTCCGAGAGGCGTCTGATCAGGCATTCTTCTGACTTCCGACGGTCTCGGCGGTCATTGCAGAAAGCAGTACCGATAGGTATACAGTATGTACTGGGCGGCCGCGCGTCGGCGGGTCACGCAGCTTACTGGGGAAGGACGTCCACGATGGCAACGCTGGGCTACCAGGCGATCGACGTCGACAATCACTACTACGAACCGATCGACTCGTTCACCCGCCACCTGCCGAAGGAGTTCAAGCGACGCGGCGTGCAGATGCTGCGGGACGGCAAACGAACCTGGGCGGTGATCGGCGAACGCATCAACCAGTTCATCCCCAACCCGACCTTCGACCCGATCATCGAACCGGGCTGCCTGGACTTGCTGTTCCGCGGCGAGATTCCCGACGGCGTCGACCCGGCCTCGCTGATGAAGGTCGACCGGCTGGAAAACCATCCGGAGTATCAGAATCGCGAGGCCCGGGTGCGCGTGATGGACACCCAGAATCTCGAGACGGTCTTCATGTTGCCGACCTTCGCCTGTGGCGTCGAGGAAGCCCTCAAAGGCGACATCGACGCCACCATGGCCTCGGTGCACGCATTCAACCAATGGCTGGACGAGGACTGGGGATTCGATCGTCCCGATCACCGCATCATCTCCGCGCCGATCATCTCCCTGGCCGACCCCGAGATGGCCATCCAGGAGGTCGAATTCGTGCTCGGCCGAGGTGCCAAGATGGTGCTGGTCCGGCCGGCTCCGGTGCCTGGCCGAGTCAAGCCCCGCTCGCTCGGGGACCCGGTGCATGACCCGGTCTGGGCCCGGCTGGCCGAGGCCGGCGTTCCCGTCGGGTTCCACCTCAGCGACAGCGGCTATCTGGCCATCAACGCGCTGTGGGGCGGCAAGGCCACCTTCGAGGGATTCGGTAAGAAGGACCCGCTCGACCAGGTGCTGCTGGACGACCGCGCGATCCACGACACGATGGCCTCGATGATCGTGCACCAGGTCTTCACCCGGCACCCCACGCTGAAGGTCGCGAGCATCGAGAATGGCTCGTACTTCGTCTACCGGCTGATCAAGCGGCTGAAGAAGGCGGCCAACACCGCGCCGTACCACTTCAAGGCCGACCCGGTTGAGCAGCTGAGGAACAATGTCTGGATCGCGCCGTACTACGAGGACGACGTGAAGCTGCTCGCCGAGACGATCGGCGTGGACAAGATTCTGTTCGGCTCGGACTGGCCACACGGAGAGGGCCTGGCCGATCCCATGTCGTTCACCGCCGACATCCCGCAGTTTCCCGAGTTCAGTACCGAGGACACCCGGAAAGTGATGCGCGACAACGCCCTTGATCTGCTGGGCGCGAGCGTCACGGTGTAACACGCACGATGAGCGAATGGACCATCGGAGCGGTACTGGATGCGGTCGCCGACGCCGTGCCTGATCGGCTGATGACCGTCTGCGGCACCCGGCGAAGCACATTCGCCGAATCCGCCGACCGAACCCGCCGAGTAGCCAACTACCTGGCCGGCAACGGTTTCGGCGCGCACGCCGAACGTGCTGCGCTGGGCAACTGGGAATGCGGGCAAGACCGGGTCGCGCTGGTCATGCACAACGACCTCTACCCCGACATGGTCATCGCCTGCCTGAAAGCGCGGGTGGTACCGGTCAACGTCAACCACTACTACACCCCACGCGAAGTGGCCGACCTGCTGGCCTACGTCAGGCCGCGCGGCGTCATCTACCACCGATCTCTCGGTGCGAAGTTCGCCGATGTGCTGCCCGGCGCAGACCTGCTGCTGTCGATCGACGACGGCCGCAATGCCCCCCAGCTCGCCGGCGCGGTATCACTCGAAGACGCGCTGGCACAGGGCGATTCCGACCACACCAGCACACCGTCACCGGACGACCTGCTGATGATCTGCACCGGCGGTACCACCGGCCGGCCCAAAGGGGTGTTGTGGCGGCAGGCGGACATGTACGTCGCGTCGATGAATGGAGACGACCACGAGGGCGTGGCCGAGATTCACCAGCGGGCGCGACGGGCCGGCGCGCCCTGGTTTGCGGTGTCCCCGCTGATGCACGCCGCGGGTATGTGGACCGCCTTCTCGGCCATCCTGTCCGGGCAGACGGCCGTCCTGTACGACACCCGCCAGAAGTTCGATCCCGCCGCGGTGCTCGAGATCGCCGAACGCGAGAAGGTCGGCCTGATGACCATGGTGGGCGATGCCTACGCGGCGCCGCTGGTGGAGGAGCTCGGCCGGCGCAGCTACGACCTGTCGGCCCTGTTCGCGATCGGCACCGGCGGGGCGGCCACCAACGTCAAACATCAACAAGCGCTGTTGAAGTATCTCCCGCACATCACGCTGATCAACGGATACGGCTCGTCCGAAACGGGAAACATGGGTTTCGGGCACAGCCGCCAGGGTGCTCAAACCGACACCTTCACGATCCGGACCGGTGGCCTGGTGCTGTCGGAGGATTACCGGCGCTTCCTCGAGCCGGGCGAACCGCAGATCGGCTGGGTGGCCCGCACCGGCCGTATCCCGTTGGGCTACTTCGCCGACGAGGCCGCGACCGCAAAGACATTCCCGGTCGTCGACGGGCAGCGGGTGGTGATTTCAGGCGACCGTGCTTCGCTGGAGGCCGACGGCACGTTGCGGTTGTTCGGCCGGGATTCGCTGGTGATCAACACTGGCGGCGAGAAGGTGTTCGTCGAGGAGGTCGAGGAGGTGCTGCGAGCACACCCGGCCGTCGCCGATGCCTTGGTAGTGGGCCGCGCCAGCCAGCGGTGGGGACAGGAAGTGGTCGCGCTGGTCGAGCCCCGGGATGTGGGCGAGCTGGACACGGCCGCGCTGCAAACGCACTGCGCCGCCGAGTTGGCGGGGTTCAAAGTTCCCAAGATGTTTCTCGTGGTAGATCGCATCCGTCGGCTCGGTAACGGCAAGGCCGATTACCGATGGGCCACCTGCCACGCCGAAAACTCAAGCACCGCAAGGACATCCCGCCAATGACGCCACCTGACCCACGGCCGGTGATCGACTGTCTCGTCAATGTGCACTTCGGTGAAACCGAAGCCCAGCCCGAGTTCATGAACAGGGTGCGCGACGACTACTTCAAAGGTCCGCAGTCGATGTTCGACCCCGTCGACCTCGGCGCGTTGCTCGATGAGATGGACGAACACGGGGTGCGCAAGGCCATTCTGATGGACAACCTTGCCAAACCCTCGGTCACCGCACGCAAGTTCACCGAAGAGCGGCCGGATCGATTCGCTCTCGCGATGGGCGGGATGAACCTGCTGCGTCCGGTCAAGTCGTTGCGGGAGTTGACCGCCGTGGCAGCCGACCTACCGGTGGCCTACGCGGTGGTGGGCCCCAGCTTCTGGGCCGACGGCCAGTATCCGCCCAGTGATGCGGTGTACTACCCGCTGTACGCCAAGTGCGCCGAGATCGAACTGCCGTTGTGCGTCAACACGGGTCTGCCCGGACCGCCCATCCCCGGCGAAGTGCAGAACCCGATTCACCTGGACCGGGTGTGTGTGCGTTTTCCGGAGCTGAAGCTGTGCATGATCCACGGCGCCGACCCGTGGTGGGACATTGCGATACGGATGCTGATCAAATACCGCAACCTGCGGCTGATGACCTCGGCGTGGTCACCGAAGCGGTTGCCGGACAGCCTAATTCACTACATGCGCACCCGCGGTCCCGACAAGGTCATCTTCGCCTCCGACTGGCCGGTACTGCGCCAGCACCGCGTCGTGCCCGAGGCCAAAGCGCTGGACCTGCCGGTCGAGGTCCTCGACAACTACCTTCACAACAACGCCAACGAGTTCTTCTTCGGCGCCGGAAAGGATCAGGAGCGGTAACGAATGGATCGCTACGAATTACGCCGGATCGACTACAGCCTGACCGAGGATCACAAGGCCCTGCAATCGGCCTACCGAGAGCTGCTGGACACCCATTGCCCCATCGAGACCGTCTGGGCCGCACAGGAGACGGGATTCGACAAGAGCCTCTGGGAGCGGTTGTGCGCGATGGGCGCCAGCTCGATGGCGGTAGGGGAGCACGCGGGCGGTGACGGGGCGACCCTGGTGGATCTGGCATTGGTCGCCGAGGAACTGGGGCGGGCACTGGCACCCGTGCCGTGGATCGATCACGTCTGCGCGGCGCGCCTCGCCGAACGGCTCGGTGCGGTGACATCGGACGCGGTCGACGGCAACCGCATTCTCGGCCTGGATATCGCCCCGGAACCCGCGACCGGCCGGCGTCTTGTCCCGTCCGCCGCGGTTGCCGATGGTGTGATCGTGCGTGCCGGTGACGACATCCTGCTGCTGAGTTTCGCCACCCGCCCCGAGCGGGTGCCCAATCTCGGCCAACTGCCGATGGCCTGGGTGGATCCCGATACTGCCGATTCGCGCACGGTTCTGGGTACAGGCCCGCAGGCCGTCGCCGCGTACCGTCGTGCCGTCGAGGAATGGCGGGTGCTGACCGCCGCAGCACTGACCGGTCTGGTCGAGCAGACGATGACGATCGCGGCCGAGTTCGCCAAGACGCGTTACACCCTGGGAGTGCCCATCTCGACGCTGCAGGCGATTTCGCATCCGCTGGCCAACATGGCGATCGCCGTCCAGGGCGGCCGCAACCTGGCGCGGCGCGCCGCATGGTTTCTCGACAACGAGCCCGACGAGCGGCCCGAATTGCCCGGGTGCGCATTCGTGTTCATGGCCGAAGAAGCGCCCAAAGCGGCGACCATGGCGGTGCACATCCAGGGCGGTCTCGGGGTATCGGTGGAAGCCGCCGCGACGGCGTATCTGGTCCGGGCCCGGGGGTGGGCGCTGGCCGGAGGCGACCCCGGTCTGACGGCAAAACAGGTGGGGCGCATGGTTGCCGAGCGGGAAAGCGTGTAATCGCAATGGATTTCAGCCTTGTTGCACTCAACGACGATGACCGGGCCTTTCTCGCCGAGACCCGTGCGTTCCTCGCCGAACACGTCACCGACGAGGTTCGCCGGCGTGACCGGGAAACCGGCGACAACTTCGACGAGGGCGTGCATTTGGCCTTCGGCGGGGCCGGATATCTGGAGAAAGAGTGGACGCCGTTGTCCGCAGGCGGCTTCACCCGGGTGCGCCGTCGCATCTGGGAGTTGGAGAAGCGGCGCGTGCATACCCCGTGGGTGACCTGGGGCACCACGGCGATGGTGGCGCGCGCCGTCGCCGCCTTCGGCAAACCCGAACTCGTCGAGGAGGTGATGCCGAAGGTGTTCACCGGCGAGGTGCGCATGTGCCTGGGCTACACCGAACCTGAGGGCGGCTCGGACATTGCAACGTGCAAGACCCGCGCCGTGCGCGACGGCGATCAATGGGTGATAAACGGCTCCAAGATGTTCACCACCGGCGCCCACAACTGTCAGTATGTCTTCCTCATCACCAACACCGACCCCGGTGCGCGAAAGCACAAGAGTCTGACCATGTTTCTGGTCCCCCTCGACCTGCCCGGCATCGAGATCCAGGGCATCCGCACCGTCGACGGCGACCGGACCAACATCGTGTACTACAGCGATGTCCGGGTCGACGAGAAGTATCTGCTCGGCGAGGTCAACGGGGGGTGGACGGTATTGCGGGGACCTCTGGACGCCGAGCACGGTGCCGTCGCCGCGGCGCCGGACGGGTTGCAGGACGTGGCGATCATGCAGCATCAGACCGGGTTCATGTCCGCGGCCCTCGATGCCGTGGCAGCCCGGGTGGGACAGCCGGATGCGAGCGGGGTACCACCGATCGACGACGGGTCGGTCGCATATCGGCTGGGGCGCAGCGCGGCTCGGTTGGAGGCGGCGCTGTCGACGCCGAGCATTTTCGGCCGGGTCGCTCAGGCGCAGACCATGCGCGACATCGGGCCGGACCTGATGGATGTCGCCGGCCCGGCGTCGGTGCTGCCCATCGAGACCGACGGTGCCGCCGACAATGGGACCTCGGAATACCTGTACCGCTTTGCTCCACTGGCCGGGATCTACGGCGGCACGCTGGAGGTGTTCCGCAACATGATCGCCCAGCACGTGCTGGGCCTCGGCAAGCCGGCCTACTCAGCACCCGTGGGTTAGGTATGCCAAGTGGGGCTCTGCCCGGACTCCCACTTCGCTTCCAGCGACTTCGTGATGGTGGTGCCGCTTGCCAGGTTGACCCGGAACCGGGTGCGATACGCGTTCTGAGGCAGAATCATTCGCCTCCGCCCCGGGTGCGGCGCAGCCGGCGCCCGCGCCTGATGTCTTTGCGCGCGGCGGCTTCTTTCTTCGCCAGGGCACGAGTGTCTTTGGGCGGCAACTGCAATTCGTGTTCGGCCTCGATCCCGGCCTGCAGCTGCCGTCCCCGTTCGAGTTCGGCGTCGAGTTCAGCACCGAACAACAGCGCGAGATTGGTGATCCACAGCCACAGCAGGAATACGATCACGCCGCTCAGCGCGCCGTACGTCTTGTCGTAACTTCCGAAATGGCTGACGTAGAAACCGAATCCGACTGACGCGGCGGCCCAGACCACAATCGCCACCCCGGCCCCGACGCTGATCCAGCGAAACCTGGGCTGTCGGACGTTGGGTGTTGCGTAGTAGAGGATCGCCACCACGAGCGTGACGATCGCCAGTATGGCCGGCCACTTCGCGATCGACCAGGCTGTCTGGGCGGCGCTGCCCAAGCCGAACGCGCTGCCGACCGCCCCGGTGACCGGGCCGCTGATCACCAGCATGAAGGCCACCGCCGCAGCCAGCACCAGGCCGGCGAACGTCAGTCCCAACTGCAGCGGACGCAGCTTCCATATCGGGCGGCCCTCGCCGATCTCGTACACGCGGTTCATCGCGCGCCCGAAGGCGCCGACATATCCCGACGCCGACCACAGCGCCGCCAGCGCGCTGAACACCAGTGCCAGACCGGCCGAGGGGTTGTCGACCACCTGCGCAATGGGCTGGCGCAGCATGTCCACCGCCGACGCGGGCGCCACACCGGCGACCATTTCGAGCAAGGCGTCGGTGGTACGGCGCCCTTGACCGACCACGCCGAGCAACGAAACCAGCACCAGGAGCGCCGGAAACAGCGAGAGCACCGCGTAGTAGGTGAGTCCGGCGGCGAGGTCGAGACATTGATCCTTGCTGAACTCGTACGCGGTCTTGCGCAGCACGAACAACCACGACGCCCTGGTGAGGTCGTCCGGGGAATCGGGTTTACGCGGGTCGTCGGGATCGGGCGCGCAATTGCGCTCGTCATCGGCGTCGTGTCGGGCCATACTCTCCGGTTCCCGCCGACGCGCCGGTCCACACCCGGCGCGGGCAATTGACGCGCGCCGTCCCAAGAATCGCCCAAGAATCCTCCAAGGCCACCTTCGCAAGATTGAGGTCAGGCCACCGCTGACGCGGCGGCGAAGGGGAGGGATATCGATGTCCACCGACGTCACGCGAGTAAGCCGAGCCGGCGATCCCGTGAAGGGCCGGTTGCTCGGCTATTGCGCGGCATTGGCGTTCAATGCGGGTCTGGTGAACGCTGTGGCGCTCATGATCTTGGCGGTGCCGGTCGGCAACCTCACCGGGGTGACCACTCAGCTCGGCATGGACACCGCCAACCCGTGGCGTTACGAGAGCCACGTGTTGCTCGCGATCCTGTCGGGGTTCCTGGTGGGCTCGGCAGTTGCTGGCGCGTTGCTGTCCTCCGACCGGGCCACGCTGGGCGCGCGTCATGCCACGGTGCTGACGATGCAGGCGACACTGCTGTTACTGGCCGCCGCCGGAGTGGAAGCAACCGCGATGGACACGGGAATACAGGCCATGTTGGCGGCAACGGCCCTCGGTCTGCAAAACGGCCTCACCTCGAGCTTCCGCGGAATGGCCGTGCGCACCACGCATTTCACCGGCACCATCACCGACCTCGGGCTGATGATCGGGCGCAGCCGCACGCACGGCATCGACAGGTGGAAGGCCGCGATTCTGGGCGTCACGCTGTTGCTGTTCCTGGGTGGCGGCGTGGCAGGGATTCTGGCCGGCGCGCGATTCGGCGGGTACGCGCTGCTGATACCCGCCGCGATCTGCCTGACGCTGGGTACCGCGTACCTAGTGCAGAACCGCTACAGCGGCGCTGCGATCACGGAGGGCGCACCGCAGCCCGCAGGAGGAAACTAGGCAACATGGCTCGCTCACAGGGGTAAATTTCCCACCCTTTCGGCAGGTAACCCGCCGGATTCCCGGCGAGCAGCCGCAAACTCGCACGCGAGTGCGGGTTTCGGTGCGAGTTTGTGTCTGCTCGGCTTCCGGCGGGCACTTGTTTTCTATACTGTAAGAGTTACCGGACGCACCTCAGGTTGCCGGAGCAGGCGGAAGACGAGGAGTTCATGACCGCTGCCACGGTGGTTTTCGACCCGTTCTCCGAAGACTTCTTCACCAGTCCCTACCAGACGTACCGCCGGATGCGCGACGAAGCGCCCGTCTACTACAGCCGGCAGTACGACTTCTACGCGCTGACCCGCCACGAAGACGTCGCCGCGGCATTCAAGGACTACCAGACCTATTCGTCGGCATACGGCGTGGACCTCGCTCAGGTGCGCACGGGGCACGTGACCGAGCACGGCTCGATCATTGCGATGGACCCACCCGCGCACCGCCGCATGCGCGGTCTGCTCAACAAGGTGTTCACGCCGCGGGCCATCCAGGCGTTGCGGCCGCTGGTGACTCGGGTGGTCGACACGTATCTGGCCGCGGTGGATCCGGCTCACTTCGACTTCGTCCAGGATTTCTCGGCGCTCTTTCCGGTCGACGTGATGACCACGTTGCAGGGAGTGCCGGAGCGGGACCGGCAGCAGATCCGACTGTGGATCGACGATCTCTTGCACCGCGGTCCGGGTGAGGTCGAGATGGGCGAGAGCGGGCAGAAGTCCGCCGTCGACATGGCCGTCTACTACTACCGGCTCACCAAAGAGCGTCGCGAAAAACTGGGCGACGATCTGTTGAGCAGGCTGATCGTGGCAGAGATCGAACGCGACAACGGCGAGACGGGCCACCTGACGAACATCGAGATCACAGAATTCGCAACGTTATTGGGAGGTGCCGGGGCCGAGACCGTCACCAAGCTGATCGGCAACGCCGCCGTGGTGTTCGCGAAGTTTCCGGACCAGTGGCAGAAGTTGCTCGACGATCGCTCCAAGATCCCACTCGCGGTGGAGGAACTGCTGCGTTACGAGGCACCAGCACAGTACAACGTCCGGCGTTCAACCCGCGACGTCATGCTGCACGGCGTGACCATCCCGGCCGGCAAACCGGTCTTCCTGGTGGGTGCCTCGGCCAACCGGGATCCGTTGGCGTGGAAGGATCCCGACACATTCGAGATCGATCGCGACCGCACCCAGGCGCAGAACCTCGGGCTCGGCTACGGCATCCACAGCTGCCTCGGCGCTGCCCTGGCGCGGCTGGAGAGCACGATCGCCCTGGACCGGATGCTCGACTTCATGCCGCGCTACGAGGTGGACTGGTCAGGGTGCCGGCGCGTCAACATGCAGAACGTGGCCGGCTGGAGCCACGTACCGGTCCGGGTCCTGGATTAGCCGTCGCGGCGCCAGACCAGGGTGCTGTGTATGGCGCCCTGGTCCGTGGTCTGGCGGGCCGACAGTGTCAACCGGTCATCCTCGACCCGCGCGTGCCGAATCTGCGGCTCTAGCAACAGTTCCGGCATCGTCGCGATGATGACGTGGTGGGTGACGGTTGCTGCCGCTTCGTCGACCTCGAATCGCCCTCCGTAGGAGACGAATTCGCCGGTGCCCGGCGTCAGCTGCGCGGACATGTGGCCATCGGTGGTGTACAGGATGAGGCCGGAGGGATGCTCGCCGAACGGGTACCGGACGGGACCGGTGCCGTCACGGCGCGAGACGAAGGACTCCAGCAGCCAGCCGCCCGGCAGCGCCTGTCGCAGAGTCATGGATTCAGTGCCTGCTCGCGCGCCCACCGGTAGTCGGCCTTGCCCGAGGGGCTGCGCTCGATCACGCTGCGGAACACGACCGCTTTGGGCAACTTGTACCGAGCCAGTGACTGGCCGGCGTGGGCCACCAGTTCCTGAGCCTCGACGCTGGCTCCTTCGGCCAGGGCGACGACCGCGACCACCTCCTGGCCCCACCGCTCGCTCGGGCGGCCGGCGACCACCACGTCGGCGACCGCCGGGTGCGAGGCGATCGCGGTCTCGACCTCCTCGGCGAAGATCTTCTCGCCGCCGGAGTTGATGGTGACCGAGTCCCGTCCCAGTAACTCGATGTGGCCGCCCTCGTGATGGCGGGCGCGATCGCCGGGGACGGCGTAGCGCACACCGTCGATCACCGGGAAGGTCGCAGCCGTCTTCGCGGCATCGCCCTTGTAACCCAACGGCACATAACCTCGCTGGGCCAGCCAGCCGATGCCGTCGTGGCCTGGTGCGAGGAGCGTCGAAAAGTCCTCGGCCGCAACGAAAGTGTCCGGTCCGGCGGTAAATGTGCCGGTCGACACCGCGCCCGAGGTGGACATGTGGTGCATCTGGGCACCGGTCTCAGAGGACCCGACGCCGTCGACGATCATGGCGTTGGGCAGCGCGTCGATCAGGCGCTGCTTGACGTAGGGCGTCAGCAGGGCGCCGCCGTTGGCGACGACGAACAGCGACGACACGTCGGCGATCCCCTTCTCGATCGCGGCGACCAACGGGCGGGCGATTGCGTCACCGACCACCGACACCACGGCCACGCGCTCGCGCTCGATGGTGCGCACCACGTCGTCGGCATCCAGATGGTCGACCACCGTGGGGAACACGATCGTCTGCCCGGTCGTCACGGCCATCATCACGGTCCACTGCGCGGCGCCGTGGATCAGCGGCGGCAACACCATGACCTTGGTGCCGGGACCGGCGCTCACCCGCGTCACGATCTCCTCGACAGAAGTCACGAACTGTCCGGTCATCAGGTCGCGGCCGCCGAAGGAGGTCATGAAGATGTCGTGCTGGCGCCACAGCACGCCCTTCGGCATTCCGGTGGTGCCGCCCGTGTAGAGCACGTACAGGTCATCGGGCGAGTGCTGCACCGGCGGTGGGTCGGCGGGCTCCGCCACGATGCTCTCGTAATCGACTGCCCCGTCCAGCAGTTCGTTGCCCGAGTCATCGGCGATCTGGATCAGCACCCGCAGATTCGGCAGATCGGGCAGCACCTCGGCCACCTGCGGAGCGAAGGCCGCGTGGTAGAGCAACGCGGTCGCCCCGGAGTCCGCCAGCAGGTACTGCAGCTCCTTCTTGACGTAGCGGTAGTTGACGTTGAACGGAGCGACCCGCGCCGCGAAGCTGCCGAATAGCGCCTCGACGAACTCGTTGCCGTTGTAGGCGTACAGGCCCAGCAGGTCCTGGCCGGCCTCGTGGCCGGGGAGCTCGGAGCGTTCGGTGTGGCAGCCCAGGCCGCGCGAGTGCAGGTAGGCGGCCAGCCGGTTGGACCGTTCGACGATCTGGGCGTAGGTGAAGCGCTTGTCGCCCTGGACCACCAGTTCGCGGTCGGGAATAGCGGCGGCAATGGCCGCCGCGACAGCGGGCACAGTGAATTCAGGCACGTGAGTCCTTCCTGCCGAGCAGTCGCAGAATCGCACACGCGGGCCCCGACGGGTGCGATTTTGTGTCTGCTCGCGCCGTTACGGTTGGTGGGGGAGCAGGCGGACCATCAGGCCGGTGGCCTCGGTGAGTACCGCACCATCGGAGCTTGTCATGCTGGCGGTGATGAACACCTTCCGGCCCTCGATTCGGTCGATGTGCCCATGCGCGGTCAGCGGTTCGTCGATCGGGGTGACCTTGCGGTAGTCGACGTGCAGGTAGGCCGTCCGGGTCGGACGGATGTCGGCACCGGTGACCACCATGCCGAACAGCCAGTCGTAGAACAGCGGGATCATGCCGCCGTGCACCGCGTGGTTCCCGCCCACATGGGACTGGGTGAAGTGTCCCTGCATGACGACTTCGTCGGAGCCCATCGTGGTCAGCGTCCACGGTGGCATCAGCGGATGGCCCAGGCCCGGGATTTCCAGGACGCGGCCGGCCGGCACCTCGATCTCGGGCACGCGATGGGATTCCAGTACGGCACAGGCGCTTTCGAGATGATCGCTGGCGGCGTCCCACGCCGCGGCGTCGGGTTTGGTCGACACCGTCAGGTCCTGCAGCCGGCGCAGGGCGGTGATGTAGCGCTCCAGCCCCGGCGGCGCCTCGAGGGGCCGGACATCGGGGAAACCACCCCGGATCTCGCTGGTCGTGTCTGTCATGGTGTCCCTTCAGCCCAGGCCTCGAGCAACGTGTCGGTGGTGGTGATGGTGGCGAGCAGCGACAGCGAATTGGCGATGACCGCGTCGGCGTAGTCGGCAGGGATGCCGGCGACGGCGTCGCGCGGTACCACGACCCGGTAGGCCGCGTTCACCGCGTCCATCACCAGGTTGGGGATCGCGATATTGAGCGAGACGCCTACTGCCACAATGGTGGTCACACCCAGGTTGCGCAGCACCGCGTCCAGATCGGTACCGCCCATCGGCCCGACACCGTGCCACCGGCTCAGCGTCAGATCGGTTGGCTCAGGACCTAATTCGGGCAGCAGAGCGGCACCAGGTGTGCCGGGCGCGAGGTCGACGGTACCGCCGCTCATCGCGAAGATCCTGGCGTTGTGATTGGAGCCGAGTCCGTCCGGTCGCCGCCGCACCAGACAGTGCACGACGTGCGCTCCGGCGGCGCGGGCGGCGGGCAGCAGTCGCACGATGTTGGGCAAAGCGACGCGGCGGGCCTCGGCCGCCAGCAAGGGCAGTCCGGCATCGGGGCCGATCACCGCGCCCTGGCACTCCTGGGTGACGACGGCGGTGTGCCCGGGTGCCACCAGCTGGGCGAGCGCGGGCTTCATGCGGACGCGTTCATCGTGCCGCGAGGTGGCACGTCGTAGAACTGCTGAGCCCACTTGCGCAGTGCCATATACCCTTTCGCATCGGTCTTGGAGAGCGCCGGATGCTCGACGTACTTCTGGTAGCGCCAGATCTCCAGATCGTCGAACACGGTGGACAGGAACTGCTTCTCGATCAGCTCGCGCAGCTTGCCCTGCGGCACCTCGCCGGTGTCGCCCGGGGTCCGCGGCCACCAGATGGAATAGAACAGGTCCGAGCATTCGTCGTCCACCGGCGTGCAGGTGAAGATCAGGCGATGATTCTGGGCACCCTCGAACACGCTGATCGCTCCGCCGAGGCCGAACAGGTGGCTGTGGAAACGTAGCGCGAGATCGTCGGGGTTGTCGCTGCGGGCGTCGGGCCAGCCGGCGACGAACCGCCATTCGTGTTCGGCGATCGTCCAGTCCAGCACCCGCGGTGTCACCGAGGCGTGGTGCACGTACTCGAAATGAGCGCTGTCTGGTGCGTTCTCCGCCACGATCTGGGGGTGCACCGGTTCGCGCTCGGCGCGCCGGGAGAACTCCGGGTACGCCCGGTAGTAGGCGGCCGGGTCCGTCTCGAACTGCGGGAACTTGCCGAAGATGTCCGGCATCGTCCATTGCGGGTCGCCGCCGAGCGGGTGGTGCCACAGGAAGACGCAGTCGTACTGCTCGGTGACCGGATAGGTCCGCAGCGTCAGCGCCTTGTTGGGGCGGTCCGGTTGGTAGGGGATGTAGCGGTTGGTGCCGTCGGGTCCCCAGCGCCAGCCGTGGAAGGGGCATTGCACGCAGTCGCCGACCACCGTGCCGCCGTGGCCGAGGTGTGCGCCGAGGTGCTTGCAGTGCGCTTCGAGCACGTGCAGTTCGCCGGACTCGTCGCGGTAGGCAACCAGGTCTTCGCCGAAGTAGTGCAGCGGCCGGACTTCGCCGGCCGGAAACTCCGGCGACCAGCCGATCATGAACCAACCGGTGACCTTCCAGGTGAACGGAACCTGCAAGCCGGACACCTCCCGCCGTCTGATACTAAATTCGTTACAGTATAGATTTCAGCACGTTGGCTCTACTCATCCGGTGTCGCGAGGAGCGAGATGACTGAAGCGGTTGCCGGTACCGAGGCGTCGACCGGCGCCGACGTCCTGGTGATCGGCGCGGGCTTCTCCGGGCTGTACATGCTGTACCGCCTGCGTCAGCTAGGCCTGCGCGCGCGTGGGCTGGAAGCGGCCGAAAACGTTGGTGGCACTTGGTTGTTCAACCGCTACCCGGGCGCGCGCTGCGACATCGAAAGCATCGAATACTCCTACAGTTTCTCCGAGGAGATCCAGCAGGACTGGGTGTGGACGGAATCGATGCCCGCCCAGCCCGAGATCGAGGCGTACCTGAACTTCGTCGCCGACCGCCTCGACTTGCGTCGCGATATCACGTTCAACACCAGGGTCGTCGCCATGACCTTCGACGAGCACATGGCGATGTGGCAGGTGTGCACCGAGGCGGGCGAGACGATCACGGCGCCGTTTGTCGTCGCCGCGACCGGCATCCTGTCCGTCCCGCTGGAGCCCGACATTGCCGGCATGGCGTCATTCGTCGGAACGTCGCTGTACACCAGCCGCTGGCCGCGTGACGGCGTCGATCTGGCCGGCCGGCGCGTCGGCGTCATCGGCACCGGCTCAACCGGAGTGCAACTCATCCCGGTGGTGGCCCGGGAGGCGCAGCAGCTGTTGGTGTTTCAACGGTCGGCGCCCTACACCCTGCCCTGGCAGGTGCACCGGTTCGAACCGGGTGAACTGGACGCGATGAAGGCCCGCTACGGCGAGATCCGGGCGGCGCAACGGGCTCACCCGATCGGCGCGGCCCGCCTCAGTGCCTTCTCGGTGCTGCTGGAGATGCTGGGCAGTCCGCCCCTGAAAGCGGCCACCCGGGAGGAGCAACTGCGCGCTATCGACGACAAAGGCGTGCTCGGCGCGCTGAACTGGGGCGACGTCTTCTTCGACATTGAGGCCAACCGGATGGCCGCACGGCTTTACGGCGAGGCGGTGGCCCGCATCGTGCGGGACCCGCAGACGGCCGCGGCGCTGGTGCCCGCACATCCCTTCGCCTGCAAGCGCCCCATCATCGACCAGGGCTACTACGAAACGTTCAACCGGGACAACGTCACCCTCGTCGACCTGCGCGCAGACCCGATCGATACGGTGACTCCGGCCGGGATCCGCGCCGGCGGACGCGAGTACGAACTTGACGTGCTGATCTACGCCACCGGCTTCGATGCCATGACCGGAGCGCTGAGCCGCATCGACATTCAGGGTCGCGACGGCGTGCAGCTGAGCCGATTCTGGGCGGACGCCGGCCCGTTGTCCTACCTCGGCCTGGCGATTGCCGGATTTCCGAACCTGTTCATGATCCAGGGACCGGGCAGCCCCAGCGCGGCGACGAACTTCGTTGCGGCGCTTGAACAGCACGTCGAGTGGATCGGCGACTGCATCGCCTACCTGCGCGCCAACGGTGTGCGCTGCATCGAGGCGCAAGAGAGTGCGCAACAGGACTGGATCGAGCACACCACGGCGCTGGTGGCGCCGACCGTGCTTGTTCACCCGTCCTGCAACTCCTGGTACAACGGGGGCAATGTGCCCGGCAAGAGGCGGATGTACATGGGCTATACCGGCGGAATTCCCGAATACCGGCGGCGCTGCGACGAAATCGCGGCGAGCGGCTATACCGGTTTCAAGCTGAGGTAGGTGATTGGTATGTCGTGGGCACAGCGTGGGCTGGGTATCACCCGAGAACTGGGGATGGTGCTGCCGCGGACGGTGGCCGGCTTCAACGAGTCGACCCGGTCGGAGCCCTCGGCCCCGCGGGGTGTCCGCCAGTTCGGCGAAGTATTCCTCGATGAGCTTGTGCTGACCGGGTTTTCGGTGCTGGGGGGCAGCGCGCCGCGCAGCATCCGATCGCTGGACGCCTGCGCGGCCGCAGCTGAGGAGTTGTCGGCGCTGGGCATCGACGGCGCGCACGCCGAACCGGCTGCGCTGCGGGTGCGGGCGATCAAGCGGCGCAAGATCGCCGGACTGGCCTATGAGCGCTTGTCTTTCGAGCATGATCCGGCGCTGCCGCAGACTTTGACCGACGAGGGATTCGGCGGCCCGTCGCGGGCCGCGGTGCATCTGTGCCGGCACCGCGATGGTCCGCGGCCGTGGCTGATCTGGATTCACGGGGCCGGCCAGGGCGGGGCCGAAGACATGCTGATGTCGCGCATCGACCGGATTCACCACGGCCTGGGGTTCAATGTCGCGATGCCTATCCAGCCCGGCCACGGCAGCCGGAAGGGCTACTGGCCGAGTTATCCGGACATGGACCCGCTGGGCAACGTCGCCGGCATGATGCGGTCGGTGTCGGAGATCCGGGCGGTGGTGCGCTGGGCCCGGCGGCAAGCCACCGCGGTTGTGGTTGCCGGGGTTTCGATGGGCAGTCCGGTTGCCGCGCTGGTGTCGCACCTCGAGCGGGAGGTGGACGCCGTGGCGCTGTATACGCCCATCCTGGGGCTCAACGCGATGATCGCGCGACACCTCGGGCGCTCGGGGTCGTCACACCGCGAGTACCGGAGGTTGCTGCAGTCCGAGGTGGTCTCCCGGCTCACCACCGTCATCGATCCGCTGATGGCCGACCCGGCACCCCCGCCGCAGCGCCGGCTGATTGTCGCCGCGCGCCACGACCGGATGGCGATGCTGGAGCCGGCGCTGGTGTTGCAGGACAAGTGGGGCGGTCAACTGCACTGGTACGGCGGCGGCCACGTCAGCCATGTCTTCTCCCGCCGCGTGCAGGCCATCTCCGAGCGGTTCCTGCGCGAGGTTAGAGACGACATGTCGCTGCGGACGGCCGATTGATGGGGGCAGTGCGCACCGCGCGCGAGGTGGTGGAGCTTTACAACCTGGTGGTGTGGAACGAGCAGGACCTGCAACTCGCCGACGAGTTGTTCGCCGACAACGTCATTCGGCACGGGGTGGGTGCGGCTCAGACCCTGACCCACGCCCAGGCGGTGCAACGCGTCGCCGACATGTGGCAGGTGTGCGAGTCGCTGCACTTCGACCTGAATATCGTGGTTGCGGGCGACGACGGCGAGCACGTCGCCATCGTCTATGACTCGACGGTCATGGCCGACGGCGGCGTCACCAACGTGGCCAGCATCGAGGTGTTCCGCGTGGTCGACGGCCGGATCACCGAGGTCTGGAATTGCGGCTATCAGCAAGGGGTTTGGAAGTGAGTGAACGGGTGCTCGACGAACTGGGCTACTACCTGCTGGCGGGGGCGGGCGGTGAGGGACCCGCAACGCTGATGGACGAGGCACGTCGTGGTGAGGAGCTCGGCTTCGGCACCGCCTTCATCTCCGAACGCTGGAACGTCAAGGAGGCCTCCTCGCTGGTAGGAGCGGCGTGCGCGGTGACCAGCCGCATGCAAATTGCCACTGCCGCAACGAATCACAACACGCGTCATCCGCTGATCACCGGTTCCTGGGCCACCACCATGCACCGGCTGTCCGGTGGACGATTCACCCTGGGCATCGGTCGCGGTATCGCCGCGATCTACGGGGCGTTCGGCATTCCGGCGGTGACCACGGCGCAGATGGAGGACTGGGCGCAGGTCATGCGCCGGCTGTGGCACGGCGAGGTGATCTTCAATCACGATGGGCCGATGGGTAAGTACCCCATCCTGTTTCTGGACCGCGACTTCGACGAGGACATCAGGTTGGCGCTGGTGGCGTTCGGTCCCAAGACGCTGGCGCTAGGCGGGCGGGCGTTCGACGACGTCATTCTGCACACCTACTTCACGCCGGAGACGCTGCAGCGCTGTGTTGCCACGGTGAAGTCCGCGGCGGAGAAAGCGGGCCGGGACCCGGACAGCGTGCGGGTGTGGTCGTGCTTCGCCACCGTCGGGGATCACCTGCCCGAGCCGCTGCGGCTGAAGAAGACCGTTGCCCGGCTGGCCACCTATCTGCAGGGGTACGGCGATCTGATGGTCAAGACCAACAACTGGGATCCTGCTGTGCTGCAACGGTTCCGGGAAGATTCGGTGGTCACCTCGATCGCGGGTGGGATCGACCACAAGGCGACGCCGGAGCAGATCGAGCACATCGCCACGCTAATCCCCGAAGAATGGCTGGAACCGTCGGCGACGGGGTCGGCTGAGCAGTGCGCCGACCGGATTCGGCGCGAGTTCGACTACGGCGCCGACGCGGTGATTCTGCACGGCGCCACACCCGACGAGCTCGAACCCGTGGTCGCGGCCTACCGCACCTAGCCTCGCGAGCAGACGCAAACTCGCGCTGCAGCGCGCTGCAGCGTGCGAGTTTGCGTCTGCTCGCGCAATGGAACGTCAGGGGCGATCACGGCGCAGGGGCATGGCCTGACCTCCGGGTGTGATGGCAGAGGTTCGGGTATGACACCGGTCACACGAGGAATACCCCTACGGGTATGGGTATTACTCTGGGTGTTAGCAGCAATTGACCCATTGCCTGACGGCCTCAATTCACAGCGATTCGCAGGATGAGGCCGCGGCGCTGGGTCGTCGAGTGAAGGAACGAACTCATGACCACACATATTCAGGAGGTTGTCCTCAGCACGTCGGCAGCAGTGCCGTTACCGCGCAAAAAGACCACGTCGTCACCTCGTTGGTTAGTCGACAAATCCCGGGTCATCGGCGCGTCGATGCGCCGCATCTTCCTGGCGCCCAAAGAGGCAGCACTCCCGGCGCGCAAGAAGAGCAAGCCGGAGCGCTACGCGTACCTTGAGCGCTCGTTGTTGGCCCGTGAGATTCACCGGCTGTGAGTTCGAGTCGCTGAGAATTGATCCCGTTGCGGCGGAGTTGATGTGAATAAGCCCGCCGGTTTTACCAGGAGCGTAGTCAGGGCAAGATCACGGTGCGGGTCACCGGCTCCGCGACCGCCTGCCGGGCGGACAGCGCGCGTTGCAGCGAGGCCAGCAGCGCATCGCGGGTCTCCCGCGGATCGATCAGTTCGTCGAAACCGAACCCTTCAGCCGAGCGGAAGGATGCCTGCAGCTCGGCGTCGCGCAGTTTGGCGGTCAGGTCCTCACCGGCGTGGGAGGCGCGGCTGAGCGCCGCCGCACTCATGGCGCCCATCGTCGCTCCCGGATAGGCGAACGTGGCGGACTGGTGGTCGAAGCCGAGCAGCGACATCACCATGGAGCCGAAGCCGTAAGCCTTGCGCAAGGTCAGGTGCAACTTGATCGTCGTCGCGGCGGTCTGCGCGGCGAACATCCGCCCGCCGCTGCGCAGGACACCGCTGCGCTCGGAGCGGCTGCCGGGCAGCATCCCCGGATTGTCGGCCAGGAACACGATGGGCAGATGGAATGAATCGGCGACCAAAATGAAATGCGCGGCTTTGTCCGCGGCACTGGCGTCGATCGAACCGGCCAGCACCTGCGGCTGATTGGCGACGACGGCGACGGGATGCCCGCCCAGGTGCGCCAGCGCGCAGATGATCGCCCTGCCGAACGACGGTTGCACCTCGAACCAGTCGGGGCGGTCGAAGACCACGTCGAGCACCGCGCGCATGTCATAGACGCGACGATTGTCCCGGGAGACGATGTTCAACAACTCCGGGGTGGGCCGCGGTGCCGTCGTTTCGTCGGCGGGCAGGCCGGGCGGATAGGACCAGGCGCTTGCCGGAAAATAGGACAAATAACGGCGGATTTCGTCGAGCACCGTCTCGTCGTCCTCGGCGACGTTGTGGATCACCCCGCTGGGCAGTGCGACGTCCGGGCCGCCCAGGTCCTCCTTCGAAATGTCCTCTCCTGTGGACTCTTTCACCACCGGCGGGCCGGCGGTGAAGATGGTGCCGTGCCGGCTCATGATCCGGAAATCACACACCGGAGCCACCAGGGCGCCGTGCCCGGCCGAGGGACCCAGCACCGCGGCCACCGTCGGCACCCGCCCCGAACACTGCGTCTGGGCGAGCAGGTCGGTGGGGGTGCGGCCGTAATGCCCACCGGTGGGCCGAAATCCCGCG
Source organism: Mycobacterium sp. TY814 (assembly GCF_030755175.1). Taxonomy (NCBI): domain Bacteria; kingdom Bacillati; phylum Actinomycetota; class Actinomycetes; order Mycobacteriales; family Mycobacteriaceae; genus Mycobacterium; species Mycobacterium sp. TY814. The sequence goes on from NZ_JAUFRY010000002.1 coordinate 124,021, forward strand.
CCGTCGAGCAGCATCACCAGTGGGACGCGGTCGCGCACCGCAAGCTCGGCGATCCGGTACCGCTTGGAATTGCCGCCGGGCCCGATGCTTCCGGCCAGCGTGGTGAAGTCCTCGGCGCCGACCATGACAGGTTTGCCATGAACCAGGCCCGAACCCGTGACGATCGCGTCGGCGGCGACGTCACCGCCGACCAGGGTGCCGATTTCCCGGAACGTGCCGGCGTCCAGGAGCCGCTCGATGCGGGCCCGCGCGTCCAGTTTGCCTTTGCCGCGGTGCTTGTCGAGGCGCTCCTGCCCACCCATGCCGCGCGAGTGCCGGCGGCGGCGGTCGAGGTCGTCGAGCGTCTCCTGCCAGTCCTGGGAGTTGGCCATGCCTTGGTCCTCACTCGCTACCGGGCGGTCGGTTCCTGATGACGTGCTCACTGTAGCGCCGCGCTGACGTTGACCCTACCGAATTGCTTACTGTAGCTTTCCCACTATGGTGCGTGGGGGCCTCAAGATCGACGGTGGCATACCCAACAGGCTGGACCGAGTGGTCGAGGCGGCCGGCGCTCTGGAACAGCAGGGCTTCGACGGCGGCTGGACCGCCGAAACCAGCCACGACCCGTTCCTGCCGCTTTTGCTGGCAGCCGAACACACCTGTCGCATCGATCTCGGCACCAACATCGCGGTGGCCTTCGCCCGCAACCCCATGACCGTCGCCAACCTCGGGTGGGACCTGCAGGAGTACTCGCAGGGCCGGTTCATCATCGGGCTGGGCACCCAGATTCAGGCTCACATCGAGAAGCGCTTCAGCATGACGTGGAGCCACCCTGCCCGCCGGATGCGCGAGTTCGTCGAAGCGCTGCACGCGATCTGGTCGGCCTGGAAGGACGGCACCAAGCTCCGGTTCGAGGGTGACTTCTACACGCACAAGATCATGACGCCGATGTTCACGCCGGAGCCGAACCCGTACCCGCCGCCGAAGATTTTTCTCGCGGCGGTCGGTGAGGCGATGACCGAGATGTGCGGTGAGGTGGCCGACGGCCATCTCGGTCACCCGATGGTGTCCAAGCGCTATCTCACCGACGTGACCTTGCCCATCCTGCAACGCGGTCTCGAACGGGCGGGCCGGGACCGCAGCGCCTTCGAGGTGTCGGCGGAGGTGATGGTCGCCACCGGCACCAACGAGGACGAGCTGAAAGCCGCCATGGCGGCCACCCGAAAACAGATCGCGTTCTACGGGTCCACCCCGGCGTACCGCAAGGTGCTCGAACTGCACGGCTGGGGCGACCTGCACGAGGAACTGCACCGCCTCTCCAAAGAAGGCGAGTGGGATGCTATGGGGTCACTGATCGACGACGAGATCCTCGGCACCTTCGCCGTGGTCGGCCCGGCCGACGACGTCAGCGCTGCGCTGCGCTCCAGGTGCGACGGAGTGGCCGACCGGGTGCTGCCCATCTTCTATGCCGCTTCGCCGGACTGTGTTCAGCGGGCGCTCAAGGACTTTCGCCGATGAGTGCGCCGACCATGGACGAGGCCGCCAGGTTGCTGGCGGATCCGCAGGCCTACACCGATGAAGGGCGGCTGCACGCGGCGCTCACCCATCTGCGTGCCAGCGCGCCGGTGTGCCGCGTCGACGTACCCGGTTACCGGCCGTTCTGGGCGATCACCAAGTACGCCGACGTGATGGATATCGAGCGCAACAACGGGCTGTTCACCAACTGGCCGCGGCCGGTACTGGCGACCATCGAAGGCGACGAGTTGCAGGCGGCCTCGGGGGTGCGCACGCTGATCCATCTGGACGATCCGCAGCACCGGGTGGTGCGTGCCATCGGCTCGGACTGGTTCCGGCCCAAAGCGATGCGTGCGCTGAAGATTCGCGTCGACGAACTGGCCAGGATCTACGTCGACAAGATGAGAGCAGTCGGTCCGCAGTGCGACTTCGTGCAAGAGGTGGCGGTGAACTTCCCGCTCTACGTGATCATGTCGCTGCTCGGTATCCCCGAGGCCGACTTCCCCCGCATGCTCAAGCTGACCCAGGAACTGTTCGGCAGCGACGACAGCGAATACAAGCGCGGCACCACGGCCGAGGACCAGTTGCCCGCGCTGCTGGACATGTTCGGTTATTTCAACGGAGTGACCGCTGCCCGCCGCGAGCACCCGACCGAAGATCTCGCATCCGCGATCGCCAACGCCCGCATCGACGGGGAGCCGCTGTCGGATATCGAAACGGTGTCCTACTACCTGATTGTCGCCACCGCCGGACATGATACGACCAGCGCCACCATCTCCGGTGGGCTGCACGCGCTGCTGGAAAACCCGGACCAGCTCCGGCGGCTGCAGGACGACCCCGCCCTGATGCCGCGCGCCACCGAGGAGATGATCCGCTGGGTCACTCCGGTCCGGCATTTCATGCGTACCGCTGCCGCCGACACTGAGGTGCGCGGAGTCCCGATCGCGGCCGGCGAATCGGTGCTGCTGTCCTACGTGTCGGCCAACCGCGACGAGGACGTATTCGACGATCCGTTCCGCTTCGATGTCGGGCGCGAGCCCAACAAGCACGTGGCTTTCGGCTACGGAGTGCATTTCTGCATGGGAGCGGCGCTCGCCCGAATGGAGGTCGGCAGTTTCTTCGCCGAGCTGCTGCCCCGGCTGACATCCATCGAGCTGGCCGGTGATCCGGAACTGGTCGCCGCGACGTTCGTCGGGGGTCTCAAGCACCTGCCCGTGCGGTATTCGCTGTCCTAGGATGCGATCGATATGACGCCCAAGACGATTGTCATCACCGGTGCCAGTGACGGCATCGGTGCCGCGGCCGCTCGGCAACTCACCCGCGGCGGTGCGAAGGTGGTCGTGGTGGGCCGCTCGCAGCGCAAGACGACTGCGGTGGCAGAAGAGCTGGGCGCGGACTACTACGTGGCCGATTTCGCCGACCTGTCCCAGGTGCGGGCGCTGGCGGACAAGATCCGCTCGGAGTATCCGCGCATCGACGTGCTGGCCAACAACGCAGGCGGTATGTGCCGGGAACCCGAGATGACCGCCGACGGGCTGGAGAAGACGTATCAGGTCAACTATCTGGCGCCCTTCCTGCTCACCACAGAGCTGCTGGACACGCTCGTCGACTCGCGTGCGACCGTCGTCAACACCACCAGCTCGTCGCAGCGGTTGCTACCCAAGGTCACGATCACCGATTTCGAGCACACCGCGCGGCGCCGGCCCGGCATCGCCTATGCACTGACCAAACTGGCAATCGTGTTGTTCACCAAGGAATTACACCGCCGCTATCGGGAAATATCGGCGGCGACTTTTCATCCGGGCTACGTCAACTCCAACTTCGGTGAAGCCTCGGGCTCGCGGTTGCTGCACTTCATGAAGAACTACGTCCCGGTGACGGCCCGGTTCACCGCCACCGCGGACGAGGGGGCCGAACAACTGGTCTGGCTGGCCTCTGCTACCCCCGGGGTCGACTGGCAACCGGGCGAGTACTACTCGCGGCACAAAGTCTCGAAGGCCAACCGCGCGGCCTACGATCCCGTGCTGGCCGGCGAACTCTGGGATCGCACGGTTGCCGCACTGGCGCGGACCTAGCCGGGGTCGCTGTCCGGCCTGCTGCCGGCGCGGTAATACTGGATGCGCTACCGGAAGGGGACTTCGTGCTGGGTGTTCATCACGCCGCCATCTGTACCGCCGATGTCGGACGCTCGCTGCGGTTCTGGCGGGACGGACTCGGATTGACGGAACTGTTCGACCACACCTTCACCGGTGACTGGCCGGAACTGTTCGGCGCCGAGACCGATCAGTTGAGATCGATCTTTCTCGGGGACCCGCAGGCACCGGACGGCGGGATCGTCGAGTTGGTGGAGTTGTCCGGGGCCGACGAGACGCCGCGCGAATACTCCGGCCCCAGGCACGGGTTCTTTCTCCTCTCGCTGCAGCGCGAGGTGGATGCGACGCTGGCCACGCTGGCGGACCTGGGCTTCACCGACGGCGTCCGTCAGATCACCATGCCCGCCCCGGCGGGCAAGACGGTTCCGATGGCGGTGATCACCGCCCCGGACGGCGTGCTGGTCGAACTGATCGGACCCGCGGCATGAGCGCCTCGACTGCGCTGGTGACCGGTGGTGGCTCCGGGATCGGCCGCCAGGCCGCCGAGATGCTGCGCGATGCCGGCCACGACGTCGTCGTCTGGGATGTGGCAAATGGCGACATCGCCTGCGACATCAGCGATCTGGACTCCGTGACGGCGGCCATGGAGCAGACCGTCCGCGAGCACGGAGTGCCCACCCGGGTGGTGGCCTCGGCGGGTATCGGCTCGTCCGGTCTGTTGCTGGCCATCGATCCCGCCGAGTGGCAGCGGGTATTGGCCGTCAATCTGACCGGCACCTTCTACACGATCCGGGCGGCCGCCCAGGCCATGGTCGACGCCGAACAGGAAGGCTCGATCGTCGTCGTCTCGAGCATCAGCGGCACGGTCGCGGACCGGGACATGGGTGCCTACTGCGTGTCCAAGGCGGGCCTGGACATGCTGGTGAAGGTCGCGGCGGTCGAGTGGGGTGTGCACGGTATCCGGGTGAACGCCGTCGGTCCCGGTGTCACCCGGACCCCGATGCTGCCCGACGCCGAGAAGTGGCCCGCCTGGGTCGAGGGCATGTCCAAGCGGACCGCGCTGCGCCGGCTGGGCGAGCCCGGCGACGTGGCGCAGGCCATTGTGGGTGTGCTCGAAATGTCCTGGGTGACAGGCCAAGTGCTGCACGCCGACGGCGGATTGTCGCTACACAGCCCGATCGACGCCTACGGCCAGGTCGAGAAGCTGATGCGGCTCAAGAAGCTGCAGGAGCTCCACAAAGCCAAGCAGAAAGCCAGCGAGGCCTAGCGTCGAGAGTGAACCTCACGACGCAGTACCGGCGTGTCGCGTCGCCCAATTCACAGTCGGCGGGAACCGAGTTTACGACAGCCCGTAATCGATTACGCCCCTGACGATTTCACCGTTCAGCAGGTCGGCGTAGGCCTGGTTGATGTCGTCCAGGCGGTAGCGCCTGGTGATCATCTCGTCGAGTTGGAGCTGCCCGGTCTGGTAGAGCCGGGCCAGCCGGGAGATGTCGGCCTTGCCGTTGCACGAGCCGAAGATGGTGCCCGCCAACGTCTTGTTCATCAGGATGAAGTCCTGCAGGTTGATGTTGACCGAATGTGTCAGTTGCGACGTCATACCGGTCAGGACGCAGGTGCCGCCCTTGCGGGTCAGCGCCACCGCGTCGCGAACGTCGTCGGCGGTGATCAGGGACGGTGAGACCACCACCGAGTCGGCCATCACCCCGTGGGTGAGGCCGCGCACCAGATCGGTGGCCTCGGCCACCGATGCGACGCTGTGGGTGGCGCCGAACTGCAGGGCCGACTTCTGTTTGAACTCCACCGGGTCGACAGCGATGATCTGCGCCGCCCCGTTGATCCGGGCGCCCTGGATGGCGCCGGTGCCGATGCCGCCGGCCCCGATGACCACGACGGTGTCACCGCCGCGCACCCCGGCCCGGTTGGCGGCCGAACCGTACCCGGTCGGAATCGCGCAGGACAGCAGGGCACTGGGCACCAGCGGCAGCTCGCGTTCGATCTTGATCAGCGAATTCACCGATACCACAGTGTGTTTCGCGAAAGCGCCGACCTTCGCCAAATGGCCCAGCGGCTTGCCGTCGGCGGTGTGGTGCCGGAAGGTGCCGTCGGTCGGCATGCCCGGGATCATGGTGCCCATGCCGGTGTCGCAGAGGTACTCCATGCCGGTGGCGCACCAACGGCACTGGCCGCAGACGGCGACGAACGACATCACCACGTGATCGCCCACCGCGAAATCGGTGACGTCGGGCCCGACTTCGCGCACGATGCCCGATCCCTCATGGCCGCCGATCATCGGGAACATGGTCGGCAATCCCATGGCTTTCATCACCTCGTTGGGCGCCGACATGTCGCCCTTGAGGATGTGGTCGTCGGAATGGCACAGCCCCGCTGCGGCCATCTCGACCAGGGCCTCGCCGGCCCGCGGCGCGTCGAGTTCGAAGTCTTCCACCGACCACGGTCCGCCGATGCCGTGCAGGATCGCCGCGCGGCTCTTCATGAGGCGGGGCTGAAGGTGACGGGCAGTTTGTTGGGGGAGCGGAAGACGAGCCCGACGATCTTGGACTCCTCGCCGGTGCCGTCGTCTGCCACGAACTTCAGATCTTTCACCCTGTCGAACAAGCTGTTGAGCATCACCCGCGTCTCCAGCCGGGCCAGGTGCATGCCCAGACACATGTGAATGCCGCCGGCGAAGGCGATGTGGGCCTGACGCGGGCGGCGGATGTCGAAAGTATTCGGGTCGGTCCACCGGGTTTCGTCGCGGTTGGCCGAGCCCATGCACATGTCGATCTGCGCGCCGGCCGGAATCGTCTTGCCGCCCAGTTCGATTTCCCGGGTGGTGGTGCGCATGACCATGGTGAGCGGGGTTTCGTAACGCAGGCCCTCTTCCATCGCCACCGGGATCAGCGAGCGGTCCCGGTAGACCATCTCCAGCTGTTCGGGGTTGGTCAGCAGGGCGTACAACAGGTTCCCCGACGACCGATAGGTGGTTTCCAGTCCGGCTGGCAACAACAGGCGCAGGAACGCGATGATGGCCTCGTCGGTCAGCTTCTCCCCGTCGATCTCGGCGGCCACCAGATCGCCGATGATGTCGTTGGTGAGCTTGCGGCGACGCTGTTCGACCTGGTTGAGGAAGTAACCGTGCAACTCGCCCGCCGCGGTCAGGCCGGCCATGATGTCGGACGAGATCGAAATCAGATCCAGCGACAGACGACGGAACATATCGAGGTCTTCGCGCGGCAGACCGAGCAGTTCGGAGATGATCCGGGTGGGGAACTCGAACGTCAGCGCCTTCACCAGATCGGCGTGGCCGTCGGCCTTGATCTCGTCGATCAGTTGGTCACAGACCGGCCCGATCACCGAGGGTTCCCAGCGTTCCAGCGCCGTGGCCCGAAACGCCTTGGCCACCAGGCTGCGATGGTCATGGTGCTCTTTGCCGCCCATCGCCAGGATGGTGTGTCCCATCACCAGGCCGATGGTCTCGTCGTACTTCGCCGAGGTGAAGGTGGCGTCGTCACGGAAGCCCTGGAACACATCGTCGTATCCGAACAGCACCCATTCATCGCTGGGGCGCAATTCCTCCGGAACCTGCTCGGTGTCCATCAGGCCGCCATGCCACACCGGGTCGGTACGGCGCATGTACTCGAAGAAGGGGTACGGACTGTTCTCGCCGGTGAAATCGAGCGCGACCGGCGCGCCCTCTTGATTGGTGCTGAGCGTCACCAGCGCTCCTCCCTGAGCAACCGAGTTTGCCCGTGGACACGCGGGCCGGAAAGCGGAATGTCGCTATCATAATATAAATAGCAACCTAGACGACAACGGCTGGCCCCCACGAGCGAAGGCGGTGACACCCCGATGCCACAACGCCGATTCGTGTGCACGCTCGAGGACCTGCCGCCCGGGGCGATGAAGTTGGTCGACATAGGGAAATTCGGGGTCGGTGTGTACAACGTGCGCGGCGCGCTGTACGCGATCGTGAATTACTGCTCGCACGAGGGCGCTCCGCTGTGCCTCGGCCTGCTGGGCGGCACCAACGAGCCGGCACCCGAGGAGCCGGGCGGGGTGCGTCGGGTGCGGGACGGCCAGATCGTCCGATGCCCTTGGCACAACTGGGAATTCGACATCACCACCGGGCGCAATGTAGCCGATCCGGCTCGGCGCGTCCGGACGTATCCGGTGGATGTCGCCGATGGGGAAGTGTTCGTGACCGCATGATCGGCCCAGTCGTCGACGCCAACGTCCAGCCGCATTTCCGCTACAACGCCGAAATCCGGCGTTATCTCCCTGCCGCCCACCAGCTGCGCTCCATCCCCGACGTCGAACAGCAGTGGTACCAAGCGCCCGGCGGCGACCACCGCGCCGACCTCTACGGCGACGGATACCCGGGTTCGGATCCCGAGATCGTCAGCCGGCATCTGTTCGACGAGGGCCCCCCGGAATCGCGGGCAAGCTACGCCATCCTGAACCCGCTGACCCGCGGCAACATCGCCGACTACCTGCTGAACAGCCGTATCTGCGCCGCGGTCAACGACTGGCTGCTGGACCGGTGGCTCGAACCCGACACCACCGACCGTTTCAGGGGCACCATCCGGGTCAATCCCGAAGACCCCAAGGGTGCGGTCGCCGAGATCGAGCGCCTCGCCGGCCATCCCAAGCTGGTGCAGGTCGGCGTGCCGATGCAGTCGCGCGAGCCGTTCGGCAAGCCGATGTTCGAACCCATCTGGGAGGCCGCGGCCGCCCATGGTCTGCCGGTGGCGGTGCACATCAACGGCGGCAACGGCGTCGACCATCCGCCGACGTTCGCCGGGCATGCCCACACCTATCCGGGTTACGCGTCGTTCATGCCCCTGAACTACTTCGTGCACCTGGCCACCCTGATTGTCGAGGGGATGTTCGGCCGGCACCCCGGACTGAAGTTCGTGTTCGCCGACGGCGGCTACGACATCCTCACACCGCTGATGTGGCGACTGGACACCTTCTGGCTGTCGATGCGCGATCAGACGCCGTGGGTGGACCGGTATCCGAGCGAATACCTGCCCGGCCATGTCCGGTTCTGTTCCTCGGCGCTGGACGGATCTCCGACGGCCGGGCACGCGGCCCGCTGGATGGACTTCTCCGGCAAGGCGGATCTGGTGATGTACGGGTCGGGTTATCCGCACTGGTCGACGACGCAGGCCGCCGACGCGGCCGCCGGTCTCAGTGCCGAGCAACGCCGAAAAGTGTTGTGGCAAAACGCCAGCGATCTGTATGGCTTGACGGTGAGTGAAGGAAGCGCGTTATGACGATCGTGGAACGGTCCGAGCAGGACACAACGCAGGATGTCGCGGTCACCGTCGTCGACACCGATGTGCACCCGTTGCCCGTCTCCGCCGAGGTGCTCAAGTCCTACGCGCCCGCCGAGTGGGTGGACAAGATCTGGCCGACCGGCAACGCGGTGACGCCCGTGCCGCACTTTTATGACACCCCCGATTCGTACAAGACGATGTCGATGCGACTGGACGCCGCCCCGCCGGGCGGTGGATTCGCCGGCAGCGACCCTGACTACGCCGCCAAGCAACTGCTTCTCGACGCGGGCGTCAGCATCGCGTCGCTGGAGCCGATGTGCGACGCGCAGTTACCCCAGGCCGAGCACGTGCTGAAGTCGACCTACAACGACTGGCTGGCCGACGTCTGGCTGGACAAACACAACTGGCACGGCCGGTGGCGCGGCTCGATCAGTGTCAGCGCGCAGACGCCCGAGCAGGCGGCACGTGAGGTCGAGCGGTGGGCGGGACATCCCTACATGCATCAGGTGCTGATGACGCCGCAGACTCGCGGAATACCCTTCGGCAACCAGCATTTCGACCCGCTCTATGCCGCGGCGGCGCGCAACGGGCTGCCGGTGGCCACCCACCTGATGGGGCAGACGCCGTTCGAGCTGATTCCGATCTACCCGGTCGGCAACCCCGCGCACTGGCATGACTTCTTCGCGTCCTGGCCGCTGCTCTATGTCTCACATCTGATGAGCCTGGTGTTCGACGGCGCATTCGACCGCCATCCCGATCTGCGGGTGGTGTTCATCGAGGGCGGCTTCACCTGGGCGATGCCGGTGATGACGCGCATGGACCGGATCTGGGAGGCGCGCCGCGGCGATCTGCCGCACGTGCGCCGACGTCCCTCGGAGTACGTGCGCGAGCACGTGCGGTTCACCACCCAACCGCTGGAAGACGCCGACACCGTGCAGTTCCGCGAGTATCTGGAAATGATGGATCTCGGTGACAACCTGATGTTCTCCACCGACTACCCGCACTGGAGCTACGACTCCCCGATGTATGCGATCAACCGGTTCCCCCGCGACCAGCGGGAGCGGATCATGCGCGGCAACGCGACGGCGCTCTACGGTCTGCCCGGCACCGTCAAGGCCCTGCCCGGCGAGCGCGTCGACGGCGGTACGGTTCTCGATTAGCCGTTGACCGTCGAGCCGGAAGGCCAGAGGGCATGACACAAACGAATCTCACGCGGCCGCAGGGACTGGGCCGTATCGACCCTGAACTCCGAGACGCCGCCGCCGCACTGGGCACGGTCGAGTTCAGCGCCGACACGTTGCCGGCCGAGCGGGAACGTGCCGACCGGGCCGCCGCCGAACGCGCGTCCGCGGTCGACACCACCGGCGTCACCGTCGAATCGCGGACGATTCCCGGCCCGGACGGCGGCGAACTGAACGTGCGGCTCTACCGTGGCGCCACCGCCACGGGCGTGCCGCTGCTGATCTACGCCCACGGTGGCGCGTTCGTCACCGGCAACCTGGACACCGACCATGCGCACTGTGTGGAGCTGGCCCGGGACGCCGATTGTCTGCTGGTGTCGGTCGACTACCGGCTCGCTCCGGAGCACCCCTGCCCGGCCGCCCTCGACGATGTCGAGGCGGCGCTGTGGTGGGCGATTGGGCATGCGTCCGAACTCGACATCGACGCCGGGCGCCTGGCCGTGATGGGCCGCGACGCCGGCGGCGCGCTGGTCGCCGGAGTCGCCCAGCGCGTGTTCGATGCGGAGGGGCCCAGGATCGCCGTGCAGATCCTGCATCAGCCGATGCTCGACTCCGACGCGACGCCCTCGCGGCGGGAATTCCAGCGCACACCCGGGCTCAACGGTCCGGCGGTCAGCCGGGCGTGGGGGCACTACCTCGGGCACGCCACCGCCACCGGACAGCTGGTGCCCGCACACCGCGCCAACCTGGAGGGGCTCCCGCCGGCGTTCGTCAGCTGCTCCGACGTCGACCCGTGCCGCGACGAAGCCATCGACTACGCCAACCGGCTGTTGCATGCCTACGTCCCCGCCAGCCTGCACGTCATCGCCGCAACGTTCCATGGGTTCGACTCTGTGGTGCCCGATTGGGTTGTCTCGCAGGAGAACCGGGCGCTGCACGCCCAGACGCTGCGCCGCGCGTTCGCGGTCTGATCACGCGCGCCGAGCGTGAACACAGGGCGGAATTCGGGCGCCGTATCTCGCCCTCGGTTCACGCTCGGCGGAAGGGGTCGGGCTAAACCGGCGTGAACTTGGTGATCAGCCACTTCCCGTCGACCAGAGCCAGATTCACCAGTGCGCTGCTCGCCGCCATCGACGGTTCCGGATTGTCCTTGCTGGTCGTGCTCTGGTCCACGAAGACCAGCACCACCGCGGAGTCCGGGTGCAACTCCTGCACCGCGGCGCGCATGACGTGGGCCGAGGTCTTCAGCGACTTCTGTTTGGCCGCCGGCGCGACGATCTGCTGCGTGAACTGGTCGTAGTACGACAGGAAGTCGCCGGTCAAATGCGAGCGGGCCGAGGCGAAGTCTTTGTCGAGGGTGTCCGGCGCATAGGACAGCAATGCGACCGTTCCGTCCGAGGCCGCGCTGACCGCCGCACGCCCCACGCTGGGGCTGGTCCGCTGGTCGGGCCGGTGATAGTGGGCGTACAGCCATGCCGTCACGCCACCGGAGATCAGCACCAGCACGATCAGCAGCACCGGAATGGGCCTGACGGTGATCTTGCGGCTCCAGATGTCGCGCCGCCAGTTCGGCTTGCGCTGCGCGGGCTCGGCGTCCTCGGCGGCGTGAACCTCGGGTTCGTCTTCGACGTCGGCGTCCTCGTCGACGGCTTCGGCGACGTCTGCGTCGGAATAGTGGTCTGAGTAGTTGTCGGGATGGTCGTCGGAGTAGGTGTCCAACTCGTCGTCGCGATCCTCGCCGAGGGTGTCGATCACCGTGGTTTCGGTGTCGTCGGCGGGGTGCTTGGTGGCGTTCGATTCGCGTTCGTCATCGCTCACGGCACGAACTCAACTTTCGACATCTTGTACTGTCCGTCCTCTTCGGTCACGGTCACGCGCAAGCGCCACGCGCGGGGCTCGTCCTTGGCCCCTGCGGAATTGGTGACGCGGGAGGTCGCCGACACCAGCACCTGCGCCGTGCGCCCGTCCATGGATTCGATCGCTGCCGCGTTGACCGTGCCCTCGGTGACCACCTTGGACTGCTCGACCACCTTGGTGAAGTCGGCCGCGCGCTGCTGGAAGTCGTCGCGGAACTCGCCGGTGGAACTGTCGATGACGCGCTGGACGTCGTCTTTGGCCTTTTTGAAGTCCAGCGAGGTCATGTTGACGACGCCCTTCTTGGCGCCGGCGATGAAAGCCGCCGCCTTCTGCTCGCGATCGGTGGCCTGGTGGTGTTCCCACACGAAGTAGCCACTGAGGCCGCTGAATCCCAGGATCAGCAATACCGCGACCACCTTGGCGATCGTCGAAAGTCCCGGGAACCGCACCGCGCCGCGCATGCGTTCCCGCCGGGACGGCTTCGCCGCTGCCTCGGGTTCGGCCTCGCTGTAGTTCTCCGACTCGTCATAGCCTTCCGGCTCTTCGTATTCGTCGGCGTCTTCGTACTCGTCGGACTCGTCGTACTCGTCGTCGTCGTAGTCCTCGTACTCGTAGTCCTCTTCGTCTTCGTCGTCATCATCGGCAGCGGCAAGCGCTTCCCGGCGTAACCGGGCGGCGCGAGCCTTGGCGCGTGCCGCCGCGGCCAGCGCCTCGGCCTCGGCGGCCTCAGCCTCGGCCTCCGCGGCCAGCGCCAGCACGTCGGCCTTCGACGGCACCGCGTCGTCGTCTCTGTCAGCCATTACGGCCACCGCTCGTCATTATCGACTGAACTCCGGTATCTCTTACGGTATCGCCCATTGGTAACATCGGAGTCGCCAGCGAACTCCGACGAGGACCGATCAGGCGGATGATTAATCACCCAATCTTTTCCCCCAGCTTCCTTCGCGACGGCGAAGGAATGCCAAGGAATGTCCGGTCGGCATCATGACCGCTGTCGACTCTCCCGAAAAGATACTCTTCACCACCACCAGCCAAGCCTTTCTGTCGAAAGAAGCGTCGCTGCGTCACGTCCGCGAACTGCATGCCGCGGGCGCATCGTGGGATCCGGCGTGGTGGCGGCGCGCCGCCGAGCTCGGCTGGACCGGGCTGCTGGTTCCCGAGGAATTGGGCGGCGGCAGTGTCTCCGGTGACGGGGTGGCGGACCTGGCCGGGGTCGCCGAGTTGCTGGGCAAGACGGTGGCCCCCGGACCGCTGTATCCGGTCAGCACCGTGCTCGCCGGACTGGTGGACTGCGCCGACCGGGACACCCACGCGGAATTGATCGATGCGCTCATCTCGGGGGAGACGGTGGCGTCGTGGGCGGTGTCGGAGCCGCGGCGGAGCTGGGCCCCGCAGCAGCCCACGGTGACCGCGACCGCGGTCGAATCCGGGTACCGCATTGACGGCACCAAAGACCGGGTGGAGGCCGGCGCGCAGAGCGCGGTGCTGTTGGTGGTGGCACGCTGCGCCGACGGGGTGCGCCAATTCCTGGTCCCGACGGACGCGCCGGGGGTACGGATCACCCCTGTGCAGTCGGTCGACCTGGTCAAGCAGTACGCACGGGTGGAGTTCGACGGTGCGGTGGCGTCAGCGGTGGTCGGCACCGCCGCCGAGACGGCCGGGCTGATCGACCGGCAGAGTCAGATCGCGCAGGTGTTGCAGTGTGCCGAGTCAGTCGGCATCTTGCAGACCGTTTTCGATTTCACCGTCCAGTGGGCCCTGGACCGGCACAGCTTCGGCCGGCCCCTGGCGTCGTATCAGGCGCTCAAACACGGTTTCGCCGATATGAAGCTGTGGCTGGAGGCGTGCCGCGCGACCACGGCGGCCGCGGTCGCCGATGTCGCGGCCCGGGCGCCGGACGCCGGCTTGTCGGCCAGCGTCGCCAAGTCCTATGTCGGCGAGGTCGGCGGGGAGATCGTGCAGCGGTGCGTGCAGATGCACGGCGGCATCGGGGTCACCTGGGAACACGACCTGCATCTGTATCTGCGGCGAATCACGTTGTACCGCTCCATGTTCGGCACGCCCGAGGAGCATAATCTCCGGGTCTACCAGGCGGGTGTGAAATGAGTTCCACCGAGACCGTCGCCGAGTTCGCCGCCCGTGCGCGGTCCTGGCTGGCCAAGAACATGCCCCGCATCGACCCCGAGTCCCCACCGGCCGTGCCGCGGGATGCCGAACAGTCCTGGCAGCGGGCGCGCGAACTGCAAAAGCGGCTCTACGAAGGCGGATTCGCGGGCATCTGCTTTCCGCGGGAGTACGGCGGCCTCGGGCTGGACTACGAGTACCAGCGGGCTTTCGACGTCGAGTCGCTCAATTACGAGATGCCGCTGATCCTCAACGTGCCGACGTTCACCATCTGCTGCGCCACCCTGCTGGACACCGGTAGTGAGGAGCAGAAGAAGCAGCACATCGCCGCGGCGCTGCGCGGTGACGAGGTGCTGGTGCAGCTGCTTTCCGAACCCAGCGGCGGCTCGGATCTGGCCGGGGTGATCACGCGTGCCGAACGCCACGGCGACCGCTGGGTGATCAACGGCGCCAAGACCTGGAGCACCAGCGCCTTCGCCGCCGACTACGGTCTGTGCCTGGCCCGCACCGATTGGGACGTGCCCAAGCACGACGGGCTGACCATGTTCCTGGTGCCGATCAACCACCCCGGCATCACGTTGCGGCGCATCACGCAGGTCAGTGGCGGCGCCGAGTTCTGCGAGGAATTCCTCGACGGGGTGGACGTCGGCGACGACGCCGTGGTCGGTGAGGTGAATAAGGGCTGGGCGGTCGCGTCACGGCAGCTCTATCACGAACGGCGCGCCGTCGGGCAGGGCTCGGAGTTCGCCAGCGGCTCGGGCAGCGAGGGCGGGCACACGACACCGGTGGACTATGCCGATCTGTTGGCACGCACCGGTCAGTCCGACAGCGAGCGTGCGCAGGAGATGGCCGGGCGCGCGCTGGTGCATCGGGCGGTCGCCGAGCAACTGATCAGCCACGTCTACCGCAGTGTCCGCGACGGCTCACTGCCGCCGGCCGGCGGAACATTGATCAGGCTTTTCCACGCCGAGACGGTGATGCTGGAGATGGACACCGCTCTGGCGCTCGCCGGTGCCGCCGGTGTGGTGGGGGAGGTGGGCGAAGGGCTGCAATCGGGGCTTCGGTACCTCTCGCGCCAGTCGGTGGCCATCGGTGGTGGCACCACGGAGATGGCGCGCAACGTCATCGGCGAGCGGGTGCTGAACTTCCCGCGGGAATTCGCCGCGGATCGCGGGGTGCCGTTCAATCAGGTGCGGCACGGCAGGACGCGGTAGCCGCCGGCTCAGTCCTCGACCAGGATGTCTTCGGATTCCCCGCTGCTGACCGGGATTTGAACCAGCGACAAGACGTGGTGGGCAGGGCTCCCCGGGGGCGCCACCAGTACGCAGTCGCCGCCCTGCTTGCGCGCCCGCTCCCGCGCCGCGGCCAAGGCGCTGACGCCCGCTGACCCGAGGTGCGTGACTGCGCTCAGGTCGATCGTCAAAGACGCTATGCCCGAACGACTTTCGACTGCAAGCTGACGATCCAGGGTGGACGCGGTGTTGGAGTCCACCTCGCCGCGCACGATGATCCGGCCACCGTCGGCGACCAGTGAGACGAACTCGCTGTCGATCTCGCGCGGATGGGTGACCCGGCTGGGCACCGGGTCGCTGACGAAGTTCACCGGCCGGGTGAGCCGGTGGGTCAGCGTTGCGGTCGTGCCGTCGAGGCTGTGCGTGACATGCGATTCGGTCACCAGCGCCTCGGCCATCGCCAGGCCGCGGCCGCGCCCTTTCTCGCCTTCGCGATGGTCCTTCCATTCGCCGCGGTCGATCACCGAGGCTCGCAACCGGCCGTCGCCGCCCAGCGACGCCTCAACGATCAGGCCGTCGGGAACATCGGCGCCGTAACCGTGTTCGACCGCGTTCTCGACGAATTCCGAGATCGCGTGCACCACATCGGAGATGTCCGCGGAATCGGCCCCGATCTCGGAGAGCCATTCCCGCAGCTTGCCGCGGATGCCCCGGGCGGCGTGGATCGTGGCATCCGACATGATGTACAACGGCGGTGTCGGCGTCCGGCGCTGCACCGCGAGCAATGTGACGTCGTCGCTGTAACCCGTTGAACGCAAAAGCAATTCAAGCGTTTCCGAGCAGAGCCGGTCGATGGGGCGAGCGGGCGAGTCGAGGATGAAGCCCCGGGTGCCGGCGGCGACACTGCCGGCCAGGTCGGCGAATTCGGCGGTGCTGGCCACCAGCGGGCGGCCCGGGCGCTCGATCAGGCCGTCGCTGTACAGCAGCACAGCGTCGCCGACGTCGAGGGTCTCGGTGCGCACCGGAAAGCCTGTGCCACTGCCCAGCGGCCCACCGCCCGACGGTTGCACGTACCGCGCGCTGGCATCGCCCGCGACGATCAGCGGGGGCGGGTGCCCGGCCGTGCAGTATTGGAATTCACCCGTCGCCAGGTCCAGCGAGCCGACGCAGACGGTGGCCGACTTGGCCCCCGGCACGTGCTCGTGGAAGGCGTCGAGCGCCTCGAGCGCTTCGCCGATCGGACGGCCCGCGGTGAGCTGCATCCGCAGTGCGGTGCGCAGCTGCGACATCACCGCCGCGGCCTCGACGCCATGGCCTACAACGTCACCGACGACGACCACCAGCCGGTCACCGAGGGCCAGCGCGTCGAACCAGTCTCCGCCCGCTGCAGTGTCTTCGGCTGCGACGAGGTACTCGGCCGCGATGTCGGCCCCGGGAACCACCGGAACGGAGGGGGCCAGCAGTGTCTGCTGCATGAGGATCGCCGAATCGCGGACGTTGCGGTAGCGCTGCGAGAGCTCCTCCACCCGGGCCTCGGCTGCCAGCCGTGCCTGCACGCGTGCGGTGACATCGTCGAAGACCAGTTGCACGCCCTCGATGGATCCGTCGGGCCCGCGCCGGGGCGTGACGAGGAAGTCGAAAAAACGCTCCTCGAGTCCGGAACCCTGCAGGTCGACCTGGAGGCGCCACTCGGATCCCGATTGAGACTCACCGGTGCGATAAACCCGGTCGAACATGTCGTAGATCTGCTGGTTCTCCAGCTCGGGATAGACCTCTTTGGCCGTCTTCCCCACCGTGTTCAGCTCTGGATTGAAGGCGCGGAAAGCCGCATTGACCGCGATGAAGCGGTGGTCAGGCCCGTGCAGGCCAACCACCATGGCCGGGATGTTCTCGAAGATGCGCCGCACGTCTTCAGCGGCGCCCACGGTGTTATCCCAGTCCTTTTCGGCCGACATATGGCCGTACCTCCCGCGGACCGATGTAGCAAACTAGTCGGGTGCGCTGACGACAGCGTCAAGCAACAACAACCAGACTAGCAATGCGCAGGACATCCACCACGCACCAAAATTTTTGAGCAGCGGGCGTGCCGCTCAAGCTAAGCCGCGGCGAGCGCCGATTCGGTCGTGGGGTGAACGGGCAACACGTGGCCGAAGGCGCAGGCTTCCACGATGCGGGCAATGCCGGGGTTGCTACTGACCAGCCGCAATGTGACACCGCGTCGGCGGCACCGCTCGGCTTCGTCGGCGAGCACGGCGAACGCGCAGGCGCCCATGAAGTCCAGGCCCGCGACATCCACGATCAGCGGTCCGGGCCGGACGGCAACCGCGGACGCTTCCGACAGCAGTCCCCGCCAGGTGTGCTCGTTGGCGGCGTCGACTTCGCCGCCGGCGCGGATGACCACGGCCGAGCCGCTGCGCACCGTGGTGGCCCGCAGCGTGCTGTCCGGTTCACCCAGCTCCAGCGACAACCGGTCGCTCAACGGCACCGGAATGGAGAAAGAGTCGGATGGACCCAGGTTCATCGTGCACCCCCATTGAGGGCCGCGCGGAAAAATCCCCCCGATGGAATGTCCACTGCGCGCCCGTAAGACGAACTGATGCCTTGTGTATAGCAGAAACTGTTGCCCGATTAGGGCGAATGGCGAGATCGGTAGCAGCCCGATAGACCCGGCTGTCTACCGACCCGCGGGCAGTCAGGCGGAGACCGGTTTTTTGGCCGGGGCCGACACCTTCATCAGCTTCATCAGGTTGCCGCCCATGATCTTGGCGACGTCGGCCTCGTCGAAATCGGTGAGCTCGTCGACGAAGGAGATGGGGTCCTTGAGGCCTTCGGGGTGCGGCCAGTCCGAGCCGAACAACACCCGGTCGGTACCCACCATCTTTACGATCTCGGTGAACCTGTCCTCCCAGAACGGAGTGATGTACACGCAGCGCTTGAAGGCTTCGACCGGGTCTTCGCTGAACGACTGCGGCATCTTCTTGTAGACGCCCTTGAGGCCTTTGAACAGGTCCGGCACCCAGTCGGCGCCGTTCTCGATGGACAGGATCCGCAGCTCCGGGTTGCGGGACAACGCACCGTGGCACACCAGAGCGCCCATCGCATCCAGGATGGGCCGGTGGCCCATGGCGAAACTGCGGAAGGCGGTGGGCTTGAACGGCAGGAACTCGTCGCCGGGCTCCCACACGTTCGCGAACTCGGAGTAACCGCTGTCCGAGGCGTGCATCGAGACCGGGATCTCGGCCTTGATGCAGGCCTGCCAGAACGGGTCGAATTCCTCGAGGCCGAACGACCGGCTGCCTTTGTAGCCGGGCACCGGGGCCGGCCGGACCAGCACGGTGCGGGCGCCGCGATCCAGGCACCACTGCAGTTCTTCCAGAGCGCGGTCGACGATGGGCAGGGTGATCACCGGGGTGGCGAAGATGCGGTCCTGGTAGTTGAACGACCACTGCTCATACATCCACTGGTTGAGCGCGTGGATGACATCGTGGGTCATCTCCGGGTCGTCCTTCATCCGCTCCTCGACCAGGCTGGCCAGGGTCGGGAACATCAGCGCGTAGTCGATGCCGAGCTCGTCCATGACCTCCAGTCGCGCACCCGGTTCCCGGAAGGCGGGAATCGCCTTCATCGGCTCGCCGAGTATCTCGCGGTAGCTCTTACCCTGCGCGCCGTTGCGGAAGTAGTCCTCCTGCGCGCCCGGGCGGGCCACTACCTCGAACGTCGGATTGGGGATGTACTCACTGATGTGGCCACGCACCACGATCTTGGTGCGGCCGCGTACCTGCACGTAGTCGATGACGCGCTTGCGGTTCTCCGGCAGGAACTTGGTCAGCGCCTCCTGCGGCTCGTACATGTGGTTGTCAGCGTCGAAGACGGGGAAGGGAAGTTCGCGGGACGGCATGGCGATCTCCTGTAGAAGTCTTGATCTCTCTGGGTGGTAATGACGTTACCACTTTTCGCGAGGGATGATGCTGGGGGTCAGCTTTGGGTGGAGCCGCCGGCCGGGTCCGGACTGCCCACGATGGCGAAATTCACTGTCGCCGTAGCCGCCAGCTCGCTGTCGCTGTCGCCGTAGATGTCGATCTGCATGACCAGCGACCGGCGGCCGGCCCGCAGCACTTTCGGGACTGCCAGGGCCGAGCCCTGCCTGATCGGCCGCAGATAGCGGATGACGAGATCGGAGGTCGTCATCGCGGTGCCCGGTTGCAGGTACTGCAGACCGAGCTGACCGCCCGCCACGTCGGCCAGGGTGGCGATCAGGCCGCCCTGTAACGCACCCGAAGTGTTCACCACCTGAGGGCTGACCGGCATGGTCATCGCGAAGCCGTCGTCATGAAAACTGGCCGGGCGCAGGCCAATCTGGGCGAACAGTTCGGCCAGGGTGGGATCTGGCGTCTCGTCACCCGTCTCGCGGATGCCGAGCGCGCGGCTGCAGAAGTCGTACAGTTGGCCGGAATCGATCGGCGTCCCGTTCAATTCGGTTCCGAGCCAATGCAATCGAAGCGCGCCGACCATGGTCTGCATGACGATCGCGGCGGCGGCGCCGACGTCCAGGCCCGGGTTGAAGACGCCCTCGGTGATGCCCTGGCCGATGATGTCGCGCATCAGGCGGTGCAGGGGCGAGAGGACCCTGGCGTATTCGCGGGGCCGGGTCTCGGCCAGGTTCTGGTTGTACAGGCTCAGCGCCCGGTTCAAGCTGTCCTGCGTCGTCGACTCCGGTTGGGCGCCGACGCGGTCGATGATCAGCTTCAGCGCCGCGGTGCTGTCCAGGCCCGCGGTCTCGGCACGCCAGGTCTGCGCCGCCTGGGCCATCGTCCGCTCGAAGAGCGCCAGCAGCAGTTCGTCCTTGCTGGAGAAGTGTTGGTAGAAGGCGCGCAGCGACGTCTTGGAGCGGGCGACGACTTCCTGCACGGTGAAATCGGTGCGCCCGGTCTCGCCGAGGATTTCGACCGCGGTCTTGATGAAGCGGTCGGCGCGGGTGACTTCGGCTTCGTCGACGGGTCCGGTCATCGGTGGTCTCCTCTTCGGGCAACGTGGCGCACGCTGTGAGAATGAGGTTACCGTGCGGCGGTTCGATTAGGGTCGAGCCGTGAACGTCGGCACCGCTGGTGGGGGAGCGGTCGATCATCGTCGCCTGGTGGAGCAGGCGGTTGCCTTGGTGCTCGGCGAAGCACCGCCGGGCTGGACGCGCCTGAATATCGCGTTCGACGCGGCGTCATCGGAGGTGACGGCAGTTGCGGATGGAGGGGCGGACGGGGGGGCGGTGCCGCTGGCGGTGCCATCCCAGGCGGTCGAAGCGCTAAGTGAATACCACCGCGAGGCTGTTTCCAGTGGGTCGTTGTGGCGGCGCCTGTCGATCGACTGCGGGTCAGACGGAACGCTGTCGATGCGCAAAGATGCGGCCACGCCGGGTGTTTCGCGCAGGTGGCCGCAGCGCGTGCTGGCGGCGATCACGCTGGCGTGCCTGGTGGCTGCCGCCGTGGTGTTCGCCGTTGGTTGGCGGCGGTCAGAGCCACCGCGCATCGGCGTGCTCGCCGTGCCGCCCCCGCCGCGTGCCAAGGCGGCGTTCGCGGTGCTCGAGCAGTGGTATGCCGCCGAAGACCAGGGCGACGCCGCACTGATGCGTCAATTGGCATGCGCTCATCCCACGCAGTCGCTCGTCGACTGGATCAACACGATCGCGTATTACGGGCAGGACCAGGGCCTGATCTTTCCCGATGCGTTGACCCAATTCCGAGACAACGGTTCGACTGTCTGGGTGAAAGTGGCGGTGCGGATCAGGCCGATCGACGACCGGATGAAGCGCGAAGTCGAGGAGGCGCAGACCCGCGGCGGCTTCTTCTTCGAGACCGTGACCCTCGCCGACGAAGGCGGCGCGCTCAAGGTGTGCGATGGACAGCGCTGAATCGGATAGGTCCCGGCACCGGGCGCGAATCATGTTGTGGCTCTGCTCTTTCGCGGCCGCATCCTCGATCGCGCTGTTGGTGGTCGCGGTCGTCGGTCGAGACCCTGGCGACGGGCCGACGTTGCGGCCTAGAGAGGTCGGCGACTCGATGAGTCAAGCGCAGGCTTACGAGGCTGCCGATTCCACGGTGCGGGCGTGGGTACGCGAACGCAATGCACGAAACCTGGCGAACCTCGAGGCGCTGACCTGTCTGGACAACGAGGGCACCGTGACTGCCGAGGTCGATGCGGTCCGGAAGAAGAAGCCGGTCGGCAAGCCGATGCATGTGGTCTCCACTGGGGCGCTCGGCCGCCACGATTCGCTGTGGACCTTGAGCACGCACTTCGACAACGACGTCAGCGTTCAGTTCGTGTTGGGGGTGCGCGGCGGCCAGTTGCAGGTCTGCCCGATCGCTTCGGCCCCGGTGCCGTGACTAGCGTGATTGGCGTGATGCTTTCGAAGGAAGGGTGGTGACGGTGCCGGGTTCGTCGTTGCCGCCGGACGGTTTTCGGTGGGTTGAGCAGCCGCCGTCACCGCAGCGTCGCGCGCGGCGATTCTGGTGGATCGGCGCGGCGGTTTTCCTCGTGATTGCGGTTGTCGCCGCAGGAGTTGTCGTGGTGCTGCGCCGTCACGCGCCAAGTCAGGGCGCCGACGCACCCGCCGGACGCCCACCCATCGGGACACCGCAGGACCTGCTCGTGTCGTTTCCGTTGAATCGTCAACCGGTGCCGGGTTGGCAGGTCAGCGGCGCGGATATCGGATTGCCGCCCGGCGTCAAGGTTGGCGACCTGTTCTCCCGCAACGGCACCAAGGCCTACTTCATCACCCTGGAGGGCTGCGAGAAGTCCTGCCACAATCCGACCGGTTGGCTGTACGGTCTTGAAACAACCACTGGTGCAAGGCTTTTTCCGCCGCTGGCGCTGCCGGGTTTCTTCGGAACCAACTCGGACTGTCATAGCAATGGTCCAGCGGTGGCCCTCTGCACGAGCCGCACCGAAGGGCAGGAAGCTCATCTCCCACCACCGGGAGCATGGGTGATCGACCTCGATCGCGGCGCCCTGACGTATCACGGATCAAACACTCTCAATCCCAAGATCATTGGCAGCGGAATTGAACTCGAGTCGGTGGGCTACCACGACGGCCCGGCCTACCTGGTAGCCGCTCACCGCGGAGAGGGCCTGCACGGTGTCGGCGCACACGCCGAGTTGACCTGGTTCCTGCCCGGCAGCGGGGAGATCCAGGATCCGGGAGCCTGGAATCCCGACATTCCGCCACTGACCCTCGCCGTGCAACCGTTGAAGTCTCCCGGCGATAACCGGGGAGATCGGGTCTTCTCGGTAGTCGACGGCAAAGACCTGACCCCCTCACCGACTTCGGGCACGCGACTGGAGGAGGCCGTCGTATACAACGGCGGGTTTGCCTATCAGGTGGACGCGGGCACGCGGATGTATGACACCGCCGGCCGTGAAGTCGGCCGGCAGGAGCCCGAGCGCAGTTACCCACAGCAGAACGCCGCGATGCTCACACTCGCGGTCGGAAGCAACTTCCAGATTTACGATGCGACAGGCAAACTTGTCGCAACGATCCCGTCGCGCGGTCTCGCTGCCGATTTCGAAATTATCGGCACCAAGGTGTACATCAGGACCGCGGGCAGTGGTGACGGCATGGAATCTGCCTGGCAGCAATGGGACCTGCGCACCGCAGCGCCCGGTGCCACCTGCACCATGGCCCTGTGGCCCGACTACGCCGGCTCCGACGGCACCGTCGTGGTCACCCGAAGCCGTGCCGACGATGTGTCCCACTACGTGGCCATCGACACCACCAATTGCCAAGCGCTATGGGATATTCCCGGCAAGGTCTGGATCCACAAGATAGGCACGGGCCTGATAGAAGTGGACCATGACCGGGACACGGTCTCCTCGCTGCGGGAACCCCCGAAGTAGCCCACTTCACCGACGTGACTCGCGCAGCTCGGCTATGTCCTCGGCGACGTGCTGAAGTTAGAGAAACCCCCACTTCGCGACCCGCCGCCACAATCGACCAGTCCCGCGCTCGCAATTCCATGAAACGTTCACGCCTGGCCGACTGCGGCCGACGGCGCGCTCTCTACACGACGCGACGACGACAACACAACCTCCAGAACCTGGTGAAATGTTGCGGCAGGCCTCCAAAAACCACCATTGTTAAATTTGTGCAGCACGAGCAGGTCAAGATCTTTCTCGGGATCGACGTTTCCGCAATCTTTGCCAATGATCGGTTTCGCATCGTGGCCTTGCGCAGGAGCTGATCGCCCAGCGCAAATTCGGCTCGGGACGCTGCGGTATTGGTGGCCAACGTAATCGTGGTCAGCGTCGACGCTGCTGCGCTTGGCGCTGTGCGCTCAATCTAGCCCCCTACACCGGCCGAGTCGTGAAGCTCAGAATCCCGGTAGTGGCACCTTCGGGCCGGTCAATCCCTTGCTGCCAATAGCACCGCCGCTGCCAGCTCCGCCACTGCTTCCTGCGGGACTGCCTGGTCCGCCGAGCCCACCAGCCGCGCCGGCACCGCCGGTCCCGCCGGTGCCACCGGCGCCCGGGGTGGCCCCATAGAGCGACGTGCCGCCGGTACCGCCTCTGCCGCCGACCCCGCCGGCTCCGCCGCGTCCGCCGGCACCGCCGGGTGCCGCCGCACCCATGGGTCCGGCCGGACCGTTGGGGCCGCCCGAGCCCCCGGCTCCGGGGAGCCCGGCAGCACCGCCCATTCCGCCGGCACCACCGGCGCCACTGTTTCCGCCGGCTCCGCCGGTACCGCCAATGCCGGTCAGCGTAGCGCCGCCGCCGGTGCCGCCCGTGCCACCGATCCCTCCAGTGCCACCGACACCCCCGACACCGCCGGCGCCCGCGGCGCCGCCATGGCCGTACATGCCACCGGCCCCGCCGTTGCCGCCCGCGCCACCAACGCCGCCGACACCGCCCGATGCGCCATCTCCACCGTCACCTCCGTCGCCCCCAAAGGTGCCAACCGAACCACTGGGTCCGCCCATACCGCCACTGGCTCCGTTGGCGCCCACACCGCCGGCACCGCCCGCACCGCCGATGCCGCCTGCGCCGCCATTGCCCCCCATCGACCCGCCGTGTCCCCCATTTCCGCCCACCCCGCCGGCGCTCCCTGAGCCACCGATGCTTCGGGCACCAGCGGCGTCACCACCGGCACCGCCGTCACCGCCAGCCGCACCTGCCCCGCCGGCACCACCCCGGCCGCCAGCGGCGCCGATACCGCCATCACCGCCGTCGCCGCCGTTGCCACCGCCGATAGCGCCGATTCCGGCGCCACCGCTCCCGCCCGCACCGCCAGGCGCACCGGTACCCCCGTCACCACCATTGCCGCCGGCACCGCCGGGCTGCCCGGCGAGGGCGTTGCCGCCTCGGCCGCCGGCACCGCCCGCCTGCCCGGTAATGCCGTCAGCTCCGATGCCCCCCGGCAGGCTGGGTCCACCGGAACTGCCCGCCGCGGCGGGCTGTGTGACGGACTGCGTCGGATTAACGCCTGCGGTGCCAGGCGCACCGGCGCCACCGGCGCCTCCTGCCCCACCGTTGCCGAGCGTCGCAACGTTGCCGCCGTGGCCCCCGGCGCCGCCTCCGATGCCGCCGCGTCCGCCCGCGCCGCCGTTTCCGAAGGTGGCGTCGCCACCGCGCCCGCCGGCTTGACCGGGCAGCCCGTCACCGCCGCGACCGCCGTTGCCGCTCAGCCACCCACCCGGCTTGCCGGGTCGGCCGGGAGCGCCGTCTACGCCGTTGCCCACCAGCGGGCGTCCGGTCAGTGCCAGTGATTGCGCGTTCGCCGCGGCGCTCACCGCTTGGGCGGGGGCAAGCAAGTTCTGCGCCGCGGCGTTCACCGCGCCGAGCGGGTTCGCCGCTGCGGCGGTGTTCGCGGACTCGGCGAGCTGATACAGCCCGGCGTTGGCGAGCAGGGTGCGTGCAAACTGTTCGTGAAAAGCGTTGGCCTGCGCGCTGAGCCGTTGATAAGCCCGCGCATGACCCTGCAGAATCGCCGAGGCCATCGTCGAAACTTTATCGGCTGCCGGAGCCAACATTCGAGTTGTGTTGGCCGCCGCGGCGGCATTGGCCTCCGCTATTGTCGAGCCGACTCGGGCTAGGTCAGTGGCAGCCGCCGCGAGTGCTTCCGGGCCAGTGAGTACGTACGACATGGCACTTTCCTTCCATAGAGTGAAAACTCGAATGCGAGTTCTATGCGGGGCAGCCAAGCAGTGAGCGAGGCGGCCGGCATCGTCTGATGACGGCATTCACGAGCCCGCCGACGTGGCCGTTCTGTTAGAAATCGCCGGTGCGGGCGACACCGGACAGCAGATTGCCCAGATTGAGTAAGCCGGAGATGGCGGTGCCGACGTTTTGGTAGCCCGAGCCGCCGAAGAAGCCAGTTGGGTTGACGTTGAAGATCCCGGAGAGGCTTGACCCGCGGTTGCCGAAGCCGGAGTTGCCGCCGGTGCCGGTGTTGAAGAATCCTGACGAGGGTGTGGTGCTGGTGGTTCCGAAGCCCGGTGCGGGCGGCAGGTCGAAGCTGGCGATGGTGGTGCCCGGCAAGGTGATGCTTGGGATGCTCAGGCTCGGCAGGGTGAAGCCGGACAGCGCGAACGGCGGGATTTTCAGGCCCGGAAAAATGAAGGTGTCGAGGCGAATTGGGTCGAGATTGAGTCCGGGGAGGGTGAAAGTGCTTAGCCCGATGGAGGGAATCGTGGTGCTAGGCAGAGTGATGCGCGGCAGGCCGAAGCTGTCTACACCGATTGGGTCGATGGTGAACGCCGCGGTGGTCACTCCGGGGATGGTGAAGGCACCCACGCGGATCGGGGGAATGCTGATGTCGGGCAGCGTGATTGGTGGCAGGCCGAAGCGGTCCACGCCGATTGGGTCGATGGTGAACGCCGCGGTGGTCACTCCGGGGATGGTGAAGGCACCCACGCGGATCGGGGGAATGCTGATGTCGGGCAGCGTGATTGGTGGCAGGCCGAAGCGGTCCACGACGATTGGGTCGATGGTGAACGGCGCGGTGCTGATGCCGGGGATGGTGAAGCCGTCCAGCTGGATGGGGTTGATGTTGAGTCCTGGAATGGTGAAGCTGTTTAGCCCGATGGCCGGGATCTGGATCTCTGGCGTGGTGATTGGTGGCAGGGCGAAGCGGTCTACGCCGATTGGGTCGATGGTGAACGGCGCGGTGCTGATGCCGGGGATGGTGAAGCCGTCCAGCTGGATGGGGTTGATGTTGAGTCCTGGAATGGTGAAGCTGTTTAGCCCGATGGCCGGGATCTGGATCTCTGGCGTGGTGATTGGTGGCAGGGCGAAGCGGTCTACGCCGATTGGGTCGATGGTGAACGGCGCGGTGCTGATGCCGGGGATGGTGAAGCCGTCCAGCTGGATGGGGTTGATGTTGAGTCCTGGAATGGTGAAGCTGTTTAGCCCGATGGCCGGGATCTGGATCTCTGGCGTGGTGATTGGTGGCAGGGCAAAGCGGTCCACGCCGATTGGGTCGATGGTGAACGCCGCGGTGCTGATGCCGGGGATGGTGAAGCCGTCCAGCTGGATGGGGTTGATGTTGAGTCCTGGAATGGTGAAGCTATTTAGCCCGATGGCCGGGATCTGGATCTCTGGCGTGGTGATTGGTGGCAGGGCGAAGCGGTCCACGCCGATTGGGTCGATGGTGAACGCCGCGGTGCTGATGCCCGGGATGGTGAAGGCGCCGAGCGTAATGGGAGGAATTTTCGTGTCCGGCAGGGTGATTGGTGGAAGACCGAAAGTGTCAATCCCAATCGGGTTGATCGAAAATGACCCTATTTTGACACTCGGTACTTCAAATCCAGGAGTATCGATCCTCGTGAGGTGGAAGAAAGCTTCTCCGTTAAACGGATCTACAATAGCGGTACCAGGAATGAAGTTCACGCCCTTCAAGGCAAAAACGTTGCTGTTCCATGTCACATAAAAGTCTGGTCTGAGATCAAAACCGCCGATGTAAATGCGCGGCGTATTGATTTCCGGCACCACGATCTTGGGCATCGAAAATCCGCCCAAGGCTGCGGAATCAATTTTGAAGCCGGGGATTGTGATCTCGGGCATGGCGATTCCAGGGACACTAATCGTGGGCAGGTTCACGGCGGGGATGCCGAGTTTGGGCAGCGGGAAGCCGCCCACCCCGATGCTGTTGAGGGTGAAGCTGGGCACGGTCAGCGCGGGCAGGTTGAGGGCCGGCACCGTGATGTCCGGGGTGACGATCCTGGGCAGCTCTAGATCGGGCAGGGTAATGGTGGGCAGGTTTAGTGCGGGGATGCCGAGTTTGGGCAGCGGGAAGCCGCCCACCCCGATGCTGTTGAGGGTGAAGCTGGGCACGGTCAGCGCGGGCAGGTTGAGGGCCGGCACCGTGATGTCCGGGGTGACGATCCTGGGCAGCTCTAGATCGGGCAGGGTGATGGTGGGCAGGTTTAGTGCGGGGATGCCGAGTTTGGGCAGCGGGAAGCCGCCCACCCCGATGCTGTTGAGGGTGAAGCTGGGCACGGTCAGCGCGGGCAGGTTGAGGGCCGGCACCGTGATGTCCGGGGTGACGATCCTGGGCAGCTCTAGATCGGGCAGGGTGATGGTGGGCAGGTTTAGTGCGGGGATGCCGAGTTTGGGCAGCGGGAAGCCGCCCACCCCGATGCTGTTGAGGGTGAAGCTGGGCACGGTCAGCGCGGGCAGGTTGAGGGCCGGCACCGTGATGTCCGGGGTGACGATCCTGGGCAGCTCTAGATCGGGCAGGGTGATGGTGGGCAGGTTTAGTGCGGGGATGCCGAGTTTGGGCAGCGGGAAGCCGCCCACCCCGACGCTGTTGACGGTGAAACCGGGCACCGAGAGGGCCGGCAGCTCCAGACCCGGCACCGTGATCGGCGGGGTGGTTATCGCCGGAACACCCAGCCTCGGCAGGATAAAACCACCCACCCCGGCACTGTCGAGGGTGAAACCCGGCACCGATAAGGCCGGCAGCTGTAGACCCGGCACCGTGATCGAGGGGGCCGTTATCGGCGGAATGCTCAGCCTCGGCAGGGTAAAGCCACTCACCCCGGCACTGTCGAGGGTGAAAACTGGCACTGATAAGGCCGGCAGATCCAGACCGGGCACGGTGATCGCCGGCGTCACGGCCCTGGGCAGATCAAAGCCCGGGATGGTCAGGTCCCCGGTGGTGATAGCGGGCAAGGTCAGCGCTGGAATCTCGATGCTGGGGGTGTTGATTGGAGGCAACGTCAGATCGGGCGTGGTTATAGCAAAGCGCAGCCCACCTTGTCCGGTGCCTCGGAACGCAACGCCGTTGTTCATGTCACCGGTGTTGAACAGGCCGGTGTTGATGTCGCCAGAGTTGAAATACCCGGTGTTGATGTTGCCACTGTTGAAGCTGCCGGTGTTGACGTCGCCGGAATTGAAGTTGCCGGTATTGAAGCTGCCGGCATTGAAGTTTCCGGTGTTGGCATCTCCGAGGTTCAAGAAGCCGGAGTTGAAAGATCCGGGGTTAAGCACGCCGGTGTTAAAGTCTCCGGCGTTACCGATACCGAAGTTACCCAAGCCAGAGTTGAAGAATCCTAAGTTGCCCGAGCCGGTGTTTCCGATTCCCACATTCCCGGTACCCGAATTGAACAAACCCACATTACCAGTGCCCGAGTTGAACAAGTCAAGACGGCCGAAACCCAAAGTCATCGAGCCGAAACCGATCTGACCGTTGCCGGTCAGACCGAAACCGAAGTTGTTACTGCCAGTGTTGCCGAAGCCGAAATTGCTAACGCCGGTGTTTGCCAATCCGATGTTGAGGCTGCCCAGGTTCGCCAAACCCGTATTGCCGCTGCCGACATTTCCGAGGCCAAGATTGCTGGTTCCTAAATTAGCGCCACCTACATTGCCGGCACCCAAACTCAGCGGCGTTGCCTGCACCAAAGCGCCCGGCGCACCAGCCATGGCCTGCAGCGACTGAGCAAAGGGCGTCAATGCCGCCGCAACCGCGGAAGCACCCGCGTGATAGGCGGCCATAGCAGACACGTCCTGGGCCCACATCGCCTCGTATGCCGCTTCAACCGATGCGATCACCGGTGCGTTCTGCCCAAACACGTTGGACATGACTAGGGATAGCAAGTCGCTACGATTGGCCGCTACCGCAAGTGGTTGCACCACCGCTGCCCGGACAGATTCGAACTGAGCCGCCAGCGCGCCAGCCTGAGTAGCCGCTTGCTGCGCCCCGCTCGCCGAGGCCGACAGCCAGGCCGAATAAGGGGCCGCGGTCGCCGCCATCGCGGCCGACGATGGTCCCTGCCACGCCGCGCCGATCAGGTCTGTCGTGATCGCCCGAAACGACTCACCAGCGGAGTCCAATTCTTCCGCGAGTCCGGCCCAAGCGGCCGCTGCCGCCCGCAACGGCTCGGAACCGGCTCCGCCGAGTACGAGCGCTGACGTGATCTCCGGGGGCAACACCGTAAAACTCATCGCGACCTTCTCTCGTTTAGGCGCTCCCACGGGCGGCAGCACACACGGCGGTTGGGGAACCGCGGTTACCCCGGTCGGCTTGTACCGAATGGATCCCCGCGGTGAAACAGTTCACAACAACCGGGGTCCAGTCCCACAAGCGCTTGCCGAATCACCTTGACTGTCATAAACGTGCTGGTCAACGACGTTGGAGTAAGTTGAAACGGCATGCTGAGGCGGATGAGGTGAGTTTGTCTCAGCGCGGAAATGTGACCTGCGACGATATTGCGAAAAGGTGTTAGCTTCGTCTCAACCTAAGAAATCGACCCGCTACAGGACGGAAGCAAGCAGTGCCTGCTGACGATTGGCTCGTGGGCGGCGAACGCCGCGCAGCGGCAGTCCAGCGCATCTACGACACCGCCGCCGAACTAATCGCCCACGACGGGCTAGACGGACTCGACATTGACAAGCTGTCGATCAAAGTTCACTGCTCCCGCGCCACCATCTACCGCTACGTCGGCGGCAAAGCCGAAATCCGCAACGCAGTCGTGCAGCGGACGGCCGAACGCATTGTCGCCTCCGTACGCTCGGCAGTCGCGCCGCTGAGCGGATCAGAGCGACTCGTCGAGTCGATCCTGTTGACCCTGCAACAGATCCGGTCCGACCCGTTGTGCGCGCTGATGGTGAGCTCCATCCGGGGCGGCACCCATCAAGTGGTCTGGCTTGCCGAGTCGGCGCTCACGGCACAATTCGCAACCGAACTGGCCGGGATTGCAGACGGCGATCCGCTGGCGCCCAGATGGGTCATACGTGTCGTGCTGTCGCTGATGTATTGGCCTGCCGAGAACGACGCGGCCGAACGACGGATCGTGCAGAATTTTGTGGCCCCAGCGTTCGAACAACGCCATTAGACGAGTAATCTACGTTTGTTCGGCGAGTGTGCACTTACTGCGCCATGTGTGCACTGGCTGTGACGACGCGGCGAATGGATTTTCGGTTTGTTTGCAATAGTAATTTCTGGTGGGCTTGACAGTAACCGGTCGAGGACTTACGCGAGGCTGTCACACTCGTAGTCGGAAGCAAACTTCCAGATTTGCGATGCGATAGGCAAACTTGTCGCAACGATCCCATCGCGCGGTCTCGCTGCCGATTTCGAAACAATCGGCGCCAAGGTGTACATCAGGACCGCGGGCAGTGGTGACGGCATGGAATCTGCCTGGCAGCAATGGGACCTGCGCACCGCAGCGCCCGGTGCCACCTGCACCATGGCCCTGGGTCCTGACTATGCCGGCTCCGATGGGACGGTCGTAGTCACCCGAAGCCGTGCCGGCGATGTGTCCCACTACGTGGCCATCGACACCACCAATTGCCAGGCGCTATGGGAGGTTCCCGGCAAGGTCTGGATCCACAAGATAGGCACGGGCCTGATAGAAGTGGACCATGACCGGGACACGGTCACTTCGCTGCTTGAACCCTGAGTGATATCAGGGGACGAGCGCAACGTACTTCTTGAGACTTATCGGACCGGGGGCGAATTGGTGCCGATGTCGTCCGTGCTTCACGGCCCGGTGCTTGCGCAGGCACCGCCGAGGCCGAACAGGCGCGGTGCCCGCTCCGATAGAGTCAGATCGTGAACGTCGGCGCCGCTGGTGGGGGAGCGGCTGATGACCGTCATCTGGTCGAGGATGCTGTCACGGTGATTCTGGGCGAGGCGCCGCCCGGATGGAAGCACCTGCGTGTCGAATTTGACGCGGGGTCGTCCACGGTCACGGCTACGGTGACGGCGGACGCTGGACCGACGCACTTGGCCGCGTCCCCCGAAGCCGTTGCGGCGCTGCACGAATACCACCGTCAGTCCTCGGCAAGCGGGTCTACGTGGCGGTGGCTGTGGATCGATTGCGCATCCGACGGCACGCTCTCGACTCGCACAGATGCGTCCACGCCGACAGGTTCGCGCCCTTGGCCGCAGCGCGTGCTGGCGGCACTCACGCTGGGGTGTCTGTCCGCCGCCGCGGTGGTGTTCGCTGTGGGATGGCGGTGGTCTCCGCCGCCGCGGGCGTCGATGATCGCGGTGCCCGCCCCTTCGCCCCATGAGGCGACGGTGTTTGAGGTGCTCAAGCGCTGGTATGAGGCGGAGGATCGCGGTGACGGCGCGGCCATGCGCGCGCTGGCGTGCGTCCACCCCGGCAAGAATGTCGAGGCCGAGATCAGAGGCGTTGAGCAGAACGGGAACACCGACAGCCTCACCTACCCGGAAGCGATCACCAGCTTCCGCGACGAGGGCGCGCATGTCTGGGCCACGGTCGCCATGCGTGTGCACCCACTGAGCGACCGGGAGCGGCACGCGGTCGAAGAGAACCTGAAGCTAGGTGGTTTTTTCATAGATTCGTACACGTTCGTGCAGGAAAGCGGTGGCTGGAAACTGTGCGACGCGGACACGCCGCCTCTGACATGGTGACGGGCTGCTCGGGGTGGCGATGAGGAGCGCGAACGGGACGCGGGACCGCCGGCGCGATCGGGTCTGGATCGTTATCTGGGCGGTTGCAGCGGTGGCGTCGTCAGCACTGTTAGTAGTCGCCGTCCTGGGTCGTGCGCACGGCGGGCCGACCCTACGACCGATGGCCGCGAGTGAATCGATGTCCGATGATGAGGCCCGCGCGGTCGCCGCCAACACCGCGCGGGTGTGGATGCGAGAGCGCAACGAACGTCACCTGGCTAACCTGGAAGCGCTGTCGTGCAGCGAAACTCACGATGGGGCGCTGGCGCGCGAGATTGGCTTCGTCCGAAATGGCGAACCGTTTGAGAAGTTCGAACTGTCCGCCGTCGCGAGATTCACCCGCGACGGACCGGTCTGGACACTCGACGTCTTCCACGCCGAAGGCGGCGGCGAGATGTTCACCTTTCAGGTTCGACACGGCGAACTCCTGGTGTGCCAAGCAGATTCGGCTCCGATTCCGTAGTGCCCGCGTCTCATCAATCCCGCGATTGCCGCAGCACGGCGACGTCGTCGGCGATCAGCTGATCGATCCGTTGCCTGAGATCCTGACGGGTCACCGGCTTGGCGCAGCTGTAGTCGGGGACGTAGGCGTAGTCTCCGTCGTCAACCAGGCGTACGAAGACCACCGCATTTCGCTCTTGGTCGACGCCCCATTCCCGGGCCGGAAGCCGATGACTTTGCACCGTCGCGTAGGCCCTCACCTCGGCACTGGACACCGTGACTGGTGACGCGGCGGCCCAGGGCTGATCGGCGCGGCTTCCGCCGGCCACTTCAAGGAATGTCTGCGGCACATATTCGGAAATTACGACAGCCGGTCGGGCACCTGGTCGGGTCATGTACACCGATCCCGCGATCGCCGGGCCCAGGTCGTACGGCGACAGGGTGAAGATATCGACGACATCGTCTGTCCCTTGCAGCGCCAGAAACCCGAGTTGGCCTGTCCGGTGGGCGAGCATCCGCTGCGCGGGGGTATCGGCGGCGTAGTACTGCACGCGACATTCCACCCTGAGGTCAGCTTCGGCCAGGCTCGCGAACCACTTTTTGAAGACCACCAGATCCCCGTGGTTGAACCGGTCCGGAATGGACCTGGCGTGGGCTGCGTACTCGTCGAAGTAGGTGAAGCGGTTCGGCAGCGTTGGAATCAACGGGAAGGGCAGGAATTCACGCCCCAGGTACTCGTTGATGATAGCGAGATCTTGAATATCGATGCGGCCGAGCCGCTTCAAATCGACTGTGTCCGTCTGCATTACGTCGCGTATGCCCTTTCGGCGCGGATTTCCTGACGCTACGTCTCGGGATCGGGTGAGACCTTTCGCGGTTCGTCGCCGATCACTGAGTTGACGGCGTCGGCTTCACCGATCACCTCCTCGCCGTTCTTGGTCAGCCGTAGCGCCTTGCCCGCTTTGTGTGTTTTGTCACCGGCGGCGCCACGATGACCTGCCGCCGGGGCACCGGCCGCTCCGGGTGCCCCGCTGCCACTCACTCCGGCGCGAGAGGCCGGAGTCGGGGTGCCCGCAACATTCGGCGACGACGCCAACTTCGCCGGAGTCTTGGCGACCACCGGTTCCCGCCCGACACCACCGCGCCCACCCCCTCCGCCGCCCGTCTTCGCGGCACCCTGCAAGCCTTTCGGACCGAGTCCCAGCACACCCTCGGGAAGCCCGGCCCCGTTGGGGGCGCCGCTGAGCGCACCCAGCGCCTTCTGGGCCGCGTCGGCGCCCTGCCCCGCGGCCTTCTGCGCCTGTTCGCCGGCCTGTTTGGCGGCGTCGGCGGCACCGTTGGCGGCGTCTGTCGGAATCTGAGGCGGCGACGCCGCCTTCGCTTGATCGGGCTGCGCCCGGTCCGGCGTCGCGAGGTTTGCCATGCTCCCGGTGTTGAGTCCGCCCCGGGGTAGTCCGACCGGTCCGCCGCCCGGACTACCCGGCGATCCACCGCCTCCACCACTTCCCACCGACCCCGGTAAGCCCACGCTGGGTAGGGCGCTCGTGATGCTGGGATGACTCTGCGCGATCGTGTCGATCGGCGGACGGTACTGAGCCATGATCGGGCCTACCAACGCATTCAGCTGATTGAGGGTCTCTTTGTTGGTCGGGTCTTGCGGGTCCTGGATGGCCTGTCTGTACAGCTCCCAGTTCCTCGCGAAGTTGTCCTTGGTGGTCTGCAGATCGTTGAAGAATGCGTCGATGAGCGTCTCCATGGTGCGCGCATGATTGCTCAGATCATCGAGCACGCCGAATGATCGCTCCAGGTTTGCCCGGAGTGCGTTTCCGAATTGACCCTCGATTCCACTGTTGATGGTGGAGAGCGCCTTTTTCAGGCGCCCGCGCAGACCGTCGATGGTCGCATTCCAGCCGGTGTTTCCGGGTCCGTGTTCGGTTACGTCCTGGACGGCCTTGTAACCGTCGACATACGTCGGGATGGGATCGAAGGGAACCGCTTCGGCGGTTTTGTTCTTGTGGCCCAGCATTCCCCGGAATTGGTCCAGTTGATTCTGCGGCGCATTGATGGTCCGGTCGACAGGTGTTCCGGGCGCCGGGCCGGGAATGATTGGAGGCGCCCCCGGGGGTGCGCCCGGCGGAGGCAGATTGGGCGCGCCTTTCGGTGCGCCGGCGAGTTGCCCGCTTGGGCTGAACGCGCCACTCGGGGCCAATTGTCGAAGCGTGGCGAACAGCTCGTTTGGCGCCTCCTGCTGCAGCCCGTGAGGCTGGCTCAGTGCGTCGTTGAAATTGTCAACGATTGCATTCGTACCCGGGAGCGGGACGTGTCGTGGGTCCCAGTCCGGGTAGGCCTTGCGGATCGCGTCGACGGCGGCCAGCAGGTCTTCGTAGGTAGCCATGAATCGGCGGCTCGGGTCGCGTGCCTGCTAGCCCGCGGGTGTGTCTAGAGCCAGAAAGTTCTTGCGGGCAGCATCGGTGGTGGCCTCGACCGCGTTGAGATATCTGTTGAACTCGTGCAGCGCGGTGATGAACTCGCGGACATCGTCCTGAAGATGTCCGCGCGTCGCCACAGCCGACTCGAACGTTCCGACGCTTGCAGCTGAAAGCCAGTCGTGCAGGCCGCTGGCTCCGGCAAGCTGACTCTTCAGGTCATCCTTGGCCCTGCCGACCTCACCCAGAAATGCGTTCACCAGCGCGTCGTTCAGGTAGAGCTGATCGGCGTTGGCCGATCCGAATCTGGTCATCTCCCTGGTCAGGTCTCCAAGACCGCGATCGTCCTGCCCCATACGTCCTCCCTCGTCCAACCGCCTGATTCAGACCTGTTGGGCGCCTCCGACCAACTGGCCGCCGCTGGTTTGCGGCCACGTGTACGCGGATCCCGGCACTCGGTCTTCTCAGCCTAAGGGATCGCCAACGGCAATTAACCGGCAAATCCGAGCCGTTGCCGGGTGGCGGCGTGGTGTGGTTAGCCTGACCGTGGTGTCGTTGACGGGGCGGGAGGTGTCGGGTGTCGGGTGCGGGTGCACCGCCGGGAGGGTATCGCTGGGTCGACTCATCCGGATCGAGCGGTCCGGTGGCACAGCGCCGTCGCCGTCGGTGGTGGGTTGGCGCCGCCGTCGTTGTGGCCTTGCTGATTGTCGTGGTCGCGTGGTGGATGTGGCGCCCCGGGACTGGAGAGGGCCACGGCGGGCAGGCAATGGCCGGGCCGTCTGCGCCGCCACTCGGCACCCCGAAAGAGCTGCTGATCGGGTTCCCGTTGAACCGTCCGCTGACAACGGTCTGGCAGTCCAAAGCCGCCGAACTGGGGTTGCCGGCCGATGCGCCGCTGGGCGATCTGTTCGCCAGCACAGGGGACAAGGCGTACTTCCTGTCCCAGTTCGTGGATCTGCACTGTTCGGGTCGGTGCCGGCCGCAGGCAGCCTGGGTGTACGGCGTCGACACCCGAACGGGCGCCCGGTTGTTCAATCCCGTGCAGTTACCGAACTACCAGTTCGCGGTGACGTGTTTCGGCAACGGGCCGACGACGGCCGTGTGTCTGAAGGCTGACCCGCCGCTGACGGCGTGGGTGATCGATCTGGACCACGGCAAGCTGACCTTCACCGGACCCACCGATGTTGCTTACAGCGCATACGCGGGACAACCCGAGGCTCATCCGGTCGGCACCAGCGTCGGGCAGAGTCGCCTGGTCTCGACCGTCCGGGGCAAAGGTGTCTACGGCATGGGTTCGCACACCGAACGCACGTGGTTCGTCCCCGGAAACGGCTTCCTGTCGCCGGGCGACAATGAGGTGGCCGACGATATACCGGCGACCCCGATCGCCGTCTCGACGGGCGGCGGCAATGATTCCGACCGGGTGTTCTCGGTCATCGACGGCACCGACCTGACTCCCGCGCCTCCGGCGGGAGCCGCCTTGAGCCGGGCCGTCGTGTACAACGGCGGTTTCGCCTACGCGTACCAGAACCCTGGCACCCGGGCCACCGGCGTGCGGTTCTACGACACCAAGGGCACGTTCATCAGTGATCGCCCATTCGGTACGTCGTTCGTGAAGTTGCTGAACAACCCGGCCATGCCGATCGTCGCAGCCGATGGCACCTTTCAGGTCTACACCGCCGACGGCAGACAACTCAGCCAGTTCGCCGCCCCGGAGGTCGCCCCGGATCTGCGCACCATCGGCACCAAGCTCTACGTGAACATCGGCGAGCCGAGTCAAAAGCGTTGGCAACAATTCGATTTGATGACCGGGCAACCCGGGCCAACCTGCACAGGCTGGCAACTCAAGGGCACGGGTCCTTCCGGTGGTGGCACGTACGTCGCCTCCGACGGCGCGAACATCCTGACCGAGACCGAGGAACTCTCCGGACAATTCGAGGTCACCGACGCCGCCACGTGTCAGGTCCTGTGGCAAACCCCCGCCGACGCCAAACTGCAGATCTGGAAAGTCGGAACCGGGCTCCTGCAGATCGAAAAAGGCAGCAATGTCATGACGTGGCTGCGCCCACCGGCCTGACCGCGCGTCGCCCGGCTAGAGATTTTTGATCCACTGCCCGACGCCACCGATGATGCCGAACCAGGCCGCGGCGCCGAGCGCAAGTGCAACGAGCGGGTAGTAGAACGTCAATCCAGAAGCCTGACAAGCCAATACGATCGCAGCGAAGTACAGGCCGATGACCACGACCGGTGGTAGGGCAATCGCCGCGAGGATCAGGTTATGGTGGGTGCGCGGCGATCGCCGATCTGCTGAATCGCCGAACATGAACCACGTCGGTGCGGTGCCGACGACGAAGATCACGCCAGGCAGCAGCAGGACGAACCCGACGACCGTCAAGGTGGTGTCCAGCCCGGGGCTCATGAAGTGGTGAGTCCGGCGAGGCTGAGCTGGTTGAATGCTGCATCGAGATCGGCGTCGGCGACATTGGAGAACACCGCGGCGAGGTGCCGCCGGGTGGCGCTGTGCCCGGCCGCCGCATGCAACAGTTCGTGACAGGCGTTCTGGGTATCGGGGCCGGTGAAATCGAGCATCGCCATGACGGTTTCTTGCGGGGTCCATATCGGGGGCAGCGGGGCGTCGAGTTCGTCGAAGGTGTCGGCGGCGCCGCGGTACCACTGCCGGTCGAAGTGCCAGTAGCAGAAGCTGAGTAGTCCGTTCTGGTTGCGGGTGTTCAACACCGAGTCGTTGACCCAGGCCGGGGCCCCGGCATAAAGATCGGGCAGTGGTCGACGGTTCTCGTACGCATCGGCCAGCAGTCGGGAATCCCACCGTCCACCGGAAAGCACCGCACGGTCTCCGGGCAGTACGTACAACGTCGACCCGCTGCGCGCATCGGACTCATACCAGGCCAGGCCGGGGAAGATGCGTGGTCCCCAGGCAGAGCGCGCCCCGACATGGACAGCGGCCAAAACCGCCCACCGTGTCCAGGTGTCCTGCAACGGTTCGATGTCGTCGGTCTTGGTGGCGATTCGCCCGGCGGTCTCATCGGCGGCAGCGGCCTCGGCCGCTTGTTGCGGTGTACGTCCCTGCGCGGTCGGCCCGGCGAGATAGCCCGCGAGCCATACGGGCAACCTGGGCCGTGGGAAGGCGGCGATGTCGTCGCGGTAGTTCTGCGCGGGCTGCAACTGGTCCGCGGGGAACGGTTCGTCACCGTAGTCGTAGCTCACCGACATTCGGCCCTGACTGGTGACGGTCATGATCAACCGCCACCATGGCCCCGCCGACATCCGGGCAGTGAATTCCCTTTGGCGACGCACCATTTCGACGATCGGCTCTGGTATCCGGCTGGGCTGGACGCCATCGGGGGTGGTGAACTCCAATTGGGCGACACCGGCACGCACGGTCAGCGCGAATGCCGCACGGTATTGCTGCCAGCCCGGCGGGCCCAGGTAGGCCAGTTCCTGCGCGACCGGATCCAGCATCGTCGAGGCTTGAGCGCGAATCTGTTCGTCACGGCGGGCCACGTCCGGGTCACCCGGCGCGTCGTCGACGATGGTGAATCCGCTTGCCAAAGAGGATCCTCCGGCGTCTTCGAATGCCTGGGCAACCCCTGCCAGGAACCCCCGCTCGCCGTCTTCGGCGAACAGGGGCCGTCCGGCCGGATCTTCGAAGGACCGCATTATCTCGTCGGCAGAGGCCTTCAGATACAGCCACAGCGGCGCCAGTTCCCATGTCCCCGAAAAGGCATCGCCAGAACTGATGGCGACCACACCGCCCGCGGGATCGACCAACCCGCGACACTGTCGACCGTCGAATTCGACGTCGGCGAGCGTGAACCCGTCACCGATGTCGTCGGCGGACGCCGGTAACCGCACATCGGGTAAACCCCGGATACCTCTCCATGTCGATCCGAACACGCCGAAGAAGTACTTCTCGATGACGTCCAATGTCCGTGCGGCGAGGACAAAGTACTCCGCGCTCATGCGATCGGACTCCGTGACGGTGAACCACCCGTCCGAACGTAATCCGACGAAGTAGCGCACCTCGCCGCCGCTGTTGTAGAAGATCGCGCGACCGTCGTCGGTGACCGGTCCCGGCGTCAGCGTGTAACCGGCCAACCGCGCCCATCGTTGCAACGTGGAGGAGATCTCGATGTCGTGTCCCATCACAGCCAGCCTCTCTTCAGTAGTCCGGCGGCGGGGTTGGTCAGGGTCTGAACCTTCTGGACGCGGCCGTTGCTGTCGAAAATGAGGACCTGCAGTCCGCCGCCCGGTTGTCCGAGTCCTGGGGCGATCTCCGATATCTCGATCTCCCAACCGGGAGGCAGGTACTCCAAGGTGTAATCAAACAACGGATCGCGCAAGGATTTGACGTGCAACGCCCGCTCTTCCCAACTTGCCCGCTCACCGTTCGGCGCCAGCCCCAGGTACTTGCCGTCTTCTCCGCCGATCCGATCGAAGTGGCGGCCGTAGTCCGCGAAGAACTGGTCGATGTCGGTGTACCGGATTCTGGTCCCCGGCACGGCGCCGTCGTTGCCGGGGAAGTTGTTCCACTCCTGCCCGTTCGGGCCTAGCGTGTTGAAGCGTTCCGCGTATTCGGCTTGCGTATAGGCATTTCCGTCTTGGTCGCGGCCAAACGGTGCGGTGGGATCGGCGATCAGGCTCGCGACGGCCGGGGTCGTTTGGCCCGGGTCGACGGGGTTGCCCGGATAATCCCAGTGCCGCGGCAGCGGTTCACCGTAGTGCGGATCGATGTTGTCGGTGTCCGCGACGCGGTGCCACCCGGGACCCGACGGTTCGGCCGAGTGCACGGGATCCGGGGTACCGGACAGCCAATGAGGGTCCCAGAATTGGCGTCGCAACGAGTCGAGGTCGCCGGTGTCATGCTCCAATGGACGGCTCATGGCCGGTTCGTGGGTGCGCCATCCCGGTATCACCCGGGGTCGATCGTCGACGAAGCGGTGCGCCTCGGTGTGTACCTGGTCGGACTCGCCCGCGGCGATACGGCCGAAATTGGCGAGCGACTCGCTGCGCGCACCGGATCGCGGGTCGAATGCGTAGTACGCGCTGTGGGTGGCGGCGGTGCCAACCAGATCGTCCATATGGCGCGGGAACTCGGCGTTGATGCGGTGCGCCCCGAATCCGCGCATCGCCGGGTCCATCCCGAGCCCAATACCGAAGAATCGTCCGGCGGAGCCGGCTGTGCGTCCGCCGAGCATTGTCACCGGGTCACGCGAGGACGACGCGACGAACACATTGTCGCCGATCCCGAACGCGCTTGCGTGGCGCAGCGGTCCGGCGCCCGGTGAACCGAGCAGTGTGACAGTGCGGACGTCGTCGGCCATCCGGCCGCCGTGCCCTGCGTGACTCGTGGTGGTCGACCCGTAGGAATGACCGAACACGTGGTTGTCGGCGAAGTGGCTGCCACCACCGCCATCACGCGCGGCGTTGAAAGCCGAGATGTCGTTGTGCAGGATGGCGCCGCCTTCTCGCGCCAGGCCCGGGAACATGACACGGAAAGATGCCCGGCCGCTGGGTGCGTCGTAACCGATCCACGCGATGGAGGAAGCCTTGCTGCCTGGTTTCGCCGCCTGGATCGAATCCAGATGATTCAGTGCGTTTCTCAGGTTCCCTGCAAGCTTGCCGATGTCGTTCCCGAGCCCCGGCACATGCCAGGACACCGATTCCGCACGATAGGGATCGTGGCCGACGCTGACCACCATCCGGCCGTCACCGTGGAAAGCGTGCGGGTCGAAGGCCAGAATGTGCACCTCGCCGCCAAGGCGCGCGGCCTGCTCCCGCGCCTCGTCAAGTGCTCTGCGAATCTCGTTGTAGCGCTTGAGCTCTGCTTTCTCACCGCGGCTGAGGTGCTCGCCCGATTCTATGCGCGCCTGCAATCGGTGTTGCAGACGAGTGAGTTCGTGCTCGCTGGCGGCCGTCCTGGCCCACGCCGGAATCCCTTCGGCGTTGCCGATTTCGCGAGGGTAGGCGTCGACCAGTGCGCGCTGTTCCTCGCCACTGAGTTCGCGCCACCACGTCGCGTTGTCCCTGGCTCGCTGATCGCCGAACACATTGTCGGTCGGGTGATGCTGGATCTCGCTGGGGTGGACCGGCGGAATGCGGTTCCACAGAGCCTGATTCGCGATCTCCGCCGCGTGCGCGGTATCCGCGTGCGAGGCAACGTAACGCCCGCGATCGGCGGCTTCGATGTCGTCGGCCGCATCAGCGGGTTCAGGCGGCACCGACCCGTCGGTCAGAACTCCGTCGTGGTCTCCGCGGGCCAGACCCCGTGATTCTGCCGGCTCATCCACTCCGCGTGCGACGTCGCCACGTTCGACAGGGTGTCCGGGGGCTCGCTCAGGAGCGTGTGTTTGTTGATGGTCAGCGGGTGTTCCCGGGTGGGTTCGGGCGGGTCGTTCAGAGACACCGCGGTCATCTGATACGTGATGGTCTCGGGGTCCTCCCGCAGGCGCCGGATGGCGATCCTCCACTGGTACGGATAGATCTGGCCCCCCGTCGGTGGGCGGCCGGTGCGCCTGGCTTCCAGGTAGTCCTCGGCCACCATGTTGGTCGACCAACTCGGATATTCCGTGACGACTCCGGTCTGCGAATCGATCACGAGTTTCGTCGAACCCACTGCCGGTCCGGTGGGGTTCTCCTGCGGCAGGATCGGCGAACCCACCCAGCCCATCTCGAACGGGACCACCCGGAAAGTGCTCCCGGGGAAGATCCGCGCCAGGTAGGCCAGTGCTTGCTGCTGGGTGTCCAGTTCCACCATGGTGGGCTCCTTGCTGGGGTGGTATCGGCCCGAAGTGATCCGGCGTGACGGGCGTGAACCACAGTGAAGCCGAATCGTCGACCAACCATGACGGCGGATGGTCTGATGTGAGGCTTCGTTGCGGATCCCACCACACGGGTCCGGCGGCGTCGCGCGGGTAGACGATGACCGTCGCATGAGCGCCGTCGGTTATCGGTGCACCGTATCTGTTGAACATCGGCCTGCCGTTGGCGTCCATGGCGTGCCACTCGTTGATCACCAGCGCCGAAGCGCCCGGACCCATCTGCTTGATCTGCTGGTGTAATGCGTCGAACCGCTCGGGCACTGAGAGTTTCAGGTCTGCCGGGCGCAGGCCCTCGCCGAGCCAGGCCTTCGCTCGTGAGAATCCGCTGGCCTCGCCGCTCGCGGAGTCGATCCTGCCGCCGGGCAACCTGTCGAGGAATCGTGGAGCGGAGACGGTCGGGTGCCCGTAGAACGATGCCAATGCGGCCAGCGCGCAGTCGGTGCAGTTGTTTCTCCGCCCGGGGACACTCGGTCCACCGTCGTTGACGAGGCTCCCGTACGGATTTGTGCGGGGGTCGGCCCAAGTGGTGTATCCCCCGGCGGGGTCTTCGCAAGCCTGGCGAACCGCTGCCTGATGGGCAGGGTCCTCGACCGGGCGGAGTTCGTGCGGTCCGTAGATCCGGTGGTTCGCTGGGTTGTCGAAGCCGGTGGCGTCGGTTGGTCCGTGGTCCTGCGCGTGCACGGCACCGGATGGATCGTCGGGGTCGCGCCGGGAGCCCGCGGGTTCACGAAGCGAAGCGTGCTGGCCGCCGGTCTTTTCCGCGCCGTGTGCCGGTTCGGGTGACACGGGGGAAATGACGCCGAGCGGTGCGGCGTCGGTGTCGTGCGCTGTGTCCGGATTCGACGGCTGTTGCGAATCATCATGTCCGGCAGTATCTTTGCGATGCGTCGACGACGCTTCCGGGTGGCCGGCGCGTTCGGCGTGTGGGTGCCTGCCGGGCCGGCCGTCGTGGCCGGTCGGCCGTGCGCGGTCGGTCGCTTCGGTAGCGCCCGCCCGTTCGGTTTCGGGATGGCGGTCGATGCGTCCGGTGCCGTCGCGGGACGGTTGAGCGTCTCGCGGTGACTGAGCGTCGCGGGCGGGTGCGGCGTCTCGTGACGGCTGCCCGTCGCGGGCGGGCTGGTCCTCGCGCTGCGGTATCCCGTCGCGGCGGGTGTCGCGGGCGGGTTGAACCTCGCGTGGCGGCGGGGCGTCATGCGGCGGCGGCGCGGGATCGCGTGGCGATGTCAGCAGGTCGCGGGACGGCGGGACATCTCGGGGCGGCGGGACATCTCGGGGCGGCGGGACATCTCGGGGTGGCGGGTCACGCGGTGGGACGCCTTCTCGCGGAACAGATTCGGCGTCGCGCATCGGATGTGTCGACGGTTCGGTGCCAGGGGACGCCCGCATCGCGTCGGCGCCCGCTGCAGACGCGGCGGCGTCCGCCACGCCGGCTCGCGCAGACGGGACGTGCGGAGTGCCTGACGACGGCGACGCATGACTCGCCGGGGGTGCGCCGGTGTGGGCGGCTGCCGGGGCGTTCGCGACAGGTGACGCGGCAGACGGCGGCGAACCCGCCGCGTCGGTGACGCTGGGGTGGCTACCGGTCGGTGGCGCGGAGGTATGGGGTGTGGTGGCGGTGTCGGGCCCGGCAATGCCGACGGGTGCCATAGTGGCGACATCGTGCCCGCGGCTCTCGAGGTTCAGCGGCACATCGACATTGCCGG
Organism: Mycobacterium sp. TY814; assembly: GCF_030755175.1. Taxonomy (NCBI): domain Bacteria; kingdom Bacillati; phylum Actinomycetota; class Actinomycetes; order Mycobacteriales; family Mycobacteriaceae; genus Mycobacterium; species Mycobacterium sp. TY814. The sequence goes on from NZ_JAUFRY010000002.1 coordinate 167,596, forward strand.
CCGGGGTGGCGACGTCCCCGGGGGAGCGGCCGGCGACGGTCGGGCCGGCGTCAACCGGTGGCGTTTGTGAATGTTGTTCGGCAGGAAGAGGTTCCACTGTCAACGAACCGGTCCGATCGCCTGCCAGGGCGGTGGTCTCCGGACCGCCGCCGGCGTGCCCACCCGGACTGCGCACGCCGTCGACCGCGCCGAAAACGGCACCGGCGCCGAGGGCATCGCCGAGGTTGAGATGCCCCGTCATGGCCTGTTGAGCCGCCAGGGCGCCACCGGCGTTGCCGACGAACGAAGCACCGAAATTCTTGGCACGGTTGCCCAGTGCCGAACCTGCGTCGAAATCGTGCGCGCCCTTGAGGATCGGGCCCATCACCGCCCCGGAGATCGCGCCGGATTCCACGTCGTCCCAGAACGAGCGGGAATCGAACTCGTGCCGGTTGCCTTGCAGCGCCTGCTGGCCCTGAATGCCGGCGTTGAGCGCTCCGGACATGAGCGCGTTTGCGGCCGCGCCCTCGAGCGCGCGCAGCGCAACCTGGGCGATCACCCGTGCCACGGCTTCGGAAGCCACTTTCGAGACGGCGGCGCGAATGACCTGAGATATCGCAGCTTCGGCCAGTGCCACCGCCCCGGCGATCTCTGCCGGCGCCGTCCAGTTGATCCACGCGGTCGCGATCAACGCCGTGACTGCGGCTGCCAGTGCCACGAGGTTCGCGATGAACATTTCCTTCGCGAACTCGATCTCGGTCGCCACGCCGTCGACCGCATCCGCCAATTGGCGCAACTGCCCGGCGATCTGGTCGACTGACGACGCGAACGGTCTGAGTCGTTCGTCCAGCTTGTTGTGAATCTCGCCGGAAGTGAATCCGGACAGCGTGGTTTGGGTCGCGGAATCCAGCTCGTCTTTGAGACCTTCCAACTGCTCGGCGAAATGGCGCCACCGATCACGCTGCCGCCGGCACGCGGTCTCGTCTCCCTCGGGAAAAGGCTCGCCGATCATGTCGCCGACCCATCGCAGCCAGCCGGGAAGTTCAATACCCACGAATCACGCGTCCACCTGCAGTCGCGTCAGCCTTACTCGAGGCGGCGGCTGCCAGCGTGTCACGGCAATACGTCCCGGCGAATCGCGGCGCGGCTAGCCGGCGACGCCGCCGTCCTGCGCGAGGATGGCATTGGCGGTCTCGGTGAGTACGGGTGCGACGCTTCCGACCGCCTTCTTGAGATCGTCGGCGTGCCCGATCACCGTCGACCGATCCGGGTCGAACTTTGCAGCGAAACTCGAACCGATTTTGTCTTGCGACCAGGGCGAGTCCCCGGCGAGTTCTGCGCGCAAACCGTCCACCAGGGAGCCGACTTCGTTCGCCAGTGCGTCGAACTTCTTGATTCCCGCTCGCGCTGTGCCCTCGTCGTATTCGAATTGTTCTGCCATCGTTCTCGCCTCTCCTGGCCTCTCCTCACCCGCTCGGCGCCCGGCTCTGCCGAATCAGTCCGTGTCGCGAATGGCCGGCCACCGGTCCTGCGCTTCGGGCTCGCGCTCGCCGGGTGGGCGACGGAGTTCGTCGGCGACCGCGCGTCGTTCCCGCGAGCCCGGCGCCGACAGCGGCACCTGCGGTTGCAGCGCCTTGAACTCGTCGATCTGATTGATCGGCTGGACCCCGAACTGAGCCACCTGCTGCCAGAGTGCAGCCTGGTATTCGTCGGTTCTGGCCCGCATCGCGGCCGCAGCCGCTTGCGTGGCCTGCACGACGGCGGCACCTGCCTCGGCGCTGGTTGCCCCGCCGAACAGTCGCTCGTCGAACTCGACCTGAACGACGACACCCTGCGCATTCACCCAGACGTGCGCCAGGTCGTCCTTCGACCAGCCGTCGGCGGTTTCGATCGCCATCCGCTGGGCGGATTGTGCGGCCGCGCCGGTGAACTGTTGCAGATTGGACAGCAGGCTTTCGACGTCGAGTCCGTCGGGCTTGACCCCCCGGAACAGGTCGTCGAGACCGCTCACGAATTCCCCCATAACAATCAGCGTGGGCTGTGCGGTTAGTTTACGGTGCCGCCGCCGGACAAAAGCGCACGAATTCTGCCGGTGTCAATTGCGCGAACCGCGGGGGCGCCCGCGCCGGCGCGGGCGGACGTGATAGCCGCCGCGTTCCGCCAGGGCCCGCAACCGGCGCAGCGCAAAGTCGCGCGCCCGCCCCGATTCGGGGATCACGACTCCCGCCCACAAACCCTCGACGCCGGTGACTTGATACGCCTCGCTGGCGCACAGCCACCGTCGCGGGCACGCCAGGCAGAGCGCCTTGGCATCCTCGTCGGGTTCAGTGGTCGTCCACCGCTCGGGCTCACTGGTGCACGCCGGGACGTACTCGTTGAGCGGTGTGGACAACGGAATTGCCGCAGCAGTCATCGCTTTCCTCCCAGTTCGGGCGCGCAAGCGCCGTCGATGCCACGACATAACCACAAATCTAGCATCAGCGCAACATCTAAAACGTAGCAGCTACGACTTAAAGTCAATCTTGCCTCTGTTAGACATATGTACTACAACAGAGCTGTGGCACTTGTCTTGTCCGGATTATGACCTGGCGGGCACGCTTCGCGGACGAAAACGACATAGAAGCCGGTCAACGGATTTTCGAGCGGGTCGTGTCGGCTGTAAGCCCGTAGCGGGAAAGATGTAGCATCTACAAACGTAGTGCCGGAGGAAGGCTGTACGAGACGTGCCCGAGACGTCGGGGTCCGAGCCGGGGGAGAAGTGCAGTGACATCTGACCAGGCGGTGTACAAGTGGCCACCCGCGCTGGTGGTGCGGCTCGGCGACGAGGTCCATACGCTGGACCCGCGGTCGGGTATCGCCATCATCGGCCGGGACAACTCCGCCACCGTCCGGCTTTCCGACGACCGGATATCCCGCTGGCACGTGCGTCTGGAACCGCACCGCGAGGGTTGGCAGGCGATCGACACCAGCACCAACGGCATGTTCGTGGACGGCGTGCGGCGCAGTTCGGTGCTGGTCTCCGGCGCGACGACCCTGCACCTGGCCAATCCGGAGGGCTTCCCGGTCACGTTGACCCCGGAGGCCGACGACGTCACCGGCGTGATCGACCTGCCCGAGCCGGACGAGGACGAGTGGTGGGATGCCGACCTCGACCCCGGCGTGGCGCGTGCCGGACAGGCCGTGGCCGCGCGCCGAAACGAGCTCGAGATCACCCAGCGCGGCCTGGCCAAGGACAAGATCATCAATGCCGGCACGCTGATCGCCTTCGAAAAGGGACGCAGTTGGCCGCGGCGCGGCACGCTGGCCAAGCTCGAGAAAGCGCTGCAGTGGTCCCCGGGCACCATCGCCCGCATCCGCAGCGGATCTGCCGTCATCCCCCTGCCGGGACCCGCCACGGCACCGGCCGAAATGCCAGGCGCCACCGAGGAGGCGACCGAGGCGCTTACCGACACCGTTCGGGCGCCGCTGATGGCCGAGGCCGTCGAACTGGCGATGCACACCATCAGCACGGCCACCTCGGAGCTGCCCGAGCCGGCAGACCCGGCGTTCACCCCGAAGGTCACCAAGATCCTCGCTGACCTGCGCAAACTTGAGAATGTGGCGGCCAGTGCGGCCCGCAACGCGAAAGGCACTCCCTCGGTGGTGCTGGCGTTGAGCACCGTGCGCCGCACCTACAACGACGTGATGGCCAAGGCGGCGCAGTCGCCGAACGCAACCCTGGGGCAGCGGTTGTACGAGGCTCGCCACCGTGCCGAACTCAGCGTCGACGAGGCCGCCGCCGCGGCGGGTCTGCCGACTGATGTTCTGGCCGACGCCGAGGCCGAGCGCCCCATTCCCGGCGACGTCGCCGCCGCGATCACGACGCTGATTGGGCAGCTTTCGGTCAGTTAGACGTTCGGTACTCCGGCTGCTCGCCGGCAATCTGCTGGGCGGGTGCCGCTGAGTGCCCGACGTTGGGCAGGCTCGGCGTCGGGGGGACCGCCTGTCGGGCGGACTCCTGCGTCGGCTGGGAATGCGCGACGAATTCGTCGTAACTCGCACCCTGGGGCGCGCTGGCCCGCCTGGGTTCCGGGCCCGATACCTGGTGCACTTGCTGAGCCTGTGCCGTGCCGCTTTCGTATGCGACGTCGGGCTCGTCGCCGTCCGCATACTCGCCGTAGTACTGCGCCGCGGCTTGCGCATATTGCTCGGCGTACGCCGCGTACCAGGCCTGCTGTTCGTCGGCTGCGTTCGGCTGCGTCAGCAGGGCTCCGACGGCGGCACCGGCCTGTAAACCGTTGAGCACCAACACCACCCACATGGCCCACCCGGGTTGAACCCCCTCCGGGAGCACCGCGACACGCGACAGTGCGTCGAGGAATCCGGCGGCCGCCAGCACGGCGACGACCTTGCCGGTGGGTGTCTGGCGGGGCAGAAGACCGAACCCGGCGAGCAGGCCGGCCAGCACGGCGAACCGCACGTCCCAGTCGATTCCGAAGCCGTTGAGCATCGGCCCGAAACTCACCAGGTAGGAACATAACGCCAACACCACGACGGCCCAGCACAATTGGCGGTGCGAGACCTTGCCGCCGGTCTGCGGCTCGGGCGACCACGTGGGGTAGCCGTGGTGATCGTGGGTCTGCTCGGCCGGGTAATAACCCTGGCTGCCGGGGTAGGCCATGCTTACTCCTTCAAAGAGGGTCAGTCTTCCGCGGCGAACGACGCTTTTAGGTAGCGCATCTCTTCGTCGGTGGCGACCATGGTGACCACTGATGATCCGGTACGGGTGCTCACTTTGACGGTATCGGTGTCGGTGCTGAGCGATTCCAGAGCGACGTCGGCGTTGGCGGTCACCGGGGTGTGGGGTGGGACCACCACGATCGCGGTCACCCCCACCCGCACGGATTGCTCTGCGACTCCGTCGAACATCTCCACCGAGTAGTTGCGATCGGCGCCGGCCTGCATGGACCCGCGGTTGAAGTCCGACACCCACAACAGATCGTGGTCGTCCACCTCGTCAACCATGGTGCGCCACTTCGTCGGACGCCGACTGTGCACCAGCACGTGTGCGCCCAGCGCGAGCGACCGTAGCACCACCTGTTGCGCCAGGTGCAGGGTGCCGGCGATCTCCACCCGCCGGATCTGCGGCCCGAACAGTGACAGCGCCACGGCGCGGCCGTGATCGTCAGCGCCGATTACCTGCCCGCAGCCTGAAGCCGGTACGTGCAGGTGCGCGAAGTCGCGGTCCGGGGCACCCGCGCTGGTCGCCGAAAGGCTGGAATACGACCACTTTTCGATCGGCCGGGGCGGCGGAGGGACCGGCAGGCTGGCGGCCAGGGCGGAGTACTGCTGGCCGCGTAGGTGGGTCAGGCCGCGCAGGTGAATGCGGGCGCGGCCGTGCGTGTCAAACCGGGCCAGGCCCCGGACCTGGATCGGCCCGCGCGGATCATCGCGGCGCAGTGACAGCGACATGGTGGTCGAGTAGCTGGGGATGGTCCACAGCAGGCCGAGGCCGGCCGTGGTGAGCATGCGCGGCTTGATCGCGAAGCTGCGTAACCGGAACCGGCCTTCGCGGCAGGTGCGCCAGGTCTCCTCGACGGTGGTCAGATCCACGCCGTCGGTCAGTTGGTTGGTGGCCTGACCGATTTCGCCGGCGGTCAGCACGCGGGTCCGCAGGCCGCCCTCGGTGAGCCTGTTGGCGACCCGGCGGGTGGCGGTGGTGGCGGCACGGATGATGCCGTCGCGGCCGCCGCCGCGCCGCCGCACCGCGGCCGCGCACCGGGAGGGGTCGAGCCGGACGGCGATCCACACGTTGCGCTGCGCGATGGCCGGCAGCGGACCCAGGACCGCGTCGTACACCGCGGCCACCTGGCTGTGCCCCTGCGACCGCGCGCCCTGGCTGATCACGTCGATCGAATCCAGGGTGATGTCGAACTGCCGGAGGCAGTCCACCAGAGCCTGCACCGGCACCGTCTCCCCGGATACCGTCATGCCCGGCTCCATGATCGTCATCGCCTGCGGATTCTCTTCGATCTGCAGCAGCGACATCAATGTGCTTCCGTCCCAACGGAACCCGATCAGGGCACCATCGGCCATCGGCACGTCGAAGGGCTCGGCCGGCGCCGTCTTCGTGGACCGCTTGCGGCGCTGCCACCAGAACCCGGTTCGCAGCGCGATCAGGCGCGGCAGCGTCGTGCCCCGCAACCGGACCACCAGGATCAGGGCCAGTACGAATCCGGCGAGGCTGCCCTGCCAACCGGGGAAGCCGAGCAGCGGTGCCGTCACCGTCCCGGCGGCGACAATCAGCTGCAGGACCAGCAGGTCAGGCAGGGGCAGCAGCCGCGCGGCGCCAATGTCGGTCGTCGACCGCAGTTCGTTGTGTTCCGGGGGCGCGCCCCGACTCGGGGGCGACGCCGCTCCGGGAGCGGGACGACGCGGCACAGTCGGATCTTATCCAGAGCGGCAGGGGAAAATTCGCGCGCATTTGCCGGTTGACGCTGTTATACGCTACCGAGGCTCGGTGCTTGCCCGACGCTGATGGGGGTGTGTGTATGCCCGCGCAAGTGACTACGCGCGCGCAGGTCAACGGCTATCGGTTCTTGATCCGCCGGCTGGAACATGCGCTGATTCGCGCGGATTCCCGGATGATCCACGACCCGATGCGCGGCCAGATCCGGTCGCTGTTGGTCGGCCTGGTGATCGCCGTCCTGATCACGGGCGCGGCCGGGGTGCTGGCCTTCTTCAAGCCCTCGCCCAACATCGGCAACGCGCAGATCCTGCTCAGTACGTCCAACGGCGGCCTCTATGTCCGCATCGGTGACCGTTTGCATCCGGTACTCAACCTCGCGTCCGCGCGCCTGATCACCGGGAAGCCCGACGCCCCGAAGTCGGTCAGCGACAAATGGCTCAACCAGCTGGCGCGCGGGCCCATGGTGGGAATCATCGGCGCTCCCAACAGCATTCACGGTGGCGCGGACATGGGCACGTCGGCGTGGACGGCGTGTGACTCGGTGCAGACTCCGGACGTCGCCAAGAGCGTCGGCGTCGCCAGCGTGCAGACGACGGTGATCGCCGGGGATCTCACGCTGGGCGAGGACATCCGCAGGGCGTCACCGGCACAGATGCTGCTGGTCCGCTCCGGGGACACCGCTTATCTGATCTTCGACGGTGTGCGGGCGATGATTGACACCAATGACCCGGTCGTGGTGAACGCCTTGCACCTGCAGAACGCCCAGATCCGCCCCATCTCCGGCGCACTGCTCAACGCCTTCGCGCTGGTGCCGCCCATCCGGCCGGTGACGATTCCGGGCGCCGGCAGTGCGATTCCCGGGCTGCCCGCCGGATATCCGGTGGGCTCGATCGTCAAGACAGTGGATTCCCGCGGTGAGCAGCTCTACGTCGTGCTGTCCGACGGACTGCAGCCGGTGTCATCGGCCGCCGCCGACATCATCCGGTACAGCAACCCCAGCGAGGCCGCCTCGCAGGGCGCGCGCGAAGTTCCGCCTTCTCTGCTCAGTCGTGTCCCCGTCGTGCATTCGTTGGCAATCGACCACTACCCGAGCGTGTCGCCGCAGATCGTCAACGTCGAGCCCGACCGGGTGGTGTGCATGGCATGGGAGCGGGCGAACTCCGCCGCGCGAGCGACCGTCGGCTTGCTGGTCGGTCATCGGTTGCCCATTCCGGACGACGCCCAGCCCGTCGGATTGGCCACCGGTGACGGCAACGGACCCGGCGTCGACGCGGCATATGTCAAGCCCGGCACCGGCGAATACGTACAGGCGACCGGTGCCGAGGCGGACAGCCGCGCCCTGGGGCAACTGTTCTACGTCTCCGACGCCGGGGTGCGCTATCACATCAAGGACCTGCCGACGGCGGCCGCGCTCGGTGTCACCGGGGTCCACGACCCCCGGGTCGACGCCGACGTTCCCCAGTTGGCGCCCTGGCCGGTGGTGTCCCTGTTGCCGGCCGGTCCCGATCTGTCCCAGGAGGCGGCGTTGGTCGCCCACGACGGGATGGGCGCCGACCCGCGCGGCTCGAAGGTGGAACCGCCGAAGTCCTGAGGGGCTCTACAACCGCAGCTCGCGGAACACCGCGTAGAGCCGCACGATCCAGAAACACAGCGGGAATACCAGCACGATCGCGAGGTATTCCAGGATCTCCACCTGGCGGCGCATCACCGGTGAGAACTCCAGCCGCGGCGCGATGACACCGCAGCCGACCATCAACACCATCAGCGCCACCAGCGCGAGGGTGGCGTAGAACTCCCAGCCGTCGAGGACCGCCGCCGTCTTGAGGATGCACAGCAGCGCAATGGTCATCCCGGCGGCGATCAGCGTCGCGGACTGCACCAGATCGTGGTGGCTGCGTCCGCGCAGGCACAGCACCGTTGCCACTGCGGTCGCGAATACCGTTCCTTGCCAATAGAATCCGTCGCTCAGGTCGAGAGCCAGGTAGCAGCCTGCGGTCGCTGTGACCGCGGCCGCGGCCAGGATGCCGGTCAGGTACTGGCTGGCCCGCCGGACCCGCACGATCATGCCTTCCTCAGTCGGGATCACCTGCTTGCCGACGGCGTTGACGCCTTCGACGGTGGTGCCGCCCTGCGTCTCGATGTCGTCCAGCGGCTCACCGGCCGTCGGCACCCGCGGTACCGGAAGCTTGGCCAGCAGGATGGTCACCCGGGGCGACAGGTAGACGACGATCACCGACACCGTCGCCAGCACCGCGCCGACGGCCCGCGGCGACGGGTCCCACAGCAGGTCGGCCACACCCGCTGCGCCGCCGATGACGGCCAGTGAGATCACCGCGGTGTGCAGCGCGCGTCCGCGGCCCGTGATCAGCAACACCAGCAGCGACGCGAGCCCCGTCAGGCCGAACGCCATGGGTAGTGACTTGGTGCCGAAGCCGTCAGGAACCACGTACAGCGCGCCGCCGAACAACAGCGGTGTGGCCACCGCGGCCGTCCACTCCGAGCGCCGGGCGCCTGCCGAACGGTGGGCGATCACGCACGCCACGATCACCGCCAGGACGCCGACACCGAGCGCGGTCGCCGGCACGTAGAACCGGGCGGCGTGGCGTGGCAGCAGGAAAGCCGCGGTGAGAGTTGCTGCCAGTCCGACACCGAAGCAGGTGATCAGGCGAGCGTCGCGGTTCAGCCAGCTCAGGGTGGGATTCTGCGGCGGGCCGGCCTCGTCTTCGACATCGTCGAACAGCATCGGGCGGGCCGGCTGATCCAGCTCCCGGATGACCAGCAGCTCGCCGTCGTAGACGTTGGCCTCGCTCAATGAGCGGCCGGGGTCGATCGGGTCGTCACCGAGACGGGCCAGCGTCCATTTGCCCTCGGTGGTGTCGAACATGAGGTCCTCACCGCGGGGGTGCGCAGCCAGTTGCTCGTTGGCGATGTCGATGACGTCGTCGATGAAGCCCGCGATGCTGGTGTTGGACGGTAAGCCGACGTCAAGCCGCAAATCGCCGACCACGAGGGTGGCGCGACTGAGCGTGGGCTCGGCCTCGGATTCTGCGTCTAATTCCGACAGCGACGGCGGTAGAGTCATCGCTGTCGGCCTCCCGCGGGTTGTGTCATTTGCTGGTGACATTACCTAGGCGCCGAGGGCCAAATCTGAGCCAATTTTGGAGTTTCGGGGAATTTGGGGTGATTTCAGGGTGAGGCGGCGTTGAGTACGCAGGGTTTCGTGCGCCGCCTGCGGGTTTCGCCGCCGCGGATGCCGGGCGGCGAGGTGAACCTGCAACCGCCCCCGGAGGTGCCGCGGGTCATTCCCGGGAACCTCTTGATGAGGCTGTTGCCCTTCGTGATGATCGTCGCCGTCATCGGGATGATCGCGCTGATGGTGACCGTCGGGGGCCGGGACCTGATGAAGAACCCGATGTTCCTGATCTTCCCGATGATGATGGTCATGTCGATGGCCGGCATGTTCATCGGTGGTGGTGGCCGCTCGGGGAAGGCCGCCGCCGAACTCAACGAGGAGCGCAAGGACTACTTCAGCTACCTGGCCAATCTGCGTGACGACGCCGATATGACCGGCGCGGGTCAGCGGGCGGCGCTGGAGTGGAGCCACCCCGATCCGCGCGCACTGTCCGACGTGGTGGGCACCCGCCGGATGTGGGAACGCCGCACCACCGACAACGACTTCTGCCATGTCCGGGTAGGCATCGGCACCCACCGGCTGGCCACCCGGCTGCTGGCGCCGGAGACGGGTCCGCCCGAGGATCTCGAGCCGGTGTCCACGGTCGCGTTGCGCCGCTTCGTCAAGACGCACTCAGTGGTGCACGCGCTGCCGACCGCGGTGTCCCTGCGCGCGTTTCCGGCCATCACCTTCGAGGGCGACCGCAAGCTGGCGCGCCAGTTGGTGCGGTCGATGATCTTGGAGCTGTGCGCATTTCACGGGCCCGACCACGTGCAGGTCGCGGTGGTGACGGCGAACCCGGACGGCGAGAACTGGAGCTGGGTCAAGTGGTTGCCGCATGCCCAGCACGCCACCGCCCGTGACGGCATGGGTTCGATGCGATTGCTTTTCCCCGGTCTGGAGCTGCTGGAGCGCTCGCTGGCAACGGATTTGGGGGAGCGGGGGCGCTTCAGCCGCAACGCCGAGCCAACCAAGGGCCTCAAGCACCTCGTGGTGGTGATCGACGACGGCTACATCACCGGAACGGAGCGGCTGGTCACCGACGCCGGCCTGGACAGTGTCACGCTGCTGGACCTCAATGGCGCCGACGCCCCCGCCAACCGGCGCGGGTTGCAACTCGTGGTCGAAGGAGATGACGTCGGTGCGCGCACCGCGGTCGGAGTCGAACGGTTCGCCACGCCCGACACGATCACTGTCGCCGAAGCCGAGGCGACGGCCCGCCGCATCGGCCGCTACCGGCTGGCCAGTGCCGCGCACATCGTGAACCTGGAGGCCGACGCACGGGCCACCGACCCGGGGCTGATGGCCCTGCTGAAGATCCCCGATGCCGCCGAGATCGTTCCCGAGCAAGTCTGGCGCAAGCGGTCTCCCCGTGAGCGGTTACGCGTGCCGATCGGCTACACGCCCAACGGCCAGCCGCTGGAACTGGATATCAAGGAGTCCGCGGAATCCGGCATGGGCCCGCACGGCCTGTGCATCGGCGCCACCGGTTCGGGGAAGTCGGAATTTCTGCGCACGCTGGTCCTGTCCATGGTCACCTCGCACTCGCCTGAGGTGCTGAACATGGTGCTGGTCGACTTCAAGGGTGGCGCAACGTTTCTCGGATTGGAGGGGGTGCCGCATATCGCGGCGATCATTACCAACCTGGAGGACGAGCTGATCCTGGTCGACCGCATGCGCGACGCACTGGCCGGTGAGTTGAACCGCCGCCAGGAGCTGTTGCGGGCGGCCGGCAACTTTCCCAACGTCAACGAATACGAGCGCGCCCGGGCCAACGGCGCCGAGCTCGATCCGCTGCCGGCGCTGTTCGTAATCGTCGACGAGTTCTCCGAACTGCTCTCGCAGAAACCGGATTTCGCCGAGCTTTTCGTGATGATCGGCCGACTGGGCCGGTCCCTGCACGTCCACCTGCTGCTCGCATCGCAGCGCCTCGAGGAAGGCAAGCTGCGCGGGCTGGATTCCCACCTGTCCTACCGGATCGGGCTCAAGACCTTCTCGGCCGGGGAGTCGCGCAGCGTCCTCGGCGTGCCGGACGCCTACCACCTGCCCAGCGTCCCCGGGTCGGCGTTCCTGAAATGCGATGCCTCCGAACCGGTTCGGTTCAACACCTGCTACGTCTCCGGTGAGTACGTCCGGCCACGCCGGGCGCAGTCCGGCCGCGGCAGGCAATTGGGCGCGCTGGCACCCAAGCTGTTCACCGCGACGCCGGTCAAGAAGGATGCGGTGCCGGCGGCCCCGGTGGTCGAGCCTGATGCACCCAGCATCTCGTCGTCCCCGGTGCGGACGACTCTGCTCGACGTCGTGGTATCGCGGCTGCGAGGCCACGGCCGCCCGGCCCACGAGGTGTGGCTGCCGCCGCTGGACGAAAGCCCCGCGGTGAATCAGCTCCTCCCCGATGCGAACTGGTCCGCCCCGGAGAACCTCGACGGACGGCTGTGGCTACCGATGGGGGTCGTGGACCGGCCCTACGATCAGCGTCGCGACGTGTTGATGGTCGACCTGTCCGGCGCCCAAGGCAACGTGGCGGTGGTCGGTGGGCCGCAGTCGGGTAAGTCGACGGCGTTGCGCACCTTGATCATGTCGGCCGCGGCCACCCACACGCCCGAGCAGGTGCAGTTCTTCTGCCTGGATTTCGGTGGCGGCACGCTGACGAGCCTGGTCAACTTGCCGCACGTGGGCGGGGTCGCCGGCCGGATGGACGCCGACGGGATCCGGCGGACCGTGGCCGAAGTGGCTGGGGTGTTGCGTGCCCGCGAGGTGCGGTTCCGCGATTTGGGCATCGAGTCGATGCGCGACTTCCGCCAGCGCAAAGCGCACCTGGCGACGCTGCCGCCCGAGGTGGCGGCACGGGATCCGTTGAGCCAGGACAAGTTCGGTGACCTCTTCCTGGTGATCGACGGCTGGGCATCGATCCGCAGCGACTTCGAGATGCTGGAGCCGACGCTCAACTCGCTTGCTGTCCAGGGTCTTTCGTACGGCATCCACCTGGTGATCTCGGCGACGCGCTGGATGGAGATGCGTGCTGCCGTCAAGGACATGCTCGGCACCCGCATCGAGCTGAAGCTGGGTGATGCACTCGACAGCGACGTGGGCCGCAGGTTCAACGAGCTGATCCCGGTCGGCCGGCCGGGCCGGGGGATGAGTCACGAACGGCTGCACATCCTGATCGCACTGCCACGCCTGGACTCCAGTTCGGGGGTCGAGGATCTGCCCGACGGAGTGTCGGCCGCGGTCAAGGCGATGCGGGCGCACTACGGCAAACGGCAGGCGCCGCGCGTGCGGATGCTGCCGCACAAGGTGGACCGTGCGGCGGTGGTCCGGGTGGCAGGATCGGCCCGAATGCTCGGCAAGGCCCGCTTCGCCATCGGCATCAACGAGGCCGAATTGATGCCCGTCGTACTCGACTTCGACGCGCAACCGCATCTGGTCGTGTTCGGGGAAGCGGAATGCGGCAAGACCGGACTGCTGCGCAACATCGCCACCGGCGTGATGGAGAACGCGAGCCCGGAGCAGTGCAAGATCGTGCTCGTCGACTACCGCCGCTCGATGCTCGGCGTCGTCGCGAACGACTATCTGGGCGGCTACGCCACCGCGTCCCAGTCCTGCACGGAACTGATGGGCGCCCTGGCCGAGACGTTGCGGGAGCGGATCCCGCCCAGCGACATCACCCAGCAGCAACTCAAGGAGCGATCGTGGTGGTCGGGTCCGGACATCTTCGTGATGGTCGACGACTACGACCTCGTGGCGACGGGATCCATCAGCAGCCCGTTGAGCCCGCTGGTCGAATTCCTGCCGCAGGCGCGTGACATCGGTCTGCGCATCGTCGTCGCCAGGCGGATCGGCGGAGCCGGACGCGCGATGATGGACCCCTTCGTCGGCCGGCTCAAGGATCTGTCCTGTAACGCTCTGGTGATGAGCGGAACCAAGGACGAAGGGGCGCTGTTCGGCTACAAAGCCAGCGAAATGCCGCCCGGTCGCGGAATGTTGATCTCTCGCACCGCCAAGAGCGGAGTGATCCAGCTCTCCAGAATGGTCGACCTGTGACCGGCGTCAGCGAACTGAGGCGAATCCGGGTGGTCTCGGCCGCACCCGATCACATCCGCGTGTCGGTTTTCGGAGGTCGGACGCAGCTGGATATCGCACTGCCACTTGATGTTCCGGTGTCCGGTTTCGTCCCCGAAGTGGCGCGCCTGATCAGTTCCCGCGACGCAGAAGAGGACTCGAAGGATGAGTGCCGGACGTTCTGGGTGCTCAGCCGTTTCCACAGCGCTGCCGAGCTGCGACCCGAGCAGACGCTGCGTGATGCCGGGGTGGTCAGCGGGGAGCTGCTGCGGCTTACGCCGCGACGGGCGCTGACGCCGCCCAGCCTCTACGACGATGTGGTGGACGCGGTCGGCCGCTTGAACAAATCCGCCTATGCCGCTTGGGATTCGGTGTCGGCGCGCTGGATGGCGTTTGCCGGGGTGCATCTCGCCGCGTTGGCGATCGTGTACTGCCTGATCGGTGGGGTCGGCGCGCCGAATCATTACGTGATCGTCGCCCTGGCCGCAGCGGCCGTCTTGGCGTTGGTCGGCGGGGCGACGATGGCGCACCGTTTCTACGGCCTGGACAGTGTCGCCGCGGCGCTGGGGTGGGCGGCGATCCCGATCACGGCCGGAATTGCCTTCGCGTTGCTGGGCCACTACGGCAGTTTCGGGGGCTACGTCGGGCTGGCCGGCGCCTGCGGGTCGGTGCTGGCGTTGTGCGTGCTGTACGACCGGGTGATCGGAACCGGGCACTGGGCGTATCTGGCCAGCGCGCTGACGTTCGGGATGGTGGGCATCGCGCTGGTGGCTCGGGCCCTGCACGCACGAGCCGACATCGTGTCGGTGACCGCCGCAGTGGCGGCGACACTCGGATGTCTGGTGGTGCGGCGGTTGACGTCGCGGCTGGGGCGATTCAAGACCCCTACGGTCACTGTCGAAACCAACCGCGAGGACTGGGATTTCGAGAACCCATTCGATCAGTCGGCCTTGACGGCCAAGCGCGACGACGACTCGGGTGCGGCGATGCCGACCGCGGAAACCGTATGGAACCGTGCGAAATCGGCCGCCGTCATTCGCGCCGGGCTGCTGACCGGGTTGGCTGCCGCCGCAGTGGTTCACGTGACTCTGCTGCTCCGTAGCGGCAGTGTCGCGGACTGGTCGGTGTTTACCCTGGCGCTGTCGGTTGCCGCGGTGCTGGCGTTGCGGAGCCGGACATTCGACAGCTGGTTCGAACGTGCGTCGGTGGCGACGCCTGCCGTGGTGATTCTGGTGGTCACCTGTGTCGCGGCGCAGAACGGGCCCATGCCCATGCCGTTGGTGTCGCTGGGCGTGCTGCTCGCCGTGGCGGTGGGTGCCGCGTGCGCCGGCCTGATGATGCCGAGTGGAGGCGTGCCGCACCGAGTGGCCACGCTGCTGTCCTATGCGGAGTACCTGGCGGTCGGTTCGCTGATCCCGTTGGCGCTCTGGGTGGTGGGTGTCTACCAGCGCCTAGGCCTCTGATGAGGCGGGTCGGCGCAGTGCTGGCCGCGGTCATGCTGACGGCGCTGCTGGATCCCGCGCCGGCGTCGGCGATCCAACCACCGGTCGTCGAACCCGGACCGCCGCCCAACGGGCCGCTGGGTCCCCCCGAGCCGACCGACCTCAAAGCGATCTGTGGAGTCCCGACCGGGGTACTGCCGCAAACCGACTTCAGTCTGCAGACCAGCGCCGAAGCCATGCTCAACTACACCGCTGCCTGGCGCTTCTCCCGCGGCGCGGGGCAGAAGGTGGCGGTGATCGACACCGGCGTCAATCGGCACCCGCGGCTGCCGCTGCTGGAGGGCGGCGGCGACTATGTGTCCAACACCGACGGTCTGCAGGACTGTGACGCCCACGGAACCTTGGTGGCGGGGCTGATCGCCGCTGCACCCAGCCCGGCCGACGGCTTCGCCGGGGTGGCACCCGAGGCGACGATCCTCTCGATCCGGCAGAACAGCACCGTGTACGGCGTCAAAGAAGGCGGGTCCGGCCAGGCCAATGACCCGAACGCCACGTCGCCCGGTTATGGGAACACCGTGACGCTGGCGTATGCCATCACCCGCGCGGTCAGCCTGGGCGCCACCGTCATCAACCTGTCCGAGGTGGCCTGCAGCCCGGTCGGCGGCGGTCTGGACGACGCCCAACTCGGGCGCGCGGTGCGCTACGCCTACGAACGCAACGTGGTGGTGGTGGCCGCGGCGGGCAACTTCAACAATCAGGGCCTGTGCAAGGTCCAGAATGCGATGCCCGATCCGAACATGCCGCTCAAGAGTGGATGGGATTCGGTGCGCACCATCGCCAGCCCGGCGTGGTTCAGCGACTACGTGTTGACCGTCGGTGCGCTGACGACGTCGGGTGAACCCGCCGATTTCAGTCTGCACGGGCCCTGGGTGGGCGTGGCGGCTCCGGGCGAACGGATCATCTCGCTGGACTCCGGCGGTCCCGGACTGATCAATGCCGTGATGAGCCAGCAGGGATTGGCGCCGATCAACGGCACCAGTTTCGCGGCTCCGTTCGTGTCCGGCGTGGTGGCCTTGATCCGATCCCGATTCCCGGAATTGAACGCCGGTCAGGTCATCGACTTGGTCAAGCGCACCGCCCACACGCCAGGTGCCGGCCCCAACGAGGCCACCGGCTACGGCGTCGTCGACCCGATCGCCGCGCTCACGTACCGCCTGCCGGCCGCGAACCAGATGCCTAACCCGGAGGCCGCGAAGCCGATCGCCGGCCGGCCCCACCGCGACCCCAGCAGTCAACGGGCCCGCATCATCGTGCTGTCGGTCACCGCGGGTGCCGTGGCTCTGGCGGGAGTGGCGTGGGCGTTCGCGGTGGCCCGGCGACGACGGGATTCGGACCCGGCGAGCTAATAATTATGCGTTTTGCGCTACGTAGAATTGAATACGGCGAATAACGAGGAATTGCGAAAGGGGGGACGACATTGTCGAAACAAACGCCCGAGTCGAAGCAATCGCCCGAGTCGAAGCAATCGCCCGAGTCGAAGCAAACGCCGGACGAAGACGAGCGCGGAGCATTGGCGCGTCCTCCCTGGCTGCCCGGTGAGAAGAAGCGCCGACGGGTCCACCTCGGCCGGGGAAAACGGCACGACGAGGCCGACGAGCGTCGCGATCGGCCGGCCAAGCCGGAGGAGAAGACCGATCAAGCCGGGCCGCAGCGTGCCGAGTTCGAGGATGTGCCGCCCAAGCGGGACCGCGTCGCGGTGTCGCGGCGCACACCGGACGCCGATCCTGAGTCCCAGGCGGCGCCGGGGGACGATCTCCCGGAGGCTCGGCCCAAGCGGGTCGCCGTGCCATTCGACCGAGTCCGGCGTCTTCAGCAGGTGCACCCCGAGCCGCCCCCGCCCACCGCGGAACTGCCGCCGAAGCCAGAACCGCCGCCCCGCGAGCCGCCGTCACCGCCGGAGCCAGAGCCGCCGGCGTCCATAGAGGTTTCCGCCCCGATTCCGGAAAAGCCGGCCGCCAGCGCCGACGTACCGCATGTCGAGGAACCGGAGCCGCCGCTGGCGCCGGACGAGGTGGCGCCCCCGCCGGAGCCCGCGCCGCCATCCGAGGCGTCGCCGGAATCGGTGGAGTGGGTGTCCGAGGCGCTGGCGCGTTTGGAATGGCAATATGACTCGCTGCTTGCCGAGTCGTTGGTAAAACCGGAGCCGCCGTCCGAGCCGGCGGGCGACTCCGAATTCGAGGAGGCTGAAGATTTTTCGGCGGAACCAGATCACCAGCCCGTAATCGAAGCGCCGAGTGAATTCGCCGGGGCCGCTGATGTGGATCTCGAGCCCGCGAAGGCCGAGGTGCTGTCTCAAACCGAACCTTCGACGGAGCTTTCGGAGGAGGCGGAGCATTCGGCGGAACACGAATCGGACATCGAGTATCGAGTCGAACTCGCTGCACCACCGGATTCCGTTTCCGCGGATGCTTTTGAGGCTGAGCCGGACTTTAAACTTCGGGACGAGCCCGAATTACCCGCGACGCTGACGGAACCCGAGGCGATGGTTTCGGTGGAACAGATGGCGGAACCGGACGTCGAGTATGCGGTCGAACCCGTTGCGCCAGTACTTGTTCCGGAGGATGATCTCGATACCGAGCCGGACTTTGAACTCCGGGAGGAGCCCGAGCTGACGGTGACCGAACCGGTGGTGGAATCTGAGCCCCTGTCGGTCGCGTCGGAACCGCAGTGGGAGCCACCGCCGCTGATGGAACCCGAGTCGGTAGTTGAGGTTTCGACGGAGCAGGAATGGACGCCTGAGTCTGAGGTCGAGATTGCGCCGACGGAACCCGAGCCTGTCGAGGAATCGACGCAGGAGTCCGAATCCGGGGAGCTCGACGAGATCGAGTTGAGAGCAGCGGCTTTGCTTGAACGGATGGCTGCCAAGAGGGCTCAAGCCGCGGCCACCCCGCAGGAACCGGAGGTTGACCTCATCGCTGACGACACACCGGACATGGAAGAACCCGACCAGTTGCCTGCCGAGCCCACGGAAGAATTCCAGGCGCCGGCAGAAGAGGAAGACGCCGACGAGGCGGTGCCGACGCAATGGCTGCCGGCCGATCTGGTGAGTGACGTCCAGCAGCCTGTGCCCGAGCCGGAGCCCGACGCCGAGCCGGAACCTGGCAAAGAATCACTTGAGGACGCGGTCGTCGCGCCCACCGAATCTTTCGAGTCTGCGCCTGCGATGCAGGACGTCCAGGAGGCCGCTCCCGCCGCCGAGGAGCGAACGAAAGCGCTTCGCCGGCCGGCACCACCGCCATGGCAGACGCCGAGCTCCGCCATGGCAGCGGAGATCGAAGAAGTGGTGATGGACGCTGCTGTGGCGCAACCTGAGCCGGCGCCCGAGTCGCCTGAGCCTCCAACGCAACAGGGGCCGTTGATTCCCGGCCCGCAACCGCCGCTGCCACCGGCGCAGACCAGAAGACGGCCCCGCGCGGGCTCCCGGCCTCCCTGGCCGCCACCGCCACCGCCGGGACCGTTCCCCCCGCCGCCCTGGTGGCCGGGACCGCCGCCGGGGCAGCGTGTTTCGCCCGCACCCAGGCCGGCGGCATCAGCCCAACCGCCGCGGGCCGCGCAGCCGAAGCCGCCGCGGGCACCCCAGCCGACTCCGCCGCCGGGCCGGCCCCAGCCGCCTGTCGGCGGTCCGCCGCCGGGATACCAGCCTTTCCGGATGCCGCCGTCGATCGACGAGGCGGAGATCGCCAACCCGGATCGCTTTGCTCCGCCGTCGGGTTGGCGCCGTGCGGTGCACAAAGCCACCGGCGGCCATGTCAATCCGGGAGCGTCCCGGAAGGAACGCCAGCAGGATCATCTGCTGGCCGAGATCCGGCAGCCTATCGTCGGTGACTTCCGTATCGCGGTGCTTTCGATCAAGGGTGGGGTCGGAAAAACCACCACCACGTTCGGGTTGGGCTCGGCACTGGCGACGGTGCGACATGACCGGGTGATCGCAGTCGACGCGAATCCCGACCGCGGCACGCTGGGGGAGCGGGTCGGCGACCTGTCGACCCGATCGACCGTGCGTGACCTGTTATCGGATCCCAACATCAACCGCTATGCCGACGTTCGCAATCACACCCTGATGGCGACCAGCCGACTGGAAGTGCTTGCCAGCGAACAGGACCCGGCGGTGTCCGAGGTCTTCGGCGCGGACGATTACCGCCGCACGGTCGATATCTTGCGGCACTACTACAACATCATCCTGACCGACTGCGGTACCGGCATCATGCATTCGGCGATGTCAGCCGTTTTGGACCTGGCTCACACCATTGTGCTGGTCAGCTCGCCCGCGATCGACGCGGCGCGCAGCGCGTCGGCCACGCTGGATTGGCTGATGCAGCATGGGCATTCGGGTCTGGTGCGGGAGGCGCACGTGGTGCTGAGTGCCTCGCGTCCGGGCTCGGCGGCACTCAAGCTGGACAAGGTGTACGAGCACTTCCAATCACGTTGCCGCTCAATCCATCTCATCCCATTCGATCCGCATCTGGCCGAGGGCGCCGACGTCGATTTCGGCCGGTTGAACCCTGCGACGAGGCAGGCCTATCTCGAATTGGCGGGCGCGGTGGCGGAGAACTTCGGGCGGTTGCGGGCGCCGCGCGAACAGGCATGACGTGGGCCGTGAACGGGTGGGTTGTCTAGCGGGATATTTCGTGACAGTCTCGGTCACTTTCGCCGAGCACATGGCCCGGCTTGTCCGGCCACGGCGCTCTCTTCGGAATGACCGCCAGTGACGTCGCGGCTCCGAGGCCTGCAAGGGTTTCTGACGAGCGTTGGCGTGGGTGCTGTGTGGGCGGCGGTCAGCATTGCTGTCGTCTCACCATTGTTCGTTCTGTTGGGCGACAACATTTCACCCCAATCTTCCGCAGCCGGTGTTGCGGGATTCGTCGCTATATGCGTCGTCGCTGTTGCTAGCTGCGGCGACACGTCGTTCGGGCAGGGGCGCGCTCGCCAACTTCTTTGGTCTAGCCGCCGTGGGCGCGGGTGCATGGGGCCTCTGGGAAGTCAGGGGATGTTTCACATCCCGTGCTGTGCTTCCCCTGGTGGCTGACTCATCTGGCGCCAACGTCATTGCTGCGGCTGCAATGATCGCCGCCGCAGCAGCCGCGGTCTTAAGCTTGATCACTACCTTTGGCCGCCGGCAGGCGGACGCCCGAACGGCGCTTGCCACCGGCGAGATACGTTGGCGCAAAACCTTTTCGTGCGTCGATCCGGCCGGCACTCAGGGAGTGTTCGGACAGTTCGGCACACCCCATTCTAACTTCTGAACGCGAATTAACGACTCACGACACTAGTCGGCCTGGTGCAGAAGGCCACTTAGTCGCCAATCGGAAATCTCAGACGAACGTCAAGCTACACGAATGTCGCTAATCACCGTCGTCGTCAAGCCCATCGCGTTCCCGGACGAACATGCGCCACTGGTGTTGGATTTGGCGCTCGCAATATTCCTCGATCCGCGCGCGTTCCTGCTCGGGGATGCTTTTGCCGTAGCCGGGGTTCTCATCGAGCCAGTCCGCGATGCGTTCGTCGACCATGGCGTGATATCGACGACGAAACCGCTCGGCGTCCTGCTCGGAAGATTCATCGGGTTCGGCAGCGACCTCAGGATTGGAATCGTGCAGGTGCGGAGGAAGTTTTCCGGTCCGCAGTGCGTAGAGGACCTCCGGTGGCAGATGAGATGTATCGGCCACCGCTAAACCCCCGGCGTATTGGGCCACCCCGGTGTGGACACCGGGCCCTTGTCAATCGGCGGCGGGTTGGTCGCACAATCAGGATCCATCACGGGGTATAACGTATCGAATTTGCTTGTGTACCAATCGCCGAACACCGAGACCAAAGGTGCCCGCCCCGGTCCTTTCTGGTTGGCTGGTGGTGCCACCCCGACCCGTTGGAACGTGATCGTGCGCTTGAAGATGGTGTAATTGTCCGGGAACGAACCGTCCAGCGATACTTCACCTGCGTAGCAGACGACAGCGGTCGCCGAGCCGTCGGGAGACAGCGTGAGGTCGTGCACCCAATTTGTCTGAAAGCCCGTGGCTGGAAGCCCGGTGTGTAACCAGTGATAGCCGCTATCGCGGGCGGCTTTGGCGAAGCCGGGGTAGGAGCCGTCGGCGCCGTCGACATTGAAGTCAGCGATGTGGTCGGCTTCGGTGTAGGCGCGTAGGTAGGTGCCTTCAGGGCTCATCAAGTCCACTGCCGGGGTCGACACCCAGTGCTCGGAGAACTTCACATTGCGCGGCACCTGATAGCCCGCCGGAGCCCGCGTCGTGGTGGCCGAAACCGGCGGTGTCGCAGGAGGTTTCGACGTCGAGCATCCGCTAATGACCGCCACGACGCAGCTGACCACACACCAAGCCACAATTGCGCCGGCGCCGCGGTTCATCGGTTGCTCATGCCTATCTCCGCCCGGTCGGCGGTTGAGAAACGTTTCCAGGGTCTGGCAATCGTTCGTACTTGATTTGAGTGTCCCGTAAGCCTTCCGCGTAATCTTCGTCCCACATTCCCACGTGTAATCGACCGCTGCCTTCCAGGTCGCGGTAAGCCTGAAGAAATCGTTGACCGTATTTCGAGACTGTGTTCCAGTCGAGCTTCCATCCGTTGTTGCCATCGGGAACAAAGAAATCTTTAGGTCCGTCCGCAGTCGGCACATTCTGGAATGCGCCGACAATCGACGGATCCCGAATTTCATACCCTGAAACTATGCTGTAGTCATGGTAGATGCTGTCGTTGAGGATCTTGAAATTCTTATCAAGGTTATTCAGTGCAGTCGTTGCCAGCTGGTCTATGTCGTTTGACGGTGTCGGCGGATGAAGTTCATCGAGTTTGAGGTAGGGATTGTATCCGTCGATTACCATTTTACCCAGTAATGATAACGCATCGCCGCCAGGTAACTTGCTGAGCGGCAGCGCCCCAAAGACGTCACTGATCATGCCTTTCTTGCTATCCCAGTCCGCCGAACGCTGGTTATATTCCAGGATGCGCGCGGTGTCGTGGTTCGCCTTTATTGCGTCAAGTTCCGCGTTGTAGCCCCCGTGCAGTGCGGTATCGAGTTGGCCGCCCGCGTGCGCATACTTAACTAGTCCGGTCTCTCCATACTGATGGGCATAGTAGTTCTCCCACGACGCCACTGCCGCTTGGAGCCCTTCGGCTGAGGACGGATCGGAAGACAGCACTTTGAACAGGTTCTGCATTTCTTCAGAGTTCCCGTAGCCCGGGATTCCGGCGGAATCGATACCCGGCACCTCGATGCCCCCGAGGTTCCCGAAATACGGAGTGAGGTTGCGGGTCATCGCTTTGACCAGTTCCGGATCGCGTTGTCCCAGACTTTCGAACTGACCGGACGGATCCCCGGCGTCATTGAGGATCGGAATCTTTCCGCCCAGCAGCTCGTGGTGAGTCGAAGCCAGATGCGCCAGCGAGTCGGCGGCTACCGCTGCCTGATGGCCCTCAAACCCGGGCGTGTGGGCGTTGGGGCCGATCCAGTCCAGCATGTCTTTCCAGCCATGGTCATTCGGGCCGAAGTGCACGGTCGCCAGTGCCTCGAATGCGTGACCGTTGTCGAAATGACCGCCGGCGACTCGGTCCATCGCCGGGCCCGCGTGCAGGAAATCGGCGACAGCCTGATGGTCGACGGAAGCGTTCGACATGATCGCGCTGACCGTCTCGTTCACCTTGCTCAACGAGATGTACTCACGCTGAATGTCGCCCTTCGGCTGATCGGGATCGGCGATGACGGCGATCCGCGACCGTTCGGTGTCGGCAATCCGCGATGCCTGGTTGAGCAGCGCCCGGTCGACGTCGGAACCCAGCGCCAGGCCCTTATTGCCCTTGCTCAGCATGTCGTTGAGCGCATTGAACTGTGTTACCGGAATGGACCGAGAGCCAAAATAGGCGTCGCCCATCAAAGCCGCCGGATCCTTCGTCAGCAACTCATTGACCTTGGCGGGCAACGTTTGCAGTCCACCATGGGCCCCCAGTGCGGTGTGGATGTTGGGGTTGCCCATCATCCGCATGCCGTCGCCCATCGCCCCTTGCAGACCGTACTTGCCCATCGCCGCGTCAATGTCCGCCACCGATTTGCCGTCCATCGCGTGCATTAGCGACGTCAAGTAGTCGTACTGCCCCTGCGGCATGTCCGCAGGTTTGCCATTGGCCAAGGCCGCCAACTCCTCTGGCGTCCAGCGTGTCAACGACGCGCGCACCCGAGCCACCTGCTGGGGGGTGGCATTGCCACCCAGGATGGCGCCGGCGTCATCACGGGCCTGCTGGCCCCCCACCAGCCCGCTCGCAATGGGAGCGGCCGCACCGAGCTCGGCCTTGGCCGCCTCAATCGCATTCTTGGTATTGGCGTCCGCTACGCCCAGTTCGTCGGCCAGCCGCTGCAACGTCGCGGTTCCGGTCGCCGCTTCGTTCGCACGCTGGGCCTTGAGGCTATCCATCTGGTCCTGAGCGGCCTGCTCATCCGAGCCCAGCAGAATCAACGCCATCTTGCCCATTTTGTAGTTGTATCTGTCGGTGACCTGCCAGTCTTCGGACACGTCGAAGTCGTCGCCTTCGAAACCTTTGCCCTGCGAACGCAGACTGTCGATCATCGGCTGCATTGCCTTCGCGCCGGTCTCGTAGGCGCCGGCCAGCGCGTCATAGCCCGCGGCGACTTTTCGGTCTTGGGCCAGCTCCCGATCGGCCCTTCCGTCGCACGCGTTCTCGGTGTCGCCTTTCCAATCGAGTCCATGAACGGTTTGGCGGACGGATTCGGCGGCTTCCAGCATTTTGCGGCCCACCTCGCGGGTCGGGGCAGCCAGATCAGCCAACGCGTTGGCGTTCGCGTTGTACACCATCGTCTTGTGCGGACGTGTCACTACATCAGTTCTGGTCGTCGATTAACGGGTAGCTGTGGCTCTAGGTTGCCGGGTTCATGTCGCCCAGCGCCGTCATCGATTTACCGACCGCCGTCGTCAACGCCTGCTGTCGCGTTTGTGGTGGCAGCACCTGGTCAGCCAACTGGAAAATGGTTGCGGCGCCGCGGATCATCTCCGACATTTTCTCGTAGCGGCCACCGACGACCCGCAACGAATCAGCCACCGCTTCCTGCACCCCCGCCAACGCCCCGGCGGTTTCGAATCCGGCCAGCCCGCCGGCCGCGGCACCGGCGTCCGGCGACTGGATGGCGGCAACAGTGCTCTTTGCTGCGCCGATCGCGTTGGCTCCCGCCAGCACATTGTCGAAATTTACCTCCAACAGTGGCGCCACTCATCTCCTCCTTCACGAATTCGCTGATGCCACCCGATTCACGGGCGCATATCGAGAGACCCGTCGGCCCGGACTCACCGCATCCAGTGAGCCCGGGCCAAGGTCAGATCGCCGGAACGATCAGCAGCTGATGTTGGCAGCCTGGCTGTTGTCGAGGTCCTGAACCTGCTGGTTCTGGTCGACGGCACGCGCCCGAGTGGTGTGCAGATCGTTGATGATCTCGTCCATCTCGTTGGAGAACTGCGTGCGCAGCGCATGGATCTCTTCCGGGGCATGGCCGGTGTAGGCCCCCGAGGTGAGTGCGTTGAACAGTTGGTCGACTTCGTTTCGCATCTGCTCGGCGTCGGAGGTGATGCTGCCGATCAGATCCAGCGATTCGTAGTTCGCCGCGAAGTTGTACTTGATGCTGTGCGTCATGATCTTCTCCTGAATTCCTAGCCGTCGAGGTTCTGGTGGGCCTGGATGTATTGCATCGAGCTTTCCGCGAGATTCTTTGTGCGCAGCTGGATTTGCGTCAGGTGGTCGAGGTGCTCGGCCATGCGTCCGTGGAACAGTTGGGCTTGGTTGCCCGCCCAGTTCGCACCGACCATGAGGTTGACTTCGTCTTCCATCTTGCGCAGCAGGCGGTCGGTCTCGACCAGGTGTTCGTGAATTTGCTTGACCTGTGGCGGTGCGTCTTCGGTGACTTCAAATTGCCCGGGAACTGCCATGATTACTCCTTTGTCGGGTGCCCTGGATCGTCGGACACGACGGGTCTGGTCTCATCGAGATACCGTGCTAAACCAATGACGCCTCCCACTGGTCCGTCGATAACTCGACAAGCTGATTGATCGCCTGGCCGATCGTGTGATCAGAGCCCGGCTTCAACGTGGTCCACAGTTGGCCGCTCGGCGAGGCACTCGGCGCGGCGACGATGCGGCCCTTCTTGGTGTAGAACACCCCGACCGCCGCGGGGCGGCGGGTGATGCGGTCCTGCTCGTGGCACAGCGCGTAGAACACGATCTCGGCGAACGCCATTCGTGACGCCAACGCAGACCCGAGAGTCATTGCCGCACGAGGTTCGGCTCCCAGCGCGCGCACCCGATCGGCCAGTAACCGTGCGTCGTGAGTGCCGATGAGGTTGCGGGCGACGATATCCGTCGGCGCTCCCACCGGCGTGATCTGCGCGGCCTCCGCTCGCGGCAGCGCACCGATCAGCGCGTGCGTGGCCCGGGGGAGACTCGCGGCATCGTCTGCCGCCTGCAGGCTGATGTTGTTGCCCACCCGTCGTGCCACCACACCTGATGCACCGCAACGAATTACGCTCACCCGGGCAATGCCGTCGGGAGTGACCAGGCGCATCGCGAACTCACGCTCCGGCCGGCGCAGCGCCCGCAACAGCGGCACCAGTTCCGCGTCGATCTCACCGTCGGCAATCAGGCCACGCGCGATGAGGCTCCGGGTTGCGGTGTCGAAGGCCGCCTCGAGGGCGTCGACGTGCTCGTACCGGGGCCGCACACCCAGCACGGTAGGGAACTCCTGTACGCCGACCCGCTCGCCGGCGACCTGTAGTTCGTCGTCGGTCAGCGTGAAACCGGAACGCAGGGCGGTGGTCACAGGCTCACCTCCTGCTCGGCGCCGATCACCGGCGGGGAGACCCACCGGTCCGACACCTGTTGCAGCGTGCGCTCGGGTTCCTCGGCGAAGCCCTCCGGTTGCTGCGGATCGGGCGCGGCCAGATCGTCGAAGATCGCGGTGTTGGGGCCCCAGCTGACGTGCGAGACCTCAAAGGGTGCGTCGCTCTGCTGCGCGGCGGGCAACCAGTTCTGGCCACCGTCGGACAGGCTGGCGCCGGCCTCACCGGCTCCTTCCAGAGTCCCGGCCTCGCGGAATGACTCGTAGGACTGGCCGCTGCCGTCGCGCCGGTGCCCGCCCATCGGGGCGTAACCGGCACCGCCGCGGCCCATCCCGTTAGCCCCCCCGGAACCATCGGAGGTGAAGTTGGTCTTCTTCAGTTCCTTGGCCTCGGCGCTGGCGGCTACCGGTGTGGCCAGCATCGGCGAAAGCTGCCGCGCCGCACCGCCACCGCCGCCACCGCCCCGCGATCCACCGCCCGACTTGCCCTCCTTCTCGCCTTTCAGCGCAGCGGAATTGGTGACCTGCGGCGGAACCGGCTGTTCCCACGGCTCGGCGAGTTCGGCGACGGCGTCCTCGTAGCGGTGCATCACCGCGGCGGCATCCGCCTGCTGCGCGGACGCGGCCTCCTCGAACTCGGCGAAGCTGCCCTGCACGATCGCGCCGTTGTACGCCGACAAGGACGCCATCATGTCCTGTGCCGCTTTGGCTTCAACAGCTTCGGACACGCTGGGCATGGAGAGGATGGCGACGGTATTGGCGACGGCAGCCTCCTCGGCCCGCCGGCCGTTGGCGGCCGCACTCAGGCTGGCCGCTTGCAGCCACTTCCCGAACGTCTCCAGTTTGCGGACGACCGCTTCGGAGGCGTTGCTGTCCCATGAGCCCCGGACACTTTCGACCAGCCGGTCGTAGTCGGCCGAGATCTTGGCGAACTCGTTGGCCACCCGGATCCATGCCGCACCCGCTTCACCGACCGAGGAGGGGCCCGGGCCCTCGGTCAGGTCGCGCGCCAGCTGCTCGGTGCTGCGCGATTCCCACACCACGTTGGTGAATCCCATTGCCGTACCCCCCTTTCGGTGTCAGTCGTGATAGGTCAGTCAGCCGGATCAGTCAGCGAGATCGGTCTCGGAGATGCGTCCCGCGTGTGAGCGCATCGTCGCCGAGACCTCGCGAATCTCGTTGGCGCCCTGCTCGGATGACTTGGTGAACGAGCCGTGCACCTCGTTGAGGGTGTGGGCGACGCGCTGCGACACCTCGTCCTGACCGGAGGCGATGGTGGTCAGGTTGGGCCGCTCGGTGTCCAGCACATGCTGCATCCGGTTTGCCAGTTCGTCGAGCTGCCGGGTGACCTCGGTGACCTCGTCGGGCCGGATCGAGAGGTGGTTGTAGTCGGTCATGTGAGGGCTCCTAGATTCGCAGTTTGATGTCGGGGCTGTCGTCGGGATCGATTGTGGTGTCGCCGATTACGGCGGGGCTGGCATGGCCGAGGTCGCCTACGATCTCGCCGCCCTGATCCGTCGTGTGCAGGAACGAGGCGGCGGTGTGATTGCCGCCGGCACCCGCCTTCCCGCCGTGCGCGCCGGCCGCGCCGCCCATCATGCCCGCGCCGCCCATGCCCATTCCGGTGCCGCCAGAACCGACCGAGGCACGTGCGGCGCCGATCGATCGTGCCGCGGCGGCTCCGCTGTTCTCGTTCTGCAGCATCGGCGAGGAGGCCGGGTTGCGGGCCGGTGTCGTCGCCCCGATCCCACCGCCGCCACCACCGTGACCGCCACCGCTCGGATGGGTTGCGCTGACCATCCGGCCGGTGTGGCCCAGAGCGGATGCGGGCGCCGCGGCGCCCTGTCCGGCCTGGCCCAAACTCGAAATCAGGCCGGTGCCCGCTTGCATCCCCGCTTGGAGCGCCTGGGTGCCTGCCTGCACCCCCATCGTCAGCGGCATCATGCCCATCTGCATCGCGGGGCCGATCATGCTCATCCCCACCGACATCATCGGGCCGAGCATGCCCATGGCCATCTGGGGGCCCTGTGCGACTGCAACCGGAGCGCCGGTGGCCGTGGTGGTGGCAGCCTGGCTGGTCAGGGTGCTTTCCAGCTCGGTGATGCACTCTGTGGCCAGCGCGCTGGCTCGCGACGCGGACTCGACCATGTTGGCCGCGGTCCACGGCAGCCCGGCGGCGAGGCCCTCGAGCTCGTGCTGGCACTGCTGCAGGATCTCCAGCAGTCGTGCCTGGCCCTGCGCCACGTTGGCCGCGGCCGCGCTGTATTCGCCACCCAGCGCGGTGCCTTGTGCGGCGACGGCGGCGCCGTTCGCCAGCGTCTCGCCGGTTTTGGCGGCGGCCGCGCCGGCGCCGGCGCCGGACCAGCCCTGGCCGCCCATGCCGCCCATCATCTGGCTCATGGCCTGCTGCACACCGCCGGCTGCCTGCTGGAACGCCTGACTGATCCCGCTGAACATCTGCGTGGGATTCAGACCCTGGAACAGGCCCGGTCCCAGCGTGCCGAGCATGTCGGTGACGGGTTTGAGCAGCCCGCTGGCAAAGCTGTTACCCATCCCCCCAGGCGCCGCAGCGCCGGTGAGTTCGGCCGGAATGTCTTCGCCGGGTAAGCCCGGAAACTCCGGGCCACCGGCGGGCAGCTGCCCCATATTGAACTGGTTGAGGATGTCCTGAACAGGCCGGTTTAGCCACGCTTGCAGGTCGTTTTCCATCTGGTTGACGACCGGCGTGTGATCGAAGTCGGGAATCGGCTGCGGCGCCGCGTCGGTGTTGACCACGACGGGGTGCTTAGACGTCGGTGGCGTCGACGGCGGTGTGGGTCGCGCCCACGATGTGGGTAGCGACACCGAGCATGCCGTGCTTGGCGGCCGTCATCATCCCGCTGGCGACATTGTTCGCCGTGGATTCGAACATCGCCGGGATCATGTTCGCCGCGGCGATCGGGCCGAGCGCCATCGAGAACGAGCTCAGCTGCGCAGGCGTGACGGCGCTGAACGCGGTGGTGATCGCGGTGCCGGCGGCCTCCTGAGCGTCGGTCAGCGCCTCCATGAACTCGGGCTGCAATTCAAATGTCATCGTCGGCTTCTTTCCCCCAGGATTCCCGCTGAGCTGCCGCTAGCGCTGGTCTCTCAACCTTAAGCGCCGTCTCCACCAATAAATTGCACGAAATTTAAGCAGACTTTCCGAAAGACCGCAGTTCACATGTGTGCAATAACGCAGAACGCCATGCTCTACATATGTGTAATAAGGACGAAAGTTGTCTATCTCGGTTCGATAACGGTGCCGTCCGAGCGGGTCAACGGCGCTTGCTGCAGCTCCTGCATGCGGGTCATGAACTCTCTCAGCAGGAAGTTGTAGCGCTCCGCCGCCACCTTGGCCGCGGCCTGCGCGGTGTCCACGATCAGAGCGGCGAGCGCGTCGGGATCCAGGCGGCCGGCCGGCGGACCCAGCCACAATCCGGTCAGGCTTCCGAGCCCGTCCACCTCGGCACTCACCGCGCGGTCACGGCTGGTCACCCGTGCCGTGATGGTCTTGGATTGCTCGGTCATCGCCTGCATCAGGTCGCGTTGTTTGATCGCCCGCGCGATCACAGACTGCGCCAGGCTGGTCATACCGACCTAATCCAGGTGGCCGGAAGTTCGTCGTCGTCTTCTCCGAACAGTTCTTGCTCGGCGCGGGCGAGATCTTCCTCAGTGGGCAGGCCGATCTCGCGGAGCGTCGAGGCCGTGTACCCCTTGCCCGCGAGTTCCCGGCGGAAGGCGACCTGGGCCCGCAGCGCCGACAACTTGCACAACGCAAGGATCTCGTTGGCCAACTCCTGAGGGGGCCGGGCGAGTTCGGAGCGGTCGAGCTTGAGGGCCGTGGGCAGTCCCCGTTCGGTGGTGACGACGGCGATGGTGCCGGTGCGCGACCGTACCGGTGGCCGCTGTTGCGGCTGTTGCTGTTGTGGCATGCGGCCTCGATTTGGCTGGCAGGATTTGACGACGAATTCAAAGTCGCCAGATCGGTACAATAACTTTCTACCGCTATGTCATGCACAGGACGTTTTACGTGCATGATTACGCGGGACACCTCGAGGGGCAGCGGGTTTGTTTGAGCGGCAGGACCGCCGCGTGCCGCTAGTAGTAAGGACACCGAGTAGATGCCTGGCACCAGGGACGCGCAGCGGGTCTTCGATGCCGGCGTGTTGTCGCTCGGAATCCCCATCGACGGGCTGGAGACCGACCGTGACGTCGCCTACGCGGCTCTGGCGTTCAAGCGGGCCACCGAGCACGACCCCCAGATGAGCGACGCCTGGCTGGGACGCGCCGCTGCCGGTGACGTCAGCAGCGAGGTGCTCTACAACCTGTGGCGGACCAGCAAGGAAAATCTCAACCGCGAGCAGCGCCGGCTCGGGCTGCCCCGGCATGCGCTCAGCGGCCGGTTCCAAACCGGTCTTTATCTCGATTACACCCTCAGCACCCTCACCGAGGTGTGGCTCGCGTATGCCGCCAGCATGATCGCGGGAAAGGACTTCGACGAGGCGCAGCGGGTGCTCGACGAACTGGAGACCTTGCGGCGCTCGATGCCCGACGGCGACGCCGCCAACAACGAAATCTGTGCCTACCTCCGCGCGGTGCTGCACTTCACCACTCAGCGCTGGCCAGATGTCCTTACTGCACTTGCCAATTCGTCTTCGTTCAGCGACGAGTACATCGCCGCCGGGGCGCACCTGATGGTGGGATCGGCCTGTGCGCAGATGGGCTTGTTCGGCGAAGCCATCCGCCGGCTCGATCAGGCGATCGACGGGCCGATTCCGGCCGCGAGCCGGGCCGCCGAGTTCTGCAAGGGGCTGACCCTGCGCGAGATGGGCAAGGAGCAGGAAGCCCGAACCATTTTCGAGCGCATCTACAGCGAGGAGCCCGGTTTCGAGGCCAACGCCGCCGCGCTGCACGACCCGAAGTACCGCCTCATCGTCAGCACCAGGGAAGACATCGATTCCCGCACCGACAAATGGGATCCGTCGACGGCGCGCAGTGCCCGGGAGGTCAGCGCCGAGAGCCTGTCCGAGCGCGGCAACGAGTACCTGCGCGCCGCTCAGATCGAATTGGACCGTCAGATCGGCCTGACCGACGTCAAGCTGCAGGTGGCCAAGCTGCGCTCGGCAGCCAAGTTGGCCAAGGTGCGGGAAGGCAAGGGTCTGAGTGCGGCCGCGCGCAGCCTGCACCTTGCGTTCACCGGACCGCCGGGCACCGGCAAGACCACCATCGCCCGGGTCGTCGCGCAGGTCTACTGCGGGCTCGGTCTGCTGAAGACGCCCGCGGTGATCGAGGCCAAGCGAAGCGATTTCGTCGGCGAGCACCTCGGCAGCACGGCGATCAAGACGTCGGCCCTGATCGACTCCGCGATGGACGGCGTGCTGTTCATCGACGAGGCGTACACCCTGATTCAGACCGGGTTGTCGGGTGGGGACGCTTTCGGCAGGGAGGCCGTGGACACACTGCTGGCCCGGATGGAGAACGACCGGGACCGGTTGGTGGTGATCATCGCCGGCTACGACGCCGAGATCGACCGGTTCCTGGCATCCAACGAGGGTATGGCGTCGCGGTTCACCAAACGGATCCGGTTCGCGTCCTACAACCCGACCGAACTCGGTGACATCGGCAGGCTTATCGCCAAGACCAGGGACTCCGAGCTGACCGAAGGGGCGTACGACGAACTTGTCGCCGCCTGCGAGGTGCTTTACCGCAATCAGTCGGTGGACGACACCGGAGCGCTGCGCCGTGAGATCGACCTGGTGGGTAACGGTCGCTTTGTTCGCAACGTCATCGAATCGGCCGAGGAGGAGCGGGAGTATCGCTTGAGCGAGCGCGACGACGTCGACGTGGAGGATCTCGACGAAACCGAACTGATGCGCATCGAGCCCGGTGATATGCGCGCCGCGTTGGAGAATGTGCTCGGTATGACTACCGGCCAGCTGATGTCGAGAACCCGATAGTGAGCGGATCCGACGCCCCCAAGTTCAAGCGGAGCAGCGACGCGGACACGAATCCCATTCCGGTGCGCGAGATTCGGGCCAAGCTGGCCCAGGAGGCTGCCGACTCCGAAGCCGCGACGGTCGCCGAGGAGGTGCCGAAGAATACGGCTCCGTCAAAGGCGGGAACCCGGGTGATCGATGTGCCTCCGGCACCGGAGCCAGAGCCCGCGCCGGAGGCGGAGGTCGAGCCCGCGCCGGAGGCGGAGGTTGAGCCCGCGCCGGAGGCGGAGGTCGAGCCCGAGCCGGCACCGGAACCCGAGCCGGAACCCGTGCGTCCGGCCCCTACCACCGAGGGCACCCGGGTGATGGACCTGCCGCCGCTACCGCGGCGGCCGGTGTCCGAACCGCCGGCGGACACGCCGCCGCCCAGTCCGGCTCCGGTGTTCAGCAGGCCGCCGGTATTCAGTGAGCCACCTGTTTTCATCGAGCCGCCGGAGCCCCCGGCACCGGAGCCGACCGCGGTCATCGAGATTCCGGAGCAGCCGCCGGTACGCCCCGCGCCGATTCCCGGCCGGCCCGCTCCCGAGCCGTCGCCGGCGCCACCACCAGCACCACCGCCTCCGGTCCCGCAGCAGCCACCGCCTCCCGTCGCGCAGCAGCCGCCGGATCCAAGACTGAACCCGCCCGCCCCGCCGCCGGTGGCAACACCGTTCACCCGGACCGCGCCCGGCGCGCCGCCGCAGCATCCCCAAGACCCGCGGATGCCTTCGCACACCGAGTTGGGGCTGGTACGTCGGGTCCGGCCGCTCCCACAGAGCGGATGGCGCAAGGTGGTGCACCGGGTCACCGGCCTGAATCCCAAAGAGTCCGAACAGGAGAACACGCGGCAGAAGCTGGTCGCGCGGGTGAGCCAGCCGGTGCGAGGCGACTACAGCATCGCCGTGCTGTCGATGAAGGGCGGCGTCGGCAAGACTACGACCACGGTCGGGCTGGGTTCCACCTTCGCGGCGATCCGGGGGGACCGGGTCATCGCGGTCGACGCCAACCCCGACTTCGGCACCCTGGCCCAGCGTGGTCCCGACCAGAGCCGCTCGACGGTGCGCGATCTGTTGTTGGACGACAACATCTTTCGCTACTCCGACATCCGCCGGCACACGTCACAGAGCACAAGTCGGCTGGAAATCCTTGCGTCCGAACGTGATCCGGCGACCTCAGAAGCGTTCTCCGACGCCGACTACCGCGTGGTGATCCGCCTGCTGCAGCGGTTCTACAACCTGATCCTCACCGACTGCGGCACCGGGCTGGTGCATTCGGCGATGTCGGCGGTGCTGGACGAGGCCGATGCCATCGTGTTGGTCGCCTCGCCCGCGATCGATGCCGCCCGCAGCGCGTTCGCCACTCTGGACTGGCTCGAACACCACGGCCGCGGGCATCTGGTTCCCAACGCCACGGTGGTCATCAGCGCGTCACGGCCTGGGAAATCATCGGTGGAACTGGACAAGCTGGCCGCGCAGTTCCTCACCCGGATCCGCGCGGTGCACGTGATTCCCTTCGACGACCATCTGGCCCAAGGGTCGGAGATCGTCCTGGATTTGATGGCCGGCCGAACCCGGCAGGCGTTTCTGGAACTGGCCGCGTCCATCGCCGACGGGTTCGCCCACACCAAGCGCGCCGACCGGAGTTCCCGCGGCTGAGGGAGTGTCCTGGCTACCCGCCGCGCGCCGCGACCATCGCGGAACGGTTCACCTTGGTGGCCGCGGTGCGCGGGATGGCGTCGACGAATTCCACCGTCTTCGGAACCTTGTAGGGAGCGAGCCGACTCTTGGCGTAGTCGATCACCTGTTGCTCGGTCAGCGGGTCGGCCGCGTGTATGACGGCGTGGACCCGTCGTCCCCATCGCGTATCGGACAATCCGATGACGACGACGTCGACGATGCCGGGATGCCCGATGAGCGCCGATTCCACCTCGGCGGGAAAGACATTGGCGCCGCCACTGATGATCATGTCGGCGCGCCGGTCGGTGATGTGCAGGTAGCCGTCGGCGTCCAGGTGGCCGATGTCGCCGGCCGAGCGGAACCCGTCCTCGGTGGACGGCAGCGGCGGCGCCCCGCCCAGATAGCGATAGCCGGCGCTCATCGGAGCCCGCAGATAAATGTCACCGTGCTCGCCCGGCCCGAGGGGCCGTTTGTCGGCGTCCAGAATCCGGATCTCGGTGTCCC
The DNA here is from genome assembly GCF_030755175.1 of Mycobacterium sp. TY814. Taxonomy (NCBI): domain Bacteria; kingdom Bacillati; phylum Actinomycetota; class Actinomycetes; order Mycobacteriales; family Mycobacteriaceae; genus Mycobacterium; species Mycobacterium sp. TY814. The sequence continues at coordinate 201,771 of NZ_JAUFRY010000002.1, forward strand.
GGAAGCCGCGACCGACGCTGCCCGGGTGGCTCAGCCACTCGTCGCCGCGCAACGCGGTGAGGCCGAGATTTTCGGTCATGCCGTACGCCATCACGATCTGTTCGGGGCTGAGCAACTCGAACCAGGTGTGCAGCAGGGACGGCGGCATGACGGCCGCGCCCTGCAGGATGAACACGATGCTGGACAGGTCGCGCCGCCCGATATCAGGCAGTGCGGCCACGCGGGACAACATGGTCGGCGTGGCCGTGAAGTTGGTGATCCGGTAGCGCTCGATGGCGTCGACAAACGTTGGTGCGTGGAACTTTTCGAGAATCACCAGGTGGTCGCCGCCCAGTAGCATCAGCAGTGGGGCGAAGCCGTTGGTGTGATACATCGGGGCGGGCACCATGATCCGCTGTGGCTTGGGCACCGGTGTCCAATTCTCCAGAAAGGGCTCGCCCTGCTGGGGTATCCACAGCGACGGGGCCAGGTTGAGAATCACCTTGGGCACCCCGGTCGAGCCGCTGGAGCAGATGCCGTTGGCGGTGGGAGAGACGGCGGTAGGCAACGGACCCGCGGGTGCCGCTGCCGCGAATGCGTCCAGTTCCCAGCGCGTGGTCTCATCGACCACCACGGCGGGGTTGATCACCGCGCGCACCCGGTCGCGTTCCCACTCGGGCAGGTCCCAGTGCATGGGAATCGGTACGGCGCCGATCTTCCAGCAGCCCAGCGTCGCCAGCACCAGATGCATCGAGTTGGGAATCGCCAGGGCCACCAGCGAACCCGTCTCGGCGCCGCGGGCGGCCAGGGCCCGGCCCCATTGATTGGCGCGGGCGTCGAGTTCGCCGAAGGTCACCGCATGTGCGCTGCCGTCCAGCGAGACGATCGTCACCGCGGTGTCGTCTCGCTTCTGCTCCGCGAGCTCGGCCAGCTTCGTGGCGAACGGGACGCCGTCCTCGAACGGGTTGGGCGGCACGTTACCGGTGACGGCGGCGCTGGCGGGCTGGTTCATGCCGGGACGCGTCCGTTGAACAACGTTTCGAAGGATCCGTCGCGCACGTCCGGAATCAGCCGCAGGGCCAGCGCCTCCGGGCTCAACGGCAGCCGGATCAACGGCTGGGTGTGGCGATCGAGGACGCTGATGTCGGACTCGTCGCAGAAGCCCAGTGCGCCGAGCAACTGATGCGCGGTGCGCAGCACTTGACGCGCCGTCTCGGCCGCCTTCAACCGCAGTATCAGTGCGTCTGACGAAAGATTCTGTGCCGGTGACGATTCCGGCCTGCACAGGGTGTACTTGGCAAGTTCGTGCAGGCCGCGCACCGCGACCGCGGCATCGGCGACCGCGAAGCGGACAGACTGGAAATCGGCCAGGGGTTTACCGAACTGGACCCGCGCCTGCACGTGCCCGGTGGCGATGTCCAGCGCCTGCTGCACCGCACCCAGAATCCGCCATGATCCCAGCACGAGATGAAGGTTAACGTCGGCGGCCGGCACCGTGCCGTCGGGTGCCGACAACGTGGCCGGCACCAGGAACGGCCCCAGTTTGGCGGTCGTCCGCAGTGCCGGGCGGACCTGGTAGCGAGTGCCGTCGAGATCGGCAGCGAGCCAGGGTCCTTGCAGATCGCCGTGGTCGATTCGCGGCGCTTCGGGGTTGACCAGGCTCAGCCGGACACCGTCGACGCTCAAGAGCTCCTCGACGAGCGGGTACGGCAGGGCCGTCGCTCCGGCCGCCTGACAGAGCACCGCAGCGGCCAGCAGGTCGTCGGATCCGGACCGGACGTCGAGGTCGAAGGCGCCGACCTCGGTCAGCGCGTCGCGTGCGGCGAGCCGGACGCCGTCGTCGGTCTCGGCGTGCAGCGCCGCCGGTGGCCCGCCGAGGCGGGCCAGCCGCTTGACCGCAACGGCGGCGAAGTCGGTGATGTCCTGTGGCAGTTCGGTATTCACCGGTGCTCTCCCAACACGTCACGGGCCACCATCATCCGCTGCACTTCGATGGTGCCCGAGGCCACGGTGGCCGCCTGCGCGTAGCGCCAATGATCGTCGACCGCACCGTACAGCGCCGCTGAGCTGCCGCTGTCGAGTGCCGTCGGGCCGAGTACGTCGAAGAGCAGTTCGGCGACCAGTTGATCGCAGGTGGTGGTGGCGATGCGTGCTGCGCTGGCCGCCGCGCCCGCCGCGGGGTCGTCCTGTAGCGACACGGCGCGGTAGGCCATCAACCGGGCGACCCGCAGATCGACCAGCGCCCGAACCCAGCGCACCCGAATCGATTCGGGCAACCGGTCCCAGTCGGCTCCCAGTTCGGCCTGCATCCGGTGCAGTAGCGACTCGCAGCGGGCGTAGCGGGCGATACCGACCCGCTCGAACGCCAGCGCCTCCCGCATCACCCGCCAGCCGTCCCCGGGCTCGCCGAGCACATCATCGGGATACGCCGGCAGGTCGTCGAGGAACACCTCGTTGAGATGATGAGGGCCCAGCATGGACGGGATGCCGCGGACGGTGAAGCCGGGCCGGTCCATCGGGATCAGGAACAGGCTGAGCCGCTTGGGTTTCGGCGCATCCGGGTGGGTGCAGGCGGCCAGCACGCACCAGGACGCCATCCGGGCATACGACGTCCACACCTTCTGGCCGGTGATCCGCCACCCGTCACCATCGGGAACGGCGCGGGTGCGCAACGACGCGAGGTCGGTTCCGGCTTCGGGTTCGGAGAAGCCCTGGCACCAGATCACCTCCCCGGACGCGATCCCGGACAGGTGTTTGGCCTTCTGCTCGGCGGTTCCGTAGCGCATGATCGCCGGGCCGACCCAGTTGATCCCCATGTACTGCGGTCCGCGGGGCTCGTAGTTGGCCCACATCTCTTCGCGCAGCACCGTCTGTTGCCAGATTGAACCACCGCCGCCCCCGTGCTCTTTCGGCCATGCCAGGGCCAGCAGCCCCTCGGCGGCCAGCAACTTGCAGAAGGATTCGGTGGTGGCGAGGTCGTCGGGGTCGTCGGTGCAGGCACCCAGGAAGTCAGCTGGGATGTGTTCGGCGATCAGCTGCCGCAACCGGTTTCGCAGTTCGCCCGCGTCGTCACCGAGGTCGTAATCCATCGTGGTCATCCCTTCGGCAGCCCGAGCAGCCGCTCGGCGATGATGTTGCGCTGAACCTCGGAGGTCCCGCCGTAGATGGTCGCGGCCAGGGCGTCCTGCCGTTCGAACAACAGGTCCGGGTCGGCCGTCGAAGCCGGGCCCGCCGCGGCCGCGCTGAGTTCCCAAACACGCTGCAAGGTGACCGATCCGAGCAATTTCATGATGTCGGCCTCTGGGCTGGGCCGGCCGGCGAGCTCGTTGTCCAGGGCGCGGTATCCGGTGGCTCGCAACGCTTCGGCGTCGGCGATCAGCGTGCCCAGTTCGGTGTACAGGTCATCGGTCGCGTGCGCCCGGGCCGAGTCCAGGCCGCGCTTGATCTCGACCCAGTTCATGATCCAGATCATTTGGCGCTCATGATGCAACGACGACATCGCGACTGCCCAACCGCCGTGCAGGGGACCCAGCAGGTTCGCCACCGGCACCTCGACGTCGTCGAGGAAGACCTCGCAGAACGTCTCATCGGAGATCGACGACATTCGGATGGGCTCGATCCGCACACCGGGTGACGCCAGGTCGAGAATCAGACACGAGATGCCGCGGTGCTTGGGCGCCTCCGGGTCGGTACGGACATACAGGGTGCACCAGCGTGATTCGTGGGCCTGGGTGGTCCAGATCTTGTGACCGTTGACCCGGAACATGTCACCGTCACGCTCGGCGCGGGTGCGCAGGCCGGCGAAGTCCGAACCGGCTTCCGGCTCGGACATGCCCAGAGCCCACCATTCGTCACCCCGCAGCAACGGCACCAGCAGGCGGTCGATCTGCTCGGGTGTGCCGAACTGGCGAATCCCGGGCGCGGCGACACCGGGGCCCTGGATATTGGGTAGCTTCGGCGCCGACCGTACCGCGGCTTCGATGCGTATCTCCATCGCGTCGCGCAAACCCAGGGACCGGCCGCCGTGTTCGCGGGGCCAGGTGGGTTGCAGCCAGCCGGCTTCGAACGCCGCCCGCTGATAGTCGCGCCGCAATGGGATGTCCCAGCGGTACTCGCGATAGCGCCGGTAATAGTCCTCCGGCAGGAAGTCGCTCAACCAGGCGCCGAATTCTGCCGTGATGGAGGTCATTTCGTGCCTTCCGCGAACCGGCGGCCTACCTCGTGGTAGAGCGAGCGGCTGTCGCCCAGCATTGCCGCCCCCTGCCAGGCGCGCCGAACGTAGAGGTGCGAATCGTGCTCCCAGGTCTGTCCCAGCGCGCCGTGCACCTGGACCATGGTGCGCGCGCAGGCGCTCGCGGCATCCGCGGCCGCGGCCTTGGCCAGCGCGGCCGTGGTCCAGTCAAGGTCAGCGGTGCCGAGTTGGGCCGCGGCCGCGTAGGTGAGACTGCGGGCGCGTTCGACGCCGACGTAGTTGTCCGCCAATGCGTGTTTGACGCCCTGGAAAGCGCCGATGGGGCTGCCGAACTGACGCCGCGTCTTGGCGTGTTCCACGGAGCGTCGCAGGGCTGCCGCGGCCACGCCGACCAGGTCCGCAGCAATCGCCAGCAGCGGTGCCGCCAGAGCGGCTTCGATGGATTCCACCGGTACGACGGCCAGGGGAGCGGCGTCGATCTCGACGTCGACGACGGGCAGCGCGGGGTCGGTGGACTCGCCGGTCGTCACCGTGACGCCGTCACCGGCGCGCACGACCGCGGCCACCGGGCCGGCGTCGGCGTCGGCGAGGGTGACGATCAGCTCAGCGCGGGCTGCGTTGGGGACGGCGACCGCCCGTCCGCGCAGCCGGCCGTCGCGCAACGCCATGGGGGCGCCCGGCAGCCGGACGCCGGGAGAGTGCACCGCCAGAGTTGCGACCACGCCCGAGGAGATCTCGGCAAGCACCTCGCCGATCTGCGGGCCGGCCGCGTGGAGAACGCCGGCGGCCAGGCCCACACTGCTCAGCAACGGAACCGGCGCGAGCGCAGCGCCGCATTCTTCAAGCACCACCGTCAGTTCCACCGGTCCGAACTCGCTGTCGGCCTCATACGCAGCCAGTTCAGTCCAGCCCAGGTCGACGAACGTCTTCCACAGGGCGCGCCAGCGTTCCGGATCCTCGCTCGCCTGGCGGGCGGCGTCGGGGGGACACTCGGCGCGCAGGATGGCGCGCACGGTGTCGCGCAGCTCCAGCTGCTCCGAAGTCAGACCAACATCCATAAGACCCCTAACATAATAAAAATAGTAAACTAGCGAGCGGCACGCAATCGCAGCCGGCGGCGAACATGCTTAGGTGGTCGGATGGTCGAGTGGTATCTGTTCCTGCCGCAGGTCCGATTGCCGGTGGCCGACATCGTGGAGCGGGCTCAGCGCGCAGAGGCGGCCGGTTTCGACGGCATCGCGTTCATCGACCATCTCGAGGCGCCAGGTCAGCCCGACGAAAACATCTGGGAGGCAATGGGCGTTGCCAGTTGGGTCGCAGCCAAGACTCAACGGCTGCGCATCGGACACCTGGTGCTGTGTGACGCGTTCCGGCATCCGGCGGTGCTGGCCAAGCAGGCCGTCACGCTGTCCGCCGCCTCCGACGGTCGCTTCGACCTCGGCCTCGGGTCCGGCTCCTGGCCCGCAGAGTTCGCCAAATTCAATGTCGGTCAGCAGGATCCGGTCGCTCGCGTCGAGCAACTCGGCCGCCATCTGGAGTTGATCAGCCGGTACTGGGCCGGGGACCAACATCCGGGGCCGGCACACCCGATACCGCTGGTGCTCGGCGGCAGCGGTCCTCGGATGATGAAACTCGTTGCCGAGTATGCGGATTGGTGGAACCTACAGGCCAATCACCTGGACCGGCTGCCGCGGCTGGCGGGATCCACCGGATCGGCCCGCATATCGGTGCAGCAGATGGTCGGCTTTGCGCGTGCGGGATCTGATCCCGCGACCGTGCGCGAGGTGAGTGTCCGGCGCTTCGGCCATTTGGGGTCAGGTCTGGTCTGTGGCGACGCCGGCGAGCTGATCGCCCATTTCGCGGGCCTGGCCGCCCAGCGGGTGGAACGGTGCTACGTCTGGTTTGCCGACTTTGCGGCACCGGGGACCCTCGAAGAGTTCGGCGAATCGGTGATCAGGAACTTCCCGAACGGCGCCGGTGCACTTCGGTAGGCACCACCGGCGGCCGGGCATAGGGCCCGCGCTGCACCGCACTGAGCCTGATCTCCGGGAGGTCGACCGAGGGATCGACGGTGTCCAGCCATGCCACCGCGTTGGCGATGTCGGACACCTGAATCGCGAACATCTCGAACGGAACGTCCTGCAGCATCTCGGTTTCCACCGGACCCGGCGTCACCAGATGCACGGCGATGCCGTCCCGGTCGACTTCCATCGCCAAGGCACGGGCGAAGGCGTTCATGCCGGCCTTGGACGCCGAGTACGCGGTCCGCGCCATCATCGGCTCATGCGATGCCGACGAGGAGATGAAGATCAGGCGTGACCCCGGGCGCATCCGCGGCAGCACCGCGGAGGTCACCACGAAGCAGGAGTCCAGGTTGGCCGCGATGATGGTGCGCCACTGCTCGAATGTCTGCTTGCGCGCATAGGTTCCGCCCAGCGCACCGGCGGCGTGAACGACGAGGTCGATGTGCTCCAGTGGGCTTATCGCAGCAGCGAATTCGTCCGGGTCGGATGCGTCGGCGACGATGGCGCGAGCGCCGATCTCGTGCGCCGCGGCATGCAGCGGGCCGGCCCGGCGCGCGACCACGACCACGTCGTAGCCGAGCTCACTCAGCTTGGCGGCGCAGCCTTTTCCGATGCCACCGCTGCCGCCGGTGACCAACGCGGTGCGCGGCGTCGTCAAGGGCGCCGGACATCCCGCGGACGCGACAACGCTTGCGGGGACAGTGCGTAGATGCGTTGTTCGGGACGGCCGGACAGCACATAGGTCTGGGTGTCGGCGAGGTGGCGCCCGGCGATGCGACGGGCTCGGTCGACGTCGCCCTCGGCGATCGTCTCGGTGAGCTTGATGTGGGTGTTGAGCGCCGCGCGCCGCTTGGTGAGCGAAGGATAGGTGCCGCGCGCGGAACTCTCGTCGGCCCACTGTTGTTCGTGGCTGCTCCACAACGTTTCCAGGCTGCCGACGACCGCGATGATGGTGTGGTTGCCGCAGCCGCGGACGATCAGATTGTGGAACTCGCGACCGATCTCGGTGAACAACCGCCCGTCTTCCAGGTTTTCGGCCATAGCGTCGTTGACCCGTTTGAGTTCGGGCACCAATGTGTCGGCGCGGTCGGGCCGCTGGGCGGCCAGCGCGGCGCAGGCCGGCTCGAGTTCCTGCAACGCCGCGCCCAGGTCGCTGACCGCGACCGACTCGCTCTGCAGGACCAGACCCAGCATGTAGGCGGCGCTGGTCTTGGCGGGCGCATGGACGACGGCGCCACCGCGGTTTCCCCTGCGTACCGAGACCAGTCCCTCGGTCTCCAGGATCCGCAGGGCCTCGCGCAACGACACCAGACTGACCTTGAACTGGTCGACGAGCACTTCCTGCCGCGGTAGCAGGTCGCCGTCGGCCAGTTCACCATCGATGATCTGACGACGCAGTTCGTCGGCTACGATTTCGGCAATCCTGGGCGCCGAGAGTCGGCGACGGGCGTCGGGTCCAATGCCCAAGGCGGTCATCCGGTTCCTCGCAACCTGCAGCAGGAGAGAGCGCACGGTGACTGACCCGCGAACTCGGTTGGCTTAGCTATTTTAGCAGTAATGGTATAAATAGCCGCGTGAGTCACCAGGCCGATAACCGGCCGACGCCCCTGGCGGAATTGCGGGTCGTCGAGATCAGTGACCGACTGGCCGGCAGCTACTGCGGGAAGCTGTTAGTGGACGCCGGTGCGGAGGTCCGCAAAGTGGAACCGCCGCAAGGGGATCCGCTGCGGAGCTATTCGGCGACCTGCTCGCCGGTGCCGCCCGGTCAAGCCTCGCCGCTGTTCTGCTATCTCAATGCCGGCAAACGCAGCCTGTCGCCGGAATCACAGCGATTGCAAGCTCTGACCGGGGCCGACGTGGTCATCGTGGCTTTGGCGCCCGCCCGGGCCGCCGAACTGGGCATCGATCCCCAGCGACTGCTGGCGGATATGCCGAGGGCGGTTATCGTCACCATCTCCGACTTCGGCTGGACCGGACCGTTCGCCGACCGCGCCGCCACCGAATTCACCCTGCAAGCCTGGTCGGGTTGCACCGGATTCCGGGGGGATCCGGCCGGGCCGCCGATCTCGATCGGCGGCGACCTCGGGGAGTACATGGGCGGCGTGTACGCGGCGTTCGGCGCGCTTGCCGTCCGCCGGCGCGTGGAGCGGGGTGGCCCGGGTGAACACCTCGACCTGTCCATGCTCGAGGCCATCACCGCGATGCAGAGCAGCGAATGGCTGCACTCCCAGCTGCTGCGCGTCCCGCCTGTCCGCCGGACGCTGGAAGTGCCGTCGATCGTGCCGGCCAAAGACGGTTATGTCGGCATCACGATGGTCACCGGCCAGCAGTGGCTGGACTTCGCGGCGATGGTCGAATGCCCGCAATTCGAGGAGATTCCGCAACTCCGCTTCCAGATCGGCCGCTGGGAGTACCGCGACTTCATCTACGAATCGATCGGCCCATGGATGGCCGAGCGCACCGTCGCGGAGATCGTCGAACTGGGCCAGCTCTTTCGGCTGCCGATCGCGGCCCTGGGCAACGGCGCCACGATCCGCGACATGGAGTACATGACCGAACGGGGGGTATTCGTCAGCAACCCCGCGGGATTCCATCAGCCGCGTCCGCCGTGGTTGATGGCGGAGTGCGGGCCCGCACCGCTACGGGCCGCCCCGGGCCTGGGCGCGGACAACGACGAATCACCCTGGCAGCAGCGGGAATCCGGGGGCTCGGCTGGGGCTGACGGGCTGCCGCTGCGGGGTGTGCGCATCGTGGACCTGACCGCTTTCTGGGCCGGGCCGGCGGCCACCCACCTGCTTGCGGCGTTCGGCGCCGACGTGGTGAAGGTGGAGTCCATTCAGCGTCCGGACGGTATCCGGTATTCCGGCGGCATGCGCACCGACGTGGACGACTGGTGGGAATACGGCTGGGTGTTTCATGCGATGAACACCAACAAACGTTCTGTCACAATGGATTTAGGGAGCGAAGAAGGCCGCGGCCTGTTCCGCACCCTGGTCGCCCAGGCCGATGTGGTGATCGAGAACTTCTCGCCACGCGTGATGGATCACTTCGGCCTCACCGCCGATGTGCTGCTGAAGATCAACCCGCGCCTGGTCGTCACCCGGATGCCGGCCTTCGGCCTGGCCGGACCGTGGCGCGAGCGGGTGGGATTCGCCCCCACCATGGAACAGATCGGCGGACTCACCTGGGTCACCGGCTTGCCTGAAACGCCTCCGGTGACACCGCGCGGTGCCTGCGACCCACTGGCCGGTGTTCACGCGGCGTTCGCGGTACTGGCCGCGCTGCATTTCGCCGAGCGCACCGGCACTGGCCAGCAGGTGGAGTTGCCGATGCTGGAAACCGTGCTGAATACCACCGCAATACAGCCGATCGAGGCCGAGGTCTTCGGGAAGACATTGAGCCGAAGAGGAAATCGGGGTCAGGGTGGGGCCCTGCAGAACATTTACCGGTGCGCGGGCGAGGACGACTGGATCGCCGTCAGCGTCTCTGATGACCGGCAGTGGGCCGCGCTGGTTGATGTGACCGGCACGTTGCGGGATGAGGGATTGACCAGCGAGGCCGGGCGCCGCGAACGGGCCGACGAGATCGACCGCGTGCTGCAGGACTGGTTCGCCGCGCAACCGCTCGAGTTGACGGTGGAAGCGTTGGCGGCGGCCGGTGTTCCGGCCGCGCCCGTCGGTTCGCCGTCGTTGGTCACCGATAATCCCCAGCTGCGCGCCCGCGGTTTTTTCGAGTCGCTGCATCATCCGCGGACAGGTCCCGGTCTCTATCCCACGCCACCGTTCGCCCTGCTGGACGGCCAACAGCAGTGGTTGTTGCGTCCGCCGCCGACGCTCGGCGAGCACAATGAAGACGTTCTGCGCGATCAGTGTGGGCTGACAGGGCAGGACCTCGCGCATCTCGCGTCCAGTGGGGTGATCGGGACCCGGCCGGTGGGGCTTTGAGTAGGAAGGACATCTTCTGATGCGGGTGATCGTTGACGCAGATATGTGCGAGGCCAACGGGTTCTGTGAATCCATCGCCCCGGACATCTTCGAGCTGGGGGATGAGGACGTGGTGCAGATTGCCGACGGCCCGGTGCTGCCGGATCGCGAGATCGACGTGCGGGCCGCGGTCGAACAGTGTCCGAGGGCAGCGCTGCGCATCGTCGAGTAAAGCGACGCTGAAGCCGGCTACGGTTCGTCCGCCTCTGGCTTCAGGGGCCGTTCCGGGTGGTGCATGCAGTTGGTGCGGGGGCGCCCAAAGTCTAGGTGTTTGGGTGGGATCCATTCGGCGATGCCGTGGATGTTGCGGCGGGTGGTGTATTTGTGGAGTTCGACGAGGCGGTTGTCTGGTGGGCAGGCGAGTGCTAGTTCGTCGATGTGGGTGCGGCGGGTGTTGATCCAGCCTTCGAGGTGGTGGACCTGGGTCCAGTAGCCGGGCACGGTGCAGCCGGGGCGGGTGCAGCCGCGGTCTCTGGCCAGCAGGGTCAGGCGTTGTTCGGGGGAGGCCAGGCGTTTGCCGTGGTAGAGGGCCAGGGTCTTGTCTTTGTCGAAGATGGCCAAGTAGTGGTGTGCTGGCGAGGCCAGCCGGATGACGTCGGACATGGGTAGCAGGGTGCCTCCGGCGGTCAGGGCTCGTCCGGCGCCGGCTTCGAGTTCGGCCAGGGTGGTGGTGACGACGATGGTGGTGGGTAGCCCGTGGTGTCGGCCCAAGGTTGTGGATTCCAGCAGCGTGCGCAGTCCGGTGTGCAGGGCGTCGTGGGTGCGTTGGGCGTGGGTGCGGGTGTCGCGGTCGACCGCGTCGGCGGGCGCTTTGCCGTCGGTGACGGGGTGTTCGTCGTCGGGGTTGCACATGCCGGGGGCGCCGAGTTTGGCGACGACGGGTTCTAGGGTGGCGCGCAGTTCGGGGGTGATCAGCCCGCGGATCTGCGACATGCCGTCGGGTTGTTGGCGGCCGATGGTGATGCCGCGGTTGCGGGTTCGCTCGGGTTGCTCGGGCAGGAAGTCGCCGTCGGGTTTGAGGCAGTCTTTGAGCACGCGGGCGTACTCGGCCAGTTCGTCGGGGCGAAAGCCGCTGGCGGCCAGGGCCAATTGGCGTTCGGCGTAGTCGCGGGTGGCGGCGTCCACGGCATCGGGCAGCGTGGCGAAGAATTTGCGGATAGCGGCGATGTTGGCGTCGCTGAGGTGGCCGCGGCGTTGCGCGGCGGCGGTTGCGGGCAGCACCGGGGCTAACGGCTCGCCGGTCAGGGCGCGGCGCGGGCCCAGGTCGGCGGCCTCGGCGATCAGCCGGTTCGCGTCGGCTTTGGAGATCCGCAGCCGGTCGGCCAATGCCTGCCCCAGGTTGCCGCCCAACTCCTCGTTGGTGGCCTCTGTCGTGAGTTGGTTGATGACCCGGTGGCCCGGGACGCGCAGCTTACGGATCACCCGGTGCACGCCCTCGATGATGCCCAACAGCCCCGCGGTATCGGGGGCCTCAAAAGTCAGCTCGCACAAGCGCTCCGCCCATGCCTCGAGCCCGCCGAGGACCTCGGCGATCTCCGCTGGCGAACTCGATGGCATGCCCCAATTCTACGAAGAGACACCGACAAGTCGTTGCCCGCTGCAAGCTGAAAGAGCCTCGGCCCAAGCGATTTCGCGGTGGGTGAAAGCAGCAGAAAGCGGCCGCTGCTGGAATCGGCTTACGGCGTTCCTAGACCAGGGGAGTTCGTGTCCTACTTGGTCGTGCACCCCCGCGTTGACGTTCAATGTCTAAAATAGTAAAAATAGACTTACGCGCCGAACCGCGGTGAAGTGTGGGCGGCCTCATCGCCGCGCCGCCGCGTGGGAAACGGAGAACTCGTGACGGAAATATCCTCAGACCTGGCAGCGGCCGAAGACCCTTCGGAACAGGAATTCGGACCGTCAGGGATCGCGCTGTCCACCTACCGCTTCCCGACGGGCTGGTTCATCGTCGGCTTCGCCTCCGATCTCGCTGCCGGCGAGGTGAAGCGGGTGCACTACTTCGGCGAGGAGTTGGTGCTGTTCCGCACCAAGTCCGGGAAGGTGCACGTACTGGACGCCTACTGCCAGCACCTGGGTGCCAACATGGGCGTCGGCGGCACGGTGGAGGGCGAAAACATCGTCTGCCCGTGGCACGGCTGGCAGTGGCGCGGTGACGGCACCAACGCGCTGATCCCGTACAGCAAGATCGGCTGCAAGAACAACGTCCGCATCCGGACCTATCCGGCCACCGAGTGGTACGGCTTCATCCTGGTCTGGCACGAGCGGCACGGCCGCGCGCCCTACTGGCAGCCGCCGGTGCTGCCGGAGCTGGAGACCGACGAGTACTACCCGCTGCATCCGCACACCCGGATGGTCAACCGGGTCAAGGTGCACGCGCAGATGATCATCGAGAACGCGGCCGACCCGTATCACGTGCAATACGTGCACAAGGCGGCCAATCCCGCCAACACCGCATCCTTCGAGGTATCCGGCTATCACCTGCACGCCACGGTCAACGCCCACTTCGGCGGCGGCCGGGCCAAGACCTGGTTGACCCCGAACGGTCCGGTGGACGCCAAGATCATCTACGACAACTACTCACTGGGACTGGGCGTCGTGCGTTTCCCGAGCGACCTGGTGGCCACCTGCCAGGTCACCGGCCAGACCCCGGTCGACGAGGACTACACCGACTACTTCTACACCCAGGCCTCGATCCGTGAGCCGGGCGACACCGGTGACGCGCCAACCGGCCGCGCGGCCAAATTCCTTGCCCTGCAGCAGGAAGTGATCAAGCAGGACTTCTTCACCTGGGAGAACATGAAATACCTGGAGAAGCCCAACCTGGCACCGGAAGAGGCGCACGACTATGCGGCACTCCGGCGCTGGGCACACCGTTTCTACCCGGGTAAACAACCGTCGCCCAACGACTTCGGCTACACCGCAGACGGCGAGCCGGACCCGGCGGCCTCCGAGGCCTGATGGCAGCCTGATGAAACCCCCGGAGCCCGCCGACTTCGGTGTAGACAGCTTCACCGTCGCGGCAGTGCTCGATCGCCGCGCTGAGCAGTATCCGGACCGGGTGATGCTGTCGGTAGCCGGGACCGATATCACCTTCGGGCAGCTACGGCAACGATCGTGTGCGGCGGCGAATCTCCTGCTGGAGATGGGAATTGGTGCGGGTGACTGCGTTGCATTGTTCACCGCAACCTGCCCGGAATGGGTCTACTTCTGGCTCGGGGCAGCCCGGATCGGCGTGGTGACTGCCGCGGTGAACGCGGCCAACAAGGGTGACTTTCTCCTGCACAATCTCAGGCTGTCGCAGGCCAAGGTGATTCTCACCGATGCCGATCGGCGGCATCGCGTCGATGAGATCACCGCTCAGCTAGACGGCATAAGAACATTGGTGGCGCAGGATGATTGGGTGGTCGAAGCACTGGACCGCGACGTCGCGGTGCCGACCGCTGCCATGACCGGGCCGAGCGCGCTGTTCTTCACCTCGGGCACCACCGGCCCGTCCAAAGCCGTTGCCACGTCGTGGCACTACCTGTTCACGGTGGCAGCCACCGCCGTGGCAGCCTGGGAACTGGCGGCGGAAGAGGTGCTGTGGACGGCGATGCCACTGTTCCATCTCAGCGCCGCACCGAGCGTGCTCGCACCGATGCTGGTCGGCGCAACCACGGTGATCGCCGGCGCGTTCCACCCCGACACGGTGTGGGACGACGTCCGGGCACGCGGTGCCGCCGGCTTCGTCGGCGCCGGCGCGATGGTGTCGATGCTGCAGAATCTGCCGCCCGATCCGCGCGACGCGCAGCTGCCGTTGCGATTCATCTCGGCCGCACCTATCGACGCGGCGTCCTACCGGACAATCGAAAAGCGTTACCGCTGCACCATTGTCACCATGTACGGCATGACGGAGGCATTTCCCCTCGCGGTAAACGGTGTCTCTTACGACGGTGTGCCAGGCTCCTCGGGCCGGACGAATCCGAACTTCGAGGTGCGGATCGTGGACTCCGGGGGCGTGGAGTTGCCGGCCGGATCGGTCGGTGAGATCACCTGCCGACCCAGGTTCCCGAAGGTGATGAGTGACGGGTACGTCGGTGCGGGAGGACCGGGCCTGCAGGTGGAGCCCCATCCGGACTGGTTCCACACCGGGGATCTGGGCAGGCTCGACGTCGATGGAAACCTGTTGTACGTGGACCGGGTCAAGGACTCGCTGCGCCGGCGCGGTGAGAATGTCTCGTCCGTGGAAGTGGAGACGGTGGTGATGACCCATCCGGCAGTGGCCGAAGCCGCCGCCGTCGCCGTACCGAGTGAACTCGGCGAAGACGACATCCTCGTGGTGGTGACGCTACGGCCCGGCGCGGCACTGGATTGCGCAGAGTTGCTTGATCACTGTGCCACCCGGATGCCGTACTTCTGCGTGCCCCGATACGTCGATACCGTCGACGAACTTCCGCGGAACGTCATCGGGCGAATACGCAAAGACCTGTTGCGGGCCCGGGGATTGTCGGCAGGGGCATGGGATCGTGAACGCCACGGATACGTACTGAGTCGGTGAAAGACAGGTTGGAGAGCAACGATGACAATGACCTATCAGGAGCAGCAGATGCTGCAGGCCGCGACGGGGCGTGCGGGCATCCTGGACTTGACCGCTCGGCACAACCGGGCCTACTCGGAGGGGAACCGCGAGGCGTGGATCGGCACCTTCCGCCATTCCGGTGCCAGCTACATCCGTGGGGGTGAGACGTTCACCGATCTGTGGTCGGCCTTCGACGGCGGCGACGGGCAGCGCCTGGTCGCCGTGGACCATGAGATCCACATCGACGGCGTGCACGCGACACAGCATTGTGTGGCAATACTTTTCGCCGCCGTGCACAACGACACCACCTTGCAGGCCACCGGCACCTACCGCGATCAGCTGATCTATGAGCGCGGGGGCTGGTACTTCACGTCCCGCGAGCTCGTGTGGGATTCCGTGCCGAGCCGCCACCTCGTCATGTGAGCGGCGCCGTGGAGCTGAGTTACCAGCTGGCCTTCGGCACCTACGAAGACGCGTTGCTGATGGTCGGCACGGCGGGTGAACCCCGCACGGCGGCCACACCCATCAGTGCTGCGCGTATCCAGTTGTTCGCCGCTATGGTCCGCGACGGCAACCGTTCTTATTGGGATCACGAATTCGCCGTTGCGCGGTGGGGAGGGTTGCCGGCGCCGCCGGCATTGTTGATGGGCTGGCTGATTCCGCCACCGTGGCAGCCGGGGGGTCGCGCGCCGACCGCGTCGCTGGCGCTGCGGGTTCCATTGCCCGGCACCACATTCATCAACGCCGCCAACGACGTGGAGTTTCTGCATCCGATCCTGGAGGGCGATCGGCTCACTGCCGTGGAGGAGTTGGTGTCGGTGTCGCCGGAGAAGCGGACCCGGCTGGGCGTAGGACATTTCGTGGAGACGCTGGAGACCTATCGCCGCCAGGACGGCGCTGTCGTCGCCACCTCCCGCAACACGCTGTTCCGATTCACGCCCGAGCAGGCTCCGTGAGCGAACTGGACTGGAACGCGATCAGCATTCCCACCGAGCTCCCGGATGTGCGCGACGACATCAGTTACCAACGGGTGGTCGAAAACGCCGGTGCTACCTGGGACTACTTCCCCGGCCACTTCGACCCGGCCTACGCGCAAAGTCAAGGCAACCCAACGATTTTCGTCAATACGATGCACCTGGCGGGATTCGCCGACCGGATCGCCACCGACTGGGCCGGACCGGCCAGTCGCGTGGTGCGACGCTCCATGCGGCTGGTGGGCTCCATCTATGCGGGCGACACGATGGTCGGCCGCGGGCGGGCGGTGGCCAAGCGCCGCGACGACACCGTAGACCCGCCCCGCTACCTCGTCGACCTGAACATCGAGGTGCGCAACCAGCACGATGTGCTGTGCTGCCCGGTGCAGATCACTCTGCAGCTTCCCCAACCGCTTTGAGCGGCGGTAACTTTCCGTTGCAGGCCACCGACTGCAACTCAACGTATTCGTCGAGACCCTCCGGCCCGAACTCGCGCCCGATCCCCGAGTGCTTGAATCCGCCGAACGGCGTGCTGATGTCGAGCATGTACATGTTGATGCCGTAGGTGCCGGTGCGTACGCGGGCCGCGATATCCAGTCCGTGGGCGGTGTCGGCCGTCCACACCGAGCCGGCCAGGCCGTACTCGCTGTCGTTGGCGATCCGGACCGCGTCGTCCTCGTCGGCGTAGGTGAGCACCGTCAGAACCGGACCGAAGATCTCCTCGCGCGCGATCCGCATCCCGTTGTCGGCATCGGTGAACAGCGTGGGGCGCACGTACCAGCCGCGCGGCCCGGGGGAGTCGGCGCCGCCGACCACCACGCGGGCGCCCTGCTGTTGTCCCGACCGGATGTAGTCCTGCACGCGCTGCTGTTGACGTTGCGCGACTAGGGGTCCGATATCGGTGTTGTCGTCGGTCGGGTCGCCGACGGTGAGGCTCGACATCATGTCGGCCAAGGCGTCGACGAGTTCGTCATGACGGTGTCGGCTGACCAGGATGCGGGTTTGGGCGACACAGGCCTGGCCGTTGTTCATCAGGCCGGCGGTCTTCAGCCCGGCCACCGTCTTTGCGATGTCGGCGTCGTCGAGCACGATGGCCGCGGACTTTCCGCCCAGCTCCAGGCTCACCCGCTTCAACTGCTCGCCACACAGCGCCGCGATGCGCCGTCCAGTGGCGCTGGATCCGGTGAAAGCGATTTTGTCCACCCCCGGATGCCGAACCAGCGCCTCGCCGATGTCCGGGCCGCCGGTCACGACCGACACGACGCCGCCGGGCAGCTCGAGCTGCTCGATCATCTCGGCCAACCACAAAGCGTCCAAAGGGGTTTCGGGGGCAGGCTTGATGACCACACTGCATCCGGCGATCAGCGCCGGAATGAGTTTGGGCATGATCAGGCATTGCGGCACATTCCACGGCACGATCGCGCCCACCACACCGACCGGGGCGCGGCGTAGATGTGCTTCGCCCAGCACGCCCCTGCGGCGCTCGACCCAGGGGAACTCGCGGGCGGCTGCGAGTGTCAGATGAATCATCGAAGCCGCCCCGGCAGCCTGACCGAGCCGGCTGAAACTCCGCGGCGACCCCATCTGCGCCGTGATCAGGTCGGCCATCTCCTCGATGTGGCGCCCATAGATAGCGGCCAGCTGTTCGACCTTGCGCATCCGTTCATGCGGCTCGAGCCGCGGCCACGGGCCGTGGTCGAACGCTTGCCGGGCGGCGGCGACCGCGGCGTCCACGTCACCGGCCGAGCCGGCAGGTACCTCCGCGATGGGCTCCTCGGTGTGCGGCGAGACGACCGTGATGCGTCGCGAGGTGGACGGTTTGCGCCACCGTCCGCCGATGAACAATTTGTCGTAGGAACGGAGACTCGCCGTCATGGGGGCAACCACCTCAGGGCAGGCGACGGTAATTTCGCTATTGATGCTAACATAGCCAAAAAAGCGGGGTTTCCTTCGACGCGAGGCGTGACGTGACCGGCGATTGGCGTAACTACCCGTTCGAATTGGTGCCCGGGGACAGCCAAATGGATTTTCCCGCGGCAGAAGGTCAGCACCCTGATCAGGAGTCCGACACCTGGTTCATCGCCGGCGAACTCGCCGCAGCCGACCGATCGTTTGCGTTTCTGACCATCTTCAACAGGAACCGGCCCGGTGGCAGCATCGTCGCCGACTTCTACACGCTGGCGCTGTTCGATCTCGACACCGGTGAGTACGGCACCTACACCGACTACGACATGCCGCCCGCGAGCATGGAACCGGGTGCGACACCGAAAATGTCAAGTGCCGTCGGATATCTCGACGTGGCCTACGACACCGGCACGGGAACCGCTCGCTGGGCGACGTTGCGCGACGCCGACGGTGCGCTGCGGCCCTACAGCTACGAGATCAGCCTGGTGGGCACCGACCAGGTGGGCCAACCCATGCGTTTGGACCTCACCGTCACCCCCACCCGGGCGCCGACCCCACTGGGGGCGTCGACGTATAACGGCAAGATCGCCTGCTTCGGCCAGGACGACACGTATTCGTACTTCCAGACTGGTATGACGATGTCCGGGACCCTGCGTTGGGGCGCGACGGAAGAACAGGTCAGTGGCACGGCCGGGCACGTTGACCGGCAGTGGTTTCCCAAGTACGCGGGTGGGGGAACCGGTGAACCGCCCCGCACCCGGTCGCACGAATGGCGCACCATCAACTTCGACAATGGCGTCGACATGAGCATCTGGCGACAGTTCCTGCGCACCGAAGGCAATGCGCTGCAACCATTTAGCGGAATCACGACGAGCTATCCCGACGACCGGCCGCCGCAGTGTGCCGAGGATTTCGAGGTTACGATCGACAGCTACGTCCGGTGGCCAGATGCGGTCCGCACCCTCATCCGGCCGCCGACCAAGGCGAGGTACATGCCCGACCGTCACCGGATTACCTGTGCTGCACTGGATTTAGACATCGTGGGTGAGCCGCTGGTAGCGGCGCCGGCGCATGGCCTGCCGATCGAATACATGGAAGGTCCGTACCGCTACCGCGGGACCCTGGCGGGCCAGGCGGTGACAGGGTTCGCGTTCAACGAGCGGTCGCTGGCGATGTACCGGGATTGGGAGTTGGTAGACGTGCTGGCAGCACGCGTCACCGAACTCGGATCCGCGGAACCGGGTCTGGATGAATTGGTCGAACGGGTTCGTTCGCTGGTGGTCTCGGGGCGTCACAGCGAGGCTCGGGAGTTGTTGAAGACGTTGGATCCCGGTCGGGACGAGTTGCTCGCGACCGTCGTGCAGGATTTGATCACCGAACTGTCAAGGGGCTGAAGGCACAAAGGTGCCGATGGCCGAATCAGTGTTGTACGTTGACGCGGTGGCCGCGGACCGGGATGACCTAGACGTCGAGGAATCGGGGCTGCTGGACGATCTGGAAGGGCGCGCCCGTCAGGAGCGCGCCGATCTTGTTCGATGGCTGCTTGCGCGCGGCTTCGATGTTGAGCAGATCCGCCGCGAGTTCAGCCCCATGCTGCTGCCTGCCATTCGCATGATCGGCGATGACGGCACGGTGGCCTCTGCGCGAGAAGTCGCGGAGTCCAGCGGGGTGAGCCTCGATCTGGTGCAGCGCTTGCACAGCGCCATTGGGCTGGTTCGCGCAGAAGACCCCGATGCGCCGTTGCTCTCGCGTGCTGACGCCGAATCCGTCTTAGGCGCAGCACGATTGGTCGATATTGGGTTCGACCCCACTCAGCTGGCCTTGATTGTGCGCCTGCTGATGGACGGCCTTACGGGGGTGGCTGTGATGTTGAGGCAGGCGGCGTTGCAGGCGTTGCTGCGTCCGGGGGCGACGGAGCTGGAGCTTGCTCAGGCCCTCGAGATGCTAGCCCACGACGCCGAGCCGCTACTGGGCCCGATGGTCGACGAATTGTTGCGGGTGGCCTTGCGGCACTCCATGGAGACCGAGGCGATCAATGCGATGGAGCGCGCCGCCGGCACTCTGCCGGGTGCGCGGGATGTCGCGGTCGGTTTCGCCGACCTGGTCGGTTTCACCCGGCTGGGCGAACAGCTGCCGCCGGAAGAACTCGTAGGTGTGGCCCTTCGATTGGCAGACCTGGCCAGGACTGTGGTTGCAAGCCCGGTCCAGTTCGTCAAGACCATCGGCGATGCGGTGATGCTGGTGTGCTCAGACCCGCTCAAATTGCTGGTGACTCTGCTGGACCTGATTGATGCCGCGGCCGCGGACGATTTCCCGCGGCTGAGAATCGGACTCGCGTTCGGCCCCGCCGTCAACCGAGGAGGTGACTGGTACGGCAGCCCGGTCAATCTGGCGAGCCGGGTCACCAGCGCCGCACCGGCCGGCACTGTGCGGGTGACCGAAGCCGCACGCAACGCCATCGGCGACACGACTGACATAGCGTGGTCGGCCGCTGAGTCCCGTCGCCTCAAAGGGGTGCGCGGTGAGGTCCTGCTCTACGGTGCAGGGCGGCACGCCATCGGGGATTTGCCCCCGGAAAGTGAGCCCGTCACCTGATTGGCGCCGCGTCCTTCGTGATGCTCCGCGCCCACGGACCTTGCTAGCTCCGTGCTGTGCTGGGTTGTCGCGGACTGAGCGCGTCACTTCGGGTGGTGGGAGCCAGACCGGGGCGAATCGCCGCTCGTCCGGCCTCCTTGGCCAGCATCACCCCGACGATGCGGCGGGCACGCAGGGCGGCCGCGTCCGCCAGGAATTCGACTCCGCCCCGCCATCGGTCATATCCGGAGTGGTCGGACGCCATCTCCAGGACCGCGGTGTCGCGTTCGGCAACCCCCGACAGAAACGACCTCAGTCGGGCGGTCACCTCATCGCGATCAGTGCGATAGTCGCGTGACCCTTGCATGAACACGTGGGTCGACGTTTCGTCCTCAGGCGTGATGGCGTGAGTTCGGGTGGTGGTGTACAAATCGCCGTTCGCGGTCGCAATCTCCCAATATTGGCGGTGCATCGCGGGGGAGACGAAGGTGCCGCTCTCGCGGTGCTTGTAGATGCCGGCAGAGTCCAGCCCGGTGGCGTCGGCCTGCCAGTCGGTGAGGGAGGCCTCTGGGAGGAGCCGTGTGTAAGACACGGTGGTTTCGGTCACTTCAACGTCGCTGAAAGCCGGCATGCTTCGGATCTCCGCGGGAATGTCGCGCCTGTGCAGAATGGGTGCGTAGCTGAAGTCCAGGTAGTGTTCGTGAACCATCATATAGTTGGCGCTCACCCGCCAGGAGCTGGCGAAGGTCGACCACGCCGGGTCGTTGATCCATGGTGTGCGTGGTGGTTCACTGCCGGCGGCAGCGGCATTCTGCCCCAGCCAGATCCAGACGAACGGCGGTTGCTCGAGGAGCGGAAAAACACGCACCTTCATCCCGGTCGGCACCTGCGGCTGAGATGGGATGTGAACGCACTTGCCCTCGGTGTCGTAGGTACATCCGTGATACCCGCATACCAGTCGATCTCCGTCGACGCGACTGTGCGACAGCGGAAACGCCCGGTGCGCGCAGCGGTTCACGAAAGCGGTGATGCGCCCGCCGGTCCCGCGCCACAACACGACATCCTCGCCCAGCAAGCGTCGCTCCAACGGCGCTTCACCGATCTCCTCGCTGGTGGCTGCGACATACCAGCACTTTTTCGGGTAGTTGGTCTTCGCGGTCTTCACAGGTCCAGCACCAGCCTCTCGGTGCGTGAGCGCGACACGCAGACCAGCATCACTTCACCGGTGCCGCGCTCAGCTTCGCTGAGCACCGAGTCGCGGTGGTCAGGGGTACCCTGCAGCACGCGAGCTTCACACGTGCCGCACACGCCTTCGTAGCAGCTGCCCAGAATCGGGATGCCCTCTTCCTCAAGGACTTCGAGGATCGACTGGTCCGATGTGATCTCGAAACTGACTCCGGAACGTTGGCACACCACCTCAAAGTGATCGAGTGCTCCGGCGGCCTCCTCCGCGGTCGGCGCCTTGGCGGCGAACCGCTCGATGTGCAGGATCCCCGCCGGCCAGTGTGCGCTGTGTTGCTCGACCGCCGACAGCAACGCTTCCGGTCCACAGCAGTACACCAAGGTGTGGTCTTCGGGTTCCTTGAAAAGCGATTCAAGGTCGAGTAGACCCCGTTCGTCCTGCGGCCACACGGTGACTCGTTCGGGGTATCGCTTGGCGAGCTCTTCTGCGAATGCCATGGACGCCCTGGTCCGTCCGCCGTAAAGCAGTGTCCAGTCATTGCCCGAGCGTTCGGTTGCCTCGATCATCGCCATGATCGGGGTAATGCCGATTCCGCCCGCGATGAACCGGTAGCGCTGCGCGTCCACCAGCGGAAAATGGTTGCGGGGGCCGCGCACTCGAACAGTTGCTCCCTCGACGAGGTTCTCATGAACGTATCGTGAGCCCCCGCGACTGTTGGGGTCGAGCAAGACCCCGACGCGCCAGACGCTCGAATCGCGCGGATCACCGCACAACGAATATTGGCGAGTCACTCCGTCGCCGAGCATCAGGTCGATGTGAGCTCCCGGCTCCCAGCGGGGCAGGTCTTCATTCTCGGGATGGGCTAGGTCGAGCACCACCACACCTTCGGCGGGTGCGCTCCGGCGCAGAACAATCAGATCGGTCGTGAATTCATGGACGTTTGCGCTGGGCGTCGTAACGGAGGGCGCAGACATTGATTACTTCCTCCGATCCGTGGTTTGGCACGAAATCAGTTCGACCCCAGAGATATTGGATTTCGTGCGACCACCACGCTACTGTGCTGCGGCCGCTTGCTCGCCGGTATCCGGCGAAGGTGGCAGATAAATGGTCTTGTACACCTGAAACGGTTGCAACCCTTCGGGACCGAGTTCGCGTCCCATGCCACTCTGCTTGATCCCACCGAATGGGGCGACGGGATCGTTGACGTAGTGGTTGACTCCGACAGTGCCCGAGCGGACGCGGCGGGCGACGTTGACCGCTCGTTCCGGATCGGATGACCAGACGCTGCCGCCGAGCCCGTAGACGCTGTCGTTGGCGATCGCGACCGCTTCCTGCTCGTCGGAGTATGGGATCAAGGACAACACCGGACCGAAGATCTCTTCGCGCGAAACCGTTGCGTTGTTGTCCAAGTCGGCGAAGATCGTGGGCTCGAGAAACCAGCCCCGATCCAATCCCGCCGGCCGCGAGCCGCCGGTGGTCATTCGCGCGCCTTCGCTCTTGCCCTTCGCGATGTAACCTTCCACGCGCTCACGCTGCCGCTCCGACACCAGTGGTCCCACTTTGGTTTGCGGATCAAGAGGATCGCCGATGGTCAAGGAGCGCGCCAAATCGGTTATGGTGTCGACGATTTCGCTGTACCGGCCACGGGGGACCAGCACCCGCGTGTTGAGCCAGCAGATTTGACCGTTGTTGAGCAAGGTGACCCCGAAGAACTGCTCCATGGCGGCGGCAAGGTCGGCGTCGTCCAGGACGATCGCCGCCGACTTGCCACCGAGCTCGAGCGTTACCGGCCGCAGCAGCCGGCCGCAGGCCTCGGCGATCCAGCGGCCTGCCGCAGTCGAGCCGGTGAACGAGACCTTGTCGACTCCGGGGTGCTCGACCAGGTAAGCGCCCACTTCGCGGCCACCGGGAACAACGTTGAGCACGCCGTCGGGCAGGCCCGCCGCGGCAGCGGCCTCGGCCATCAGGAATGCGTCGAGCACGGTTTCTTCGGCGGGTTTGAGCACCACCGAGCAGCCCGCGGCCAGCGCGGGTGCGATCTTCAGGAATGAAATCCCCTGCGGCACATTCCAGGGCACGATCGCGCCGACGACGCCAATGGGTTGCTTGGATACCAGCGAGGTACCGCCTAACATGCCGGATCGAGATTCTTCGGCAGGTGCACTGGTCATCAGGTCGCTGTAGTAGCGCAACAGCAACGGCGGAAAGCCGGCCTCGAATTGCTGTGCGAGCCAGATCGGCATCCCGTTCTGCATCGAGACCCGCCGGGCCGTCTCGCCACCTCGCGTTTCCAGTTCCACCGCGAATCGCTCGAGGACGTCCGCGCGGTCCTTGGGTTCCCAGGTCGCCCAGCCGTCTGGGGCGTCTTGGGCCGTCCTTGCCGCCGCAACGGCGGCGTCGATATCGGCGCTGCTGCCGCGGGGCACCGACCCGATCTGGTCCTCGGTCGCCGCGGAGTGGACCTCGATGGTGTCGTGGCCCGCGGGGGCGGTCCAGGTGCCGCCGATGAACAATTGGGGGTAATCGATTGTGCTCATGGATGTGTCGGCCGTTCAGGAGATGGTGAGCTTTGCGGGCAGGTGCTTGAGGCCGCCGACGAAGTTCGTCTGAGTGACGCTGCCGGGTCCCGCTACTTCGATGGACTCCAGGCGCGGCAGTAGTTGTTCGAACATCACCTTCAGTTCGAGCTTGGCCAGATGCTGGCCGACGCAGGTGTGCGCGCCGAAGCCGAATGCGAGGTGGTTGTTGGGCTTGCGGCCGATGTCGAAGTTGTCGGGGTTGTCAAAGATCTCCTCGTCGCGGCAGCCCGACTGGAACAGGGGCATCACCCGGTCTCCGGCCTTGATGGTCTGGCCGCGGATGGTGTGGTCCTTGAGGGCCCGGCGCATGAAGTGTTTCACCGGAGCAACGTAGCGCAGGCCCTCCTGGATCAAGTCGGGAATCAGACCCGGGTCTGCTTTGACGCGGGCCAGCACCTCCGGATGCAGTGCCAATTGCTGGAGCGTGCCGGCCAGGGTTGCCGATGTGGTGTCATGGCCGGCCGTGAAAATCGCTGTGTACCAACCGTAGACGAATGACTTGGGCCAGTACTCGCCGTCGGCGCCCTTGGCGCAGGCGACCACCGAGGCCAGGTCGTCGCGAGGATTGGCGCGGCGGTCTTCGACCAATTTGTCGAAGTAGCCGAAGAAGTCCTGGATGGTGGCGGAGAACTGCTGTGCCATCGCCTCCGGAGAGAGCGCCGCGACGTCTTCGCGCTGATGCTCCGGGTCGGCGGCTCCGAAGAATTCCTGGGTGAGTGCCATCATCCGCGGCTCGTCCTCCCGCGGCACTCCCACCAGGGTCATCATCACGTGCAGCGGGAAACCGAGCGCCCAGTCGTCGACCAAGTCGATTTCGCCCCTCGCCGAAAGCGCCTTGAGATGCTCGATGGACTCATCGGCGAGGTCGCGGATCGAGGCTTCCAATTTCTTGACCGATGGGGGCTTGAAATAACCGAAAGCCATGTTCTTGGCGTGCGTGTGCTCGGGCGGGTCGATGTAAGGGAGGGCATCGAGGATGCGCAGACTCCCGCCGAGGAGTTGCTTGGTGAACTCGTCACCGGCGATGTTCTGCAGGATCGGATTGTGCGAGCCCGGATTCTCAGTGCCCCCGCCGGCGGCAAAGACTTCCGACAGGCTCTCGACCTCTTGGATGTCGGCGTGCTTGCTGACCAGCCATATGGGGTCGTAACCGTCTACAACGGCCTTCGCCACCGGCATGTTGTTGCGCAGCCATGCATAGGCGTCGTACAGCGCGGTGAGGTCGGAATGGCCGGCGGGGAGCACGATCTGTTGCGCGATTTCGGCGGGCAGGATGGCTGAGTCGGTGTGCTGGGTGGTCGTCACTGGTGTCCTCTTTCTACGGCCGTAGGTGCCCTGAGCACCGTGTCCCCGAGACATCGGTGGGCTCGCCGATGCCGGTGAGGTAAGTCTCTTCGCGTAGGGCCTGTTCCTGCGTCACCATGACGGGGGGTCATACCTGCCACGTTGGGGGTAATCGGGAGTGACCGGGCATTCAATTGGACTGTTCGCGGTGGTCAATCAGCCGGGCAGCCGGCATCGATCCATTCCTCGATCTTTTTGATCGATTCCCCCGGCACGGGGTCGAGGTACGCGGGCATCTGTGGTGTCACTGCGCCCGCGGGGGGGTCGTCGAGATCTGAACCGAACGGTGCTCTGCCTTTCAAAGACAGCACCAGGCTTGAATTCGCACCGTCACCAAGGATGACGAGCTTCCTTCCACCGACTTTCATCTCGACGAATGTGTCTCGTGTGACATCACGCCAGAAGGGGCCGTGCGAAGCCACATCAGCGTCCGGGCCGCCGACCGATTCGTCCAGGATCTCTATGACGTCCCTGAAATTCATGGTGCTTCCTTCGATGTCCGGCGCTTGTCGCTCTCCGGCAGGTCAGCGTGCGCGCTCATCCGTCATACTCGGTGCGACGCTGTTCACGAAGATCCTTCGCCGGCAATTGCGGAGATGATGGCGTCAAGTCTCGGCGTCAGGTCGTCATTCGCGCGTCACCATGACGGGGGGACATAGATCCCACGTTGGGGGTATCAGTTCGCCGTGATCCGGGCGAAGCGCAACGCCGAGGTTCCGCGAAAGGCCACCAGGACAGTCGAATTCAGCGTTGTTCGGGTGTCCACCTCGCCGGCAGACGCTTCACGCCGTTCATGAAGTTCGAGAGCAACAGCTCTGGCTCTTCGGACTGCAGATTTTTCATCCGGGTGTACACCTGTCGCATCTGGGCCTTCAGCACCGCCTTACCCAGCGCGTGGCCGATGCAATAGTGGGGACCGCCGCCGCCGAACGCCTGGTGTGGATTGTGCTTCTGAGTGCGGCTGATGTCGAACGTATCTGGCCGTTCGAAGACCTCTTCGTCCCGGTTGCCGGAGATATACCACATCACCACTTTGTCGCCTTCTTTTACGGTGACGTCGCCCAGTTCGTAGTCGCGCAGTGCGGTGCGGCGAAAGTGCATCAGCGGCGGCTCCATGCGCAAGGCCTCGTTGATGGCATCGTCGGCCCGGCCCTCGAAATCCTGCATCAAGTAATCGAGTTGGTCAGGATTGCGCTGGAATAGAGTGACCACGTGCGCCATTGCGTGCCGGGTGGTGTCGTTGGCGCCGGCGGCAAGTAATGCGAAGAAGACCCCTACCTCTTCGGTGGTCAGTTTGTGGCCCTCGTACTCGGCCTGGGCCACCCACGTGAGAAGGTCGTCGCCGGGCTTCTCCTTGCGTGGCTTGGCCAGTTCCAGCGCGAGCGTCGACAACTTGCTGGAGGCGTCGGCGAACACCATCAACGGTGAACCGATGTGAGCCCACTCGGGGTCGAGCCACCCGGCGAACTGTTCGGCTGCGTCCATCATGTACTGAATGTGGTCGGGGTCATGGATGCCCATGAAGTTGGCGAAGACCCGGCCGGCCACTTCTTTGGTGATCAATTGACACAGGTCCCCCTCGCCCAGTGGGGCTACCTTGTCGATGATCTTCGCGACCAGGCCGTTGATCTGGTCGACCATCCGGTTGATATTGCGTGGTGCGAAGGCAACATTGACGATGTTGCGCATCTCGGTATGCCGGGGCGGGTCGGTCACGATGAACGACAGCATCGTCTCCAATTGCGGGAAGTCGTCGATGAACACTCCCTCGGCAGAGCTGAAGACCTGCGGGTTGCGGGACACCTCTTGTATGTGGCGATGTTTGACAACCGACCAGAATCCCTTGGCATTATCCAGGTTCGGGTCGAGTGCCTCAGGCGCATGGTTCCAGCTGATCGGCCGGTTCGCCCGAAGCCACTTGAAGGTCCGGTGATGTTCGGCGCGGGGGCGCTCCCAGAACGCCATCGTGTTCAGATCGGTTCTGACGCCTTCATCGGTTACAGCCATGATCGGTCCCATCGTCGTGATTGCCGGTCCGCACGATCGGCGGTGGATGAGCCGACGGTAGGTGGCTGTGACCCGTGGCACATCTCCCACCCGGGCTAAATTTCCTACCCCGGGATCGGTATTTCTATCGGGCGATGAGAGGCGACGTGGGGTGGGTCCTGCCAGCCGTCCCGATGAGGGGAGAAAAAACACCCCGTCGGGGAGACGCATGGGAACCCTGCGGCGTGACAACAATCGATGACCCGGTCGCGAACGGGGCGGATGAGTTGGCCGCGTGGGCATTCCGACGACATGGAAGGTTGGTCATATGAGGACGAAAGCCGCGGTGTTATGGGGCGTGGGTGAGAAGTGGCAAGTGGAAGACGTCAGCCTGGATCCACCGGGACCCGACGAGGTGATGGTCAAATTGACCGCCTCGGGGTTATGCCACTCGGACTACCATCTGGTCACCGGCGACATACCCGTGCCGTTTCCGGTCATCGGCGGACATGAGGGTGCCGGCATCGTAGCCGCCGTCGGACCCGGGGTAACCGACGTGGCCGAGGGCGACTCGGTCGTCCTGAGCTTCCTGCCCGCGTACGGGAAATGCTCGTACTGTGCGCGCGGCATTACGAATCTGTGTGACCTCGGCGCCGCGATAGTTCAGGGCCCGCAACTCGACGGGACACACCGATTTCACGCTCGCGGCACCGGCGTGGGCCAGATGTGTTTATTGGGAACATTTTCTGAGTACACGGTGGTTCCGACCGCGTCGGTGGTGAAGGTCGACGCCGGTAGTCGCCTGGATCGTGCTGTGTTGATCGGGTGCTGCGTGCCAACGGGTTTCGGCAGCGTGATCAACACCGCGAAGGTGCGACCGGGCGACACGGTCGTCGTGTTGGGTGTGGGCGGCATCGGCAGCAACGCCATCCAGGGCGCGAAGGCCGTAGGCGCGCGGCACATCGTGGCGGTGGATCCGATTGATTACAAGCGACGCCGCGCCGTTGACTTCGGCGCTACCCACACGTCGGCCACCGTTGACGAGGCGCGGTCTGTGATAGCGGAACTGACCCGCGGACAGCTCGCGGATGCGTGCATCATCACGACCGATGTGGCTGAGGGTGCTTATGTCGGCCAAGCGCTCAGCCTGGTAGGTAAGCGTGGCAAGGTCGTCGTCACCGCTATCGGGCATCCGACCGAATTAGCTATCAGTGGTTCGCTGTTCGAGTTGACCCTCTACGAGAAGTCGATTCACGGTTCGCTGTTCGGGTCGTCGAATCCGCGCCACGACATCCCCCGCTATCTGGAGATGTACAACCTCGGCCAGCTCAAGCTCGACGAACTGGTGACCCGCGAATACTCGCTGGACGAGATCAACACGGGCTATGAGGACATGCTGGAGGGCCGCAATATTCGCGGTGTGATCAGATTCTGAGTTAATTGAGCAGGCGGTGATACCTGGCGACGGCATCGGTCCGGTTTGCCGCTCCGAGCTTCCTCAGCACGTGCTTGACGTGCGTCTTGACCGTCCCCTCAGCCACGAACAAGCTGATCGCGATCTGCGCG
Source organism: Mycobacterium sp. TY814 (assembly GCF_030755175.1). Classification (NCBI taxonomy): domain Bacteria; kingdom Bacillati; phylum Actinomycetota; class Actinomycetes; order Mycobacteriales; family Mycobacteriaceae; genus Mycobacterium; species Mycobacterium sp. TY814. The sequence continues at coordinate 230,618 of NZ_JAUFRY010000002.1, forward strand.
TTGGTCTTTCCCGCAGCGAGACCACGCAATACATCCCACTCGCGGCGGGTGAGCTTCTCAGAGGCGCGACCGCCACAGTCTTTTTGCGGTTGGGTGACGGCAGACACCGCGGGCGTGGAAGGCTCGGCGTTCGCGCTGATGGAGGCATTTTCCGCCACCGCAACAGTGACGTCATCGACGAGAGCATCGACACCGCGCGAGTATTCGCTACAGGTGAGCTGCACCTGTTTGAGTTTGCCCAGCAACAAGTTTCGTTCGAATGCGACGCCGAGCGCTTCGGCGAACACGCCCAAGACATCGCGGTCCGATTCGTCGACCAGTACCGAGCGTTCGTGCCGGTCTGCGTGGAGCAGACCGATCGGCTGGTCCCAGGCAAGCACCGGAGCCGCGACGTAGGCATTCGTCTGGGTAAGGGCGACCAGCTCGGTGTAGACGCGGGGGTTTGCCTGCGGATCGCGAACAACCATCGGTGCACCGCGGCGCACCATCTCGGCCTCGAGCAGCGGGCCGGTCAGTTTGCGCGGGTGCGCGAGACCTACTTCCACCAAGGTATGGGCGAACCCTTCATCGGCTCCGGCATATGCCGAAGACGCCAGCCACAATCCCTTGTTGATGCGCGAGAACAAAATTCGGTCAAATCCCATGTAGTGAGCTTCCGCGGCCGCTCGCTCGACGAGGTCTGCTGTGGATCCGGCCTGGCGGAGCCGCTCCAGCGCGTCGCGCAGGGCGAGAACCTTGGCGGCCCGCCGGGCCAGGACCGCGTCGAGGACCGTTGCCTGAGCATGTTCTGATCGCACCAGCAGGGCGGCAATCTGCTGGGCCTGTGCTGTGTCCCACTCGTCGGGGGCTGCGCCGTAGGTGCTCAGACGTTCATTGAGCGCGCGCCGAACCGCTGATAATGCCACCGCGGCCGAATCGAGGTCGTCATCGCAGTACCCGGGACGCGGCGTCGCGCTGCCGAGTAATTTCTCGGCGGCGCTGACGACTTCGCGGGCCAACTCGATGCATTCCATTCGATCGACCGTCAATCCGGCCTCGCCAGCGCGATGACCTCATCGAAACCTTCCCGCAGGCACGTCAAGAACGCGGCGGAGTCGGAGATTGCTTCGGGGTCGAAGTTTACTGCGATGCAACATGTTCCCTCGTAGGTCAGCATCGCAAACATCGCCGGGACGCCTGGACGCGGACCCATCGGGTAGATGCGGGTTACCCGCGCGCCCGCCAGATACAGCGGACGCGCGATCGCCCCGAGGTTGGAGGCCTGCAGGTCGGACAGGCCCGTCATCCCGCCCGCGATACGGGTGAGCACGATGCCCGGCAGGCGGCTCAGCACCGGCGCCAGCAGATCCAGGAATCCGAGTGCGGGCTCCATGCGCGCATCGGCGACGAACTTGTGAATGGCAGCGATGCGTTCACCGGGGTCCGATTCCCCGACCGGCGCTACGAACCGCGCACCAGCGAACTTGTTGGCGCCCATCGGGTCGGCGTCGGTGCGAAGACTGACAGGCACCGCCACCGGTATGAAATCGACTTCGAGAGAGAGCTTTTCATGATAGCGGCGCACTCCGCCGAGCAGTCCGGCCAGGAATGCGTCGTTGACCGACCCTCCGGCGGCGCGGCCAGCGGCTTTGAGATCATCGAGTCCGACGTCAAAGGTGTCCAGTCGATAGCCGGATCCGCCACCCGTCAACGCGGGGGAGTGTGGCGCCTCCGGAGGAGTCAGGACCCGCCGCAGCGACATCGCGAACTTCACCACATCGCTGGTCGCTCCGACAGGGTCGCCGGCAAACCGGCCGGCCGCGTTCAGGGCTTCGCGTAGTGCAGTCCCGGGCGCGTCTATCGCTTTGCCGGCCAACCGGTTAATCAACAGCCCTTCCGGTGTTTCCGTCGGTCGCGGCTCCGGAAACCGTCGATCGCCGGAGGGCCCCGGCTCCCGGCTGTGGCCATGGGCGAGGTCGAGCAGTTGCAGCAGACCGATCCCGTCGCTGAGGCTGTGATGCGGTTTGAAAAGGTAAGCGGCCTGACCGCCGGCGAGGCCGAGCACCAGGAGGGCCTCCCATGGCGGACGTTCGGAATCCAGTGGGCGAGCAGCGAATTGGGCGGCCAGCAGGTGCAATTCGGCCATCGACCCGTCGCCGGGCAGCCGCACTCTTTGCAGGTGGTATTCCAGGTCGAAATGAGGGTCCGGAGACCAGGCCGGTGCAACCAGGGGCAGCACCGGTTCGACGACGCGTTCGCGAAGCCGGGGGACCCGCTGGGTGAAGCGATGGTGGGCGGCCACCAGCCGATCCCAGTCCGGTTCGGTGTCGAGCAACTCGATCATCACACCGGTGGAGCGGGTGCGGAAGTCGCCGTCGGTGCGCCACATCAGGGCTTCCCACGCGCTGAGGTCTTGACCGCCGCCCCAAGACGCCAACACCTCGGCATCGTCAGACATTGTCGACAACTCTCTGCGCCGGTGCTGCTGTGGCGTCAACGCCACGGGTGACATCCAGGATCAGCTCGGCGACGCCGGCCGGATCATCCGACATCGGGACATGGCCCACGCCGCTGAGGCGGATCAGCTCGGCTCCCGGCAGACGCTCGAGCATCGGAGAGCCGAAGTGCTTGAACGGCAGCACAAGATCCCGCTCCGCCCACACCAGCCTGACCGGGTAGGCGCGGTCCTCGGGTAGTGGCTCCACCGGGTTCAGGTGCAGCACCCGCAGCAGCGGGTCGACGACCGTCGAATGCCCCATTGCCTGGATATAGGTCACCAACGTCTCGTGCGGCACCTTTCGAGGATGCGCGACCTGACCTGCCAGCAGCGCCCAGCGAAGCACCCGCCGGGTGGCGATCGCGTCGGCTCGCGACGAGTATCGAGCCAGCCCATTCAGGGAGAAGCGGACACCGTGCGCGGTCACCCGCAGGCGACGAGGCGAGCGCCAGGCCCCGGCAGGACTGAGCAGAACCAGCGACAGCGCCCGTCCGCGGCGGGCAAGCTCGATCCCTATCCACCCCCCGAGGGAGTTGCCGGCGATATGCACCTTGTCCAGGCCCAGACGATCGAGTTCCTCCTCGAGTGCATCGACCAGAGCTTGAACCGACGGCGCGACTTGCGAATTGAGCGATGGCCCACCTGCGTGACCGTGCAACGTCGGCACTATTACATCGTGATGCGGTTCCAGATGCGGCAGCACCGGCGACCAGGCCCGCCAGATCGCTCCGATGCCGTGCAGCAACAGCAGGGGTGACCCGGCCCCGGCGCGGTGGCTGGGGGTCAGCTCCAGCCCGTCGACGACGGCCCGCGGTCCGCCGGAATTGTGCCGGGCGAGTGCGGCTCCCGCGGCCACGGTGCTCCCGGCCAGCAGGGCGGTGGCCACTGTGGCCGATCTTCGGCGCGGGTGGTTTTCCATTGGGGTCGTCGAAACTCGCGTCACGGCTTGAGGACGACTTTGAGGACCTCGCCGCGGAGCTGGGCGTCGACTGCCTCGTTGATCTGAGCGAAGGGCATCGTGGTGATCAGCTTGTCGAAGGGGAACCTGCCTTGGCGATAGAGATCGAGCAGGTAGGGAATGAAGGTCTGTGGATCTGAGTCACCTTCGACGATGCCCCGAATCGTCAGGCCCAGTAGCGGCGGCTGGAACAGCCCGACCGAGAAGGTGGCTTGCGGGTTGGCCGGCACGCCGATCAATCCGAGCGTGCCTCGCACCCCGAGGGAGGCGAGCAGCTGTTCCACGACCGGAGTCACCGCAGTGGTGTCGATCGCGTAATCGGCTCCCGCCGGGACGATCTCCCGAATCTGCTCGTCCAGCGGCCCGACCTGTGGGTCGACGGTGTGGGTGGCACCGAGTTCGGCTGCCAGCGCGCGCCGACTCTCGTGGAGATCGACGGCGATGATCGTTTTCGCTTCGCGTACGGCAGCGGCCATCACGGCGGACAGTCCTACCGCGCCCGCGCCGGCGACGACCACCGTCGATCCGGGCTGGACGTCGAGCGAGTTGAACACGGCGCCTGCCCCGGTCTGGATGCCGCATCCCAGCGGCCCCACCAGCTCGACCGGTACATCCGGCGGCACCTTGACGACGTTACGTTCGTGAGCCAGCGCATGTGTGGCCAGAGACGACTGACCGAAGAAGTTGGCCGCAAGTTTCGTTCCGGCGGAGTCCAGCCCGGACGTCCCATCGGCGCGCAGCCCGCCGAAGTTGTATTCGAGGAAGTTGTGGCAGTACGCGGGTTCCCCTTTTGCGCAGTGAGGGCACTTCTCGCAGCTGTGGAAGCTGAGCGCGACGTGGTCGCCGGCGGTGACAGTCGTGACATCGCTGCCGACCGATACCACGGTGCCACTGCCTTCGTGCCCCAGGACTCCGGGCAGCGGGAAGGGCAGGTGCCCTTCTTTGACCGCGATGTCGGTGTGGCAGATGCCGACTCCGGCGATCTTCACCAGTACTTCGTCGGGTGCCGGCTCTTGGAGTTCGACATCGGCGATGGTGAATGGCGCGCCGACCTCCTGCACCACTGCCGCTGAGATCTGCATCGGCTGCCCCTTTTTCTGTTTCGCCGTGATTGCCTCGGTGGGAGGACGCGGGAAGCTGATCTCCCTCGCTGACCGCACCTTCCGGCGCTTCCCGGGCGGACTCGGCGAGATGTACGGATCGACTCACCGAACCCGATGCTGCGAGTGTGGTCGAACGACCCGCGCCCCGCGTCACCACATCGGGCAGTTCTCTACCCCGCAGAAGGGGTATATCGCCCAGGCGCCCTTGGCCCGAACCATCTCGGCTCTTCATAGTGGGATGGTCACAGCGTTGGTGACAACCGCCAGCCACCCACCGTTGCGCTCTTCCTGCCGGGCCAGGGTTGTGGCCACCACGACCGCGCCGTCGAGTGCGGGGGATCGAGAGAATGAGATGACCGGTACGGCACCGCCGGTGATCGCGGTCGATGAGCTTATCGAGCGCATCAAGTCGGCTCCGGCTGGCCCGAAGGTGGCTGCCTTCTTCGACTTCGACGGAACCCTGATCCAGGGTTACTCGGCCAGTGCCCTCATCGCGCACCGCGCCCGCAATTTCGAACTCGGACCCGACGAGTTCGTCCGCACGATGCTCGCCGCGCTCGGCGGTCCCCTGGACGAAGGCGCATTCAAAGAGCTTCTATTACAGGGGATTCGGAGCTGGGCCGGACGCACCGAGGACGACCTCATGGAGCTGGGTGAGCAGTTGTTCACACAGGAGGTCGCCGGCGCACTCTTCCATGGCACCTGGCGGCTGGTGCGCGCCCACCAAAACAGGGGCCACACGGTTGTTATCGCCACCTCTGCGACGCGGATGCAGGTGCAGCCCATGGCCCAGGAATTAGGCATCGACCACATCTTGTGCACCGAACTCGCGTCCGAAAACGGTGTGCTCACCGGGGAAATCGCCGGGCGCCCGCCCTGGGGCGACGGCAAATTGGCTGCGGTCCGAGAATTCGCCGGCCGCAAACGCATTCCGCTGCAGAACTGCTACGCCTATGCCAACGGGGGCGAAGACGTGCCGTTCCTCAGTGGCGTCGGCCATCCGCACGCCGTCAACCCGGGGGCTGAATTGGCGCGCCGCGCCAGTGAGCGTGGCTGGCCGGTCATCCGGTTCCGGACCAGGCGGAGCACGTTGCATCCGATGGCGCTGGCCCGGACTACCGGCTTGTTCGGCGGGTTCGCAGCGGCGGTGGGCGCGGGCGCAGTCGCGGGGGTGCTGACTTTCGATCGGCGCGGCGGGATGGACATGGCAACGTCGGTGTTCGGCCGTCTTGCTGGACAATTGGGCAACGTTCGCATCGAGGTCACCGGCGAGCAGCACACCAGGGGCCGGCCGGCAGTGTTCTTCATCAATCACCAGAGCACCCTGATCGACGCGCTGGTCGTTTCGCGAGTCGTCCAGCGGGGCTTCACGGTGGTGGCCAAGGATGAGGTGAAGCGGATACCCGTGTTGGGGCAGTTGCTCACAATGGCCGATGTCGCCTTCATCGACCGCTCCAACACCGCCAAAGCCATTTCGGCGATGCAGCCGGCAGTGGACAGGCTGCGTGCGGGCGTCTCGATCGCCCTCTCGCCAGAGGGCACCCGGTCGCTGAGTCCGCGCGTCGGCGTGTTCAAGAAGGGCGGCTTTCATCTGGCCCGGGACGCCGGCGTGCCGATCGTTCCGATTGTGATACGCAACGCCGGAGAAATCATGTGGCGCAACGCCAAAGTGGCGCAGGAGGGCACCATCGAGGTGGTGGTCCATGAGCCGGTGCCGACGGCTGACTGGACTCGCCGGGATCTCGATGAGTGGGTGCCGAGGATGCGCCAGCTGTATGTGGACACCCTCGACAATTGGCCGGGCACCGAGGCTGGATGCACATGGTCCGCGGCAATCGCCGCATCGCGACCGGTGGCGACTCCGACGTGACGGCGACGCCGAATGGCCTGGCCAGGCTGCTGAGACCGAACTGGTCGGCCGCCACCACGTTGCGGGCGGGGGACCGCCCGGAGATCGCTGTGCTGGAAAGCGGTGAACTCCGAACTGCTACAGCACAATTGGCCTCGCAACTGGACCGTGACGTGGCCGATGTGAGGGCGGAGGCCGCCGTCTACATCCGGGAGATGGCGGCCTCGCACGTGCCCCCGGTGGTGCGCGCCTGGCAGGCGCTTTCCAGGTGGATGGTGCGCGGGTTCCAGGTCGTGATCGACGACGACGATCTGGCCAGGTTGCGCGAACTGGATCGCGACCATGCCCTGATCTTCTTGATCTCGCATCGCTCCTACCTGGATCAATTCTCCTTTCCGCCGCGGCTTACCCAGGGTGGGATCTCCCCGACGTTCGGGCTCGCCGGCGCCAACCTCAACTTCTTTCCGCTGGGCACATTGGCCCGGCGGAACGGGTTCATACCGGTGCGGCGTGCCACCGGTGATGTGCCGGTGTACCGGCTGGCCCTGCGCGCCCTGGTCGGCCAGATGGTGGCCAGCGGCCGTAATCTGGTGTGGTCGATCGAAGGAGGCCGGACCCGCACCGGCAAGTTGCGGCCTCCGCGATACGGATTGCTGCGCTATGTGACCGACGCGGTGGAATCCGTGCGCTCGGAGCAGACGCTGGCGGTCCCGGTCTCCATTCTTTTCGACCAATTGCCTTTGCATGAAGTCAAATTGATGGCCGCGGAGGCACGCGGCCTGCCCAAGAAGCCAGAGAACGCGCGCTGGCTGCTGAGTTACGCTCGCGGCCTTCGGCATCGCCTGGGGCGCATCTACATCGACTTCGGTTCGCCGGTGCCCCTCTACGAGCGCACCGTCGCGTTGCGCAACGAAGGGCTGGGCGACCGGCAAGTTGTCGAACGCATCGCCCTGGATATCTGTCACCGTCTCAACCAGGCCACCCCCGTTACCGCGACGGCCGCGGTATGTGTGGCGATGCTGGGCGCGGACCGGGCACTGACCCTGGACGAAGTGTGCGCCACCGTGGCGCCGCTGGCCCGCTACCTGCGTGCACGCGGGTGGCCCGTGGCGGGCGGCGCCGATCTTACTGACCGTGCGACGGTGTCGCAGACCCTGCACGACCTGGTTGGCTCCGGTGTATTGACGTGCTATTCCGCTGGGCCGACCACGGTTTGGGGGATCGGCGACGACCAGCATCTTATCGTTGCGGTGTACCGCAACAGCGCGATTCATGTTCTGGTGATGAGAGCGATCGCCGAGTTGGCGCTGCTGGCCATCACGCGGACGCCGGGGGCAACCAAGCGGACGGGGTGGGAGAAGGCGCTGGCCGTTCGCGAACTTCTCAAGTTCGACTTTTTCTTTGCCGCGCGCGCCGAGTTCGCCGATGAACTGTGGAATGAGTTCGCGATCATGACGCAACGCAGCCACGACCGCAACGCGCCGCTGGATACCGAGGAAGCGGCACGCAGTCTCGACGAAAGTGAGCTACTCGTAGCGCATCTCGTGCTCAGGCCGTTCGTTGATGCATATCGGGTGATGGCCGAAGAGTTACTCAAACTCGGTCCCGGTTCCGCCGTGGACGAACAGGTCCTGCTGGAACGGTGCCTTCGCCTTGCCCGGCAATGGTCACTACAGCACCGCATCACCGAGGAGTCGGTGTCGGGAGAGATGTTCGCCACCGCGCTGAAGTTGGCGCGGCACCGCGGCTTGCTGGACTCAGATGCTTCCGACAGCGGGGCCGGCCGGGTGGCTCTCGTCACCGAACTCGAGGAACTGCAGTGCTCGATCGGTGAACTTGCTGGCATGTACCGGGGTTTCGCGCCGGCGCAAGAGGGTGGCTCAGCATCCCGGTGTAGCGCCACCTGATTGAGTTTTGGTAATATGGTCTGACCATAAACCTGGCTGTGACTTTCAACGTGGAGAGGCAACTTGATGACCGAGTTCACTGATATTTCCTACGAGGTCGACAGGGGCCTTGCCTGGATCACCATCAATAGGCCCGAGCGCTACAACGCATTTCGGGCTCGCACCCTCGACGAGCTCATCCGGGCCTTCAAATTGGCCTGGGGGAGTTCAGAAGTCGGGGTGATCTGCCTCACCGGGGCCGGCGAGAAGGCCTTTTGCACGGGCGGCGACCAGAAGCAGCGCGCCGAGACCGGCGACTACGGGCCCTCCGAAACCGGTTTGTTCGAGGTGGATACGCTGCATCGGGTAATCCGGGACGTCCCCAAGCCGGTCATCGCGGCGGTCAACGGGTTCGCCATCGGCGGTGGCCATGTCCTACATGTGTTGTGCGACTTGACCATCGCCGCCGAGACGGCGGTGTTCGGTCAGAATGGCCCGCGGGTCGGCTCCTTCGACGCGGGCTTCGGCACCGGTTTTCTGGCGCGGGTGGTCGGCGAAAAGCGTGCACGTGAGATCTGGTTCTTGTGCCGCAGGTATTCGGCGCAGCAGGCTGCCGACTGGGGGCTGGTCAACAAGGTGGTACCGGCCGATCAGCTCAGGTCCGAGGTGCGAGCATGGGCCGATGAGATTTTGATGCTCTCGCCGACGGCGTTGAAGGTCCTCAAGCAGTCGTTCAACACCGACACCGAGCAGTTCGCTTCGGTCGGTCAGATGGCGTACTCGACGCTGAAGATGTTCGGTGACACGCCGGAAGCGCAGGAGGGTGTCGCGGCGTTCAACGAGAAGCGGGCCCCCGAATTCGCCGCGTACCGGGGCAACTGAGTTATGCCGTCCGCCGCGATGTTCACCGACGAGCAGCGCGGGTTCGCCCGCGCCATCGAGGGTTTCTGCGCCGATACCTGCGGCACCGCCGAGCAGCGAGCACAGTTGACCGATGGCGGACAGCTATCCAATAGCTCCGAATTGCTGCTCAAGCTCGCCGACCTTGGCTGGCTGGGTGTTTCGATACCCTCGCAGTACGGCGGCGGCGGTGCGGGAATGGTCGAAGAGTGCATCTTCCTCGAAGAGACCGCGCGGGGCCAGGCGCCGATCCACGCCTACGGAACCGGATTGACGGCGGCGCAGACCTATCTGCGCCACGGCACTGAGGCGCAGAAGAGTGAGGTAGTGGGCAACCTGTGCGCCGGGCGGTTCGAAGCGATCGCATTGTCTGAGCCGGGCGCGGGATCTGATCTGGGCGCCGTGCGAACCCGCGCGGTCCGCGACGGTGACCGCTTCGTCGTCAACGGCCAGAAGACGTGGATTACGGCCGCACACCTGGCCGATCATCTGCTGGTGCTCACCCGCACCGACCCCAACGCCGGAAAGCACCACGGCCTGACGCTGCTGTACCTGCCGACCTCGACACCCGGACTGGACATCAAGGCCATCCAGACCATGGACGGTCATACCGTCAACGACGTCTTCTTCACCGACGTCGCCGTTCCCGCCGCCAATGTCGTCGGCGGGATCGGCGACGCCTGGCACCGGCTGATGCGCGGATTGAACGTCGAGCGGCTCATCATCGCGGCGATGTCGCTGGGTGCGGCGCGCCGGTCGCTGCAGGACACCATCGCCTACGTCCACACCCGCGAGCAGTTCGGCAGGGCGATCGGCAGCTTCCAGGCGGTTCGCCATCGGCTGGCGGACCTGGTTGCCGAGATCGAATGTTGTCGTGCATACGTGTATCAGGTGGCCGCACAGATCGATGCCGGTCACGAAGATCAGCTCGCGCGGGAGGGCTCCATCGCCAAACTCAAGTGCACCGAGGTTGCCAAACGGGCGGCGCTGGAGGGGGTGCAGCTGATGGGCGGGAACGGCTACAGCATCGAGTTCGGGATGGAAGCGCAGGTCCGCAAGGCCTTGGCGCCGCCGATTTACGGCGGCGCCAACGAGATTCAGCGCGAGATCATCGGGAAGAGCCTGGGATTATGACCCGCATATTCGATCCGATGGTGCTGGACGGCAAGCGCATTTTGATCACCGGAGGCGGCACCGGGTTGGGCCGCGGGGTTGCCGCCAAGCTTGTCGCCCATGGGGCCCAGGTACATCTGTGGGGCCGACGGGAATCTGTTCTGGCCGAGGCAGCCGCCGAGATTTCGGCCGAGCGGGCTGGCGCCGTCCACTGGCAGCCGGTGAACGTGCGGGACTTCGACCTCGTCGACGCCGCGGTCGCGGAGATCTGGGATCAACACGGTCCCTTGACCGGCGTGCTCAATAACGCCGCCGCGAATTTCATTGCGCCCACGGCCAGTTTGAGCCCCCGCGCCTTTGATGCGGTCACGTCGACGGTGATGACCGGTTCGTTCAATACGACGCTGGCTGTCGGCAGGCGCTGGATCTCTGAGGGCCTGCGCGGATCGGTGTTGTCGAACCTGACCACCTGGGTCTGGAGCGGCTCGGCCTACGTCGTGCCTTCTGCCATGGCAAAGGCGGCCGTGCACGCGATGACGATGTCGTTGGCGGTCGAGTGGGGCCGCTACGGCATTCGCCTCAATGCCCTTGCGCCCGGCCCGATTCCAACCGATTATGCCTGGGAGATGCTGAACCCGACCGACAGCAGCTCAGTCGGTGCGACCCAGTCCGACCAAATTCCGCTGGGCCGGCCGGGAACCATCGAGGAACTGGCCAACTTGACCATCTTCGCGTTCAGCGACGCGTGTGATTACCTCACTGGCGAGACGATAGCGATGGACGGGGGCCAGCGGCTCGCCGGCCCCAACACGTTCGCCGGGCTGTCGGCGATGAGTGACGACGACTGGGCGCACGCGCGCGAGCGCAGCAAAGCGGCATCGGCGGCGACGAAGGCATCCCGGTCGGTGTAGCCGGCTGCGGCAAGCAGAGAGGTGCAAATGCGGATCATTTCCTCCATCCAGGACGCCATCGATGCCGTCGGTAGTGAACTCGGCGTCTCGGACTGGTTCGCAGTCGATCAGGACCGCATCAACGCCTTCGCCGACGCCACCGGCGATCATCAGTGGATTCACGTCGATGTCGAGCGGGCCCGTGCCGAAAGCCCGTATCTGTCGACGATCGCTCACGGCTTCTTGACGCTGTCGTTGATCCCGGGTATGAGCAAGGCAAACTACCGCGTCGACAATGCGAAAATGGGTATCAACTACGGACTCAATAGAGTGCGGTTCCTGACCCCGGTTCCCGCCGGTGGGCGCGTGCGCGTCCGATCTGAACTCGTCGACGCAGCCAAGGTGAACGACACCACGGTTGACCTGACCGTAAGTCAGACGGTCGAACTCGAGGGCTCGGTCAAGCCGGCCGCGGTCGCGGAGTCGATCGCTCGAATGGTGTTCTAGGGTGACGCAACCCCCGCGCCCCCGGCGTGAGATCTCGCCGCAATAGGCTAACCTTAATATTGGCCTTACCTTTAACAAAGGCTGGCCAAGACGCAGGGTGAATGGACCCGGACGGAGGACTGATGGACGCAGTCGAGGCTGATTCGGCCACAGCACGTTCGGATGTTCTGCTCAAGCCTGTCGATGTGCCCAAGGCGTCTGATGTCTTGGCGCGAGAGCTGCGCGAGCGCATACTCAGCGGCGAGCTGGCGGAAGGGTTTGCGCTTCCAGCCGAGCGCGAGCTTGTCAAGCAGACGCAGATGAGCCGGGCCACGGTTCGCGAGGCGTTGCGGATCCTCGAGGTGCAGAATCTGGTTCGGGTACGGACTGGCCGGTCGGGTGGGGCAGTCGTTCAGCGACCGACGACCAAATCAATGGCGAGTTCGGTGAGCCTGCTGATCAGGGGCCAACGCATCAAGTTGGCTGATTTGATGGAAACCCGTGAGGCGCTGGAGCCTTTCTGTGCCGAGTCGGCTGCCCGCAAACGCACCGACGAAGATCTCGCGATACTCGACAAGGCCAACGCCGACATCGCCGACCCAGACGCGGACCTGTCGGCATTCCTGCAGGCCAATCTCGACTGGCACGTAGGCGTCGCGAAGGCCAGCCACAACGAATTGTTGATCGGGTTCATGACCGCGTTGTCGCAGGCGATCTATGCCGGAACCGAGAATGCGGCATTCGTCGACGACAACGTGCGCGGCATCACCTTGCGGGCACACAAGTCGGTGACGACAGCCATCCGCAACCGCGACGCCGAGGCGGCAAGCAGGCGAATGCGTCGCCACGTGCACAGCTATGCCAAGGCTGCACTGGCCGTGGACGACCGAAATGCGATCACCGTCGGAGACTGAGCGGTAGTTCCCCGATTGCCGTCGGTGGTTTTCACCGCACGGCAGGAAGCGCAAGGGGCGGTTCGGTTTTGGCGACTACCTCGTCAACGCTGACACCGGGTGCGGTCTCGATCAGGTGTAGACCGTCGGCGGCAACGTCGATGACGGCGAGATCGGTGAAGATTCGGTTCACGCAGCGTCTGCCGGTCAGGGGCAACGTGCAACGCTCGACGATCTTCGCGCTGCCGTCCTTGGCGACGTGCTCCATCATCACGAAAACCTGGTCAACGCCGTGCACCAGGTCCATTGCTCCGCCCATGCCCTTGATCATCTTGCCGGGAATCGTCCAATTGGCCAGGTCACCGGTCGCTGACACCTGCATGGCGCCGAGCACGGCGATGTCGAGGTGCCCGCCGCGGATGATCCCGAAGGACGACGACGAGGAGAAGAACGCGGCTCCTGGCAACGTGGTGACGGTCTCCTTGCCGGCGTTGATCAGGTCGGCGTCGAGGTCCTCGCGCCGTGGATACGGCCCCACGCCGAGAATCCCGTTTTCGGAGTGCAGGACGACGGTGATGTCGGCGGGGATGTGGCCCGGGATCAGTGTGGGAAACCCGATACCAAGGTTGACGTATTGCCCGTCGCGCAGTTCGGTGGCGACTCGAGCAGCCAATTCGTCTCTGCTCCAACTCATCTACGCCGCTCTCCCCCGCACGCGGGCGGTACCCCCACCTCATCGCTTCGCGCTGCATCGTCGCCGGCGGTACTCATTTACGTACCGTCTCTTTTTCGATCTGCTTCACCGGATTGGGCACATGCACCACCCGCTGCACGAAGATGCCCGGGGTGTGCACCTGGGCGGGGTCGATCTCGCCCGGTTCCACGAGGTGCTCGACCTGCGCGATAGTGACGCGTCCCGCTACGGCGCAATCAGGGTTGAAGTTCGCGGCCGCGGCGTGGTACACGAGATTGCCGTGTCGGTCACCTTTGACGGCGTGCACCAGCGCGAAGTCGGTTCGGATGGCTCGCTCCAAAACGTAAGTAAGACCGTCGAATTCGCGGGTCTCCTTCGGAGGTGAGGCAACCGCCACCGTACCGTCCGGGTGGTATCGCCAGGCCAGACCGCCCTCGGCCACCTGGGTCCCCACCCCGGCCGGGGTGTAGAAGGCGGGGATGCCGGCTCCGCCGGCGCGCAACCGCTCGGCCAGCGTGCCCTGCGGAGTCAGCTCCAACTCGAGCTCGCCGCCCAGGTATTGCCGGGCGAATTCCTTATTCTCCCCGACATAGGAGTTGATGGTGCGGCGAATCCGCTTGTGCTGCAGCAGCACCCCCAGGCCGATCCCGTCAACGCCCAGGTTGTTCGAGACCGTTTCCAGATCGCCGACTCCCCGCTCCAGCAGCGCCACGATGAGCGCCTGGGGGATACCGCACAATCCGAACCCGCCGACGGCGATGGACGACCCGTCCCGCACGTCGGCAACGGCGTCCGCTGTCGTGGCCACGACCTTGTCCATCGTCACCCGCCTCAGTTTTTGGGCATGCCGAGGATGCGCTCGGCGACGATGTTGCGCTGAATGAACGTTGACCCGCCGGCGATGGCGGTGCCCCGGGCCTGGTACGCGAGCCGTAGCCACCGCTGTTGGGACGTCGATGACGAATTAGCGGAACCCTTCTCGGCCGGCGCGAACTGTCCCCCCATCTCATCGAGCTCCAGACCGAAGTCGGCGATGTCTTCAACCAGCGGGCAAAAGTAGAGCTTGCCTATCGAGGTGACGGGCCCTGGCGGCCCGGCACCGGCGGCACCGGCGATGACCCGTTGTCCGATCAGGTAGTGCACGAAAGCCCGTCCGTACAGATCTGCGATCCGTTGCCGTACCAGGGGATCGGCGCCCAGCGGACTGCCGTCGTCGGCGCTGCGGTCCGCGATCTCACGAACGAGATCGTTGACCGCACCTGTGGTGTTGACCCGGCCGGTGGCGATGGCGACCCGCTCGTAAGCCAGAGTGCCCATCGCCACCCGCCAGCCGCCGTCGACATCACCGAGAACGCAGTCATCGGGGATGAACACCGCATCGAGGAACACCTCGTTGAACTCGGCCTCGCCCAGCATGTGGGCCAGTGGGCGGACTTTCACGCCCGGAGTATCCATCTTCAGCAGGAAATACGTGATGCCGCGATGCCGCGGGCCTCCGCCAGTGCGGGCGAGCAGGATCGCGTGGGCGGCCAATTGGGCGCGGCTGGTCCAGATCTTCTGGCCCTGAATCTGCCACCCCCCGGGCACTTTCGTCGCGGTGGTGCGCAACGAGGCCAGGTCGGAACCCGCTTCGGGCTCCGAGAACAGTTGGCACCAGATCTCGTCGCCGGTGAGGATCGGCGGGAGGTAGCGCTGTTGTTGGGCGGGTGTGCCGAACTCGATGATCGTGGGCCCGGCGAAGTCCTCACCAATGATGTTGAGCCGCTCCGGCGCGCCGGAACGGTCCAGCTCTTCGTTGAACACCGCACGCAGCTTGGCATCGGCCCCACCTCCGCCGTACTCCCGCGGCCAGGACAACCCCGCGTATCCGCCGGCGTGGAGCAGTCGCTGCCAGGTGCGCCAGTAGTCGAGCTTGTCCTCGAGGAGTGCGGGCTCGGGTCCACCGAGACGCGGCAACGTGTCCTGCAGCCATGCGCGCGCCTCAGCGCGGAATTGTGCCTCTGCTGCACTGTCTTTGAGTTCCATCAGCGGGTGCCCGCTACCTCTTGCGCGGCTGCTTCGTCGCGGAGGCGCTGTTCTATGTCTTTGCGTAGCTCGTGTTTGAGGACCTTGCCGGTCGCCGTCATGGGCAGTGAGTCCACCACGACCACTCGTTCCGGTGTTTTCTGGATCGGCATGCCGCGTGCCAGCAAGAACTCGCGGACATCGTCGACCGTCGGGGCGTCGTGTCCCGGGGCGGCGACCAGATAGCAACACACCTTCTCGCCGAGTCGCTCGTCGGTCATGCCCACGACAGACGAAGCGTGCAGCGACGGGTGGTGCGCCAGATGGTCCTCGATCTCGCGGACGCTGATGTTCATGCCGCCGCGGATGACGATGTCTTTCGTCCGGCCCGTGACCCGCACGTATCCGTCGTCGGTCATCGTTCCCAGGTCGCCGGACCGGGAGAAGCCGCTGTTGGTGAACAGCGCGGCAGTCTCCTCGGGGTTGGCCAGATATTCGATCATGTGGGCAGGGCCGCGATAGGCGATATCGCCCTCGGTGCCGCGGGGAACTTCGTTGCCGTCCGCGCTGACGATCCTGACCTCGGATCCAGGAAGTGCCCTGCCATCGGAAGTGAGGGCGCGCGAGACGTCGTCGGTGACTGAACACGTTGTCGTGACCAGATTTTCGCTGCGTCCGTAGAGGCTCAGCACTTTGACGTCGGGCAGCTTTTCACAGGCTCGCTCGACGACCGCGGCGGGGATGGGCGCGCCGGCGCACGTCCACATACGCAACGTCGACAGGTCATGGCGTTCGGGGTCGTATTCGGCCAACAGGCCGTGCAGGAAGGTCGGAGCGGTGACCGCCGCGGTGCAGCCGAAGCGGTGGATCTCGTCGATGCCACGAGTCGGGTCCCACTTTGCCATGAGGTGTGTCGACGCCCCGGTCAGCATCGGCAGCAACACGCTGGTGACCAGCCCGGTGGTGTGGGCGATGGGTGAGGGGCCGAACTGGACATCGTCGGAGGTGTAGCCGAACGGTTCGATCAGCGCGCGCGAGCCCGCACAATACGTGTTGAAGGTGTGCACGCACCCCTTGGATCGTGAGGTGGTTCCCGAGGTGTACACGATGACGAACGGGTCGTCCGGGCTGGGCGGGCTGCCGAGTTCCTTCTGGGCACTGTCGTCGTCGGTGCCGGCTTCCAGCTGGTCCAGGGTGAACACGCCGGCGTTGGCGCTGACGGCCTGTTCGGCGCCGCCGTCGGGCCGCGCGACGACGACCATCAGATCTGGATGTTCCTGCCGCAGGCCAAGATACATATCCAGATAGTCGAACTTGCCGAAGGATGCCGCAGTGAACACGGCTCGTATCCCGGCATTGGACAAGACGTAGCTGACGTCTTCATGCCGGTAGATGGGCATGATCGGAACCATGATGACGCCCAATCGCGATAGCGCGGTCAGCACCTGGACGAACTCCACCCAGTTGGGCAACTGCACGGCGGCGGTGTCACCGCTTCGCAGGCCGCGGCGGTGTAGCCCGACAGCCAGTCGCTGGCCTGATTCGAAGAGCTCGCGGTACGTCAGCGATCGCGTTCCATCGGTTGCGAAGACCTTGTCGGGGCTTTCGTCGACGCGGCGAGTCAGCAGGTCGTGGAAGGACTCGGTGGACCACAACCCCGAGCGGTAGTAGTGCTCGATCTCGTGAGGGTTGTAGCGGGTGGTGTACGGACTCGGTTTCATCGCGCATGTCCTTGGTTCTCGGGATCCGCCCGCCGGACGGGCGAGGAGCCACAATCGATCAAACTATATAATGGTCAGACCGAAACGGCAACGATATATTGTGATAGTCGACGGTCAGGCGTTGCGCCACTGCGGGGATCGCTTTTCTTTGAAGGCCAGTACTCCTTCGGCCAGATCCTGAGTGGTGAAAGCCAGGGCGAGTTGGGCCTGCAGGTAGTCCAGCGCCGATTCCAGCGGCAGATCCCG
Organism: Mycobacterium sp. TY814; assembly: GCF_030755175.1. Classification (NCBI taxonomy): domain Bacteria; kingdom Bacillati; phylum Actinomycetota; class Actinomycetes; order Mycobacteriales; family Mycobacteriaceae; genus Mycobacterium; species Mycobacterium sp. TY814. Next base: position 247,837 of record NZ_JAUFRY010000002.1, read on the forward strand.
GGTGGCGGCCAGTGCGCGCTTGCCCATGCCGAGCAGCAATGGTGACTTGACGGCGATGTCGGAAACCCATTGGCGCACGGCGTCGTCGAAGTCTGCATCGGGTACCACCTTGTTGACCAACCCGGCGCCGGCCGCCTCGCCGGCGCTGATGAGTCGGCCAGTCATCATCAGCTCGTTGGCGATCAGTCGGCCCGTGGCTCGGAAGATCAATGCCGAGATCATGAATGGAAAGGCGCCCACGTTGATCTCGGGGCAGCCGAGCCGGATCGACGATTTAGCTATGACCAGGTCGCAGGCTAATGCGATGCCCAGCGCGCCGGCCAGCACGTCACCGTTGGCGGCACACACCACCGGTTTTTCTATGCCGGTCAGTGTGCGGAATAGAGCCGGAAAGCGTTGTAGTCCAGCATATTTGGCCATCGTCGGGCGATCGTCAGCGAATGCGTCGAGGTTTCCTCCCGAAGAGAAGATCCGCGGGTGCGACGAAGTCAGCACGATGACCCTGACCCGGGGGTCGGACGCGGCGCGCTGCAGCATTATTCCGAGTTGATCGAGCAGCGTGTCCGACAACGCGTTGCGGCGGTCGGGGTCGTTGAGCGTCAGGTAGGCAACCATGGCCGCGCCGTCTTCGGCGGCGCCCTGGACCGCCGTTTCCAGACGGTAGTTGACCAGCTCGGGGGATTGGTTCACGGTCGGCCTCCTAGTCGTGTGTCAGTACGCATTTGCCGAACGCGCGCCCGTGCTCGAGGTACTCGTGGGCCTCGGCGGCCTGGTCGAGGCTGAACGCGCGGTCGATCGTCGGTGCGCGCACCGAGCACCGATCGATCATGTCGAGCAGCCCGGCGAAATCCCTGCCGCTGCCCATGGTGGTGCCGAGTAGATCGAATTGGCCGAAATAGAAGCCGCGGATGTCCATCTGGGCGGTCTGTTCGGCGTTGGCTCCCAAGACCACCAGCCGGCCCCCCGGCCGCAGCGCGCGCACGGATTCACTCCAGCGGCCGACCGGATCGAGGATGAGATCGAATCCCCCGTTCTCGGGTGACATGGAAAGGGCGTGCTCGGGCCACTCCGGCTCGCTGTGCAGCACGCCGCCACGCGCTCCGGCGGAAACGGCCCGCTCGATGGTGATGTCGGACGACGAGGTCACCGTGATGCTCGCGCCGGCGGCGGTTGCCAGCGCGATCGCCATCGTGGCGATCCCGCCGCCGGCACCGATCACCAACATCGATTCACCGGCCCTTAGCCGTCCGCGGACAAACAGAGCACGGTAAGTGGTGAGGCCGACGAGCGGCAGCGCCGCCGCCTCGGCCCAGTTCAGTCCCGCTGGCTTGGGGGCCAGGCACTCAGCGGGCACGCTGACCAGTTCGGCATAGGTGCCGGGGGTGCGGTCGCCCAGAATCTCCCACCCCCTGGCGGGCGCCTCGTTGCGGGCGCCCCAGTTCAGCGAGGGCAGGACCACCACGGGCTCTCCGGTGTCGGTGCGCACTCCGGCTCCGTCGGCGCCGATGACGTGGGGCAGCGGCGAGTGGTAGCGGCCCTGGCGAACCAATACGTCGTGCCAGTTCAGCGCGCTGGCGCGGAGCGCCACCGTCACCCAGCCGGGGCGCGGGACGGGGTTGGGAAATTCACCCGGTTGCAGCACCTCCGCGGTGCCGAACTCATGCATGACGACAGCGTGCACAAAGCCTCCTTCGGTCTGACCATTAGACCATTGCAGTTACGGTGGATACAAGCGATCGGGAGGGCAACGGTGCACAGACAAAATTCCGGGCGCCCATTGTGGCCTCGGTTACACCTGCGTTATGCTTTGGTTCAATGGTATGACCGTTTATCGTACGAAGCCGTTCCAGTCAGAGGAGTGACGATGGACTCGCGAACGCTTATATCCGCAATCGCCGAGGACCCGCGGGTGGTTGCGCGCGCCGAGGCTACTGTCGCGGCCGCCGCTGAACACCTCAAAGTATCTGCTCCCGATCTGACGCCGGCTGCGTTCGGACACCAGTTGGACAACCTCCGGCAGGCGCTCGAGCAACGGATCGCGCTGCCCTCCGATCCGACAGAAGACTGGGCGAAAACTGCCGAGATCCTGATCTCGATCCTGAAGTTGCAGTGCGAACTTCTCGACAACGATCTGGCTCGCCGAGTCAGATCCATGGCTGAGATTCGTCATGCGCTGGGGTACCTGCGGGGGCTACCGCCACGCCAGATGATCCAAGCCGCGCCGGAGGTGCTGAGTCGGGAGTTGGCGTTTGCGCGGGCAATGATCTCGAGCGTGCGCGGTTCGTTGTGGCTGCCCCAGCATGTGCATATCGAAGACCAAGGGTCCGATCGTCATTCACGATCGCTGCGTGAGTACATAAAAGGACGTCACATTCAGTTGGCGGACGCTCCTTTGGAGACCGAACTCGTGCGAAAGCGGTGCGGCGTCTTCGCGCCCTCGCCGGTCAACGACAAACGGGTATTCAGAGAGATCATGGAGGTCTCCGGCTGCTTCGGCTATATCGGCGCTCCGATCACGGTTCAGGGCAGGGCGATCGGGATTCTTCACGTCGACCGTCCAGAGCCCCACGGCATAGTGACGATGGATCACCTCGAGCAATTGGAGGCCTTCGCCGAGTGTCTGTCGGTGGCGTTTGAAAGTGCAGCGCTGGAAGAGAAGTCCGAACAACAGCGCATCGAAGTCGAAAACCTGTGCGGCGACGTAGATGGATTACTCAGCCGCTCGGCGCGATCGGTGTTGTGGTCGCTGCCTGCCGAGGCCGCCGGACGGCGTCACGAGACGAAAACTGTTGTCAGTCAACCCGCAGTGCACGCCCTGACTCAACGCGAGCGGGAGATCATGTCTCATGTGGCGACCGGGGCGACCAACAGCCAGATCGCCCGGTACCTGGTGATCTCCGAAGGGACGGTGAAGTCCCACTTGAAACACATTGCCAAGAAGCTCAATACGTCAAGTCGGGCTGCCGCCGTCGCGACCTATGCGGGTATCGCCGGTGAGGTAGGAGTGGCGCGATGAACGCTCGCGCCATGGTGGCCCGGCTCAACGAACTCGATCAAGAGGTGTGTGACAAATTCGGTGTCGCCCGCTCCGCTGGTGCGACGACTCTCGACGAAGCCATCTCGATGTCGGCCGCCACGACAGAACGATTGGTAGGCAGTGAGCGTGATGCCGTCTCAGCGAGCGCACACCGATCTGTGATGGATTTCCTGCAGGCGCAGGTCGAAGCGCGCCAGATGCGGGACAGTGACCGCGTCGATGTGGTGCGATGGCTGACCGCGGGCGTGCGCCGCATGCGCAAAGCCGGTTCATTGCAGGGGCTGGGCCGCCAAGCCTGTACCGAACTGTGTGACGTGCTCGGCTTCGATACGGCGTTGTTGTCGTTTGTCGAAGACGACGGTTTTGTCGTCGAGGAATCCGATCACTGCGTAGGCGGGCCCACCGTGATCGCACGTCGCGACTGCCCAGCCGAACGGTCCTGCATTCGCCTGTGCGACACGGTGCGCACCAACGAAGCTGAGATGCCCGGGGCGCCCGGCTATCGGGAGTTGCTCGGCTCGGCGCGGTATCTCGTCGCTCCCGTAATCGCGAAATCGCGGGTGGTAGCGCTGCTCCACGTCGGTCGTCGCAGCGAAGAAGGCGTATCTGCCGAGGACGTCGATCTGCTCGATGCATTTGCCTCCGCCTACTCGTTGCTCCACGAGAGGATGCTGAATACCGAACGGGTGCAGCAGCAGCGGACCACGATCGCCCGTGCAGCGGCACGGCTGACCGAGGAGGCAGACCGTATCGCCGCGGCAGCGATCAGCTTCGACGACGAATACGACACCCGGGTCGAGTCCGCGAACAACGCGGCGGATTCCGCGCTGGCCGCCACCCTGTCGCACCGTGAGCGTGAAGTCTTTGAGCTCTTGGTCCTGGGAGCGTCCAACGCGGAGATCGGCCAGGAACTCGTCATCACCGTCGAAACGGTCAAGACTCATGTCAAACGGATCCTGCGCAAGATCGGCGCTATCAATCGGTCGGAGGCGATCGCACTCTACATGGACGAGGTCAAACCACGGCGGCCACGCGGGTGACTTTGAACGACAACCCTTTTCAACCGTCAGCGTGGGTCCCGGTGGACGGATTCGCCGATCTGACCGATATCACCTATCACCGCCACGTAACGCAGCCGACGGTGCGCGTCGCCTTCAATCGGCCCGAGGTGCGCAACGCCTTTCGGCCGCACACCGTCGACGAGCTCTATCGCGCGTTGGATCACGCCCGGATGTCCCCCGAAATCGGAGTCGTGTTGTTGACCGGCAATGGGCCGTCGCCCAAAGACGGTGTGTGGGCCTTCTGCTCAGGTGGCGACCAGCGCATCCGCGGCCGCAGTGGCTACCAGTACGCCGCCGGTGAGACCGCCGAGACCATTGACGTCGCGCGCGCCGGCAGGTTGCACATCCTGGAGGTGCAGCGGCTGATCCGGTTCATGCCGAAGGTGGTGATCTGCCTGGTCAACGGGTGGGCAGCGGGTGGCGGGCACAGCCTGCACTCGGTCTGCGACCTAACCCTGGCCAGCCGTGAGCATGCCCGCTTCAAGCAGACGGATGCAGATGTCGGAAGTTTCGACGGCAGTTACGGGAGCGCGTACCTGGCCCGTCAGGTGGGTCAGAAGTTCGCCCGCGAGATCTTTTTCTTGGGCCGGCCATACACGGCTGAGCAGATGAATCGCATGGGTGCGGTCAACGAGGTGGTCGACCACATCGATCTGGAGACGGTGGCACTGCAGTGGGCGGCCGAGATCAACGCGAAATCGCCTCAGGCGCAGAGGATGCTGAAATACGCGTTCAACCTGCTCGATGACGGGCTGGTGGGTCAGCAACTGTTCGCCGGGGAGGCGACTCGCTTGGCGTACATGACCGATGAGGCGGTAGAGGGCCGAGACGCGTTCCTGGACAAGCGCGCGCCGGACTGGACGCCGTTCCCGCGGTATTTCTAGGTGCCTCAGGCGGCGACTATGCCGCAGAGATGCCTCCGTTGACGCTGATGGCTTGCCCGGTCAGCCGGCCGGCCGCCGGGCTGCACAGAAACACCGTCAGAGCGGCAATGTCGTCGGCGGTCGGCACACCGAGATGTGCCTGCTGAGCTGCTCGGGCGAACAGCTTGCCGCTGAACCCGTCGGAGGTGATGCGTTCGGTCGAGGCGGTGCCGTGCACCAGCGACGGGGTCAACGCATTGGCGCGGATGCCATAACGCTTCTCTTCGATCGCGATTGTTCGGGTGAACATCACGATGGCCGCCTTCGCGGCCCCGATGACCGCTTCGCCCGGCGTGGCGGTCTTGGCCGCATCCGACGCCACGTTGACAATGACGCCGCCGCGGCGATCACGCATGCCCGGTAGCACCGCACTGGCCATATGCATCGATGGCAGCGCCAATTCATTGAGTATGCGCCCGATTTCGGCTGACGGGATGTTGATGAAAAGCTCCGGCCGGACGTCGGCGGCGGTGGTGCACATCAGGATGTCGATACCCGAAAGGATATCGTCGGCCTGTGCCGCCACAGCGGCCGCGCCCGCTGGGGAGGTCGCGTCGCCGGCGACGAAGTGAGCTACCGCACCCAGTTCGGCAATCGATTTGGCGGCGAGTTCGCCACGCTCGGCGTTGCGACCCACGACCACGATCCGGGGCACGCCGGCCGCGGCCAGTGCCTGTGCAGAAGCCAGCCCGATCCCGGCGGTGCCCCCGACGATCAGCGCGGTCGATGCGTCAAGGTGCTTGGGTGCCGGCAGTTCGGTGCGGTTATCAGTCATCGATCCGTCCTCACGGTTGTTGAGTCTGCTGTGACGCAGGCGCAGTGGCACTGATGGCGCCGGGCGCGGATATTCGCCGCAGCCACTGCACCAGGTCGTCGATCACCTCTGCCCGGTTGATCTCGTTGAGGATCTCGTGGCGGCCCTCGTCGTAGACGCGAACGGTGACGTCGTCGAGGCCGGCTGCTCGGTAGCGATCCACCAGGGCCCACAACAAGGCGAGTTCGCCGTTGACCGGGTCTTTGGATCCGACTGCCACGTACACCGGCAGATCGCGGCGCATGCGTGCCACCTGGTCGGGATCCGCGAGCCGCCGGGCACCGGCAAACATGTCCTTGAGCGACGCGGTGTCGATGCCGAACCCGCACAACGGATCCGCGACATAGGCGTCGACGATCGCCTCGTCACGGGAGAGCCAGTCGAATTCCGTCCGGGCCGGGCGGAAGCCCGCATTGAAGGCCGACAGGTCCAGATCACTCGAAAGGTCCCCCGAAAGATCCAACGCCGGTTCCAGCAGGTCGACGGCCGCCGTTCCGGTGAGAGCGACCCCGTCCACCTGGTGATCGAGCAGAAACTGTTGAGCGGCAAACGAACCCATGCTGTGCGCGAGCATCACGACGGGCAGGTCCGGATGGTCCGACCGTGCCCGGGCGATCACCAGGTTCAAGTCGTCGACCAGCGCGCGCCAACCGTTGGGACCCAGGTGTCCAGGTTCCTGGTCAGGGCCCAGGGAAGTGCCGTGTCCGCGGTGGTCATGCCCGTACACCTCGAAGCCGTGCGAGTTGAGGATCTCGGCGAGATGGTCGTATCGGCGGACGTGTTCACCCATACCGTGGACCAGTGCGACAACGCCTACGCGCGGCCGTTCATCCGGGGCTGCCCAGTGGTAGCCGACGAGTCGGCTACCGTCCGCGGAACGGAAGGGCAGCGCGATGGGATCCATCACCGGAGCGCGTCCGGCAGTCGGCGCCAGGGCTCGAAAGGCACAGTGCAACATTAAAATGGTCAGACCGAATTAGTCAAGACACGCGCTTGAGTAAATGGTCTGACCATTATAGCGTGATGGACAGGGGTCGGTGGGTGCTCCCGGCGCGGTCACTGATTGCGCGCAGCCGATCCGGAGGAGTCGCGAAATGGTTGACACCACAACGGCGCTCCGTGCGCTCGACGATCTGCGGCACCGCCCGGATCCCGGCAAGCGGATGCGCGACAGTCTGTTCTGGGAAGTGGTCGTGCCGGAAGAAGAGCTGGGTGTGCAGGTGTACCTCTACATGACCGATCGCGGCCGCGTGGGGTACAACGTCGTCGTGTGGGGTGCCGGGCCTGATCCTTTAGCGCTGCACCTGAACTCGGGACGCATCGCTGACGACGTCGACCTGGACCGATTCGAATTCGACGGTTTGTCGTTGCGGCAGCCGAAGCCGCTGCAGTCGTGCGGCCTGAGTTATCACCGTGACGATGTCGCGATCGAGTATGAATTCGACGGGCTGCACGACGCGTTCAGCTATCGCGTGAATCCAGACGGCCTGCCGGCATGGTTTGCCGAGAACCGGATGGAGCAGACCGGATTGGTGCAGGGTTATGTGCGCGTCGGTGATCGCCGCATCGAACTGAACGGACCGGGGCACCGGGACCACTCGTGGGGGGTCCGGGATTGGGGGGCTCCACAGCACTGGAAGTGGTTTGTCGCGTACACCCCGAACGGAGTGGCTGTCAACGGATGGATCTGGATAGCCAAGGGGGAATGGGGCTTCGGTGGGTATGTTGCGCGCGATGGGGTGACGGTTGCCGTCCGCAGCATCGATCATCGCGCCGAGTATGACAGCCAGATGCGCCAACAGCGTCTTTCGGCCACCTTGATCGATGTCGCCGGTGGCAGCACCAACGTCGAACTCGAGGCGTTCGGGGTCGTGGAGTTACCAAGCCATGACCCGATGGCCACGGTCATCCGGGAGGCCGCGTGCCGGGCGACGATCGACGGCGAACAGGGCGCGGGCCAGTTCGAAACACATTGGGTGGGTTCATACCTGGAGCATCTGGTGCAGTCCGGGAGTTTCCGGTGACATGGGAATGGTCGCCGGATGAACTTTCACGGCTGGGCAAGTTCCTGGCCGAACGGGCCGGGTGCGGTCCCCGGGTGAACGCCCGGGCGGTCGGGGACGGTCATTCCAACCTGACCTATGTGGTGTCGGACGGCGACCGAACGGTGGTGGTCCGTCGCCCGCCGCCCCCTCCGGTGCCTGTCGGCGCCCATGACGTCGTGCGAGAGGTTCGGCTGCTGACGGCGCTGGCCGCCACTCCGGTGCCGGTGCCGCGGGTTCTCGCGGTAGCCGAGCCGGGACAGATCGTGGACGTGCCACTCGTCGTCACCGAGTTCATCGATGCCGTGGTGATCACCGAGTCGACGCCAGAACCGCTGAACTACCCGGCCGCCAGGTGCCAGATCGCTGAATCGGTGATCGACGCACTGGCAGATTTGCACGCCGTCGACTGGGCCGGGATCGGCCTGGGCGACTTCGGTAAACCCCAAGGCTTCAATTCCCGGCACTTGCGCCGGGTCCGCGCACTCATCGAGCGCGATGGCCGACTTCCCGATGGTTTTGCGCGGTTGGCCGACTGGCTGGTGCACCACACGCCGGCGGAATCAGGGGCGGCTATCGTCCACAACGATTTTCGGTTGGGCAACATGATGATCCGCCCGACACCGCCGGGGCGGGTGGCGGCGGTGCTGGATTGGGAGTTGGCGACGATCGGGGACCCGCTGTTCGACCTGGGCTACTTCCTGTCGTCCTATCCGGCCCCCGGTGAGGCGCTCACGCCTACGGCCGGCATGGGTGTCGCAGTTCTGGAAGAGGGTTATCCCAGCCGCGTCGAGTTGCTCGCCCGCTACAGCGAGCGGACCGGAACTGTGCCGAGAAACATCGAATGGTATTCGGCCATGGCGCAATTCAAATTGGCGGCGCTCTACGAGTACGGGCGCCGTCGCGCCGAAACGCCTTCCGGAGATCCATACTTCGCCGACCCTGCGCTGGTGGCTGCATTTCTGCGGGCGGGGGAGACCTGCGCCGGGCTCAGCGCACATCCCCAGCGGACGTGAGGTTACCCGGTGAAAGGGGGCTGGTGGTGGCGCCGTCTCGGCCGCGATAGGTCCTGTCGAAGAACTGCTGTGACCGTTCCTGAACCGGGCATCGCCGCCGCACAGCGTGTAGCCCCACCTGGCTCGACGCGCAGTATCTCCGGCTGAACGAACCAGATGCTCAGGCCAGGCCGAGTTGGGTCAGCAGCGTGCCGAGATTCCAGTAAGCGTGCACAGATGCGGCCCGCCCGTCGTTGTCGACCTGCCAGACGTCGGTTCCCGGGATGTCGAACTGACGGCCGGTCGGCGCGACACCGGGTGGAAACCCTTCGCCGCTGTGGGTTCCGACCATCCGCCACTCCTGTGACACCCTACGATTGAGAACATCCACCAGCGGCTCACCGACAGCGTGAAAGGTCAGATCGGGAAAACCGGACCACGCTGCGGTGAAGAATCCGCCGGCCTGCTCGTGGTCGGTGATCGGTGCGGGCAACGACGGATCTTCCCAGTGCACCGTTTCCGCGATCGCGGCCAGTGCGGTGGCGAGATCGCGCTGGTTCCACGCGGCGAAATAGCGTGCGGGGTAGGCGCAGATGTCGGTGATTTCCGCGGTCATGAAAATGGTCCTTTCGCTACCGGCCGGTCTGAAGCGCGGACCCACCTTAACGCCGTCACCGTAGGTGACTCGTCCCCCTAACGGGAGGTATTTTGGGGACGGCCCGACGACCGGAGTATGCCAAGCGCGATGACGCTGATCAGGTCGTCGACGGGACGACGAGTTCGGCGAAAGATATTTCGACCGAGCCGAGTTCGTCGATGTGGGCCGCAGATGTGCGGCCAGGATAGACCGGCACCATCGGGCCCGGCGCGTCGAAGAGCACGATGTCAGTGGTGGTCGAGATCACCATCAGCCCATGCTGCTGCCGCCGTTGACATAGATCGTCTGCCCGGTGATGAACCGGCTGTCTTCGCCGGCCAGAAACGCGACCGCCGCCGCCACCTCGGTCGGATCGCCTGGGCGTCCGAGCGGCACCATGGCCGTACCCTGTTCGATGACCTGCGCCAGTCGAATTGGTGTTCGGCCGGATTCGAGCAGTGTTGCCAATTCCGGTGTGCGCACGTAGCACGGCGCCACGGTGTTCGCGGTGATGCCTGCTGCGGCGAACTCGCGTGCCAGCCCGGCAACCATCGCGTGCGCACCGCCCTTGGCGGCGTTGTACATGGCGTGGTCCATCAACCCGGTGCGCACCGAGTCGGCGCCGATGTTGATGATGCGACCATGACGACGAGACACCATGTGCGGCAGCGCTGCCCGCACACAGTAGATGGTGGTCCACAGGTTGTTGTCGACGGTCGCCCGCAGTGTCTCCTCGGTGTGCTCGAGGGTGGGGCGGATCACGCCGCCGCCGGCGTTGTTGACCAGGATGTCGACGTGGCCGAGCGCCCGGATCGCCGCGGTCACGAGATCGTCGGCCGTGCCGGGACGGTGGAGATCGCCGATGAATCCGCCGGCAACGGGTGCATGTTCGCAGGCGCGCTCCAAGTCTTCCTGGCAGCGTGTGGCCGCGAAAACCGCAGCGCCATCGGCGATCAGTCGCGCCGTGATTCCCATGCCGATGCCGGATCCGGCGCCGGTGACGACGGCCGTTCGCCCGCGGAGTGCGCCGCTCACAGGATGATCGCCACGTCGGCCACCGAACGTAAGTCGGTCATGTCCAATTCGGCCCGCTTTCTGACGATCCGAAAGCAGCCGTCGCGGTGGCGTAGCCGGTAGTGGTATCGGCCCACATAACAACTGGTCCGTCCGGCGCGGAACCGCCACACCGTGAACGACGCGGTCACCGCGATGCCGTCGTCTGATGGATTCACCCGGACATTGAAAACCTGATGGTTGGTTCGGGAATGCGGGTATTCGCGGTGGGCGCGTCGGCTGTTGAGTCGGGCAACCCTGGCCGTCAGTCGCACGTGGTTGTCGTCGATGAGCATCAGGTCGTGGGCGGGGTCGCCGTCGGGTGCGTCGTTGCAGGGCACCTCGTACTTGGCGTCCCCGTCGAACAGCAGGAGCCATTCGTCGAGGGCCCAGGTGTCCAGTAATGCCGCCTCCGCATACAGGAATTCCTCGACCTGCTCTCTTGAGAACGCCTGCTGCGGCACGGGCGCGGCGGTCATTGGGCACCCGTCAGGTCAGCGGCGGTGCCCATCTGCTGCTGCCAGCGGCGCCAGAATGCGCGCATCTGTTCTTCGTCGTTGGCCATCGGAACGCGGCCCATGCCGCGGGAGATGTCGTTCCATTCGACTCCGCCGCTGCTGAAGCCCTGCTGACAGGACTCCAGCGCCTCTACGTCGTCGGGCGTCGCAAAGCCGCCCGGGCCCAGGAATGTCAGGAAGCTGTCGAGTCGGCGATGACGCAGGGAAGGGGCCTCCTTGCTGGGGGCCAATGCCCATGCGGTGACGTCAACCGTATCGGGTGCGGGCGGGTAGAAGGTGCGCACGGTCACGGCCATGATGTCGTTGATGATCAGGTTGGGGTAGATGAGCAGGTTGCGGTTGACCTCGGCCATCGCGTGGGCCTGTTGCTCACCGTAGCGGGCAACCAGATCCGCGCGCAGCCTGTCGATTTCGGCGCGGGCATCATCGCCGAACAACGGCTCCCACTTTGCGACCGGTCGCCCCCAGGGGGAGCTGTATTCGATTACGGCGTGACCGTTGCCCAGGTTGACGGCTCGGCCGCTGACACCCCCGTGCAGATCGGTGCCGATGGACACCAGATACTTGAAGTAGGTGTCGTGCGTGGACTCCGCATGGTATCCGTCGAAGCTATTCTCCACCAACAGCTTCCAGTTGGCCGCGAAACTGTACTGATTGGTGCCACGCGCCATCTCGACCGATCCACCGCAGCCGTCGACGACGAGATCGAGGTAATGTCTGGCACCGGCCAAATAGGTCGGCAGATCCTCGATGTCGGGGTCGAAGCAGGCGAACACGAAGCCCCGGTAGGACTCCACGCGCGCCACCCGCTTGAGTCCCAGCTCGTCGAAGTTCAGCCCGCCGGCGTAGCCGTCGCGGTCTGGCACCCCCTTGAGCCGGCCTTCGGAGTCAAAGGTCCACGCGTGGTAGAAGCACTGGAACACCTTGGAATTGCCGGATTCCTGCCGGCACACTACCGCGCCGCGATGCGTGCAGGTGTTGTGGAATACGTTGACGTTACCGGTTTTCACCCCGCGGACCATGAAGATCGGCCGCCCGGCGACCGGCCGCCGGACGAAGTCCCCCGGCTCGGGAATCTCGGATTCGTGTCCGACGTAGAGCCACGATCGGGAAAAGATCCGCTCCACCTCGGCCCGGTGCACCTGGGGCGAGGTGAGAGCCGAGCGGTGCACCCGAAAGCGCTGGGACACAGGGTCATCCACGACCAGAGGCAGCTGCGCCGCTACCTCGTTCCTCGGCCGCGGTTGGATGCCGGTGCTCATCGGCGGGACAGATAGTCGGTGACCAGCGCGGAGAATTCGTCTGCGCGCTCGATCTGAGTCCAATGCCCGCACGCGCTGAACACGTGCAGGTCGGCATTCGGTAGCAACCCCAGCATCGTGACCGAGACCTGCACCGGCACCACCTTGTCTTCGCGCCCGTGCACCAGCAGGGTGGGCGTGGTGATGGCGCGCACCTCGTCTTCGGTGATACCAAGCTGGGACCCGGCGTGCCGTGGATCAAAGAACATGGCACGGTACGCCTGGTAGGCGCCATCGGCGATGCTTGCCTGGTAACGGATTTCGACAAGCTCGTCGGTGATCGTCGCCGGATCGACGGCGAAGTAGTCGCGCAGCAGATCACTCATTGCACCACGCGAAGGTGTGTAGGCGCGCAGCGCGGCAAGGCCGTCGGTCAGTGTCATGCCGACACCGGGTGCGCCCATGAGCACCATCCTGGTGATCCGGTCCGGGTCGTCCGTGGCCATCTGCAGCGCGATGCGCCCACCCAGCGAGTTGCCGACGATAGCGGCCTTTTCGATGCCGAGTGCATCGAAGAAGGCCCAGATGTGATCGGTCCAGCTGCGCAGGGAATAGACGACGTCACGCGGTCGGGCGGTATCGCCGAATCCGACGATGTCGGGCGCGAGTACCCGGAATCGCCGGGACAGCATGCCAATGTTGCGTTCCCAGTTGGCGATCGCTGATACGCCGGGGCCCGAGCCGTGCAGCATCACAACCGGTTCGCCGGCGCCGGCCTCGAGGTAACTGGTTTCGATGCCTCCGGCAGTTATGGTGCGTGGTTGCAGCACGTTGGCTGCGACGGTTGCCGTCATCGTGATCCTCCTTCGGTGAACACCGCAAAACACTTGTTGGAGTTGAAGACATCCGTGGTGACGAGCTCTGACCACGCGAGGTCCAGACCCAGTTCATCAACCGCACCGGTCAGGCAGAACCAGTTGAGCATTTCGTGCTGGCCCGAGTCGACGATGTCGCGGCTGGGTGTGGCTTGCCATGTGGCGTAGTCACGGTCGACGAATTGCTGGTACAGCCGCCGGTCGGCGGCGGTGTCGGGGGTTATGTGCCAGGTCTTGTCGGTGAGAAACGCGTGCGACCAACTCGAGGAAGCCACCAATGCCACACGCAGATCGGTGTCGCGGAACGCTTCGGCGACCGCCCGGCCCAGCGCGAAGCAGCGTGCGGGTGTGGGCCCACAGGGGTCGAGCCGTTCGTCGACGATGTCGGCGAATCGCGCCAGGCCCCCTCGGCGGGCGATCGCGTGCTGGCCGTAGCAGTTGACGGTGATCGGGATGAGCCGGTAGTTGAAGCGCGCTCCGGCATCGGGGTAGTCCAGAAATAGTTGGGTATTGACGATCGCGTGGGGAAACGGTGCGTCGCGCCGCTTTCGGTAGGAGTAGGCGACGTCGAATCCCCGGCCGATCAGGTCGTTCGCCAGCCGGCGAGCACTCTCGGCGTCGCCGTGCAACGTGATGGTGGTGTCGTCGGGCAGGCCCCACGCGTTCGGGCTACCGCGACGGGTCATCAACTCGAATGGGTGGACGGTCTCGTCGCCGTAGGCGAGCACACAGAACGGCGGCACGACCTCCTCGCGGAAGTTCTCGTACTGATCGTCACCCCAGACCACCACGACGTCGGGGCTGAAGTCGTCGAGGGCATCGCGGCAGCGGGAAAGGTTCTCTACCAGTAACTTACGGTGTCTGGCCGCTGCGGCGACGCCGCTGTCCCACTCGGCCCGCATCGCCGCCGGCCAGTTGGCGGGATCCTTTGCCGCGGTGGGGATATCGGGATCAGCCAGCGTCCAGCGCAACAGGTCCGCCATGTGCTCGTCGGTGCCGGCCAGCAGCGGGTAGTGAGTCAGGCCCAGACCCAGGAACTCGGCCATTGTGCTCCTCCATATTCGTCCGGCAGATTTTGCGACGCAGACCGTCGGGCAGGGTGGCGACGATGTCGTCGAGCGGTTCGGGCATCGCGACGAAGGGGTAGTCGGAGCCGAAGACGACGTGGTCGGTGCCGAATACGTCGATTGCGGTCTGTAATGCCCCGCGGTCGTAGGTCAAGCTGTCACACCACAGTTGGCGGGCCAGTCGGCTTGGTAACTCGGGTGAGTCGGCTGCCATGCCGGCGACGACCGCCCCTTTGTCGAGTCGCCCGAGTAGCGCCGGCAGCGCACCTGCTCCGTGCGCCAGGCAGATTCGCACTTCGGGGCGGCGCTGGAGTGCGCCGCCGATCAATAGCGCCGCCGCCGCCAAGGCTGTCTCAATCGGCATACCCGCGCCGAAGCCCAGTCCCAGATTCCTTATCCGCGGTGGAAGGTCCTGGTCGCTGGGGTGGACGAGAACCAGGGCGTCGAGTTCGTGGGCAGCAGCAAAGAAACGATCGAGGCTTGGGTCGCTGAGTTCGGTGTCGCCGACGCGCGAACCGATCTCCACGCCGAGGAAGCCACGGTGGCGCATGCACCGGCGCATCTCGTCGACGGCCCAGTCGGGATCCTGCAGCGCAACAGCGCCAAGCGCGGCGAATCGGGTCGGGTGCTGGTGAATGATTCGAGCGAAGAACTCGTTCTGAACCGACGCCAGTTCGGCCGCGCCGCCCGCCGATGCCCGGTAACAGAACGTGACAGGAACTGGCGAAAGCACCTGCACGGCAATGCCTTCGCGATCCATGTCGGCAATGCGGGGGGTGGGGGACCAGCACCGGTGATCGATGCGACGGTAGTGCTGTCCGCCGAACAGCAGAATCGCCTCGGTGTCGCCGATCCGCTCGATGCCGGGCCACAGGTCGTCCGGATAGGACGCGTGCAGATCCGGTAGGACCTCATCGATCGCGTGGGTGTGGACATCGATGATGCCGATGGCGGCGGGCGGTTGAGTGTTGATGGCGGTCGCTCCACGCAACAAGTGGGAAAGGCAGTTGTACCGACGATAGCTATTGTGCATACATAATTCAAGATATGCATGCACAATGTTGGGACCACATTGCCCCGGCGGCGGAGGTCGTGGCATGCCTGCGCAGTGGTCGGCCGAACCGACCGTTCAGTCAGGGGTGCTGCGGGGTGTTGGGGGTCCGGTCCGGGTCGTCAGCGCGGATCAGGTCTTTGTCGTGGCGGTTGAGCGCGGCGACGAAAGACGCCTGATCGTGCAGCGCGATGGCCGCCACAATGTCGTCGTGGACGTCAAGGCTGGCGGCGAGCAACGGTTCGTATTGGTCGACGAACCTCACCCGCGTCAGGACCGCCTTGATGCTGGTCACGATCGTCTGATGCATCCCCTCCAGGACCGGGATGTGCGCCGCGGCGGCGACGACGCCGTGGAACGCGAGTACGGCATCGAAGAACCGCGCGGCATCTGTGCTGGCCCGCAGCGTAACCATCGCTGCGCGCATCGCGGTGACGTCATCGGCGTCGGCGCGTTCGAACGCCGCCTTGGTAAGGCCAAACTCGAGGTACAGGCGAGCTTCGAACAGATCCAAGGGATGCGGGTTGGACGGCTGAAACCAGAGGTCCAGTGCGCCTACGCGAACTTGCGGGGGTGCACTGGCCACGGTGATTCCGCCGCCCGGACCGGGTCGAACCGCCACCAGGTCGCGATCGCGCAGTATCCGCAACGTCTCGTTCATCACCGTCGGGCTGATGCCGAATCTGTCCATGATCTCCGAGCGGCGTCCCAGGTGAGCCCCGACGGGCAGGCGGGCGGTCAGAATCTCGTGTTCCAGATCGGCAGCCACACGTTCAGCCCGGGACGAGCGGAGCGCCTGCTCGCGACGTTGCACGCGCAGCCTCCTTTCCGGTCGCATCCGGTGCCGTCACGACACCGCAGCACAAGCTTCTCAGAATGAACCGCAGAATGCGGCCTACGACGCGATTCTGCCTGTTCTGAAGGCAAACGTGCTTGCCGCCAACGCGTTCGGCGCGTCCAAGTCCGCTCGCAAGTACCAGGAAACGCCGACGGCAGGATGCGGGGCATCGCGCGGCGATGCCTCAAAACGGCTACGGCATAGACGATTTGACGGGTGTAGTAGCGACCGTGTGACGATGGGAGCGTGTCGTGGTCGGGTCTCTGCGCTGACCTCGATGTGCGCGGCAGCGCCAGAATCTGCGAGGGATGCAGGGCGGAGAAGTGACCCCATTGGGGTACTCATTATCCCTCTTGATGGAGCAGTCACCCGACTGCTGCCTCGATAGCGTTCATCCATGCCATCGGCTGGACGCGACTGTATGCGACCCTGCGGGAATCGGGATGTCCCCAGGGTGGCGGCTCGCACGCGGTGGTGGCGGGGGCAGCTGTGCTGATGACGGCTGCCTTCACCAAACCAGTCCGCGCGGTCGGGGGCTTCTTCGCGATGTCGCTGGACACCTTTGTGTTGATGTTCAGGCCGCCGGTCGCGTGGCGCGAATACCTGATTCAGACCTGGTTCGTGGCGCGGGTCTCCATGGTGCCCGCCCTGATGATGACGCTCCCGTACTCGGTGATCCTGACCTTCATCTTCAACATTCTGCTCACTGAAATCGGCGCCGGAGACTTCTCCGGAACCGGCGCGGCAATCGGCACGGTGAACCAGATCGCCCCCATCGTCACGGTTTTGGTGGTATCCGGCGCCGGCTCAACCGCGATGTGCGCCGATCTGGGTGCGCGGACCATTCGCGAGGAACTCGACGCGATGCGGGTGCTTGGCATCAATCCCATCCACCGACTGGTGGTCCCGCGCGTACTGGCGGCCACCACGGTGGCGTTGGCGCTGGAATCGGCGGTGACCGTGGTCGGGCTGAGCGGCGCGTTCTTTTTCACCGTGTACGTCCAGCACGTCTCGGCGGGGGCTTTCGTGACGGGGCTGACGACGCTGACCGGCCTCGGCGATGTCATCGTATCGCTGGTCAAGGCAATGCTTTTCGGGATGGCGGCCGGCTTGATCGCCTGCTATATGGGCATCTCGGTCGGTGGTGGTCCGGCCGGTGTCGGCAATGCGGTCAACGAAACCGTGGTGTTCACGTTCATGGTCCTGTTCGCGATCAACGTCATCGTGACGGCCGTTGGTATTCAGTTCACGGTTACCTGAGGTGAACCGATGACAGAGATCACCGCGGCGAGACCTTCGGCGATGCTCCATCCGCGGCTCCGGCGCACGTTCGACAGCACCCGGAGTGAATGGAATCGCGTCGGGACCCAGATGCGCTTCTATGCAAGCACATTGGGTTCAATCCCCGATGCCGTGGTCAACTACCGCGGCGAGTTGCTGCGGCTGATCGCCCAAATGGGCCTGGGTGCGGCGGCTCTGGCGATGATCGGCGGGACTGTGGTGATCGTCGGATTCCTGACGATGACCACCGGCGCGCTGGTTGCGGTACAGGGTTACAACCAACTGGCGTCCGTCGGCATCGAAGCCCTCACCGGGTTCGCCTCGGCCTACTTCAACGTGCGGCTGATCGTGCCGGGAACCGCGTCAGTCGCGCTGTCGGCGACCATCGGCGCCGGAGCCACCGCTCAGATGGGAGCCATGCGGATCAACGAAGAGATCGATGCGCTCGAGGTGATCGGCATTCGCAGCATCAGCTATCTGGCATCCACCCGGGTCGTTGCCGGCATCGTTGTGGTCATTCCGCTGTACTGCGTGGCAATCATGATGGCGTTCTTGGCATCCCGGAGTGGCACCACCGCAATCTACGGTCAGGGCTCCGGTGTCTACGACCACTACTTCAACACCTTCCTCAGCCCGCGCGACATCATCTGGTCGTTCTTCCAGGTGGTGGCGATCACGATCGTGGTGATGCTGGTGCACACCTTCTACGGCTATACCGCGCACGGCGGTCCTGCGGGGGTTGGTGAAGCCGTCGGCCGTGCGGTACGGACCTCCATGGTGGTTGCGGCCGTAGAGATCGTGATGATCACGCTGGCCGTCTACGGTCAGTCCGGCAACTTCCACCTGGCCGGTTAGTGCGATGGCCCGCAACTCAGGAGTGCATCGCATCTCGCCGGCCTGGTGGACGGTGATCCTGTTGCTCGCGGTCGTCTTGTTCATGGTCGTGACGACGACGGCCTTCGCCGGGACCTTCCGGTCGTATGTACCGGTGACCCTGACCTCGGAGCGTGCGGGTCTGGTGATGGAGAGCGGGGCCAAGGTCGAGTTGCGCGGCGTGCAGGTCGGCCGGGTTGGCCAGATCGGCGACACTAGGAACAGGGCGAGCTTGGCCCTCGAACTCGACCCTGACCAGATCCGCTACATCCCGGCCAATGTCAAGGCAAAGATCAGCGCCACCACCGCTTTTGGCGCGAAGTTCGTCGAACTGGTGTACCCGGAGAACCCGAGTCCGGCCCGGCTGAAGGCGGGTGCGGTGCTGCAGTCAGAAAATGTCAGCACCGAGATCAACACCGTCTTCGAGAACGTCGTCGACCTGCTCGGCATGATCGATCCGGTCAAGTTGAACGCGGTGCTGACCGCGGTGGCCGACGGTGTGCGCGGACAGGGTGCGCGGATGGGGGAGGCGACCACCGACCTCAACGAGGTGTTGCAGGCGCTTAATGCGCGCAGCGAAACCATGCGCCAGGACTGGCGTTCCTTCCGGAACTTCAACGACACCTACGGCGCGGCCGCTCAAGACATCGTGAAGATCCTGAACGCGACCAGCACCACCAGCACCACCGTGGTCAATCATTCTAGATCGTTGGATTCGTTGCTGCTCAACGTCATTGGCTTGTCAAATGCCGGCACCAACCTGCTCGGTCCCAACCGGGACAATCTCGTCTCCGCGGTCAACGTTCTCGAGCCCACGACGAACCTGTTGAACAAGTACAGCCCGGAGTACACCTGCTTTTTGCAGGGCGCCAAGTGGTATCTGGACAACGGCGGCTATTCCGCGTGGGGCGGCGATGGTCGCACGCTCCAACTCGATGTCGCTTTGTTGTTCGGTAACGACCCCTACGAGTATCCCGAGAACCTGCCGATCGTGGCCGCCAAGGGTGGGCCGGGCGGAAAGCCGGGCTGCGGATCGTTGCCGGATGCCACCAAGAATTTCCCGGTACGCCAACTCATTACGAACACCGGGTGGGGAACCGGACTCGACATCCGTCCGAATCCCGGTCTTGGACATCCCTGCTGGGCCGACTACCTGCCGGTGACCCGCGCCGTGCCGGAACCGCCGTCCATCCGCCAATGCATTCCTGGCCCTGCGGTCGGGCCCATCCCGTATCCCGGCGCTCCGCCGTACGGGGCGCCGCTGTACGGGCCGGGTGGCGTGCCGCTGTGGCCCGGGATACCGCCGGCTGCACCCGAATCCGGCCAGCTACCGGCCGTGCCGTCACCGACGGCCGAAATGGCGCCGCCACCATGACCGCCGACTTTCCACCCAAGCAGGAGAAGGAGCCATGCGGGAAAACCTGAGAGGCGTCGTCGTGCGCCTGGGCATCTTCCTGTCGGTATGCCTGCTGGCCGCGTTTTCGCTGGTCGCCATTTTCGGTCAGCTCCGGTTCAGCGAAGGCAAGACCTACTTCGCCGAGTTCAGCAATGTGTCCAATCTCCGGGAGGGCAAGCTGGTCCGCATCGCCGGCGTGGAGGTCGGCAAGGTCACCACCATTTCCATCAACCCCGATGCGTCGGTGCGGGTCGCATTCACCGCCGACGATTCGGTCGTCCTGACCGAGGGAACCCGGGCGGTGATCCAGTACGACAACCTGTTCGGTGACCGATATCTGGCGCTGCAGGAGGGCACCGGGGGACTCAAGGTATTGAGTCCGGGGCAGACGATTCCGGTGGCGCGCACGCAACCGGCGCTGGATCTCGACGCGCTCATCGGTGGATTCCGCCCGTTGTTCCGTGCGCTGAACCCGGATCAGGTCAACGCCCTGAGCGGGCAGTTGGTGCAGGCATTTCAAGGGCAAGGCCCCACGATCGCCTCATTCCTGGACCAGGCGGCGGCGGTGACCAACACGTTGGCGGACCGAGATCAGTTGATCGGGCAGGTCGTCACCAACCTCAACGTGGTGCTGGGTTCGCTGGGCGGCCAGACCGAGCGGTTGGACAAAGCGGTGACATCGCTGTCGCAGCTGATTCACGGCCTGGCACAACGAAAAACGGACATCTCCAACGCGGTCGCTTACACCAATGCCGCCGCCGGGTCGGTAGCCGACCTCCTGTCGCAGGCCCGTGAACCGGTGAAGAAGGTGGTTGCCGAGACCGACCGGACCGCGACGATCGCCCTGGCGGACCATGACTATCTCGACAATCTGCTCAACACGCTTCCGGACAGGTACCGCGCCCTGGTCCGTCAGGGCGTCTACGGCGACTACTTCGCCTTCTACTTCTGCGATGTCGTACTCAAGGTCAACGGCAAAGGGGGGCAACCGGTTTACATCAAAGTGGCCGGTCAGGCCACGGGACGGTGCGCACCGAAATGAAGTCCTTCTCTGAACGCAGCCCGCTGGTCGTCGGCGCCGTCGGCATAGTGACAGTCGCGGGAATCGCGGTGGGCGCTCTCCAGTACCAGAAGCTGCCGTTCTTCAACGAAGGCAGAGACGTGTCCGCCTATTTCGCCGACGCCGGCGGGCTCCGGACGGGAAACAGTGTCGAGGTTTCGGGTTATCCGGTGGGGAAGGTATCCAGCATCGAACTCGATGGAACCGGGGTGCTGGTCAGTTTCAAGGTCGGCAAGAACATCCGGCTCGGCGATCGCACCGAGGCGGCCATCAAAACCAAAGGCCTCCTGGGCAGCAAGATCCTTGATGTGCTGCCCCGCGGTGACGGTCAGCTCAAAGGTCCGATACCTATGGAGCGGACCATCTCGCCCTACCAGCTGCCCGAGGCCCTCGGTGACCTGGCCACCACGATCAGCGGGCTGAACACCCAGCAGCTGTCTGGATCGCTGAGCACCCTGGCGCAGACCTTTGCCAATACGCCGCCCGACCTCAAGAACGCGCTGCAGGGCGTCGCGCGATTCGCACAAACACTCGACGAGCGCGACGCCCAACTCCGCAATCTGCTCAGCAACGCGGCCAAGGCAACCGGCGTGCTGGCCAAGCGCACCGACCAGATCGTCGACTTGGTGCGCGACACCAACGCGTTGCTGGCCCAACTGCGGACACAGAGCGCCGCGCTGGGCCAGATCTGGCGGAACATCTCGGCGGTGTCGCGGCAGCTGGAAGGGTTCATCGCCGAGAACCGGCAGCAGTTGCGGCCCGCGTTGGACAAGCTCAACGGGGTGCTGGCGATCGTCGAACAGCGTAAAGAGAGGTTGCAACAGGCCATCCCACTGATCAACACCTACGTGATGTCGCTGGGCGAATCCGTCTCGTCCGGGCCATTTTTCAAGGCGTACGTGGTGAATCTGCTTCCGGGGCAGTTCGTGCAGCCGTTCATCGGTGCCGCATTCTCTGATCTGGGACTCGACCCGGCCACCCTGCTGCCGTCGCAGCTGACCGACCCGCCGACCGGCCAGCCCGGGACCCCGCCGTTGCCGATGCCGTACCCCCGGACCGGCCAGGGTGGCGAGCCGCGCCTGACACTGCCCGACGCGATCACCGGCAACCCCGGCGATCCGCGCTATCCCTATCGGGAACCGTTGCCCGCACCGCCGCCGGGAGGGCCGCCGCCGGGACCGCCGGCGCCACCGCCGGCGAGCCTGCAGTCCACGCCCGAACCGACACCCAAGCCGGTCTACGTGCCGGCACCGGGTGAGCTGCCGTCCTCTCAGCATCCGGGAGGCCAACCGTGATCAAGGACCTGCGGCGGGCCCGTGCCGTGTTGATGACGACCCTCGTCCTGATGCTTGTGGCCGGCGTCGTGGTCGCAATGCGAGCCAACGACAAGGCGGACCGGACACTCGTGGTCGCCTATTTCGACAACACCAACGGGTTGTTTGCCGGCGACGACGTCCGCATCCGGGGCGTGCCGGTAGGCAAGATCGTCAAGATCGAACCGCAGCCGCTGCGGGCGAAGGTTTCGTTCTGGTTCGATCGCAAATACAAGGTGCCCGCTGACGCCAAAGCCGCGATCCTGTCGCCACAATTGGTGACGGGCCGCGCTATTCAGCTCACGCCGCCGTACAGCGGCGGGCCCACGATGCAGGACGGCGCGGTGATTCCTTCGGATCGCACCGCGGTGCCGGTCGAGTGGGATGACTTACGGACCCAACTGCAGCGGCTGACCGATCTACTCAAACCCGATCAGCCGGGCGGCGTCAGCACATTGGGCTCCCTCATCAACACCGCCGCCGACAACCTGCGCGGACAGGGCTCCACCATCCGCGACACGATCATCAAGCTGTCCCAGGCGGTGTCGGCGCTCGGCGACCACAGCAAGGACATCTTCGCCACCTTCCGGGATCTGTCGACGCTCGTGTCGGCGCTGCACGACAGCGCAGATCTGCTCGAGCAGCTGAATCAGAACCTCGCCGCCGTGTCCTCGGTGCTGGCCGACGACCCGAACAAGGTTGGTCAGGCAGTCGAGGACCTCAATGCCGTCCTGGGGGACGTAGGGAGCTTCGCCGCCGACAACCGAGAGGCAGTCGGCACCGCGTCGGACAAACTGGCGTCGATCACCCAGGCGCTGGTCGGCAGCCTTGACGACATCAAGCAGACGCTGCACATCGGCCCAACGGTCTTGCAGAACTTCAACAACATCTTCGAACCGGCCAACGGTGCGCTGACCGGCGCGCTGGCCGGCAATAACATGGCCAATCCCTTGGCCTTCCTCTGCGGAGCGGTGCAGGCCGCCTCCCGGCTGGGAGGCGAGCAAGCGGCGAAGCTCTGCGCCCAGTACATGGCGCCCATCCTGAAGAACCGCCAGTACAACTTTCCGCCCATTGGGGAGAACCTGTTCGTCGGCGCGCAGGCCAGACCCAACGAGGTCACCTACAGCGAAGACTGGATGCGACCCGACTTCGTACCGCCGGCCGCGCCAGTGCCCCCGACAGCGCCCGGCACCGAGGCGACGTCTGCCGGTCCGGCCGAGGCGGTGGCTACCGACCCCGCCGCCGGCCTGCGCGGTCTGATGCTCCCGCCAGGAGGTGGCTCATGAGGATCAGCCGCTGGCGCCACCTGGTCGCAACTCTGGCCCTGCTCGCGGCCGTGGCGGGGACATCCGGCTGCGGCTGGCACGGGCTGAACTCGCTGTCGCTGCCGGGCACCCAGGGTGACGGCCCGGACTCCTTCGAGATTCAGGCACAGATGCCCGATGTCAACAACATTCAACCGAACTCCCGGGTGCGCGTCGCCGACGTGACGATCGGTCATGTGACCAAAATCGCGCGCGAGGGCTGGCACGCGCTGGTCACGATGCGGCTCAACGGCGATGTGAACCTGCCGGCCAACGCAACAGCCAAGATCGGCACCACCAGCCTGTTGGGCTCCTATCACATTGAGCTCAGCCCACCCAAAGGTGAAGCGCCGCAAGGCAAGTTGCGTTCTGGTGCGCTGATTCCGCTGTCCCGCGGGGCCGCCTACCCGAGTACTGAGCAAACACTGGCTGCACTGTCGCTGGTGCTCAACGGGGGCGGCCTGGGCCAGATCCAGGACATCACCGAGGCGTTCAGCACCGCGTTTCGCGGCCGCGAACAGGATCTGCGCAGCCTGATCGGGCAGCTCGACAAATTCACCGCCAACCTCAACAACCAGTCCGGTGACATCATCGCGGCCACCGACAGCCTCAACCGCCTGGCCGGCACATTCGCCGCCCAGCAACCCGTGCTGGACCGGGCGCTGGCCACCATTCCCGACGCGCTCGCGGTACTCAACGACGAGCGGCACACCCTGGTCGAGGCGGCCGATCAATTGAGCAAATTCAGCGCACTGACCGTCGACTCGGTGAACAAAACCAAAGCGAACCTGGTCAAAGAATTGAAAGACCTTGGGCCCGTGCTGGAGTCGCTCGCCAACGCCGGTCCGAGCCTGACCCGGGCGCTCAGCCTGATCGCCACCTTCCCCTTTCCGAACGAAACCTTCCAGAACTTTCAACGCGGTGACTACGCAAACCTCACAGCGATCATCGACCTCACGCTCAGCCGAATCGACCAGGGCATATTCACCGGAACCCGATGGGAGTGCCATCTGACCGAGCTGGAGCTGCAGTGGGGACGCACCATCGGCCAGTACCCCAGCCCCTGCACAGCGGGCTATCGGGGTACTCCCGGCAACCCGCTGGCCATCCCGTACCACTTTGACCAGGGGTCCTAGATGCTGCATCTGCACCGACGAGTCAAGATCCAGCTGGCAGTCTTCACCGTGATCGCGCTGGCCGCCCTCGCCGTGATGTCGCTGCATTTCGTGAAACTGCCGGCCATGCTGTTCGGGGTCGGCCGTTACACAGTGAAGGTGGAACTGCCTGAGAGCGGCGGGATCTACAGCACGGGAAACGTCACCTACCGCGGCACCGAAGTCGGCCAGGTGCAGTCCGTGAGTCTGACCGACAACGGTGTCGAAGCGGTGCTGTCCCTGAAATCCGGCATCGACATTCCGTCCGACCTCAAGGCCGAGGTGCACAGTCAATCGGCGATCGGTGAGTCCTACATCGAGTTGTTGCCGCGCAACGCCACTTCGCCACCGCTCAAGGACGGCGACGTGATCCGGCGCCCCGACACCTCCGTGCCACCGAACATCAACCAATTGCTGAGCGCTGCCAACACCGCATTGGCGGCGATACCTCGCGACAACCTGAAGACCGTCGTCGATGAGTCGTACATGGCGGTGGGTGGGCTGGGTCCCGAGCTTTCCCGCTTGATCTCGGGTTCGTCGAACCTGGCGATCGACGCCCGCAAGAACCTCGACCCGCTCGTCACGCTGATTGACCAGGCGCAACCGGTGCTGGATTCACAGACCCACACATCCGGTGCGATTGCGGGGTGGGCATCACACCTGGCCGCCGTGACCACGGAATTGCAGACGCACGACAGCGCGGTCGCGGGCTCCATCGACCAGGGGGGCCCCGCGCTCGGGGAAATGCGGCAACTCATCGATCGGGTTCAACCCACCTTGCCGATCCTGCTCGCCAACCTCGTCAGCGTCGGACAGGTGGCGCTCACCTATCAGAACGACATCGAGCAACTGCTGGTCGTCTTCCCTGAATCCATTGCCGCTGAACAGGCGGGCATCCTCGCCAACGTCAATACCAAACAGGCCTACCGGGGCCAGTACCTGAGCTTCAACCTCAATCTCAACCTGCCGCCGCCGTGCACCACCGGCTTCCTGCCGGCACAGCAGCAGCGGAACCCCACCTTCGAGGACTATCCGCAGCGAGCACCCGGCGACCTGTACTGCAGGGTTCCGCAGGACTCGCCGCTCAACGTGCGCGGTGCCCGCAACACTCCCTGTGAAACCGTGCCCGGCAAGCGCGCACCCACCGTCAAGCTTTGCGAAAGCAACGAACAGTACGTGCCACTCAACGACGGCAACAACTGGAAGGGCGACCCCAACGCGACGTTGTCCGGTCAGGGCATCCCGCAGCTGCCGCCCGGATCCCCGCCGCCGGTGCCCGGGGCCGCGCCCGGACCCGATCCGCCACTGCCGCCGATCGCCGCCGCCCAGTACGACCCGGCGACGGGCAGCTACGTCGGACCCGACGGACATCAGTACACCCGGTCCGATCTGGCCCAGACCGCGCCGAAGGACAGGACGTGGCAGTCGATGCTGCTGCCACCCCCGTGACGGCAACGACACCTAGACCCACGAAAAACGGAGGGCGGTATGACCGTATTGAGTGACCCCGAACTGTCGGTGGACATCGGCGACGAAAGCACCGACGACGTCGAGGCCGTCGAGCACAGTTCTGCCGAGTCCGCAGCGGACGACACCGACAGCCCGCCGGCGACCCGGATCAGAAAGCGCGTGCCCGTGCACCGCCGCGCGATGTTGTTCGGCCTCAGCGCTGTTATCGCTATGGCGGCACTGGCCGGGTGGTGGGGTTTCCGACTGCAACAGTCCCACCAGCTGCAAGCCCAGCGGAGCCAGTACCTGCAGGTGGCCAGGCAGGGCGCGCTGAACTTGACGACAATCAACTGGCAGCACGCCGACGCCGACGTGCGCCGCATCCTGGACGGGGCGACAGGAGAGTTCTACAACGACTTCGCCAAACGGTCGCAGCCGTTCATCGAGGTACTCCAGCAAGCCAAGGCGACGACGGTGGGCTCGATCACGGAGGCTGGGATCGAGTCGCAAACCGCCGACGGCGCACAGGTACTGGTGGTGGTGGCCGTTCAGACATCGAATGCCGGCGAACCCGACCCGGCGCCCAGGTCGTGGCGAATGCGGATCTCCGTGCAGCGGGCCGGCGATCAGATCAAGGTCTCCAACGTCGGATTCGTGTCATGAGCCGGCTCAGATTGCGCCGGAACCGCAACTCGAAGTGCGGTGAGTCGGTGGCTGAAATCTCCACTGGGACAATGGACCTGCCTGTCGACGAAGAGTCCGTCGCCGAGGAGACGCTCGATGCGCCGCCACCGCGCGTCCGGCGGCGCCCCAGCTGGTCACGGGCAATTGCCTACGGTGTGCTGCCCGGGCTGGCGCTGGCGCTGTCGCTGGCTGTGGGTTACCTCAAATGGCAGGACACGTCGGCTCGCGACGCGGCGGCGGCCCGTGCGGAATCCGTGCGTGCCGCCACCGAGGGGACCATTGCGCTGCTGTCCTACCGGCCCGACACCGTGCAGGCCGACCTCGAGCGCGCGCGGGACCGACTGACCGGCGCGTTCCTGCAGGCGTATACCTCTCTGACCCACGACGTTGTGATCCCCGGGGCGAAGCAGAAGCAGATTTCGGCGGTGGCCACCGTTCCTGCCGCCGCGTCGACGTCGGCGACGGCCGAGCACGCCGTCGTCCTGCTGCTGGTGAATCAGACCGTCATCGTCGGGCAGGATGCGCCCGCCAGCACCGCGTCCAGTGTTCGGGTCACCCTCGACAAGATCGGCGGCCGTTGGCTGATCTCGCAATTCGACCCGGTCTGAGCCCACGACGAAGCCAACGGCGGACGCAAAGGAACTGACATGCACTATCGACCGCTGATCCTGTGCGCGATGGCGTGCGGCCCCCTCGTGTGTGCGCCCGCGGCGCACGCCGACAACAAGCGGCTCAACGACGGCGTGGTCGCGAACGTCTACACCGTTCAGCATCAGGCAGGTTGCACCAATGACGTCAAGATCAACCTGCAACTGCAACTGGCCGCGCAATGGCACGCAGTCGATATGTTGAACAACCGAAATATCGACGGCGACATCGGATCTGACGGTTCGACGCCACAAAGTCGGGCGAACGCCGCCGGCTTCCGAGGCGGCGTGGCCGAGACCGTGGCGATCAATCCCGCGGTGGCCATCAGCGGCGTCGAATTGATGAACCAGTGGTATTACAACCCCGCGTATTTCGCGATCATGTCCAACTGCGCCAACAGCCAGGTGGGGGTGTGGTCGGAGAACAGTCCGGATCGCACCGTCGTGGTGGCGGTTTATGGGCAGTCGGAGCGGCCGGCCCAGAGCACGACGGTCGGGCAGCAATCGGGGCCCGCACCGATTGTGGTGCTGCCCCAGAATGTTCCACTGGACCCTAGCCCGGACTACGACGCCACCGACGAGGTCGAATTCGGCATCAGTTGGCTCCCGTGGATTCTGCGCGGCGTGTACCCGCCGCCCGGAATGCCGGCGCAGTAGGCCGGCTTACTGAGTCGGCGGCTGGTAGTTTGCCGCGGAGTTCCGCAACGCCCAGATCTGTTCTGGGCAAAGAAGATTCACTGCATACGAGACCAGGTAGTTGGCCGCGAATTCGTCGTTCGGGGTGATGTCGCTTTTCACGTCGCTCATCACCTGGGCGTAGCGTTCGCCCGCGGTGACCTTGCCGCAGATTCCGTATCCGTAGTTGAGCGCGTCGCCGTCGGGAAAGGTGTAGTGCCGCCGGGCGGTCACGTTGTAGAGATATTCCACCTCGGGGGCCGGAGCCGCGTAGGCCGGTACGGGCGCTGCCGCAACGGGGATCGCGCATACGACGGCGGCGGCGAATATCAGGGCGGTCCGCGACATTGGGTGCTTCATGGACCGAATGTCTTCGCGGGCGCGCTGACGACGGCATGCCCGGGTTCGGGGTGGGGCTTTCCTGAGGTCGGTGGCAGGAACGACGAGGCAGCGCGCACGAGCGCGACCGCGAAGCAGATGCTGAGCACTGTCGCGGCGGCGGTCACCGCAGTCGACGTGTGCTCGAGGTGAATTGCGATGATAGTGGGCCAGCCCGCACCGAAATTGGCCATGAAGAACGTGCAGGGGAACAACACGAACAGGCCCAGCAGCTGCCACTGATTGGTGCAGCCGGCCCGCAGCCGCGATGCCGCCATCGCGAAGCAGATCACCTGAGCGGCTTCCAGTACACCGATCACCAACGGGTACTGGACGATCCGGAATACGTGTGGCCCCCAATAACTGTACAGACCGCCGTTGATGCCGATCATCTCGAAAGCAGCCGATTCGAGCAGTGCGACGCCGGCCCAGCCGAACAGTGCGCGGCGGGTGATCAGGTTGCGCGCGATCTGGCGCGAGATGTAGATCGCGGGCGCGGCGTACAGCACCGCGTAGCCGCTGTGAGTCCAAATCGGTTGCGGGATATCGAATGCCGTGAAATGCGTCCACATGCCTGGGGTGGAGTAGAAGTAAAGCATCATCGCCACGTCATAGAGCGGCTCGGCGAACGCGCCGACCAGCGCGGCCAACACCATCAGAACGTAGGCGGGGGTGCGCTCGCGCACGCCCATCCGGATGGCGATCAGCAGGAGCACCCCCGTCAGACCCCAACTGAGATCCGTCAGGATCGCCTGCGTGGTGAGATTCAATGCATGATCGACTGGTGGCACACAGTCACGTTACGAGACGAGGCCATCGACCCGCGTCCCCCGATGAGAGGAGCTTTCTCCCTGACGAGAGTGACCCCGCGCCAACGGAAATTGACGGATGTCGCGAAAAGAAGTAATGCCGGTCGGTGTCGCTAAGGCGCAAGCGCGCGGCGGGTGCCCGGAACCTGCATGGCAAGCGCCTGCCCGCGGTTCTCCATCTCCAGGGCGGATTGCAAGGAGCTGTTCTCCATGCTGCGGGTCAACGCGTTCTTGGTGGAGCGGATGCTGTCGTCTGAATTGTCGGCAATGGCCTCGGCCAACCCCAGCGCCGCCTCGAGAGCGGTCGTGTCTTCGGTGAGCCGGTCGGCAAGCCCGATGCGCAACGCCTCGGGGGCTCGGACGGTGCGACCTGTGAACGCCATCTCGGCAGCTCGGCCGGGTCCGATGATCCGAACCAGATTCCACGACGTACCCAATTCCCCGATCGACAACCCGACTCGCACGAAGCCGGCGCTGAAACTGGCTGTCCGGTCGGCGATCCTGATGTCGGCCGCCAGCGCCAGGGACAGACCACCGCCAGCGGCTGGGCCGCTCACCGCGGCGATCACCGGATAAGGCAAAGCCCGCAATGCGGTGGATCCTGAGGCGGCCGTCTCCACGAGATCGGTGAAGTCCGACACCGACATCCGGGTGAGTACATCGACCTCGTCGAGATCGAAGCCGGTGCAGAACGCCTTGCCGCCCGCACCGGTAATGATCAGCGCCCGTGCCGAAGCGCTCCGCAATATGTGGGTGGCCCAGGCGATTTCGCCGAACATGTCGATGGTTTGCGAGTTTGCCCGATGCGGGCGGTTGACCGACATCACCACGACGTCGGGACCGTGTTGGTCGAAGGACAGCGTCTCGGCGCCGCGTAGCTCGTCCAGGACGTCGGCTACCGGGCGCCGCGACACCCGATTCCAGCGCGCCGTGGTCATCGTCACCGCCCGGAAAAGTTCGGTACGCGCTTGGTTTTGAAGGCGTCCAGCGCCTCACTCATATCCGCACAGCGCGTCAGAAGTGCCTGGCCGCGATTCTCCAGTTCCAGCGCTGCGGCGAAGGAGGTGACCTCCATATTCGCCTGCAGCGCCCGCTTGGACATGCGGATGCCGCCGGGGGAGTTGGCGCAGATCTGCCGGGCCAGGGTCAGGGTCTGGTCGAGCAGGTCGTCGGCATCGGTCACCCGGTTGAGCAGGCCGAGTCGTTCGGCCTCGACGGCCTCCACAATGCGTCCGGTGAAGCCCATCTCCGCTGCCGCGGACGGCCCGATCAACCGTGGCAACAACCACGAGGCACCCAGGTCGCCCGCGGAGAGCCCAATACGCACGAACGCGGCGTTGAACTTCGCGGCTGGCGATCCCAGCCGGATATCGGCCATCAGGGCCAGCGACATGCCGCCGCCCGCGGCGGGACCGTTGATCGCGGCGACCACCGGAACCGGGACGGCACGCACCGCGCTGAGGGCCCGGGCGGCGCGCTCCTGGCGTTCCAACATGTTCAGGGCCGACAACGACGCCAACTCCTCGGCTTCGTCGAGGTCGTAGCCGGCACAGAACGCCGTGCCGGCGCCGGTCAGGATGACGACTCGGACATCGCGATCGGCTGCGACGGCGTGCGCCACCGACTCGATTTCGCCGAACATCGCCATCGTCATGGCGTTGAGCCGGTCGGGCCGGTCGAGAGTTATCTGGACCACGCCGTCAGCCGGAGACTCCAGACGCAGGGTCTGATAACGCCGTTCGATATCGATCATGCTTATCCATTCCAATCCTTCAACGTCCGAACCTCGAAGGGCCCGGATCGCGTCGAATCTGACGGTTGCTCAGCCGAATTGCGGCTTGCGTTTGTCGATGAACGCGCGGAGTCCCTCGGCCGCCTCGCCCTGCTCGAAGAGATTCTGGATCTGGTCGACTTCGAAGCGAAGGCCATCGGGCAGTGGTCGGTCGTAGGCTGCGTCGACGGTCCGCACCACGGCCAGTTGGGCAGGCGTCGAGGCTGCGGCCAACTCGGTGGCCAATTGCCGCGCTGCCGCCTGCGCGGTGGTGGCGGGGTCGGCCAGACGGTCGATCAGCCCCATCCGGAACGCCTCTTCTGCCGTGACCTGGCGGCCGGTCAGCATCAGATCCAGTGCCCGGCCGCGTCCGACGAGGCGGGGGAGTCGCTGGGTGCCTCCGCCGCCGGGGATCAACCCGAGCTTGACTTCCGGCAGACCCAGTCGGGCCCGTGTCGAGGCGACTCGCAGCGTGCACGCCATCGACAGTTCGAGACCGCCCCCCAGGGCGAGGCCGTCGATCGCCGCGACGGAGATCATCGGCAGCGCGGCCAGGCGTTCCAGCGCGCCGCGCAGGGAGTCGCCGTACGCCCGGAATGAGGCCGCGTCAACCGTTGTCATGTGTTTGATGTCGGCGCCGGCAGCGAAAAAGCCGTCTACGGCCGACGTCACCACGATGACTTTGGCTTTGACGCTCTGGGCGTAGTCCATGGCGTTGTGCAGGCCGGCGATGACCGCCGGGCCGAGCGCGTTGGCCGGAGGACTGTCGATGACGAATTCAACGAACGCCCCATCGCGGTTCCAGGCCACGGCCTCGCGGGTTTGGGGTTGTGCCACAGGATCTCCTTTGATCGCGTGAGGATTGGGTCAGGACATCGTCAGGCCACCGCTGACGGAGAGCGTCTGGCCGGTGACGTACTCCGCCGCATCTGACGCGAAGTACGCGACGGCGGCGGCGATGTCGGAGGGCTGGGCCAAGCGCTTCATCGGTACGGAGCGGGTCATGCCGCCGATCACCTTGTCGGCATCCTGACCTGAGCTGTCGGCGAACTTGCGCAGCGCGGGTGTGTCGGTCGGACCCGGGCAGACGGTGTTGGCAGTGACGCCCTTGGTGGCCACCTCCCTGGCCAGTGTCTTCGTGAATGCGATGATGCCGCCTTTGGCTCCGGAGTACACCGCCTCCAGCGATGACCCGACGCGGCCGGCGTCCGAACCGATGTTGATGACCCGGCCGAAGCCCCGCTCGACCATGCCGGGAACAACGGTGTGGATGACGCGCAGCGCACCCTTGAAGTTGATGTCGATGATCTTGTCCCAGAACTCTTCTGAGGTGTTCAGGAAGGGCATGAAGTCGTCCCAGCCGGCGTTGTTGACGACGATCTCGATGTCCCCGAGTTCGGCGGTGACGGTTTTGACTGCGCTGCGAACCGATTCGGTGTTCGTGACGTCGACGTGGACGGCGATGGCTTCACCGCCGGAGTCGGCGATGCGCTTGGCTGTGGCCTCTGCCACCTCGAGGTTCAGGTCGGCGACCGCGACCCGAAAACCGTTGGATGCCAGCGTCTCTGATATGCCCTGGCCGATTCCTTGGGCTCCGCCGGTGACGAACGCGACGCGGTGGTTCATGGGTGTCCTTACCTTTCTTGCAGGGTGTTCGTTGCCGTCGGCCGTAGGCTTCGAATCGCCCAGGGGCAGCGGGTATGGCTTTCATGTGGTCGCCATCGTTGATGGCCGAAGGAGATTGGCCGCCTGTTGTCCCGCGACGACTCGACCGCTAATTGAGAGATGCGATTTGATCGCTGTGTAAGGACGTGACGGCGTGGTCGTCTGCTGGGTTGGTCGGACCGATAGCGAGCAGGGAGGTGGTTGTGGCACAACCGTTGTGGGCTGGGGTTGATGGTGGGAAATCGGACCACTATTGCGTGGTCATCGATGCCGACGGGAAGCGGCTGCTGTCGCGGCGGGTGGCCAATGACGAATCCGCGCTGCTGGATCTGATCGGCGCGGTCCAGACGCTGGCTGATGGTGGTGAGCTGACCTGGGCGATCGATTTGAATGCCGGTGGGGCGGCATTGCTGATCACCTTGCTGATCGCCGCCGAGCAACGGCTGCTCTATATTCCGGGGCGCACCGTGCACCATGCCTCGGGCGGTTACCGCGGGGAAGGGAAAACCGACGCTAAAGACGCCGCCGTGATCGCCGATCAGGCGCGGATGCGCCGCGACCTGCAACCGCTGCGAGCCGGGGACGACATCGCTGTGGACTTGCGGATCCTCACGGCCAGGCGCACCGATTTGGTGGCCGATCGCACCCGGGCGCTCAACCGGTTGCGCGCCCAGCTGCTCGAATATTTCCCTGCCCTCGAGCGTGCCTTCGACTACAGCGCCAGCAAGGCCGCGCTGACCCTGCTCACTGGGTATCAAACACCCGACGGGCTGCGTCGCGCCGGTGCCGCCCGGCTCGCGCTCTGGCTGCGTAAGCGCAAGGCCCGCAACGCCGATGCCATTGCCGCTGCCGCTATGGAGGCGGCTAACGCCCAACGCACCGTCGTACCCGGACAGCAAGTGGCCGCGGCCTTGGTGGCCCGGCTGGCCGAGGAGGTGATGGCCCTCGACACCGAAATCGGCGACACCGAAGCGATGATCGAGGAGCGATTTCGCCGCCACCGCCACGCCGAAATCATCCTGAGTTTGCCCGGCTTCGGCGTCACCCTTGGTGCCGAGTTCCTGGCCGCCACCGGCGGGGACATGAGCGCTTTTGCTAACCCCGACCGCCTGGCCGGCGTCGCGGGGCTGGCCCCAGTCCCGCGCGACTCCGGACGCATCAGCGGCAACCTCAAACGCCCCCGCCGCTACAACCGACGTCTGCTGCGGGCCTGCTACCTGGCTGCCCACATCGCCATCCGCACCGACCCGGCATCGCGGACTTACTACAACCGCAAACGCGCCGAGGGAAAACGCCACACCCAAGCCGTGCTTGCCCTTGCCCGACGACGCCTCAACGTCCTGTGGGCAATGCTGCGCGACCACAAGCCATATCAACCCACCGCACCTAGCGCTGCGGCGGCTTGACAACTTCATTGAGAATCTCCTTGTAGTGGTTGGTTGGGCGCGCTAGCGGCAGGACGGAGCGTGGGGGCCGGGGCTCCAGTCGATCGGACCGGCAACGAGGGAGTGACTGGTCAGAGTGCGCCCGAGCACGTCCTGGGCGGCGCGAGCCGTATCGATCAACGCCGGTAGCGATATCCCGGTGGATACGCCCATCTCCTCGAACATGCTGACCAGATCCTCAGAGGCGATGTTGCCGGTGGAACCGGCTGGTACCGGGCAACCGCCGAGTTCGCCGAAGCTGGATTCAAAGCTGGTGCACCCGGCCTGCAGTGCAGCGTAGGCGTTGGCCAGTCCCTGTCCGCGGGTGTTGTGGAAGTGGGCGGTGACCTCAACGCCGGGAAGTCTTTCGATTGCGGCGGAGAAGAATTCACCGACATAGGCGGGGTTGGCCATTCCGGTGGTGTCGCCGAATCCCACTTCGATGGCGCCTGCCGCCGCGAATTCCTCGGCGATGTCGAGCACCCGGTTCATCGGCACCTTTCCTTCGAACGGGCAACCGTAGGACGTGGCGATGACGGCGGCGCAGCGCAGATCCTCGGCGACAATGCGTTTGGCAATGATCGCATTGTCGGCCATCGACTCGGCGATAGTGCGATTCACGTTCTTCTTGTTGTGCGTCTCTGACGCGCTGACGAAGATCGCTACCTCGGAGAAGGTCTGGCGCACCTTGAGTGCGTTGTCCAGCCCTTTGCTGTTCGGTACCAGCACCATGAGCGAGACATGGTCGGGCACCGTGATGCTGCGCAGCACCTCGACGCCGTCTGATAACTGCGGGATGACATCGGGACGTACGAAACTGGCCACCTCTATGCGCCGGAGACCGGTCTGGGCGAGCCGGTTGATGAGCTCGATCTTGTCGCGGGTGGCGATGATGTCCGGTTCGTTCTGAAATCCGTCGCGGGGTCCGACTTCTCGGATGTCGACGTGCCCGGGCAGTCTGGTCACAATGTGCTCCCTTCACGGTCCAACCGGTCGCGGAATCTGGGTTGGGCGATCTCGATGAGTCGGCG
The DNA here is from genome assembly GCF_030755175.1 of Mycobacterium sp. TY814. Taxonomy (NCBI): domain Bacteria; kingdom Bacillati; phylum Actinomycetota; class Actinomycetes; order Mycobacteriales; family Mycobacteriaceae; genus Mycobacterium; species Mycobacterium sp. TY814. The sequence continues at coordinate 282,903 of NZ_JAUFRY010000002.1, forward strand.
TGCGCGTTCTTTGAGGCTGCAGCCACGCAGATGCGCGACACCGTATTCGGTGACGACGGTGTCGACGTCAGAGCGCGTGGTGGTGACCACCCCGCCGTCGAGCATGGCTTTGATCGTGGACTGGCCACCGGATGTGGCCCGCAACGCGATGATCGACCGTTTGCCGGTGAGCGAGGCGGCGCGGGTGAAGTCGACCTGTCCGCCAACGGCGCCGATGTACACGCCGCGGCTGATCTCGGCGCCGACCTGTCCGGTCAGGTCGACCTCCACAGCGAAATTCACCGATACCAGCGATTGCAGCTGCGACAGCACTCGCGGGCTGTGCGTGTAGCTGGTCGGCAGGAACCGGGCAGGCAATTCGGCGACCCGGTTGTACAGCTCGGCAGAACCCAGCGCGGTGCCGGCCACAATCAGTCCCGGGTCGATCTCTTTGCGCCTTCCGGTGGCCACCCCCTTGTCCACCAGCCGGAGCAGCCCGTCGGTGACCATGCCCGTGTGGAATCCCAAGTCCGCGTGGCCGCTGAGCGCGTCAAGCACGGCGTCACCCAGCGAGCCGACCCCGAATTGGACGGTGTCGCCGTCCTCGACGAGTCCGGCGACGTGGGCGGCGATTCGCTGCTCGGTCGCCCCCGGTGGGCGTTTGGGATCTTCGGCCAGCGGCCGGTCGGTGGTGATGGTCGCTGCAAAACGGTCGAGCGGGATTCGAGGCGTCCCAACGGATTCGGGCATTCTGCGGTTGATCTCGGCGATCAGCACCGGTGTGTGCTGGATCGCATCCGCGACGTAGTCGACACCGATCCCCAACGAGCACGTTCCGTGCTGGTCAGGAGCGGACACTTGCAGAAGGCCTACATCACAGGGGAGCCTGCGTTCGGCAAACATCCGGGGCAGCGCGGAATAGTGGCACGGCACCACGTCGAGGCGTCCGGACCGGCTCAGTTCGCGAAGCTCGCCGAGCCCGCCGTAGGACACCATGGACATCCGGCCGGGGATGGTGACCGCGAGTTGGTCGTTCCAGCTGACTCCGGTGAAGGTGCGGATCGGGCCGATCCGGGGATTCTGCAATATCAGGGCGTCGACAAGCGGCCGCGGCTCCGCGGCGGCCTGACCCCACCAGACACCGTCACCTCGGGACAGAAACCTGGTGAAATCGATCACGTCGAAACCCGTTGCAGCAACGTGGCGGTGCCGAGACCCCCGCCGCAGCACATCGTCACCAGACCGAGGTCGCCATCGCGGCGTTCGAGTTCGGAGACGAGTGTGGCCGTCAACCGGGCGCCGGTGGCGCCCACCGCGTGACCCAGCGCGATCGCGCCGCCGTTGACATTCACTCGATCGATGTCGGGGCGCAGCTCGCGCTGCCAGGCCAGCACCACGGACGAGAACGCCTCGTTGACCTCGAACAGATCGATGTCGGAGACGGTTATATTGTTGCGCTGCAGAATCTTCCGCGTGGCAGGGATGGGTCCGGTGAGCATGATGACGGGGTCGACGCCTACGGTGGTCTGGTCGACTATGCGGGCCCGCACCCGCAACCCGAGCCGGCGTGCGGCGTCACCGGAGCACAGCAGTACGGCGGCGGCGCCGTCGCTGATGGGCGACGACGACCCCGCCGTGATCCGTCCGTTCTCCTTGCGGAACACCGGTTTGAGATTGGCCAGCGTCTCGACCGTGGTCTCGGGGCGCACGCACTGGTCGGCGTTGCGGACCTGGCCGTCAAGTGTCATCGGCACCATCTCGGCGTGGAAACGGTTGTCGGCGATGGCCTTGGCGGCGTTTGCGTGCGACCGCGCGGCGAAGGCGTCCATCTCCGGGCGGCCCAGCTCCCAGCGGTCGGCGATCAACTCGGCGCTCTCGCCCTGGTGCACGAAGCTGTAGCGGTCGCGCAACTCGGCGGGCCACGGGTCTCCGTACAGTTCCGAGATTTTGGCGGGAGAGTCGATCGGGACGTGGCCCATGTGCTCGACGCCGCCGGCGATCACCACCTCATGAGTGCCCGAGGCCACCAGGGCCGCGCCCATCGCCAGCGCGGTCTGCGCCGAGCCGCACCGCCGATCGAGAGTCGTGGCCGGTACCTCCGCCGGATAGCCGGCTTGCAGCCACGCGTTGCGGGCGATGTTGCGGGATTGTTCACCGAACGGAGCGGTACAGCCGATCACGAGGTCCTCGACGAGTGCGGGGTCGATTCCCGTGCGACTGATCAGCTCGGTGTAGCAAGAGGCGAGCATGGCGTTGGGGTGAATGTCGCGGTACCACCCGCGATCGGGATGTGACTTGCCGGTCGGGGTGCGCACCGCCTCGGCGACATACACTTCGCGGCCCGTCGAGGCGAACGGCCCCGTGACATGGTGGCCCATCAGATCACCGTTCCGCCGTCGACCGGCAACACCTGGCCGGTGATGTAGGACGCGGCATCTGAAGCAAGGAAGACGAAGGCTGGCGCAATCTCCTCCGGAAACGCCCAGCGCCCCAGCGGGATTCGGGCCAGCGTCTTGGCGGCCAGCTTTTCGTTGCTGCGGATGTTCTCGGTCATCGCGGTGGCGGCCAGTGGCGCGACAGCGTTGACGGTGACCGATTGACGGGCCAACTCGCGGGCCAGTGACTTGGTCAGCCCGATGATGCCGGCTTTGGCGGCGCCGTAGTTGACTTGACCGATGGTGCCGGTCAGGCCGGCGGCGGAGGTGACATTGATGATGCGGCCGGTGCCATCGGTCGGCAGGTGGTGCAGTGCGGCTTGGCTGCACACGAAGCTGCCCACCAGGTGGATGTCGACGATACGGCGGAAATTGTCCTCCGACATATCCCCGAACATGGCCGGTGAGATGGCGCCGGCATTGTTGACGAGCACGTGCAGTGCACCGTCGCCGAGTTCCGCCGCGGTGGCGGCGGCTTCGGTCGCAGCGGCGGAGTCGCGCACGTCGAGTACGAACGGGCGCGCGACGCCTCCTGCCGCGGTGATCGATTCCGCGCTGGCCACGGCGGCATCCTTATCGACATCGGTCACCAGCACCTTGGCCCCGGCGAGGGCGAATGCGCGGGCGACCGCTTCGCCGACGCCGCTGCCAGCACCCGTCACCAGCGCCGATCGGCCGTCGAGCCTGAACACATCCCGCGGTGCGGTCATCAGTAGCTCCTCGGCAGGCCCAACACATGCTCGCCCAGGTAGTTGAGGACCATCTCCTGGCTGAGCGGGGCGATGCGGGTCAAGCGGGCTTCACGGAAATAGCGCGCGACGTGGTACTCCTCGGAATAGCCCATTCCGCCGTGTGTCTGCACCGCGCGGTCGGCTGCGTCGAATGCGGCGTCAGCGCACAGGTACTTGGCCGAATTGGCCTCACGGGCACAGGGTTTGCCGTTGTCGTAGAGCCAGGTGGCCTTGCGCAGCATCAGCTCCGCTGCGTCCAGGCGGGCCAGCGAATCGGCAAGCGGGAATTGCAGCCCTTGATTCATTCCGATCGGCCGTCCGAACACTTCACGCTCGTTGCCGTATCGGACCGCCGCGCGCAACGCGGCGCGCCCAATGCCGAGCGCCTCGGCCGCCACCAGACAACGTTCGGGGTTCAGGCCGTCCAGGATGTACCGGAAACCCTGTCCCTCTTCACCCACGCGGTCCTCGACCGGGATCTCGAGGCCGTCGATGAACAGTTCGTTGGATGAGATGGCGTTGCGGCCCATCTTGGGGATCGGGCGAATATCGATCTTGTTGCGGTCCAGGTCGGTCAGGAACAGGGTGAGGCCATCGGTCTTGCGCGCGGCGTCTTCGAACTTCGTGGTGCGGGTCAGCAGCAGGACCTTCTCGGATTCAAGCGCTTTGGAGATCCAGACTTTGCGGCCGTTGACGACGTAGTGATCTCCCGCGCGACGGGCGAAGGTGGTGATCCTCGTCGTGTCCAGTCCCGCGCCGGGCTCGGTGACACCGAAGCACACGTGCAGATCGCCATTGACGATGCGAGGCAGCGTGCGCGCCTTGAGCTCCTCGGAGCCGTGCAGGATGACCGGGTGCATGCCGAATATCGATAGGTGCATCGAGCTCGCCGCGTTCATCCCGCCGCCTGCGGCGGCGACCTCCTCCAGCAGGAGGCACGCCTCGGTGATACCGAAACCGTGGCCGCCATATTCCTCCGGCGTGGTGATGCCAAGCCAACCGCCCGCGGCGAAGGCGTCGTAGAACTCTGTCGGGAACTCGTGCTGCTGGTCCTTGTGGAGCCAGTAGTGGTCGTCGAACTTGCCCGCCAGTTCAGCAACCGCGGCGCGAATCGTCTGCTGATCCTCAGTCAATTCGAAGTCCATGCCGATCTCCGCTCCACGACGCTGATTAATCTACGTACATGCAAATCATACTAATGGACAGACCAAAAGAAAAGACCGGCTCTGCCTGACCTTCGGTCGGTCAGCCCGCGGCGGGAAGCAGTGGGAGCGAGTCTGCGATGCGCTCGTTCCACGACGCCGGGGCGCCGAAGAGAACACGGTCGAGTTTGGCGCGCTTGTAGAACAGCTGCAGGTCGTGTTCCCAGGTGTAACCCACCGCGCCATGCAAAGTCAGTGCGCTGTCGGCGATTTCGGCCGCGCCGCGGGTTACCTGGGCTTTGGCTATGGCAGCATGCGTCGCATGTTCGGGCAAGTTCTCTTCCGCCGACTGTGCGGCATAGCAGACGATGGACATCGACGATTCCACGGTGACCAGCATCTGCGCGGCGGCGTGTTTCACCGCTTGGAATGAACCGATCGGTTGGCCGAACTGGTGGCGCTGTTTGCTGTACTCGACGGCCAGTTGCAACATCCGTTCGGCGGCGCCCAGCGCGTCCGCGGCCACGAGAACCGCTGCCCTCGACGCGATTTCGCCGAGGGCAACGGCGGCGTCGACATCGAGCCGGCGTCCGGTCGCGTTCTGGAGAACGACATCGGCGACGTCGCGCGAACGATCCAACAGCGCGCGGGGTAGTACCTCGACTCCCTCCTCGGCGGCATCCACCAGCCATAGCGACGCGGCCCCCTCGTCGACAACGGGGACCACCAGATGCTGCGACCGGGTGGCTCCCAGGACGCACGGTATCCGCCCCCGGAGACGGCCGGCACTACTGTGCACCGACGTGACGGCCGTCGGGATGCGGTCCGACCGCACCGCCAACACAGTCACCTCACCGGATTCCGCCGCCGCTCGCGCCAGCCCGGGCTCGCCGGCCAGTGCGGGGACGACGATCGCCGACTGCAGCCAACCCGCCGCCGGCGCCGCCGCGCGTCCGAGTTCACGCGAGGTGAGCGCCAATTCCAGTAGGCCACCGCCCTGGCCCCCGGTCTCCTCGTCGAAACCGACACCGGCCCAGCCGTCTTGGACGAAGAGGTGTTCGAAGGCGGCGGGGTTGTTGGTGTCCAACCAGCCCCGGACTTTCGGTGGGCCGGCACGTTCGCTCAACCAGTCTCGCAGCGAAGCAGTGAACATGTCCTGTTCGTCGGAAAGCTCGAGGTGCATCGGTGTCTCTCCTTGCTTCGCGGCCTTATCTGCGCGTTTATCTGCGCGGCAATGATTCGTGTCGGGGTTCTGGTCAAGCTGAGTTTGCGGCGAACTCGGGGCTGGCGGTTGGTTCGGGTGCACGGCCGAGTTCCTTGAGCATGAACCACGTCGTCACAGTGATGTATGCGCCCCAGATGACCACCGGCAGATAGAAAGCGAGCAATCCGTGGTAGGCAAACGGTCCGCTCTTCAGGAATGCTGGGCCGGCTGCGAAGAACAGGGTCGCCGCACCGGCAAACGTCAGCCAGGTGAACCAGCGTGGGATCATCGGTTCGGGCCGGTGGTCCATCAACTCCACGACCCCGGTCGCCAGCATCTCGATGGCCAGGTATATCCAACCGAGTAGGAAAGCGAACCACGCCCAGTCGGAAAACGCCTGGACCACGTCGGGCCCGGTCTCCTTTCGGTAAGCGGAGACGATCCATGCGCACGCGTTCAGGAAGACGATCAACGAAATGAAGACCCCGCACACTGCGGTGGTCAGTGACCACACCGGCCACCGGCCCTCGATTTTTGCCAGCATGACGCCGAACATGATCGAGCCGGGTGTGAGGATTCCCGCCGCGATGTAGAAGAGGCTGCAACCGACGATCGTTCCCCAGTGATGCGTCTCGCTGAACCACACCTTGGTGGCTTCCAGGCCGAGGTCTGCCCGCGCCGGCTGGTAGAAGTGCGCGATGCCCAGCCAGCCAACTGCCGTCAGTAGAACGAATATCCAGTTGCACCAGAGCCCGAACTTTTGCGACCCGAGCCGTCCGGAGTCCTGCATACTCACGCTCCCTGCTGAAATGGACTGACGAGCTACGGTCTAATCATACGAATGGACTGACCAAAAACAATGCCTCGGACGAGACGACCTTCGAAGCACGTCGGAGATGCCTCCAAGTGGGGAGCAATATGCGCTCTTCGGGGGAAGCCCGCCCGGTTCAGATCGGCAAGGATTGCGATACCTCGGACGGCTGGGGTGCCTGCCCACCAGGGTCCGGGCGTCGAGCAGGCCCGGCGCAGCCGCCCAATACAGAAAGTGCACATGGCCTCGTGAAGACAGTGACAGCAGCGGATGCGCTGATGAGCACGTCTGATCACAGCCTCCGACAGCGGAGCGACAAGGTGCGCTCAGGATGAATGTTGTTCAGCGCCAACCTAATGTCGTTGTCCTGGGGGGCGGTTCCTGGGGCAGCACCATCGCATCCATCTGCGCGCGACGCGGGCCCACGTTGCAATGGGTGCGCTCGCAGACGACGGCCAAGGACATCAACGACAACCACCGCAACAGCCACTACCTGGGCAACGATGTCGCGCTGAGCGAGACGCTGCGCGCCACGACCGATTTCACCGAGGCCGCCAACTGTGCGGACGTGGTCGTCATGGCCGTTCCGTCGCATGGTTTTCGCCAGGTGCTGACGGAGCTAGCGACGGAGTTGCGCCCCTGGGTGCCGGTGGTGTCGCTGGTCAAAGGCCTCGAGCAGGGCACCAACCTGCGGATGAGTCAGATCGTCAATGAGGTGCTGCCCGGGCATCCGGCCGGCATCCTCGCCGGGCCGAACATCGCCATCGAGGTGGCCCAGGGATACGCGGCCGCGGCGGTGCTGGCCATGCCCGACCGGCATATGGCTGCCACCCTTGCACAGCTGTTCCGCACCAGGAGATTTCGGACATACACCACCGATGATGTGATAGGCGTCGAAATGGCCGGGGCCCTGAAGAACGTCTACGCCATTGCCGTCGGTATGGGCTATTCGATCGGTATCGGGGAGAACACCCGTGCCATGGTCATGTCCCGCGCGGTCCGTGAGATGACCAAGCTCGGCGAAGCGCTCGGCGGGCACCGGGACACTTTCGCCGGCCTGGCTGGTATCGGCGATCTCATCGTCACATGTACCAGCGAGCGCAGCCGTAACCGTTATGTCGGTGAGCAACTCGGCTCGGGTAAGTCGATCGACGAGATCATCGCCTCGATGAATCAGGTCGCCGAAGGCGTCAGGGCGGTCAGCGTCATCATGGATTTCGCCAGTGACTGCGGCATTGCGCTACCGATCGCCCGCGAGGTCGACGCCGTCATCAATCACGGCTCCACCCCCGATATGGCGTACCGGGGCCTCGCGGCCGAGAAACCCGGCCATGAGATTGACGGAGCAGGCTTCTAAAGCGAACGCACTCTGCCTGCCGGTTTTTCGGCGCAGGTTAAGGGGGGCGCCCCCGCCATTCGACGCGGACATGCCAGGGATGCCCCGAACAGGTAGCGAAAGTTGACTCATTCGGGGGAAGCCGCCAACCGCCGTAACTGCAGATGATGGTGATGCCCTAGAAGCATTGCGTTCGTTCAGCGCGCGGTGCGTGATACAACCCGCCTAAGGAGTAGGCCCGATGGCAATACAATCCCCACCTACCGTTCGCGCGCCAATGCGAGACTCGGCAGCCCGGACTGACTACACCTCATGGAAGGTCATGGCGTGGATGGGCTTCGGTTTCATCACCGCATTCTTCTGCCTATGGGGGCTGTTGGCCCGCAACATCTCGCCCTTCCCTGCTTGGGCCGAGCCGCAGGCGGTGTGGGACCACTACAAGAACCTCAGGGTGCCCATCATGATCGGGATGAGCGTCTGCCTGACGATGACGGCGCTGTACATGGTGTGGAGCGTAGCCGTCTCCCGGGTGATGGAACGCATCGAGGGCCCCGGGGGTGTGTGGTCCAAGCTCGAGATGATGGGCGGCACAATCACCTGCGCCCCGATCATGACGGCATGCGCCATCTGGCTCACCGCCGCACACGAGATCGACAACCTCAGTCCCGCAATGGCGCACACCTTCTACTGGTTCGGCTGGCTTCTGATCGATCTGGCCTACTTCGTCACCTCGTGGCAAATCGCCGGTGCCAGCATCGTTTTCATGCGTGACAAGCGGGAGAAGAAGCTGGTCCCCAACTTCGTCAGCTGGTGGGGCTGGATCACGATCCTGTCGTTCTTCGTCGTCAGCGCCATCCCATTCGTCAACACTGGACCGTTAGCCTTCAACGGCGTGATCAGTTTCTGGATCGCGTTCTTCACCTGGTTCTTCTGGATCCCGGGGCTGTCCTACTACATCCTCAAGGCGATCCCGCGGCTGCAGGCCGAGGACGAGGCAGCGGAACGGCTGAATGCCTAGCTGCCGAGCATGAGTGTTTTCACCGCAGAGCAGGTGAAACCCAGACGCCTTCCCGGTATGGAAGGCGTTTGGGTTTTCATCGGAGCCGACTCGGTCATCTTCGGGATCCTGTTCCTGACATTCATGCAGGATCGGCTGAAGGATCCGGCTCTCTTCGAGGCCTCCCGCCACACGCTCAACGTGAATCTGGGTGGCATCGACACGCTGATCCTTTTGACCAGCTCGTGGTCAGTCGCCTTGGCGATGCAAGCCCTCAGGCGAGATCTCATCGAACGCGTGCCCCGCTATCTGCTCGGGGGCGTGCTTACCGGCTTGATGTTCGTCGTGTCGAAATCGACTGAATACGTTCAGAAATTCGCTCACGGCATCACGCCGGGCACGGACCCCTTCTACATGTGGTACTTCACTCTGACCGGGATCCACCTCGCACACGTGCTGCTCGGCACCAGCCTGCTCACCTTCCTGTGGGTCAAATCTCGGCGCGGGGCCTTCAGCAGCGCGCACCGGGCCATTCCGGAATCGGTGGCTTCGTTCTGGCACTTGGTCGACCTGTTGTGGATCGTGCTGTTCCCGTTGCTTTACCTGATGAAGGCGGCCTGATGTCGGTATTGCAGGAGCGGATCACCCGAGTGTGGCTGGCCTTGATCGCGTTGACCTGCCTGACGACCTGGGGGCTGTCGAAGAATCTGTTCAGCCCGGCGGTGACGGTTGTGGGGACCTTCCTGATCGCCGCCGTGAAGGTCAGGTACGTGATCCTGGACTTCATGGAACTGCGTCAAGCGCCGTTGCCGGTACGTGCCTTTTTCGAGGCATGGCCCGCGGTGGTCACGGCTGTGATCCTGGGCTGCTGGTTCGCCGCTGGGTGAACACGTGGTCAGGATGCGGAGGATGCCTTAACCGATCCGTTGTCCATTTTGTCCACCGCACGCTCCCACGCGATGTGTCGATGCTGCAGGCCAGGCTCATTGCGGCCGAACCGCAGCCGTTGCCGGGCACCGGATTCCAGATTCGCCTGCAGACCCTCGACCAGGCGGTAGTCCTCGTCGCGAACGGTAGCGTGCGCGTACTCGAACACAGCTTGTGCGCCGGCGGCGACCGATTCGTCGGACATGTCCAGCGGTGTGGAGTTCTGGTGAACGGTGGTCGACCGGCCCGGCAGGTCGCCCGGGTAGACGCGGAACAGTTCGCCGTTGGCGATCGTCACCGAAATCACGATGTTGGGGAACAGCGCGTAGATGACCACCAGGTTGTTCAGCGGAATCCACTGGTCCTCAGGAGTGCCGTCCAGATCATGGATTGTGTTGAGCGGGAAGATCAATCGGTGGTGCGGCCCGAACGCGTCGAACACGGTGCAGTTACTGCGGGCGATGGTCGCGAAGGTCTTCTCGTGCACCGTGGCGAAGTGATAGTTCTCGGCGAAGGTGTCGATCGCGAGCTTCCAGTTGATGGGGGAGTCGAGCACCTTCTCACCCAGTGGCGACCACCGGCCGACGCCCCACGAATCAAGCTCCTCGGCCAGCGGACCCAGGTGCGCCGCCACGTCCAGATGTGACCCGGGAGTCATTGCCACCCAGAGGAATCCGGCGAATTCGGTGGCGGGCAGCTCGGTCAGCCCGTCGGCCTTCACCGGCACATCGGGAAAGCCTTCGCGCCCCGGGACGGCGACCAGGCGGCCAGTGTTGTCGTATGTCCAGGCGTGGTAAGGGCACGTGAAGCGCTTTGCCACGCCACAGCCCGATGCCACCTGTGCCTGTCGGTGCAGACAGACATTGTCGAAAGCCCGGACCGAACCGTCGGTGCTTCTGGTCAGCAGGATGGATCGGCCCATCACCGTCTTCGTGCAGTACGCGCCCGGGCGGCCGAGTTCGGAGGCGTAGCCGACCAACTGGGGGCTGGCCATCACCATGGCGCGGTCGCGCTCGTGCCGCTCTGCCGAGGTGTATTCGCGCGCGTCGATCAGATGCTCGGCGGGCGCCAGGTCAGTTGTCTTGTCGCGCGCCAGCTTCAGGGCGCGGCGGGTGAGGTCGATGAGCTGGTCATGTTGCATCCCGATACCCCCGGGTTTAGCGATTGCCTGTGGCTAACTTTACTAACTTTATAGTGACAACAAAATGCGGCCGTACCTACCCCGTCGGGTCGGAGCTTGCCTGGCGGCGTTGCGACAAAGTGACACACCTGTGACTTGTGAGGTCCCTGAGCCTGTTGAGGTTGTTGCGTACCCTGTGCGATGTGCCGGTATCGCGACGTGACGTGCTGAAGCTCGCCGCCGCGACGCCGGGCCTGCTCGGGCTCGGGGTCGCAGCGGCATCGGTGTGCGCTGCACCGGCGTCGGCCTCGCTGGGCACATTGCTGGACTATGCGGCAGGTGTCATCCCAGCCAGTCAGATCAGGGCAGCGGGTGCGGTCGGGGCTATCCGATACGTGTCGGATCGCCGGCCCGGTGGCAACTGGATGCTCGGAAAGCCGATTCAGCTCGCTGAAGCCCAGGACCTGCACGGCAGCGGTCTCAAAATCGTCTCGTGTTACCAATTCGGCAAGGGCAGCTCCTCCGACTGGCTGGGTGGGGCGGCGGCCGGCATCCAGCACGCCAAGCGGGGCGCAGAGCTGCACGCCGCGGCCGGGGGTCCCGCCGCGGCCCCGATCTACGCGTCGATCGACGACAACCCGTCGTTGGAGCAGTACAAGAACCAGATCGTGCCGTATCTGCGCTCCTGGGAATCGGTCATCGGGCACCAGCGCACGGGCGTATACGCGAACTCCAAGACCATCGACTGGGCCGTGCAGGACGGATTGGGCAGCTACTTCTGGCAGCACAACTGGGGCTCGCCCCAGGGCTACACCCACCCCGCGGCGCATCTGCATCAGGTGGAGATCGACAAACGGTCGGTAGGCGGCGTCGGCGTCGACGTCAACGAGATTCTCAAGCCGCAGTTCGGCCAGTGGGCGTGAGTCGGCCGGTTTCTAAGACTTCGACAAACATTCCAGCAAACACTCGTTCGCTCAGTGCACACCGTCGCCTACACCGATGAATCGGGTCGGCCGCGACCCGCGACATCGACGGCTGCCGACACAGCTGAAATTTTTGACATAACGATTTGGTAACAATGCTGCTTTGAACAGCGCCGTTATAGCTACTCGACCGTAACCACCTGCATGCAGGACGTTTGTTCGGGACGCTCGTGCCGCCCGTTTGGGCCGGTGTTACCCGCGACACGGTTACCCGCGCGTAGAACTCGTCAGTAACCTTCCGACGTCAAGAAAACGTACAGGCCCTTATGACACTCTTATGGGGTCCGATGCAGGTCGATGCCGCCTCTTCACGGAGGGTCCAGGCGCCGACAAAGCACCGGTCAGACGACTATCGGCTGCGATTCGGTGTGGAATCGCCCGGATTGTGACGGGGCCTTTTGGCAGGGGCCGGCCCGAACGAACGACACGTGGCACACGCAGACGCGCGACACAGACGCATACAGGAGATTAAAAGGTGACGATCCACGAGCAAGATAGCCTCTCGGCCGACCGCGACGGCAGTGGACCGCACAGCGCCCACGCTCTGGTCGATCGGCTGACAGCGGGCGAGCCCTACGCGGTCGCGTTCGGCGGCCAGGGCAGCGCCTGGCTGGAGACGCTCGAGGAGCTGGTCTCGGGGGCCGGCATCGAATCGGAACTGGCTGAGCTGGTCGGCGAGGTGCAGCTGCTGCTCGAGCCCGTCGCCAAAGAACTGGTCGTGGTCCGTCCGATCGGCTTCGAGCCGCTGCAATGGGTCCGTGCCCTGGCGGCCGAGGACACCGTTCCCTCGGAAAAGCACCTGACGTCGGCGGCGGTGTCGATACCGGGCGTCCTGCTCACCCAGGTGGCCGCGGTTCGCGCGCTGGCACGCCAGGGCATGGACCTGATCGAAACCCCGCCGGTAGCGCTGGCAGGGCACTCGCAGGGCGTGCTGGCGGTGGAGGCGCTCAAAGCCGGCGGCACCCGTGACGTGGAGTTGCTGGCCATGGCTCAGCTCGTCGGCGCGGCCGGCACGCTGGTGGCGCGCCGTCGTGGTATCTCGGTGCTCGGCGACCGGCCACCGATGGTGTCGGTCACCAACGCCGACCCCGAGCGCATCAGCCAGCTACTCGACGAGTTCGCGCAGGACGTACGCACGGTCCTCCCGCCGGTGCTGTCGATTCGCAACGGCCGCCGGTCCGTCGTCATCACCGGAACCCCCGAGCAGCTGTCGCGGTTCGAGCTCTACTGCCAGCAGATCTCCGAGAAAGAGGAAGCCGACCGCAAGAACAAGCTGCGGGGCGGCGACGTTTTCGCGCCGGTCTTCGATCCGGTCAAGGTCGAGGTCGGCTTCCACACGCCGCGGTTGTCCGACGGCATCGACATCGTCGGCGGCTGGGCCGAGAAGGTCGGCCTGGACGTCGCGCTCGCCCGAGAGATGGCCGAGGCCATCCTGGTCCGCAAGGTCGACTGGGTCGACGAGATCACCAAGGTGAATGACGCCGGCGCCCGTTGGATTCTTGACCTGGGCCCCGGTGACATCCTCACCCGGCTGACCGCGCCGGTGATCCGCGGCCTGGGCATCGGCATCGTGCCTGCGGCCACCCGCGGCGGCCAGCGCAACCTGTTCACCGTCGGCGCCACCCCGGAGGTGGCCCGTGCCTGGTCCAGCTACGCTCCGACGGTTGTCCGCCTGCCCGACGGCAGGGTCAAGCTGTCGACCAAGTTCACCCGGCTGACCGGCCGGTCGCCCATCCTGCTCGCCGGCATGACCCCGACCACCGTCGACGCCAAGATTGTGGCCGCCGCGGCCAACGCCGGGCACTGGGCCGAGCTGGCCGGCGGCGGGCAGGTGACCGAAGAGATCTTCGCCGCCCGCGTCGCGGAGCTGTCCCAGCTGCTCGAGCCCGGCCGCACCTATCAGTTCAACGCGCTGTTCCTGGACCCGTACCTGTGGAAGTTGCAGCTGGGCGGAAAGCGCCTGGTGCAGAAGGCGCGCCAGTCCGGCGCCGCCATCGACGGCGTCGTGGTCAGCGCCGGAATCCCGGACCTGGAAGAAGCCGTCGAGCTGATCGAGGAACTCAACGACATCGGCATCAGCCACGTCGTCTTCAAGCCCGGGACCATCGAGCAGATCCGCTCCGTCATCCGCATCGCCACCGAGGTGCCCACCCGCCCGGTGATCATGCACATCGAGGGCGGCCGCGCCGGTGGGCACCACTCCTGGGAAGACCTGGACGACCTGCTGCTGGCGACGTACTCGGAGCTGCGCTCGCGCTCCAACATCACCGTCTGCGTCGGCGGCGGGATCGGCACGCCGGAGCGTGCCGCCGACTACCTGTCGGGGCGCTGGGCGCAGGACTACGGCTTCCCGCTGATGCCGATCGACGGGATCCTGGTCGGTACCGCCGCGATGGCGACGCTGGAATCCACCACGTCACCCTCGGTGAAGAAGATGCTGGTGGAAACCGGCGGCACCGATCAATGGATCGGCGCCGGAAAAGCCCAGGGCGGCATGGCTTCCAGCCGCAGCCAGTTGGGCGCCGACATTCACGAGATCGATAACAGCGCCTCGCGCTGCGGTCAGCTGCTCGACGAGGTGGCCGGTGACGCGGATGCCGTCGCGGAGCGTCGCGACGAGATCATCGCCGCGATGGCCAAGACCGCCAAGCCGTACTTCGGTGACGTCGGCGACATGACCTACCTGCAGTGGCTCCGGCGCTACGTCGAACTGGCCATTGGAGAAGGCAATTCGACCGCAGACACCGCGGCGCCGGGCAGCCCGTGGCTGGCCGACACCTGGCGCGAGCGGTTCGCGGAGATGCTCAAGCGGGCCGAAGCACGTTTGCACGCAAAGGATTTCGGTCCTATCGAGACTCAGTTCGGCGACGCGGCGCTGCTGGAAGACCCGGAGCGCGCCATCACCACGCTGGTGACGCACTACCCCGACGCCGAGACGGTGCAGCTGCACCCGGCCGACGTGCCGTTCTTCATCTCCCTGTGCAAGACCCTCGGCAAGCCGGTGAACTTCGTGCCGGTCATCGACAAGGACGTCCGCCGTTGGTGGCGCAGCGACTCGCTGTGGCAGGCCCACGACGCGCGCTATGACGCCGACCAGGTGTGCATCATCCCCGGCCCCGCGGCGGTCGCCGGCATCACTCGGCTGGACGAACCGGTCGGCGAGCTGCTGGACCGCTTCGAGCAGGCCGCCATCGACGAGGTGTTGGGCAGCGGGGCCGAGCCGCAAGACGTGACCGCACGCAGGCTCGGTCGCGCCGACATCCGCGGACCGCTGGCCGTGGTGCTCGACGCGCCCGACGTGCTGTGGGCGGGTCGCACCACCATCAACCCGGTGCACCGCATCGCCGAGCCGGGCGACTGGCAGGTACACGAAAACCGCACCGCGACACACACATCCACCGGATCACGCTTGCAGGTGACATCCGACAGCGTCACCCTGAGCGTGCCGGTCTCGGGCACCTGGATCGACATCCAGTTCACCCTGCCCGCCAACACCATCGACGGCGGCATCCCCGTCGTCTCCACCGAAGACGCCACCGCCGCAATGCGTTCCGTGCTGGCCATCGCGGCCGGCGTGGACGGGCCGGACTCGCTGCCCGAGGTGGTCAACGGCACCGCCACCCTGACGGTGGACTGGGACCCCGAACGGGTCGCCGACCACACCGGGGTCACCGCCACTTTCAGCGAGCTCCTGGCCCCGAGCCTGACCACCGTGCCCGACGCGCTCGTCGGACATTGCTGGCCGGCCGTTTTCGCCGCCATCGGCGCGGCTGCCACGGATGCCGGTGTCCCGGTGGTGGAAGGCCTGCTCAGCCTTGTGCACCTGGACCACGCCGTCCAGTTGGCCGGTCAGTTGCCCAAGGAACCGGCTCGATTGACCATCGCCGCAACCGCTTCCGAGGCCGTCGACACCGACATGGGACGAGTCGTCCCGGTCACCGTCGCCGTCACCGCGAGTAACGGCGCCGCCGTCGCCACCATGGAGGAGCGGTTCGCGATCCTGGGTCGCACCGGCGCCGCCGAACTCTCCGACCCCGCCCGGGCCGGTGGCGCGGTCTCCGAGAACGCCACCGACACCCCACGTCGCCGTCGCCGCGACGTCACGATCGGCGCACCGGTCGACATGCGCCCGTTCGCCGAGGTGTCCGGGGACCACAACCCCATCCACACCGACAAGGCTGCCGCCCTGCTGGCCGGGCTGGAATCGCCGATCGTGCATGGCATGTGGCTGTCCGCCGCAGCGCAGCACGCGGTGACCGCCACCGACGGACAGGCGCGGCCGCCCGCCCGCCTGATCGGCTGGACCGCCCGCTTCCTCGGCATGGTGCGCCCCGGTGACGAGGTTGACTTCCGGGTCGACCGGGTCGGAATCGACCAGGGCGCAGAGGTTTTGGAGGTTGCCGCCCGGATCGGATCAGATCTGGTGATGTCAGCGACCGCACGGCTGGCCTCGCCGAAGACGGTCTACGCGTTCCCCGGCCAGGGCATCCAGCACAAGGGCATGGGCATGGACGTTCGGGCCCGGTCCAAGGCGGCCCGCAAGGTCTGGGACGAGGCCGACCGCTTCACCCGCGACACGCTGGGCTTCTCGGTGCTGCACGTGGTCCGGGACAACCCGACCAGCATCATCGCCAGCGGCGTGCACTACCACCACCCGGACGGCGTGCTGTTCCTGACGCAGTTCACCCAGGTCGCGATGGCGACGGTAGCGGCCGCGCAGGTGGCCGAGATGCGCGAGCAGGGCGCCTTCGTCGAAACCGCGATCACCTGCGGCCACTCGGTCGGTGAATACACCGCGCTGGCCTGCGTCAGCGGCGTGTTCGAACTGGATGCGTTGCTGGAGGCCGTGTTCCACCGCGGCTCCAAGATGCACGACATCGTGCCGCGCGACGAGTTGGGCCGCTCCAACTACCGCCTGGCCGCCATCCGGCCCTCCCAGATCGACCTGCCCGACGACGAGGTCACCGAATTCGTGGCCGGAATCGCCGAGCGCACCGGGGAATTTCTGGAGATTGTCAACTTCAACCTGCGCGGTTCGCAGTATGCGATCGCCGGCACGGTCCGCGGACTGGAAGCCTTGGAGGAAGAGGTCGAGCGGCGCCGCGAAATCACCGGCGGCAAGCGCTCGTTCATCCTGGTGCCCGGTATTGACGTGCCGTTCCACTCGCGGGTGCTGCGGGTGGGTGTGGCCGAGTTCCGTCGGTCGCTCGAGCGCCTGATGCCGCGCGACAAGGATCCCGACGTGATCATCGGGCGCTACATCCCCAACCTGGTCCCGCGGCCGTTCACCCTGGACCGCGACTTCATCCAGGAGATCCGGGATCTGGTGCCCGCCGAGCCGCTCGACGAGATCCTCGCCGACTACGACACGTGGCGTAATGAGCGCCCGCGCGACCTGGCGCGCAAGGTCCTGATCGAGCTGCTGGCATGGCAGTTCGCCAGCCCGGTGCGCTGGATCGAGACGCAGGACCTGCTGTTCATCGAGGAGGCCGCCGGCGGCCTGGGCGTGGAGCGGTTCGTCGAGATCGGGGTGAAGACCGCGCCGACCGTCGCGGGCCTGGCCACCAATACCCTCAAGTTGCCCGAATATGCGCACAGCACAATCGAAGTGCTCAACGCCGAGCGCGACGCGGCGGTGCTGTTCGCCACCGACACCGACCCGGAGCCGGAAGACGAACCGGTTGAGGATTCCGACTCGGCCGCGTCTGAGGCCGCACCGTCTGAGGCCGCGCCGGCCGCGCCGGCGCCAGCGGCTCCGTCCGGAGCTCCGCGCCCCGACGACATCGGATTCGACGCCGCCGACGCCACTTTGGCCCTGATCGCCATCTCGGCCAAGATGCGCCTGGACCAGATCGAGCCGCTGGACTCGATCGAGTCGATCACCGATGGCGCCTCGTCGCGGCGTAACCAGCTGCTGGTCGACCTCGGCTCCGAGCTGAACCTCGGCGCCATCGACGGCGCCGCCGAGGCCGACCTGGCCGGGCTGCGCGCGCAGGTCACCAAGCTGGCCCGCACCTACAAGCCATTCGGCCCAGTGCTTTCCGACGCGATCAACGACCAGCTGCGCACGGTGCTCGGACCCTCGGGCAAGCGGCCGGCGGCGATCGCCGAACGCGTGACGAAGACGTGGGAGCTGGGCGAGGGCTGGGCCAAGCACGTCACCGTCGAGGTGGCGCTGGGCACCCGCGAAGGCACCAGCGTGCGGGGCGGCGCAATGGGCCACCTGCACGAGGGCGCGCTGGCCGACGCCGCGTCGGTGGACAAGGTCATCGACGCCGCGGTGACCTCCGTCGGCGCCCGGCTGGGGATCCCCGTCTCGATGCCGTCCGCGGGCGGAGGGGGCGGTGCGACCGTCGACGCCGCGGCGCTGAGCGAGTTCACCGACCAGATCACCGGCCGTGACGGCGTGCTGGCCTCGGCGGCCCGTCTGGTGCTGGGTCAGCTGGGCCTGGACGACCCGGTCACCGCTCCGACCGGGGCTAGCGATGCCGAGCTGATCGACCTCGTCACCGCCGAATTGGGTGCGGACTGGCCACGTTTGGTGGCGCCGACGTTCGACGGCAAGAAGGCCGTCGTCTTCGACGACCGCTGGGCCAGCGCCCGTGAGGACCTGGTCAAACTGTGGCTCACCGACGAGGGTGACATCGACGCCGACTGGCTGCGGCTGTCCGAGCGTTTCGAGGGAGCCGGACACGTCGTCGCCACCCAGGCCACCTGGTGGCAGGGTAAGTCGCTGGCCGCCGGCAAGCAGATCCACGCCTCGCTGTACGGCCGGATCGCCGCCGGCGCGGAGAATCCCGACCCCGGTCCCCACAGCAGCGAAATCGCCGTGGTGACAGGCGCTTCCAAGGGCTCGATCGCCGCCTCGGTGGCAGCCCGGCTGCTCGACGGCGGTGCCACGGTCATCGCCACCACGTCCAAGCTCAACGACGAGCGGCTGGCGTTCTACCGCACCCTCTACCGCGACCACGCCCGCTACGGCGCGGCGCTGTGGGTGGTGCCGGCCAACATGGCCTCCTACTCCGACATCGACGCACTGGTCGAGTGGATCGGCAATGAGCAGAGCGAAAGCCTTGGGCCGCAGTCGATTCACATCAAGGACGCACAGACCCCGACGCTGCTGTTCCCGTTCGCGGCCCCACGCGTGGTCGGTGACCTGTCCGAGGTCGGTGCCCGCGCCGAGATGGAGATGAAGGTGCTGCTGTGGGCCGTGCAGCGGCTGATCAGCGGGCTGTCGAAGATCGGCGCCGAACGTGACATCGCCTCGCGACTGCACGTGGTGCTTCCCGGCTCGCCCAACCGCGGAATGTTCGGCGGCGACGGCGCCTACGGCGAGGCCAAGTCGGCGCTGGACGCCGTGGTGACCCGTTGGCACGCTGAAACGTCGTGGGCGGAACGGGTCAGCCTGGCGCACGCGCTGATCGGCTGGACCCGCGGCACCGGGCTGATGGGTCACAACGACGCCATCGTCACCGCCGTCGAAGAGGCCGGCGTCACGACCTACTCGACTGATGAGATGGCCGGGTTCCTGCTCGACTTGTGCGATGTGGAATCCAAAGTGGCTGCAGCCAGTTCGCCGATCAGGGCGGACCTGACCGGCGGCCTGGCCGAGGTCAACCTCGACATGGCCGAACTGGCGGCCAAGGCCCGCGAGGAGATGACCGCCGAGTCGCACGCCGATGACGACGCGCCGACCGAAGGCACCATTTCTGCGCTGCCGTCACCGCCCCGCGGATACACCCCGGCACCGCCACCGGAATGGGCCGACCTCGACGTCGACCCGGCCGACCTGGTGGTGATCGTCGGTGGTGCCGAACTGGGTCCGTACGGATCGTCGCGCACCCGCTTCGAGATGGAGGTCGAGAACGAACTGTCGGCCGCCGGCGTTCTCGAACTCGCCTGGACCACCGGACTGATCCGCTGGGAGGACGACCCCCAACCGGGTTGGTACGACACACAATCCGGCGATCTGGTGGACGAGTCCGAACTGGTCGAGCGGTACCACGACGCCGTCGTGGAACGTTGCGGCATCCGCGAGTTCGTCGACGACGGCGCGATCGACCCCGACCACGCCTCGCCGCTGCTGGTGTCGGTGTTCCTGGACAAGGACTTCACCTTCGTCGTGTCGTCGGAAGCCGAGGCCCGGTCCTTCGCCGAGTTCGACCCCGAGCACACCGTGATCCGTCCGGCGCCCGATTCGGGGGACTGGCAGGTCACCCGCAAGGCCGGCACCGAAGTCCGGGTTCCGCGCAAGACCAAGCTGTCGCGAGTCGTCGGCGCGCAGATCCCGACCGGGTTCGACCCGACGGTGTGGGGGATCAGCCCCGACATGGCCACCTCGATCGACCGGGTGGCGCTGTGGAACATCGTGACAACGGTGGATGCGTTCCTGTCCGCCGGGTTCAGCCCGGCCGAGGTGATGCGTTACGTGCACCCGAGCCTGGTGGCCAGCACCCAGGGCACCGGCATGGGCGGCATGACATCGATGCAGACCATGTACCACGGAAACCTGCTCGGCCGTAACAAGCCGAACGACATCCTGCAGGAAGTTCTGCCGAATGTCGTTGCGGCGCATGTGGTGCAGTCGTACGTGGGTAGCTACGGGTCGATGATCCACCCGGTCGCGGCCTGTGCGACGGCGGCGGTGTCGGTCGAGGAGGGCGTCGACAAGATCCGGCTCGGAAAGGCCGAGCTGGTGGTGGCCGGCGGCCTGGACGACCTGACGCTGGAGGCCATCATCGGCTTCGGTGACATGGCCGCCACCGCCGACACGTCGATGATGCGTGGGCGCGGCATCGAGGACTCGAAGTTCTCCCGGCCCAACGACCGGCGCCGGCTGGGCTTCGTCGAAGCCCAGGGCGGTGGCACCATCCTGCTCGCGCGCGGCGATCTGGCACTGCGGATGGGACTGCCGGTGCTGGCCGTGGTGGCCTTCGCGCAGTCCTTCGGCGACGGAGTGCACACCTCGATCCCGGCGCCGGGACTCGGCGCGCTGGGCGCCGGCCGCGGCGGAAGGGATTCGGCGCTGGCGCGCTCGCTGGCCAAGCTGGGTGTGACCGCCGACGACATCGCGGTGGTGTCCAAGCACGACACTTCGACGCTGGCCAACGACCCCAACGAGACGGAGCTGCACGAGCGGCTCGCCGACTCGCTGGGACGTTCCGAGGGCGCGCCGCTGTTCGTGGTGTCGCAGAAGAGCCTGACCGGTCACGCCAAGGGTGGTGCGGCGGTTTTCCAGACGATGGGGCTGTGCCAGATGCTGCGCGACGGGGTCATCCCGCCCAACCGCAGCCTGGACTGCGTCGACGACGAGCTCGCCGGTTCGTCGCACTTCGTCTGGCTGCGCGACACGCTGCGGCTCGGCGACAAGTTCCCGCTCAAGGCCGGACTGCTCACCAGCCTCGGGTTCGGCCATGTGTCGGGTCTGGTCGCGCTGGTGCACCCGCAGGCGTTCATCGCCTCACTGGACGCCGGCCAGCGGGCTGACTATCAGCGGCGTGCGGACGCGCGGCTGCTGGCCGGTCAGCGCCGTCTCGCGTCGGCGATCGCCGGCGGCGAGCCGATGTACCAGCGACCGCCGGACCGCCGGTTCGACCACGACGCGCCGGAGAAGCGACAGGAGGCTTCCATGCTGCTGAACCCGGCCGCCCGGTTGGGCGACGACCAGATCTATGGGGCCTACCAGGTCTCTGCCGAGTGACTCACCGGATCCGTTAACCTGGCCACCCATGGGAATCGTCGGAATCGGGATTGACCTTGTCTCCATACCTGATTTCGCTGAGCAGGTCGACCAGCCGGGAACGGTGTTCGCGGAGACCTTCACTCCGGGTGAGCGCCGCGACGCCTCTGACAAGAGTTCGTCGGCGGCGCGTCACCTGGCCGCCCGGTGGGCGGCCAAGGAGGCGGTGATCAAGGCGTGGTCCGGTTCCCGGTTCGCTCAGCGGCCGGTGTTGCCGGAGGACATCCACCGCGACATCGAGGTGGTCACCGACATGTGGGGCCGGCCGCGGGTCCGGTTGAGCGGTGAGATCGCCAAGCATCTGGCCGACGTGACCATTCACGTGTCGCTGACGCACGAAGCCGACACCGCGGCCGCGGTCGCGATCCTGGAGACCTCTTAGGGCGAGCAGACACAAAATCGCCGTGGAGCTTGGGGGCGCTCCAACGCGATTTTGTGTCTGCTCGCGCGGGTGGGTGGGGGACCTTGGTGGCGGTCGGGGTGTCTCCGCCGACGCGGTAAATGTGCAGGTTTTCACTCGCACTTTCGCTGCAGATTTGCAGTCTCGGTGGTTGTACTAAGCTGCCGCGCAACATGTTTGGCTAAGCCGCACTATGCGGCTGAATGAATTCATTTACACGAGGCGGCTGAAGTACTACTCTATGTGGTACTACCGAACGTAGTAATACGCGCGACAGCCGGCTCGCAACGGCGCGGGTCCGGTGGTGAGGGGATGACCGCTGTGACGGCCCATGCAATCGACTCCCGCTACCATCCGTCGGCAACGCTGCGCCGGCAGCTGAACAAGGTCTTCCCGACGCACTGGTCGTTTCTGCTGGGTGAGATCGCGCTGTACAGCTTCATCGTGCTGCTGATCACCGGCGTGTATCTGACGTTGTTCTTCGACCCGTCGATGGCCGAGGTGACGTATCACGGCGTGTATCAGCCGCTGCGCGGCGTCGAGATGTCGCGGGCCTACGAGACGGCGCTGAACATCTCGTTCGAAGTCCGTGGCGGTCTGTTCGTCCGCCAAATCCACCACTGGGCGGCGCTGATGTTTGCCGCGTCGATCATGGTGCACCTGGCGCGGGTGTTCTTCACCGGTGCGTTCCGGCGGCCTCGCGAGGCCAACTGGGTGATCGGGTCGCTGCTGCTGATCCTGACGATGTTCGAGGGTTACTTCGGCTACTCGCTGCCCGACGACCTGCTGTCCGGCATCGGGTTACGTGCGGCGCTGTCGTCAATCACGCTCGGATTACCGGTGATTGGAACATGGTTGCACTGGGCATTGGTCGGCGGCGACTTTCCCGGCACGGTATTGATACCGCGGCTGTACGCGCTGCACGTCCTGCTGATTCCGGGGATTCTATTGGCGCTGATCGGATTGCATGTGGCGTTGGTGTGGTTCCAGAAGCACACCCAGTTCCCCGGACCGGGCCGCACCGAGCACAACGTGATCGGCGTGCGCGTGATGCCGACCTTCGCGGTCAAGTCCGGCGCCTTCTTCGCATCCATCGTCGGTGTGCTGGGGTTCATGGGCGGACTGCTGCAGATCAACCCGATCTGGAACCTGGGACCTTACAAACCTTCTCAGGTGGCGGCCGGTTCGCAACCGGACTTCTACATGATGTGGCCGGACGGTCTGCAACGCCTATGGCCGGGCTGGGAACTGTACATCGGCCAGCACACGGTGCCGGCGACTGTCGCGATCGCGTTAATCATGGGTCTGGTCTTCATTCTGCTGACCGCGTATCCGTTCCTGGAGAGACGGTTCACCGGGGATCACGCGCATCACAACGTGTTGCAGCGACCGCGGGATGTGCCGGTGCGCACCGCAATCGGCGCCATGGCGATCAGTTTCTACCTGGTGCTCACCCTGGCGGCGATGAACGACATCATCGCGGTCACGTTCCATGTTTCGCTGAATGCCACCACCTGGATCGGGCGTATCGGCATGGTGCTGCTGCCGCCACTGGTCTACTTCATCACCTACCGGTGGGCCGTCGGATTGCAGCGCAGCGATCGCGACATTCTCGAACACGGCGTCGAGACCGGCATCGTCAAGCGCCTCCCGCATGGCGCGTATATCGAAGTGCACCAGCCGTTGGCGCGTTCAATTCCGTTGAGCTATCAGGGCGCACCGCTGCCCAAGCGGATGAACAAGTTGGGCTCCGGCGGCTCACCGGGCAGCGGCGGCCTCCTGCTCGCAGACCCGGTCACCGAGGACGCGGCGCTGCGCGAGGCGGGTCACCAGGCCCGCCAGCGCGCGCTCACCGCCCTGCGCGACGCGAACAGGTAGGCCGAGCAGACGCAGAATCGCGCTGGAACATCTGTTCCAGCGCGATTCTGCGTCTGCTCGCGAGGGAAAGCTCGCGGGGGAAAGCTCGCGGGAAACCAGCGGGAGTTAGCGAGCCAGGCTGCGGGCGTAACCGGCGCCCATGCTCAGCAGCACCAGGCCCACGATGACGAACGCCGCCACCCGGAAGATGCCGTCGAGGGTGGCCAGGTCGAACAGGAAGAGCTTGCCGGTGGCCGCACCAGTCAACGCCAGACCGGCGGTGATCGACTCGGTACGACGCTCCCCGCCGGCCAGCCGCAGCGCGTAGACGAAAAGTGCTGCGGCCATACCGATCCAGCAGATTGTCGCAGCCATGTGACCGGCCAGGAATCCGCCGCCGGTGCCACCGATGAAGACACCGGCCGTCACCGTGAAAGCCGTCACGGCGTAGACGATCAGCGCTGCCGCGGTGGCCATCAGCAAGCCAGCGGCTTCGGAGTCCAGCCATACCCGGGTCATCACCACCGCGAAGGCAATGACGAGCAGGCTGGCCGCCAGAGTGGACGCCGCGACCGCACCCGGCATCGCGGTGGCCCGCACCAACGCGTGCAGCGGCGCATAGCTGTAGAACAGTCCGCAGCCGATGATGCCGAATCCCAAAGCAATCCAGCGGGCCACGGTCTCCTGGCGGCCCACCATGGCGATGACGATGGCCAGTGCCAACAGCACCGGGCCTTCGACGTAACCGGAGCAGGCGACGGTGAGGGCGATCAGCCCTGAGATCGCCGACCACACCAACCAGATCTGCGTGACGATCCGCGGGTGCCGGTCAATGAGCGCGGCCGTCAACATGCCCACCGCCAACGCGGCCGCAAGAACGGCGGCCAACACACGATCTGCCGAGATCGCAGCGGCCAGCACCGGGGCAGTGCCGACCGAGGTCAAAATAGCCAGCGCGCTGGGGTTTTTGGTGGACGGCAGCAGAATGAGACCGCTGGCGATCGCCAAGATTGCGGCCACCGCGCACGCACCGCCGAGCAGCCACGCGTTGTCGCGGGCCGCCGGCAACGCGACCAGCAACGGCAGCGTCGTCGCCGCGATCCGGGCGGCGTGCATCCAGGTCCAATCCTTGCCCAGCTGCACCGGCAGCGCGGCGGCGGAGAGTGCCAGCATGAAGCTGATCAGCAACAGGTGCACGCCGTGGGTGATCTCAGGTGCCAGCACGATCAGCGGCACCAGTACCAGCAGAGCCAGGTGTTCGGAGTCCCAGCGCCGGGCCAAGGCGAGTCCTGCACCGCCCACGACGGCGGCCAGGACCAGCCCGGCCGGTGCGGCCACCCACTTATAGATGGTGACGACCGCGACGACGTCCAGATACGCGGTGGCAATACCTGTGGCCGCCAACGCAATTGCTCCGATTCGGCCGCCGGGCCGTCCGCGCAACCGGACTGCGATCCCCAGCAACGCACCCGCCAAAGCGATGCCACCGGTTACCCGGATCTCCGGTCGAAGCAGCCCGGCCTGCGCGGCCAGCACCAGCAGCAGCACGACGCCGATCAGTGTCACCGCCACTCCGGCGACCGCGAGCAGCTTGCCGATCCAGCCGGATTCGGCGGGGTCGGACCCGGTGTCCGGGCGCTGGGCGGGAGGGGACACAACCGGCCTTGGCGGGTATTGGCGCGGAGGTCGGGGTGCGGGCGGCGCAACCGATGCGGGCTGCCAATACTGCCAGTAGTTCTGCCAGTACGACGCTGCCTCCTGCTGAGGCGATGCCTGCTGGGGCGCGACTGGCGGCGGTGGTACGAACACGGGCGCCGGGCGCGGAGCGGGCGCCTGCGGCGAAGCGGGCGCTGACTGCGGAGCGGGCGCTGGCGCGGGGGTGGCCTCAGTGTTGGCGAACAGCCTGTCCAACTGCGTGAGTTCGCCCGACACCCGGGACATTTGCCGGGCCAGGGCGTCGAACTCGTGCGAAAGCCGGCTGATCACAGCCTGATGCGACTCGGTCATGGTGTCCCACCCTGCCGGGGCGGCGGCGCCATCGGATGAGTAGGACTACCTGAATGCCGCTATTCGTCGAGTCCGTGCTCGATGGCGTAGCGCGTCAGCTCCACCCGGTTGGCTACCTGCAACTTGCGGAACGTCGCCTGCACATGGTTTTCCACCGTTCGATGGCTCAACGAGAGCCGCTCCGCAATTTGCTTGGAAGACAATCCTTTTGCCACGAATCGCAGTATCTCCGTCTCGCGCTCGGTGAGGCGGGGGGTGGCCGGGTCGGAGGTCGGGTTCGTTGCGATACGCCGGTATTCGCCCAGCACCAGCCCGGCCAGGCTCGGCGTGAACACGGCGCGCCCGGCCGCGGTGGCCCGCACCGCGTCTGCGAGTTCGGCCTTGGAGGCGCTCTTGACCAGGTATCCCGTCGCACCGGCCTTGACCGCTTCCAGCACGTCGTCGCGTTCGTCGGAGGCCGAGAGCACCAGGACTCTGGTGTCCGGCGACACCTCCAGGACCTCGGTCGTCGCCGCCACGCCGTCACCGTCGGCCAGTCGCATGTCCATCACCACCACGTCCGGCTTGACCACTGCCGCGCGCCGGCGTGCGGACGCGACACCGTCGGCGGTGGCGACCACTTTGAAACCGTCGTCGGCGAGGTCACGGGCCACCGCGTCCCGCCAGATCGGGTGGTCGTCGACGACCATCACCGTGGGCTCGGCCGCCTCAGTCATGACGGGGCACGCTCAATTCCCATTCCGTTCCCTCTCCCACACCGGTGTGCAGTTCGGCGCTGCCGCCCAACGATTTCAACCGTCCCACAATCGACTTCGAAATGCCCACGTGCCCTTGGTCAACCGCCTCCTGCAAGCGTCCGGGCGCAATGCCCACGCCGTCATCGCGGATGCTGACCGTGACGGCATCGCCCAGGTCCTCGAGCAGGACGAAGGTGCGGGCCTCCGGCCCGGCGTGCGCCCGCACGTTGTCCAGGGCGTTACCCACCGCCGCGTCCAGTTCGGTGGCGACATTTCCGTCCAGCACCACGGCGGTGCCGGGCAGGCTCATCGAGACGCGCTCGCCTTCCCGGCGGCGCAGCAGCGCCCGCACGTCGACCGTCCGGTCGCTCTCGCGTTCCATCTCGGTGGAGGTCACCCAACTGCGCAGCGCCCGTTCCTGTTCGCCGGCGAGCGTGGCGAGTTCGGATGCCGCGCCACCGATTTCGCGGCCTCTCTTGGCGACCAGCGCCAGCACCTGAATGACACCGTCGTGCACCTGGCGGGATAGCCGCTCCCGTTCTTCCAGAGCTGCCGACAGACGGGCCGCGCGTTGCAGTTCGTCGTGGGCACGCCGGGCCGTGCTGGCCGCGAGTCCCACCGCGAGACCGGCCGCCAACTCGACGATGATCGTCGCGTTGCGTCCCAGGTTGACGTTGATGTAGCCCTTGACGAACTCACTGGCTGCGGTGACCGCCAGCCCGGTCAACATGCCGCCGGTAGGGCCGAACTGCAGGGCCGCCGAGATGGTGGCGTTGCTGGCCCACAGGGTCGTCGGCCAGGTCTGATTGTTGTGGGCCCACTGCCCGGACGCGACCAACTCGGTCGACAGCATGAGCGCCACCACCACCACGAGTTCGGCGACCACCCACGCCGGCCGCCGGCCGAACCCGCGCAGGTATGCGAATGCGCACACTGCGCTCCAGCCGAGCAGCACGCCGAACAGCAACCAGCCCACCGCGGGATGACGCAGGTCCGAACTGATAGCGACGTGAAAGCCCAATGCGTAGAGGCAGCTCAGCAGCCGAAACAGCTGCGCCGCGCGCCACAGCGGTGTCGTCGGGTCGGGGCCGGTGCTCGCCATTACGGGCTCAGCATAGCCAGCTTCGCAGGCCCGACCGATCTGCTTCCTTCGGCTGTCGGTCAGTCTGTTGCTACGACCAACCCTATTGCGCACGTATGGAACAGCAGTTAGCCTTCGGAATATTACTCTGCGGTAAGTTACTGGGGGGTCGCCTGAGAAGTAGGTCCACGACTCGTCACGAGCACGACGTCGATCAACCGCGCGTTGCGCCGGTGATCGGCTGGACGGGAATGGTCTCCAGCTAACTTCGTTCGATCGCAGAGCGCGCGGAATGGCTGCTCTATTCATGCATATTAGGCACTCCCCAAGTGATGTTCTTGGGGGGCAATAGGCGCTGCTCAAGATTCAATCTTGGTACTTGAGTAAAAGTTCCTGCCAGTTGGCTGAGAATAGCGATTACCGTGCCGTCGCGCATTAAATTCATCTTCGTTCAGCGACCACTGGTCATTGCCCGCAGCTAATCAAAGGAGACGTAGATGTCTTTCGTGATCGCCGTACCCGAGTTGGTAGAGGTGGCAGCCGAAGACCTGGAGGGCATTAGATCAGCCGTGGGGGAGGCGACGGCATCCGCGGCGGCTGCGACGACATCTGTGTTGCCGGCCGGAGCCGACGAGGTGTCCACGGCGATCGCCGCACTGTTCGGTGCTCATGGCCAAGCCTTTCAGGCTTTCAGTACCCGGGCCACGTTGTTTCACAACGAGTTTGTCAGCCTATTGACTTCAGGTGCGGCGCAGTATGCCAGTGCCGAAGCGACTGCGGCAGCGCTGCTCGCCGGCTCCGGTGCCAGTGCGGGGACGTCGCCCATGGAGCCGCTGTCGTCATTCGCGGGTGCTGTCGCGGCCCCCTACCAGACGCTTTTCGCAAACACCGTCGCGAACCTACAGAGCCTGGGTAGTGCCATCGCGGCGAATCCGATGCCGTTCCTGCGTCAGTTAATCGCAAATCAAGGCAGTTACCTGCAGACAGCCGCAGTCGCGTTCGTCGATGCTGTTCGAAACGCGCCTGCTGCGATAGCCAACTTACCGCTCTCGATTCAGGGCAACATACAGGTCCTCGCGAATTTCCAACCCAGCGCTCTTGCGCAGTCGGTGATCAACAATCAGATCGGCTACTTCAACACGATCTCGACGTCACTTCAAGCTGCTGGCAAAGATTTCATGGCGGGCTTGCAGGCGTTGCCCGCCAGTTTCCAGGCAGCTGGCCAAGCCCTGCAGGCAGGAGATTTGCAGGGCGCGGTCGACGACGTGTCGGCCGGCTTCGTCAATCTGTTCCTGACCGGGTTCAGTGGTGAGCTCGACTTCGGCACCGGCTTCGTCAACGTAACGCCGGAGGGCGCCTTCGGAGATCTGACCCCGATCTTCGCCATCCCTGGACAGATGGCACAGAACTTCACCAACCTATTGCCCGCCGGTTCGATTCCGGCGATGATCTCCCAGAACCTCACCAACGTCATCGACACCGCGACCGACACGTCACAGTGGATCAACCTCGGTGTGAGCAGCCTTCCTATCCCTTTGCACGTCGGGTTGCCCGTCGTTCTGGCTCTCGACGCTGTAGGTCCCGTGCTCACCACCGGCGATGCGATGCAATCGAGCCTGGCGTCATTGTCGGCAGCGGTACAAACCGGCGATGTGGCCGGGGCCGCAGCCGCAATCCTGGCGGCCCCAGCGAACGTTGCCAACGGCTTCCTCAACGGGCAGACGGCGCTGCCACTGAATGCTGGGGTCTCTTTCCCAGGAGGCAGTGGGGTTCTAAATTCGACGACGTATCTGCCGCTGGGCGGGATACTCACTCCGCTGCAAGGTGGCCAACTCATCACAGACATCACGCCCGGAGTGCCCTTCCCTCTCGGCGGCGCGGAGTTCGGTGGCATCCTTCCCGGCCTATTGACCTACCTGCCCGAACAATTCGCGCAAGCCATTGGGGCAGTACCGCCTGCGCTCTAACTGCGATGCGGGACGCCAAGCCGGTAATGAAGTCGGTTTGGCTAGCCTCGGAGTCATGACTGATCTGGTTGAGCGGGTGCGCGAGGTACTGCCTTCGGTGCGGCGCGATCTCGAGGATCTGGTGCGGATCGAATCGGTGTGGGCCGACCCAGGCCGGCGCGACGAGGTGCAGCGCAGCGCCCGCATGGTCTCGGATTTGTTGTCCCAGGCGGGTTTTGACGATGTCCGTATCGTCACCGAAGGTGGTGCTCCGGCGGTCATCGCGCACCATCCCGCGCCGCCGGGTGCGCCCACCGTGCTGCTGTATGCCCACCATGACGTGCAGCCCGAGGGCGACCGGAGCCAGTGGCACTCGCCGCCCTTCGAGCCGACCGAACGCGACGGGCGGCTGTACGGCAGGGGCACGGCGGACGACAAAGCCGGCATCGCAACACATTTGGCGGCTTTCCGGGCACACGGTGGCCGGCCGCCGGTGGGAGTGACGGTGTTCGTCGAGGGGGAGGAGGAATCGGGCTCACCGACGTTGGGCCAGTTCCTGGCCGCCCACCGCGACGAGCTGGCCGCCGACGTGATCGTGATCGCCGACTCGGACAATTGGAGCACCGAGATTCCCGCGCTGACGGTGTCGCTGCGTGGAATGGCCGACTGCGTGGTGGAGGTCGCCACCCTGGATCACGGCCTGCACTCAGGACTCTGGGGTGGGGTGGTGCCCGACGCGCTTAGCGTGCTGGTGCGGCTGCTGGCCAGCCTGCACGACGATAACGGGAACGTCGCGGTCGAAGGGCTGCACGAAATGCGCAGCGCTGATCTGAAGTATCCCGAGTACCCGCCGGAACGGGTACGCAAGGAGTCGGGTCTGCTGGACGGCGTTACCGAGATCGGGTGCGGTTCGGTGCCGCAGCGGCTGTGGGCCAAGCCGGCGATCACGGTGATCGGAATCGATACGACGCCGGTCGCCGCCGCGTCGAACACGCTGATACCGCGGGCGCGGGCCAAGATCAGCATCCGGGTGGCGCCCGGTGGTGACGCAGCGAAGCACTTGGACGCGGTGGAGGACCATCTCAAGCGGCATGCCCCGTGGGGCGCGCACGTCAACGTCCTGCGCGGCGAGGTTGGTCAGCCGTACGCGATAGACGCCAGCGGGCCGGTCTATGACGCCGCCCGAGCGGCGTTCCGGCAGGCATGGGGTGTGGACGCCATCGACATGGGCATGGGTGGGTCGATCCCGTTCATCGCCGAATTCGCCAAGGCGTTCCCGCACGCCAAGATTCTGGTCACTGGGGTGGAAGATCCGGGTACACAGGCGCACAGCATCAACGAGAGCCTCGACCTGGGTGTGCTGGAGCGTGCTGCGATCAGCGAGGCACTGCTGCTGGCGAACCTGGCCACGGGTCCGGCGGATTCGTCTCTGGTCTAGTCGGCACTACGTGCCTCGATCCTGCCAGCGGCGATTGTGCACGGTGTGACGGATGTGACCGGCAACGGCCTCCGCGTACTAGACCGACAGGTCGCGCCGCAGTTTCGCCACGTGCCCGGTGGCCTTGACGTTGTACTGCGCCACGGCGATCTTGCCCTTCTCGTCGACCACGAACGTCGAGCGGATCACGCCGGTGACCGTCTTGCCGTACATCTGCTTCTCGCCGAAGGCGCCGTACGCGGTCAGCACCTTGCGTTCCGGGTCGGACAGCAGCGGGAAGGTCAGGCCCTCCGCGTCGCGGAACTTGGCCAGCTTCTCCGGCTTGTCGGGGGAGATGCCCACGACGTCGATGCCGGCTTCGTTGAGTTCGGCCAGGCTGTCCCGGAAGTCGCAGGCTTGTTTGGTGCAGCCGGGCGTGGAGGCTGCCGGGTAGAAGTACACAACGACCCGCCGTCCTTTGTAGTCCGACAGCGAAACCTTGTTGCCGTCGGCGTCGGGCAGGTTGAAGGCGGGCGCTTTGTCGCCTGGCGCTAGGCGCGTGGTCTCGGTCAAGGTGCATCCCTTTCTTGTCGCCGAAGCGTCGGCACTAGGGTAGTTCCTCAGTGCACCAGCCTGACTTGGAGGACAGACACGTGGCGGACCGCGACCCCGACACCATCAAGCAGGAGATCGATCAGGCCCGCGAGCAACTGGCGGCAACCGTCGACTCGCTTGCTGAGCGGGCCAATCCTCGCCGCCTGGCTGACGACGTCAAGGCCAAGGTCATCGAGTTCCTGAACAAGCCCATTGTGACGGTGTCGTTGACGGGGCTCGGTGCGGCCGCCGTCGTGGTGGTCATCTACCGGATCAGGAAGCACTGACACAGGCGTGCCGCGAGCGTGAAGCCAGCTTTCCGCTCGTCGCGCGAACGTGAAACCAGCGTCCCGCTCGGCACCGGCGCGCACCTCAGTGACGGGCCACGAAGTAGCCGGACACCAGCGCCGTCAGCCTGCGCGAAGGCGACAGCGTCGAAGCCACTCTCATCACTTTGGTCCCGAATCCGGGCATCACTGCGGCCTGTCCTGCCCGCATCGCGGCATATCCAGCCGCCGCCACCGGTGCGGCATCCATCATGTAGCGGTCCAGCCGTGACCAGTCCCCGACGCCGGCGGTACGCCCGAACTCCGTGCGGGTCGGGCCCGGCGCGAGATGCGTGCACGTCACACCCGTGCCGCGCAGGTCATCGGCCACCGCCTCCGAGAAGCTCCTGACGTAGGCCTTGCTGGCGGCATAACCGGCCTCCAGCCCGTGCGGGATGACGTAGGCGGCGACCGAGCTGACGTTCAGGATCGCCCCGCGGCCGGCCTGCACCATGCGCGCGGCGTACATCGTCGTCAGATCCGTCAGCGTCACCACGTTCAGCTGGACCATCTTCGATACCGCGACGGGGTCGGAATCCTGGATCTTCAGACCGAGAATTCCGACTCCGGCGTTGTTGACCAGGTACTCGACGTCGACGCCGAGTTCGTCGACCCGGCCGACCAGTTCGGGCCCCGCGCCGGGTGCGGCCAGATCCATCGTGAGCGGGTCGACGCGTACGCCGTGGCGTGCGCGAAGTTCGCCGGCGAACTCGGCGAGCTGCGCGGTGCTGCGTTCGCTTGCCACCAACACCACGTCGATTCCGTCGCGCGCGAAGAGGACGGCCAGCTCGCGTCCCAGGCCGGTCGAGGCGCCGGTGATCAACGCGGTCGTCATGCGGGCAGACCCTTCATGCCCTTCATGCCCGGCGCCTGCCTGGTGACGTGGACGGGAATGTCGTCGTCCCAAGGCTGGGCGTTCGCCATGTCGGTGACCTCGACGTAGCCGCGCTCGAACTCGCCCGTCGCGGCGTCCACGAGCCGGTACTCCTGTCGCTGCGTCTGGATGGGTTGGGAGTCCAAAATCACCACCCGCACCTCGCCCGGCTCGAAATTGCATCGCTCCTGCAGCGCCTCGATGAGGCACTCGTTGTGCAGGTGCCCGTCGCCGAAGTTCCAGCCGAGCACCATCGCGCACAGCACTTCGCCTTCGCACAGGTTGTAGTCGTCTTCGTCGTATCCGGCCAGGGCCCGGTGCGCGAGGGTGAACAGCGCGCGCCCGTGCGTGTTCATTCCGCGGAATGCGTAGGCGAGATGGATGGGAACCAACGTCGCCTCTTTGCTCTTGTACAACCGCTCGAGCTGCAGGTGCTGCATCGGCCCGAGGGCGCGCGAGCCGATGCGGATCTTCTCGTCGGCCGACGGCTTGACGCACCACACCGTGGTGTCCCAGTTCCCGGCGTAATACCGCATGCCGGGGAGGAAGGAAACTTTGCGCGGGAACAGGTTTCCGACGACGACGGTGCCGGCGACCACCGCGAACAGCATTGCCACCAGCACCGGCTGATGCGCATCCGACAGGCCGATGTGCGCGTGCGTGACGAACAGCCACAGCACCCCGAACATCATGAAGACGTTCCACTCCAGCGGAACCCCCATCGGAAAAGCCAGCAGGATGTTCAGGTGGAACACGATCATCACGAATGCTGCGATCGCCGTGGGCCATCCACCATGGGAAAAGAGCAGCACCAACGGAACCAGACCCTCGATCGCGGTGGAGAAGTGCGCGATGAAGCCCGATAAGGCGCTGGGCCGCAGGTCATCCGGGTAGCGCTTGAACAACGACCGCTTGAGGAAGCCCGACGGGATGAACGGGTTGTTCGCCAGCATGGTCGAGATGACGAAGGGAAAATGCCTGTTGAGCTTCGACGTTGCCGCGCCGAGCCAGATGACCATGAAGACGACCTTGGCCCCGACCACGATATCGGCCCCGGAGAACAGAAAGACCACGGTCAGAGGCGCATACACCTCGCCGCGGGCGGCCAGGAAGATGATCTTGTCACGCAGCGCAAGCACCGCCAGCACCGAGAGAATCGCCACCGGAAGCCAGCGGGGGAGTACGCCGATCGCCGTACCGAGGGCGGGAATCGGCCCGGTGCCGTCGGACACCAACGCGGTGACCAGCAGGGCAAGCAGGGCGGCATAGAGCACGGCCTCGAACGGGGTTCTGTTGGTGCCCTTGGTCCAATGCACCCGATCGGGCCACGGGGGCAGCCGGATGGTCCCGGGGCGCAGCCAGTACAGGGCCGAACCGATGGGCGGGAAGTACCGTCCGGCCAGCGGCCCGAAGCAGCAACCCAGTCCGACGACTTCGAACAGCATCGTGTAGAGCACGGCCTTCTGAAAGACGATCGGCTCGGTCCACCACGAGGCGATGTCGGTGAAGCCGCCGATGCCCGTTGTGGTCCAGGCGAATACCCAGGCCCCCAGGATGTAGAGCCCGATCTTCACGCCGTACATCACGTGCATCACCAGCGGCGTTCCGAAGCCGTTCGCGGCGATGTGCTGCATCATCGGTATCACCCGTTGGGAGCGCGGAAGTTTGCTCCATTCGGCCACTTCGACGACCGGCAGGTTCGGCTGGATGAACCCCATTGCTGCTCCTTCGAACTGGCGAGCGCCCACGGGTGCCAACGACGCGCCGCCGTGACCAGCAGTGTGCCAGGACGCCCGCGAGCGAAGGTCGGGCTGTCAGAAGAAATTACCCGCGCCGCGGTTGGGGCGACAGGCCTGCGTCGACTGAGCGGGAGGGGAATCTGCCGATCCGGTCGCGCGGTTGCGATCAGCGGGATCCCATCTCCACCGGGCCGGCGGCCGCCGGCATCGCGCCGCGCGCGCCGAGCCACGGGAAGGCAGTGAAACATGCTCATTAACAAGGCTATTCGTGGGTAAGCGGTTCCCGCTCGCTCGACGGTACCGCCACAGCGGCGCGCGGCGCGCGCTCACCTTTGCGGCATCGACGGACGTGACACGGCGCGGCACGCCAGGGAAATGTTGGTCGCATCGGTCTCTGGAAAGGAATGTGAAGGTGGGAGCAGCCACCGTACGAATACTCGGTGGCCACAAGCGCTTCGATGCCCACAGCAACGTCCTCAACGACATCGACCTGACCATCGACGACGGCGACTTCCTGGCGATTCTCGGGCGCAGCGGGAGCGGCAAGTCCACACTGCTGCGGGTCATCGCCGGCCTGGAGACGCTGACCACGGGCACCGTCGAATGGTCCAGCGCCAACGGCGTGGCACGTCCGCACACCGGCGTGGTGTTCCAGCAGGCCCTGCTGATGCCGTGGCTGACCGTTCGTGAGAACGTGGCCATCGCTGGGCGATTCGCCGCGAACAAAGCGACGTTCCAGCGTGAATATGCCGAGGAACTGCTGCGCCGCTTCGACCTGGAACGGGTGGCCGACCGCTATCCCGATCAGCTGTCCGGCGGCCAGGCGCAGCGGGTGGCGATCATCCGGGCCGTCGCGACCAGGCCGAGGTTGCTGCTCCTCGACGAGCCGTTCAGCGCGCTGGATCCGGCGATCAGGGGGGACCTGCGATCCTGGCTCGCCAATCTGGCGGCCGAGTTGGGGATCACCGTGGTGCTGGTCACCCACGATGTGGACGAGGCTCTGCTGCTCGCGGGCCGCGTGGTGCTGCTCGGGCCCGACGGCAGGATCCGCCGGGAGTGGCAGCCGGCCCTCACCGCCGCAGTCCGCACTGGCGACGAGCAACTGCGGCAGGAGATCCTGGACCATTACCGCCTGGTCGAGCAGTGACGGGACTCATCACGCGGCGGCGCCTGTTGATCGGCGCGGCCGCGGCGGGCGGGCTGGCCGGCATCGCAGACCTCGCCCATGCGGCCAGCGTGGACCGCACCAACACCAGCGGACAACTGCGAATCGGCTATCTGCCGATCACTGATGCGGCGCCGCTGTTAATCGCGCACGCGGCAGGCCTTTATCAACCGGGCGTGGTGAGCTCGGCCAAACCGGTGCTGTTCCGCAGCTGGGCGTCGCTCGCCGAAGCGTTCGTCACCCGCCAGGTCGACGCCGTGCACATGCTGATGCCCACCGCAATCCAGTTGCGCTTCCTGCTGCGCAGCCCGGTGCGGGTGCTGAGTTGGAATCACACCAATGGCTCGGCTTTCACCGTGGCGCCCGGGATCACCGATTTCGGGCAACTCGCCGGAACTCAGGTGGCCATCCCGTTCTGGTGGTCGATTCACAACATCATCCTCCAGCAACTGCTGCGGGCTCACGACCTGGTGCCGGTAGTCCGCCGCAGAGCCTCGCGCAGCGCCCGCACCGTCGAGCTGATCGTCATGAGCCCCTCGGATATGGTGCCCGCCCTGGCAAACCGTTCCATCAGTGGCTACGTGGTGGCCGATCCGTTCAACGCCATGGCGCAGGTGCGCAAGATCGGCCGCATCCACACGTTTCTCGGTGACGTGTGGCGGGACCACGCCTGCTGCGTGGTGCTGGCCCATGACGACCTGATCGAGCACCGACCGGATGCGGCTGCGTCACTGGTCAATTCGATCGTGGCGGCACAGCAGCGCATCAACTCCGACCGGCCCGCGGCGGCGACTGCCTTGTCGGCGGGGACCTACCTACCGCAACCTCAACCCGCCATCAAGACCGCGCTGACCTACCGCTCCGGGGACTACCGCTTCCTGCACCCGGACTGGCAGCCGCAACGGCTCGGGTATCAGCCGTTTCCCTTTCCGAGCTTCACCCGCCGACTCGTCGAGGCCATGCACGACACCGTCGTCGACGGCGACCGCTCCTTCCTGGACCGGATCGACCCCGCGTCGGTGCATTCCGAGCTGGTCGACGACACCTTCGTCCGCCAGGCACTGGCCGCGCACGGCGGACCAGCAGCCTTCGGAATCTCTGACGATCTGACCCGAACCGAACAGGTGCAGCCGCGATGACTCTGTCCACCTCGACCACCTCGCTACCCCAACCGCCGTCGTCGGCGCGGCCCATCCGGCGCTGGTGGCCGCCGGCACTGGCGATCGCTGTCGCGGTGGCGGGGTGGTGGCTGGCGACCGCGGTTCTGGCTCCCTCGCAGTCCCTGCTTCGCGAGACGACGCCGGTGAAAGTGGTGAAGTCGCTGGTCGAGCTGTACAACCGGGGCGTGCTGCTACCCGACACCGGGGTGAGTCTGTGGCGGCTGCTGGTCGGGTTGCTGGTCGGCGCCGTGATGGGCGTGCCCGCCGGATTGCTGATCGGCCTCAACGACACCGCCGATCGCGCCACGCGTCCCGTCGTCCAATTCCTGCGGATGATCTCGCCCCTGTCCTGGGCACCGATCTCGGTGGCATTGTTCGGAATCGGCGACGAACCGGTCATCTTCCTGATCGCGGCGGCAGCGGTGTGGCCGATCCTGATCAACACCGCCGCCGGGGTGCACGCCATCGATCCGGGCTACCTACAGGTCGCCCGGTCGTTCGGCGCCACCCGGCTCGAGCAGCTGACCGTCGTGGTGCTGCCCGCGATCCGCGGTCACCTGCAAACCGGCCTGCGGGTGGCACTGGGTATCGCGTGGGTCGTGCTGGTGCCGGCCGAGATGCTCGGTGTGCGTTCAGGACTGGGCTACCAGATCCTCAACGCCCGCGATCAGTTGGCGTACGGGCAGGTGGTCGCGGTAATCGTGGTGATCGGCGTTATCGGTTATGCGCTGGATCTCGTTGCGCGGCGGGCACTCTCAGGGTCGCGCCCGGCCTGACTCAGGCGACCGCGTGTGCCCACGCCAGCGGATTGAGTTCCCGGAACGGGTCGTCGGCCCGCAACACCTGCAGATCGCGAAGGATCGCTTCGAGTTCGTGCTGAGTGTTGTCACGTACCGTCGTCACCCACGAATCTGCTTTCACCCGTTGTGGTTTGACGGTATCGATCGGGTCGCCGAACCGTAGGTACATCCGCTGTGGACGGGGGATGAGGGTCGGGCCGATGCCTCTGAGCAAGGGCATTGCCATATCGGCCGTGCCGCTCAGTCTCTTGCTGACCGCCTGGCTGAGCCGGCCCACCCTGCTGTCGCGGGTCACCAGGCTCTTGTAGACGTCGTCGCCGCCGACCAATCCGACCGGCACGATCGGATAGCCGCATTCCACGGCAAGGCGCGCGAATCCGGACCGGCCCTGCCAATTCAGCCGGTATTCCTCGCCCTTGAACTTCGCGATCTCGCGGCCGCCGCCAGGGAAAACCAGGATGGTCTGGTCGTGGCGCATCAATTCGCGCGCCGTCTCCGGGGAGCCGACGACGCCGCCGTAGGCGGCGATGATGTCACCCCCGAGTCCTTTCCTCTCACCGAACCTGCGGTCGGCCAGTGGCCGCACCCGCGTCCCGATCGCCCGCCGTACGTAGTGCGGAATGAGCAGAATCTCGGCGAATGCCTGTTGAGTGTGGTTGCCCACCAACAGAAATCGGCCATCTGCGGGCAGATTTTCCAGCCCGTCGACATAAGGGCGGTACAGGTCGACGACGGGTTCGATGCCGGCCTGGATCTTCTGCAGCGCCTCGCTCAACTTCTGCACCCGGCGGGGGTGGTTCATCACAGTCAGGTGTGTCTCGGTCATGGTGTCCTCCGTTTCTCCGGTCACTATACCGAACGAACTAGTTCGTATGGTAGCTTTCGGAGGTGCGTAGTACAGATGAACTCCGGGACACGATCCTGACCGCAGCGCGATCGGAGTTCGCTCAGTTCGGTCTGGCCGGCGCCCGGATCGACCGCATCGCCCGCGCGGCAAATGCCAGCAAAGAGCGGTTATACGCGCACTTCCGGGACAAAG
Source organism: Mycobacterium sp. TY814 (assembly GCF_030755175.1). NCBI lineage: Bacteria > Bacillati > Actinomycetota > Actinomycetes > Mycobacteriales > Mycobacteriaceae > Mycobacterium > Mycobacterium sp. TY814. Next base: position 321,449 of record NZ_JAUFRY010000002.1, read on the forward strand.
AAACGCTGTTTCGCAGCGTCGTCGCGGCCGACAGCGCCGAGTTCTTCGCCGCCGTAGTGGTCCGGCCCGAGGCCGTCGCAGAGTTCGTCGGTGACATCTACGACCTGGCCTGCCGGCGTCCGGAACACCTGCGCATGATCACCTGGGCCAACCTGGAGGGGCTGACGCTCGACCCGCCGCCTTCGCAGGAGTGGGATTCCGTGCCGGCCCGCGACATCCGTGCCATCCAGGAAGCGCAGGCGGCCGGGCAGGTCGATCCGGCGTGGGACCCGTTGGAGTTGCTGGTGGTGTTGTTCGGCGTCGGGCTGTCGTGGGCGCAGTCGCCGCACCCGGACGCGCGGACGTCCGATCCCGAGGCCATCGCGGCGCGGCGGGCGGCCCTCGTCGAGGCCGCCCGGCGAATCATCGCGCCGCGAGAATAGCCTCCGCGGTACGGCGCCCACTGACCAGCGCACCCTGGATGGAGGCGGTGTCGCGATGGTCACCGCACAGCCAGACACCGGCCTGCGTGCGGATCGGGCGGCGAACCGAGAGTGGCGGGGTCTGCGCCGGGAGCGCATTGGGTATGACGTGGCGAACCAACGGCCTCCACTGACGTTGATCGCTGTTGAGGATGTCGGCGGCGTGTTCGCGCATCACATTTTCCGGGGGCACCGTCCCGTCCCGCTCCAGCACCGCTGACGCCGCGATGAGGTGTTGGCCAGGCGGGGCGTAGGTGCGGGCGGCAGCACTGATCACCGCCGTATTCAGCACCGGACCCGGCGGGTGCCGGCGGCCGTCCACCCGGAGCATCGGTGGTCCCGCGACCGGAACCCCGGTGGCCCACCAATCGGTCACCACCCCGTGCATGGGCGGTGCCGTCTCCGACGTCAGCCACGCGGCCGCTACGGCTTCGGTGGCCACCACCACGTGTCGCGCCCGGACGCGCGCCCCATCCGCGTGGACCTGGTACTCCTTGACATCCGGGTCGATTCGGAACGCCCTGTGGTTGAACGCTATTCGCTCACCGACGCGGGCGGCAAGCTGTTGGGGGAGGGCCTCCATGCCGCCGGCCGGCAGCGCAGGCACCCCGAGCAGGAACATGCGCGCCAGAAGTAGCGCGAACGCGTTCGAGCTCTCCCCGCTGGTGTCCAGGAGGACCCCCGCCAGAAAGCGGTCGATCACCCTGCGCACCTCGCCACGGACGCCCGCCCGATCCAGCGCCTCGCTGAGGCTGACGTCGCGATCGGTGTGGGTCTTCAGCGTTTTGGGCCGTAGCGCCGGGGCGGCCCAGCGCGCCACTGCCAGCGCGTCGCGCGGCGAGATGCCGCCGGAGGCCAGCATGGCCGGCACCCGCCCGGGGGCGCGCAGCGGATGCACCCACACCGCCGAACCCTCTTCGCGGCGGACCACGACACCCGCGCCGAACGGTTGCAGTTTCAGCTTTGCCAGATCGACCGCGCGACGCAGCTCCGGGTAGGCGGGATTGAGCACCTGAAAGCCGCGGTCGCACCGGAACCCGTCGACGTTGTCGGTACGGATGCGGCCGCCCACGGCGCTCTTGGCTTCCCAGATCAGCACGTCGCGACCGGCGGCCGCCAGCACGTCGGCGCAGCGAAGGCCGGCCAGCCCCGCGCCGATGACCAGAACTTCCGTTTCGTCCATATCAGCTCACTCTTTCGGTGGAACTGGAAAACCTGACCGGTGATCGGCGACCATACCGCGGTGCATGATGCGGTCGCCGACCACCCCGCTGTGGTCGGCGCAGTGCAGCACGCAGCGGTTGTCCCACATCACGACGTCGCCGTCCGACCATTCGTGGCGGTAGGTGTTGTCCGCTCGCGTGGAATGCCGGAACAGGTACGCGACGGTCTCGGCCGCCACGTCCGGCGTCATCCCGCTGACCGCGGCGCAGCGCTGCGGCGCCGACAGGTACAGCGCCGTCCGCCCGGACAGCGGATGCGGCCGGAAGATTGGATGCTCCGCCGACGTCTCCTGGTCTTCGTCCAACTCCAGCCCCGTCATGATGTGGGTTACGGTGCGCCCGTGGAGGCACTCGCGGACCCGCTCGGGCAGCGTCTCGTACGCCGCGTACTGGTCGGTGAACAGCGTGTGCCCGCCGCGGCTGGGCACCCTGACCGCTCGTAAAGCGGTATAGGCGGGGGGATTTCGCACGTAACTGGTATCGGTGTGAAACGTGGAGCGGGGCGGGCGGTCGCGGCCGACGTTGCTCACCACGTTGAGGTCCGGAAAGTCCGGTACGGGAGTCTCGCCCACCGTGAACACCGGATCGCCGAAGCTGCGCAGGAATTGCAGAAACGCAGTGTCGTCGACGGCCTGACCCGGCAGAACGATGACACCGCGCCGGGCAAGCACGGTCCGCAACTGGTGCACTTCGCTCTCACTGAGCGCGCCGACCGTTAGGTCGGTCACCAAGGCGCCCAGCGGTTTCAGCGTTGCGCACTCAAGCATGGCGTTCCTTCGAGACCGAGTTCGCGGAGTTGGTCGGCGAACAACTCCGCCACGTCCATGCCCGCCGCTGCCGCCATCACGGCGATGACGCTGGTCGGGGCGAACGAGCAGTACGGGCCGGCCTCGAGGAACCACACCCGTCCGTCGGGGTCGATGCGGAAGTCGAACAGGCTGTAGTGGCGGCATCCCAGGGCCAGATGACAGCGCCGCGCGGCTTCCCAGACCACGTCGGTGATCGGGTCGTCGACGGGAACGATCCACGCATGGCACGCGTCCTTCGCGACGAGGTACAGCTCACCACCCTGCGAGCGGCGCAATTTGTCCTCGTGGTCGCGGATGGGCTTGGCGGTGGTGTCCACCGCGTACTCTTCCAGCGGCAGGCACACCAGCTCTCCGTCACGAACGACGATGCCGCACCGTACTTCTCGGCCCAGCTCGACGTAAGTCTCGACCAAAGCCGAGGTTCCGTGGGCGAGCGCCCGATCGATCGCTGACGGGAGTTCGGCCGGTGTGCGCACCAGCGACACGCCCACCGAGTTGTCCGCGCAGACCGGTTTGACGACCACTGGCAGCGGCAGGGTCGAGCGGTCACCGGCCCGCACCACCTCACCGGCGGGCACCGCGACGCCTGCCTGGGAGACGATCGCCCGGCTTGCCGCCTTGTCCGCCGCGATCTCCATCACCTCGGGCGGGTTGCCGATAAAGGGGAGTCGCAGTGCGCTCAGCAGGCGCCGGTAGGAGGTCATCCCGGGCAGGCAGAACATCTGCGGCACCACGACATCCACCCGCAGCGAACGCAGATGCGCGATAGCCTTCGAAACCGGTAAGGGCCTGGCCGAACTCAGCGCTTCGGCGCTGAGGTCCGCGGGAAACCGCCAGGACCCGTCGGGCGACACGTATGCCAGCAGCACGTCATAGTCCTCGCCCGCCAGCGCGGCCAGGCAGGCGCGCGCGTAGAGCCGTGACAATTCGGCATGGAACTCGTCGACCGCGGACCCCACGAGATGCAGGACCGATACGCGGGGCGGCGCGGTCATTCAGTCCCCGCCGTTCTCGACGAGCTTTCCGATGTTGAAGTCGATACGGCTCCAACCTTTTCCGGCTCGGAGATTGGCCCACAGCAGCGCCGGGATCTGCAGATGATGCACCATCAGGTAGGGCATCGGATCCCATCCGGCGAAGATCGCGTCCTTACCCCGCAGCATGGTCACGAGCCTGCTGATCCGCCCGCGGTGCCGGAGCAGGCGCCAAAGTTCGTGGTAAATCCAATAAGTGGGCCGAGCGCCGTCGTTCGGGGTGATAAGCGGATGGTTGTCATCGAGATAGGCGGCCGCGAGGTCCGGATGGTCGTGGAACATGGTGATTGCCGAGTGAGTCCGCGGATTGCACTCGATGGCGTACACCTGCCCGTCCCGGGCCTCGATGAAATCGAAGGACACCTGCCCGCTCAGGTTGAGGTTCTTGACGAACGTCTCGACCCACCGCCGGATTTCCGGCTTGTCGACATTGCGGTAGTTGACCTGGGCGGAGGAGGATTCGCAGCAGCCGTAGACCTGCAGGCGCCCACTGCGGGCGGTGCCGTGGGTGCAGTACTCGCGCCCTTCGATGAATTCCTGCAGGATCCAGGGGTCGTCCTCGGAGATCGGCAGCGATCGCGCGTAGGCGGCATTGCGGTCGGGCGTCGCTCCGGACAACCGGGTGAGGTTCATCCGTCCGACGGGGTCGTACGCGATGCGTTTGAGGATGTAGCTGCGCCCCGCCGGGAACGCGAAGTCGACCACCTGCCGGGCGTCGGTGATGCGGTGGGAGTCCGGCACGCGAAGGCTCAATGATGCTGCGGTCGAGGCGAACTCGGCCTTGTCGTCGAGCAACTGCACCGTCTTGGCGTCCGAATGGACGACGTCACAGGCGCCGTCGAGCAACTCGCGCGCCACCGCATCGGGCACACTTCCGGCAGGGCTGGACACCGGCACGTAGACGTCGACGTTCTCGTACCGGACGATGTCGAGCAGCGCCAGCGCGTAACCCGGTTCGGTCGGCTCCGGCACGCAGTAGAACGCGTCCACCGCGCGGGAGAACCGATGCCCGGTCCACCGGTATTTCTCGGATTCGACGAGGATCACCCGGTGCCCGGCCAGGTGAAACGACCGCGCCAGCTGCAGCGCCTTCGTCATCTTCCCGCCGTTGAGCAGGATGGTTCGGCGAGCCTGGGCGGGCAGGCGCCCGCGCGACGGCCGCCGTCCGGCGAGTAACGCGACCAGCACCAGCGCGAGGTCGAACGGCAGCGTGCCGAACAGGACGACAAGGGTGGCCAGCGTGCGGCCCACGTCGGCATCCGAGATCCGGTGTACCCGAACACCGGTGGCTTCGTCCAGCGTGGCCGTCACGTGCGCATCGCTCCCGGCGCAGGTGCCGCAAAGACGTCGACGCCGTCTCCTGCGCGGGGAAACTCGAGGCAGATCTTCTTGTGCAGCAACAACGTATCGGCCAGCTCGCTGGTGGTGACGTCGTTGAGGAAGCGGCACCGGCCGATCGGGTCGGGTACGGCCGCCCGCAGTCGGCCGTCGCGTGTCTTGAGAATCGCCACTGTGGCCCGCTCGAGCAGCTCCGAGGTCAGATGCTCGCTGTCCAGGGCCAGGCCCAGCGCACTCATCACGTTGAGTATGCGGTCACGATCGCTGACCGAGAGGTGTCCGCGCTGCTCGGCAAGCGTCGTCGACAACGCCATGTCGATGTTGATCGCGTGGCCGTGGAAGAACGGGGTGGGTGGCGTGAGTTCCAAAGTCGGACTCCACGTGTGCCCGAAGGCAATAACCCGGTCCAAGTCGATCTCGTGCAGATTGGGCGCTTCCAGGTCGAGCATCGTTGCGATCGCCAGGTAGGTGAGCCGGTCTCCCACGGCACGCAGCTCCGCGGTGCCGTCGAGGTGGCCGAACCGGGTTCGCAGCAGATCGGCGCCGTGCACTTCCAACAGCTCGAAGATCTCGGCGTTGCCAACCACCGCGATCTTGATCAGTTCGGCCATGCCGTTGCGCACCTGATCTTCGGGCAGCGTCTTCAGGAACGAGAAGTCCAGCAGCACTTTCTCGGATGCGTGGTAGGCGCCCAGCCGGTTCTTGTGCTTGCCGTGATTGACCGCCACCTTGATGGAGACACTCGCATCGATCAGGCCGATCAGCGTGGTCGGAATCCGAATGTAGGGCGTGTTGCGCCGGTAACTGGCGCAAGCGAATCCGGCGACGTCGGTGGTCAGCCCGCCGCCGACGACCAGCACCGGTTCGGTGCGCACCAAACCGAAGGCGTCGAACCTGGTGACGATCTGCTCGTAGGTCTCCAGCGACTTGGCCGTTTCGCGGATCTGCACCGGGATCACGGTGAGCTCGATGTCGTGATGGCTGAAGTAGGACCGCATCGCATCGCCGTAGATCTGGTAGACCGTGTCGTCGACCACCGCCAGCGCGCGTCCGTACTCCCGGTAACTGTCCGCGAGTTCGGTGTTGTCCGGCGCGAACACGTGGTCGACGTAAAGCAGGTCGTACTCGATTCGTTCGTAGCCTTCGACGTGAAAGGCTCTGTCGCCGGCCGTCACTCGGGCTTGAAGGTTGCTCAAGGCGTTACTCCTCGGGGCGGGGGGTCTTGATGGGGGATGGGGTCAGGACGTGGCGAGGCCGAGAACCGTTTCGGGGTCCAGGGAGTCGACGATCTGGATCGCAGCCGTGTATTCGGCCTGCTCGGCTCGGCTCGTGTTCTCGTTCAGAAACGCGATGCACGGGATACCTGCCTGCACCGCTGCCGCGACACCGCCCAGGTTGTCCTCGATCGCGACGACGCTGTCGGCGCGCTCACCGAGCTTGTCCAAAGCGAATTCGTACGCCGCCGCATCGGGTTTGGCGGCCGCCACGGATTCCTTATTGACGATGAGGTCGAAGGTCTCGGCGCTGATCTCCGGCTCGAGTGCCGACAGCAGCGCGTCGATGTTGGCCGGCGAGGTGGTGGTGACGAAGCCGACCTTGTGGTTGTTCTTCTTGGCCTCGGCGATCGTGGCGGTGACGCCATCGCGCGGGGTCACCTCAGAGTCGCCGAGCAGGCGCTGGAAAATTTCCGACTTCAGTGCATGCACCGCCGCGGCGTCGACGTCCTGCCCGCGCGACTGCGCATAGTCCCGGATCCGTTGAGCGCCGCCGTTGGATCCCAACATCCCGACGTACTCGTCACGCGACCACTCCCAGTCGAGCCCGGAAGAGGCAAACGCTTCGTTGAATGCCCTGCGCTGAAGTTCCGATGTGTCGGCAAGAGTGCTGATGGATCCGAAAAGGACGGCTGTCATGAGTTTCCTTTGATCGAGTGGACTGATGGTGGTTGCCCCGTCCACTACTGATCTAAACGTACAGTAATGATTAGAGCTGCGGATAGTGGATACTCTGTCCAGCAAATGTCGTTCCCCGCGTAGCGCGCGGACTCGCCGTCGCGTTACGCAGGGCCGACGTGTTGTTCAGTAGACTTCTGGCCCGAACGAGCCAGCGGACGGCGAAGGCGAAGAGGGGGCCGTTGCGAAAGCAGAGGCGCGGCAGAGATGACTCCGGTACCGGCTAACCGGCCGTCCGACGGCGGCGAAGACGCACGGGTGGCACGGACTCGTGGCGACGTTGCGCGGGCCACCCTCAAGATCCTCAATGACGAAGGATCCGAAGCGATTACGCATGCGCGGGTGGCTGAGCTGGCCGGCTACTCCAAAACCACGGTCTACACGCATTGGCCGGCACGCGTGGACCTGATCACCCTGGCGATCGAATCACTCGGGGAGATGCCGCACCACAAACGGACCGGCGACCTGCGCACGGACCTCATCGGGGAACTCAAGGTCTTCCGTTCCGGAATCATCGACATGCGACTCGACCGGGTGCTCGCCAGCATGGCGCAGTGGGCGTCCCAGGAGCAGATCAGGGCACTCAGAGACAAGGTCAATACCGACGGCCAGCATCAGATGTACGCGATGCTGGGCGAGGTGTTCACCGGTGCGGCACTGGACGCGGCCGTCTCCATGCTGACCGGTGTCGTCGCATGTCCGTCGCCGATGTACGGCACCCTCCCGGACGACGAGATTATCGAGGCCGCTGTCGACATGGTCTTGAGAAGCGCGGACGCGCAGCGTGTCTCGACTCGTACGGTGGACACGTGACTATCTTGTCGGCGGTCGGCGCTGTTCGGCGTGACCTGGGAAGCAAGCTGTTCGGCATGGTGGCCGGGCCGGACGGGCCGGCCAATCGGGAGCGCATCCACGGCACACCGGGTGACCGGTGGTTCGCCGCGGACCGCCCCATCCGTCGGGTCAACGCCGACGCGTCGATGTTCGTCGGCGGATTGCGGGCCCTGCTGTTGCAGTCCCTGCACCCGCTGGCCATGGCGGGGGTGGCCGAGCACTCGGACTATCGCGGCGATCCCTGGGGACGGCTGCAACGCACCAGCACCTTTCTGGCCACGACCACTTTCGGCTGTGCCGCCGATGCCCAGGCCGCGGTCGACCACGTCCGGCGCATCCACAAATACGTGCACGGCGTCGCACCGGACGGGCGGCCGTATCAGGCCTCCGACCCGCATCTGCTCGAGTGGGTTCACATCGCCGAGGTGGACAGCTTCCTGCTCGCCCATCAGCTCTACGGTGCCGCCCCGCTCGACCAGGCCGGCCGAGACGGTTACGTCGCCGACATGGCCGTCGTGGCACGCGCGCTCGGCGTGCCGACACCGCCGGTGACCGAGCGAGAACTGCACGATCGCATCGAAGAATTCCGTCCCGAACTGCGCGGAACGGCTGCTGCCCGGGATGCCGCCCGGTTCCTGCTGTTGACGCCTCCGTTGCCATTGCCGGCGAGGCCCGCGTACGGCGTGCTGGCCGCGACCGCGGTGGCGATGCTGCCGGGGTGGGCACGCCGGCCGTTGTTGCTTCCCTATGTCCCGCTGCTGGAGACGACGGTGACACGCATGGCCGGTCGTGTGGCCGTCGGGAGCATCCGCTGGATCATGACTCCGGGCAGCGCCGCGGCAGAGGCTGCCGAAGTTTCAGTCGCCGGCTGACGGCTTTCGGCGGAACAGACCCCGCCGGGCTTGCGGCGGGGTGCTCTGAGAGCGTTCGAGTGCCTTCGGAGCCCACACCGGGTGGCCAGATTCGATCGCGCGCCGGAAGGCTGCCTGGGCGGCCGGAAGGTCGCCGTTCTCGGCCCACAATGTGCCGAGTCCGAATTCGGCCGCCGGCCCAGACTCGGTGTTCCCGGAGTCGGCCGCCTCCTGGAAGGCGGCCGCCGCGCGCTTCACCTCGCCCCGTCCCGCCCACAGGATCCCGAATCTGAGTGCGGCTCCGGGCGCGTGGTCGGGGTGGCCCGAGTCGTGTGCGAACTGGTACGCGGTCGTGGCGCCATCGATGTCTCCGAGCCCGGCCCGCAGCATCCCCAGCGAATTCGCGGCCTCCGGTGCGTGCTCGGGATGCCCGGAATCGATCGCCGACTGATAGAACGCGGTGGCGTCGGCGAAATCACCGTCCTTCTCCTGCAGCCTCGCCATGTTGATCGCCGCCCGCGGCGCCGCCTCGGCGTCCCCGCTGTCCATCGCCAGGCGATAGGACGCCCGCGCGCGGTCGAAGTCACCGGATCTCTCGCGCAGCTGTCCCAGATTGACCAGAGCCCTGGGCACCAGCTCAGGGTGACCGGAGTCGACCGCGGCCTGAGAGGCCGTTGCCGCTCCGGCGAGATCACCCTGCTTTTCCAGCAGGGTGGCCAGATTGAAGACGGCCAAGGGTGCCAGTTCGGGGTGATCGGTGGCGATGACGATCTGGTAGGCCTCGGCGGAGCCCTCGGTGTCACCTAGTGCTTCTCTGGTCAGTGCCAGATTGAAGGCAGCAGTAGGAATGACCTCGGGGTTTCCGGATGCAGCGGCGATTCGGTAGGCCACCTCGGCCCCGGCGGCATTGCCGCGACCGGCCCGCAATCCGCCCAGTTGCAGCAGCGCGATCAGAATCGACTGCTCATGCTCGGACTCGATCGCCACTCGATAGGCCGCTTCTGCCTCATCCGCCTCACCGCGTTCTGCCAGCAGGTTTCCCAGGTTCAGTGCCGCCATCGGCGCGTGTTCGGCGTGGCCGGACTTGATGGCCTGTTGGTACGCCGCCGTCGCGCCCGCCTCGTCGCCCTGTCCGGCCAGCAGAAAGCCGAGTGCGAACGCGGCGGCGGAGCCCCAGTGCGGGTGCTGGGAGTCGATGGCCCATTGATAGGCCGCCCGAGCGCCGTCGGCGTCACCCTCGGCGGCCCGCCGGCGTCCCAGGGCGAACGCCGCGGGCGCCGCCTGTTCAAGGTCGCCGGAATGCAGAGCCCGCTGAAACGCTGCCTCGAGGTCGTCGGTTTCGTCCGACGGGTCCTGCGGCCGCGTTTGCTCGGAAGGGTGTCGAGACGTTGGCATGTGGTGCGCCGTCAGGGTTTCGAACCCCGGACCCGCTGATTAAGAGTCAGCTGCTCTACCAACTGAGCTAACGGCGCGTGCTCGGCCTGAGACCGGCTCTCGACAATAACAGGCATCCCGTCGGAGAGTGAAATCCCGAGGTCGGCCAGGGGCTGAATCGGCCGAACCGCCGGGCACCAATCGCCCCGCATGGCCACGGCGAGTGCCGTTGAGGCACTACAATGCTGGAAACAATCCAGGGTCAGCGGTGACCGTGATAGGCAAACAAAATGTGGAAGGTCACTTGATGACGCCTTTGCGCAGACGTCGATCGTGGCTGGCTGCCGCCATGGTCTTAGTTGCTGTGTTCGGTGTTGCCTGCAGCAGCGGGCCCAGTGCGCCCGTCGCCGCCAAGGTCATCGAAAACAAGGGCACGCCGTTTGCCGACCTGCTGGTGCCCAAGCTCACCTCCTCGGTGACCGACGGTGCTGTGGGGGTCACCGTGGACGCGCCGGTGACGGTCACCGTCGCCGACGGCGTGCTCGCGTCGGTTTCGATGGTCAACGACAACGGCCGCGCCATCGCCGGGCAACTCAGCCCAGACGGGTTGCACTGGCAGACCACCGAGCAACTCGGCTACAACCGGCGCTACACGCTGAACGCCAAGGCGACCGGCCTCGGCGGTGCGGTGACTCGCCAGATGAGCTTCCAGACCAGCTCGCCGGCGCACTTGACGATGCCGTACGTGGTACCGAGCGACGGCGAGGTGGTGGGCGTCGGGCAACCGGTCGCGATTCGCTTCGACGAGAACATCGCCGACCGCGCCGCGGCCGAGAAGGCCATCAAGATCACCACCAACCCTCCGGTGGAGGGCGCGTTCTACTGGCTGAACCGGCGCGAAGTGCGTTGGCGCCCAGAGCATTACTGGAAGCCGGGTACCAACGTCGACGTCGCGGTCAACACGTACGGCGTCGACCTCGGTGAGGGGATGTTCGGCGAGGACAACGTGAAGATGCACTTCACCATCGGCGACGAGATGATCGCCACCGTCGACGACAACACCAAGATCATCACGGTGCGGATCAACGGCGAAGTCGTCAAGACGATGCCGACGTCGATGGGCAAAGACAGCACCCCGACCAACAACGGGGTCTACATCGTCGGCGCGCGGTTCAAGCACATCATCATGGACTCCTCGACCTACGGCGTACCGGTCAACTCGCCCAACGGTTATCGCACCGACGTCGACTGGGCCACCCAGATCTCCTACAGCGGCATCTTCGTGCACTCGGCGCCGTGGTCGGTGGGCGCCCAGGGCCACTCCAACACCAGTCACGGATGTCTGAATGTGAGCCCCAGCAATGCCGTGTGGTTCTACGACCACAGCAAGCGCGGGGACGTCGTGGAGGTCGTCAACACGGTGGGCAGCATCCTGCCCGGGACGGACGGCCTCGGCGACTGGAACATCCCGTGGGATGTGTGGCGCGCCGGCAACGCCAACACCGGGGATCGCTAGCCGCGGCGATCGCTAGCGCGGCGGAGCCGGGCGCGGCGGGTCGCCGCTATGGGTGGGGTCGATCGCTAGACCCGCAGCACCGAACCCAGCGCGGACAGCGGGATGTGCGCTTCGACGGTTCCGCCGTCCATGTACCACTGCTGGGCGCCGGGGCTGAAGTCGATCGGCTCGTCGTGCCCCACCGGATAGTCGGGCATGTAGATGATCAACTCGTCCGGGGTCAGTGCCCACGCCCGGTACGCGCCGGAGTACACCTTGTCCGGGGTCCAGCGGTCGGTCAGAAAAGGATAGGTTCCCGGGTCATGAGGCGGCGCAGCCTGATTGAGCGCGGTCTCGATGTAGGGCTGGGCCACCGGGGGTATGGCCGCCAGTGGGCTGCCGTTGGTCAGATCCGCCAGTTGCACCCGCCGGCCGCCCGCCATGTCGAAGGTGAAGGTGCGGTAGGCGTTGTTGGGCCGGGGCCCGTCGGCGTGGTAGTCCTCGTGGAAGACGGCGCTGAGCAGGTTCCCGTGCTGAAAGACCTGATAGTTCTCCTCGCCGTAGCTGTCGGCGACCATGTGTGCGTTGGCATTTCGCCAATTGCCTACCAGGGTTCGCAGGTAGTCCCGGACCGCCGGACCGGTTGTGGGGTTGTCCACCAGGTCGGCGGGCACCGCAACCTTGATGTCGCGCACGGCGTTGCGTTCGGAGGTCACCGTCGCGTGACAGTACTGACCGTCCCAGCCGCCACCCAGCTCGCCGCAGAACGACTCCGCCGACGCGTGCGCGATCGGCGCACCGGCAACGGTTGTCGCGGCGGTCAGCAACGACGCCGCGAGGATTCTCCGGATCATCGTGGACTCCACATCGCTTAGAGCAGTTGGACTTTGCTGGCCCGCCAGCGGCCGTCGACCTTCTCCATGGTCATCTTGATCCGGCTTCGGTCGATGCGCGGATCGGGTACGGCCATGTTGGCGACGGTCTGGTCGATGAACACCAGCACCACGACCTTGCTGGCGGTTTCCGAGGCGATCGCCGAGTCCACCACCACCCCGTGCGCGGTGGCCTTGTTGTCGATCAGCAGTTGGCGCAGTTGCACGCTCGACTGGGTGTACATGTCCTTGAATTCGCCGGTGGCTCCGTCGAGCACCTGGCGGAAGTTCTCGTCGACGTTGTTGGAGTCGATGCTGGTGAGCACCCCGGCGTACTTGATCGCCGCTTGCTGAGCCTCCTGGCCGGCCACCTTCACCTGGTGCGCTTGCCACTGCAGCCAACCCAGGTAGCCCGAAACCGCAAGAGAGGCAGCAAATAACAGGGGGAGGGCACTACGGCGCAGGTAGTGGCGCCAGGGCCGGTTGAACCGCTTGGTCTTCTCGCCCTTGCGTTTTCCGCGCAGCAGCGGCCCCTCGTCGTTCTCGTCGTCGTCCTCGCTGTTCCCGGTGTCGTCGCTGTCGTCAGAGACGTCGGTGCTCTCGCTGTCTCCGGTGTCGTCAGAGGCGGCGGTGTCGTCGGCAGCCTCGAGTTCCTCGGCGTCGACGTCGTTCTCAGTCGTAGCGGTCACTGTCATCTCCTCGTGCTGGATGGGCTCAGTGCGGCGGTTCGATCGGCAGCTGCGGACCGCCGTAGGGCGTTGGAATGGTGAAGCGGCCCCGCGGCGTCGGATCGGTGCGGCGTCCCAGGTCCGCTCCCGGCGGTGGGCCCGCGGTGTCGTCGCCGGCCGGTCGCGGCGCGTTCTTGGCGCCCCGGATCCCGACTCCCGGGTCGTCGTCGCGGCAGTAGGTGTACATGAACGGTTCGTAGTAGTCCGCAGCCGACGGCGGATGCGACGGGGTGCCGTAGTCGCACGCGTAGCGGGGGTAGAGCTCGGCTGTCGCCCACACGCCGTGGTCGTGGAAGGAGCTGGCCACCGCGTCGAGCACCGATCCGCGGTAGTCGGGGAACAGCGCGTTGAGCGCCGGCACCCGCAGGTAGAGCAGCTGCGACGCGGTGGCCAGACTGCCCAGCAGCGCCACCATGGTCTCGGAGTTGTCGGCGAACAGACCGTCGATCGCACTGAGCGCCTGCGGCGTCTGCGCGGTGAGGCGGCGGTAGCCGCTCTGCATTCTCGCGATGCCGGCCAGGGTGCGCTGCAGGTCGACGGTGGTGGCCGCCAGCCCCGCGTTCTTGTCGGCCGCCAGGGTCAGCACCACCCGGCTGGTCCGCAGAATGCTGGTGGTCTCCGGCAGCACCGAATCCAGTGTCGACAGCAGCATGGTGCCGCCGTCGACGATGGCGGCGAGCTTGCCGGGTCCCTCCTTGCTCAGGCTCAGTTCCTTCTTGATCAACTCCAGCTTGCGCGGATCGACCTGGGCCAGCATGCCGTCGGCGTCGCCGAGCAGTTGCGCCAGGCTGACCGGGACACTGGTTCGGTCGAGCCCGATGATGCTGCCGTCGTGCAGGTAGGGGCCGGCGTCGGATTCGGCTTCGAAGTTGATGTACTGCTCGCCGGCGGGCGACAGTGCCGACACGTGCACCGCCGCGTTCGCGGGGATCCGCACCTGTGACGTGATGCTGGCGACGGCATTGACGCCCCGGTCGGTGATCTGTAGCGAATCGACGCTGCCGATCCGCACACCGCGCAGTGCAACATCCTGATTCGGCAGCAGCCCACCGGATTCCGGCAACTGCACGGTAACTCGGTACGTCGAGGCGAACGGCGTCACCCGCAGCGCACCGATGAGCAGGTAGGTGGTGGCTATGACGAGGGTGAGCACCAGTCCGGCGACCGACAGCCAGACCTGGCGGCGGTGGGCGGCCCGTACGCCACGGACGACGGCGCGTGCCAGCGAGTCGATCACGGCGGTGGCCCCGGCAGTTGGGGCGGCGCGGGCGCGACGATCACGCCGCCCGGGACGTTCGGATCCGGCATTACCGGCACCTGCGGCGAGTTCGGTCCGCGCCCGACGACACGCTCCTGTAGCCGCCACAGCGTGTACTTCAGGGAGCCGATGAACTCGTTCCAGGTGAACCTGGTGGGCCCGTGCAGGCCCCGGTCGCCGGGGAAGCCGATATCGGGGATCGATCCCAGAATGAGCTGGTCGACGGTCGTATGTACCGAAATCGCATTGCCCGCAGTGGATTTGACCAGAGCGGGGATCATCCGGTTCAGTGGCAACCAGCTGGTATCCGGGCTCACCGCCACGTCGTTGGCGGCACCGGCGATGGTGTTCAGATCACGGATCACGCTGCGGCCACTGGTGTCGGTGCCGCCCAGAGAGGGGAACCTGGACAGCAGCCTGCTGGTGTCACCCACCTGCACCACCAGGTTGGACAACTCGGTGGTGTTGGCGGCCAGCGCGGTGGTGGCCGGGTCGGCGGCGGCCATCACCTCGGTGAGCGTCTGGTTCTTGGCGTCGAGTTCCTGGCTCAGGCGCGACAATTCGGTCAGGGCATTCGAGATCTGCCCGGACCGCGCGTCCATGGTGCCGAGCAGCTGGTTGGACTTGCGAACCAGGTCGCCGAACGCGTGGCCCTGGTCGCCGGTGGCTTTGCCGAATCCGTTGATGACGTTCGTGAAATTGCGCACCGCGCCGCCGTTCACCAGGATCGCGGCCGAGCTCAGCACCGATTCGACGGTGGCCGCTGCCGCCGTCGAGTCCAGCCCGATGGTGTCGCCGTTCTTCAGCAGCGGAGTCTCCGGCGTGGCGTCGGTGGGTGGGCGCACCGAGACGAACACATCGCCCAGCGGTGTGGCGGTGCGCAATTCGGCGGTACTGCCTCGCGGCAACAGCACGCCGTCGCGGATGCGCAGCGTGGTGACCGCGGTGTAGTTGCGGGCCACCATCGACTCGACCTGCCCGACGTCGGCGCCGGCGAGTTTGACCTTGGCGTTCATCGGCAGGTTGAGTGCGTTGGAGAAGACCGCGGTCAGTTCATACCCGCCGGAGCCCAGGCCGGGAGCCGGGAGAGGAAGGCTGGCAAGGCCGTTGGTGGCGCACCCCGAAAGGAGAAGCACCGCCGCACCGAGTGCGGCAACGGCTTTCGCTGCGGGGCCGGTCATTTCTGACCCATCGCGGCGAGGCCGTCCAGCACGTAGGTCAGGCCGAAATCGGGCCCGAAGTCCTGCACCGTCCCGGTGCTGCAACCGAGCTGGCGCAGACCCATGAGGTTGCAGACTTCCTTGGTCAGCTGGCTGTCGAAGAGCATCCGGTCGGTGAGGAAGTGGGCCCGCACCGCCCCGTTCTCCCGGTCGATCATGTTGTAGGCGTTGTCGGCCAGCATCGGTGCGATGTCCAGGGTTTCGGCGAGTTCGCGGCGCCGATCGACCAGCGTTGTGGCCAGCTGGTTGCCGTTGAGCGCGGCCTGCCTGATGGTGTCGCGGTTGGCGTCGAGCAGGTCGCCCGTCCGCTTTACCAGTTGGTCGAGTTTGCGGCCGGTGCTGCCGGTGCCGATGTCCTCGTCGGCAAGAATCTGGCTGACCTGGTGGATGGTGGAGGCGAAGTCCCGGAGTTTGCCGTCGTTGTCGGCGGCGGCCTGGAACAGCGAGCTGATGTTCTTGACGATCGCGGTGATCTGGGCGCGGGTCTGCGCGCCTCCGTCACTGCTCAGCCGCAGCGCCCTGGACAGTTCGTCAAGCGCGCCTTTGATTTTCCCGCCATTGCCGTTCAGTACTTCGCTGCCGCCGTTGAGGACGTCAGCCAGCGGGCCGCCGCCGTGTCCGTCGCCCTCCAGCGACTTGGTGACCCTGTCCAGAACGGCCAGCACGCGGCTGAATTCGACGGGCGTGCGGGTCCGGGTCAACCCGATGGTGTCGTGGTTCTCCAGCACCGGACCGCCGCGGTAGGGCGGTGTCAGCTCGATCTGCCGGTCGGTGAGGATCGACGTCGACACGGTGACGGCTTGCGCGTTCGCCGGCACTTTGACCTCGCGATCGACGGTGAACTGGACTTCGACGTATCCGCCCCGCGGGGTGATCCTGGTGACCTTGCCGACGGGCATGCCCAGGACCGCCACCACGTTGCCTTCGTACAGTCCTGAGGCGCTGTCGAATTGGGCGGTCACCGTGATCGGGTCTTTGCTACCCGCCAGATACCACCAACCGCCCCCGATCACCGCGACCGCCACCGCCAGCAGCGCGGTGACGGTGATGACGCGGGACTTCACTTGCAGTCCTTGTAGTAGGGGATCAGGCCGAACTGCTGGGCGCGCCCGCTGATCGCACACATCCAGGAATCGACGAGCAACGCGCTGGGGGCGTTGAAGCTCACCGCGTTCGCGTCACCGGTCAGGTTAGCCGCCTCCCGCATGAAGATGGGGGTGATCTGCAGCAGATCGCGCAGCAGATCGTCGTGTTTGGCCATCATGTCGGTGAACTCGCGCATGTCTTTGAGCAGGCCCTCGACCCCCGACCGGTCGTTGACCACGATCTGGTGCAGGGTGTCCACCAAGCTGGTCATGGACCGCATCATCGCGTGGATGACGGCGCGGCGGGCCACGAATTGGCCCAGGAGGTCCTGGGCCTGGTTGACCACGTTGCCGATGCTTGATTGTTGCCGCCGCAAGGTGTTGGTGACCTGTTCGGTGCTGCGCAGAAGCTGGCCGAGTTGGTCGCGGCGCTGGGCGATGATCGAGGACAGCGAGTCGATATTGGCCATCGCTTGGGGCACCACCGCGGGCAGGCCCTCGAGTTGCTTGCCCAGCACGGCCAGCGATTGCGCGAACCGGTCGGAGTCCACCTGCTCGAAAGTCGTTGTGGCATCCTGCAAAGCGGCCTGCAGGTCGTAGGGCACCTCGGTGTGCGTCACGTCGAAGGTGCCGCGGGGGAGTGAGCCGGGACCGTCCGGCTGCACGGCGAGGTAGCGCGATCCCAGAATCGTGGTGACCTTGATCGATGCTCGGGAATCCCGGCCCAGTGCGACGTTGTCGCGAATCTTCAAGCCCGCCTCGACGTGGTCGCCGTTCAGCTTCATGCTGGTGATCTCGCCAACCGGTATGCCCGCCACGGTGATCGGGTTGCCGGGCCGCAGCGAGGCCGCCTGCAGGAATTCGGCCGTGTAGTGCTTGTACCCGGCGCCCAGCGCATGCACGACGAGCATCGAGCCGATCACGATGGCGACGACGATGACGGCCGACAGACCCAACCACAGCGGGTTGTAGTTCTCCAGCGGACGCTTCGTCAGTCGCGAAAACGGCTTAGCCACCGGGCCTCCCGTCTGTGTTCCGGCAGCGGGGGGTGTGCCACGCCTTATTACCCGGCGTGGCGGCGTTGACGATGATCGGCACGACGTCGTTGAGTCCCGGGAAGAACCCGAACATGTTCAGGTCGCAGAGGTAGGCGTTGCCGTAGGCGCCCTGATTGCCCACTCTCACCAGCCCTTTCAACAGCAGCGGGATGTTGTCGCCGAAGAACGCAACCTGAGGTTCGACATCCATCAGGTGCCGGGCCACGCCCGGCCGGCGGTCGATGAACTCCCGCAATGCCGGATAGTCCTGCTCGGCGGCCACCGACAGGTTGCTCATCATTCGTGACAGCGAACCCATCGAGGACACCAACTCCGGCCGGCGTTGGTCCAGCGCGGCGACCACCTCGCGGGTCTGTGTGATCACCCCGTCCAGATTGGCGTTCTGCGCGGCAAGGCTGGCGACCACCTTGTTGAGGTTGGTGATGACGTCGCCCAGGGCCTGGTCTTTTCCGGCGAAAGTTTCGGTTAGCGTTGATGTTTGGCTGATCAACGTGGCAAGCGAGGAGGTGTCGCCCTGCAGTGACTCGATGACGCCTTTGGTGAGGTTGTCGGCGTCGCGCGGATTGAGCAGGCTGAACAGCGGCTCATAACCGTTGAGCAGCGCCGTGACGTCGAACGACGGTTCGGTGCGGTCCAGGGGAATGGTGGCGCCCGGGCTCAGCTGGGCCTGACTTCCTTGCTTGCCCAGGGAAAGCCCGAGATAGCGCTGTCCGACGATGTTCTGGTAGGTCACCGAGGCGACGGTGTTGCCGAACAGGTGCTGGTCGGTTTGCACCACGAAGGAGACCTTCGCGAGTTTGCCGTCCAGCTCCACCTTTTCGACGCGGCCGACGCGCACCCCGGCCATCCGGACGTCGTCGCCCTCGCGAAGCCCGTAGACGTCGGTGAACATCGCGGAGTACGACGCGGTGTTGCCGGCGACGTCGCGGCGCAAGCTCACATACACCAGCCAGGTGAGCGTCAAAGCGATGACCATGAACAGCGTCAGGCCGATCAGCGGACCGCGGAACTTCACCTGGGCCCCCCGTCCGGGTGAACCACCGACACCGTGGTGCCGCGCGCCACGGGGCCGAGCAGTATCTCGGTGGCGGCCGTGGCGGGGCGCCCGGTGATGACGCCCAGCATGGTCCGCTCGTAATCACTGCCCACCGGACCGACGGTCCCGCCGAAGGACGACGGCACCGAGCCGGCGGCCGGCGGTCCCAGCAGTGGCGCCGGCGGCAACGGGCCGTGCGCCGGAGGTGACGGGTCCGGGTCGTCCGGGTTGGCGCCGGTCCGTATCGGTGGCGACGGCGAAATGAAGGGGGGCAGAGGGGGATTGGGATCGGTGAGGTTTGGCGGCGGGTTCACCAGCGGCGGGCCGACCGCCACCAGATTGCCGTCCGGTCCCACCACCGTCCCCGGCGGCGGTGCCAGATCCTTGGGTGGCTGGTAATTCTGCGGAAGCAGCACGTCCGGCAGATCGGGCTTGTTCGGAACCAGCGGCGCGGTGTAGCAGCTGGGGCCTTTCAGCTCGCCGTAGTGCGGGCAGTCGGCGCGGGTGTAGGCGAAAGTCTGGGTGAACGAGATCCTGGTCCGCATGTTCCCGACGCCGAGTTCGGGCACCCAGACTTCTTCCATGAATTTGCGGGCCAGGTTGTCCAGCTTGCTGACCGCGGGGACGAAGTTGTTGGACCGCATGGCCAGCACGCCCAGCACCGGCGTCATCTCGGTCGAGATCCGGATGAGTTGATCCATGTGGTTGCCGAACGATTGATGTGTTGTCCCGATGGTGTTCTGCGCACCGGAGAGCAGCGCGGTCAGCTGCCCGCGGGTCTCGGCGAAGGTCTGCATCGGCTCCACGGCTTCGTGCAGCGCGTCGAGCAGGTCGGGGGCGGTGGACTGCAGCCCCCTCGTCGCGTCCAGCAACGCCGACACCGTCGAGGGGCCCGCGTCGGTGCTGACGATCGAATTCAGTTGTTCGATAAGACGATTCAGTTGTTTGCCGCTGGTCAACAGGGTCGCGCGCCGGTGGTCGGTGGCCGCGGCTAGGGCCGCCAGGATTCCCACGGACCGGTCTTCGCGGCCGCGGCCCACCGCGGCGAGCAGGTCACGCAGCTTGCTCACCGTGGTCTGGAACAGCACGGTCGGCAGGTTTTTGTCTTCCTGAATGTGCGCACCCGGCCGGATGATCGATCCGGGTCCGTTTCCGACGAGTTGCACCGACGACACCGCGAACACGTTGCTGGGCACCACCCGCGCGGTCACTGCGGCCGGAATCGACTGGGCGTATTCGGGTTTGAGGTCGATGTGGACGAAGTTGGGCTTACCGTGCTCGGCCGGAACAACGCTGTTGACCATGCCGACGAGCACGCCGTGATACTTCACGTCCGATTTCTGCGGCAGCCCGTCGCCCACGTTGACCAGATCGGCGACCACCCGCACATAGTCGTTGAGTCGTCCCGTCGACTTGTACAGCAGGCCTACCGTCAGCAGCGTCGCGACCAGCGCGACGGCCATGCCGTAACCGAGTAGCTGACGATCCGACGGGCCGCGCCCGTCGACGTCGAAGGAGTTGCCTTTCACCTCAGCCAACGTCAGCCACCGAACCTTGCGCCGGCGTCGACTCCCCACAGCGCCATGGTGAGCAGCATGTTGACCATGATCATCACGGTGATGCTGGCCCGCATGCCGTGTCCCGCGGCGACGCCCACGCCCTCGGGACCGCCGCTGGCGTAAAAGCCGTAGTAGCACTGGATCGTCGAGGCGATCCAGACGAAGATGACGGCCTTGACCAGCGAATAGAGGATGTCCTTGCCGGCCAGCATCAGTGAGAAGTAGTGCAGGTAGGACCCGGCCGATCCACCGCTGCTGATCTGCACCACCACCTGCGTGCTCAGGTAACCGATGGCCAGGCATGCCGCGTACAGCGGAATCATCGCCATCACCGAGGCGATGAGCCGCGTGGTCACCAGGTACGGAATCGGCCTGATGGCAATCGATTCCATCGCGTCGATCTCCTCGGCGATGCGCATCGATCCCAGCTGGGCGGTGAACCGGCAACCGCCCTGCATCGCGAAGGCCATGGCCGCCATCAGCGGAGCGAGCTCGCGGGTATTCACCAATGACGACACGAAGCCGGTCGCCGGGCCCAGTCCGAGCAGGTCGAGGAAGTTGTAGCCCTCGATACCGACCAGCGCCCCGACCGTCATACCCAGCACGACGGCCACGCCGGCGGTTCCACCACCGACCACGATCGACCCGTTGCCCCAGGTGATGTTCGATAGCAGCCGCAGGAACTCACCGTTGTACTGGCGCAACGTGAGTGGGATGGCGGCCAGGGCCCGCACGAAGAACACGAGCATGTGACCGAGCCGGCTGATCGGCTTGGTTCCCCTGCGGTACAACCGGATCAGGCGCCCGGTGACGGGTGCCAGCGGTAGGTAGGGGGAGGCGGTCACGTCACAGCCCCGTCCGCGGCGAGAGCATGATGTAAAGCTGGCTGATCGCGACGTTGACGATCATCAGCAGCAGAATCGATTCCACCACAGCGGCATTCACCGAATTGGCCACCCCTGTCGGCCCACCCTTGGTGGACAATCCCTTCTGTGCCGACACGATGGCGACGATCGCGCCGAAGATGACGGCTTTTAGCAGCGCCAGGATCATGTCGCCGGTGGTGGCGAAGGAGGCGAAAGTGGACACGAAACTGCCGGGGGCGCCGTTCTGGAAGTACACGTTGAACATGTAGCTGGCGAAGAAGCCGACGAAACACACCACCCCGGTCAGCGCCACGCCGATCATGATCGCGGCGGCGAAACGGGGAACCACCAGGCGGCGGATCACCGATACGCCCATCACTTCCATCGCGTCGGTCTCTTCGCGCATGGTGCGGGAACCGAGGTCGGCGGTGATGGCGGACCCGACGGCCGCCGCCATCAGCACTGCGGCCACCAGTGAGGCGCCCTGCCGGATGACCGCCAGCCCGCTGGCCGCCCCGGCCAGCGAGGTTGCGCCGACCTGGCCGGCCAGCAACGCGAACTGGATGGACAGCGTGACGCTGATCGGCAGCGACACCAGGATGGTCGGCAACACGGCGGTGCCGGCCATGAACGCGCCCTGGCGAACGAATTCCTGCCACTGGAATCGCCCGGTGAACAGGTCGATGAAGAAGTACTGGATGGTGCGGATGCCGAGCACGAATTGTTCGCCGACGGTCCGCAGTGAGGCGAGCGGGTGGCGGTCGACGTAGCCGACGCCCCACTCGTGAATGGCGGCGACGCCGTCATCACGGAGCGCGGGTTCGGGCCGAGCCGTCATCCCAGCATGACCAGGGAATGTTGCAGCAAACTTACGGCACGGATCATCGCGTACCCGGAACCGTCGTCATCGGCGCACTCCCCACCAGTCGCTCCCTGAGCGCCGAGCGGAAGGGGTTGGGCACCGACGGGTAGCCCCTGCCCTGCAGGGAGTCCGTGGTCCTGCAACTCTGCAGCTCAATCAGGTTTGCGGTATCACGCTAGCCTAGTTGATAGGCACTTTCAATAGTGTAGAGTCACTCACCTGCGAACGGCGCTTCCACGTTGCGGGACTGCACGATCGTGGCGGAATGTCAGGCTCACGAAGGTGATGGCATGTCCTCAGCAAACACTGAGTCGCTGCGCGACCGACGCCGGGCCGAGCTGCTCTCGCAGATCCAGCACACCGCGCACGAGCTGTTCGCCGAGCGCGGATTCGATGCCGTGACCACCGAGGACATCGCGGCGGCCGCCGGGATTTCGATCAGCACCTACTTCCGGCACGCCCCCACGAAGGAGGGTCTGCTGGTCGACCCCGTCCGCGAGGCGATCAGCGAGATGCTCGACTCCTTCAGCACCAGGCCGGCGGACGAATCGGCCGTCGAGGTGCTGATCCAGCTGTTCGTGACCCACGCCAGGGATGCCAGCGAATCCGACCACCTGGTCACCTGGCAACGCGCGATCGCCACCGCGCCGCACCTGTTGAGCAAGTCGACGCTGGTGCGCGAATCCGATCAGCGCAAGTTCGTCGAACTCGTCGCGTCGCGGATGGGCGTCGACCCGGCGGCGGATATGCGCCCTTCGCTGCTGGTCTACATGAGTCTGGCCACGGTCAAATTCGTCATCGACCGCCGGCTGACGGCGGACATCGTCCCGAGCGAACCTTTCCACTTGCAGATGGAGGAGGCGCTGCGGATCTCGTTGGCCGGTTTCGCCTGATGCTCGGCGTCCTGTCGGCGTTCACTCTGCCCTGAGGGCGGAAAATCGGCCGAAAAGGCGCCCTGGGCGCAGAGTCAACGCCCGAAAACCCGCCGCAAAAGCACGAATCCCCGGCGCGTGGCCGGGGATTTGTGTGTGGGGTGAGTGACGGGACTCGAACCCGCGACATTCAGGATCACAACCTGACGCTCTACCAACTGAACTACACCCACCATGGCCGCCGACAGGCCCTCATAGAACCTAACGCGCGGCGACGTCGATACTAACCGCTCGAGCGCTCCTCGGCCGAATCGATTTCCTCCGGAGTGTCCGTTTCGCCCTGAAGATCGGCCACCACCGCCGCAATTTCGCTGGTCGCAGGGCCGGGCTGGGGTACGAACGCGGTTCGGCGGTAGTACTGCAACTCGCGGATGGACTCGTGGATGTCGGCCAGGGCGCGGTGCGCCAGCCCCTTGGGCGGCTGCCCGAAGTAGATGCGGGGGTACCAGCGCCGGCAGAGTTCCTTGATCGAGCTGACGTCGATCATCCGGTAGTGCAGAAACGCGTCCAGGGCCGGCATGTCACGGGCGATAAAGGACCGGTCGGTGGCGATCGAATTACCGGCCAGCGGCGCCGTCTTGGGTTGTTTGACGTGTTCGTGGATGTAATCGAGGACCATGGCCTCGGCGGTGGCCAGGTCAACGGTGGATGCCCTGACCTCGTTGGTCAGCCCGGATCGCGCGTGCATGTCTCTGACCACGTCGATCATGGAGGACAGCGCTTCGTCATCGGCGTGGATCACCACGTCGATGCCCTCGCCCAGCACGTTCAGGTCGGCGTCGGTGACCAGGGCGGCGATCTCGATCAACTTGTCCGACCCGATATCGAGCCCGGTCATCTCGCAGTCGATCCACACCAGTTCGTCACGCACAGCGCTCACACTAAGCCCACGCGCAGCTCAGGTAAGCCCTGCCCCTGCCCGCCACGGGGAAGTAGTGTGTTGCTTTGCCCAAGGGCAACTACTCGGGAAGAGGGCCGCGGTGAGCACTGAATCGGACGCCGGGGGACCCGCGCAGCGGATCGCGGCGGGCTATGCCGTGCAAGGCCAGGCGCTGGAACTGGGCACCGTCGTCGTCGACGGCCAATCCGACCCGACCGCGCAGATCCGCATCCCGCTGGCCACCATCAACCGGCACGGCCTGGTGGCGGGGGCCACCGGAACCGGCAAGACCAAGACGCTGCAGCTGATCGCCGAACAGCTCAGTGCCGCGGGGGTGCCGGTGTTCATGGCCGACGTGAAGGGCGACCTGTCCGGGTTGTCCCGTCCCGGTGAGGCCAACGACAAGACCGCCGCGCGCGCCAGGGACACCGGGGACAACTGGGAGCCGTCGGGTTTCCCGGTCGAGTTCCTGTCGCTGGGCACCGGCGGCATCGGGGTGCCGGTGCGCGCGACGGTGGACAGCTTCGGCCCGGTACTGCTGTCGAAGGTGTTGGGCCTCAACGCGACTCAAGAGTCGACGCTTGGGTTGATCTTCCACTGGGCCAAGGAGAACAACCACCCGCTGGTGACCCTGGGCAATCTGCGGACCGTCATCAGTCACCTGGCCGGCGACGAGGGCAAGGCCGACCTGAAATCCCTCGGCGGGGTGTCGGCCACCACGGCGGGCGTCATCCTGCGGGCGCTGGTGAACCTCGCCGGCGAGGGCGGTGACACCTTCTTCGGCGAGCCCAAGCTCGACCCGAACGATCTGCTCCGCACCGACCCCCAGGGCCGCGGCACCATCAGCCTGCTCGAGTTCAGCGGCCAGTCGTTGCGCCCGGTGATCTTCTCGACGTTCCTGATGTGGCTGCTGGCAGACCTTTTCGCGCAATTGCCGGAAGTCGGCGACATCGACAAACCCAAGCTGGTGTTCTTCTTCGACGAGGCACACCTGCTGTTCGCCGACGCCTCCAAGGCGTTCCTCGAGCAGGTCGAGCAGACCGTCAAACTCATCCGGTCCAAGGGTGTCGGGGTGTTCTTCTGCACCCAGTTGCCCACCGACCTGCCCAACGACGTGCTGTCCCAGCTGGGTGCCCGCGTCCAGCACGCACTGCGGGCGTTCACCCCCGACGATCAGAAGGCGCTCAGCAAAACGGTTCGCACCTACCCGAAAACCGATGTCTACGACCTGGAATCGGCGTTGACGTCACTCGGCATCGGCGAGGCCGTCGTCACCGTCCTGTCCGAGAAGGGCGCACCCACGCCAGTGGCCTGGACACGGATGCGGGTGCCGCGGTCGCTGATGGGGGCCATCGGCACCGACGAGGTCATCAAGGCGGCCAAGGCGAGTCCGTTGCAGGCCAAGTACGGGCAGACCGTCGAGCAGCCCGAGCCGGCCCTGAGTTCGCAGAGTCCGTCGTCTCCGGCGCCGCCGGCCCGGCAGGGTGACTACGAGCTACCGCCCATGCCGCCGCCGTTCGAGCCGAAGGGCCCCGCCATGTGGGAGGAAGTGCTGAAGAACCCCACCGTGAAAAGCGGCATCAACACGGCCATACGCGAGGCGGTGCGCAGCATTCTGGGCAGCGGGCGCCGCCGTCGGTAGCGGCGGCTACCCGCCGCCGAGCTTCTTGTAGAAGGCACCCACGATCGGCGCCACGATGGCCCGCGGCGCATACCCGCTGGCCACCGACATCGCCTTGGACGTCAGGCCTGGGACGATGCGCATCTTGTTGCGCTCCAACGCATCCAACGAGACCTGCGCGGTGTGTTCGGTGGAGATCCACAGGAAGTCGGGCACCAGCTTCTCCACCAGGGACCGTTCGTCGCCCTCGGGCAGGTCCGTGCGCACCGGGCCGGGCGCCAGCAGCGTGACGTGCACGCCGTGCTTGCGGACTTCTCCGCGCAGCGATTCGCTGAAGGTGTTCGCGAAGGCCTTGGTGGCCGCGTAGGTCGCGTTGTAGGGAATCGGCGAATTGCCGGCCGCCGAGCCGGAGATCAGGATGCCGCCGGCGCCGCGCGCGATCATGCCCGGCAACACCGCAAGCGTAAGGTCGTGCACCGCAACGGCATTCAGCTGCACCTGAGCCTTTTCGCCGGCCGGGTCCAGGTCGGCGACCGCGCCGAAGGTCGCGGTGCCGGCGTTGGCGCACAGGATCGAAATGGGCCGGGTCGCCAGTTCGTCGCAGAGCTTGGTGCGCTCGGACGGGTCGGCGAGGTCGGCCGGGCGCACCTCGACCGTGACGCGGTACTTGTCCGTGAGCCGGGCGGCGAGCTGGTTGAGCAGGTCCTCGCGGCGCGCGGTGATGATCAGGCTGTGGCCCCGCGCGGCCAGCTCGGTGGCCAGCGCTTCGCCGATGTTCTGCGAAGCTCCGGTGACAACCGCGCGCGCGTCTGGGCTGGGAGCGGGTATCGGCATGCAGACGATCGTAGACACGGCATCGGGCAGACCGGCTCCCCGCCACAACTAATAGAGTTTCGTGCATGACTGAGCCGCAGCCGGGCGCCACCGACCGCCAGGGCGCCGTGGCCGCGAATGCGCAGCCGGCCCGGCAACGCTCCTCACGAACCCGGATTGTGGCCTGGGCGTTGTGGGACTGCGGTTCGACCGGCCTGAACGCGATCACCGCGACCTTCGTCTTCTCGGTCTACCTGACCAGCAGCGTGGGGGAGGGCACCCCCGGTGGTGCCACTCCGGAGAGCTGGTTGGGGCGATTCGCCGCCGTCGCCGGAATCGTGGTCGCGTTGCTGGCACCCGTCGTGGGCGTGTGGGTGGTCTCTCAGCATCGGCGGCATGTCGCTCTGGGAGTGCTGACCGCGTGCGCGGTCGCGACGACGTGCGCAATGTCACAGATTCACGATCGGCCCGGTTATTTCTTCGCGGGCCTGGCGCTGCTGGCCGCGACCGCCGCGTGCGGCGACCTGGCCAGCGTTCCGTACAACGCGATGCTGCGGGAGTTTTCGACGCCGGCGACGGCCGGGCGCATCTCCGGATTCGGCTGGGCAGCGGGATACGTCGGCAGTGTGCTGCTACTGATCCTGGTCTACCTGGGCTTCATGACCGGCGACGGCGACGAGCGCGGCCTGCTGCACGTGTCGACCAACGACGGGCTCAATGTGCGGGAGGCGATGCTGCTGGCCGCGGCGTGGCTGGCGATACTGGGGCTGCCGCTGCTGTTCGTCGCCCATCGCGTGCCCGACGGCCAGACGGCGGAGGCCGTTCCCCAGACCAGCCTGCTGGGCGGCTACCGCAGGCTCTGGATCGACATCTCCTCCGAGTGGCGGCGGGACCGCAATCTCGTCTATTTCCTGCTGGCCAGCGCGATCTTCCGGGACGGCCTGGCGGCGATATTCGCGTTCGGCGCGGTCCTCGGGGTCAACGTCTACACGCTGTCGAAGGCCGATGTGCTCATCTTCGGGGTCGCCGGAAGCGTGGTCGCCGCGATCGGTGCGGTGCTGGGCGGGTTGGTCGACCACCGGGTGGGATCCAAGCCCGTCATCGTCGTGTCGCTGACGGCGATCCTCGCCGCGGGGCTGAGCCTGCTGGCTCTTTCCGGGGCGTTGGCTTTCTGGGTGTGCGGGCTGCTGCTGTGTCTGTTCATCGGGCCGTCGCAGTCGTCGGCGCGGGCGCTGCTGTTGCGCATGGCGCAGCACGGCAAGGAGGGCGTGGCGTTCGGCCTCTACACGATGACGGGCCGCGCCGTGGCGTTCCTGGCGCCGTGGCTGTTCTCCGTCTTCGTCGACATCTTCGGCGTCGCCCGGGCCGGTCTGGGCGGCATCTGCCTGGTGCTGTTCGTGGGACTGTTGGCGATGCTCAAAGTGCGGGTTCCGCGGTACGCGGTGACGGAAAGCCGCTAGCGCGGAGCGTCGCAGATGGTCAGGCCCTGGCCGGTGCGCTGCCGCACCTGAACCCCGGCCACCGTGACCGAGCAGGTGATCTCGTGGCCGATATTGACCACCGTGACGCTCGCCGGGGCTTTCGCCGAGGTGGACAGGCTGACCTGTTTGGTCCAGGGCAGGGCCACGTTGAACTCGGTCTGGATCATGTCACCGGCATCCATGTACATGACGCTGATGGCGCGGCCCTCACCGGAGACGCTGTAGACGACCGTCTGCATGGCCCCTGGGGTGTTGGGAACGCCGGGAGGCGTGGTCGTACCCGGCGGGGCGGTCGTCGTGGTGCGCGGCGCCCTGCGGGTGGTGGTGGGCGGCGTTGTCAGGGTTGTCGGAGGAGCCACGGTGGTGCTGGTCACCGGCGGCAGCGGCTCGATCGCGGTCTGCTGTTTCAGCGACCCGTTGGCGATGACGAGCGCCACGACCAACCCGATGACGAGCAACACCGCCGCGCCGGCCACGAACCACAACCACCGGGGTGAACGGGGTGGCCCTTCGGGCGGCTCCTCGTTTTTCGGCGGTCCCTCCGGCTGCCAGTACTGGGGCGGCAACTGTTGGGTGGGATTGGGCGCGTATCCGCCCGGCGACCACGCCGAACCACCCCCGCCGTAGCTGGCGTACGGCATCTCGTCGGCGTAGGCGGGGTAGTCGATCGGCTCCGAATTCCCAGGGTGCTGCGCCCATGACGAACCAGACCCCGGTTGAGGGGGACCGAATTGCTGGGTGCGACGTGGATCGTTCATATCCACTTCGAAGGGTACCGGGCATTGCGGCGGAGGGGTTTCGCGACCGGCACCCCAACGGCTATCGACCACCGGCGGTCAGCGCCGCGAGGGTCATTGCCCGCATGACCGCGCGCGAGCGCGCCGCCCGCGCCGATTTGGTGTCGGCCGACTTCATGCTGTGCGGCGTGGAGTTCAGCAACCCGAACGCGGCGTGCGCCATCAGCCGCGCGTCGGCTTCGGCGAGATCGGGATTCAACTCGCGCAGCACGCCCACCCAGATCTCGACGTACTGCCGCTGCGCGCGGCGTACCTGCCGTTCGGCGGCCGCGGGCAGGTGCGCGAGGTCACGGTCCTGAATCCTGATGAGATCGGGTTCGCCGAGGGCGAAATCGAGGTGGAAATCGATCAACCCGTCCAGGGTCGCTGCCGCGTCGACACCGCGGTCCTGTACGGCGCGCGCACCGGCGAGCAGGCCGGCGCTGATGCCCACCAGCAACTCGACCAACAGCGACTCCTTGTTGGGGAAGTGCCGGTAGATGGCGGGACCGCTGACGCCGGCGGCAGCGCCGATGTCTTCCAGCCGCACCGCGAGGAATCCGCGCTCGGCGAACAACCGTTCGGCGGCCGACAAAAGTTGTTGGCGCCGATCGGACTTCAACTGGCTGCGTCGATTTGGCGGCTCCGGCTGCCCGGGTTCGCTGTCCGGGGCGGACGCTGGCATGACGGCCTCCTGGACATGTCGGTTAATCGTCACTAACGTAGCACCCGATCACCGGCCGGAGGAACCGTGGCAACCACCGAAGCCGCAGAACCCGAACCGCTTTCCTACGAACGCGGTCCGGATACTCCCGCGTTGCTGGAGACGACCATCGGCGCGAATCTTGCGGACACCGCAGCGGTGTTCGGAACCCGCGAGGCACTCGTCGATGTCGCGGCGGGCCGGCGGTGGAGCTACACCGAGTTCGTCGCCGACGTGCGCCGGTTGGCGACCGGGCTGTTGCGGGCCGGCATCGGCCCGGGCGACCGGGTCGGTGTCTGGGCGCCCAACCGGTGGGAATGGGTCCTTGTCCAATACGCCACCGCCGAGATCGGGGCGATCCTGGTGACCATCAACCCCGCCTACCGTGCGCGCGAATTGCTATACGCGCTGCAGCAATCCGGCGTTGCGATGGTGATCGCCGCCGCCGGGTTCAAGGATGCCGACTACCTGTCGATGCTGAACGAGGTCAGGCCGGACTGTGGTGCGCTGCGCGACGTGGTCATCATGAGCACCGGTCGCTGGGACGAGTTGGCCACCACGCCTGCCGATCTGACCGCACCAGCGGCCGCGACACCGCGGCCCGCCGATCCGATCAACATCCAATACACCTCCGGCACAACGGGTTACCCGAAAGGTGTCACGCTCAGTCATCGCAACATCCTCAACAACGGCTTCCTGGTGGGGGAGTTGCTCGAGTACACCGAACATGACCGGATCTGCATCCCGGTGCCGTTCTACCACTGCTTCGGCATGGTCATGGGCAACCTCGCGGCGACCAGCCACGGTGCCTGCATGGTGATCCCGGCGCCGGGCTTCGATCCCGCGGCGACCCTGCGCGCGGTGCAGGCCGAACGCTGCACGAGCCTGTACGGGGTGCCGACGATGTTCATCGCCGAACTCGGCCTGCCCGACTTCGCCGACTACCGGCTGGACAGCCTTCGCACCGGGATCATGGCGGGCGCCCCCTGCCCCGTTGAAGTGATGCGTCAGGTGATCGAGCGCATGCACATGCCCGGTGTCTTGATCTGCTACGGGATGACCGAGACGAGTCCCGTATCGACTCAGACCCGCACCGACGACACGCTGGAGCGACGCGTCGGCACCGTCGGGCGCGTCGGTCCGCATCTGGAAGTCAAAGTGGTGGAACCCGATACCGGCCGGACGCTGCCCCGTGGCGTGTCCGGTGAGTTCTGTACCCGCGGCTATTCGGTGATGTCGGGGTACTGGAACGACGAGGCGAAGACGGCGGAGGTGATCGACGCCGACGGCTGGATGCACACCGGAGACCTGGCCGCGATGGACGACTGCGGCTACGTGCAGATCACCGGTCGCATCAAGGACATCATCATGCGCGGCGGCGAGAACATCTCGCCGCGCGAGATCGAGGAATTCCTGCATACCCATCCCGACATCGCCGACGTCCACGTCATCGGGGTGCCGGACGAACGCTACGGCGAGGAGATCATGGCGGTCGTCAGGCTCCGCGACGAGGCGGCGGAGTTGACCATGGATGCGCTGCGGGAGTTTTGTGCCGGCCGCATCGCCCGGTTCAAGATCCCGCGGTACCTGCGACTCGTCGCGGAGTTCCCGATGACGGTGACCGGCAAGGTTCGCAAAGTCGAGATGCGTCAGGCGGCGATCGAGTGGCTCGCCGGCGGTCCATAGCCGCTGCTGAGCGGCCCACCCACCCTGGACGCGCCCGGTCAGGAATGGTATTCTCACTGCCTGAGTTAATGATTATTAACTGAAATCGGAGGCTCTGCGACACATGGACAAGGTGGTGGCGACCGCTGCGGAGGCGGTCGCGGACATAACCGACGGCTCCTCCCTGGCCGTCGGGGGATTCGGGCTGTGTGGCATCCCGGAAGCCTTGATATCGGCGCTGGCCGACCTCGGAGTCACCGATCTGGAGACGGTGTCCAACAACTGCGGAGTCGACGGGATCGGACTGGGAGTGCTCTTGCAGCACAAGAGAATCCGCCGCACCGTCTCGTCCTACGTGGGCGAAAACAAGGAATTCGCACGCCAATTCCTGTCCGGTGAACTGGAAGTGGAGCTGACCCCGCAGGGCACCCTGGCCGAGCGGCTGCGGGCCGGCGGGATGGGCATTCCCGCCTTCTACACCCCGGCAGGGGTGGGCACCCAGATCGCCGACGGCGGGCTGCCGTGGCGCTACGACGCCTCGGGGGAGGTGGCGATCGTGTCGCCGCCCAAGGAGACCCGCGAGTTCGACGGCGTCACCTACGTTCTCGAGCGGGGAATCCGCACCGATTTCGCTCTGGTGCACGCCTGGAAGGGCGACCGGCACGGCAACCTGGTGTACCGCTACGCCGCCGGCAACTTCAACCCTGAATGCGCACCCGCCGGCCGGATCACCATCGCCGAGGTCGAACACCTCGTCGAGCCCGGTGAGATCGATCCGGCCACCGTGCACACGCCGGGTGTTTTCGTGCAGCGTGTGGTGCACGTGCCTGATCCGGAGAAGCGAATCGAGAAGGAGACGGTGCGGTGAGGGCTGCCGGTTTGGCCGAGCGTGAGGCTGGCCGCACGCTCGGCGACGAATGTGAAGCTGGCCGCACACTCGCGGGGGAAAGGGGCAAGCTGTGACCTGGACGAGGGACGACATGGCGGCTCGCATCGCCTCCGAGTTCACCGAGGGTCAGTACGTCAACCTGGGCATCGGTATGCCCACGCTGATCCCCAACCACATCCCAGACGGAGTGCATGTCGTCCTGCACTCGGAGAACGGGATCCTCGGCGTCGGGCCCTACCCGAAACGGGAGGACGTCGACGCCGATTTGATCAACGCCGGCAAGGAGACGGTGACCGTCCTGCCCGGCGCGTCGTTCTTCGGGTCCTCCACCTCATTCGGGATCATCCGCGGCGGCCACCTCGACGTGGCTGTCCTTGGCGCCATGCAGGTTTCGGTCACCGGCGACCTCGCCAACTGGATGATCCCGGGCAAGATGGTCAAGGGGATGGGCGGCGCGATGGACCTGGTGCACGGCGCCCGCAAGGTGATCGTGATGATGGAGCACGCCGCCAAGGACGGTAGCCCGAAGATCCTGGAGCGCTGCACCCTGCCGTTGACCGGCGTGGGCTGTGTCAACCGGATCGTCACCGAGTTGGCCGTCATCGACGTCCGCGACAACGGCCTGCATCTCATCGAGACCGCCCCGGACGTCTCGGTTGACGAAGTAACTGCTAAAACCCAGCCGCCGCTTATTCTTTCGGACCTGGTGGCGCGGTGACGACGATCGCACCGACTTTCGCCGACGAACATCGCCGATTGGTCGCCGACCTCAACGAGAAGCTGGCCGCGGCCGCCCTCGGCGGTAACGAGCGCGCCCGCGAGCGCCATGTCAGCCGCGGCAAACTGTTGCCGCGCGAACGGGTGGACCGCCTGCTCGACCCGGGCAGCCCGTTCCTCGAACTCGGCGCGCTGGCCGCCAACGGCATGTATGGCGACGAGTCTCCGGGCGCGGGAATCATCACCGGGATCGGGCGGGTGTCGGGGCGCGAGTGCGTCATCGTCGCCAACGACGCCACCGTCAAGGGCGGCACCTACTACCCGATGACGGTCAAGAAGCACCTGCGCGCGCAGGAGGTCGCCCTGCAGAACCTGCTGCCGTGCATCTACCTCGTCGACTCCGGCGGCGCCTTCCTGCCCCGCCAGGACGAGGTCTTTCCCGACCGCGAGCACTTCGGCCGGATCTTCTACAACCAGGCGACCATGAGCGGCAAGGGAATTCCGCAAGTCGCTGCGGTTCTCGGGTCGTGCACGGCGGGTGGCGCGTATGTGCCGGCGATGAGCGACGAGGCCGTCATCGTCCGCGAGCAGGGCACGATCTTCCTCGGTGGCCCACCCCTGGTGAAGGCGGCCACCGGCGAGATCGTCACGGCTGAAGAACTCGGCGGCGGGGATCTGCACTCGCGGGTGTCCGGCGTCACCGACCATCTTGCCGAGGATGACGAGGACGCGCTGCGGATCGTCCGTTCGATCGCGGCAACGTTCGGACCGCGGGAGCCGGCGCAGTGGGACATCGCGTCGACGGTGGACGCCACATTCGACCAGACCGACCTCTACAGCGTGGTGCCCCCGGATCCGCGGGTGCCCTACGACGTTCACGAGGTGATCGTGCGCCTGGTCGACGGCGGCGAGTTCAGCGAGTTCAAGGCCAATTACGGCAAGACACTGGTGACCGCCTTCGCGCACGTCCACGGCCACCCGGTGGGCATCATCGCCAACAATGGCGTGCTCTTCAGCGAATCCGCGGTCAAGGGAGCGCATTTCATCGAGCTGTGCGACAAGCGCCGGATCCCGCTGCTGTTCCTGCAGAACATCGCCGGGTTCATGGTGGGCCGCGACTACGAGGCCGGCGGCATCGCCAAGCACGGCGCGAAGATGGTGACGGCGGTGGCGTGTGCGCGAGTCCCGAAGCTGACCGTGGTGATCGGCGGATCCTATGGCGCGGGCAACTATTCGATGTGCGGACGGGCGTACTCGCCGCGATTCCTGTGGATGTGGCCGAACGCGCGCATCTCGGTGATGGGCGGCGAACAGGCCGCCTCGGTGCTGGCCACCGTGCGCGGTGAACAGCTTTCCGCCTCCGGCAAGCCCTGGTCGACCGAGGAGGAAGAGGCGTTCAAAGCGCCGATCCGCGAGCAGTATGAGGACCAGGGCAATCCCTACTATTCGACCGCCCGTCTGTGGGACGACGGCATCATCGACCCTGCCGATACCAGAACGGTTGTCGGGCTCGCGCTTTCGGTGTGCGCCCATGCCCCGCTGGAATCGGTCTCCTACGGCGTCTTCCGGATGTGACATGTTTGACACTGTCTTAGTGGCCAACCGCGGCGAGATCGCGGTGCGGGTGATCCGCACGCTGCGCCGGCTGGGTATCCGCTCGGTCGCCGTCTACAGCGACCCCGACGCCGATGCGCGGCACGTGCAGGAGGCCGACACCGCGGTGCGGCTGGGACCTGCGGCGGCCCGCGAAAGTTACCTCGACATCGCCAAGGTGATCGACGCCGCGACGCGCACCGGGGCGCAGGCGATTCATCCCGGCTACGGATTCCTCTCGGAGAACGCGGAATTCGCTGCGGCGTGTGACCGTGCCGGGGTGGTGTTCCTGGGGCCTCCCGCGCACGCGATCGAAGTGATGGGCGACAAGATCGCCGCCAAGAACGCCGTCGCCGCGTTCGAGGTGCCGGTGGTGCCCGGGATCGCGCGACCGGGACTGACCGACGACGAGCTCATCGCGGCGGCCGGCGACGTGGGATACCCGGTGCTGGTGAAGCCCTCGGCCGGAGGCGGCGGCAAAGGCATGCGGATGGTCGAGGAACCCGCCCGGTTGCGAGATGCACTGGTGAGCGCGCGGCGCGAGGCCGCCTCGGCTTTCGGTGACGACACGCTGTTCCTCGAACGTTTTGTGTTGCGGCCCAGGCACATCGAGGTGCAGGTGCTCGCCGACACGCACGGTAACGTGGTGCATCTCGGCGAGCGCGAATGCAGCCTGCAACGGCGCCACCAGAAGGTGATCGAGGAGGCGCCCTCGCCGTTGCTGGATGCGGCGACGCGCGAGCGGATCGGCGCCGCCGCGTGCAACACCGCCCGCAGCGTCGACTACGTCGGCGCCGGCACCGTCGAGTTCATCGTGTCCGCCGCACGCCCCGACGAGTTCTTCTTCATGGAGATGAACACCCGGTTGCAGGTGGAACACCCGGTCACCGAGGCGGTCACCGGGCTCGATCTCGTCGAGTGGCAGCTACGAGTGGCCGCCGGCGAGAAGCTCGCGTTCGCCCAGGACGACATCGAACTGCGCGGGCATGCGATCGAAGCCCGGGTGTACGCCGAGGATCCGGCGCGCGGGTTCCTGCCCACCGGGGGCCGGGTACTACAGGTCGTCGAGCCGTCCGGACCCGGTGTGCGCGTGGACTCTTCGCTGTTGGCCGACACCGTGGTCGGCAGCGACTACGACCCGATGCTGAGCAAGGTGATCGCGCACGGCAGTGACCGGACGCAGGCGCTGGCACGGCTCGATCAGGCACTGTCGCGAACCGCGGTGCTCGGTGTGCAGACCAACGTCGAGTTTCTGCGGTTCCTGCTGGCCGACGAACGGGTGCAGGCCGGCGACCTCGACACCGCCCTGCTCGACGAGCGACTGGAGGACTTCGAACCGCTGGCGGCGCCTGACGATGTGTTTGCCGCGGGTGGTCTGTATGTCCAGTGGGCTCTACAGCGGCGCGCACGCGGCAACCTGTGGGCCGCCCCGACCGGATGGCGGATCGGAGCCGCCGCCGCGCCGGTGCGCACCGCGATGCGCACTCCGCAGCGCACCGAGACCGTCTCTGTGTGGGGCCTGCCGGATGCGGCCGAGGTGCAGGTCGGCGAGGGTGAAACCGTAACTGCCAGTGCACAGATCGCGCCGGGGCGCATGAGCGTTGCGCTGAACGGCGTGCGCCGGGACTACCGTTGGGCCGAAGCCGGCCGGCACCTGTGGATCGCCGACGAGCGTGGCACCTGGCATATCCGGGAGGCTGAGGAACACCGGATCCACCGTGCGGCAGGCGAGCGCCCCGCAGAGGTCGTCAGCCCCATGCCCGGCAGTGTCATTGCGGTACAGGCGGATTCGGGCACCGAGGTTTCGGAGGGCGACGTGGTGGTGGTCGTCGAGGCGATGAAGATGGAGCACTCGCTGGCGGCACCGGTCTCCGGGCAGGTGGAGGTACTGGTGTCGGTCGGCGACCAGGTGACCGTCGATCAGGTCTTGGCCCGGCTGGTCCCGGGCACAGCAACAGAAGGCAAGGAATAGCGAATCATGACGACAACGATTCCCGCAGGGACCATCCCCAAGGAATACGAGGACCTCCGCGACACGGTGGCCGACTTCGCGCGCACCGTCGTGGCGCCGGTCTCGGCCAAACACGATGAGGAGCACAGCTTCCCGTACGAGGTCGTCGCCAAGATGGGGGAGATGGGCCTGTTCGGCCTGCCCTTCCCGGAAGAGTACGGCGGCATGGGCGGCGACTACTTCGCGCTGTCGCTGGCGCTCGAGGAACTCGGCAAGGTCGACCAGTCGGTGGCCATCACCCTGGAGGCGGGCGTCGGTCTGGGTGCCATGCCGATCTTCCGCTTCGGTACCGAGGAACAGAAGCAGCAGTGGCTGCCCGATCTGCTTGCCGGACGGGCGCTGGCCGGGTTCGGGCTCACCGAACCGGGCGCCGGCTCCGACGCCGGCAGCACGCGCACCACAGCGCGCCTCGAGGGTGGCGAATGGATCGTCAACGGCAGCAAGCAGTTCATCACCAACTCCGGCACCGATATCACCTCACTGGTCACCGTCACCGCCGTCACCGGAACCATCGCGGACGGCAAGAAGGAGATCTCGACCATCATCGTGCCCAACGGCACACCGGGATTCATCGTCGAGCCGACCTACAACAAGGTTGGCTGGAACGCCTCGGACACCCATCCGCTGACCTTCGACGACGCGCGGGTGCCCGAGGAGAATCTGCTGGGCACCCGCGGCAAGGGCTACGCCAACTTCCTGTCGATCCTCGACGAGGGCCGCATCGCGATCGCCGCACTGGCCACCGGGGTGGCACAAGGCTGCGTGGACGAGAGCGTCAAATACGCCAACGAGCGGCAGTCCTTCGGCCAGCCGATCAGCTCCTACCAGGCGATCAGCTTCAAGATCGCGCGCATGGAAGCGCGCGCACACGTCGCGCGCACCGCGTACTACGACGCGGCGGCAAAGATGCTGGCCGGCAAGCCTTTCAAGAAGGAGGCGGCCATCGCCAAGATGATCTCCTCGGAGGCGGCGATGGACAACGCCCGCGACGCCACCCAGATTCACGGCGGCTACGGATTCATGAATGAGTACCCGGTCGCCCGTCACTACCGGGACAGCAAGATTCTGGAGATCGGCGAGGGCACCACGGAGGTGCAGTTGATGCTGATCGCCCGCTCGCTGGGGCTGTCGTGACGGCGGAGACACCCGCCGAGCGTGAATCCGGCGACGCTGCACCGGCGAGTCGCGTCGCAGATTCCACAGTCGGCGCGCAGGGCCCCAAGCGAGTCGTCCAGCGCGGCCTGTGGTTCGAAGAGTTCGAGGTGGGGACGATCTATCTGCACCGGCCCGGGCGCACCGTGACCGAGGCCGACAACGTGCTCTTCACCACGCTCACCATGAACACCCAATCGCTGCATCTCGATGCGGCGTGGGCCGCCGACCAACCGGGCTTTCGCGGTGAGCGGCTGGTCAATTCGATGTTCACGCTCTCCACGCTGGTCGGGCTGTCCGTCGCGCAGCTGACGCTGGGCACCATCGTCGCGAATCTCGGCTTCTCGGAAGTGTCGTTCCCCAAGCCGATGTTTCACGGCGACACGCTGTACGCCGAGACCGTGTGCACCAACAAGCGGGAGTCGAAAAGCCGCCCGGGCGAAGGCATCGTGACGCTGGAGCACACCGGGCGCAACCAGCACGGCGATGTCGTGGCAAAAGCGGTGCGCACGACGCTCGTGCAGAAGCGCCCCGCCGGGGAGGCCTGATGAGTCTGCGTGCCGCCGGGCCGGGATGGTTGTTCTGCCCGGCCGATCGTCCCGAACGTTTCGCGAAGGCGGCCGCGGCCGCCGACGTGGTGATCCTGGACCTGGAAGACGGTGTCTCGGCGGCGGAGAAAGCGGCCGCACGCCAGGCATTGCGGGACACCCCGCTGGACCCGGAGCGCACGGTCGTGCGGATCAACGCCGCCGGCACCGATGACCAGGCCCGCGATCTGGAAGCCTTGGCGCACACCGCGTACACGACGGTGATGCTGCCCAAGACCGAGTCGGCGGCTCAGGTAGCGGCGCTTGCGCCGCGCGACGTGATCGCTCTGGTGGAGACCGCGCGGGGTGCCTTGTTCGCTGCCGAGATCGCGGCGGCCGAGCGCACCGTCGGGATGATGTGGGGTGCGGAGGATCTGATCGCCACCCTGGGCGGCAGCTCCAGCCGGCGCGCGGACGGCACCTATCGCGATGTGGCGCGCCATGTCCGCTCCACAATTCTGTTGGCGGCCAGTGCGTTTGACCGCTTGGCGCTCGATGCCGTGCATCTGGACATCCGGGATGTGGAAGGCCTGCAGACGGAGGCGGTCGATG
The DNA here is from genome assembly GCF_030755175.1 of Mycobacterium sp. TY814. NCBI lineage: Bacteria > Bacillati > Actinomycetota > Actinomycetes > Mycobacteriales > Mycobacteriaceae > Mycobacterium > Mycobacterium sp. TY814. Next base: position 359,736 of record NZ_JAUFRY010000002.1, read on the forward strand.
CCGTGGCGGTCGGATTCGACGTAACCGTGTGCATCCACCCCAGCCAGGTGGACGTGGTGCGCAGGGCGTACCGGCCTAGCGACGAAACCCTGGACTGGGCACGCCGGGTACTGCTGGCGGCCAAGACGGAGCGCGGGGTGTTCGCGTTCGAGGGGCAGATGGTGGACTCACCGGTGCTGCGGCATGCGGAGGCGATGCTGCGGCGGGCGGGGGAGCCCCTTTCAGACGCCGGCTGATCGGGACCCCCGCAGAGCGAAACACCGAAACCTCAAATATTTCTCGTTCCGAAGGCACGCACATTCGGCATACGATGCTGGCTGTCTGTGTTCTCGGCGGTTGCCGTTGCACGCCGGGTGTCCTGTTCGGGTGAGGAGATCGGGCATGTCTTTTGTGACGGTCGTATCGGAGTCGGTGGCGGCGGTGGCGACCGACCTGGCAAATGTCGGTTCGGCTGTCAACGCGGCCAGTGCGGCGGCGGCAGCCTCGACCACGGGAGTGGTGGCTGCGGGCGCGGACGAGGTATCCGGCGCCATTGCGGCGGTCTTCGGCGCACACGCCCAGGGGTACCAGACCCTCAGTCGACAGGCCGCCGCCTTTCACGCGCAGTTCGTGCGGGCACTGAGTACCGGTGCGGACCTGTATGCGGCGGCCGAAGCAGCCAACGTGTCACCTCTGCAGGCGCTGGAGCAGGGTGTGGCCGGCATCGTCAACGCGCCGACTCAGCTGCTGCTCGGACGTCCGCTGATCGGAAACGGTGCCGACGGGACGGCGCCGGGGCAGGCCGGCGGGCCGGGCGGGCTGTTGTTCGGCAACGGCGGGAACGGCGCGCCCGGCGCCTTCGGCCAGCCGGGAGGTGCCGGCGGCGCCGCCGGGTTGTTGGGCAACGGCGGTGCGGGCGGGGCCGGCGGTGCCGGCGCGGCCGGCGGTGCGGGCGGATCCGGCGGATGGTTGTACGGCAATGGCGGTCCGGGCGGGACCGGCGGCGTCGGGGTGGCCGGCGTCAATGGCGGGATGGGAGCGGCCGGGGGCACCGGCGGAAATGCCGGCTTGATCGGCGCCGGAGGCAACGGTGGCACCGGCGGCGTCGGCGCCGCCGGAACCGCAGGCAACCCAACTCCCGGCCCCGCGGCCGGTGCCGGCATCAGCCCCCCGGATGTCAGCGGCCCGGGCAGCCGGACCGGTTCTGTTGGCGGCACCGGCGACGCCGGGGCTGGCCTGACTCCTACCGGCGGTGCGGGTGGCGACGGCGCGAGCGCGACATCCACGTCTGGAACAGCCTGGTCACCACGGGCGGCGCCGGGGGCAATGGCGGTGTCTCGATCGCGGGCGGAGCCGGCGCTGACGGCGGTGCCGGGGGTGACGCGACGATAACCAGTGTGAACGGCACCGCTATCGGCGGTAACGGAGGCAACGGGTCCGCGGGGGTGGCCCCGGGCAGCAGCGGCGGCGACGGTGGCGCCGGGGGCAACGCACTCACCGCCTCCGGCGTCGGTGCCACCAGGGGAGGAAGCGGCGGCTCCGGGGCCGGCGGCGTGACCGGCGTTTCCGGCGGAAACGGCGGTGCCGGCGGCGCGGGCGGCGCCGGAGGGAGCGGAGGCACCCTGTTCGGTAATGGCGGCAACGGCGGCGTAGGTGGTGCGGGCGGTGCCGGTGGCAACGGCGCCGCCGGGGGCGGCGGTGGCCTCGGCGGCAACGCCGGAAACGCGACCGTCAACAGCACCAGCAGTTCCTCGGGTATCACGGCAACCGGCGGAGCCGGTGGCGCCGGCGGCGACGGAGGCAACGGCGGGAACGGTGGCAACGGCGGGGCAGGCGGTGTGGGTGGCAATGGCGGTGCGGCCGTAGGGCTGTTCGGCAGCGGTGGCAACGGCGGGAGTGCCGGTGCCGGGGGGATCGGCGGGTTGGGCGCTGCCGGAGGGGCGGGTGGTGACGCCGGCACCGGCGGCAAAGCAGTCGGCGTGCCAGGGGTAACCACCTTCGGTGGTGCCGGTGGCGCAGGTGGTGATGCCGGCAACGGCGGCGACGGCGGGAACGGTGGTGCCGGCGGTATTCCCGGTGGAGTGGGCGGACGTGGCGGGCTCCTGGGCGGTGCTGCCGGCACCGGCGGGGCGGCTGGATCGGGTGGTGCCGGCGGCACAGGCGGTGGCGCCGGCACGGTCGGCGCCGGCGGTGCGAGTGGCAGCGGGGGAGTCACACCTCCGTCTGGCCCTAACGGCAACCCGGGCAACCAGGGCGCGAACGGAACAGCCGGGTAGTGGGGCTTCGCGCGCCACTGGGGTGCCATCAAGCCGCCCGGGGCGCTCCGGGGCAGGCCGGCTGCCTACAGATTCCGGGGGCTCAGCAGCGGACTTGGCGGACCCGATCGCCGACGTCGATCGCCGCTTCGGGCCGGACCGGCTGCGCGTCGGACTTGGCGGTCGCGATCTTCTCGCGAACGAAAGTCGTTTCGGCGAACTCGTTTTCGAGCATTCTGCTGAGTGACTCGTCGCTGAAGTCGAAGGTCCCGACCTCCCCTGCGGCGCTCAGCGAGTACATGCTCATCGCCGGGTAGGCAACCAGTGCGGGAGTCGACGTGCGGAAGGTCACCGCACGCGAGAATTTCGGTTGCACGTCAACGACTTTGACGCGCAGCTTTTCGGCGGGCAGTTCGCCGATCACCTCACCCGTCTCGGGGTCGAGAATCGGATCACCCCCGTCTGCCAGTACCGCGAAGACCATATCCGGCCGTATACCGTGCACCGCGCCGCGATTGAGGATCACGGTGTACTGGTCTTCCACCCGCGCGACGCTGCCGCTGATGAACTCGCCGTCAGTCGCGGCCCGGGTCACCGAAGAGCCGCGGGTTTCCCCGGCGGCCTGGACCGCGCGTGCCGAATCCCACTGCCGTGGCCGGACTTCCGAAACACCGAGGGACAATTCGGTCGCGGTCCTGGCGCGCACTATCTCGATCAGCGCACCCTCGTCACCGCCGCTCTCGAGGTGAGTCTGCGCCGCGGAAAGACGTTCGTCGACGTAGTGGACCGTTTTCCGCAATTGCAAGGTGGTATGGACCGCCGTCTGAGTGGCTCGGATCAGGTGCTGATCGAGTCCTTGCCCGACGTGCCAGCGCGTGCCGTAGACGCCGATGGCGATACAGAGTCCGGGAACGAAAGCGATGACACACGCCTGTCCGATCGGATTGGCCGGAAACGCCAGCGCTCCAAAGATACTCGCCGCGGCAAGTCCGCTGAGCAGGGCGAGCTTCTGTAGCGGAGTGGGTTTGATCTCACCGAGGCGCGCGAGGCGCCTGCCCAATCGGGCCAGCCACCGGCCCAGCTGGGTCAGCCACCGACCGAGGTGAGTCAGCCCGGTGGCCAGGTGTCCCGGCAGGGCAGCGAACAACATTTTCCATGTTGTCTTTACCGGCCTGTTCGCCGTGGGTGCGGGCGCCGGCGCTGCCGCGGGAGGTGGTCCGGCGGGCGCCGATTGTTCGGATGCGCCGGAGACTTCTGAGGGTGTTTCGCCGTCAGCCACCTCGTCATCATCCCACTGAGAGGGCCGAACCGGGGTACTGGACGCGGCGCAGTTCGGCGGCCACGGCGTGACGATAGAGAGAATGCGCGCCCGCAATGCCCGGCCGCGAAGCGAAGTCGCCAGGGCCTGGATCCCGCGTGCGCGATCGATGGTCTGCGCATGCGGACCACAACGACGCACGCGGCATCCCGGCCTCTCGCGAGCGCAACCCGAACGCGCATGTTCCAGCGCTGTAATGGTTTTGAATTTTAGGGTCCCCCGACCCCTGAGTTTGGGTCCCCCGACCCTGAAATGAACACTAACGGCTCTTGTCTGCGGCCGCAGGGGATTCGCGAAATTCAATAAAGATCGCGCCGAGACGAACTCGCTACCGGCCACTCCAGCGCAGCACATCCAGTGCCACGGCTACGTTGACACTGCTCTGGGCAAGGGGCCGCGGCAGCAGTTCGTCGGCGCGCGCCAAGCGGCGCAACAGGGTGTTGCGATGGGTGTAGAGCCGCGCCGCCGCACGCGATGCGTTGCACTGCTCGTGGACGAAAATACGCACGTATTCCTGTAGTTCGCTTCCTGCCGTCTCCAGGTCGCCGAGCGCGTGGTGGATGAACTTGGTAGTGCGGTCGGTATCGGCGGTGATCAACGCCACCAGTTCCACGTCGGCGAAAAGCGCGACGCGCTGCGGCGATTGCAGTCGCGCCATCATCTGTTGCGTCGTGATGGCGTCGAAGTGGCTGCGGCGGAACCCGTCTATTCCCTCGGCGCACGGGCCGATGGCGACGCGGATGTCGGAATCGATCGAATGGCTCAGCGCGGCAGTGTCAATCGACCTGGCCGGCACCCACACCCAACGAGTTGCGGCGCTGGCGAGGATGGTCAGCGGCCGAACTCCCGCGGCGTGGCCGAGCGCCTCTGCGGCCGCATCGAGCCGGGCCATATCGCCGGCAGGGTCGTCACTCCAGATGACCGCCGCGGTGTGCGGCCCGGTCAGCGCATAGCCCAGCCGGGCCTCGGCACGCTTGCGGGTGATCGGGGCCCCCTCGAGGATCAGGGCGACGGTCTCGCGTCGCTCGGCGTGGGTCCCGCGGGTGAGGTCGTCGAGCTCCTGGTCGATCTGCTCGGCGATGCCCGCGAGCGTGCCCTCGATGAAGGCGCTGATCGACCGGGAACACACGTCCAGAAGTTCGTGCAGTTCGGCCGGATCCGAGGTCAGTTCGAAGGCGATCTCCATCAGGCGCCGCCACGCCACGCCTTCGCCCACCCGGTAGGCATCCAGCGTGAAAGCCGTCAGGCCGCGGCGCGCCACCTCGCGCGCGATGTTGATCGGCTCGGGACCGGTGTTCGGCGGCACCGGCGCCCCGGGGTCGCGCACATTGGCCGCTCCCCAGAAGTACAGGTTGGCCCGATTGCTCCGGCTCACCGCCGCGGCCAGTTCCGGATCGGCGGCGATCGCGGGACTGGCGGCAAGCACCTCGGCGTCGAGTTCGTCGAGCCATTCGGCCCGGGGATTGACGCTGATCTGCGCGCACTGCCGAATCAGTTCCCTGACCGGCTCCGACGGGAGTTTCCAAACCATTTAGCCACAGTAAATTGGTGGTGCACTTTGCACCACAGAACCGGTCAGATTGGGCAGATCTTATCTTGGGCCGTTCGGTGCAAGCGGTCACGATGGAACACAACAGTTCACTCTTGTCAGGAGTCGAGACCATGTCCTACACAGCCGTAGACACCACCATCGAGCATGTCGATGTGCTCATCATCGGGGCCGGCATCTCCGGTATCGGCGCCGCCTACTACCTGCAGCGCGAGCACCCCGGGCGCAGCTACGCGATCCTGGAGGCACGCGAGGCCACCGGCGGTACCTGGGACCTGTTCCGCTACCCCGGAATTCGCTCCGACTCCGACCTGCACACCTTCGGCTACGAGTTCAAGCCATGGCGCGATGAGGACGCGATCGCGACCGCCGACAAGATCCTCGCCTACCTGCGGGAGACGGCCGCCGAGAACGGCATCGACCGCAAGATCCGGTTCCACCACAAGGTGCACGGGGCGTCCTGGTCGAGCGCCGACGCCCGCTGGGTCGTCGACATCGAGCAGACCGACACCGGGACGCGGACCCAGATCAGCGCCAACTGGCTGTTCTGCGCCGGCGGCTACTACCGCTACGACGAGGGCTACACGCCACACTTCGAGGGTCGCGAGCGTTTCACCGGCCAGATCGTGCACCCGCAGCACTGGCCCGAGGACCTGGACTACACCGGCAAGAAGGTGGTCATCATCGGCAGCGGCGCCACCGCTGTCACCCTGTTGCCGGCGATGGCCGGGCGCGCCGGACACGTCACCATGCTGCAACGCTCGCCGACGTACATCATGCCGGTGCCGTCGAAGGACGTCATTGCCAACACGGCGCAGAAGGTGTTCGGCGGCAAGCGCGGTTATGCCCTGGCCCGCCGCAAGAACATCCTCCAGCAGCGCGCGGTATACGAGTTCTGCCAGAAGTATCCGACCGTGGCCAGGAAGGTCATCCGGTACCTCAACGCCAAGCAGCTGCCGGAGAACTACCCGGTCGACGAACACTTCAGCCCGACCTACAACCCGTGGGACCAGCGGCTGTGCGCGGTGCCGGACTCCGACCTGTTCAAGGCGATCAAGAACGGCAGCGCGTCGGTGGTCACCGATCGCATCGCAACGTTCACCGAAAAGGGCATTCTGCTGGAGTCCGGACGCGAACTCGACGCCGACATCATCGTCACCGCAACGGGTTTGAACCTGCAGGCGTTCGGGGGCATTTCCCTCACCGTCGACGGCGAGCCGGTCAACATGCCCGATCACGTCGCCTACAAGGGCATGATGCTCTCCGACGTGCCGAACTTCGCGTACGCCATCGGCTACACCAATTCCTCGTGGACGCTGAAGGTCGGCTTGTTGTGCGAGCACCTGTGCCGACTGCTGACGTACATGGACGCCCACGGCTACGACACCGCACGCCCGGTCCTCGACGACCCGGGCATGCCGACCCGTCCGTTGCTGGACTTCGGGGCCGGGTACGTCCAGCGCGCGGTTGATCAACTGCCCCGCCAGGGCGCCGGGCAGCCATGGCTGACGTCGATGAGCTACTACACCGACGTCAAGTCGCTGCGCGACGGCGACGTCGTCGACCCGGCCCTGAAGCTGACCAGTTCGGCCGACCTGCCCAGCCGCGTGGTCGTTCCGGCCTGAGCGGGGTGTCGCCGTTGCCGCTGCGGGCGGTGCCGCCCCAGACCGGGTTTCTGGGATTGCTGGACGCGGTCGGCGACCCCCTTCGTCGCCGCGGATAGATCTACTACGGCGCCAGCAAGGTTCCGCCCAGCGCCTGTCCGAGGATGCTGATCAGGCCCGCTGTTGCGCCGATGGGACCCACCGGTATCGCGGGAATGCTCAGACTGCCGCCGGCGAAGTCGTCCGGTGGGTAGAAGCTCAGCTCCAATCCCACTGCGTTGAGCAGAGAACCGCCCGTGCCGTAATACATCGGACCGCTGGCGCCACTGACGACCTGGCCCGGGCTGAACAGGCCACCGAAGGCCAGGCTGACGCCGTCGAGTTGTTCGCCGCCCGCGGAGCCGGACGTGACGAACGGGTTGACGGCCGGCGCCAAGGCATCCAGGTTCAGGGTCGCGCCGTTGAAGAACGCGTCGACGACGTTCGCGGGTGTGTCGAGGAGATGGCCGAGCGCCGCGGTCGGAGATCCTCCGGTGAGGTCGGCGAACACACTGCCGGCGCTATTCCACAGCGCGACAGCGGGACTGACGAAGGGTCCCACGGCGCCGAGCAGTACGCCGCTCGCCGGAGACGCCGCGAAGTTGGTGAGACCGGCTACCAATGCGGTCTCCAGACTCGACGTTCCCGTCTGGAAATCACCGAGTCCGGCCAGCCCCGTGTACAACTCGACGTGGACGTCATTGAGTGGGACCACCGTCGGTGCGGGAGGAACTGCCCCGGGATTGGTTGCCTGAGTGATACCGCCGAGCGTGTGCTGAACGACGGCCGATGCGACATCCTGGGGTGCGCCGACCAGGAATACCGACTGTGCGGCGGTCTGGATGTTGCCGAAAAACGCGGCGGGATTGGTGGCCAGCTGGCGGAGCCCCGTCGAGACACCGCCGAAGAGCGTGCTGACGCCAGCCTGGAATGCGCCCAGTGCCGACTGGGCATTGCGGGTTGTGGTGCCAAGGACCTGAGTCCAGCGAGACAGGGGGTCAATGTCGGAAGCCGCCGCCAGCGCGCCGCCCGGCGTGTGCAGGCTGACCGGGCCGGATAGCAGCTGCGCGGCATTGGCGATCTCGGCGTCGGCGTAGTCCACAGCGCTGGCGCTCACCAGCTGAACGAATCGGGCATGAAAAGCCTCGGCCTGCGCGTCGATGGCCCGGAAGTCCCTGCCGAAGTCGCTGAACATCGTAGCCAGCGCCGTCGAGATCTCGTCCTGCGCTGCAGCGGCAATCCCGATCGTCGGGCCCGAGATAACGTCGGCGACGCCGTCGAGGGAGGAGCGAATCGCCGCCAGGTTCTCAGCGGCCCCCAATACCAGCTCAGGCGTTGCAATCACTGATGACATACCCAGCCTCCCCGGCCGCCAGACTCCGGTGGCATTCCGCTCAGAGCAACTGAGCAGTCCCGCGAACGTCAAAGTCTGTTGACGCTCAATGCCAGCTCCACGCAGGTGAACGGTACTGCATGTCATTTGCAAGTATCAAGCAAATGATTTGCAAGTAGCCGCGGCGACGATGAAAGTATCGCCTGCCGCGCGATCCGGGTGACCCTAGTGATCGTGTTGTACGGCGCTCGAGTCAGACGGCGCGTTCTCTGACGGTGCGCGCCAGGTCGATACCGTTGATCCTTGGTAGCACTGGTATCTGGGCCAACGCGGCCCCAAGCAGGATGGCGCCCGCTACCACCAGTGGTGTGGTCGCCTGCATCTCGAGTCGTAGGTGGTACCCACCGCTGTGATAGGTGGAAAGCAGTCGGTCAGCCAGCAGCGGGCCGCCCACGATTCCGAAGGGGAGCGCGATCACGGCCACGCCGAAATTTTCCGCCGCGATCACCCGGGAGAGCATGCCCGCCCCCATGCCCTGGGCGTGCAGCGCGCCGATTTCGGTGAGGCGCTCGGAGATGTTGGCGGACATCGCGTTGTAGAGCATGGCGGCGGCCATTACCGCCGCGAAGACGAGCATCAGAGTGACCAGGGTGTCGTAGAGACTGAAGGTTTTCCGCATCGTCGACGCCAGCGCCGTCGTCGATCGGTACGCCACCACTCCCGGTGTCGCCGCTATCCGGTCACCCGCCACGCGCTCCTGGGTTCCGGGTTTGAACTGGACCAGAATCCCGTTGAGGGGCAATGAATCCGCCTGCGCGCGAAGCTGATCGAGGGACATGTAAACGACCGGGGAAAAAGGCTCGTCGACGAATCCGGCCACGCGTTCGGTGAGTCGAACCCCCGACTGCGCGACAACCACTTCGATGCGGTCACCCAGCTGCACTGAGAGTAAGTCGCGCAAGCCGACACCCAGCAACACGCCGTCGCCGGTGAGTCGATCGGCCCCCGACTCGGCGGGGAAATCGTGCATGCGACTGTGCGGCATCAGCCCGATCAGCATCGTTTGGTAACGGCGATCGCCCGCCGAAGCGGTGATGCCGTAGCTGGCGTAGAGCTCGGCCGCCGCCACGTCGGGGTCGACTCGCACCTCGTCGAACACCGCATCGGCTGAGCCGGACACCACGACCTGACCGTCTTCACGTTCGATCTGGCCGAACTGCCGGTCGACCATGCCGGGGACGGTGTCACGCATTCCCGCGAACACCATGACCAGAATGGCCGAGACTGCCACCCCGGTCGCGGTGAATGCGGTTCGGCGGCGATTACGGGAGAGGGCCCGCAGCATCATCCGCCAGCGCGCCGGGATGCGTCGCGCCGCGGGCGCCACGCGTTCGGCGATGCTGCGACGCCCACGGCTCACGGGGGGTGCTACCCGCATGGCCTCGGCCGGCTGCATCCTGGCAGCGGCATTTGCCGGAGCGGCCGCGGCCAGCAAGGCAACGGCTGCGGCGGTGACGGCGGCGAGTAGATAGGTCGTCGCATGCACCGACGTCAGGTGCATGGGGAGCGCGATGGCCTCGGTGTATTTGGCCGTGATCCACTGCCCCAGCAGGTAGCCACCGAACAGTCCTGGCGGCAATCCCATTGCGGCACAGGCGAGGCCGTAACCGAGGTAATGGCGCCGCACGACGTTTGGGGCGACTCCATTGGCGATCAGGGTGCCGATGACGGCGCGCTGGGCCGAGACGATCCGTGCGAGCAGGACGTAGGTGCCGAGTGCGACAGCGGAAAGGAAAAGCCACGGCAGGATTCCGGCAAGGCTCCCGAATTGTTTGACATCGTCGCGCAGCGTGTGGAACGACGGTTGCTCGTCGCGAGGAAGAAATCGCAGCCCGGTCCTATCTACGAGCTCGCCGACGGCGGTGGTCAGTGCTCCGGCTGCGCCGCGGTCACGTGCGTAGACCACGACTTGTTCGACGGGCTGCGGCAGATCGCGCGTGAGGTCTTCGTCTGGGAGGAACACCACGCCGAAATCCTCCGGCGTGGTCAAGATCTCCTGGGGCGAGCGCGCCGGCCAGAGATACTCGCTGGACAGCGCCGAGCCCGCTACGGGAACAGATTTCCAACCCTGCCGGTCCAAAACGTCGACAGAGTCGCCTGGGCGCAGGTGGTAGTGGTCGGCCACATGCTGCTCAAGCACCAACTGTCCGGCCTTCGGCAGGCTGCCGGCTTGCAGATCGAGCAGTGACACGGCCGGTTGCCGGGAGTCAGGGACGCCCACGGCACGGCCATAAAGCGTATGCCCGTTGATCCGGATGCCGATGTCGGCTTGATGCCGCAGCTCCACCATCGGATCTCCCGGCATCGCTGTCAGGGTGTCGCGCAGGTTCGCGGCGCCAGGACCGGAGAGGATCGCATCAGGCAACTTCTGCGCCGAATAGGACCGCTCGAAGGATTGGTCGAGATTTCGGTACCCGTCGGTGGCGGCGACGAAAATGGCCACGCCAATCGCCATGACTACGGCGATCGCGGCAAAACGCCAACGGTCGCGCCATACGTCGCGACGCAGCTTTCTGCGCAGCGTACGGCTCACCAGTCCAATTCCGATGCGCTGACTGCGTTCGCGTTGGTCTGCGACTTGCTGATGGCTCCCGAATGGAGCCACAGCACCCGGTCTGCCATCCGGGCGATCTCCGAATTGTGGGTCACCACGATGACCGTTTGCCGCCCGTTGCGAGCCAAGCCGGCCAACACGTCCAACACCTGACGTCCGGTGGCCACGTCGAGGCTTCCGGTCGGTTCATCACACAACAACAGAGGCGGCTGCTTGACGATGGCTCGGGCAATCGCCACCCGCTGCTGCTGCCCGCCGGAAAGCTGCGCGGGGAAACGATCCGCGGCGGCACCGAGTCCGACACGTTCCAACGCCGACCGACTGCGTGATCTCGCGTCCGGTCCGGTCAACTCGGCCAGGAGTTCCACGTTCTCGAGCGCTGTCAGCGTGGGCACCAAGTTGAAGAATTGGAAGACGAATCCCACCAGATCGCGGCGATACTGGGCACGTAGCTTGCGGGTGAGCCCTCCGACGTCTCGGCCGTCGACCTCCAGCCGCCCCTGCGAGGGCTGGTCAATGCCGCCAATGATGTTGAGCAGCGTGGTCTTTCCCGATCCTGACGGGCCTAGGAGTACCACGAGCTCGCCCGGCCGGATTTCCAGGTTCAGGTCACGAAGCGCCACGACCTCGTTGGGTTCAGATCCGTAGGTCTTGCTGATGGCGGTCAAACGCAGTGCAGGTGGTTCGCCTGATTTCCGGTCCGAGGCTGTGCTGCCGACGTCTGACTCCGCGCTCATGTCCTCACTAACTCGTTGCGAACCGTGTGCGACGGGCACATCTTTTCAGGTGCCTGATGACAAGTCCACCTGCGGTGTGTGCCGTTCGGCCTTCTCAGTCAGCGATGCCGGCCATGAGAAGCGCTCACCGCGGGCGCATCACGCCGATGAGAGGGTGCACTTGTTCGAAGGTCATATCGTGCGCTTCAGCCTCGTTCGCGAGTGCGGTCAGACCGACGGTGTGCCACGTGTAGTTCGACGTGAACTCTCGCACGACGGCATCGTCCTCCCGAACCACGTAACGCATGGTCCACAGTTCTGCGTCCGCGCCGGCCGCTTCCCCGGAAATGAGAATCTCGTTGCGCCGGTTGCCCACTCGCTGCTGGGCGATCATCAGCTCCGGAACCTGCATGGGCTGCTCTAGGGCCATGACCTCGACGAGAACCGGCGCGCGCGGCGTTAGGCGTGGTCGCAGGTTCTCCCAGAAGTACTGGCGCGCTTGCGGATCCAGGAATCCGATCACCCCAAACAGTACTGCGGCACCGATGCGGTCCGGGAGATCGAACTGCTCGGCGGTCTCGGCGTAGACCGTTACGCGGGCTGCCACGTCGGCCCGGCTCAGAATGCGTGACATCAGCACGGCGCGCATCGCCGGCGAGGGCTCGACGGCGTGGATGGAAACCCCGGGCACCGCGTCGGCGATCGCCATCGTCGAAAGGCCAGTGCCGGAACCGATGTCGACAATCGGATCAGTGATATCGCCGGAGTCGGACAGGGCGGAGACCAGCACGGCGCGCTTCGGCTCCCAGTGCGGCAGTGCCATGACCTCATAGAACTCCGCCGACTGTGCGTAGGAGTCAACGCTGCCCTTGGCGATCGTGGATGAGTCGGTGCCATGCGTCATTGTCAGCCCCGTTCGATAATGACAATCATCTTCATTAAGGCTACCGTAACATGACCGGTTTCCATCCACGCGAGAAGGATCCACCCACGGCCCCGACAGATTCATTTGCTTGCCGAAGTGATCGGACTGGCGGGGTGGCGAACCGATTGCGCGGCCGATCCGTTCCCTGCCAGTTGCCCGAAAAAGGAGCGCCCCGATGTCCGCGCCACTGAGACAGCGACGTCGAAGCACGGTTAAGCGCCAAGTGGTGCTGGATGCGCTGAGTGCCTGCGACAAGTTCCGCAGCGCTCGCGAGCTCTACCTCGAAATCTGCCGGCACCAGCCGGACCTGGTTGCCTTGACCACGGTCTATCGGATTCTGCACGCACTGGCAGAGGAACGGATCGCCGCCACCGAGCGTGCTGAGGACGGCGAGGTTCTCTACCGTCTGCACGACGGCACGGAGCACCAGCATTACCTGCTCTGTCGGCGGTGCGGGCATGCGGTGGCGTTCCGCTTCAACGTTCTGGAAGAACACACGGCCGAATTTGCCACCCGGTATCACTTCGCCGATATTGCCCACCAGATCAACTTCTATGGGACCTGTCCCGGATGCCGCGAGGATTGAGCAGTTCGGTTCGCACGAGTCAACTGGGCGACGTCAGGTGCCTAGGCCGGCCGATGCCGCTGCGCCACAGGCTATTTGATGTCAGGTCGTGGGATTGCAGCATGTGTTGCCGCTTGTGGCCCCCCGTCCGGCTTGGCCAGCACCGCCGCAATGGCTGTCGTCAGGGGAACCGACAGGGCCAGGGCAATGCCCCCCACTGCCGAGCGGGCCAGTTCGATGGCGATGCCCTCGCTCATCAACACGTCACCCAGTGATCTGTTGGCGACGCTGAACAGCAGCAGCAGCGGCAGCGAGCTGCCGGCATAGGCGAGCACCAGCGTGTACACGGTGCTGGCGATGTGATCGCGACCCACCCGGAGGGCGCCCAGGAAGATGGTGCGCCGGGATGAGTCGACTCCGAGGTGGGCAAGCTCGAATACCGTCGACGCCTGGGTAACAGTGACATCGTTCAGCACGCCCAGTGACCCGATGATGAACCCGGCCAGCAGCAGGCCGCGGATGGAGACGTTGCCCAGGTACGCGGCGACCGCAGAGTTCTGCTCGTCGGACAGGCCCGTGAGATGTGTCAGATCAATTGCCGCCCAGGATAAGACAGCGGCAGCAGCTAAGGACGACAGGGTTCCGAGCAGGGCGGCACTGGTTCGCAAGCTCACCCCGTGCGCGAGGTAGATCACCGCGAAGAGAATGACCGCCGATGCCACGACCGCTGCCGGCACCGCGGGCGCGCCCTCCCGGAGCGCCGGAAGCAGGAACACCACCAGCACGGCAAAAGCAACGACGATACCGGCCAGCGCCAGTAGCCCACGCCAACGAGCGACCAAGACGATGACCACCGCGAACGCAATTGCCAACGCCGCCAACGGCCATCCCCGTTCGTAATCGTAGAACGCGTAGGTCGTCGCACCGCCGGCATCGACTTGGCGGGAGATCCGGATGCGTTCGCCCGCGCTGAGCTGGGGCTGGCCGGGTCCCGGGGTGAACTCAAATGCCGTGACGGCGCCGGCGTTCGGTCCGGAGTCGATGGCGATCATTGTCAGTACGCAATGTCCGGAACCGGGAATGCCCGGCTGCGCGGAGGAGGTCAGCACCTGACTTGCAGACGGGCTGCCGCAGTCGGCTATCTGGCTGGATTGCACATGTCCGGCTTCGGTAGTCACGGCGCCGCCCGATGAGTTCTGAAAGGGCATGGGAATGTCGACGTGCTGCTCATGGGGCCACAGCCACACCATGCCTGTCAGCACCGATACAGCGACCGCCACGAGCGACCCGACGACGACCTTCGCGGATAACCGACTGAGAGTGGCTCGGCTCGAACCGTGAGAGGTTGAATGCACGTGCGAGTGTGAGTGCGTCACGTGCCACACCGTAAAGCCGTTTCGGCGCAGCCGAAACATGGGTAACCCGAAAAGCTCTGGGCCGAAATGGTTTTGCCGACAGTAGGCAGGTCAGGTACCGGGCACGTGGTGGAGTTCCGCAGGCTCTCGTCGCCGATGACTCGGTGTCGCCGGTCCTCGCTCAAAGCGGCGATGTCCCGTCGTGCCGGCGCTGGGCGGGGCGAAAAGGAAACGTCGCCTCCGCGGCCCTGGAGAACTATCTTCATAGTGTCAGCCCGTGAGCCGAAACGAGAGACGGTGATAACCCATGTCTGACACCATTCACCACGAACACCTGCCCCATGACCACGCGCACGGAGAGGGATGCGGACACGTCGCGATTCCCCATCGCGACCACGTCGACTATCTGCACGACGGCCATGTCCATCGACAGCATGGGTCGCACTACGACGAGTGTGAGCCCGATGGTCATGCGGTCCACGAACCGCACGATCACGTGCACGGTGACGGCTGCGGACATGTGGCCATCCCGCACGGAGATCACGTCGATTACGTCCATGACGGATGTCGGCATGCGTCGCACGGTGAGCATTACGACGAGCACTGATGAACGAGCGGCCATACGCCGTAACCGAGTTCGAGATCTGCATCGCTGTTGGGCGCCTCGGTGCTCGGCCCCGATCAACCCGCACCGAAGGGTGGGATATTGAGGGCACGGAGCAGCGTGCCGAGACCAGTGGTTGTCGCTGACACCGATGTCACACTCGGCTGCCCGAGGTTGATGGTGAGACCCGGATCAGGCGAGGCTACGAAGGGGTAGGTGTCAGGCATCGCGTCGGGAGGAAGCAGGCCCGCCCAGACCAGGTTCGCCTGGACACCCTGGACTGCGCCCTTAACCAGGTAGGTGCCGACGTTCACCGGATTCACGAGTGGGAACAGGCTGGCCGGAGTGGGAAGGTTCGCGTACTCGGTGTAGGGCCCCCCGATGTCGCCGTAGCCCAGGTCGACCAGCACCCGCAGCGGCGGCTGAATGATGTTCAGCAGTGGTTGCGGCAAATTCAGCGGTCTCAGCAGCGGGAGGTCCTGCGTCGGGATGAAGTAGTAGGTGGTCGCACCGTTGGTGCCTGGCGATACCGGTGCCACGATCGCCGACGCCAGTTGCTCGGGCGTGATGTTCGAATACGTCGGAGTCGGGCTCAAGTGGTCGTAGTACAGTCCCGCAACGGCATTGGCCACGGACAGCACGTTGAGTGGATAGCGCGGGAAGTGCGCGAAGCCGTCGTACTGAATGGTGTAGATATCGGTGGGATAGGCCAAGTTCGGCGTCGCACCACCGAACGTCTCGTTGAAACCCGGAATGTACAAACCGACGAAACGCTGAAAGAGGCCGCCGTTGGGATTGTTGGGATTGCCAGTGAGGACAAATCGCAGATCTGCCGGGTTCGGGGGGTTCGTAATGGAACCGTTGGCGATGCCCTGCAGGTAATTGGTGATGATGGTGGAGCTTTGGGAGAAGCCGAAGACCGTCGTATTGGTGCCCGGCGGCTGGGCCGCGATTGCCTGCTTCAGGATCTCGACCCCCTGGGCGATTGACGTATCGAACGTCAAACTGCGCAGTCCGGTGAGCGGCCAGCCTTGCTCGGGCGTGGTCAGACCGGTCGGGACGGCGGTGTTGGGAGCGATGCGGGGCGCGATGTAGGCGTTGTAGACGTTGTTGAGGTAGGTGCTGTCCGGCACCGGGTTGCCGGTGCCACCCATGATCAGCGTGGCGTAGTCGACGGCGAGCTGTGTTGGCACCGTGCCGGCGGTGCCGACCATCGGGCGCCCCAGCAACGCCGCTGCCGGCGAACCGAACAGTGCGGTCAGTTCGCGCCCGATCGGCTGCAGCAGTGACGCATTGAGCAGCTCGGTGTTCAGATAGGACCTGGCCCCCGCGTTCAGCGCCCGGACAAACCCTTGATGGAACTCCCCGGCCACCGCGCTGAGGACCTGAAAGTCCTGGCCGAACGTGGTGAAGAGTGTTGCCACCGCGTCGGACACCTCGTCGGCGGCGGCGGCCAGCACCGTCGTGGTCGGGCTGGCGGCGGCCGCCTGCGCCTCGTCGAGCGCCGAACGGATGCTCTGGAGATCCGTCGCCGCGGAAGCCAGGGCTTCGGGCGTCAGGGCAAGAACCGACATATCGCCCCCTTCGCCCTCGTAGACTCCGCGGTCACCAGCGCGACGCGCGGGTCAGCGGCCACGATCAACCTAACCCACCCTTTCGGTCCACGACCGCTGATCCGAGATCCTCTCCCGGCCACATCAAGCATTGTCTTTCTCGGTTTGGCCGGGGCCCGGCGGATCCTCGGTGCCCCACGTGTTGGGCAGCATTGGCTGGGTTGGGCCGCTGCCGAACGGGGCCGACAACGTGACCAAACCTTCAGGGAGAATTTTGTCGGCATGGGTTGCCGTTCCGGTGAATCCGAGTCGGCCCGCGCCGTGGGGTGAGGGTTGCGTCGTCGAGTCCGGCGGTTCCTCCGGGATGGCCTCCGGTCCGGAATTCAGGTCCATGAATTCATCGGCGTTGTCTCGCATCACGGTGCGTCGCCGACGCCGAGTCCGCTGCTGGTTCGACGCTTGTGACGATGCCGCCGCTGAGGCCGCAACGTCGGCAGGAACCGTCTGGCCCTTGCCGCGATCGATCAGCGTCGGGCCTTCGCCACCGCCGGAGGGGCCGCCGAACACCAGGTAGCTCAGGGGAGCGGTCCCCACCGACGGTGCCGAGGCCGGCGTCGACGCCGCCGTCGACGCCGACGTCGATCCGGTGCTGGTGGCCGACGGGGCAGCAGACGGCGCCGCTGTGGCTACCGGCGCGGGGACGAGGTTCGGAGTGACCCGCGCGAACTCCGTTGGCGCATTCGTGGTGGCGAGATTCGGCTCCGGGCGCGGCAGAGCCGCGAGTCCGGCCAGGCCGCTGAGACCGGCGAGGCCGATCAGCGGCAGGAATGGAGTGGCCAAAAGTGCTGCGGGCGCGAAGAATACGGTGTTGAAGATGACTTCGTAGGGCAGCGCCACAAACAGCAGGGTGGCAAGGAGTTCTGGCGAGGGATTCTGCAGGAGTGCTTCGAGCAGTGGGAGGATATACGGCGGGCTGTCGACGCCGAACAGTGCATCGACGAGGGATTCGACGAACTTCTCCCAATCCGTGAGGACGTTGAGCGGGGAGAAGTCAGTGGCGGCAGCGGCGCTTTCGGATCGCAGAACGGGGGGTGCCGCAGGGGTGTCCGGTAACGCCGCGACTACTGCGCTGGAAACCGCTTGATAAACGCTCATGACGGTAGCGGCCTGAATCCACATCCGCACGTAGTCGGCCTCGTTGAGGGCAATCGGAATCGTATTGATCCCAAAGAAGTTCGTCGCAACCAGCGCGGCGTGCATGGCGTGGTTCGCGGCCAGTTGGCCCAGGGTGGGCATTGCGGCCAGGGCCGTCGCGTAGGCGCCGGCCTCGCCCTCGTACTGCACGGCCGTGGCAGCGGCATCGGTCGCCGCTTGCATCAGCCAGACCACATAGGGCGTATTGGCCGCGACGTACGAATCTGCGCCCACGCCCTCCCAGTTCGCCGCTTGCACCGCCGCGACCACAGCTGACAGTTCCTCGGCAACTTCGGCGTATGTCACGCTCAACGAGTTCCATGCCCCCGCGGCCGCCAGCAGCGGTCCCTCTCCCGGGCCGCTGCTCAACGACGCCGAATGAACTTCAGGCGGTATCGCCATCCAGACCGGCACGGTCACCGCCAACAGCAGACCGTTGGATGGGTCGGGCCCACGATCGACTCAGGTATTCCAAGCGCAGACAGCCCACGCGAGTTCTTGGCGCCCGGAGCCGTTCGTCCGTTGCGTGGTTCGACGCCGGGAGCCGGCACTGCGGTGCCGTGCATATCCATCCGAGGCTTCCCTTCGCATCGTCACCCCGGAGAACCGGTATTGGAAATGATTTTCATATAGTAATTTGCACTCAGGGACTCCGCCTGTCAACTCATCGACACCTGGTCGACGTGGCCCCAGGCGATTTCCGTCCCGCAGCCGGTCGGGTGGTTACCCTGCCTGTGCGGGCTTCGGCGCTACCGGGCCGGCACGGCTTCGAACCCGCAACACGACAGGTGCGATGGAGGATGAGCGTGCGACGACGAACGGCACCGACAGCCGGGCAGGCGCCGTCGATACTCAGGTCGGCTCGGGTGACATTGACGGCGTGCGCCGTGCTGTCCGCGGTCAGCTCGCTGGCCGGCTTGGCGCCTTTGATTGCGGTCGTGGAGGTGACCAGACGTCTGCTGGCGGGCGACCCGAATGTCTGGCCGATCATCGGCGTGGCCGTCGTCGCACTCGCGATCAGGCAATTGGGAGTTTTGTCGGCCGGGGTGATGACGCATCTGGCCGATATCCAGGTGTCATTCCGCGTCCGTCGGGAACTGCTGGTCAAGCTGAGTAGGCTGCCGCTGAGTTGGTTCAGCGATCGCAATTCCGGCATCGTCAAGAAGGCCGTCGAGGACGACGTCGCGGCGCTGCACCGGCTGGTCGCGCATTCCATCATCGAACTGAGCGCAGCGGCGGTGCCGCCGGTGGCGGCGATTGTCTATCTGTGCGTCCTGGATTGGCGGATGGCGCTGGCGACGCTGCTTCCGGTGTTCGCGGGGATCATTGCCTACCAGCGGGCGATGGCCAGTGCGGGAACGAAATATCCCGAGTTCATGGACTGGCTGGTGCGGCTGAACAGTGCAGCGGTGGAATTTGTGAACGGCATCGGCGTGGTGAAGGCGTTCGGCACGCCTGGGTCCGCGAGTCGCCGGTTTCAAGAGGTGTCGCGGGCTTTCGCACAATTTTTCTACGACTGGGCCAAGTCCACGAGCGTCGCCGGCGTCATCGCCGAGATCTTGCTGTCACCTCCGAGCATCCTGTTGGTCGTTGCGACGATGGGTGGGATCCTGACCATCAATGGGGACCTGCCGCGGGAGAATTTCGTCGCCTTCCTGGTTTTCGGCACAGTCATCACGGCCGGGTGGATGACCCTGCTCATGTCCGTGCACCCGTTGGTAACGGCGCTGCAGGTGTATCGCGGGATCAGTGATTTGCTGGCCACCCCCGAGCTTCCGACGCCGGATGATCCCGTGGAACTGAACCCGCTCGCCGCTGGGCCGGTTGTGCGGATGCGTGGCGTACGGGTCACCTACGGTGACACGGTCGCGCTCGACGGGATCGACCTGTGCCTGGAACGGGGCACCATCACCGCGTTGGTCGGCCCGTCGGGCGCCGGCAAGTCCACCCTGGCCAAATTGCTGCCCCGGTTCAACGACCCGTGCGATGGTGCGGTCGAGCTGTACGGAGTCGACTTGCGCAGCATCGACCCCGCGCAGCTGTACGAGCACGTCGCCTTCGTCTTCCAGGACTCGCATCTGTTGTCGGCGATGAGCATTCGTGACAACATCCGCCTCGGTCGCCCGGATGCGGGTGACGCGGCGGTACGCGACGCCGCCGCAGAAGCCCAGATTCTGGCCAGGCTCGACATGTTGCCGCGGGGGCTGGACTCGGTGGTGGGAGAAGACGCGGCGCTGTCGGCCGGCGAACGACAGCGCGTGTGCATCGCTCGGGCGATTCTGGCCGACCGGCCGATCCTGGTTCTCGACGAGGCCACCGCCAGCGCTGACCCGGAGAACGAGGCCCGGATTCAGGAGGCGCTCAGCGAAGTTGCGCGAGGGCGAACCGTGCTGGTGATCGCGCACCGGCTCAACACGATCCGGGGAGCCGATGCCATCGTCGTGCTCGACGGCGGGCGGGTGGCCGAATCCGGCACACATGCAGAACTGTTGGCGCACAACGGGATTTATGCGCAGCTGTGGCATCGGGAACGTAGCGCCGAACGCGGCGTCGCCGAGCGACTGGAACTGGGCCGATGACGATCATCATCCGTTACCTGCTCGATCTGCTCGACACCCGCGGGCGACGTCAGCTGCGCACGATGCTGGCGTTGCAGGCCGCCCAGGGAGTTTTGCAGGGGCTCGGCTTCCTGTTCGTCGTCGCTCTCATCGAGGTTGTCTTCGACTTGCCTGCCCACCAGGACCAGTTGTGGCGATGCATCGCGGCGATCACCCTGACGGTCGCTGTCCATCACGGACTGCTGGCATGGAGCACGTCGCTAGGTTACGTGGTCGGCACCGGAGTGCTGACCGGCTTCCACACCCGAATCGGAAACCATCTGGCTACCCTGCCGATCGGCTGGTTCGGCGCCGATCGCACCGGGCCGGTAGGACGGCTCGTCGCCAAAGACGCGGTGGACGTTGCGGACTTTCCCGCGCATCTGCTCCGCCACGTGATCGTCGGAGTCACCGCGCCGCTCACCCTGATCGTCGGCAGCTATGTCTTCGACTGGCGGATCGGTGCCGCCTTGACCCTCGGTGCCGTGCTCTGTGCGCTCTCCCTGCGGATGTACATGGGCATCGTGGCGCGTAATGACGGCCAGTACGAGCACGACATCGGTGCCACCGCTTCGCGGATCGTGGAATACGCGCGTTTGCAGCCGACGCTGCGCGCCTATGGTGTGCTGAACCGCCGGGAACTCGGAACATTGGAGGAATCCCTTACCCGCCAACAGCATTCGCAGTCCCGCCTGACCGTCCGCGGTGCGTGGGGTCTGATTGCATGCTTCGGCACCATGCAGTTGGTCGTGACGATGATCATCGCGCTCGCGGTCGCCTTGACGCTGCGCGGCGAGTTGGCTCTGCCGACGATGATCGGATTGCTGATCATCACGCTGCGGATGATCGACCCCCTGGCGCAGCTCGGCGACCTGTCCGGTCATGTCCAGGTCACCGCCGACGCGATCGTGCGGGTGCGTGAGCTGTTGGCCGTGCCGGCGCTCCCGGAACCCGATGGTGACGCCGCACCCGCGGGCGCTGACATCGATTTGCGCGGAGTGCGTTTCGGCTACCGGAGCGACGAAGTGGTGATCAAGGGGATCGATGCCACCATCCCCAGTGGCAGCCTCACCGCGATCGTGGGGCCTTCGGGTTCTGGGAAGACGACGATGCTGCGGCTGATGAGCCGATTCTTCGACGTCGACGACGGCAGTATTCTGCTCGGCGGCCACGACATTCGCGAACTCGGCACCAGTAAGGTCGCGCATCTGACCGCCCAGGTCTTCGACGACGCCTACCTCTTCGAAGGCAGCATCGCCGACAACCTGCGGATGGCCGACCCGGAAGCGGCGGACGCTGAACTGCGTCGTGTCGCCCGTGTCGCACGCCTCGACGAAGTGATCGAGCGGCTGCCCGACGGCTGGAACACCCGGGTCGGCGAAGGGGGATCGGCCCTGTCCGGCGGCGAAAGGCAGCGGGTGGCCATAGCCCGTGCGCTGCTCAAGGACGCTCCGGTCGTGCTGCTGGACGAGGCAACCGCCGCGCTTGACGCCGTCAACGAGGCCGCGGTGGCCGATGCGATCTACGAGCTGGCCCGTAATCGCACGGTTGTTGTTGTCGCACATCGACTTTCGACCGTCATGGACGCCGACCAGATCCTGGTTGTGGAGAATGGGCGGATCACGGCGCGGGGGCGACACGACGAATTGCTCGGTGCCGGTGGAACATACGCCCGTTTCTGGGGGGAACGCCTGCGCGCGCAAGGTTGGCAACTCCGGCCTGAACCGCTCGCCGCGTCAGACACGACGTAACCGTCGGCGACGGGCTTTACCAGAGGTAGTGGTGGTGCCGGAGTGCGTCGACGACGAGGACGGCCCCTGCCGCCGCGCACATCGCCCGCACCACGCGTGGCCCGTATCGGGTGACGATGCGCGTCACCCTGCGTTGAACGCCTTGCGCTCGTGGAGTGCGTCTGGTCGCCAGCACGAGTACCAGCGCGGGCGGAAAAAGCTCGATAGCGCAGTAGGCGACCACAAGCAGCGGCCAGAACCACGGTCTCGGGTGGTGCGTACTGAGCATCGCCATCGCGCCCAGATAGACCACATCGGTTGCCGCCTGGCCGAATCCCAATGCCGAACCGGCGCACGCGAGCAGCCACGGGCGTCGCCGCGCCGCAGTAAAGGTCGATTGCGGCGACGATCTACGGGCCGCTGCGGGATAGCACGCCACGCAGATCAGGAGGGCGCCGACAATCAACTCACTCCAATAACGCAGCGCAGGAGTCAGTTCGAATGGCGAGACCGTGATCATCACGTCGACCCCGAGCACCACGGCAACGCCGAGAGCGGCGGTCGCCGCGAACAGGCCGGCGATGAAACTCAGCCCGCCAGGCAGCGGAGAACGACGATGCAGTCGGCTGTCGTAGACGATGGCCGAGGTGGCGCCGAGATTGAGGACGTTGAGCGATTCCACAAGCGCCAACCCCGACAGCGTCATCACGAGGGCAAACATCAGCTGACCCGGAGGGACAAGCCCGGAGGCGCGGAAATCAAGACTTTGTCGGGAGTCTGAACAAGTTGAACTTGTAGGTGTTGACCATCGACGGCGCCAGTCGCGCCAGCAGCGGCATACCGTAGCGGCGTTGGGGCGGCCAGGTTTTGGCGATCTCGGGTTGCGGCTTGGCCAGAGTCCGGGTGTCGATCAAATGCGGGCCCCAGCCCTCGATCTCCCGAGGATCGTCGCACACCCACTGAAGCCGAGCGCTCACCTGCGCCAGTGAGCGATTGCGATCCTGCTTGTCCACCATCCGCCGGCCTGCGGTGTCGAAGGCTATCAACGAGCCCGGGAATCGTTGACCGAGTTGAGTGAGGACGCGGCGTACTTCCTCGGCGCTGAGATAGATCAGCACGGCTTCGCACAGGAACAAATAGGGACCCGGAGACGCTGCCACCGTGTCGAACCAATCGGCGTCGAGCACGGAACCGGCGAGCATCGTGCAGCGCTCGCCGTCACTGAAGAAGTGGCGGCGTAAGGCAATGACATCGGGCAGGTCCAGGTCGAACCAGTGGACCTGCCCGTTGTCCAGGCGGTCGAACCGGGTGTTGAGTCCGGTGCCGAGTTCGACGACCGTCCCGGCGGGATGCTCGCGCAAAAACTGCGCTCCCCAGCCGTCGAAGATCGATGATCGAGACACCGATCCAGACAACGACGGGCCGCCGAACTTGGCGAAGTCGTAGTCGATGGCATCGACTAGTTCGCGGGCGCGGCGATCGGCAAGGACCGATCGCCGCGCGGCCGCGTCACAGGCTCGCGCGTAGAGCGGAATCAGCAACGTCTCCTGAACATCGCCCAGTCGGGGCGCCGTCCCGCTCATCAAGCCACCTTCCGTGAATGCGCTGGGTCTCACTACGTCCGGGTCGACCTATCCTCGGCCGCCCGCCACGGCCGGTCGGCCGTGGCGGCCCAAACCAGTTAAGCACCAGCCACACCCACGATCGGCCCGGCCGGACAACGTTCGGCGGTATACGACCAGCGAGGTCCACCCAACAGCGTCGAACTATTCTTCCACTGGTGGCGGCAGCAGGTTGCCGCCCAATGCGTTCCCGAAGATGTCGATCAGACCCGCTACGGCGCCGATCGGACCCACCGGTGCGGGGGCGATATCGAAAGTGCCGGTCAATTGAGTGGGGCCGACGAATTCATCACTCGAATAGACGAAGTTCACACCCAAAGAATTCAGGAAGGAGCCGCCGACGCCGTAATACGTCTCCCCGCCGGGACCGTACACCACCTGCCCGGGACTGAACAGCCCGCCGAAGCCGAGGCTGCCGCCGGTGAGTGTCTGTACACCGTCTGAGCCGGCACTGACGAAATCGTTCAAGAATGGTGCCAGGGGGGATATGTCGAGGCTGGCGCCGTTGAAGAAGGCGTTGACCACTGTGGCAGGCGTGCCGATCAACCGACCGAGGGCGCCCATCGGATTACCACCGGTGAGATCGCCGAAGATAGCTCCAGCCTCGTTGAATAGCGCAACGCCGGGACTGACGAATGGCCCCGCGAAGCCCATCAGCACACCGGACAATGGCGACGAGGCCAAATCAACAACCGCCTTTAACACCGCGGTATCCGGACCTGGATTGAAATCGCTGCCGATGCCGACGAGGTTTTCATAAATCTGGTTGTGGGCGTTATTGACCGGAATCGGCGGCTGGCTGGTGTCCGCCGGGTTGAACTGGGTGACACCGCCGAGGGTGTGTTGCACCATGCTCCACCCGAGATCAGTGGGCGAGCCGATCACTGCCACGGACTGCACCGCGGTCTGTAGGTTGCCCAGAGCCGCTGCGGGATCAGTAGCCAGCAAGCTGAAAAAAGTCGAGGTGCCGCGGGCCAGCGTGTTCAGGGACTGCCCGGTGGCGGCGAAGACCGTCTGGGCATTGGTGGCTGCGGTGGAGGTGAGCGCTTGGTAGGGGGCAGCGACCATGGCACCGAGGCCATTCAAGTCCAGGGCCGCCGCAGCGGGTGCACCGGTTGTAGCCCCTGTGAGAGCGCCGAAGCTCTGGCCGACAGCGCCGAGGATGCCACCACCAAGTGCACCGGGGGCGCTCAGTTCGCCCAGCAGAGTCTGCTGGGCGTTGGCGACCTCGGCGCTCGCGTATGCCCCGGCGCTCGCATTCACCAGGTTGACGAACTGACCGTGAAGCGCCTGTGCTTGGGCGCTGACAGCCTGAAATTGCTGGCCGAAGTCACCGAACAACGAAGCGATCGCCGCCGATACTTCGTCCTCGGCCGCAGCGAGGATCCCCGTGGTAGGGCCTGACACGGTCGCAGAGGCCTCGGCCAGCGATGAACCGAGACCTGCCAAATCCTGGGCCGCGCTCTGCACCATTTCGGGCACCGCGATGACGAACGACATTCCGCACTCTCCTCGACTCTTCGGGACGATGACCCGTCGCCCGCCGCAATTTCCAGGTTTCCAAGGTCGTCACGCATCGATGTCGAGACGGTGCAGCGTCGTTGCTGTTGTCCCTCTGAGCCTGCCGCGGAGCTGCTCGGCAGCGCTAGGCTGAAGCGCCCGTGTTGCACATCGTTTGCAGGAACGGCCTTAATGAACATGATTTTCATGTTATAAATTGCCTCTAGCGCTGAGGTTTGTCAAACCTTGCTTGGTCGTGTCGGAGGATTCGTCAGTGGGAAGGGTTTCAATGCCATGACGACCGAACCTCCTGCGATAACCAGCGCTGGGGCAAACAACGGAGTCCACCGGGACCGGAGCAATATTGAGGTTGCATCCTCGGTGACTGGGATGGCGACGCCCGAAACCGAAAGGGCTCAGTTCGTGCAGAACCGGCTACGGGGACCGATCGGCGGTCTCCGCATCAACGAGGTGATCGCGGATTGGGTTCGTCGACGCCCCGAGGCGGTCGCGCTGCGCATGGTCCAGACGGACGGCACGGACGTGTGGTCCTACCGGCGGTTGTGGGAACGGGTGAGTCAGATCCGCGACGGTGCCTTCGCCGACCTGCTACCCGGTTCGCGATTGGTGATGGCGCAAGCCGGCGATGGCGACTATGTCGCCGGATTTCTCGCGGCACTTGAGGCCGGACTCATTCCGGTGCCGTTGTATCTGCCCGCTGCCGACGCCCCGGAACGGTTCCTGCGCCGAGCTCACCATATTTTGCAGGACTGCGAACCCGCTGCCGTGTACACCAGCGCCGAACTCGTCGATGTGATCGGACGTGATCCCGCCTTGGGTGGTCTTGCCCTGCGCACGCCGGACTCCGAGGCCCAGGACGCGCAACGGCCGGCGGCCGGTCCTGCGTCGCCCGTCGGGCACATCGCGTTCCTGCAGTACACATCGGGCTCCACCGGAGAACCGAAAGGCATTGTCAACACCCATGAGTCGGTCATGTACCAACGCGTGTGCGGTGATGCGATGTGGAACCGCAATGAGGACATCCACACCGTCAGTTGGCTGCCGCTCTATCACGACATGGGCATCTTCTGGGGCGTGATGCTGGCGCTGACAACCGGCGGCAGTGCCACGCTCATCCCGCCATTCGATTTCGTGCGCAACCCGCGAATCTGGCTGGAAACGGTCGATCGCGTACGCGGGAACTGGATCGCCGGGCCGGACTTCGCTTACCGACTCTGCATCGATGCGTTCGACGACGCGGCGGTGGCCGCTCTGGATCTCTCCTGCCTGCACCTGGCCACCAATGGAGCAGAGCCGGTGCGCCCGACCACGTTGAGCGGTTTCGTGGAGAAATTTCGATCGGCCGGTCTGCGAGACGACGTTCTGGTGCCACAATACGGTCTGGCCGAGGCCGGCCTCGGCGTCGCGGGAACCCTCAAGCCGCGCCGGTGGGTGCAGGCAAGCTTCGATTCCGAGCAGCTCAATCGTGGACGCGCGGTAGAGGTTTCGTCGTCGGCTGAGGCACGGCGCACCCGGACGCTGGTCAGTTGTGGCGACAGCACGCTGGGATGGGACGTGCGGATCGTCGATCCCGAGCGCCGTACGGTCGTCCCCGACGGCGAGGTGGGCGAGATCTGGGTAGGAGGCAGCGGACTTCCGGACGGTTACTGGCGTAGGCCCGAGGCGACGGCCGAGATTTTCGGAGCCACCACCTCCGACGGCGCGGGACCTTATCTGCGAACCGGGGACGCGGGTTTCTTCAGCAGCGGCGAGCTCTACATCTGCGGTCGCTATCGCGATCTGATCATTGTGGGCGGCGGCAACTACTTCCCCAACGACATCGAGTCGACCGTCGAAGAATCGCGCTGCGGAGTGGACAGCGGCGGCGCCTGCGCCGTCCAGCCCGAGGCATCCGACAGCTGGTGGCTGATCGCGGAAACCGCGGATCCCGCCGAAGATCTGGGCGACATCAGTCGGGTGCTGCGACGGCGGATTCTGTCGGCGCATCAGACCGCGCCGGAACGCATCATCTGGGTCCGTCCGCGCGTGCTGCCCAGAACGACGTCCGGGAAAATCAGGCGGCGCAAGGCTCTGGGGATGCTCGAGTCCGGACGATTCGAGGTCGTCTATGAGGCATCGATCGCTTCTGGTCCGTCGCACGCGCGCCCGCCGGCGACCGAGCTGGCCGAGTGCGTTGCGGCCCTGCTCGGCATTCATGTGCATGACCTCGACAGCGACTCCGATCTGATCGCACTGGGCCTGACATCGGTGATGACCGCGCAGGTTGTCGAATGGGCCCTCACGCGGTCACGGCATCTGGACTTCGGTCAGTTGTACGCCGAACCGGCGCTGCGCCACTGGCAGCAGCTCTTCGATGCCGCTCCAATCAGCCAACCGCCCGTCCGGGCCGACGAGGCGTCCGACACCTTCGCAACCACAGCGCTGCAGCGCGCCTATTGGATCGGCCGCAGCACCGAGCAGCCGCTGGGCGGCGTGGGCTGTCAAACCTACTTCGAACTGAGCGGAGCCGCGATCGACCCGGAGCGTCTCAACGCGGCGCTCGACGCGCTGGTGCGTCGACATCCGATGTTGCGCAGCACGTTTCCCGACCCTGAGCGCGCTCACATCGCCCCGGAGAATCTGCATTCTCCGGTGCCGGTGCACGATCTGACCCGCGGTGCCGGCACCGAGCACAGACTTCACCTCGACGAGGTACGCACCAGGCTGCGCACGCACCACTTTGACATCGAAACGGGTGACACGTGGCGAGTCGAACTCACCCGGTTACCTGAGAGTTGCGTCCTGCACTTCGCGATCAACTTGATCATTGCCGACCTGACCAGTATCGGGATCATTCTGAGCGACCTGGCCGCGCTGTACCGGGGCGACGAATTGCCGCCATTGCCAACATACTTGGGCGACCGGGGGAGCGCAGTCCGGTCCGCTTCGGCGCTGCTGACGAGCTCGGTGGAACCGCTCCCCGAATGCCCGCAGCTGCCATGGACCGAAGAGCGCGAGATCGCGTTCCGGCGCCGGCAACACACGCTGAGTACCACCGCGATGGTGAGACTGGACGAAAGCTGCCGGGCGCACGGCGTCACCCGCGCAGCGGCGTTTCTGGCCGCCTACTCTCTGGTGCTGCGGCACTGGAGCAACGCCGAGGATTTTCTGGTCAACGTCACCACGTTCGGGCGCCCGCCCGGCATACCGGATGTGGTCGGCGATTTCACCCGAACCCATCTCTACCGATGCGCGCTGCCGGAGCCGACCACCGTTCTCGATTTGGTCCACGGTGCTCAGCAGGGGCTGCGGTTGGCCCTGGCCGCACCCGAGTCCGCCGAACTGCTCGCGGCTCAGTTGAGAGCCGGTACCGGACACAGCGGTATGGCGCCGGTGGTGTTCACCTATGCGGGGGAGACCACGGTCCTGCCCACGCGGGATGTCGACACTCTCGGTGCCGTCAGTCACGTGTCGTCGATGACTCCGCAGGTGCTGATCGACAACCAGGTGGGGGTCGTGGGCGACAACCTCGTCGTGTCGTGGGATTACCGAGCGGGTTGCTTTCCCGCCGGCGTTGTCACGGACATGTTCGACGCCTACGTCGGTCTGTTGGAAGCTCTCGGCAGCCATGACTGGTCGACTCCGGCGGCCATCGAACTCCCGCACCATTCTCAGCTGGTACGGCAGCGGCGCAATGCCACGACGGCGGCGCGGCCGGCGGGTTTGCTCTTCGATGCGTTTCGCGAACAGGCGCGCAGCGATCCGGCCAAAGTTGCGTTGCGTTGGACGGCAGGCGAATTCGACGATGGAACCTACCGTGACCCTATCGCCAACCTGCAGCCGCAGTTGGCTTACGGTGCGCTCGATGAGCACGCTCGTCGTGTCGCGGGAGTGCTGATTCAACGACACGCCCCTGGTTCGATTGTCGGCATACAGCTGCCCAAGGGGCCCGCCCAGGTGGTGGCCGCACTCGGAGTGTTGATGGCGGGCTGCAGCTACCTCCCGGTCGGAGTCGACCAGCCCGCAGACCGGTTCGCCAGAATCTGCAGCATCTCCGGGATGTCGGGGCTGATTCGCTCGAAAGAGACCCACTGCGGCAGTGTCTCCGCGGCTCTGTTGATCCACGACATCGAGTCGATGATCGAGTGCGTGGCGGCGGAGCCGGTTCGCGTCGATCCGGACGACACGGCCTACGTGATCTACACATCAGGGTCCACCGGTGAACCCAAGGGTGTCCTGATGTCGCATGCGGCGGCATTGAACACCATTGTGGACGTCAACCGCCGCAACGGGATTGGCGCGACTGATGTGGTGCTCGCAGTATCGGCACTGGATTTCGACCTCAGCGTCTACGATATTTTCGGTCCGCTCAGCTGCGGTGCAAGTATGGTGACCATCTCCGAGCAGTCCCGCCGCGACGCGTTCCACTGGGCCACGCTGGTCAACGAATTTGTGGTTACGGTGTGGAATTCGGTTCCCGCACTGCTGGACATGCTGTTGATCGCCGCGGGTCGAGGCCGCGATGTGCTGCCGAGCCTGAGGTCGGTGTTCCTCTCCGGTGACTGGATTCCGTTAGATATGCCGAAGCGGCTGCATCATGCCGCGCCCCGGGCGCGCCTGGTCGCCATGGGCGGTGCTACCGAGGCCGCGATCTGGTCGAACGAGTTCGTGCTACCGCCGGATGCCGATCTCGATCCTGAATGGGTGTCGGTGCCGTACGGATACCCGCTGTGCAACCAGATGTTCCGGGTCGTCGACAACGACGGACGCGACCGACCCGACTATGTGGCGGGTGAGTTGTGGATCGGTGGAGCAGGCGTCGCGCAGGGGTATCACCACGACCCGGAATTGACCGCCGAGCGATTTGTGTTGGACGAGAACGGAATCCGCTGGTATCGAACCGGTGATCTGGGCTGTTACTGGCACGACGGGACCTTGCAGTTCCTGGGCCGGATCGATTCACAGGTCAAGATCGGCGGCCACCGGGTGGAGTGCGGTGAGATCGAGCACGTGCTGCGCGAGCATCCGGTGGTCGAGAACGCGGCAGTGGTGCCGATTCAGGGCAATACGGCGCTGGGAGCCATCCTCGTTGGTGATCTCGGTGTCGCGGAGTTCACCGATGCCGAGGCTGTCGAGTTGCGGGAGTACCTGGCAGAACGTCTGCCGCAGTACATGATTCCGCGAGTGATCATGCCCTGCTCGGAGCTGCCGCTCACGGGGAACGGCAAGATCGATCGCCGCTGGGTGACAACGGAACTGGAGGAGTTTGCCCGCTCGGGTAGGGATCGACAGCCGGCCGCCGACCTCAACGCGGTCGAAAGGTTGGTCGCCCAAGTCTGGTCGGAGGTGCTGGGCACCGCTATCACGAGCCGGACCGACAATTTCTTCGCCCATGGCGGTGACAGTCTGCGTGCGACGCAGGTAGCCGCCCTGCTGAAACGCAAGGGAGTGAAGGGCGCCACCGTAGGGCAGCTGCTCGGTCGTCAGACGCTCGGCGAATTCAGTTCGGTCTGCCTGGTCGGCGCGCAACCGCATGACGGCGAGCCTGCCGGCCCCATGCTGCTCGGGGATGAGGCATTCCCGCTCACCCGGCTGCAGCAAGCGTACGTGCTCGGCAGTGCTGGTCTGCACGGAACCTCTGTTGCGCCAACATCTTTTGCGATCGTTCTGGCCGCCGAGGGGCTCGGCGGCCGTGTCGACCTCGACCGCTTCGGCGACGTAGTCAGTGCCTGTGTGGCGGAGTTCGCGGTATTGCGCTGCGCGCTGGATGACGACACCCATCAGCGTGTGCATAGCGACGCCCCGCCGGTGGCGGTCAACGTCGTCGCCGGCGTCGGCCCCGAGGCCCTGATGGAACACATGGCCGGCGCGGTGTTCGATCCGCGGACGGTGCCGGTTGTGCAGTGTTTCGCGCTGACGGGTTCGTCGCGGTACGTCGGTTTGCTGATCAACTACCTGAGCCTGGACGCCCGCAGCCTGGCGACGGTGCTCGCGACCATCATCGCCGACTACCAGCAGACGCCGCGGCTTCTCGACGTCGATGTCACGGCTGACGTGTTCGCGCGCTTCGCCGCCGAAAGGCAGGGCGGCGACCGGGGGGAGAGCCAGGATTACAGCGTGCCGGCCCCGACGCTGCCGGTGGCGGCCCCGACGCTGCCGGTGGCGGCCCACCCGGCCGGTCCCCCGGCCCGGGTGATCTTCGAGCGGTCGAGTTTCTCTCTGGGGCCCGATGAGGCGAGAGCACTGCGCGATCGCGCAGCGGAACTACGGGCGACACCAACCGCCTTGGTTTTCGAGGCCTTCACCGATGCGCTTGCCTCGATAGGTGCCGGGGAGCGATTCGCGGTCGTAGTCCCCAAGACCCACCGCCCGGCCTACGCACCCGTTGAGCGTGAAGTGCTGGGCAACTTCACCCGACTGGCGCTGTGCGAGGTTGACTACGGCGAGGTTCAGCCGGGCTCGCCGGACGCGGTCACCGCCGCTCAGGCCGAACTGTGGCGCGCGGTCTCCGACGACAGTGACGCGACCGGACTGTTGGCCACGCTGCGGGCCGCCGGGTCGCCGGGCTACCCGGTAGTGTTCACCAGCACGGTTGGTCTCGCCCCGTATTGGACGGCGCAACTGTCGAAGGTCAGCACTTTGACCCAGACTCCCGGAGTGTGGTTGGACTGCCAGGTCGAGGACGACAACGGCGGCATTCGGGTCAGCTGGGACACGGCCCAAGGCATCATCGACGACGAACCACTGACCGCCGCCTTCACGCGGTTCGAACAGGCGGTGTGCCGCTACGCCGGGCGCACGGGCGCGGTGGTGCCCACATCCCGCGGGCGGGACCTGCCCGAGCAGCCTTCTGACGCGGGCTGGGCGAGCGCAGTGATCGCCGCGGCGGCGAACCTGTGCGACCCCGGCCGCGTCCGTCCCGAGTACGTGCCCCTGTTCCGTCGGTGGCAGCAGCGAGGGAACGGTGCGGCGGGCGGTCCGGATACCCAACGCGCGGCGCGCAGACTGGCCGACATCGTCACCGGGGCGGCATCGGCACGCACGCTGGTCGGGGATCCGCAATTAGCGCCGGAAGCGATGCTGCTCGCCGAGGACCGCATGCGGGAAGCGTTCGACGATCTTGCCGAACGGATCTTCACCCACGCCCGCCGGCTGGGACGGCGGCTGCGCATCGCCGAAGTGGGTTCCCGTACCGGCTTGATTTCCCAGCGCATTGCCGAGACGGTCGGCGCGGTGGTCGACGAGTACGTCTGCTTCGAACCCAATGCGGTGCTCGCGGAGATCGCCGCCGGCAGGCACA
Organism: Mycobacterium sp. TY814; assembly: GCF_030755175.1. Classification (NCBI taxonomy): domain Bacteria; kingdom Bacillati; phylum Actinomycetota; class Actinomycetes; order Mycobacteriales; family Mycobacteriaceae; genus Mycobacterium; species Mycobacterium sp. TY814. The sequence goes on from NZ_JAUFRY010000002.1 coordinate 392,088, forward strand.
TCGGTGCGCCCACACGACACCTCGCGGCCGCCGAGCAGCTGGCGGCTACGGAAGCCGACGTGGTGATCTGTTGTGGTTCCTTGCATCAGCTGGAAGACGCGGGGCCTGTGCTCGAGGCCCTCACGGTCTCAGATGGCGGGTGGCTCTGGATCGCCGAGAACTGTGAGATCACCGCGGCGACCCTGGCCAGCGCGGCAGTCCTCAACCCCGATCTGCTTGCGCCTGAATCGGACTCACTGTTAGCGGCCGACCAGTGGTGGCGCTTCGTGGCCCAGCACGGTTGGCAACCGGCGCAGATGACGCAGGACGGTCCGGGTCTGATCATCATCGCCCGCCGAGCGGGTGGCACGCCGGTGCGGCGGGCCCCACGCGCCCGCTCCGCACCATCGGCGCCGGTGCCAAATCGTCCGCTCGACGAGGCGGCGCTGGCCATGATTGGCGGTATCTGGCAGCGGCACCTGAACATTCCCATGCCCACCGCTGACGACGACTTCTTCCTGCTTGGCGCCGACAGTCTGGTAGCCACCCGCGTCTATGCCGATCTGCGGGCCGCCGGCTTCACCGGGCTGGCTCTTGTCGACCTGTTCAACTATCCGGTTCTCGGTGAGTTGGCCGCACAAGCCGGCGCCCCGGGTGTACCGCAGCCGGTAGTGAGCGCGGCGCAGGCCCTCGACGACAACGAGTACCCCCTCACTGTCGTCCAGCAGGCGTATCTGGCTGGGCGGGAGGGTGGTTTCCTGCTCAGCGGCGTTGCGGCACACTGCTATTTCGAGTTCGAAGCGACTAGCCTCGACCGACCGAGGTTCGAATCGGCTGTGCGTCAACTTATCTCGTATCACCCCGGATTGCGCACCACCGTGACCGGGGGGCCCTCGGCCCGCCGCGCCGTGGTCCACTCGGCGCCCATCGAACCCGTGATCTCTGACTGTGCCGACGTGCGCGCGCGGATGCGCGACCAGGTCATCGACCTCCTCACGCGACCCGGTATCGATGTCGGGATCGAGACGGCCGAAGACGGCAGGACCACGGTCGGCATCAGCATGGACAACATCATGCTGGACGGCACCAGCATGATGATCGCCCTCGGGCAACTCGACTACCTCTACCGCAACGGAAGTCCTGACGAACTGCCCACGTTGCGCACCTCTTTCGCGCGGTATGTCGGTAGCCACCCCGAATTGTGGCCGGACGCGGACGAGTCGGAGCTGCCCGCGCTGGCGGCCAGCCGCGACTACTGGCGCTCGCGCCTGCCGTCGCTGCCGCGCGCGCCGGAACTGGCCGACATGGGGCTGCTCCTCGACATCGACAAGCCGACGTTCGAGCGGGCAACCGCCGTTGTTCCGCAGGATGATTGGCAGAGGATCACCCGGCGGTGCCGCTCGGAGCGTGTCACGGCGGCGTCGTTCCTGCTGGCCCACTACGCGCGAGTGCTGGCGCAGTGGGCCGGCGCCACGCATTTCTGCGTCAACGTCACCCTCTTCGACCGCGATCCCGACGTTCCCGGAATCGCAGACGTGATAGGCGATTTCACCTCCCTGCTGTTGCTGGAGTGCCGTATCGATCCGGGCGTGTCGATATGGGAACAGGCCCGCCGCCTGCAGCGGCAACTGCTGACCGACCTTCCGCATCGTTCCGCAGACGCGGTCTGGCTGCAGCGCGAGTTGCTGCGTCACCACGGCATACCGGGACAAGCGGTGTATCCCGTGGTATTCACCAGCGGACTCGGCTTGGTGGATACGTCGAGCCGGTCATCATTCGAGTTCGGTGAGTTGGTCTATGGCCTCTCGCAAACCCCGCAGACGGTGCTGGACTTCCAGATGTGGGAGCGCTCCGGCGCGCTGGCTCTCTCGTGGGACTTTGTTACGCAAGCGATTTCGACGACCGACGCTCGGCGTTACCTCGATCTGATGGTCGAAGGCCTGGTGAGCGCCCTGGCTGTGCCTGCCTCCGCAGCTCAATCGCCCGGAACCGGGGATGAGTTCGTCGATCGGGTCTTGCGAGTGTGTGCCGGCGCGCTGGGTCTGCCCAGGGTCGAACCGGGCGACAACTTCTTTCTGCTGGGTGGCGATTCGGCTACTGCTACCAGAGTGGTGGAGCAACTCAGCCGGGAGGTATCGGCCACTGCGACACTGCGACTGTTGTTCGAGCGCCCGGTACTCGGCGAGTTCGCCGCCGCACTCGCGACCGCGGCCACCGTGAGCGAGGGTGATCAGGCGCCCGGCGACGACGTCGACTTCGAAGAGGGTGTGTTATGAGTGCGGCGGACCTGATCGCCCACATGCGACGCATCGGGGTGCGCCTCTGGGTGGACGGCGAGAACCTGCGCTTCCGGGCGCCGCAGGGCGTACTCGATGCGGCACTCAAAGCCCAGTTATCCGCCGCCAAAACAGATCTCATCGCGGAGCTGACCCGCGAGGCGCAGCTGGTGCGGGCGCCGCAGGACCGCTTCGAGCCTTTCCCTCTGACCGACGTGCAGGCGGCGTATTCGCTGGGACGCACCTCGGCATTTCGCTGGGGCGGCGTCGGCTGCCACGGCTATGCGGAGTTCGCCGTCGATCACGGCATCGCGAGGCCGGGCGCACAAGCGTATCGGTCGGCCTGGCGGAAGGTCGTGGACACCCACGACATGTTGCGCTGCGTGGTGCATCCAGACGGATACCAGGTCATCTGCCCCGATCTTCCGGATGGCCTGGCGGTCCACGAGAGCCCCGACGAGCAGCAGATAGCCGTTGTGCGCGCCCGGACCTCCGAGGAACTTCGCAATCGCACCTACCCACTCGGTGAGGGCCCGATGTATGACATCGTGGTCACCATCGGTCCGCACGACAGCGTGGTGCACGTGTCGGTGGATCTGCTGATCGCCGATTTCGTCAGCATCTTCATCCTCATGACGGACTTTGGGCAGTGCCTGCTGGACCCCGAATACGCGCCCCCGCCAGTTGATTTCAGCTTTCGTGACTACCTGCTGAACGTCACTCGGCACCGTGACTCGGTCGCGGGATCGACGCGCCGGCAACGAGACCTGGACTATTGGCAGGCCCGACTCGAGCAGCTTCCGCCGCCGATTTCGCTGCCGATCCCGCCGGCGGACGCCGGCTCCGCGGAAACGCTCGCGCCCACCTTCACACGGCGCGCGATTCGGCTGTCGGCTGAGCAGTTCGCCGCTTTCACTCGCCACGCAACCGCCCGTGGCGCCACGGCGAGCGTGGCGATGACGACGGCGTTCAGCACCGTGCTGGGCCGTTACGGCGACCGTGACCACTTCCTGCTGACGCTGACCACGATGGCCCGGTACCCGTTCGCTGCATCGGTGGGTCGGCTGGTCGGTGACTTCACCGGTACCAGTGCTCTGGAAGTCGACGTGCGTGGGCAGCGCACCTTCGGTGAGTTGCTGCGGAGGATCGGGGCGCGACTGTTCGAGGACATGGACCACGCCGGCGTCAGCGGCGTGGAGGTGGCCCGCATGCTTGCCCGCAGCGATGAGAACCGGGGTGAGCACTCACCGGTGGTGCTGACGTCGACCCTGGGTGCTGCGGCCCAGCAGGACCTCGGAGCCAACGCATCCTTCCTGCGACCGATACCGGGCCGCGGGCTGAGCCAGACACCTCAGGTGTTGCTGGACTGCCAGATTTTCGAGATCGACGGCGGCTGTGAGATCAACTGGGACAGCCGCGACGGGGGAATAAGCGACGAGGTGCTCGACCGAGCCTTCGCCGATTTTCGGGATGTGCTGCAGACGTTGAGCGCGGACGCCGGTGCCTGGGATCGCCCCGTACTGCCGGCCGTGGCACCCGAATCAGCGTCGATGCCTGAGCCTGACGACGCGGCGTTGCTCCATGCCGGCTTTCTGCGCCACGCGGCGCAGACGCCGGACGCGGTGGCTATCCGGCACGGCGACGAGGCTACCACGTACGGCCAGTTGCTGGCCGCCGCCCGTGCGGTCGCAGCGCAGCTGTCCGATGTCGGCGTCGGGGATTACGTCGGGATCCGCCTGCCGGAAGGGCGGCGTCAGGTGGCGGCCATCCTCGGCACCGTGCTGGCCGGCGCGGCCTACGTGCCGCTCGACGTGATGTGGCCGGATCACCGGATCGCGCAGATCGCCGAGCAATGTTCGCTGGCCGCATTGTGTCAGCCGGGCGGGCCCATCGACGAGATGCTTGCAGATCCGGCGACGTGGTCGCCCCGGGCCGCCGATGAGCCGCAGCCCACGGCCCCGTCGTCGGATGACACGGCCTATGTGATCTTCACATCGGGCTCGACCGGAACTCCCAAGGGAGTCATGGTGAGTCACCGTGCCGCGGTGAACACGGTCGACGATGTGAACGATCGCCTCGGTATCGGTGCGAGTGACTCGGTGATGGCCGTGTCGCAGCACACTTTCGATCTGTCGGTGTACAACATCTTCGGCTTACTGGCCGTCGGCGGTGCCGTCGTGTTTGCCGCAGGCAGCGAGCGCAACAATCCGCTGTCCTGGCTGGACGCAATGGTCACCCACGGCGTCACTGTCTGGAATTCGGTCCCAGCGCAGATGCAACTGCTGCTGGACCAGGCTGAGGGAAGGCAGACGCTGCCCGCGCTGCGGCGGATCATGTTGTCCGGTGACTGGATTCCGGTGACCCAACCCAGGCAGATCGCCGCCTTCGCGCCGGGAGCTTCGATGTTGAGCCTCGGTGGTGCCACCGAGGCAGCCATCTGGTCGATCTGCCACCAATTGGACAGCCGCCGGTATGCGCGCAGCGTCCCGTACGGCACGGCCATGCGCAATCAGAGCGTGCATGTCCTGACCCACCGTGGCGAACCGGCGGCCACGTGGCAGGTCGGTGAGATCCACATCGGGGGAGTGGGCCTTGCCCAGGGGTATCTCGGCGACCCCGCCCGTACCGCGGCGGCGTTCATCACCCATCCCGTATCCGGTGCCCGCCTGTACCGGACCGGCGATTACGGCCGAGTCACCGACGAGGGTGTGATCGAACTGCTCGGCCGCCGGGACAACCAGGTCAAGATCCGGGGCCACCGCATCGAATTGGCGGAAGTGGACGCGGCACTGTCGGACCTGCCCGGTGTACACGCCGCGGTGAGTGCTGCTGTCGGCGGCGCACCCCATGACCGGATCCTGGCCGCCGCGGTGGTCCCCGATGCCGCAGGTCCCGACGAGCTCACCGAGCGGCGTTGCGCCGCAGATGAAGTGCTCCGCGATCTGAACAAGGTCCACCGGCACCAGACCGAGGGTCTGGAAATCGAGAAGCTGCTCGCCTTCGGTACCGCAGCGCGCGAGGCCGCGCTGTCGAGCATGTGCGCGGCGCTGGGCTCGGCGGTACCTCCTGGTGAGCGCGTCACGGTGAGTGAACTGGCCCAGCGTTTGTCGCTGCCCGAACGTCTGCAGCGCCTGCTCCGGCGCTGGCTCGACGCGCTGGTTGATGACGGCCGAGTGACAATGCACACCGGATCGCACCTGGAAATTGTTGAGAAATCCGAACTTTCCGATTGTGAAGCGCAGTGGCAGCGGGTACGCGAGTTAGGAGCGGAGGTCGACTACGGCGACGACCTGCTGGCCTATGTGGGCGAATGCATCCACCATCTGCCCGGATTGTTGTCAGGCACCGTCGATCCCCTGCAGTTGCTCTTTCCCGAGGGCACCGTCGACACCGCGACGGCTGCCTACCGGGACAACCTGGTCAGCAGATACACCAATCAACTCGTGGTGTCCGGCCTTACCGCGCGTGCCGCCCGCAACAGTCAGGCGACTCCGCGGCGGCCCCTGCGCGTCCTGGAGGTGGGCGCCGGGGTGGGCGGCACCAGCGCGGGGCTCATCACCGCGCTTGCGCCCTATCCCGTGCACTACGTCTTCACCGACGTGTCGAACTTCTTCCTGGCCCGGGCCCGAAACCTGTTCGCGGAGCACGATTTTATCGACTATCGACTCTTCGACATCAATCGGCAGGCTGCGGTGCAGGGTTTCGCCCCCGCCTCGTTCGACGTCATCGTCTGCGCCAACGTGTTGCACAATGCGGTGAACATCGACGATGCGCTCGGCGCGTTGCACCGACTGCTGGCACCCGGCGGGTCATTGGTCTTTATCGACGCCACAGCGGTCAATCACCCGCTGATGATTTCGATGGAGTTCAAGGAAGGGCTGCACGGCTTTTCCGATGCCCGGGCGGGAACGAACTCGGCATTTCTCAGCTACGCACAGTGGGAGGATGCGCTGCAGCGGTCACCGTTCGGTGCGGTCCACAGTTTCCCGCCGTCCGATCATCCTTTGGCGTTGCTCGGCCAGCACGTGTTCTGGTGTGATTCAGCGTCCGGGGCCCGCGTCTTAGTGCCCACGGAGTTGATCGAGGGTGCCCGACGGCTGCTGCCGAGCTATATGGTTCCGCAGCAACTGATCTCGCTGCCCACGCTGCCGATCACGGCCAACGGCAAGATCGACCGGGCTGCGGTGACCGCAGAACTGCAGGCGCTCCGCTTCGCTGCCCGCGCGGGCGGCAGCGCCGTGGGTGGGCAGCAGCTGAACCTGGACGAGATGCAAGCCCGCATTGCCCAGATCTGGTCGTCGGTACTGGGAGTGGACGTCAGTCAGATGTCGCCCCGCTCGGACTTCTTCGCCCTGGGGGGAGATTCGCTGCTGATGGCTCAAGCGATCGGCAGAATCCGTCGCGAGATCACCGAAGCCGCCGGCCTGGCCTGGGACGATCTGCTGCGCGCGATGGTGTCCAATCCCACCCTGGGTGCGGCGGCCGACGCGGTGCAGCGGCCCGGCACGTCTTCGGCGCCGGACGGGGCGGACCCGGCGGCCGGCGGTGCCGGCTCACCGCTGGTGTACCTCGGTGCGGGACAAGGCTTTACCCCGGAGACCGAGATCGCGGTCTGTGTGCACGACGGAAGCGGCGGATTGACCCCCTACGACCACCTGACACCGCACCTGCTGGCCGCGGGTGACCGGGTGCCGGATCTGTACGGACTGCGCAGGGTCCCGGGCGACGGCTACTCGACCATTGAGCCCGTGGCATTGTTCACCACCCTGGCGGCCCGTTATAGCGAACCGATCATCGCGCTGGCGCCCAGGAAAGTTCACCTGCTCGGCTACTGCATGGGTGGATTACTGGCCGCCGAGATGGCCAAGCGCCTGGAGGAGGCAGGCGTCGCCGTCGGCACCGTGACGGTCGTCAGTTCCTACCGGGTGCCCATTGATGTGCAGGACGACGACGTTCTCGACTACTGCTTCGCGCAGATTCTGGGTGTGGCGCCGGCGAGCCTCGGCATGGAGGTCGACAACGAAGCCGTGCGCGGCGCTTTCAGTCGGGCGCGGGCGCGGTATGTCGATGTCATTCCGCCCGGTGCCCTGCGCAGCGTCGCCGAACCCGTGCTGTCCGCGTGCCTGCAGCGGAGCGTGGAACCGGGGGAGCCGCGGCTGAAGCGCCTTGCGGACTCCGGGGCGCTGGGGCAGGCGTGGGACGTCGAATCACTGGCTGAGCTGCGAAGCATCTTCGTCCACAGCCTGCGGGCGGTGGTGCATGGCGCCGCGGACCCGTTTCTGGGCGACATCCACTTTCTGCGTCAACGGGGAGATATCCACTTCCTGCCGACGCTGCAGGAAGACATGACCGCATTCTGGGCCGATTACTGCCTGGGAGAGTTGACGATAACCGATATCGACGGCACGCATTTCGATTGTCTGGTCGGCGAGAATGCGCAATCTGTCGCGAAGCTGCTGGTCGATTCCTGGGCCGGCGGCACGTGAAGGCGTTGTTGTTCGGTGCCACCGGCGCTGTCGGGACGAGCTGCCTCGACATTCTGACGCGACAGGACGATGTGGCGGTGACGCTCGGCGGGCGCGACGAGGTGCGGCTGCGCGATCTCGCCGCGTCCATCCCGTCGGCGCACCGGGTTGACGTCATTCGACTGGATGTCACCGACACCGCGGCCGTTGCCGCCGCGGCACGGACCCGCGACGTGGTGATCAACTGCGCGGGACCCTCACAGCGATTCAGCGCGGCGGTCGCGGGTGCGGTCATTGGCGCCGGAGTGCCCTACGTCGACCCGGGCGGTGACCACGCGTTAATTGTCCGTATCGCGGAGTCCGAGCCCGCTGTGCCGGTATTGCTGCAGGCCGGTGTTCAGCCTGGTCTTTCCGGCCTGGTGCTACGGCTGCTTGACACGCACCGGCCGGACGAGTGCGCCGGCATCACCGTGTGGTGTGGCGGGTTGCAGCCACTGACGCCGGCATCGGTGCTGGAATACCTTGCCAGTCTCGGCGATTCGTTCAGTCACCCGAATTGCGCACTGCGCGGCGGGGTAGTAGAGCGGGTTGGCCGGGCTGAACTGATCGCTGCCCCGGCGCCGCATTTCTCCGCCTCGGCGACGGTGCGCCCACACCTTGATGCCGAGACTGTGGCTGTTGCCGAACAGCTCGGCATCGGTGATGTGTTGTGGCTGAATGTGTTCGACGGCACGCACACCACCCGGGCAATGCAGCTGCTGGCGCTCGACGACCAGCGCGGCGCGGATCTCGACGGTGTGCTGGCGGCCGCCAAACTGGATCTGTTCGGTCGGCAGCCCTATTTCGCCGTAGTCGGCAACACGGGAAAGACCACCGTCGCCGTCACATGCCCGGACAGCTATCGCGTCACCGGGGCGTTGACGGCCTTCGCCGCCCGGGACGTCACCGGCATGACGGCCGGTGTCCGGCCGTTCTGCAGCATCGAGCAACCGCAGCGGGTGCTCGACTTCTTGACCGAAGCTGTACCCGGGGTCGAGATAGCCTGTGTCGACGATTCGGTGCCACCCCTGATCGAGGAAGGCTTGCTGTGACCGAAAGACGGCGACCTCGGGCCGTCGTGGTGGGAGCGACGTTCGGTGCGATCTACGCCGAGGCTCTAGCCACCGCCGATTCGCCTGTTGAGTTGATCGCGGTGGTCTCCACCGGATCGCCGGCCTCGGCGGCACTGGCCGGGAACCTCGGCGTAGCGCTCTGCACCGACGTGGCGGATCTGCCGGATGCGGACATCGCCTTCGTGGTGGTGCGCTCGGGCGTGGTGGGCGGAGACGGCGTGCAGATCAGCGAACAACTTCTGGCCCGTGGCGTACACGTGATGCAGGAACAGCCCGTGCATGCCGACGAAATCCTCTCCCTGTTGCGGGTTGCGAAATCGAATTCTGTGCACTACGCGGTCAACGACTTTTATGGCCACCTGGCGCCGGTACGCCAATTTGTCAATGCCGCAAAGGCTCTCGATAGGCTCTCGCCGATCCGTTACGTACACGCGCGATCGTCGATCCACGTCGCCTATCCCTTGTTCACCATCCTCAGCATGGTCATCGGCCCGCTGACGCCGGCCAGAATGGCCTTCCCGGGCGAGCGCAGTGCCGGTCCTTTTGTGTCCGGACGCCTCATCCTCGGCGACGTTAGCGTGGACCTGCTGATACAGAACGAACTGTGTCCCACTGACCCCGACAACCACGCCCGGCTGATGCACGCCATCACCGTCGGATCTGACGCCGGCGAACTGGTTCTGACTCACACCCACGGCTCGACCCGGTGGCACCCGCGTCCCCGTGCCGAAGCTGCAACCGCGGACTCACCCGTCAGCGAGTTGGTCGGCGTCGATTTCGAGCCCACCGCGGCGCAAATTCGAAACGACATGTGGCCGGCTGCAATTCGGTTGGCGGCAGCTGATTTCCTCGAACTGATCGACCGTTCAACCGTCCCGGTCACGCAAAGGTTCGTGAGAGCGGTCCGGTTGTGGTCGGATTTCACTTCGGCGATGGGGCCGGCGACCCGGATCGATCCACAAGAGCCGAAGTATGTCTCCGCTCACGAATTGACCTAGCCCGACCTCGCACGCTCGCGGAGGGTTCGCCCGGGGTGAGCGCAGCGGCTGCCGCCGCGCCACTGCAGCCCCGTTCACTCCCCCGGCCGGGACGTCGCCACTATCGTGGCCGTCATGAATGTGACAACCGGTGCGCAAGCGCCCGACCCGCGTCGCCCGCTCAACGGTCTCTCGGACGTCCGCGCGTTTTTTCACAACAACACCGTGCCGCTGTACTTCATCTCGCCCACGCCGTTCAACCTGCTGGGCGTCGACCGCTGGATCCGAAACTTCTTCTATCTCACCTACTACGACGCTTTCGAGGGCACCCATTCGCGCGTGTTCGTGCCCCGGCGACGAGACCGCCGTGATTTCGACTCCATGGACGAGGTGTGCAGCCACCTGCTGTCCGATCCCGAGACGCTCGACTTCATCGAAGGTAAAGGCCCGGGCGGCAAGTGCTGCTTTGTGATGATGAATGAGGAGATCCAGGCGAAGGCGCGGGCGGCGGGGCTGGAGGTCATGCATCCGCCGATCGAGCTGCGCGAGCGGCTCGGCTCCAAGATCGTTATGACGCGGCTGGCCAACGACGCGGGTATCCCGAGCGTGCCCAACACGATCGGACGGGCCGGCTCCTATGACGAATTGCTGACGCTCGCGCAGAACGCGGGGCTGGGTGATGATCTCGTCATCTCGATCGCGTACGGCAACGCCGGCAGTGGGACGTTCTTCGTGCACGGTCAGCGCGATTGGGACCAGCACGCCGGCGATCTGGTCGGGCAGGAACTGAAAGTCATGAAGCGCATCCGCAATGTCGAGGTGTGCCTCGAGGGTGCGGTAACCCGCCACGGCACCGTGGTCGGGCCTGCGATGACGAGTCTCGTGGGTTATTCGGAGCTGACGCCGAGCCGGGGCAGCTGGTGCGGCAATGACATCTGGCACGAGGTGTTGCCGCCGGCCCAGACCCGCGCCGCGCGTCAGATGGTGACGAAGCTGGGCGACGTCATGCGCCGCGAGGGTTACGTCGGCTATTTCGAAGTGGACCTGCTCCATGACCTCGACTCCGACGAGCTCTACCTCGGCGAGGTGAACCCCCGCCTCAGCGGCGCCAGCCCGATGACAAACCTCACGACTGAGGCTTACGCCGACATGCCGCTGTTCCTCTTTCATCTGCTCGAGTACATGGATGTGGAGTACGAACTCGACATCGACGAGATCAACGCGCGCTGGGAGCGGGGCTATGGCGAAGACGAAGTCTGGGGCCAGGTGATCATCACGGAGACCTCGCCGGAAATCGAGATCTTCACCGCGACGCCGCGGACCGGCGTATGGCGTATTGACGACGACGGTCGCGTCTCCTTCGCGCGAACCGCCAACGACTGGGCCACCCTGCTCGACGGCTCCGAGGCGTTCTACATGCGGGTCGCGGCGCCCGGCGATTTGCGTTCCGAGGGTGCCCAACTCGGCGTGCTCGTCACCCGCGGCCACCTGCAGACCGATGACTATCAGCTGAGCGAGCGCTGCCAGCGCTGGGTCAAAGGAATGAAGGCGAAGTTCACCTCAACGCCCCTGACGCCCGCTGCGCCGATCGTCTCTCGGCTCGTCGCACGAGCGTGAGCGCCCCGCCGGGCATTGCACTGGACAACTGGCTGGCGCCGCCGTACGCGAAGTGGTCGTTCCAGCACGTCGAAGACTTCGTGCCGACCGCGGTCATCTCGCGCGGGACCGGACCGGTGGCTGAGTTGCCCATGGCCGGTGCTCCCTTGTCCGACATCCCGGTGCCCGGCACGGCCGGGGCGGCCACCACCGTCGGCGCGGTGATGGCCGCCACCGCCACCGACGGGTGGGCGGTGGCCTACCGCGGATCCCTGGTAACCGAGGTGTACTTCGACGGCATGCAGGCCCGGACGCGGCACCTGCTGTTCTCGGTGAGTAAATCGCTGGTGGCCGCCGTCCTCGGCGTGCTGCACCAGGCCGGTGCGATCCGGCTCGACGCTCCCGTCACGGAATTCGTTCCCGCTCTGGGGCATTCCGGCTACGCCGGAGCCACCGTGCGCGATCTGCTGGACATGAGGTCCGGTATCGCATTCTCGGAGAACTACGACGACCCGGCCGCCGAGATCCACCTTCTCGACCAGGCGATGGGGTGGGCCCCCAGGAGCCGTCCGGACGCACCCGCCACGCTGCGGGACTTCTTGTTGACCTTGCGCCGGAAAGCGCCCCATGGTGGGCCGTTCGAATACCGTTCGTGCGAAACCGATGTGCTCGGCTGGATCTGCGAGGTCGCCGGCGCTGCGCGGATGCCGGAGCTGATGTCGGAGTTGCTGTGGAGTCACCTGGGTGCTCAACGTGACGCCACCATCGGCGTCGACGCGGCGGGAACGGGGTTTTTCGACGGGGGCGTCAACGCCTGCCTGACCGACATGATCCGGTTCGGGTCGCTGTTTCTGCACGAGGGCGTCTCGTTGACCGGGCGGCAGGTGTTGCCGGCGGCGTGGATCGCCGACACGTTCGAGGGCGGTCCCGATTCCCGGCAGGCGTTCGCCGCGAACCCCGACAACGACGAGATGCCCGGTGGCATGTACCGAAACCAGATGTGGTTTCCCGGTCCGGGCAGCAATGTCGTGCTGTGCCTGGGCATGTGCGGTCAGATGATCTACGTCGACCGCTCGGCGCAGCTGGTGGCCGCCAAATTGTCCACGCAGGCGCATTCGCACGAGCCGCACATGCTGGCCACCCTGCGCGCCTTCGAAGCGGTGGCTCAGCAGCTGAGGTCCATGTAATCAGCTGCCCGGCAACATAATCAGCGCCCAAGAGTGCTGCGCCGGGCCGTCGTCAGAGACAACCGCCGGTCGCCGGTGAAACGCCCTACAATCCGAGGTGACCCGGACCCTATGGTCACGACAATCGCAGTGGCCTAATCACCCGCAGACGAGGCCATGAAAAGCGCTATAACTCAATCTTCGATCGCACGGCACTCCCTTTCGGCAATTCCTCGGAACCGCGGGCTGTGACTGCGTCATGAGATCCGGTTCGCGCGGCCGGAAAGTCCGCGCAGAGTTTTACGTCCGGTTATTTTTAAAGTTCTCGGGCTGGCAAGAAGGGTCCTACCAGGGGATCCACTGACGGGCAACTTGGGCCCAACCTGCGGGACAGGGTTGAATTCCGGGTAAACCATCTCAAGCACCGGAAATTCAACTGCCTCGCAGTCAACAGATTGGAGAATAATGACCACCGCCGCTTGCGATTCCTTTGTCCCGCCGACATTGCCGTTTCAGGAAAGCCTGAGTTTGCGGTTGCCGGACGCAAATTGCAAACTCGTCGTATCGAATCCAGTACTGGACCCTACTTTATGGACTGAGTATCTCGAAGGCGCTATTCGTAGCTATACCAAGCACGGTGTAGAACGTACTTTGAATATCGACGCGATCGCCGATGGCGCTGACACACGGCTGTTTTTCGCGGCGGTCGACAGTGTGGGCGATGTGGTGGGTGGGGCCCGTGTGGTGGGGCCACTCTGGTCGGCTGATGATTCGCATGCTGTGATCGAATGGGAAGGTAGTCCGGGGGCGGTCGCGGTTCGCAAGATGATCGATGACCGGGTCCCGTTCGGCGTCGTCGAGGTGAAGACGGCATGGGCTGACAGTGCGTCTCGTCATCGCGACGCGATTGCGACAGCCCTGGCGCGCACGGCATTGCCGATCATGGCCCTGTTGGGGGTCCAGTTCGTGATGGCGACGGCGGCGGCCCACGTGTTGGACCGCTGGCGTGCCTCGGGGGGAGTGGTGGCAGCGACGATCCCCGCGGTGGCGTACCCGGACGAGCGCTACCGCACCAAGATGATGTGGTGGGACCGCAGCACGATGGCCAACCACGCTGACCCCAAACAACTTTCGAGAATGTACAAGGAGACGGGCGAGCTTATGCGGGACGCGGAGGCGTTGGGCGGCATCGGCATGGCGAGCGCGGGCAGGGGCCGGTGAACAACGCGCTCGACGGTGACACCTGCCAGGCGGTCGTGCTCTGTGAAGGCGATCCCGACGATCGCCCTGTGCTCGATCGGCTCCGGTCCGATCCGGACATCCAGTGGATCGACAGGTTCGACGGACAGCTCGACACCGCGCGACGCTCGCTGCCGCGGACCGAGCCTGACCTGCCGGACCGGTGGTGGGCGTACTACCCGTGGCGGCGCTCGGCGGTCGCCATCCTGGGTCCCGAGGCGTTTCGTGCTGTGCGCCTCGACCGCAACCGGCATCTCATCACCGATGCGGAGCAGCGCACACTGAACGGGCTGCGGGTGGGTGTCGTCGGCGTGAGCGCCGGCCACGCGATCGCCTACACTCTGGCTGCCGAAGGTGCTTGCGGCACACTGCGACTAGCCGATTTCGACGAATTGGAGCTGTCGAATCTGAACCGGGTGCCGGCAACCGTCCTCGACATCGGCCTCAACAAAGCGATCGTCGCCGCCCGGCGGATCGCGGAGTTGGATCCCTATCTGGCAGTGGAGGTCGTTGCGACCGGGCTTTCGGCACAGTCGGTCCAGGATTTCCTCGACGGGCTTGATGTCGTTGTCGAGGAATGTGACTCGCTGGATATGAAAGTGCTGCTGCGGCAGACGGCGCGCGCTCGCGGTATCCCGGTGCTGATGGCGACCACCGACAGGGGCCTGATAGACGTCGAACGCTACGACACCGATCCCCGCAGACCGATTCTGCACGGCCTGCTGGGCGATATCGACGCGGACCGCCTCAGCGGCCTGACGACCCGGGAAAAGGTGCCGTACGTTCTCAACATTCTTGACAGCCAACAGCTTTCCGCGCGCGGTGCGGCCTCGCTGGTCGAGGTCGGCCAGACGCTGTCGGGCTGGCCTCAGCTGGCCGGCGACATCTGGGTGGGAGCGGCCACGGTGACGAGCGCGGTACGGCGAATCGGTCTGGGAGAACCACTCGGTTCCGGCCGGGTGCGGGTGGATGTCAATGCCGCGCTGGATCGCCTCGAGGAACCCGTTGTGGCGGATGCTGTTCCGGCAGTGACACCCGGGTCGGCCACCGCCCCGCAGGCCCGGCAGCCGGTCAGCGAGGTCATAGCCCAGGCGGCCATCTGCGCGCCGTCCGGCGGTAATGCCCAGCCCTGGCATGTTGTGGCTGAACAGGATTCGCTGACCATCCGATTGGCGCCGGAACGCACCTCGATGATGGACATCGCCTTCCGCGGTAGCGCGGTCGCGCTCGGAGCGGCGATGCTCAATGCCCGGATCGCGGCAGCGGCCCACGAAATGCTGGGCCCCGTCGCATTCGACACGACACAGCCCGGCTCACCGTTACAGGCCACGCTGCGGTTCGGCAGCGGCGCCGACCCGGGTCTGGCCGCTCTCTACGAGCCCATGCGGCATCGGGCTACCAACCGGTACCACGGCACCCCCACTCCGATCGATCCGGCCACGGTGAAGCTGCTCGAAGACGCAGCGGAGACTGAAGGCGCCCGACTGCGCCTGTTGTTAACACGCGACGAGATCGACCGGTCCGCAGCCATTCTGGCCGCCGCTGATCGGGTCCGCTATCTCACCCCCAGGCTCCACGAGGAGATGATCTCCGAGCTGCGCTGGCCCGGAGATCCGGCGGCCGAAACCGGCATCGACGTGGCCAGCCTGGAACTCGGCCCCAGCGAGCTGCCGGTTCTGGGGTTGTTGAGCCGCCCGGATGTCGTTGCACGCCTGGCGCAATGGGATGCCGGCACCGCGCTGGGGAACAACATGGCCGAACGGGTCGCCGCGAGTTCGGCGCTCGCCATCGTCTACGTCGAGGGTGCCGAGCTCATCGACTTCGCCCGCGGCGGCTCGGCCATGCAGGCCGTGTGGATCGTCGCCCACCAATGCGGGCTCGCCGTGCAACCGGTATCCCCGGTCTTTCTCTACGGCTGCACAAAAGAGGATCTGCAGAAGGCGTCGCCGCACTTCGGGGCGGAGTTGCACCGGCTGCAGCAGGAGCTGCGCGCCCTGGCCGAACCCGCGCAGGATGAGCACGAAGTGCTGATATTCAGGCTCTTTCACGCCCCGCCGCCGTCAGTGCGCAGCCGCCGGCTCCCGCTCACAACCAACTGAAAGTCGCGAATCTCGAGAAATGCAGGACTACGCCACGCCGCACCGGCTCGACCAGATAGTCACCGCCGTTGCCAACCAACTCATAGCTGCCGACGCCAGCACGTCGGTGGCGGTCAGTCAGCAGGTACTGGCCTACCTGGTCGATCAGCTCGGCGTGGACGTCAGCTTCCTCCGTCACAACGACCACGAGATCGATGCGACGAAACTCGTGGCCGAATGGCCGCCCCGCCACGACATCCCGGATCCCGATCCGCTTGCGGTGATCTACTTCGCCGATGCCGATCCGGTGTTCGCGTTGTGCAAGAACGCCAAGGAGCCACTGGTTGTGCGGCCCGAGCCGGCCTCGGACGACTACCAGCAACGTATCCGGGAAGGCCGCCAGATCATGGCAACGTCGCTGGCTGCCGTGCCACTCATTTCCGCCGACGTCACCACCGGGGTGCTGGGTTTCGTCAAGTACGGCGACCGGGAATGGCAGCAGGCCGAACTCAACGCCCTGATGGCCATTGCCAGTTTGTTTGCCCAGGTGCAGGCCCGGGTGGCCGCCGAGAGGCAGCTCCGTCACCTCGCCGACCACGACGACCTGACCGGCCTGCACAATCGCCGGGCCCTGCTGCGGCATCTCGAGCAGCGGCTGGCGCCGGGTCAGAGTGGCCCGGTGGCCGCGCTGTTCCTGGACCTCGATCGCCTCAAGACCATCAACGATTACCTGGGCCATGCCGCTGGTGATCAGTTCATCGAGGTGTTCGCCCGGCGGCTGCGTTCGGCGTGCCTCAGCGACAGCCTGATCGCCCGACTCGGCGGCGACGAATTCGTCATCGTGCCGCCATCGCCGATGAGCGCCGAGGCCGCCGTGCACTTTGCCGAGCGGCTCAGCGACCAATTCAAGGAACACGTGTCCATCGGGGGCGAGGTGCTCACCCGCACTGTCAGCATCGGCACCGCCTGCGCGACGCCCGGCATCGACACCCCATCGAACCTCATCCGCCGGGCCGATCAGGCCGTCCTGGCGGCCAAGCATGCCGGCGGGGACGGCGTGGCCACCTTCACCGCCGACATGTCGCAACGCAGCGAGCTGCGCAACGACATCGAGCTGCACCTGCGCAGTGGCATCGAATCCGACGCCCTGCGCCTGGTCTACCTGCCCGAAGTGGACCTGCGCACCCGCTCGATCATCGGAGTCGAGGCCCTGGTCCGGTGGCAGCACCCGACCCGTGGACTGCTGCCGCCCGACTTGTTCATTCCCGTCGCCGAATCGGTCAATCTCGCAGGCGAATTGGACCGATGGGTGTTCCGTTCGGCCTGCCGGGAATTCGCGGAGTGGCGAGCCGCCGGGCTGGGTCGTGATCTGGTGCTGCGTATCAACGTCTCGCCCGGCCAGTTGGTGACCGGCGGATTCGTGGAGTTCGTCGCGGACACGATCAGCCGCCACGGCATCGGCGCCTCCTCGGTGTGTCTGGAGATCACCGAGAACGTCATCGTCCAGGACCTTCAGACCGCCCGGGCCACGCTGGCCGGGCTCAAAGACATCGGGGTCCAGATCGCGATTGACGACTTCGGCACCGGCTACAGCGCCATGTCGCTGCTGCAGTCACTTCCGATCGACACGCTCAAGATCGACAGAGGATTCGTGCGCCGGCTGGGAACCGACACCAGCGACCTGGTCATCGTGCGCGGGATCATGGTCCTGGCCCGCGGCTTCAACCTCAACGTGGTGGCCGAAGGCATCGAGACCGAGAATGCCGCGCAGGTGCTGATCGATCACCAGTGCTACCGGGGCCAGGGGTTCCTCTATTCGCCGCCGGTGGCCGGCGGCGTGATGCGGCGCATGCTCTCCGGATAGTCCATTGCGGGACCGGCACGAGGGTTCCTCACCACCCGGCGCCCGGCGTGTTTGACACACGTGCAACGGGGTATTCGCGGTGCCACGGCTGAGGAGGAAGATGGTCACTCGCACTGGCCCGCGACGAGCCGCCCTCGGCTCGCGCACACCGCACACGTCACTGCAGTCACTCTCGTCACTGCAGGTCACAGACGCCCCAGTCGGCGCCCCCGGCACGACTCGAACGTGCGACCTAGGGATTAGAAGGCCCTTGCTCTATCCACCTGAGCTACGGAGGCAATGCGCAGGTCAGTCTATCGAAAGCCGAAAAATCAAGGGGCGCAGGCGACACAACGCGGCCGAAAAGAGTTTCAGTGCGCCGAAAATGGGCTATGGTGTGAGCCTCGACACACGTACAACACCGGCCGGTAATCGGCCGTTAACCGCAGCGTGGCGTGTGCCTGACGTCGAGGGGTGTGCTTAGCAATGTGTATTGCAAGTGTGACCGCGCGGTGCTCGCAAGCGGGTGCCGAGGCGATGCGCCAGGGCGCGCAGCTCGCGGCCGATGCCCGGGGCATCTCCCGGGCCGGAGCCGTGCTGCTCCGTGGTTCGCCTTTCGCCGTCGGCTGGATTGCCGGATGGCTGGCAACCGAGTTCCCGCCGCACGTACTGACCGGGCATGCACTGTCCCGGGTCGCCCCGCCGGCGATCAACCGGGTCGGCACCACCTGGGCCGCGCAGCGCGCGGACCGTGCGCTCACCGCCGCCCTGGAGGATTCGTTCGGGTCGGATTTCCGTGAGCAGGTATTTCACCCGACCACCAACCCGGCGCTGAGCGTGCGCCGCGGCATTCTGCCCAAGCCCAAGCCCGGCCCGCACCGCCGCTACGCGGCCAAGACGTCGGACATCTCGTACGGGCCGGGCGGCACCGAGCATCTGCTCGACATCTGGCGTCGTCCCGACCTTGCCCCGGGTCACCGCGCCCCGGTGTTGATCCAGGTCCCCGGCGGCGCGTGGAGCGTCAACGGCAAGCGCCCGCAGGCGTACACGCTGATGAGCAAAATGGTCGAGCTGGGCTGGATCTGCGTCTCGATCAACTACAGCAAGAGCCCGCGCGCCAAGTTCCCCGCGCACATCATCGACGTGAAGCGCGCGATCGCCTGGGTCCGGGAGAACATCGGCGACTACGGCGGCGACTCCGACTTCATCGCCATCACCGGCGGGTCAGCGGGTGGGCACCTGGCTTCGCTGGCGGCCCTCACCCCGAACGACCCGAGATTCCAGCCCGGGTTCGAACGGGCCGACACCACGGTGCAGGCGGCGGCCCCGTACTACGGCGTCTACGACTTCACCGACTTCGACAACATGCACGAAATGATGATGCCGTTCCTCGAGCACTTCGTCATGAAGACGAGGTTCGCCGACGAGCCCGAACGCTTCACCGCTGCCTCGCCGATCTCCTACGTGCACCGCCAGGCGCCGCCGTTCTTCCTGCTGCACGGCGACCGGGACCAGCTGGCTCCGATCGGCCAGGCCCGCGCCTTCTGCGCGGCGTTGCGGGGAGCCGGCGCCCCCACGGTCGCCTACGCCGAACTCGCCAACGCCCACCACGCCTTCGACATCACGCCGACGGTGCGGTCCCGGCTGGCGGCCGACGCGGTCGCCGACTTCCTCGGTGTCGTGTACGGCCGGCGGGAAAGCGCGCTGATGGGCTCGCTGGCGCTGTCGGCCTCACCCGCCAGCTGAGCATCCCGGCCTGTTTCCACGTTCGGTGAACCCGCGCGTCGGACCTTCTGCGGCTGAGAGCATCCTCACTTTCACCACCGCCTCAACCGGACTAGCGTTGGGTTGGCATTCCGGTGGCGGGGCCTGATAGCAGGAGGTTTGATCAGCGGTGAGAGGGATGACGTGTCGGGTTGCCCGGCTCGCAGGGGGTTGTAGCCGTGGCTGACGCCGTGGGGTTGTCCGACGAACTCGGGCCCGTCGACTACCTGCTGCACCGGGGCGAGGCTAATCCGCGGACGCGCTCGGGGATCATGGCGCTGGAACTGCTCGACACCACGCCGGACTGGAGCCGTTTCCGTTCCCGGTTCGAGAACGCCTCCCGCAAGGTGTTGCGGCTGCGGCAGAAGGTCGTGGTGCCGACACTGCCCACGGCGGCGCCCCGCTGGGTCGTCGATCCCGACTTCAATCTCGACTTCCACGTCCGGCGGGTGCGGGTCGCCGAACCCGGCACGTTGCGTGAGGTGTTCGATCTTGCCGAGGTGATGCTGCAGTCCCCGCTGGACATCTCGCGGCCGCTGTGGACGGCCACCCTGGTCGAAGGATTGGCCGACGGGAAAGCGGCCACGCTGCTGCACCTGAGCCACGCGGTGACCGACGGGGTCGGAAGCGTCGAGATGTTCGCCGAAATCTATGACCTGGAACGGGATCCCGAGCCCAGGCCGCTGCCACCACAACCGATCCCGCAGGATCTTACCCCCAACGACCTGATGCGTCAGGGCATCAACCATCTGCCCATGGCGGTCATCGGCGGTGCGCTGGGTGCGTTGACGGGTGCGGTGTCGGCGGCCGGGAAAGCGGTGCTGGATCCGCTATCCACGGTGTCCGGGATCCTCGGCTACGCCACCTCGGGCGCACGGGTGCTGAACCGGGCCGCCGAACCGTCCCCGCTGCTGCGCCGGCGCAGCCTCACCAGTCGCACCGAAGCGATCGACATCCGGCTTGCCGACCTGCACAAGGCCGCCAAGGCCGGTGGTGGGTCGATCAACGACGCCTACCTGGCCGGCCTGTGCGGGGCGTTGCGGCGCTACCACGTCGCCCTCGGTGTCCCGATCAGCACGCTGCCGATGGCGGTTCCGGTGAACCTGCGCGCCGAAGGCGATGCGGCCGGCGGCAACCAATTCACCGGGGTCAACCTCGCCGCACCGGTCGGCACGGTCGACCCGGTCGCCCGGATCAAGAAGATCCGTGCGCAGATGACCCAACGCCGGGAAGAGCCGGCGATGAACATCATCGGGTCCATGGCGCCGGTGCTCAGTGTGCTGCCGACCGCGGTGCTGGAGGGCATCAGCAGTTCGGTGATCGGAAACGACGTGCAGGCCAGCAACGTCCCGGTCTACCCCGGCGACACCTACATCGCCGGCGCAAAGATCATGCGGCAGTACGGTATTGGCCCGTTGCCGGGTGTCGCCATGATGGTCGTGCTGATTTCCCGGGGAGGGTGGTGCACCATCACCGTGCGCTACGACAGAGCAGCGGTTCAGAAGGACGATCTGTGGGCCCAGTGCCTGCTGGAGGCGTTCGACGAGATCCTCGCGCTGGCCGGCGATCCGCCGCCACACGCGGTGGCGGCCTCGTTCGAACCCAAGCAGGTCACCTCGGCGCGATCGGTGTCGGGCTCGTGAGCGCCGCCGACGACAAAGATGCCGTGACGCCGGCCAAGGATCTGCGGCTGCCCGGTTCGGTCGCCGAGATCATGGCCAGCCCGCCAGGCCCGAAGGTCGGTGCGTTCTTCGACCTGGACGGAACACTGGTGGCCGGCTTCACGGCGGTCATCCTCACCCAGGAGCGGTTGCGTCGCCGCGACATGGGCGTGGGGGAGTTGCTCAGCATGATCCAGGGTGCGCTCAACCACACCCTGGGACGCATCGAGTTCGAGGATCTGATCACCAAGGCGTCCATGGCGCTGGCCGGACGGCTGCTGGACGACCTCGACGAGATCGGGGAGCGGCTGTTCAATCAGCGGATCGAGTCCCGCATCTACCCGGAGATGCGGGAGCTGGTGCGTGCGCACGTGGCGCGCGGCCACACCGTGGTGCTCAGCTCGTCGGCGCTGACCATCCAGGTCAACCCGGTGGCCCGATTTCTCGGCATCTCCAACACGCTGACCAACAAGTTCGAGACGAACGAGGACGGACTGCTCACCGGCGGCGTGATCAAGCCGATCCTGTGGGGGCCCGGCAAAGCCGCTGCGGTGCAACGCTTTGCGGCCGAGCACGACATCGACTTGAAGGACAGTTATTTCTACGCCGACGGCGACGAGGACGTCGCGCTGATGTATCTGGTCGGCAATCCCCGCCCGACCAACCCTGAGGGCAAGATGGCCGCCGTGGCCAAGCGCCGCGGCTGGCCCATCCTGAAATTCGACAGCCGCGGCGGGGTGGGGTTGCGCCGTCAGATCCGCACGCTGGCCGGATTCGGGTCGATGGTTCCGGTGGCGGCCGGTGCGGTGGGGCTGGGTCTGCTGACCCGCAACCGGCGGCGCGGCGTGAACTTCTTCACGTCGAACTTCTCGTCGTTGTTGCTGGCGACCTGCGGGGTGCACCTCAACGTCATCGGCGAGGAGAACCTGACCGCCCAGCGCCCTGCGGTCTTTATCTTCAATCACCGCAACCAGGTTGACCCGATCATCTCCGGTGCGCTGGTGAAGGACAACTGGGTCGGCGTGGGCAAGAAGGAACTGCAGCGCGACCCGATCATGGGCACGATGGGCAAGTTGCTCGACGGGGTGTTCATCGACCGCGACGACCCGGACTCCGCGGTGGAGATGCTGCGCACCGTCGAAGACCGCGCCCGCAACGGCCTGTCCATCGTCATCGCGCCCGAAGGCACCCGGCTGGACACCACCGAGGTCGGCCCGTTCAAGAAAGGGCCGTTCCGGATCGCGATGTCGGTGGGAATTCCCATCGTCCCCATCGTGATCCGCAATGCCGAGATCATCGCGTCGCGCAACTCCACCACGCTGAACCCCGGCACCGTCGATGTCGCGGTGTTCCCGCCGATTTCGGTCGAGGACTGGACCTTGGACACCTTGTCCGACCGGATCGCCGAGGTCCGTCAGCTCTACCTCGACACCTTGGCGGACTGGCCGTACGACGGGCTGCCCGAGGTGGATCTGTCCGCGAAGAAGCGCGCGGCCGCCGCCGTCGAAAAGGCGCCCGCGAAGAAGGCTGCCGCGAAGAAGGCTGCCGCCAAGAAGGCGCCGGCCAAGAAGGGCGCCGCGAAAAAGGCTGCGGCGAAAGAGGTTCCGGCCAAGAAGGCCGCCGCGAAGAAGGCCGCCGCGAAGAAGGCTGCGCCGAAGAAGGCTGCGCCGAAGAAGGCTGCCGCGCAGCTGCCGCCCGAGCCGACGCCGGATGCCACGCCGCACGAATCGAGCGTCGACCCGATATCCGTGTCCGAGAAGCGTCAGGGGGTTTCGGAACAGCCCGACTCCTCGGCTCCTGCGCCCTGAGGCCAGCCGTGACCAAACCGGCCGCCGACACCAGTGCAGTCCTGACTGCCGATGATTCGCTGGTGCTCGCGTCCATGGACACTCCCGTGGAGATGGAGCTGATCATGGACTGGCTGGGCGAGCAGCGGGCCCGCCTGCCGCAGAACAGATTCGACGTGCTGAAGCTGCCGCCGCGCAACGCGCCACCGGGCGCGTTGACCGCGCTGGTCGAGAAGCTCGAATCCGCCGACGACCGGTCGGTCGTGCCGGTGCGTGTCTTCTGGTTGCCCGCTGCCGACCGTGGCAAGGTGGCCAAGGTCACCGCGCTGCTTCCGGGCCGGGATCCTTACCACCCCAACCAGCGTCAGCAACGTCGCATTCTGCGCACCGAGCCGTGGCGAGCCCGGGTGGTGGCCGGCGAGTCGGCCAGCGTCTCCGAACTCCGCCGGCAATGGCGCGACACCACCGTCGGCGAGAACATCCAGGACTTCGCCCAGTTCGTCACCCGGCGGGCGCTGCTGGCGCTGGCGCGCGCGGAGTACCGGATTCTGGGGCCTCAGTACAAATCACCGCGCCTGGTCAAACCGGAGATGTTGGCCTCGGCGCGATTCCGTGCCGGCCTGGAGAAAATTCCCGGTGCCACGGTCGACGAAGCCGGACGCATGCTCGACGAACTGGCGACCGGGTGGAGCCAGGCGTCGGTCGACGTGATCTCGGTGCTGGGCAAGATGCTCAGCCGCGGGTTCGATCCGGACTTCGACTACGACGAATATCAGGTCGCCGCCATGCGCGCCGCGCTGGAAGCCCACCCGGCGGTGTTGCTGTTCTCGCACCGGTCCTACATCGACGGCGCCGTGGTCCCGGTTGCCATGCAGGACAACCGGTTACCACCGGTGCACATGTTCGGCGGCATCAACCTGTCGTTCGGCGTGATGGGGCCGCTCATGCGCCGCTCCGGGACGATATTCATCCGCCGCAACATCGGCGACAACCCGCTGTACAAGTACGTGCTCAAGGAGTACGTCGGCTACATCGTCGAGAAGCGCTTCAATCTGAGCTGGTCCATCGAAGGCACCCGCTCGCGGACCGGAAAGATGTTGCCGCCCAAGCTCGGTCTGATGAGCTACGTCGCCGACGCCTACCTGGACGGTCGCAGCGAAGACATTCTGCTGCAGGGGGTGTCGATCTGTTTCGACCAGCTGCACGAGATCGCCGAGTACGCGGCCTACGCGCAGGGCGCCGAGAAGACGCCGGAGGGCTTCAGCTGGCTCTACAACTTCATCAAGGCCCAGGGTGAGCGCAACTACGGCAAGATCTATGTCCGCTTCCCCGAAGCGGTGTCGATGCGGCAGTACCTGGGTCCGCCCAATGGGGCGCTGGCGCGCGACCCGGCAGCCAAACGTCTTGCGCTGCAGAAGATGTCGTTCGAGGTGGCCTGGCGGATCCTGCAGTCCACGCCGGTAACCGCGACCGGGCTGGTGTCCGCGTTGCTGCTCACCACCCGCGGGATGGCGTTGACGCTCGATCAGTTGCACCACACGCTGCAGGACTCGCTGGACTACCTCGACCGCAAACACACCCCGGTGTCGACCAGTGCGCTGCGGTTGCGGTCGCGTGAGGGCGTCCGCGCGGCGGTGGACGCCCTGTCCAACGGGCACCCGGTGACGCGGGTGGACAGCGGCCGGCAACCGGTGTGGTACATCGCGCCGGCGGATGAGCACGCCGCGGCCTTCTACCGCAACTCGGTGATCCACGCGTTCCTGGAGACCTCGATCGTGGAACTGGCTCTGGCGCATGCCCGTAACGCCACCGGAGACCGGGTCGGCGCCTTCTGGGCTCACGCGATGCGGCTGCGCGATCTGCTGAAGTTCGATTTCTACTTCGCCGACTCGGCGGCCTTCCGCGACAACATCGCCGAAGAGATGGCCTGGCACGACGATTGGGAAGCCCAACTCGCCGCCGGGGGAGACGCCGTCGAGAAGATGCTCTACGCGAAGCGACCGTTGATGTCGGACGCGATGCTGCGGGTGTTCTTCGAGGCCTACGAGATCGTCGCCGACGTATTGCGCGATGCCCCACCGGACATCAATCAGAAAGAGCTCACGGATCTGGCACTGGGGGTGGGGCGGCAGTACGTCGCCCAGGGCCGCGTGCGCAGCAGTGAATCGGTGTCGACGCTGCTGTTCGCGACCGCCCGCCAGGTCGTCGCGGACCAGGATCTGATCGCGCCGGGGCCCGATCTGGGCGAGCGCCGGGTGGCTTTCCGCCAAGAGCTGCGCAACATTCTGCGGGACTTCGCCTATGTGGAGCAGATCGCCCGCAACCAATTCGTCGAGCGAGAGTTCAAGATGCGGCAGCGCCGCTCGGAAGAACAGCGCGACGGCTAGCCCCGGGGGTTGTGCACAGTCGCGGGTTTGTCCACACCTGCCCCGATCAGCCCGGCCGGCCGGCCGGATCCGTCGGTGCCGGCGGGCTCAATGGGTTCAACACCAGCACCACGAGAAAGTTGAGCCCAATGTTCGAAACATGGATGACCGTTGTCGGCCACATCGTCACCGACCCCCAGCGCCGCCGCGTGGGCAACGAGGAGCTGATCAAGTTCCGGGTAGCCAGCAACTCGCGCCGACGGACCGGTGACGGCGACTGGGAGCCGGGCAACTCGCTGTTCATCACCGTCAACTGCTGGGGCCGGCTGGTGACCGGGGTGGGTGCCGCGTTGAGCAAGGGCGCGCCCGTGATCGCGGTGGGTCACGTCTACACCAGCGAGTACGAGGACCGCGACGGCAACCGGCGGTCGTCGACGGAGATGCGGGCGACCGCGGTCGGGCCGGACCTGGCACGCGCGATCGTGCGCATCGAGCGGCCGCGCTACACCGGTCCTGATCCGGTGGAAGCGCCCGCCTCCGAGGGTGCCGGCGTGGTTGCCGAAGCGGCCGACGGGGCAGTCCCGGCCAGCGCCGACGAGACCGGGCCGCTGCCACTGTCGGCTTAGCGGTTCGGCGCGGTGCATAGGATGGTCCGCGGATATCCAAAGACCAGAAAGGCAATACCGCGGCATGGCTGAGTTCATCTACACGATGAAGAAGGTCCGCAAGGCGCACGGCGACAAGGTGATTCTCGACGATGTGACGTTGAGCTTCTACCCGGGCGCCAAGATCGGCGTCGTCGGCCCCAACGGGGCGGGCAAGTCGAGCGTCTTGCGGATCATGGCCGGACTGGACAAGCCGAACAACGGCGACGCTTTTCTGGCTACCGGTGCGACGGTCGGCATCCTGCAGCAGGAGCCACCGCTCAACGAGGAGAAGACGGTCCGCGGCAACGTGGAGGAGGGCCTGGGCGAGATCAAGGTGAAGCTCGATCGCTTCAACGAGGTCGCCGAGCTGATGGCCACCGACTACTCCGACGAGCTGATGGAGGAGATGGGCAGGCTGCAGGAGGACCTGGATCACGCCGACGCGTGGGACCTGGACTCGCAGCTGGAGCAGGCCATGGACGCGCTGCGCTGCCCGCCGCCGGACGAGCCGGTCACCAACCTCTCCGGTGGCGAGCGTCGCCGGGTGGCGTTGTGCAAGCTGCTGCTGTCCAAGCCCGACCTGCTGCTGCTCGACGAGCCGACCAACCACCTGGACGCGGAGAGCGTGCAGTGGCTCGAGCAGCACCTGGCCAGCTACGCGGGAGCGATCCTGGCGGTCACCCACGACCGGTACTTCCTGGACAACGTGGCCGAATGGATCCTCGAACTCGACCGCGGCCGCGCCTACCCGTACGAGGGCAACTACTCAACCTACCTGGAGAAGAAGGCCGACCGCATCGCGGTGCAGGGCCGCAAGGACGCCAAGCTGCAGAAGCGCTTGCAGGAAGAGTTGGCCTGGGTACGATCCGGCGCCAAGGCCCGCCAGGCCAAGAGCAAGGCGCGCCTGCAGCGCTACGAGGAGATGGCAGCCGAGGCCGAGAAGTCACGCAAGCTCGACTTCGAAGAGATTCAGATCCCCGTCGGGCCCCGGCTGGGCTCGGTGGTGGTCGAAGTCGAGCATCTCGACAAGGGCTTCGAGGGCCGGACTCTGATCAAGGACCTGTCCTTCACCCTGCCCCGCAACGGCATCGTCGGCGTCATCGGCCCCAACGGCGTCGGTAAGACCACGCTGTTCAAGACCATCGTCGGCCTTGAGCAACCCGACAGCGGCACCGTCAAGGTCGGCGACACCGTCAAGCTGAGCTACGTCGACCAGACCCGTGCCGGTATCGATCCCAAGAAGACGGTGTGGCAGGTCGTCTCGGACGGACTGGACTACATCCAGGTCGGCCAGACCGAAGTGCCGTCGCGCGCCTACGTGTCGGCCTTCGGATTCAAGGGACCCGACCAGCAGAAGCCGGCGGGCGTGCTGTCCGGTGGCGAGCGCAACCGGCTGAACCTGGCACTCACGCTCAAGCAGGGCGGCAACCTGATCCTGCTCGACGAACCGACCAACGACCTGGACGTCGAGACGCTGAGCTCGCTGGAGAACGCGCTGGTCAACTTCCCCGGATGTGCGGTGGTGATCTCCCACGACCGGTGGTTCCTGGACCGGACCTGCACCCACATCCTGGCGTGGGAAGGCGACACGGACAACGAAGCCAAATGGTTCTGGTTCGAGGGCAACTTCGGCGCCTACGAGGAGAACAAGGTGGAACGTCTCGGTGCCGAAGCCGCGCGTCCGCACAGGGTGACGCACCGCAGGCTGACACGGGACTAATGTCAGTCTCGCCACGGCCGTGCGGGCGTGGGCAGGTGAGCATCACCCGCGACGATGCGGACGGTAGAAACCGCTGAGGAGTGGGGCATCGACCGAGCGGTATCCGTCGCGAGTGGGGAGCAATCGGAATGACGATCGATCCCGGGGCCAAAGAAGACGTCGCGGCGTGGACCACGTTCACGCAGAGCGCCGAGATCCCTGACTGGGTGTCGAAGGCCTACCGAGAGAGCTATCGGGGACCTCGCGACGACGCACCCCATACCGCGAGCGGATCGGATCCGGTCGTCACCGCGAGCGTGGTGGATGCGCACTGCCGCCTCGCTCAGCATCGCCCGGCCGGTGAGAGCGCGGTGGCCGTCTACCTGGCCGACGACGACGCCGGCTTCGGCCCGGCGCTGCAGGTCGTCACCGACCAGGGCAGCATGCTGATGGACTCGGTCACCGTGCTGCTGCACCGCCTCGGCCTGGGCTACACGGCGATCATGACGCCGGTGTTCGAGGTGCGCCGCGATGCGTCGGGGGAGCTGCAGCGGGTAGAACCGAAAGCCGACGACTCATCGCCCTACGTCGGCGAAGCCTGGATTCACGTTCAACTGTCCGCATCGGTCGACCGCAAGGTTCTCGCCGAGGTGGAAAGGCTGCTGCCCAAGGTCCTGGCTGACGTGCAGCGCGTCGCCAGCGATGCGACCGCCATGATCTCGACCCTGGGCGAGGTGGCCGCGGCCGTCGACGACGACCCCGAAGGCCGCTACGAAGCGCCCGACCGTCAAGAGGTCGCGGCGCTGCTGCGCTGGCTGAACAAGGGCAATTTCCTGCTGCTGGGCTACCAGCGCACCAGGGTGCAGGACGGTCTGGTGGTCGGTGACGGGTCCAGTGGCCTCGGCGTGCTGCGGGCCCGATCGGGCACCCGGCCCCGGCTCACCGACGAGTCCAAGCTGCTGGTGTTGGCGCAGGCCGCCGTGGGCAGCTATCTGCGCTACGGCGCCTACCCCTATGCCATCGCGATCCGCGAGTACGCCGGGGGCGGTGAGGTCTACGAGCACCGCTTCGTCGGCCTGTTCACCGTCGCGGCCATGAACGCCGACGTGCTGGAGATTCCCACCATCTCCCACCGGGTGCGCGACGCGCTCACCCTGGCCGGCAGCGACCCGAGCCACCCGGGCCAGTTGCTGCTCGACGTCATCCAGACCGTGCCACGCCCGGAGTTGTTCACCCTTACTGCTGAGCAGCTGCTGTCCATGGCAAAGGCCGTCGTGGACATGGGCTCGCAGCGGCGCGCGTTGCTGTTCCTGCGCGCCGACCGGCTGCAGTTCTTCGTGTCCTGCCTGGTCTATCTGCCCCGCGACCGCTACACCACCCCGGTGCGCCTGCAGATCGAGGACATCCTGGTCCGCGAGTTCGGGGGCACCCGGCTGGAGTTCACCGCGCGGGTCAGTGAATCCCCGTGGGCATTGATGCATTTCATGGTCCGGCTGCCGGAGGACTCGCAGCCGGGCTCGGTGGACGTTTCCGAAGCGAACCGCAACCGCATCCAGGCGCTGCTCAGCGAAGCCGCCCGGACGTGGGCCGACCGATTGACCGCCGCCGCCCCGACCGCCGCGGTCACCTACGCCGACGCCGAGCACTACGCCACCGCCTTCTCCGAGGCGTACAAGCAGGCCGTCACCCCCGCCGAGGCGATCAAGGACATCGCCGTCATCAAGGAACTCAGCGACGATTCGGTCAAGCTGGTGTTCTCCGAAGGTGACGAGCATGGACTCGCTCAGCTCACCTGGTTCCTCGGGGGGCGCACCGCGTCCCTGAGCCAGCTGCTGCCCATGTTGCAGAGCATGGGCGTCGTCGTGCTCGAAGAGCGACCGTTCACCGTCACCCGGCCCGACGGATTGCCGGTGTGGATCTACCAGTTCAAGATCCAGCCGCACCCGACCATCCCGCAGGCGTCGACCGACGAGGAACGCCAGGCGGGCGCACACCGCTTCGCCGATGCCGTCACCGCGATCTGGCAGGGCCGCGTCGAGATCGACAGCTTCAACGAACTCGTCATGCGCGCCGGACTGACCTGGCAGCAGGTGGTACTGCTGCGTGCCTACGCGAAGTATCTGCGGCAGGCGAACTTCCCGTACAGCCAGTCCTACATCGAGTCGGTGCTCAACGAGCATCCTTCGACGGCCCGGTCACTGGTCGCGCTGTTCGAAGCGCTGTTCCACCCGAAACCGGCCAACAGCGGCCGGGACGCGCAAGCGGCCGCAGCCGCCGTGGCCGCCGACATCGACGCCCTGGTCAGCCTGGACACCGACCGCATCCTGCGCGCCTTCGCCTCGCTCGTGCAGGCCACCCTGCGCACGAACTACTTCGTGACCCGCGAAGGTTCGGCCCGCAGCCGCGACGTGCTGTCGGTCAAGCTCAATGCCCAGCTGATCGACGAGTTGCCGCTGCCGCGCCCGAAGTTCGAGATTTGGATCTACTCGCCCCGCGTCGAAGGCGTGCACCTGCGCTTCGGCCCGGTCGCCCGCGGCGGCCTGCGCTGGTCGGACCGCCGCGACGACTTCCGCACCGAGATCCTGGGACTGGTCAAGGCGCAGGCGGTGAAGAATGCGGTCATCGTCCCGGTCGGGGCCAAGGGCGGCTTCGTCGTCAAGCGACCGCCGCTGCCCACCGGTGACGCCGCCGCCGACCGCGACGCCGCCCGCTCCGAAGGCGTCGCCTGCTACCAGCTGTTCATCTCGGGACTGCTCGACGTGACCGACAACGTCGACCACGCCACCAAAGCCGTCTACCCGCCACCGCAGGTGGTGCGCCGCGACGGCGACGACGCCTACCTCGTGGTGGCGGCCGACAAGGGCACCGCCACGTTCTCCGACATCGCCAACGAGGTCGCCAAGTCCTACGGCTTCTGGCTCGGCGACGCGTTCGCTTCCGGGGGGTCGGTCGGTTACGACCACAAGGCCATGGGCATCACCGCGAAGGGGGCGTGGGAGGCGGTCAAGCGGCACTTCCGGGAGATCGGCGTCGACACCCAGACCGAGGACTTCACCGTCGTCGGCGTCGGCGACATGAGTGGCGACGTCTTCGGCAACGGCATGCTGCTGAGCAAGCACATCAGGCTCGTCGCCGCCTTCGACCATCGGCACATCTTCCTGGACCCCAACCCCGACTCGGCGACGTCCTGGGTTGAACGGGAGCGCATGTTCAACCTGCCCCGTTCCAGCTGGGAGGACTACGACAAGTCGCTGATCAGCGAGGGCGGCGGCGTCTACAGCCGCGACCAGAAGGCGATCCCGATCAGCACGCAGGTGCGCGACGCGCTCGGTATCGACGGTGACGTCACCGAGATGGCGCCGCCCAACCTGATGCGGGCGATCCTGCAGGCCCCGGTGGACCTGCTGTTCAACGGCGGAATCGGCACCTACATCAAAGCCGAATCCGAGTCCGACGCCGACGTGGGCGACCGCGCCAACGACCCGGTGCGGGTGAACGGGCACCAGGTGCGCGCCAAGGTGATCGGCGAGGGCGGCAACCTGGGCGTGACGGCCCGGGGCCGGGTGGAGTTCGACCTCGCCGGCGGCCGGATCAACACCGACGCGATGGACAACTCCGCCGGGGTGGACTGCTCCGACCACGAGGTCAACATCAAGATCCTGATCGACTCGCTGGTCACCTCCGGCAAGGTCCAGCCCGAGGAGCGCACCGCGCTGCTCGAGTCCATGACCGACGAGGTCGGCAGGCTGGTGCTCAAAGACAATGAGGACCAGAACGACCTGATGGGCACCAGCCGGGCCAACGCGGCCAGCCTGCTCCCGGTGCACGCCGACCAGATCAAGTACCTGGTGGCCGAGCGCGGCGTCAACCGCGAGCTGGAGGCGCTGCCCTCGGAGAAGGAGATCGCCCGGCGCACCGAGGCGGGCCTGGGACTCACCTCACCCGAGCTGGCGACGCTGATGGCGCACGTCAAGCTGGCGCTCAAAGAGGACCTGCTCAACACCGAGCTGCCCGACCAGGACGTGTTCGCGTCCAGGCTGCCGGCGTACTTTCCCAAGCCGTTGCGGGAGCGGTTCACCCCGGAGATCCGGTCGCACCAGCTGCGCCGCGAGATCGTCACCACCATGCTGATCAACGACATGGTCGACACGGCCGGCATCAGTTACGCCTTCCGGCTGGCCGAAGACGTCGGCGTCCCGCAGATCCATGCCGTGCGTACGTTCGCCGCCACCGACGCCATCTTCGGCATCGACCACATCTGGCACCGCATTCGTGCCGCCAATCTGCCGGTCGCCCTCTCGGACCGGCTGACCCTGGACACCCGCCGGCTCATCGACCGGGCCGGGCGCTGGCTGCTCAACTACCGCCCGCAGCCGCTGGCCGTCGGCGCCGAGATCAACCGGTTCGCGGCCAAGGTGAAAGCTCTGACGCCGCGGATGTCGGAGTGGCTGCGCGGAGACGACAAGGCCATCGTCGAGAAGGAGGCCGCGGAGTTCACCGCGCAGGGCGCGCCGCCGGATCTGGCCTACCGCGTGGCGGCTGGGCTGTACCGGTACAGCCTGCTCGACATCATCGATATCGCCGACATCACCGAGATCGAGACCGCCGAGGTGGCCGACACCTACTTCGCGTTGATGGACCGACTGGGCACCGACTCGCTGCTGACGGCGGTGTCGGAGCTGCCGCGCACCGACCGGTGGCATTCGCTGGCGCGGTTGGCGATTCGCGACGACATCTATGCGTCCGTGCGGTCGTTGTGCTTCGACGTGCTCGCGGCGGGAGAACCTGACGAAAGTGGTGAGCAGAAGATTGCCGAGTGGGAACACATCAGCGCGTCCCGGGTGGAGCGCGCGCGCCGGACGCTCAACGAGATCCGGGAAAGCGGCGCAACAGATCTCGCGACGCTGTCGGTGGCGGCCCGGCAGATCCGCCGCATGACACGCACCAGCGGACGGGCGTCCTCGGGATGAGCGTCGGATACGTCGCGGCCGTCCCGGTGCGGTGGTCGGACATCGACATGTATCAGCACGTCAACCACGCGACCATGGTCACCATCCTGGAGGAGTCGCGCGTCCCGTTCCTCAGGGAACCGTTCGGTGCCGACATCACCACCATCGGCCTGTTGATCGCCGACGTCCGGGTGACTTACAAAGATCAACTGCGCCTGGTGGATTCGCCGCTGCAGGTGACGATCTGGACCAAACGGTTGCGGGCGGTCGACTTCACCCTGGGCTACGAGGTGCGTTCGGTCAGCGCCGACCCGGAGTCCAAGCCGGCCGTCATCGCCGAGTCGCAGCTGGCCGCGGTACACATCGAGGAACAGCGGCTGGTGCGCTTGTCGCCTCATCATCGGGAGTATCTACAACGGTGGATTCGGTAGCTGAGCGCGGACTGTTGCTGGCCGACCCGCGCCACCGCGCGGACCTGGCGGCCTTTGTCGACCACGCGGTGCGGCTCGACGAAGCCGCGGTCATCCGCATCCGTGCCAGGTCTTCGGGATTGCTGACGGCCTGGGTGGCAACGGGTTTCGACGTATTAGCCAGTCGCGTGGTGGTCGGCAGGGTCAAACCCGGCGACATGTCGGTGGCGGCGGACGCGTTGGCGCGGGGGCTCGCAGCCGCTTCCGGCGACGGGTACGTCGACCCGGGATTCCCGATGGATTCGGCGTGGCGGGGCGGCCTGCCGCCGGAATCCGGCTTCACCCACCTCGACGACATCCCCGCGAAGCTGATCCTGGACCTGTCCCAGCAGGGCGCGGATCTGGCCCGGGAACACGGTGGGGCCCACGGGCCACCGGTGTCGTTGCTGGACCAGGAGGTCGTCGAGGTCAGCTCCGGCGACAAGGTGGTAGGCGTGCCGATGCGTTGCGTATTCGCCTTGACGGCAATGGGTTTCCTGCCCCCATCGGCTGACGCCATGACTGACGACGAGATCATCCGGGTCCGGATCTCACCGTCCTGGCTGCGCATCGACGCCCGGTTCGGATCGGTGTACCGTCAGCGCACTCATGCGGCACTGCTGGTGCACTGACCTGTTGAAATCAGCGCGAGTTTTACGTGCCGTAGACCATCCACAACGGCAGTACTGAGTTCAGATAATCCATGAACTTCTTCAGCCCGACGCGGTGCTGACCGTAGCCGTAGGGGTCTTCGGCGTATTCCGGGAACGCGATGCCCAGCCCGAACAGGCCGGGGGCGATGATTCCGTTCTGCGGGTTGTACCGCAGCGGCCCCCATTGCGGCGTGGCGGGCAGCGTGCGGGGCTCGAAGCCCACGGTGTAGATCGCGTGGTCGCACTCCCGAAGTTTCTCCTCGAATTCGGGACCGGACACCCGGTACCGCTCCAGGCGGTCTGGATATACGCCGTCGATGTTCTCCCGGGCCCACTGCGCCGCTCGCCCCTTGAGTCCGGTGTCGTCGAACAGAATCCAATCATCCAGATAGACAGCGTATTTGAGAGGGCTGCGGTAGAAATTGAGCACCTTCGCCACGGGTAGCCGCAGCAGGTGCGGCAGGACGATCATCGTGGAGTGCGAGGAGCCGAAGACCGCGACGGTGGCGCCGTCCAACTGCAGATCGGCGAGCCGTTCGGGATCCAGGGCTACGTCGACCGGTATCTCCTCGAGATGCGGGTAGGAAAGGCTCTTCGGCACCGCGCCGACCGCAAGGACGACGTTCTGCGATTCCACGTCGCCGACTTCGGTCTCGATCCGCCACCGTCGTCGGGTCAACGTCAGCGCGGTCGCGGTGGACTCGACGATGTGGACCCGATCCCGCAGCTGTGCGGTGACCCACTGCAGGGGATCGGCGACCAGGCCCAGGGCACACGTCTCGTCGGGATCGACCTCTGCGAGCGGCATCGGCGGCGCCTCGGCGAAACGGAAAGCCTTGGAGCCGTTGAGGTATTCCAGAAAGGTGCCGACGATGGTGTTGCTCGACACCGCCCGCCATTTCCCACCCAGGTCTCCCGCGGTGAACGACGGATCGATCCAGGCGATCTTGTCGTCGGGAATCCCGTGATCGAGCAGTCGCCCGACGGCGGCGATGCCTGCGGGTCCCGCTCCGATCACTGTCCATGCGTAGGGCGGTGTCATGCATTACGTATAGCGGAGCGGAGGCGGCGGGCCAAACCGCCGGCACAGATTCGGCTGCGGAATGCGCACGTCAGCGGGGTCCGCTCGGCAGGCGCAGCGCCGCGACTGATGGCCGAGGTCGAGCCGGGAGACCGACACGCATCACCATGTTCTATTGCTCTGCAATCGAGCATATTTCGGCGCAGGAGAGACGTTTGCGTGTCAACAGCGACAGCGCCGTGGGGTTCAGGGAATCTGCTCGAATATTTCGTCGGGCGACCGCTACCCCGGATCGTAGGATCAGCCTGTGTTCGCAGCGGGTGTGGTTTTGCGTCGTGACTTTGCCGTGGCTGTGCGGCCCCCGGGCACGGCCGACGCGTCGAGTGCGGCACGGCCGCTGAGCCGGCGAGGCAACGATCGGGAAAAGGAACGGCGATGACGAGTGTGCTGGCGAGCCCCCACGTGATGACCGCCGCGGCCGTAGACATCGCCGAGATACGCGCGGCGCTCAATCAGGCCGAACTGGCTGCGCTGGGTCCGACGGCCGGTGTGGCGGTGGCTGCCGCAGACGAAGTGTCGGCGGCAATCGCCGAATTCTTCAGCACGTACGCCAGCGGCTACCGGGCCCTGAGTCAGAACGCGGCGGCATTCCACGACGCCTTCGCGCAGGCGCTGAAAGCGGCCTCCGACTCGTACAGCCGGGCCGAGGCGGCTGCCGCGGCGTCGTTGGCGGCACTTACCCAGTCAGCAGAGACACTGCTGGCGCCACTTCCCGGGAACGCGACGGCAACGACCCAGGCACTGCTGGCTGCGCCGCCGCCGGTACCCGTGGACGCGGCGTTGATCCTCAGCGAGAGCGGTGTGCCGACGCCGTCAGCGCAGTACATACAGGACGTCTACTCCAAATACGTTGCGCCGCATTTCCCGTCGGCAACCGTGCCGCAAGGTGTCTCGACCCCGAACGGGTTGTATCCGTTTACCGGTATCAAGGATCTGACCCTGGACATCTCGATCGCCCGGGGCTCGACCATCCTCACCGACGCGATCGTGCAGCAGCTCGCGGCACTTCCCCCGGATAGCTCGATCGCCGTGCTGGGGTACTCGCAGAGCGCCGTGCTCTCGTCGGTCGTGATGCCGCGCCTGCTCGCCGAAGGGGTTACCAACGCGCAGGTCAATTTCGTGTTGCTGGGTAACCCGATGAATCCCAACGGCGGTGTCGCCGCCCGCTTCGCCGGGCTTACCTTGCCCAGCCTGGGTTTCACGTTCTACGGCGCCACACCGGACAACGCCTTCCCGACCGTGAACTACACGCTTGAGTACGACGGTTTCGCCGACTTCCCGCGGTATCCGATCAACTTGCTGGCCAGTCTCAACGCAGTGATGGGCATCCCGTTTGTCCACGGCGACTACCAACACCTGACGCAGGCGCAGATCGACTCGGCGATTCAACTGCCGACCGAAGGTCCCACCCAGAGCACCTACTACATGATTCCGACTAAGCATCTGCCGCTGCTGGAACCGGTGCGCTTCATCCCCTATGTGGGTAACCCGCTTGCCGAACTGCTCGAGCCCAACCTTCGGGTGTTGGTAAACCTCGGCTATGGCGACCCGGCGTACGGATATGACACCGGCCCGGCCAATGTGCCGACGCCGTTCGGATTGTTCCCCCCGGTGAGCCCGCTGACGGTGCTGGACCACCTGGCCGTGGGCACCCAACAGGGAATTGTCAATGCCGCCAACGCTCTTCAGGCCCAAGGGCCTCCTCCGATGCCGAACTTTGCGGACATCGCGAACACCCTCCACTCCAACTCGTCTTTATTGAGCAACCCACCATCTCTGACCGCGGTGTCGCCGGTCTCGGTGGCCAGGGACACGATCTTGGCGCTCCAGTCGGCGAACACCTCGGTGAGCGGCGGGTTCGTCAAGGCTTATTCGACGGCGTACGCCACATTGCTGCCTACGGCAGATCTCGCCAGCGAGATCGCGTTCACCCTGCCGAGCTACAACGCGAGTCTGTTCCTGGACGGGATGATGCAGGTTATCGACGGGCAACCGATCGAGGGCCTGCTCAATGCGATCGGCAAGCCGATCGCTGCCGACGTAGGACTCGTCACACTCGCCGCCGGCTTCCAAGCCATCGTCGTCGTTTATGCCCTCGATACGATTCTGTTCGGGACGCCGCACCCCCTGCCGTGACTGCGCACCGCAGGCGGCCACCGGCAGCTCAGCGCAGCCAGACTGCCGTGTCCGGGGGTAGCAGGCCATCGTCCGGCCGCGCACTGGACAGGATCAGCTCACCGGCCGGCATCGTCACCGGACGATCGGTGGCGTTCAGAAAGCACACCAAGCTGCCACGCCGGAACTGCACCGTGCCCTGCGGACTGGGCAACCAGTCGAGCTCGTCGCCATCGAATTCCACACGGCTCCTGCGTAATTCGAGTGCAGTTCGGAAGAAGGACAACGTCGAGGCGGGGTCGGCGGCTTGCTTCTCCACCGTCAGCGCCGCCCAGTCCGCCGGCATCGGCAACCAGGTGTCGGGGTTGCTGGAGAAGCCGAACGGGGGAGCCTCGCCCGACCAGGGCAGTGGAACCCGGCACCGGTCGCGGCCGCGCTCGGTGTGGCCGGAGCGCTCCCACGTCGGGTCCTGCAGCACCTCGTCGGGCAGATCCACGTCGGGCAGGCCCAGCTCTTCACCGTTGTAGAGGAACACCGCACCGGGCAGCGCGAGCATCAGCATCAGCATCGCCTTCGCCCGGCGCAGCCCGGTCTCACCGCCGCCGTAGCGGGTGACCTCGCGGCCCACGTCGTGATTGGACAGGGTCCAGGTCGGGGTCGCGTTCTCCAATGCCGCGGCCTCCAGCGAGTTCTGGATGGCCACGCGGATCTCCTCGGCATCGAATTCGGTGCGGGTGAGCCGGAAGTTGAAGCCCAGGTGCAGTTCGTCGGCGCGCACGTACTGAGCCCACTGCGCGTTGTCGTGCACCCACACCTCGCCGACGGTGACCGCTGCGGGGTAGTCGTCCATGACGGCGCGGATGTCGCGGTGGATCGCGTGCACATGCGGCCGGTTGAATCGCGGATCGTCATCGGTGTGGCGCAGGATCTCGACGTTCGCGTCGGGCGCATCCGGCAGGCCCGGCGGCTTGGCCATGCCGTGCGCGACGTCGATGCGGAATCCGTCCACGCCGCGCTCCAGCCAGAACCGCAGCGTCTTCTCGAAGTCGTCGAAGATCTCCGGGTTGTCCCAGTTGAGATCGGGCTGTTCGGTGTCGAACAGGTGCAGGTACCACTGGCCGGGGGTGCCGTCCGGCTCGGTCACCCGGGTCCACGCCGGGCCGCCGAACACCGATTCCCAGTTGTTGGGTGGCAGCGTGCCGCCCGGCCCGCGCCCGTCGCGAAAGTAATAGCGGTCGCGCTCAGCGCTGCCCGGGCCCGCGGCCAGGGCGTCCTGAAACCACGGATGTTGGGAGCTGGAGTGGTTGGGCACCACGTCCATGGTGACCTTGATGCCCCGCGCATGCGCCGCGGTGATCAGCCGCTCGAAAGCCGCGGTTCCCCCGAACAAGGGGTCGATGTCGCGCGGGTCGGCGACGTCATAGCCATGGTCGGCCATTGGTGAGACGGTGACCGGGTTGAGCCAGATCCCGTCCACGCCGAGCTTCTCGAGATGGTCCAGCCGGTCGGCCAGACCGTCGAGGTCGCCGACGCCGTCGCCGTCGCTGTCGGCGAAGGAGCGCGGATAGACCTGATAGAACACCGCGGACTGCCACCAGAGGTCCTCGCCCATCAGAAGGCCGCGTTGACGAGGGAGTGGGCGGCCATTTCCAGGTACTGCAGCAACTGACGGCGGTGTTCGTCGTCCAGGGTCTGGGAATCGACGGAGGCAACCGCGGTGTGCATGCAGCGCAGCCACGCATCCCGCTCGATGGGCGTGATCCGGAAAGGCATGTGCCGCATCCGCAGCCGGGGATGGCCGCGGCGGTCCGAATACGTCCGCGGGCCGCCCCAGTACTGCTCGAGGAACATCCGCAGCCGCTCCTCGGCGCCGGTGAGGTCCTCCTCGGGGTACAGGGGCCGCAGTATCTCGTCCTCGGCGACCTGCTCGTAGAAGCGGGCAACGATCGCCTCGAAGGTCTCGGCGCCGCCGACGGCGTCGTAGAACGATTCAGGTGTTTCATCCATCGCGCTCCATTGTGGTCCACCGCCGGGCGGGCCCGCGATCGCTCCTGGTGTTCACCGGATTGACACGCCGCGGCTGTGACAATTGGCGTGCGATCGGCAGCAAATCGTGGTGGACTGTCGGCGGAGGATTTATGGCGCAGCGCAAACAACGCCGCAGCCACCGAGGTTCCGGTGCCGCGGCAAACGGGACCGGGCCTGCGACCACGTCGTGTCTGCACAGCATCGAAACCCATCCCCCCAATCGCTCGGAAACCGCGTCAATCTGGAGCCGCCGTCGGGTGCTGCTGCTGAACTCCACCTACGAGCCGCTGACCGCATTGCCGATGCGGCGCGCCATCGTGATGGTCATCTGCGGTAAAGCCGACGTGGTGCACGACGACCCGAGCGCGGCCGTCATCCACTCCGCGACCCGCTCGATCGCGGTGCCGTCGGTGATCCAGCTGCGTTCCTTCGTCCGGGTGCCCTACCGCGCCCGCGTGCCGATGACCCGGGCCGCGCTGATGCACCGCGACCGCTTCTGCTGCGCCTATTGCGGGGCCAAGGCCGACACCGTCGACCACGTCGTCCCGCGCAGCCGCGGCGGCGACCACTCCTGGGAGAACTGCGTCGCGTGCTGTTCGACGTGCAACCACCGCAAGGGGGACAAGCTGCTGGCCGAGCTGGGCTGGTCGCTGCGCCGCACCCCGCTGCCGCCCACCGGGCAGCACTGGCGGCTGCTGTCCACCGTCAAGGAGCTCGACCCGTCGTGGGCCCGGTACCTGGGCGAGGGCGCGGCCTGAATTAGTGGGGTCTAACCTCGCCGGTCGAACCCGTCGTGGGATACGGTTTGCGCGTGAGCGCAATGGAGATTCACCTCATCTTTATCGGCATCCCTTTCGGGCTGGCGATCGTCCTCGGGCTGATCTTCCTGACCCGCAAGAGCCCGCACCCCGCGACCTACGACCTGTCCCAGAAGTGGACCCACGACCCCATCCTGTGGGCCGCCACCGATGAGGCCGTCGGCGGTCACGGGCACGGATCAGAGTTCACAGTTGGAGGTGGCGCAAGTGGCACATGGTGAAGTCGCGACGATTGACCCGGCGGACCTGCCCCGCGGGTCGGTTCTCACCACCAGCGGACGGGTTTCCGGTGTCACCGAGCCCGGTGAGCTCTCGGTGCACTACCCGTTCCCGATCAACGACCTGGTCGCCGTCGACGATGCGCTGAAGTACGCATCCCGGGCGTCCAAGGCGCGGTTCGCCGTGTATCTCGGCGACCTGGGCGCGGACACGGCGGCACGGGCGCGCGAGATCCTGGCCAGGGTGCCGACGCCCAACAACGCGGTGCTGCTCGCGGTATCGCCCGACCAGAGCGCCATCGAGGTGGTCTACGGCTCGGAGGTACGGGGCCGTGGCGCCGAGTCGGCGGCTCCGCTCGGTGTCGCCGCCGCCTCGTCCGCTTTCGAGCAGGGCAACCTGATCGACGGCCTGGTCAGCGCGATCCGGGTGCTCAGCGCGGGGATCTCGCCGGCTTAGTGGCAGCCGAGGCGCCGCGCGCCGGCCATCATGCGCGCGCCGGCCGTGCATGCGCCGGCCGTGCATGCGCCGGCCGTGAAACCACGGCGAAATTTCGCGCCGATTTTCGCCCTGAGTCCGCGCTCGGCGCGCCTAGGGGTTTGCGCACGACGTGACCCCGTATGAGCGCGCGCTGCGGCGGGCGGATCTGCTGACCGGCCCGCCGCCGACGGGATATCTGAGCAGATGGCTCGACAATGCCGCGCGCCGGTCGGTCGAGCCGGACGTCGTGGTCGGCGTCGCGGGCACCGGTCTTGTTGGCTCCCTGCATCTCCTGCAGGGATGCGAGGAGATCACCGACCGGCACGGCAAGTCGTATTTTCTCCTGCCGCGGGATGCCACCGGATCGGATGCGCGGATGGCGGTGCTGCTGGCCTACGTCGTCAACGCGGGTACTGACTACGCAGCGGGCGACTTCGCGGAAACGCCGTACTCCGCCGCCGAGGTGTTGCGGATCATGGACCGCCAGCGTGCCAACGGCTGGAGCTATGACCGCGACGTCCGGTTCGTCCACCGCAACGGCGGCCGGCTGGCCGCTACTCCGCACGGCATCCTGATGGGGTTGGGCGGCAACTGGATTCAGCGGCTGTTCAGTCAACGGGGTGGCACCACCTGGGGTGACATCTTCCTGGTGAACACCCCCCGCGTCGACGATCCCGCCCAGGTGCTGCGCGACATCGTCAGCTCGCGCGGCGCCCTCGACCTGGACCGGCTGCTGCACCACGAGGAGGTGCACAGCGCACAGTGGGCGGCGCTGGGCTACGCCGGCATGCTCCGGGCCTACGGCTGGGAGTTGCTGCGCGAGTTGGTCTTTCGCAAGACGAACCGGTTGGAGCTGGCGGCCGGCCTGCGCGACGGTGGCTACCTGTGATCGCCGGCGTCGAACGTGCGGGCGCGCAGCGACCGCTTGACCGCGGCCTGGCCTTCCAGGACGAGCCGACGCAGCGACGGCGGCACGTCGGGATCGGCCAGGAACGAGTCGGCGGCCGCGATGGCCTCTTCGCTGATGTCCCAGTAGGGGTACAGGCCGATCACCACCGACTGCGCAACCTCGCTGGAGCGTCGTTCCCACACACCCGGGATCGCCTCGAAGTAGCGCGCGGTGAACGGCTTGAGCAGCTCGCCCTGCCCCGGCGCGCCAATTCCCCCGATGATGGCGCGTGCTGTCGCATTGGCCAGGGTGTCGTCCTCGACGACCGTGGTGAAGGCGTTCTCCTTGACCTCGAGTTGCGGCCGCGCCGCCTTCGCCTGAGCGGCCTGCCGCCGGCCGGCCGCGGTGCGGTCCTGCTCCGCTTCGGCGTCGATGCGCGGCGACTCCGGCCCGTCGGCATCGATCGCGCCGGCGGTCGCCAGCGCGATCACAATGCGCCAGCGCAGGTCGGTGTCGACGTCCAGGCCCGGCAGTCCCTGCCCGGCCGGATCGCCGTCGAGCAGCGCCGCCAGCACCTCGACGTGGCGCGGTGACAACACCGACGTGCACAACGCGTTGACGAAGGCGAGTTGGTGGTCGGAGCCGGACTCCGCGTCGCGCGCCAACTCCAGCAGCCGGTCGGCGAACTGCGGCCAGCCGTGTTCACGGGCCCAGCCCGGCTCGGCGTAGGACCCGACCGCCGTCTGCGCCTGCATCAGCAGCCGCTGCAGCACCGTGACCGCGGTTTCGGCGTGAATGCCGCCTTCCACCAGCGACACGAAGTCGCGGGCGCGCAGTTCGGCCTCACGCGTCATCTCCCAGGCCGCCGACCATGCCAGCGAACGGGGCAGTGGCTCGGCGATATCAGCGATGCGCTCCAGCACGGTCCGCAGCGAGTCCGGGTCCAGGCGCAGTGAGCAGTACGTCAGGTCGTCGTCGTTGACCAGGATCAGCTTGCCGCGCGAAACACCAACCAGCGCAGGCACATCGGTGTTCGGGCCGTCGACGTCCAGCTCTTCGCGATGGACCCGGACCAGCTTGCCGGAACCATCGTCGTCGTAGATCCCGACGGCAACCCGGTGCACCCTCGTCTCGCCCGCACCCGGCGCCGCACCACTCTGCGTCACCGCGAAGCGGGTGAACTTCCCGTCGCCGTCGACATCGAAATCCGCACGCAAGGTGTTGAGCCCGGTGGTTTTCAGCCACTGCCGGCCCCAGTCCGACAGGTCGCGCCCCGACGCCTTCTCCAGCGCGGAGATCAGGTCGCTGAAGGTGGCATTGCCGAATGCGTGGCTGCGGAAGTAGTCCCGCAGGCCGGCCAGGAAATGATCCAGGCCCACGTAGGCGACCAGTTGCTTGAGCACCGAAGCGCCCTTGGCATAGGTGATTCCGTCGAAGTTGACCTCGACCGCGTGCAGGTCCGGAATGTCTGCGGCGATCGGGTGCGTCGACGGCATCTGGTCCTGCCGGTAGGCCCACGACTTCTCCACCGTCGCAAAGGTCGTCCACGCTTCGGTGTATTCGGTGGATTCGGCCTGGCACAGCACCGAGGCGAAGGTGGCGAAAGATTCGTTGAGCCACAGGTCATCCCACCATGTCATGGTGACCAGGTCGCCGAACCACATGTGCGCCATCTCGTGCAGCACCGTCTCGGCGCGCCGCTCGTACGAGGCGCGGGTGACCTTGCTGCGGAAGACGTAGTCCTCCAGGAACGTCACAGCGCCGGCGTTTTCCATTGCGCCCGCGTTGAATTCGGGGACGAACAGCTGGTCGTACTTGCCGAACGCATACGGCATGCCGAAGTTGTTGTGGTAGAAGCCGAATCCCT
Organism: Mycobacterium sp. TY814; assembly: GCF_030755175.1. Classification (NCBI taxonomy): domain Bacteria; kingdom Bacillati; phylum Actinomycetota; class Actinomycetes; order Mycobacteriales; family Mycobacteriaceae; genus Mycobacterium; species Mycobacterium sp. TY814. Next base: position 435,288 of record NZ_JAUFRY010000002.1, read on the forward strand.
GTTTGGTTTCGGTGAACAACCGCTCGGCGTCCATGTACGGCGCCAGCGAACTGCGGCAGTAGATGCCCAGCGGGATCTCGCCGTGCTCGTCGCTGTAGGAGTCGTTCCACACGGCGTACGGGCCGGCGATCAGCGCCACCAGGTAGGTGCTCATCCGCGGCGTGGTGGCGAAGGTGTGGACGCCGTTTTCGGCGCTGATCGGCGCGCCGTTGGACACCACCTTCCAGTGCGCCGGGGCCGTCACCGTGAGGTCGAAGGTGGCCTTGAGGTCCGGCTGGTCGAAGCACGCGAACATCCGCTTGGCGTCGGCGGTTTCGAACTGCGAGTACAGGTAGGTCTCGTCGTCGACCGGGTCGACGAAGCGGTGCAGGCCTTCGCCGGTGTTGGAGTAGCGGCAGTCGGCGTCGACCACGACGACGTTGCGGTCGGCCAGTCCCTGCAGCGCGATACCCGTGGACTCGTCGTAGCCCGAGACGTCGAGCTCCTGCCCGTTCAGGCTGGCGCTGTGGATGCGGTCCGCGGCGATGTCGATGACCGTGTCAGCGCCCGCGAGCGCGTCGAACACCACGGTGGTGGTGGATCGGAAGGTGCGTTCGCCCGGCGCGCCCGACCCGTCGGTGACGTCGAGGTTGATCTGGTAACTGTGCACGGTGATCAGTGCGGCGCGTTCGACCGCCTGATCCCGGGTGAGGTTGGGAAGGGCCACGCGCTCCAACATATCGGCCGCCGCGGCGAGCAGCGCGGCGGGAACAGTCCCGGCGGAGCTACGGTTGTGTCTGAGCGGTTACCCGATTGTCGACGAGAGGACCGCAGCAATGTCCGAGAACGCCCCCTCGAAAAACCGAGCAGACTTCTGGTTCGACCCGCTGTGTCCGTGGTGCTGGATCACCTCCCGCTGGATTCTGGAAGTGGAGAAGGTCCGCGACATCGAGGTGAATTTCCACGTGATGAGCCTTGCGGTGCTCAACGAGAACCGTGACGACCTGCCGGAGCAGTACAAGGAGATGATGGCCAAGGCGTGGGGGCCGGTCCGGGTCGCGATCGCCGCCGAGCAGGCCCACGGCGCCAAGGTGCTCGACCCGCTGTACACCGCGATGGGCACCCGGATTCACAACGAGGGCAACAAAGACCTCGAGGACGTTGTCAAGCTTGCGCTGGCCGACGCCGGCCTGCCCGCCGAGCTCGCCGAGGCGGCCACCAGCACGGAGTACGACGACGCGCTGCGCAAGAGCCACCACGCCGGGATGGATGCCGTGGGGCCCGACGTCGGCACCCCGACCATCCACGTCAACGGGGTGGCGTTCTTCGGGCCGGTGATCTCGAAGATTCCGCGCGGTGAGGAAGCAGGCAAGCTGTGGGACGCCTCGGTGACGTTCGCGTCCTACCCGCACTTCTTCGAACTCAAGCGGACGCGCACCGAGCCGCCCCGGTTCGACTAGCCCGGCGATCGCAAGCGCGGTGTAGCCGTGTGCAGCGGGTCGCCGTGGTCGGGCCGCTCGACTGTGAACCGTGCGACACGACACGCCGCGGTTGCGTCGCACGGTTCACTTTCGGCACGAGCCAGTGCGGGGACCGGGTCCCCGCTGATGCAGAATGTCCTCCCATGCGCGTCTACCTGGGTGCTGACCATGCCGGCTTCGAGCTCAAGCAACAGATCATCGAGCATCTGCAGAAGACCGGGCACGAGCCGATCGACTGCGGCGCCTTCAACTACGACGCCGAGGACGACTACCCGGCGTTCTGCATCGCCGCGGCCGAGCGCACCGTCGCCGACCCGGACAGCCTGGGCATCGTGCTGGGCGGTTCGGGCAACGGCGAACAGATCGCGGCCAATAAGGTGCCGGGCGCGCGGTGCGCTTTGGCCTGGAGTGTCCAGACCGCGTCGCTGGCCCGCGAACACAACAACGCGCAGCTGATCGGCATCGGCGGCCGGATGCACAGCCTCGATGAGGCGCTGGCCATCGTCGATGCGTTCCTGGCCACGCCGTGGTCGAAAGCCGAACGCCACCAACGTCGTATCGACATCCTCGCCGAGTACGAACGCACCCACCAGGCGCCGCCGGTGCCCGGCGCGCAGAACTGAGAGCCCGTGCCCGAAGGCCACACGCTGCACCGGCTGGCCCGGTTACATCAGAAGCGGTTCGCCGGCGCACCGGTGTCGGTGTCCAGTCCGCAGGGCCGCTTCACCGATGCCGCGGCGGTGGACGGCGCGGTGCTCCGCCGTTCCAGCGCCTGGGGTAAGCACCTGTTCCATCACTACGACGGCGGCCGGGTGGTGCATGTCCATCTGGGGCTCTACGGCGCCTTCACCGAGTGGAAACGGCCCGTCGGCGAGCCGGTTCCGGAACCCGTGGGCCAGGTGCGGATGCGCATGGTGGGCGCCGAGTACGGCACCGATCTTCGTGGCGCCACGGTGTGCGAGCTCATCGACGTCGGCCAGGTCGACGAGGTGATCGCCCGCCTCGGGCCCGACCCGTTGCGGCCCGACGCCGACCCGGCCTGGCCGTGGACGCGAATCTCGAAGTCGCGCAGGCCGATTGGCGCCCTGCTGATGGACCAGAGCGTGATGGCCGGAGTCGGCAACGTCTACCGCAGCGAGCTGCTGTTCCGCCATCACATCGACCCGTACCGGCCCGGTCAGAAGATCTCCGAAACGGAGTTCGCGGACGCCTGGACCGATCTGGTGGCGTTGATGAAGGTCGGGCTGCGCCGCGGCAAGATCGTCGTCGTCCGTCCCGAACACGACCACGGCGCACCGTCGTACGCGCCCGGACGTCCGCGCACGTACGTGTACCGGCGTGCGGGCGACCCGTGCCGGGTGTGCGGCGAAACCGTCCGCACTGCGGTACTCGAAGGCCGCAATGTGTTCTGGTGCCCGAGCTGTCAGACGTGACGCCCTGACGCTGACGGTGAATTCCGCGACGCGGCCCGATAGGACCCCGTCGGGGCATTCACTTTCGACGCGGGGGAGATCTTCAGCTTCGCTACAGGTTCGGCGGGTAACCGTGGTGCCATGAAAACTTCATTACGGTTAGCTGCAACAACTTTGGCGATGACAGCGGGTCTGGGCATGTTCGGGCTAGGGGTCGCGGCCGGCGCGCAGGCGCAGCCCGGCCCGCAGCCGCAGTGGTGCCCCGGCGACTTCTGGGACCCGGGCTGGGGAGACAACTGGGACAACTTCGCCTGCCACGACAACTGGCGTGGCGCCGGCCCCAATCCGCATCCCGGTGGTCCGGGTCTGGGCGCTCCGGGCAACCCCGGCGGACCGGGTGGACCCGGCGGACCGGGTGGACCCGGCGGACCGGGTGGGCCCGGCGGACCGGGTGGGCCCGGCCAGGGTGGACCTGGGGGACCGGGTGGTCCCGGGCAAGGCGGACCGGGCGGGCCCGGCGGCCCGCGATAACCCGTCAGAACGAGGACACACCCTGCCGTTCGGCAGGGTGTGTTTTCGTCTCAGTCGACCGTGACTCCGAGCGCGCGGTACACCTCATTGCTCAGGGCGACACTGCGCGGGTCGGCGTTGGCCTTGCTGGCATCGAACCGGTTGGACACGTAGCCGTAGCCGATCCGGTGCTCCAGGTCGACGAAGGCAAACGATCCGCCCAGCCCGCCGTGGCCGAACATTCTCGGGTTGGGACCGTTGATGCACCGCTGATTGAGCATGTAGCCCAGGCCCCAGCCGTGGTCGGCCACCCGCGGACCCAGCACCAGGTCGGGCTCGAACCCGCCCTGGCACACGCGGACCCGGTCCATGTGTTCGCGGCTGAGCAACTTCTCCTGAGCCAGCGCGTTGTAGAACGTCGCCATCCCCAGGGCCGACACCTGGGCATTGGTGCCGGGGAACTCCAGCTGGCGCCACAGGTAGAGGTTTTCGGTGTCCAGGTCGTCGTCGGCCAGGAATCCCATCGAGATCGACATCCCGGCCTTCGGGTGGTCGGCCAGGCTGGTCGGGTCGCTGGGGGCCTGCAGTTCGGCCAGCAGCTGACGGCCGGTCGGCTTGTTCACCCGCTCGGCACAGCGCAGCTGTTCGGCCGGGGTCAGGCCGATGTGGATCTCGGCGCCGATCGGTCCCGCGATCTCGGTCCGCAGATACTGGCCGATGGTGCGTCCGGTGACCCGCCGGAAGACCTCGCCGAGAATGAACCCGAACGTGGTCATGTGATAACCCTGCGCCGTACCCGGCTCCCACCAGGGCTCGGCAACCTCCAGTTGCCGGCAAACGTAGTCCCAGTCGCAGAGTTGCTCGGTGGTCACCCGGGTGCGGGGGCCGATCACGCCGGAGCGGTGGCTCATCACCATCGCCAGCGTGATGTCTTCCTTGCCGGCCTGGCCGAACTCAGGCCAGTACCGCGAGATTGGAGCGTCCAGGTCCAGCTGGCCCCGGTCGGCGAGCTGGTGGATGCAGGTGGATGTCAGGCCCTTGGTGCCGGACAGCACCGTGGTCAGGGTGTCTTCCTGCCACGGGCGGGTCGCGGCGGCGTCGGCGTGACCACCCCACAGATTGACGACGAGATTGCCGTCGACCCAGACGGCGACCGCCGCGCCGACTTCTTCGCGCAGCACGAAATTCCGCTCGAACGCGTCGCGCACTCCGGCGAAGTCCGACGCGCACGAGCCGTGAACGCTGACGCTTGTGACGTCGCTCATGGCGCCTTTCTGGTCGAGCAGAGCCTGAGCTCAGAGCGGGCGACGGGAATCGAACCCGCGTAGCTAGTTTGGAAGACTAGGGCTCTACCATTGAGCTACGCCCGCAAGTATTAGTCGAGCGAGACTGTACGTGGTGGTGGAGATCAAATCTAATCGACGCGGTCATGTGACCGTTCCGTGAGCTGTCACGTCCCCGGAGGTCTCTGCGGGCCCGGCGCTGCCGGGCCGTAGGATCGCGTGGTCAGCGCGGGGTGTAGCGCAGCTTGGTAGCGCATCCGCTTTGGGAGCGGAAGGCCGCAGGTTCAAATCCTGTCACCCCGACCAGACCACCCGGCGCACCCGCCGCACGCACACACGACACACCGAGGAGCACGCCGTGAAGAGCACCGTGACGCAGTTGAGCCCGACCAGGGTTCGCATCAACGTGGAGGTGCCGTTCCCCGAGCTTGAACCCGATTTTCAGCGGGCCTACAAGGAGCTGGCCAAGCAGGTTCGGCTGCCCGGATTCCGGCCCGGCAAGGCGCCGGCCCGCCTGCTCGAGGCGCGATTCGGCCGCGAGGCCCTGCTGGACCAGGTCATCGAGGACGCCGTCCCCAGCCGGTACGGCCAGGCGCTCACCGAATCCGACGTGCAGCCGATCGGTCGGCCGAACATCCAGGTGACCCACAAGGAGTACGGCGAGGAACTGCAGTTCTTCGCCGAGGTCGACGTCCGCCCCAAGCTGGAGATCCCCGACCTGGACGCGCTGAGCGTCTCGGTCGACCCGGTGGAGGTCAGCGATGACGAGGTGGATGCCGAGCTGCAGTCGTTGCGGGCCCGGTTCGGCACCCTGACCGGAGTGGACCGGCCGGTGCAGACCGGTGACTTCGTCTCGATCGACCTCTCCGCGACCGTCGACGGTGAAGACGTGCCCGGTGCCGCCGCCGAGGGGCTGTCGCACGAGGTGGGGTCCGGCCGGCTGATCGCGGGTCTGGACGACGCGCTGGTGGGCCTCGCCGTCGATGAGTCGAAGGTGTTCACCGCCAAGCTCGCGACCGGCGAGCACGCCGGGCAGGAGGCCGAGGTCACCGTCACGGTCAAGTCGATCAAGGAACGGGAACTGCCCGAACCCGACGACGAGTTCGCCCAGCTCGCCAGTGAGTTCGACACCATCGACGAGTTGCGCGAGAGCCTCGGCGAGCAGGTGCGCCGCACCAAGCGCGCTCAGCAGGCCGACCAGATCCGCAACGCCGCGCTGGACACCCTGCTGGAGCAGGTCGACGTCCCGGTGCCGGACGCGATCGTGCGCTCCCAGATCGAGGAGACCCTGCAGGCCGCGATGAGCGGTCTGAACCAGGACCAGTCCAAGTTCAACGAGGTGCTCGAACAGCAGGGATCCTCGCGCGCGGAGTTCGACGCCGAAGCGCGGTCGGCCGCCGAGAACAACGTCAAGCGTCAGCTGCTGCTCGACGCGATCGCCGACGAGCTGGACGTCCAGGTCGGACAGGAAGACCTGACGGAGCGCCTGGTGCTGACGTCGCGGCAGTACGGCATCGAGCCGCAGCAGCTGTTCGCCTATCTGCAGGAGAACAACCAGCTCGCCGCCATGTTTGCCGATGTCCGGCGCGGCCTGGCCGTGGCAGCGGTGATCGAGAAGGCCACCGTCACCGACACCGACGGCAACGCCATCGACACCAGCGAGTTCTTCGGCAAGCGGCACGCGGACCACGACCACGACCACGGCCACGATCATGACCACGACCACGATCATGACCACGATGAGGTCGACGAGGCCGAGGTCGAACCGGCCACCGAAGCTCCCGTAGCAGCGGAAGCGGTAGCCGAGGCTCCGGCCGAAGCTGCCGCCGCCTCGGAAGCCGCCGCAGCAGCCGCCGCAGCAGCCCCCGCCGAAGCCGAGGACAAGCCGAAGAAGAAGGCCAAGAAAGCCAAGAAAGCCGACGCCGACGAGGCCGATGAACCCACCGCATGACGCTGTGAGCGAACGCGCCCGTTTCAGGGGGTCAAAGGGCGGGTCCGGTTGGTTAGTGTCGGTGCAACAAGCTATTCGAGAAAGCAGGTACTTCAGTCGTGACTGACATGCGTGGGAACTCGGTGGGTCTCAACCTCACGGACTCCGTCTATGAGCGCTTGCTCTCCGAGCGCATCATCTTCCTGGGGTCGGAGGTGAACGACGAGGTCGCCAACCGGCTGTGTGCGCAGATTCTGCTGCTCGCCGCCGAGGACAGCGACAAAGACATCAACCTCTACATCAACTCCCCGGGTGGATCGATCAGCGCCGGGATGGCCATCTACGACACCATGGTCCTGGCGCCCTGCGACATCGCCACCTACGCGATGGGCATGGCCGCGTCGATGGGGGAGTTCCTGTTGGCGGCCGGTACCAAGGGCAAGCGCTACGCTCTGCCGCACGCCCGCATCCTGATGCACCAGCCGTTGGGCGGAGTGACGGGCAGCGCGGCCGACATCGCCATCCAGGCCGAGCAGTTCGCCGTCATCAAAAAGGAGATGTTCCGGCTCAACGCCGAGTTCACCGGCCAGTCGATCGAGCGCATCGAGGCCGACTCCGACCGTGACCGCTGGTTCACCGCACCCGAAGCGCTGGAATACGGCTTCGTCGACCACATCATCACTCGCGCCGCCCACATCAGTAACGGAGAAGCCCAGTGAACCCTTTGAACCCGCTCACCCAGCCGCAGGCGCGCTACATCCTGCCGTCGTTCATCGAACACTCCAGCTTCGGCGTCAAAGAGTCGAACCCGTACAACAAGCTGTTCGAGGAGCGCATCATCTTCCTCGGCGTCCAGGTTGACGACGCGTCGGCGAACGACATCATGGCCCAGTTGCTGGTGCTGGAGTCGCTGGATCCCGACCGCGACATCACCATGTACATCAACTCCCCCGGTGGTGGCTTCACCTCGCTGATGGCCATCTACGACACCATGCAGTACGTGCGGGCCGACATTCAGACGGTGTGTCTGGGTCAGGCCGCCTCGGCCGCCGCGGTCCTGCTGGCCGCCGGCACCCCGGGCAAGCGCATGGCGCTGCCGAACGCGCGGGTGCTGATCCACCAGCCGTCGCTGTCGGGCGTCATCCAGGGACAGTTCTCCGACCTGGAGATCCAGGCCGCCGAGATCGAGCGGATGCGCACCCTGATGGAGACGACGCTGGCTCGTCACACCGGCAAGGACGCCGCGACGGTGCGCAAGGACACCGACCGGGACAAGATCCTCACCGCCGAGGACGCTAAGGAGTACGGGATCATCGACACTGTCCTCGAGTACCGGAAGCTGTCCGCGCAGAACGCCTGACGGCTCCCGCCCGCCGGGCTGGGGGCCACTCCCGCTGGCGAGCAGACGCGAAATCGCCCTGGAACGCGCGTTCCGGGGCGATTTCGCGTCTGCTCGCGGGTCAGCGTCGCGGTAGGGTAAGTGCCTGGGGGGCCGCTGCCCAGCTGACCCGCCAGCGTCGGTGGCGTAACGACCGCGACACGCCAGAGACACGTAAAGCGCGTCTCGGCGAGTAGCGGACGTCGTCGGAGGATATGTTGCATTCACACGAGAAGTACGCATCGCAGTGAGTACCAGCAAATACCAAGGGAGCTATTCGGCGTTATCGGTCGCGACGGGCCGGAACAAACGGGTAGCGTCGTGGGATACACGCAGCAGGCAAGACGAACGGCGACACAGGAAGTAGGCCCTGAGGCATCATGGCGCGCATTGGAGACGGCGGTGACTTGCTGAAGTGCTCGTTCTGCGGAAAGAGTCAAAAGCAGGTCAAGAAACTCATTGCGGGTCCCGGGGTGTACATCTGCGATGAGTGCATCGACCTGTGCAACGAGATCATCGAAGAGGAGCTCGCCGACGCCGACGACGTGAAGCTCGATGAGCTGCCCAAGCCCATCGAGATCCGGGACTTCCTCGAGGGTTACGTCATCGGACAGGACACCGCCAAGCGGACCCTGGCCGTCGCCGTCTACAACCACTACAAGCGCATCCAGGCCGGCGAGAAGGGCCGCGACTCCCGGCACGAGCCGGTCGAGCTGACCAAATCCAACATCCTGATGCTCGGCCCGACGGGCTGCGGCAAGACCTATCTGGCCCAGACGCTGGCCAAGATGCTCAACGTGCCGTTCGCCATCGCCGACGCCACCGCGCTGACCGAGGCCGGTTATGTCGGCGAGGACGTCGAGAACATTCTGCTCAAGCTCATCCAAGCCGCCGACTACGACGTCAAGCGCGCCGAGACCGGCATCATCTACATCGACGAGGTCGACAAGATCGCGCGCAAGAGCGAGAACCCGTCGATTACCCGCGACGTCTCCGGTGAGGGCGTTCAGCAGGCGCTGCTGAAGATCCTGGAAGGCACCCAGGCCTCGGTCCCCCCGCAGGGCGGTCGCAAGCACCCGCACCAGGAGTTCATCCAGATCGACACCACCAACGTGCTGTTCATCGTGGCGGGCGCGTTCGCTGGCCTGGAGAAGATCATCTACGAGCGGGTCGGCAAGCGGGGCCTGGGCTTCGGCGCCGAGGTCCGCTCGAAGGCCGAGATCGACACCACCGACCACTTCGCCGAAGTGATGCCCGAGGACCTGATCAAGTTCGGCTTGATCCCCGAGTTCATCGGACGCCTCCCGGTCGTCGCCTCGGTCACCAACCTCGACAAGGAATCACTGGTCAAGATCCTGTCGGAGCCGAAGAACGCTCTGGTCAAGCAGTACACCCGGCTGTTCGAGATGGACGGCGTGGAGCTGGAGTTCGCCGAGGACGCGCTGGAAGCGATCGCCGACCAGGCGATCCACCGCGGCACCGGTGCGCGTGGCCTGCGCGCCATCATGGAGGAAGTTCTGTTGCCGGTGATGTACGACATCCCCAGCCGCGACGACGTCGCCAAGGTGGTCGTCACCAAGGAAACGGTGCAGGACAACGTGCTGCCGACGATCGTTCCGCGCAAGCCGTCTCGATCTGAGCGCCGCGACAAGAGCGCCTGAGAACTACCGCTCTGCGAAGCCGGCATGACGCCCGGCGAAATCGGGTAACTAGCATGCGTGCCCGGTGACGCTGTTTCGCGGCGCTTGGTGCGCTCGCTGGATCTGCTGAATCTTCTGCTCGCCGATGTTCGTGACGGACTGGGTCCCTACCTGTCGATTTATCTGCTGATCACCCACCACTGGGATCAGGAATCGATCGGCTTTGTGATGGCCGTCGGCGGCGTCGGCGCCATCGTTGCGCAGGCGCCGGTCGGGGCTCTGGTCGACCGGACGACAGCCAAGCGGGGCCTGATCATCGTCGGCGCGCTCGTCGTCACCGCCGGCTCGCTGGCCATGCCGCTGTTTCCGCGCCTCTACCCGATCGCGTTCCTGCAAGTCGTCACCGGCATGGCCGGCTCGATCTTCGCGCCGGCCCTGGCCGCCATCACGCTCGGTGTGGTGGGGCCGCGGTTCTTCGCCCGCCGCGTCGGGCGCAACGAGTCGTTCAACCACGCCGGCAACGCCGCGGCCGCGGCGGTCACCGGCGGGCTGGCCTATTTCTTCGGCCCGGCGGTTGTGTTCTGGGTGCTGGCCGCCATGGCGGCCGGAAGCGTGGCGGCGACCCTGTGGATCCCCAGAGATGCGATCGACCACGAGGTAGCCCGGGGCATGGACCACCCGCCGGGCAGTCAGCCCCACCACGTGCAGCCGGTGACCGCGTTGCTGCGCAACCGGAGGCTGGTGACGTTCGCGGTCGCGGTGGTGGCCTTCCACTTCGCCAACGCGGCGATGCTGCCGCTGGTCGGGCAGCTGCTGGCACTGCACAACAAAGACGTGGGAACCGCGCTGATGGCGGTGTGCATCGTCGCCGCGCAACTGGTGATGGTGCCCGTCGCCTATCTGACCGGTGCCAAGGCCGACACCTGGGGCCGCAAACCCCTCTTCCTCGCCGGGTTCGCCGTGCTCACCGCGCGCGGTTTCCTGTACACGTTGTCGGACAACTCGTACTGGCTGGTGGGCGTGCAACTGCTGGACGGGGTGGGGGCCGGGGTCTTCGGGGCGCTTTTCCCCCTCGTCGTCCAGGACGTGACGCACGGGACCGGCCGGTTCAACGTCAGCCTCGGCGGCGTCACCGCGGCGATGGGAATCGGTGCTGCGGTGTCGAACTATGTGGCCGGCGCTATCGTCGTCGCCACCGGCTACCACGCCGCGTTCCTGTCGCTGGGGGCCATCGCGGGTGCGGGCTTTGTTCTCTATCTGATCGCGATGCCCGAAACCGGCCTCCAAACGGTGCCCGAGACCCGGCCCGACGCCGCCACGCCGATAACGTGACCAACACCACAGTTTTGTTACAGCTGGTCGCCGCCGTCACCCTGACATCGGCTTTTACCTGCATACTCGCCGGTAACAAGCTTAAGAGTACGGTCATACACCCTTAGAGAAGTGTCATAATTGGTACCGCCAGTGACATCAAACGTGACAGCGGAGAAGGCACTTCGGCGCGCGTAATCTGGAGCTGCAGCGGAGTGCCTGTCCGGATACCAAGTTGGAAGGCGGAGACGTGAATCCGAACGGCAACGGCGCCGGGGAAGAGTCTCAGAATGGGTCCAGTCGGACGCGACTCGAAAACGTCGTCATCCGATTTGCGGGGGACTCCGGCGACGGCATGCAGTTGACCGGTGACCGATTCACTTCGGAGGCGGCACTTTTCGGCAACGACCTGGCCACGCAACCCAACTATCCGGCCGAGATCCGCGCTCCCGCAGGCACTCTGCCCGGCGTCTCGTCATTCCAGATCCAGATCGCCGACTACGACATCCTGACCGCCGGTGACCGGCCCGACGTCCTGGTGGCCATGAACCCCGCCGCGTTGAAAGCCAACATCGGTGACTTGCCGCGCGGCGGAATGGTGATCGCCAATTCCGACGAGTTCACCAAACGCAATCTCACCAAAGTGGGCTATGTAACCAATCCCCTGGAGTCCGACGAACTCGAAGAATACGTCGTGCACGCGGTGCCGATGACGACGCTGACCCTTGGGGCCGTCGAATCGATCGGCGCTACGAAGAAGGACGGCCAGCGGGCCAAGAACATGTTCGCCCTGGGCCTGTTGTCGTGGATGTACGGTCGCCCGGTCCAGACGAGCGAGACGTTCATCAGGGAGAAGTTCGCCCGCAAGCCCGACATCGCCGAGGCCAACGTGCTGGCGCTGAAGGCGGGCTGGAACTACGGCGAAACCACCGAAGCCTTCGGTACCACCTACGAGGTCTCCAAGGCGTCGTTGCCGGCCGGCGAATACCGGCAGATCTCCGGCAATACCGCACTGGCCTACGGCATCGTCGCGGCCGGCCATCTCGCCAACAAGCAGGTGGTGCTCGGCAGCTACCCGATCACCCCGGCGTCGGACATCCTGCACGAGCTGTCCAAGCACAAGAACTTCAACATCATCACTTTCCAGGCCGAGGACGAGATCGGCGGCATCTGCGCCGCCATCGGCGCCTCCTACGGGGGCGCGCTCGGTGTGACGAGCACCTCGGGTCCGGGCATCTCGCTGAAGTCTGAAGCGATGGGTCTGGCGGTGATGACCGAGCTTCCGCTGATCGTCATCGATGTTCAGCGCGGCGGACCGTCCACCGGTCTGCCCACCAAGACCGAGCAGGCCGACCTGCTGCAGGCGCTGTTCGGCCGCAACGGCGAATCGCCGGTGGCGGTGCTGGCGCCGCGGTCGCCCTCCGACTGCTTCGACACGGCGCTGGAGGCGGTTCGGATCGCGGTGTCGTATCACACCCCGGTGATCGTGCTTTCCGACGGCGCCATCGCCAACGGCTCCGAGCCGTGGGCGATTCCGGACGTGAGCTCGCTCAAGCCGATCAAGCACATCTTCGCCAAACCGGGCGAGCCTTTCGAGCCGTACGCCCGGCACCGCGACACCCTCGCCCGCCAGTTCGCGGTGCCCGGCACCCCCGGCCTCGAGCACCGCATCGGTGGACTGGAAGCGGCCAACGGCTCCGGGGACATCTCGTACGACCCCACCAACCACGACCTGATGGTCCGCATCCGTAAGGCCAAGATCGACGGAATCAGCGTCCCGGACCTCGAAGTCGACGACCCCACCGGTGACGCCGAACTGCTGCTGCTCGGCTGGGGGAGTTCCTACGGCCCCATCGGCGAAGCTTGTCGTCGCGCCCGCCGCAGGGGCACCAAGGTGGCGCACGCCCACTTGCGGTACCTGAACCCGTTCCCGGCGAACCTGGGTGATGTGTTGCACCGCTATCCCAAAGTGGTGTGCCCGGAGATGAACATGGGCCAGCTCGCAATGTTGTTGCGCGCCAAGTACCTGGTCGACGTGAAGTCGGTGACCAAGGTCAAGGGTGTCTCGTTCCTGGCCGACGAGATAGGACGATTCATTCGGGCGGCGCTGGCCGGCAGGTTGAACGAGCTCGAGCAGGACAAGACCATCATCGCCAGATTGTCGGCGGCCCATGTCGAAGAAGGGGTCAGCGCATGACGGGTCGATGCGAAGCGATGAGGAGGACGCGGCGCTCATGACTAGCCTGATCGGCTCTGACCTTGGGGTAACCCCCAAAGTGACGAAGAACGACGGCGTGCCCAGGCTGTCTGACGAAGACCAGCCGCAGAAGGGCAAGGACTTCACCAGCGACCAGGAGGTGCGCTGGTGCCCGGGTTGCGGTGACTACGTCATCCTCAACACCATCCGCAACTTCCTGCCCGAACTCGGTTTGCGCCGCGAGAACATCGTTTTCATCAGTGGTATCGGTTGCTCGAGCCGGTTTCCGTACTACTTGGAGACCTACGGATTCCACTCGATCCACGGCCGCGCGCCGGCCATCGCCACCGGCCTGGCGCTGGCGCGCGAGGACCTCTCCGTCTGGGTGGTCACCGGCGACGGCGACGCGTTGTCGATCGGCGGCAACCACCTCATTCACACGCTGCGCCGCAACGTGAACATCACCATCCTGTTGTTCAACAACCGGATCTACGGCTTGACCAAGGGCCAGTACTCGCCGACCTCCGAGGTCGGCAAGGTCACCAAGTCGACGCCGATGGGTTCGCTGGACCACCCGTTCAACCCGGTGTCGCTGGCGCTTGGTGCGGAGGCGACATTCGTTGGCCGCGCGCTGGATTCCGACCGTGCCGGACTGACGGAGGTGCTGCGGGCCGCGGCCCAGCATCGTGGTGCCGCGCTCGTCGAGATCATGCAGGACTGCCCGATCTTCAACGACGGCTCGTTCGACGCGCTGCGTAAAGAGGGCTCCGAAGAGCGGGTGATCAAGGTGCGCCACGGGGAGCCGATCGTGTTCGGCGCCAACGGCGAGTACTGCGTGGTGAAGTCCGGCTTCGGTCTTGATGTGGCCAAGACGGCCGATGTGGCCGAAGGCGAGATCGTCGTGCACGACGCCCACGCCGACGATTCGGCGTACGCGTTCGCGTTGTCGCGCTTGTCCGATCAGAACCTCGACCACATGGTGATGGGCATCTTCCGCGACATCAGCCGACCCACCTACGACGACGCTGCCCGCTCGCAGGTAGAGTCCGCCCAGAATTCGATCCCATCGGATGAAGCCGCGCTGCAGTCGCTGCTGCGCGGACGTGATACCTGGACCGTGGACTGAGGTGGCGAGTGGCTGAAGACGTCTCACTGGCCGGCGTCGTGGTCGCCGGCGGCGAATCGCGCCGGATGGGCCGTGACAAGGCCACCCTGCCATTGCCCGACGGGTCGGGCACGATGGTGGAGCGCGTGGTTGACGTTGTGTCGCAACGCTGTTCGCCGGTATATGTGATGGCCGCGCCGGGACAACCGCTACCCGCGCTGCCGGTTCAGATCCTGCGCGACGAGGTGCGCGGACTGGGTCCGTTGCCGGCAACCGGACGCGGCCTGCGGGCCGCCGCGGCGGCCGGAGCGCGTTACGCGTTCGTCGCAGCGGTCGACATGCCTTCGCTGACAGTCGATTTGATCGAAGAGCTGTTCCGCCTCGCGGTCGAGACCAACGCCGAGGTGGTGATGCCGTGGGATGGACGCAGTCACTACCTGGCCGCGGTCTATCGCACGCATCTCGCCGACCGCATTGATGCCCTGGTGGCGGCCGGCGCGCGCAAGATGAGTGACCTGATCGACGCATCGGACGCCCAGCAGATCGTGCTGAGCGACTCCGATGCGCTCACCAACGTCAACACGGTGGACGATCTGCGGACCCCGGTACGTCCGGGACGTTGACGCTGCCCCTTCGCCGGTGACGGCGTTGCGCCGCAACCTCTTTGAGATGCGGCTCTGGACGTGCTCTCGAAATTGGTTATCTCAAAGACCATTCACATGAATTGAGGTTTTCGCGGGCGACCGTGTCCGTCAAAACTATTGTGACACGCGCTAATTGACTGGTTTTTTGTGTGCTACGTCACCCCGTCTTCGTCATGTCGGACGTTGTTGGCCGCGCGTCATATATCGAAATCCGGTGGCCCAGCTCACAATATCCGCGTGATTCGGCTCACGAATATCAGGAAGTCCGGATCGGCCGATCGCCGCCGGCATCAGTCTTCTGACCTGCACAGACCATTACTGTGCCGATCCGTGATGGACTCGTTATCGGTGTGGGATACCCACTTTGTCGAGATGACGAATCCAAATCGTTATCGTACGGTCTCTTTAGCCCAAAAATGGGCACCAAAAATAACCGGAAAATTGAATCCACGGACCCGCGTGTGAGCGGATGTGGGAGACGGCAGCCGAAACGGCCGCCGCCCCGCGGGCGCCGGCCAGTGGCCGCGCCGGGCAGATCAAGCCCTCTGCTGTCGTGCCGAAACGAGACGGCACGCCATGAAGCATCCCAGCGTCGTTGACGCACAAGCAACACCCAACCCACAGCTGTGGGCTGGCTTCATCGCGCGCGCAGCGAAAGGAAGATTGTTGAAGAACGTCCGCAAGACGCTCATTGTCGCCGCGATTACTGGGACCCTCGTGACCGTGCCGACCACCGGCATCGCTCATGCGGATGTCCAGGGCGTGGACCCCAATGTCGCTCCCGGCTTCGACCCGGGCCTGCCGGCGCCTGACGCGCCGCCGACCCCGGAGCTCGCGGGCTTCGACCCCAACCTGCCGGCCCCTGACGCCGCGCCGGCTCCCGACGCGCCGCCGGCGCCGGAGCCCGCCGGCTTCGACCCGGCCCCTGCCGCGCCGCCGGTTGACGAGGTCCCGGCTCCTGCCCCGGTCCGGGCCTACAGCGTGAACTGGGACGCGATCGCGCAGTGCGAGTCCGGTGGCAACTGGGCGATCAGCACCGGCAACGGCTACTCCGGTGGCCTGCAGTTCACCGCCAGCACCTGGCACGCCAACGGTGGCTCGGGTAGCGCGGCCAGCGCCAGCCGTGAGGAGCAGATCCGCGTGGCGGAGAACGTGCTGCACTCGCAGGGCATCGGCGCGTGGCCGGTCTGCGGCCGCCGCGGCTGATCAGCTGAAAATCAAATAGGCGCTAACGCGCGCGACAGTGCCGGGCCCTCGGGCCCGGCACTTGTCGTTCCCCGGCCGATACCGCGACGGACGGGCATCGAAACTTAGGTTAGGTTTACTTAAAGAAAGACGTTGAAACCTGCGCATCCTGTGTAATACTGACTCCCGCAAATAAGGGTAGGTTTACCAAACTTGAAGGAGGCGCGGGAGGCACTCGCGGCTTCCTGTGCAGGTGCCAATGACAACTGGTAGTCCGTATTCGAACCGCTCCGCTCCTGTTCCACACGCGGGGGAGCCGAGGTGATCATCAACCCGGCGTGGATTGCCACACCCCCTGAAGTGCACTCGACTCTGCTCTCGACCGGCCCCGGTCCTGGCTCGCTCCTGGCCGCGGCTTCGGCATGGCATGCGCTCAGTGTCGATTGCTGGTCGGCCGCCGCAGAGCTATCCGCGTTACTGGGCGTGGTGCAGGCGGGTGTGTGGGAAGGGCCCACCGCAGCGCAGTACGCGGCGGCGCACGGGCCGTTCTTGGCCTGGCTGTCCGACACCGGCGTCCGCAGCTCCGGCATTGCCGCACAGCACGGCACCGTTGGGGCTGCCTACTCCTCTGCGCTCGCCGCGATGCCGACACTCGCGGAGTTGGCGGCCAACCATGGCACCCATGCCGCGTTGCTCGCGACCAACTTCTTCGGCATCAACACGATCCCGATTGCCATAAACGAAGCGGACTACGTCCGCATGTGGATCCAGGCCGCCACGACAATGACCGTCTACCAGAGTGTTTCGACGGCCGCTTTGGTGGCGATCACACCCGCGCCGCCTGCGCCGACGATAGGCTCCGCGGAGGCTGCGCACTCCCCGCCCACCGATCCCGTCGAAGAGTTATTGGCGTGGTCAGAGCACTTCAGCAGCATGTATCGCGCTCTAAAAGGGCTGCTATCCGATCCTTTCGGCACGGTAGTGCAGTTAATCACGGACTTCGCGACCAGTCCCTCGACTGCCGTGGTCACCTGGCTTCCACTGATATACGTGTTCGCCTACGCGGCGACCTTCGCACTGATGGGGACGCCCCTCTATACCGCCTTTGCCGCCGCCACCGGCGCGATACCGCTGGCGTTGGGACTGTCTGCCCTGTACCAGGTCGCCGAGGTCCCGGTTGAGGTTCTGGCCGAGCTACCTGTCACCGCTGCGGAACAAGCGATCGTGCCGATCGCTGCTATCGCGCCGACTGCAGTAACGGCGGGTGCGCCTCCCGGACCGACTTCCCCGGGAGCATCGACTGCCCCCTCTGCACCGACTCCGACCTCGACGCCCGGTGCCACGGGAACTTTCGCCTACCTGATCGCTGGGCCGGGCCCCGGTTCCGACTTCGACCCCGTGCTGCGCGACAAGGCAGTGGCGAGTGCGCCGGCTGCTGCGGTCCCCGCAGCGTCATCGGCCGCGGCGCTCAGTCGCAGCGCAACCAAAGCGCGTCGCCGTCGCCGAAGCGATCTGAAAGAACGCGGTTATCGCGACGAGTACCTCACCCTGGATGACATCCCTGACGTGCCAACTGAGCACGAGAGGAGCGTCACCGCATCGAACACGGCCGCCGGAACGGTCGGATTCGCCGACGCTGCAATTAAAGTCAACGCCAGGGATGCCACCGGTCTGGCCGTCGTCGCCGGTGACTCCTACGGAAGTGGCCCCAGTGTCCCTATGACGCCTGGTACGTGGGGCGCCGAGAGCTCCGACAGTGCGAGCGGCACGTGAAAACTGTTGTCTCCGGTCATGTCTCCGGCCACCGCAGTGCCGCGTTTGCGCCGGCAACCGGGAGCGACACCGCGCGGGCGAACGTGAAGAAGACCGCGGCAATATGCCCCGATCAGAGCAGGCCGAGTGTTCCCGTGCGACGGAAGGATGCAACCGCCTCAGCTGATCAGTTCTCCATCCGGGACCACCTGCCCGCGGACGAGAGTCGCGGCGTGAAGCCATCGGTTCGCCTCAGAAACAGGAGCTGCGCATGTTGATCGAGATCTCCGGAGTGAGCAGGACGTATCGACGAGGGCAGGAATCGGTGAGAGCGGTAGACGATGTGACGCTGACGTTGGGGAACGAGAACCTCGTAGCCGTCACTGGCGCTTCGGGTTCGGGCAAGAGCACACTGCTGCATCTGATCGGCGGTATCGACAGGCCAGACGAGGGCTCCATCAGAGTCGATGGTGAAGAGCTATCGGCGAAGACCGACGATGAGCAGTCGAAATATCGTCGACGCAGGGTCGGCTTCATCTTTCAGTTCTTCAACTTGCTCTCAACGCTGACCGCCTGGGAAAACGTCGCGATGCCCCGCGTTCTGGACGGATCTTCGATCAAGCTCGCCCGACAGGACGCTTGTGAGCTGTTGGAGATGGTCGGGCTGGGCAATCGCATCGACCACAAGCCCTCTGAGCTGTCCGGGGGTCAGATGCAGCGAGTGGCGATTGCCCGCTCCTTGATCATGGAGCCGGGCGTCGTTCTGGCCGACGAGCCAACGGGGAACTTGGATTCAGAGTCGGGCAGCAGCATCCTTACGCTGCTTCGCCAAATCGCCGATGCGGGGGATCGTTCGGTGATCCTGGTTACGCACGATGCCGCAATCGCTGCTGCCGCCGACCGCGAGATCGTCATGCGGGATGGCAAAGTCGTCGACAGCCGGATCCGGCCCAGAGAACAAGCAGAATCCCGATGATCATCCCACCGTTGGTCCGCTTCAAGTTTCTCAATTGGCGCTACGCGTCCGCGCACTGGAAGCGAACCGTCAGCTGCGTGGTCGCCGTGACGATAGCGACTGGCCTCTTGGTGGCGATCGCCGGCATTTACAGCTCGTTGACGAAATCGGTTGCGACCATGTCAGAAGACCTCTACGGCAAGGCCGCGTTCGAAGTGACCGGGGCGGCAGACAGTGGTCTGCCCGAGGCGCTGGTGAGTGACCTGCGAGCGGTCGAGGGCGTGGCAGCCGCCGAACCGATCGTGAGGGCAACGATCAACGAGCCACGCTCCGGCACAACACTATTGGGTGTAGGTCCCAACCTACGAGTGTTGGACAACCGGGTGGGTGCCGAGCTTGTTCAGCAGGCAGAACGTGACAGGTCGCACGGGTCGCTCGCGGACGGGGCGATTGCCGGCCCCGGTTTGGGAATCGCCGCAGGCGGCTCAGTTCACATCGATACCGTCGGCGTGAAGGTGGTGTTCGTTCCGAAGGGGACGCTTGCCGAGAAATACAACGCGGGGGACTACCTGATCGTCGGTTTACCGATGGCTCAACAACTGGTGCACCAGGCCGGTCGAGTGAGTTCGGTGTTCATCGTGGCGAGACCCGGCGCGGATCTTCGGCGCATGAATGCGGATCTGGTGCGGGTGGTCGACCATCGGGCGGTTGTCGCCGAGCCGCAGTTCAGGGTGGCGCAATCCGACAACTCGGTCGCGCTCACGCGCGACACGTTGCTCCTGGTGGGTTCCATGGCACTCGTGGTCGCGGTTTTCATCGTGTTCAACACCATGAATATGGCTGTGGTGCAGCGCAAGCCGATGATCGCCACCCTCAGGGCTCTCGGAGCTCAGCGTGGGCAGCTGGCAAGGGATTTGCTGCTCGAGGTCGCGATTATCGGACTGCTCGGCGGTTGCCTGGGGGCGCCGTTGGGAGTGGGGTTGAGCTACCTTGCCATCAATCGACTTCCGCCACTCATGCTGCAGTCGGTTGACGTGAAGCCAACCTTTTTCGTTCCCGAAACCGCGATTGTCATCGTGATCTTGGCGGGCATGGCCGCCTGTGTTTTGGGCGCCGTGTGGCCGGCAATGGCCGTGTTCAAGGCATCGCCGGTCGCGGCGATGCGTCCCGCGGAGCTCGAAAGTTTAGGCTCCGACCAGTCGAAGCCAAGTTGGTCCGGCGTTGCCGTCGGAGCCGTCCTGCTGGTCGCGGCGTTTCTCTGCGCGATTCGGCTGCACGACGAAAAAGCTTTTGCCGGTGGGATCCTGGCGTTGGCGGGCGTACTCGTCCTGAGCTGGGCTCTTGGTCCCGTCGTCGTACAAGGCACCAGTCGCTTGGCGGCAAAGATGGGGCCGAGTGGTCAGGTCAGCAGATCGACGATGACCCAGTCCGCCAAGCGCACGTGGGCGAACGTGATGATCGTGACCATCGCGGTGGCTTTGGGCAGTGTGACCAACGGGGTGCTATCAGACGTCGTCGACTCCACCGGAAACTTCTTCAACTCGTTGGCCGACGCGGACATGTATTTGTCTTCCGCGTCGAAAGACGTTATCCCCGTTGGTCCGTTGATGTCGAAGGGCCTAGATCAGGAAGTTTCCCGAATTCCAGGAGTCGAATCCGTCATCTCGGTGCAGGAAGCTTACGTCAACGTCGGCGGCGACCGGGTGTTGGTCATTGGCGCTGACCCCGGCACCGTCGCACCCGCCTTCACCGCGATGGATCCCGCCGTGCGGGCGAAGGTTCTTGACGGCGCCGGAGTAGTTGTGTCCAGGCAGCTTGCTCGCCGACTCCATCGCGGTGTCGGTGACAGGCTGGCCCTGAGCACCCCCTCCGGGGAGCGTCCAGTGGCCATCCTCGGCGTAGTCGACTACTTGACCACCGAGCGCGGGATGATCGCGCTGTCACTGTCGAACATGCGAAGTTGGTTTCAACGGGACGGCGCCACCTACTTAGAAGTGCACGCAAAAGATCCGAACACCGCGCCGGCGCTGCAAGAGCAGGTTCGCCAAATCGCCACTGCCAGAAATTTGTTCGCCTACAGCGGTCGGGAGGCCGTCGACTCAGGCAGGAGCGCGGTCAACCAGATGGGCTCGCTCGCGGTGTTCGTTCAATGGATCGTGGCGGCATTGGCGGCGATGGCCCTGTTCAACGCGTTCATGATTTCGGTGATCGAACGCAAAAGGGAAATCGGCGTGCTCCGGGCGATGGGCGCATCTCGCGGTTACATCGCCAGATCGATCCTGGTCGAGTCGACCAGCATTGCGCTGGTGGGCGGCACTCTCGGCCTGGTGACGAGCGTGCTTGTCCATCGGCTGGGCACGATGATCATGAGCGCGGTCACGGCTATTTCGGTGCGGTTTGCGCTTTCCCCCGTCGACCTGGTCGGTGTCGTCGTAGCGATGATCTTGTGCTGGTGTGGCGCCTTGATACCCGCTTCGAGGGCTGCGAAGTCAAACATCGTGGATGCATTGGAGGTGGAGTAACGGTGGAGGAGCAGGAGTTGGCAGACCGGCCCCACCTGCGTCCGACCGGGGAGACGGGGCTGTCCAGATTTCTGCGCTCGCCGGGCGAGCAACGGCTGGCGTGGGTGCAATCGTGCCCCGGCATCGACGCGCCGGCGTCGTGGCGGCTCTCTCAATTCTTGGCTTTCTCCAGGCCGAGAACATGCGTTGCAGGCATGTTGGCTTTCTACTTCGCCAGCGTCATCGGCGGCGGGGTCTCGTGGAGTGACCTCATCATGGGCATGGTGGTGTCCTACCACATCGCGGCAATAGCCAACCTGTACAACATCTATACCGACATCGTCGAGGACAACGAGAACATCCCCTTGCGGGTATTCCAACTAGGCAGCTACGGCCGAAATCGGCTGCTCCGTCATACCCATGTGCTGGCCACCGCAGTCTTAGTCCTTTCGCTGCTCGTCAATTGGTACTTCGCCGCCCTGACGTTGCTGGCCTTGGTCGGCTGCCAGCAGTACTCCTTTCGTCCGCTGCGTATGAAGGCGCGGCCTCGCATTGGAATCCTGTACTTCGCCAACGCTGTTGCGTACCCGTATGCGAGTGCGGCTCTGGCCTCGAGTGAGAAACTGCATGTCTTGGTCAAGCCTGAGTACTGCGCGCTCGCCCTCTATTTGTTCTTCTGGTTTTGCGCCAAGGGTCTGATCAAGAATGTTCCCGACTATGACGGGGACAAGCGAGTTAACGTGACGACGTCTGCGACGTTGTCCGCCAGCAGGTTTCGTGCGGCAATGATCGCGGCCGTGGCGAACGTGTCGGTCTACGCCGCCGTCGTCATTCCAGTGATTTCCGGCATCGTCGAACCAAAGTATCTGCTGGCTCTCGTCTGGCTGCCGGTGGCGTGTCATCAGGCATGGCGGTTGGTTCAGGCATCGGACCAGCAGTCGTGGAACGACATGCTGCGCGACGACATGTTCGTCTCGGTGGGATTCCTTTCAACGCTCATCATGATCGACCGCGTATCCATCATGTCGGTCGCGGTCATCTGCACAGGTTTCGCGATCATGCTGCTGTCTGACCAACTCGGACTGGACACCAGAAGAGCAGAGGATTTCGACTTGACATGACGATGCTGGATTTGTCGCGAAACGAACTGGATTTCGACGTACTCGCACAAGTGCGGGATACCTTCGAGGCGAGCGCGGCAGGCCTCAGCCGGTACCCGTTCGCGCATCATGTCGCGCAACTCACCGAGCGGATCGCCGCGCTGCACGGAGTGTTCGCCGACCGAGTCGTTATTGGTGCCGGTAGTCTTGGCGTTCTAGACGCCATTCTTCATGAGGGTTGTCCGACAACAGGATCCACCGTATTCAGCTCGCCGACCTTTGCCGAGTACGCGGTGTTGGTAGCAAGGTCCGGTGGCGTCCCGGTCGCCGCGCCGGCGGAACCCGCGGGTGCCCAGTCGCTCGACGGCATTCTCTGCCGTGTCGACGATTCGACACGGCAGGTCATCATCGCTGCGCCACACAATCCCACGGGTGCGGCGGTGAGCCCAGACGACCTCGTCAGGTTTCGCCGGGTCCTGCCGAAAAATGTACTGCTGGTGATTGATCAGGCGTATGCGGAGTTCGACGAGACCATGCCCGCCGATGCCGTCCGCCGCCTGACATGCGGACCTGACGCGGTCGCGGTCCTGCGCAGCTTCTCAAAGGCTTACG
This sequence comes from Mycobacterium sp. TY814, assembly GCF_030755175.1. Lineage (NCBI taxonomy): Bacteria > Bacillati > Actinomycetota > Actinomycetes > Mycobacteriales > Mycobacteriaceae > Mycobacterium > Mycobacterium sp. TY814. The sequence goes on from NZ_JAUFRY010000002.1 coordinate 458,263, forward strand.
GGCTCGCCGGCTTGAGGATCGGTTACGGCGTCTTCAGCAGCGCTGCCCTCGCGGCACGAGTCCGGTCCGCCGTGCCGACCTACTCGGTGAATTCGGTCGCCCTTGCCGCTGCGACTGAGTCGCTCAGGCATGAAAAGCAGTTACGGGACCGGGTATCGGTTGTCGTGGAGAACCGAAAGCGGTTAGAAGCCTTCCTCTCTCAGCACGGCTTGTGGTCTGGAATCGAGTCGCAGGGGAATTTTGTCTGGCTGCCTACCCAGAAGTCGCACTCGTTGTTCCGGCATTCGTTCCGCGACGGCATCCTGCTGAGGGAATATCCCGGTTTGGGGGTCAGAGTCACTGTGCAATCGAGGACCACTGTCGATGCCGTGGTGAAGTCGCTGACCGCATTCCTGGTCAGTGATCGGTCCAGCACGGTCTGCAATGCATAATCGATACCCCGTATCAAACGTCCTCGGACGGTGGAGATTTGCCGACGCGCTGGTGGACTGCCTGATACGGCTGGGGGTGGAGTATCTCTTCGGCATGCCCGCAGAGTCGGTGAATTCCATAGTCCATGCGGCGAGCCGCCGCAGCGAGATCAAGGTGATCACCACCAGGCACGAATCCGCAGCCGCTCTGATGGCCGTGGGGTATGCCAGGTCGTCCGGCCGACTGGGCGTGTGCTTTGGCAGCGCAGGCCCGGGCGCCACCAACCTGGTGGCCGGGGCATACGAGGCCTACCTCGCACGAGTGCCGTTGCTGGCGATCAGTGGTCAGGTCCCGCTGGCCAGCCTGGGCCGGGAGTCGTTCCAGGAGATTGACTCTGCGGCCCTCTTTCAGCACTGCACCTCCTCGTCTGTGCTGATCCATTCCGCGAGCCAATTCGAGCGTTTCGTTCGTTGCTGCGTGTTGTCACTACACGAGTCCACCGCGTGCCATGTGGCTATCCCGGGCGATGTACTTTATGCGCCGCTGGCTAGTAACCGCGCGGCGTCCTTCATCCCCAGATTGCCGACGCCTACGCTTCCGGGCAAAGAAGAGCTGCGCTTGGTGGTCGCATTCCTGGACTCCGATGACCTGGCGATAGTCCTTTCGAGTCAGGACAACTCGTATGTTGATTTGGCATACAGCCTTTCGGCCAAGGTCGGTTGTCCGGTCTACACCCTCGATCGTCGGGAAACCGGCATCATCCGAGCTCGAGACGTCCTGGTGGTGGGACGATCGACGCCGTTGATCAAGCCGCGCCTGTCTGAGTTTGCGAACCTCCTCGAGATCACTGACCGTCGCTGCACGTCGAAGTCCATGCCTTACACCACGCAAGTCGTATGTGACGTGGCAGCCACCCTGCGGGCGGTATTGAACCGCGGTGAACGTGACGACATCGACGAATCCTCGACTCCGATCGAGGTTTTCACCGATCTCGACGGAGCCGAAGACCTACTGCCAGGAGATCTGCGGGACGCATACGTCGTGTCCAGTGCGGCAGGTATACCTGGTGCTGCGCTGCCACTCGGCATCGGCGCGACCCTGTCCGGAAATCTCCGCCGCTTGGTCATGACCGAATATTCACAACTGAGCCAATTCATTTCGGAACTCTCAACTCTGGTCAGCGTCAACGGCGATCTTGTTGTCGCGTGCCTGGCCGACAGCGACGAAGTGGTCTCTCGAATCGCGCATCTGGGCGCGGCGATGTCGCTGCGGACCGACACCGATTCGATCGCGATCGCGGGCCCAGCGATCATATCCTTACGCCGTTGTAGAACTGCGGGCCCGTCTTTGGAGGTGTCCCGGCCCGGTGAGCGCTCGCTGGCTGAATGCCTCGACGCGAATCTTGCTGTACCGGTTCAGATCAGCGACTTTTGTCTGCCGCGGCTGCCATGCCTGCGAAACGCGCAGCGAAGTGTCAACGGTCAGGCGCCGTCGATGAGCGCGTCGGCTTTGCGAAAGGCAGGAAGTGCTCCGGCGGGCTCGATAGTCGCGAGCGGCCCGGCGCTGCTCCTGCAACTGAACGGGATTTACGACGCGGCGATGGATAACGCGAGGATCCTGGTAGTGACCGTGGAGTCGGCGGACTGGTTGCTCGATACGCGCCGGATGCTTGAGGAGGTCACCGTCGCACGTTATGTCGTAGCTGAACCGGCGACGGCTGCCGCCACGGTGCGACAAGCGTGCGTCGCCGCGGCAGCCACGGGCGGTGGTGTAGTGCATCTGCAGGTGCAAGGAAAAGCGCTCGAGGAGCAGTGGGCCGAGTGCCCAGCGGGCGGACCGGACATGGGGACGCGGACACCCGGCGCAGAGAGTCCAGTTCTTGCGGATGCGATCTCGGCCTTGAGATCCGCCCGGCGGGTTGCCATCGTCGCGGGTCGTGGTGCGGCCGGCTGCGCGGAATTACTCAATGAGCTGGCCGAATTGCTCTGTTGTCCGGTGCATCTGACGATGGGCGGAGATTCGGTACTGCACAGCCAGAGCCTGCGCGCGCAGGGCAGAGTCGGGGGCTCCGGTGATCTGCGGGCATTCGGGGCTATAGCGCGCGCAGATGCTCTGCTCCTGGTCGGCGTGTCGAACAGAGGCTCCGCATTCGATCTGGGTGCGGCCGGGCGGACCATCGCGGTCAATATCGATCCGAGCGCAATGTTGCGGCTCACCGGGCAGGACATCGGCCTGCTGGGCGACGCAATGTCGACGCTGGAGGCGATGATCGGTGGGCTGCGTGCCGATTCGCCGCACCGCGACAGGCGATTACGGCCCGCGTACCGCCGCCGTCGCCGGCGGGTGCGGAGGGGCGATGAGATTCCGCTGCGCGCATCGAGCCTCGTCCAAGTAATCGATGAGGAGCTCGCCCGGTTCGAGGGCACCTCCACGGTGTGTGCCGACGTCGGCGTGAACACGCTGTGGGTCTACCGGTACATCACCTCGATGACCCGAAGTATCTGGTCTGCGTCATTCGGCACCATGGGTTTCGCGGTGCCTGCAGCGATCAGCGTCGCGAAAAACTCCGTCGAGTGCGGGATAACGATCGCGGTGGCGGGTGACGGCGGAGCCTCGGTGACATTGAGCCAAATTCAGTCGGCGGCCGGCGTTAACCAACGGTTGGTTTTCGTCGTTGTCAACAACTCGGCGCTTGCCGCGATCAAGTTCGAAAGCGAGATCATGGGATGGCCTGACCACGGGTCGGCCCTACCCGACATCAATTTTGCCGAGTACGCCAAGTCCGTCGGTGTGCAGTCGTGCCGGGTGAACTCGTTGCGCGCCTTCCGTTCTGCGTTCAACGAGGCCATCGGCACCCCTCGTCCTTATCTGATCGATGCACGCTGCGTTCTCAACGACGCCCCGATACAAGCGGGAAAGAAGAACTGGCGACAGATTCTCGGGTTCTTCGTGGCCTGGTCCAGGGAGGGCTCCGGTTCGATCGGTTCGTTCCGTGAAGTGGTGCGCGCCGTCGTGCTCGGCAAGCTCGATGAAAAGGGCTTCACCGGATAGTTCCGGCGATGCACTAGGCCCTGGACAAGCAGACTGGAAGGCCGTCTCGCAGAGTCACCGAGAAGGTGAAGCGGGATTCCGGTTGCCATCCCTCGGGCAGGCTCAGTCGATACCGCTGAAAGAGGATGGTCAGGAAGAACTGAGCGGCCATGTACGCCATCGTGGTACCCAGGCAGAAGTGCTGCCCGGAACTGAAAGGCATGAACGCAAGCCGTGGTCGCGCCCGCACCTGGTCGGGGTCAATGAATCGGCCCGGGTCGTATCGGTCGGGGTCCGGCCACCACCGCGGATCGCGGTGCACCACCGACATGCTAGCTCCCACGAGGGTGAGCTTGGGTAGCCGATAGCCGCCAAGTTCGTTGTCGGCCATGCAGAACCGGGGAAAGAACGGGTGTCCCTGCATCCGCTGGCCCTCGTCGAAGCATGCCCGCGCCCAATTAAGCCGACCCACGTCGTCGTAGGTGGGCAGCGCCCCGTCAAGTGCCTCGATTTCCTCGTACAGCTTCGCCAATTGATCGGGGTTCTTCAGCAAGAGCGCGACAGTCCACGTGAGGGCTGCGCCGGTCGGGTCGTAGGCGCCACCCAGCAGACCGACGATTTCGGCGGCGAGGTCCGGCCGAGAGATTGGTGAGCCGTCCTCGTATCTGGCGTCCAGCAACGTATCGAGGAAATCCGGCGTGTCAAGCGGGTGAGCCCGGCGATCTTTGATGAGCTGCCCGACGAACCGGTAGATCCGTGCCAGGGCCGGAAACAGGCTTGATCTTCCTTGTCGCGGAAGCAGATTGGGAAATGGCACCATCAATGTGGTCAGGCCGAGCAAGCCGGTGATCGCCCGCATATCAGCATCCAGCCGACGCAACTCACAGTCGTCGATCGAGGTTGAGAACAGCGCCCGCAGATAGACTTTCAACGTTGCCAGCGAGATTTCCTGCTGCAGATCAACCGACTGTCCGGTTCCGGCCAGTGACGACCATCGGTCGAGCCGTTCGTCGAACTCCCGACAGAAAATGTCGGCCATCGTCACCAGGTGCCTGCGCGTGAACATCGGCATCAGCATCCGCCGGCGCTCCCGCAACTTGGGGCCTTCGAGCATGATGCTGTTGGCCCCGATGAGGGTCAGCAGGGGACCGACCGGACTGTATCGGCTGTAGCGCCCGTCCGGATCGTCCATGAATTCGTGCAGCAGGTCCGGATGAGTTACTGCGACCAAGTCCAGGAACGGCATCGGAATGCGGAAGATGTCGCCGTAGTCTGCAGCCCCGCGCCTCATCAGCGCAAAGGGATCCCGACGCAACTGGAAGAAGGAACCGACGATCGGCAACCCTCTCGGCCCCGGCGGCAGCGGTGTGGGACGGCCGTAGCCCCGCGCGGCACCCATCATCGTGGGCACCGACAGTCGGGTTGGCCAGAGCGGGTCTTGCCGCAAGGCCGTGAAGACACTGCGCCGACCGGTCGACCGAGGGCTCTTGGGCCCTACCTGTTGGGTGGTCTCCCTATTGGGCTGTTGAAAAACCGGCTCCTCCGCAGCGGTCACCGTGCTCCACGTCCTCTCGTTAGGGTTACCTAACTTATTCAAGCACGGGGTAGGCGCCAGGTCGGAGTTACAGTCACGGCGTGCCCAAGATCACTGCCGCATCCGTGGAGCAGCATCGCGAGCAGGTGCAACGGCGCGTCTTCGACGCTTTCGTCTCGCTGATGGCCGAGCAGAGCTTCGACGCGATCACCATGGCCAAACTCGCCGCTGCGGCAGGCATCGGGCGCACGGCCATCTATCACCATTTTCCGGACAAGGAAACGGTGGTGGTTGCGTTCGCAACCCAGGAAACGAGCAGCTACATCGACGGACTCCGGGCCCTCCTGGCCGGTGTCGACGATCCGGTCGACCGCCTCACGATCTACATGCGCCATCAGCTTGATGCCGGCCAGAAATTTCACATCGGTTTGGGCCCGCAGCTTTACGGCGCCCTGTCGCAGGGCGCGCTGCACGCCATCCGCGGTCACATCGTGGCCATCGAAAACGTTCTGCGGGACATTTTGAATGCCGGTGTCGCCCAGGGCATTTACACGTTCGAGGACGAGAGCGCGACGATATCGCTGATCCATGCCTGCCTCGCGCCCCGGGATCTACCCGGGGTGGCTGTCGAACGGTTCGTGCTTCGTGCGCTCGGCGTTACTTTCTGACATACTGTCAAGATCGTTTTGACATGTTGTCATTATAGTGGCCGATCTATCGAAGGAGTCGCCCGTGTCGCCGAGTGTCGCTGAAGCCGTCCGGCCTTTATCTGTCGCGATGAAAGAGGGCTCGATGACCGAGCATGCCGCGGCGGAGCACTCACCGTTCGTATCGGAACTTCTTGCCGGTCGAGTGAACGAACGGGGCTACGCCGACTACCTGCTGCGGTTGCGCGCAGTTTACGGTGCACTGGAAACCGCCATCCGGATCCATAGCGACGACCCGCTGGTCGCCGCAGTCTTCGACCCGGCGCTGGAGCGCCTGCCGGCCATCGATGCCGACTTGGACCACTGGTTGCCGGGCGGCGCGCGCGAGGTCGTCTCGCCAGCCGTTGACGCATACCGCGACCGGATCACCGACGCGACATGGGGAGGTGCGCTGGTGGCCCACCACTACACGCGCTACCTCGGTGATCTCTCCGGTGGCCAGATCATAGGCAAGATCCTCAACCGCACGTACGGTCTTGACGGATCCGGCTTGGCGTTCTACGACTTCCCGATGCGGGCCAAGCCTTTTAAGGATTCCTACCGCGCCCGCCTGGACGGCCTCAGCCTCGATGCCGATGCGATGGATCGCACCGTCAACGAGGTGAAGGTCGCGTTCGGGCTGAACCAAGCGTTGTTCGACGAGCTGGCCCAGAGCCTGCCCGCATACCGACGCCGGCCTTGAGGTCCCTAACGCGCACCCCGTTGTCCAGACTTGCCGGGCCGTAGCCCGATGTCGCGGTGCGCGCGGGTAGCGTCGGGACGGTGACCGACACGCCACGCGAATTCGACATCATCGTCTATGGGGCAACGGGCTTCGTGGGGAAGCTGACCGCCGAATATCTCGCCCGGGCAGGGGGAGACGCGCGAATCGCGCTGGCCGGCAGGTCAAGAGAACGCCTGGAAGCGGTCCAAAAGACGTTGGGACCCGGCGCCCAGGACTGGCCGTTGATCGCCGCCGACGCCACCTCCGAGTCGTCGCTCAAAGAGATGGCCGCACGCACCCGGGTCGTCATCACCACCGTGGGTCCCTACACCCGCTACGGGCTGCCCCTGGTGGCGGCGTGTGCCGCGGCCGGCACCGACTACGCCGACCTGACTGGTGAGGCGAACTTCGTGCGCGACAGTATCGACCTCTACCACAAGCAGGCCGCCGACACCGGTGCGCGCATCGTGCACGCCTGCGGGTTCGACTCCGTTCCGTCGGACCTGACCGTCTACGCGCTGTACCGTGCCGCGCACGACGACGGCGCGGGTGAGCTGACCGAGACGAATTACGTCGTCAGGTCCATGCGGGGCGGGGCATCCGGGGGAACCATCGCCTCCGGCGTGGAAATCATGCGCACCGCCGCGGAAGACCCCGATGTCCGCCGTCAGATGGCCGATCCCTACACCTTGAGCACCGACCGCGCTGCCGAGCCTGAGCTGGGGGCACAACCCGACCTCACCCTGCGTCGCGGTGGTCGGATCGCGCCGGAACTGGCCGGCCTGTGGACGGCCGCGTTTCCTATGGCGCCCTCCAACACCCGGATCGTTCGGCGCAGTAATTCACTGATGAATTGGGCCTATGGTCGCACGTTCCGCTACACCGAAACCATGAGTGTGGGGTCCTCGCCGTTGGCGCCCGTCGCCTCAGCCGTCATGACCGGGTTCACCGGTGCGTTCTTCGCCGCGGGCAGTCGCTTCCTCAACCGGGTGCCCAGCGGGTGGCTGGAACGGGTGCTGCCCAAATCAGGGAGCGGGCCGAGCGCCCAGGCCCGCGAGCGCGGCTACTACAAGGTGGAGACGTACACCACCACGACCTCCGGCGCCCGCTACGTGGCGCGCATGGAACAGCGTGGCGACCCCGGTTACAAGGCCACCTCGGTGATGCTGGGGGAGTGCGGCCTCGCCCTGGCCAAAGACCGCGACAAGCTCTCTGACCTGCATGGCGTGCTGACCCCGGCGGCGGCGATGGGTGACGCGCTGCTGGCCCGGTTCCCACAGGCAGGTATCGAGCTACGGACCGAACGGTTAAATTGACGGGCCAGTTGAAATCCGCCTGATCAAAGGGTGTTGATCCGCTCCCGCTGGGTCTAGTGTCGTAGCTGCTCGCCTCCCATCCCAGCAACGAAGGTGGATCACGATGGCCGGTCTCGACGATCTTTATCAGCAAATTCCCACTTCGAGCATCGCGTCGAAGCTGGGGGCTGATCAGGGCGAAGTCGAGAAGGCGGTGCATACGCTGGTTCCGGTGCTGCTCAGCGGATTGCAACACACGTCGCAGGATCCCGAGCACGCCAGCAAGATCGAGGATGCCGCCAGCGGCCACGCCGCCCGTGGACTGCTCGATGCCGGCGGCGGTGTCGAGCACGTCGACGAGAACGACGGACACCAGGCGGTCGCGACCCTCTTCGGCGGCAAGGACACCGACGAAGTCGCCGCCGCTCTGGCCGGTGGCGGCGCCGGAAACAGTGATCTGCTCAAGCAACTATTGCCTATCGTGTTGCCAATAGTGTTGGCCTACATCGGAAAACAACTCAATTCCGGTGCACCGGCCGAGGCTCCCGCCTCGCAGCAACGCAGCTCCGGCGGCGGGTTGGGGGACATCCTGGGCAGCATCCTGGGCGGTGGCAACGACAAGTCGCTGGGCGGCATTCTGGGCAGTGTGCTGGGCGGCAAGGGCGGTGGTCTCGGCGACATTCTCGGCGGCCTGCTCGGCGGCAAGAAATAACCTGCGCCACAACACAATTGCGTCGAGCGCAAGTCTGGCTCGGTCGCGTCATCAAGTCCGGTAATTGAGAGTGATGGAGAGGAAAGCTCATGGCAGACAGGCTCACCGAAGGTCAGAAGCTGGTGAAGGGCGAGTCCCTGACGTCGAATAACGGTGCCTACACGCTGACCTTGCAGGACGACGGCAACCTGGTGCTGGCCGTATGGGGCAAGCCGATTTGGGCGACCTCGACCAACGGCCAGGATGTGGTGCGCGCCGAGGTGCAGACCGACGGCAATTTCGTGCTCTACACCGCCGACAAGCCGGTGTGGCACAGCGACACCAAGGGTAAGAAGCAGGTCCAGCTCGTCCTGCAGGACGACCGGAATCTGGTGCTGTACGCCGCCGACGGGCCCGCGTGGTCGACCAAGACCGAGACCGACGGACCGCCGCCGCCCGAGCCTGTGGCCGAGGCGGAGAAGTCCGGCTCGAGTTCGGGCTGGTGGGGATCCGATGAGCCGGCGGAGAACGCTGTCGCCGAAGGGCAGGCCGAGCCGGCACCCGAAGCCCCGCCGGCCGAACCCGAGCCCGCCGCACGCACCTACACCGTCGAGTCCGGCGACACTCTGTGGGCGATCGCGGAGCGGTTCTACGGCGACGGCAGCAAGTATCAGGTCATCGCCGACGCCAGCGGGATCCCCAACCCCGACCTGATCCACCCCGGCCAGGTGCTCACCATCCCGTAGTCGGTTTTCACCTGCGGGTTCAGGCCCTTACACGGGCGCGGCTGGCGGTTCCTAGAATTGACCGGTGACCGCCAGCCCCCGCCCCGTCGATGACCAGTTGCCCAAGTCCTGGGATCCGGCCGCGATGGAGGGCGCGATCTACCAGAACTGGGTAGATGCCGGCTACTTCACCGCGGATCCCGAGAGCACCAAGCCGGCGTACTCCATCGTGCTCCCGCCGCCGAATGTCACGGGCAGCCTGCACATGGGCCACGCGCTCGAGCACACCATGATGGATGCGCTGACCCGGCGTAAGCGCATGCAGGGCTACGAGGTGCTGTGGCAGCCGGGCATGGACCACGCCGGCATCGCCACCCAGAGTGTGGTGGAAAAGCAGCTGGCGGTCGACGGCAAGACCAAGGAGGACTTCGGCCGGGAGCTGTTCGTCGAGAAGGTCTGGGACTGGAAGCGCGAGTCCGGTGGCGCGATCGGCGGCCAGATGCGCCGGCTCGGGGACGGCGTCGACTGGAGCCGGGACCGCTTCACCATGGACGAGGGCCTGTCGCGGGCGGTGCGGACGATCTTCAAGCGCCTGTACGACGACGGCCTGATCTATCAGGCGGAACGGCTGGTCAACTGGTCGCCGGTGCTGGAGACGGCGATCTCCGACCTCGAGGTCAACTACCAGGATGTCGAAGGCGAGCTGGTGTCGTTCCGGTACGGCTCGCTCGACGACGCTGAACCGCACATCGTGGTCGCGACGACCCGGGTGGAGACCATGCTGGGCGACACCGCCATCGCGGTGCACCCCGACGACGACCGGTACCGCGACCTGGTCGGCACCAGACTGCCGCACCCCTTCGTCGATCGCGAGATGATCGTGGTCGCCGACGAACACGTCGATCCCGAATTCGGTACCGGCGCAGTCAAAGTCACCCCCGCGCACGATCCCAACGACTTCGAGATCGGGATGCGCCACCAGCTGCCGATGCCCTCGATCATGGACACCAAGGGCCGGATCGCGGACACCGGAACGCAATTCGACGGCATGGACCGGTTCGAGGCCCGGGTGAAGGTGCGGGAAGCCCTTGCCGCCCAGGGCCGGGTCGTCGAGGAGAAGCGGCCCTACCTGCACAGCGTCGGGCACTCCGAGCGCAGCGGGGAGCCGATCGAACCCCGGCTGTCGCTGCAATGGTGGGTCCGGGTGGAATCGATGGCCAAGGCCGCCGGGGACGCGGTGCGCAACGGCGACACCGTGATCCACCCGGCCAGCCTGGAACCGCGCTGGTTCGCCTGGGTGGATGACATGCACGACTGGTGCATCTCGCGCCAGCTGTGGTGGGGCCACCGCATCCCGATCTGGTACGGGCCCAACGGGGAAATGGTGTGCGTCGGTCCCGACGACACCCCGCCGGACGGGTGGGAGCAGGACAGCGACGTGCTGGACACCTGGTTCTCTTCGGCCTTGTGGCCGTTCTCCACCCTGGGCTGGCCGTCGAAGACTGCGGCGCTGGAGAAGTTCTATCCGACAAGCGTTCTCGTCACCGGCTACGACATCCTGTTCTTCTGGGTGGCCCGGATGATGATGTTCGGCACCTACGTCGGCGGCGACGACGCCATCACCCTCGACGGCCGCCGGGGCCCGCAGGTGCCGTTCACCGACGTGTTCCTGCACGGGCTCATCCGCGACGAGTTCGGTCGCAAGATGAGCAAGTCCAAGGGCAACGTCATCGACCCGCTGGAATGGATGGACAAGTTCGGGGCCGACGCGCTGCGTTTCACCCTGGCCCGCGGCGCCAGTCCGGGCGGCGACCTGGCCATCGGCGAGGACGCCGTGCGGGCGTCGCGCAACTTCGGCACCAAACTGTTCAACGCGACCAGGTACGCGCTGATGAACGGCGCGGCCCTGGCCCCACTTCCCGACGAACTCACCGACGCCGACCGCTGGGTGCTGGGCCGGCTGGAAGAGGTGCGCGCCGAGGTCGATGCGGCCTTCGACAGCTACGAGTTCAGCCGCGCCTGCGAGGCGCTCTACCACTTCGCCTGGGACGAGTTCTGCGACTGGTATGTCGAGCTGGCGAAAACGCAGCTCGCCCAGGGGCTTTCGGGCACCACCGCGGTGCTCGCCGCCGGCCTGGACACCCTGCTGCGGCTGCTGCACCCGGTGATCCCGTTCATCACCGAGGCGCTGTGGCAGGCGCTCACCGGCCAGGAGTCGCTGGTGATCGCCGACTGGCCCAAACCCTCCGGCATCACGCTGGATCCGGTTGCCGCGCAACGGATCACCGACATGCAGAAGTTGGTGACCGAGGTGCGCCGGTTCCGCAGCGATCAGGGCCTGGCCGACCGGCAGAAGGTGCCGGCCCGGTTGGTCGGTATCGATGACGCCGATCTGAACAATCAGGTTCCCGCCGTGACGTCGCTGGCCTGGCTGACCGAACCGGGTGACGACTTCAGCGCGTCGGCGTCTCTCGAGGTCCGCCTGAGCACCGCGACTGTCGTCGTCGAACTCGACACCTCGGGCACCATCGACGTGGCGGCCGAACGCCGGCGGCTGGAAAAGGACCTGGCCGCCGCGCAGAAGGAACTGGCCTCCACCGCGGCCAAGCTCGGCAACGCCGACTTCCTGGCCAAGGCGCCCGAAGCCGTCGTCGACAAGATCCGCGCCCGCCAACAGGTGGCTCAGGAAGAGACCGACCGGATCACCGCCAAATTGGCGGCGCTGCGCTGATGTCTGAGAGTTCGGAATCGCAGGATTGGGAAGCGGGCACCAGCCTGGGTCCGACGCCGGACGAGATCGCGGCCCTGCTGCAGGTGGAACATCTGCTGGACCAGCGCTGGCCGGAGACGCGCATCGAGCCGAGCCTGACCCGGATCAGCGCCCTGATGGACCTACTCGGGTCGCCGCAGCTGAGCTATCCGTCGATCCACATCGCCGGCACCAACGGCAAGACTTCGGTCGCGCGGATGATCGACGCGCTGGTCACCGCGTTGCAGCAGCGCACCGGCCGAACCACCAGTCCGCACCTGCAGTCGGCGGTCGAACGCATCTCGATCGACGGCGAGCCGATCACGCCGGCGCGGTACGTGGACGTGTATCGGGAGATCGAGCCGTTCGTGCACATGGTCGACCAGCAGTCGCAGGCTGACGGGGGGCCAGCGATGAGCAAGTTCGAGGTGCTCACCGCGATGGCGTTCGCGGCGTTCGCCGATGCCCCGGTCGACGTGGCCATCGTCGAGGTCGGCATGGGCGGCAGCTGGGACGCCACCAACGTGCTGAACGCGCCGGTGGCCGTCATCACCCCGATCAGCGTCGACCACGTCGATTACCTGGGCGCCGATATCGCCGGGATCGCCAGGGAAAAGGCGGGCATCATCACCCGGGCCCCGGAAGGAGCGCCGGACACCGTCGCGGTGATCGGGCGCCAGAGTCCCGAGGTGATGGACGTGCTGCTCGCCCAGACGGTGCGTGCCGACGCCGCGGTCGCCCGGCAGGACTCCGAGTTCGCCGTGCTCGGCCGTCAGGTGGCCATCGGCGGCCAGTTGCTGCAGCTACAGGGCCTCGGCGGGGTGTACCCCGACATCTACCTGCCGTTGCACGGCGAACACCAGGCGCACAACGCGGCGCTGGCGCTGGCCGCGGTGGAGGCGTTCTTCGGGGCGGGCGCGCAGCGTCAGCTGGACGTGGACGCCGTGCGCGCCGGATTCGCCGCCGTGACCAGCCCCGGGCGGTTGGAGCGCATGCGCAGCGCCCCCACCGTGTTCATCGACGCCGCGCACAACCCCGCCGGCGCGGCCGCACTGGCGCAGACGCTGACCGACGAGTTCGAGTTCCGCACCCTGGTGGGGGTGCTCGCGGTGCTGGCCGACAAAGACGTGGACGGCATCCTCGCCGCACTGGAACCGGTGTTCGACTCGGTCGTCGTCACCCACAACGGTTCGCCCCGTGCGCTCGATGTCGAGGCGCTGGCTGCGGCGGCGCAGGAGCGGTTCGGGCCCGACCGGGTGATCCCCGCCGATACGCTGCGCGACGCTATCGACACCGCGACGGCACTGGTCGACGCAGCCGATCAGGAAGGCGAGATGTTCTCCGGCACAGGCATTGTCATCACCGGTTCGGTCGTCACCGCCGGCGCCGCCCGCACCTTGTTCGGTCGTGATCCGCAATGACCGAAGACGCGGCACCGCCGCCCGACCCGTGGAAGAGCTTCGCCGGGGTGATGGCCGGAACGCTGATCCTCGAGGTGATCGTGGTGTTGCTGGCGATCCCGGTGGTGGGCGTCGTCGGCGGCGGCTTCAGCGGCGCGTCACTGGGTTACCTGATCGGATTCGCCGTACTGCTGGTCGTGCTGACCGGACTGCAACGCCGGCCATGGGCGATCTGGGTCAACCTCGGTGCTCAGCTGATACTCGTCGCCGGGTTTCTGGTGTATCCGGCCGTCGGTCTGATGGGCCTGCTGTTCACCGCGGTGTGGGGGCTGATCGCCTATTTGCGCGCCGAGGTCCGGCGGCGGCAGGAACGCTGGACGCCGCCGCCCTCGGTGTGACGCATTTCGCCCGGTTCGTCGAAACTGCGGCCAGGGCGGGGACAAGGGCCGCCGGGTAGCCCTGAGCGCAGAATCGATGCTCGCACCGCAGGCTCAGTTGTTCGGCTGCGAGTCCATCATTCTCGATTGAAGAACTCAGTCCCCGCCTGACGGTGACGGTACGAGGTCGTCCTAAGTGCTCACAGTAACGAGGCCGGCGACTTGGGAGAATGTTCCGATGGCGCGCAGTAATCCACCGGGTGGCATGGACAGTTATTCGGCCGTAGCGGACAAGTTGAAGATAGATCAAGCGCTGTCGGCGCTGCAGCCCAATGATCTGTTGCCGCCGCGACCTGACGATAAGGTCGGTGGAGCGGTTGGAGAGCGTTTCGTGCGCGCCATCGAGCATTCGCTGATCAGTGGTCGATATGAACCGGAGACCGCAGTTACTGTCCCGGTGACGAAGCCAAAGTATGCGACACGACCCGCAGCGCTAATGAACTTAATTGACCGGGTTGTGTATGAAGCGCTTGTCGAGCCGTTGCGGTCTCGGATCGAGCGAGGGCTCGTATCCGACGGAGTGGTTTTCTGGCCACGCGGCTTTGAGATGGACAAACGTTGGCGTGAGTTCGAGGCGTTATCACAACAAGGCGGCAACGATTACATCGTCCGGGTCTGCTGCACGAATAGGTGACATCTGAGTTGGCTTGCCCAGCATGGGCGGGCTGGAAGGATGTCCCCATGGCAAGGCCCTACCCCCGCGAGTTCCGCGACGACGTCGTCCGGGTCGCTCGCAACCGCGATGACGGTGTAACGATCGAGCAGATCGCCACCGATTTCGGAGTGCACCCGATGACGCTGCAGAAATGGCTCCGTCAGGCCGACATCGACGAAGGCACCAAGCCCGGCAAGAGCGCCAGCGAGTCCGGTGAGCTGCGCGAAGCCCGACGGCGGATCAAACTGCTAGAGCAAGAGAACGAGGTGCTGCGCCGGGCCGCAGCGTATTTATCGCAGGCCAATCTGCCGGGAAAAGGGTCTACCCGCTCGTGAAAGAGCTCGCCGCCGACGGGATCCCCGTCGCGGTGACGTGCCGGGTACTCAAGCTCTCCCGCCAACCGTATTACCGCTGGCTGGCCGACCCCATCACCGAGGCCGAACTCATCGAGGCCTACCGCGCCAATGCGCTGTTCGACGCGCACGCAGACGATCCGGAGTTCGGCTACCGCTACCTCGTGGAGGAGGCGCGCGATGCCGGCGAGCCGATGGCCGAGCGCACCGCATGGCGGATCTGCTCGCAGAATCGACTGTGGAGCGTGTTTGGTAAGAAACGCGGCAAGAACGGCAAAGTCGGGCCGCCGGTGCACGACGATCTTGTCGAGCGTGACTTCACCGCTGAAGGGCCAAATCAGTTGTGGCTCAGTGACATCACTGAGCACCGCACCGGTGAGGGCAAGCTCTACCTCTGTGCGATTAAGGACGTGTTCTCCAACCGGATCGTCGGCTACAGCATCGACTCCCGAATGAAGTCACAACTGGCCATCCGGGCACTACACAGCGCGGTAGCCCGACGCGGAGATGTCGCGGGGTGCATTCTGCACTCGGATCGCGGATCTCAGTTCCGGTCAAGGAAATTCGTACACGCCTTGAATCAACACGAGATGGTCGGCTCTATGGGCCGTGTCGGAGCCGCCGGCGACAACGCCGCCATCGAGAGCTTCTTTAGCCTGCTGCAGAAGAACGTGCTCGACCGCCGCCGCTGGGACACCCGAGAACAACTCCGCATCGCGATCGTCACCTGGATCGAGCGCACCTACCACCGGCGCCGCCGCCAGTCCGGCCTCGGGCGGTTGACCCCGATCGAATTCGAAGCAATCATGACCACACCGGCCAGTCAGGCCGCGTGACCGAAACTGTCACCTGATCGTGCAGCAGACCCTCCGTTCCGACGTCACGGGATTCTATGAATCTATAGATCACGCCGTCCTCCAGGACATCTTGGTCAGGCTGACCGGGAGAGTCGATGTGATTGGGGCGCTGATCGATTTTCTCGGTCAAGTGATGGGCGGGCCTCGTGGATTGCCTCAAGGTATTGCAACAAGCGACGTCCTGGCGACGGCTTACCTCAGCGCTGTCGATGCGGAGATGCTCAGGAACGGTTT
Source organism: Mycobacterium sp. TY814 (assembly GCF_030755175.1). NCBI lineage: Bacteria > Bacillati > Actinomycetota > Actinomycetes > Mycobacteriales > Mycobacteriaceae > Mycobacterium > Mycobacterium sp. TY814. The sequence goes on from NZ_JAUFRY010000002.1 coordinate 474,044, forward strand.
CGATTACCGCCGGCATGGCGATGACATCCGGATAGCCGTAGCCACGCATGATGATGGGCGCCGCGCAATTCACCGATTGGAGAGCCAACTTCGTTCAGTGAGGTTGCTCATTAACTCTGACAAATCCCGAGTTCTTCATCGCAATACATACGTCACGCAACTCGGGGCTGTCGAGGCCACTCGCAAGGGTGTGCACGGCAGGATCTTGAAGGAACGGAAGGAGGCATTGAGTGACGCATCTGACGACGAGATCGAACGACTTGTCGAGGGAGCCGACCTCGGCGTAGAGACGTTGTGGGCGCTCTTTTATCACCGCACGATTAGCTTGGAGGAACTAGCTGAGAAACTGAGCACTCATCTTCAACCGGATCAGGTCACCGTGGCTGTGGGATCGTTTAGCGAAGCGATGAGACGTATGCCAGGTTCTGGGCCTTCGGCTTTGGCTGAAGACGAATTTCACGGGCTTGTGTCGACAGCGATGACGATCCTCCTCGCCAAGAAGCTGCCCGATGCGATCGAGTCCGCACCAATGCTCGTCGGCCGGTTTCCCGACAAAACCGCGCTGGTCGCCACGTACCTCAGTGGCCTTGCGACAAGCTATCCGCAGCGAGTTGAAACGGCCAGCGTGAAGGCGCTTACCTCTGGATACCTCACGGGATGGCAGCAGGCGTGGCTAATGGCCGTCTTACGCAGAGTTGCGGAATCAACGAGGTTTACGCACTTTGGAGCGGCGCTGGAGGTAATTGTCGATGTAGCACACGACGAGGACGCCTCTTGGTTGGCCAGAGCGGAGGCCGTCCGGCTACTTGCGCAGGTTCGCAAGCTAGATCACAAGCTGCTACTTCGTGTCTGGAATCGTGCACCAAACTCTGTCCGCGCGGATCTTACTGCTGCTGCGGCAGTAGTGGCACGGACCGAAGGAGCTGTGTGGGCTGAAGCCTTCTGCGACTCAATGAAGTCGGATCCAATCGCCGATGTCGTACTCCACCGAGTCGCCAACGCGTTGCAGCAGGCAGCAGTCGCGGGTGGTTGACATCTGTGATTCGACGAAGTCTTGCTGTTCCTGTTTGGCCTCTAGTTGACGAACTAGGGTGTTGATTGATGGGCATGGCAGTTGCGGTCAAGTCCGACGATATGGCTCTACCGCAGGTCCCCTAACTGATCCCGGCTTGGGTCTGGGTCCTCCGACCTCTACTCTGTGCACCGTGACCGAACGGACCCTCGTATTGATCAAGCCCGACGGCGTGGAGCGCCAGTTGATTGGCGAGATACTCAGCCGCATCGAGCGCAAAGGCCTCAATATCGCAGCGCTGGAGCTCAGGACTGTCGGAGAGGACCTGGCCCGCCGCCATTACGCCGAGCACGACGGCAAGCCGTTCTTCGGTTCGCTGCTCGAATTCATCACCTCGGGACCGGTGGTGGCGGCCGTCGTGGTGGGAACGCGGGCGATCGCCGCGTTCCGGCAGCTCGCCGGTGGCACCGACCCGGTGGAAAAGGCCACGCCCGGGACCATTCGCGGCGATTTCGGCCTGGAGACCCAGTTCAATCTGGTGCACGGGTCCGACTCCGCCGAATCGGCCCAGCGCGAGATCGAACTCTGGTTTCCGGGCATCTGAGCGGGGCCGCGCCGAAGGGGAGCGTGATCCCCGGAAGTGATGTGGGATACTGACTGCGGGTGAACGTCGTCGAACTGGCGTCGGACACCCGAATGAAGACTCAGGCAAGCGCGACCACCGCCAGTCCGCGGTGCGGCGCAGCATGTCGAGCCGTCATTCAGTACGGCACCGAGTGGGCTCACCTGGGCTGCTCGGGGCGAGACCATCACAAGTCCGGGAGAAGTAACCCGGACCCATAGCGAAGCCCTCGAGTGGCCGCGTCGACATGACGCGCCCGGGGGCTTGAGGAGAATTCGTGGTAGACGATGCCCCAACTTCAGACTCCACAGACGAGCCGAACGAGCGTGAGGACCTGCCCGACCGCCTGAGGGTGCATTCGCTCGCGCGGACGCTGGGAACCACCAGCAGGCGGGTGCTGGACGCGCTGGCCGCTCTCGACGGGCGGATTCGCAGCGCACATTCCAGCGTCGACCACGTCGACGCGGTCCGCGTGCGCGACCTGCTGGCGGCCCAGCCCGACACGCTCGAAGCCGCCTCCGAAGGCGGTGACGACTCGACGGCCGAACCCGAATCCCGGCTGATGCTGGAGACGGTGGAGATCCGCGAGACTCACGAGACCGTCATCGAGCGCCCGCACTACATGCCGCTGTTCGTCGCGCCCCAGCCGCTGCCCGAGCGGGTCGAGACCGACGACGAAGCCGCCGACGACACCGTGGCAGACGACTCCGATTACGCCGACGACTCCGACGGTCAGGGCACGGGGGCGGACGACGACGAGGACCAGTCCGACCGTCCCGCCAACAAGCGCCGGCGCCGCGGACGCCGTGGCCGCGGCCGTGGGCGTGGCGAGCAGAACGGCGCCGACGGCGACAACCAGGCCGGTGACAACGCCGGGGCCGAGCAGAGCGGCGCCGACGACACCGACGAGAGCCAGGATTCCGACGAGGACGCCGACGACAACGAGAACGGCGACGAAGAGACCGCGGGCGAAGGCGCCACCCGTCGCCGCCGCCGGCGCAGGAGGCGCAAGACCGGCTCCGGCGACGACAACGACGACAGCCCGTCACCGGACGACCCGCCCAACACCGTCGTGCACGAGCGCGCGCCGCGCAGCGGCGGCAAGTCCGGCTCTGACGACTCCGGTCCCGGCGAGATCAAGGGGATCGACGGCTCGACGCGGCTGGAGGCCAAGCGCCAGCGCCGCCGGGACGGGCGCGACGCCGGCCGCCGCCGCCCACCGGTGCTGACCGAGGCCGAGTTCCTGGCCCGGCGCGAAGCCGTGGAGCGGGTGATGGTGGTCCGCGACCGGGTGCGCACCGAACCGCCGCACCCTGGCGCCCGCTACACCCAGATCGCCGTGCTCGAAGACGGCATCGTGGTCGAGCATTTCGTGACCTCGGCGGCCTCGGCGTCCCTGGTCGGCAACATCTACCTGGGCATCGTGCAGAACGTGCTGCCGTCGATGGAGGCCGCGTTCGTCGATATCGGTCGCGGGCGCAACGGCGTGCTCTATGCCGGTGAGGTCAACTGGGAGGCCGCCGGCCTGGGCGGAGCTGACCGCAAGATCGAACAGGCCCTCAAGCCCGGCGATTACGTCGTCGTGCAGGTGAGCAAGGACCCGGTCGGACACAAGGGCGCCCGGCTGACCACGCAGGTGTCCCTGGCCGGCCGGTACCTGGTGTACGTCCCCGGGGCGTCGTCGACCGGCATCAGCCGCAAGCTGCCCGACACCGAGCGCCAGCGCCTCAAGGAGATTCTGCGCGAGGTGGTCCCGTCCAACGCAGGCGTGATCATCCGTACCGCATCAGAAGGCGTCAAAGAGGACGACATCCGCGGCGATGTCACGCGGTTGCAGGAGCGCTGGAACCAGATCGACGCCAAGGCCGCCGAGATCAAGCAGAAGGCCGCGGGCGCCGCGGTGGCGCTCTACGAAGAGCCCGATGTGTTGGTCAAGGTCATCCGGGACCTGTTCAACGAAGACTTCTCGGGCCTGATCGTCTCCGGTGACGAGGCCTGGAGCACGATCAACGAATACGTGAATTCTGTTGCCCCCGACCTGGTTTCGAAGCTGACCAAGTACGAGCCGGCCGGTCAGGAAGGCCAGCCCGGCCCGGACGTGTTCGCGGTGCATCGCATCGACGAGCAACTGGCCAAGGCGATGGATCGCAAAGTGTGGCTGCCGTCGGGCGGCACGCTGGTGATCGACCGCACGGAAGCGATGACGGTGGTCGACGTCAACACCGGCAAGTTCACCGGATCGGGCGGCAACCTGGAACAGACCGTCACCAAGAACAACCTCGAAGCGGCCGAGGAGATCGTGCGGCAACTGCGGTTGCGCGATATCGGCGGCATCGTGGTCATCGACTTCATCGACATGGTGCTCGAGTCCAACCGCGACCTGGTGCTGCGCCGGCTCACCGAGGCGCTGGCCCGCGACCGCACCCGCCACCAGGTTTCCGAGGTGACCTCGCTGGGCCTGGTGCAACTGACCCGCAAGCGACTGGGAACCGGACTGATCGAGGCGTTCTCCACGTCATGCCCGCATTGCGCCGGCCGCGGCATCGTGATGCACGCCGACCCGGTCGACTCGGCGCCGGCCATTGGTCGCAAGACCGAGTCCGGCGGACGCCGCAGCAGGCGGTCGAAGAAGCCGCGAACCGAGCAGCCGAGCGAGAACGGCGTGGTGGCCAAAGTCCCGACGCACGCCCCGGGCGAGCACCCGATGTTCAAGGCGATGGCCGCGTCGTCCCGCGATGAGGACGAGAACGGCGAGGCCGACGAGGAGCTGACGGCCGAGACCGACGAGCAGACCGAATCGCTGGTTGCGGCCGGGGTCGACGAGTTCGAGGACGAAGACGTCGCCGACGAGGACGTCGAGGACGAGGACGACGTCGAGGACGAGGACGTCGAGGACGTGGACGAGGACGTCGAGGACGAGGACGTCGATGATGAGGACGTCGATGAGGACGAGGACACCGACGAACTCGACGACGAAGATCTCGACGAGGACGATGACGACGAGGACGTGGACGAACTCGACGACGAAGACCTCAACGACGAGGACGACGAGGACGAAGACGTGCTGGACGACGGCGAGGACCTGGACGACAGCCAGGACGGCGATGCCGCCATCGAGGTCCCGTCTGTGGTGATCGCCGAGGTTTCGGCGCCGCCGCGACGGCGCCGCGCGGCGGGACGGCCGGCCGGGCCGCCCATTCACGCGGACTGAAGACCGCAGCCTGGAAACCCCAGGCCCGGTTTGACCCTGTAGGAGCTGGTCACGTACCCTTGGACAGTTGTCGTCAGGGCTCTTTTCGAGATGTGACCGACGACAGCGGGCCAGTACCGAGCCCGCACCCAAGACCATCACCCGCGCCGGGTTCGCCCGCGCGCGAGTGTGACGCAGACAGATGAGAAGAGGCAGGAGCAACGATGGCGACCTACGCAATCGTCAAGACCGGCGGTAAGCAGTACAAGGTTGCCGTCGGCGACGTGGTCAAGGTCGAGAAGCTGGAGTCCGAGCCGGGCGCGAACGTGTCGCTGCCGGTCGCTCTGGTCGTCGACGGCGCCAACGTCACCACCGACGCTCAGGCGCTGGCCAAGGTCGCCGTCACCGGCGAGGTGCTCGAGCACACCAAAGGCCCGAAGATCCGCATCCACAAGTTCAAGAACAAGACCGGCTACCACAAGCGGCAGGGACATCGTCAGCAGCTGACGGTCCTCAAGGTCACCGGCATCAAGTAGGGGCGAGCAGACATGGCACACAAAAAGGGCGCTTCCAGCTCACGCAACGGTCGTGATTCCGCCGCACAGCGGCTCGGCGTGAAGCGGTTCGGCGGTCAGGTCGTCCAGGCCGGCGAAATCCTGGTCCGTCAGCGCGGCACCAAGTTCCACCCGGGCGTCAACGTCGGTCGCGGTGGCGACGACACGCTGTTCGCCAAGGCGGCCGGAGCGGTCCAGTTCGGCGTCAAGGGCGGCCGCAAGACCGTCAACATCGTCGCAGCCGGGCAGACCGCCGACTGAGTGCCGGGGACGTGCCTGGCAGCACGTCCGTGGCCGATTGAGGGGAAGCCCGATGCCTCGATTCGTCGATCGGGTCGTTATTCACACGCGAGCGGGTTCCGGCGGCAACGGTTGCGCGTCGGTACACCGCGAGAAATTCAAGCCGCTGGGCGGCCCGGACGGCGGTAACGGCGGCCGCGGCGGCAGCATCATCTTCGTCGTCGACCCGCAGGTGCACACCCTGCTCGACTTCCATTTCCGCCCGCACGTCACCGCGCAGTCCGGCAAGCAGGGGATGGGCAACAACCGGGACGGTGCCGCCGGCGCCGACCTGGAAATCAAGGTCCCCGACGGCACCGTGGTCCTGGATGAAAACGGCCGGATGCTGGCCGACCTGGTCGGCGCCGGCACCCGCTTCGAAGCCGCCGCCGGTGGCCGCGGCGGTCTGGGCAACGCCGCTCTGGCGTCCCGCGCCCGCAAGGCCCCCGGCTTCGCGCTGCTCGGGGAACCGGGGCAGGAACGCGATCTCACCCTCGAACTCAAGACCGTCGCCGACGTCGGCCTGGTCGGGTTCCCCTCGGCGGGTAAGTCGTCACTGGTGTCGGTGATCTCGGCGGCCAAACCCAAGATCGCCGATTACCCGTTCACCACGCTGGTTCCCAACCTCGGGGTGGTGTCGGCCGGCGAGCATGCCTTCACCGTCGCCGACGTGCCGGGGCTGATCCCCGGCGCCTCCGAAGGCCGTGGTCTGGGACTGGACTTCCTGCGGCACATCGAGCGCTGCGCGGTGCTGGTCCACGTGGTGGACTGCGCCACCGCCGAACCGGGACGCGACCCGATTTCCGACATCGACGCGCTGGAAGCCGAACTGGCGGCCTACACCCCGACCTTGCAAGGGGACGCTGTGCTGGGCGACCTGGCCGAGCGGCCACGCGCGGTGGTGCTCAACAAGATCGACATGCCCGAGGCGCGCGAGCTGGCCGAGTTCGTCCGCGACGAGATCGCCGAGCGCGGCTGGCCGGTGTTCCTGGTGTCGACGGTCACCCGGGAAGGGTTGCAGCCGTTGATCTTCGGGCTGTGGCAGATGGTCTCGGAGTACAACGCCACGCGACCGGTGGTGATACCCCGGCGCCCGGTGATCCGTCCGGTGCCGGTGGACGACAGCGGCTTCACCGTGGAGCCCGATGGCGAGGGCGGCTTCGTGGTCACCGGCTCGCGGCCCGAGCGCTGGGTCGGCCAGACCAACTTCGACAACGACGAGGCGGTCGGCTACCTTGCCGACCGATTGGCCCGCCTGGGCGTGGAGGACGAACTGCTGCGGCTGGGCGCCCGCCCCGGCTGCGCGGTGACCATCGGTGAGATGACGTTCGACTGGGAGCCGCAAACCCCTGCGGGAGGCCAGGTTCCGTTGACCGGCCGCGGCACCGACGTGCGACTCGAGCGCAGCGACCGGGTGGGTGCCGCCGAGCGCAAAGCCGCCCGGCGGCAACGTCGGGAGCGCGACGACAGCTGATGACCAGTCAGCATCGCGAACGAATCCGCACTGCGCGCAGCGTCGTCGTCAAGGTGGGCACGACCGCGCTGACCACCGAGTCGGGCATGTTCGATGCTGGACGGCTGGCCGAACTCGCCGATGCGATCGAGACACGGATGCAGGCGGGCTCCGACGTGGTCATCGTCTCCTCCGGCGCCATCGCCGCCGGCCTGGAACCGCTCGGATTGGCCCGTAAGCCAAAGGATCTGGCCACCAAGCAGGCTGCGGCCAGCGTCGGGCAGGTTGCCTTGGTCAACTCCTGGAGCGCGGCGTTCGCCCGGTACGGCCGCACCGTGGGCCAGGTGCTGCTGACCGCGCACGACATCGCCATGCGCGTGCAGCACAACAACGCCCAGCGCACGCTGGACCGGCTGCGCGCGCTGCGTGCGGTGGCGATCGTCAACGAGAACGACACGGTGGCCACCAACGAGATCCGTTTCGGCGACAACGACCGGCTGTCGGCGCTGGTGGCGCACCTGGTCGGTGCCGACGCCCTGGTGCTGCTGTCCGACATCGACGGCCTCTACGACGCTGACCCGCGAAAGTTCAAGGGCGCCAGATTCATTCCGGAGGTGACCGGTCCGCAGGACCTGGACGGCGTGGTGGCCGGACAGAGCAGCAATCTCGGTACCGGCGGGATGGCCTCGAAGATGTCGTCGGCGTTGCTGGCGGCCGACGCCGGGGTGCCGGTGTTGCTGGCGCCGGCCGCGGATGCCGCGACGGCGCTCGCCGATGCCTCGGTGGGCACCGTGTTCGCTCCCCGGCCCGAGCGGATGTCGGCCCGCCGATTCTGGGTCCGCTACGCCGCCGAGTCGACCGGCTCGCTGACGCTGGACGAGGGGGCGGTGCGTGCCATCCTCGGGCAGCGCCGCTCACTGCTGCCCGCGGGCATTACCGCGGTGTCGGGCAAGTTCTTCGGTGGCGACGTCGTCGAACTGTGCCGACCGGACGCCACGGTGGTGGCGCGCGGCGTCGTGGCGTACGACGCTGCCGAACTGGCGACGATCATGGGTCGCTCCACCACGGATCTGCCGGGAGAGTTGCGCCGCCCCGCGGTGCACGCCGACGACCTGGTGGCCGTCTAGTCTGCGGGCTTGAGATACAAAGCGGCCCAAATTATTTCGACCAGCGTGTCGGTGAGCTGGGCGTCGTAGTCCGGCGGCTGCACGGGCAGGTGCAGCTGGCAGGCCCGCTCCACCATCAGGGTCAGCGCGCTGGCGGCGGCCGGTGCCGAGAGGCCGGGCCGGATCGAGCCGTCGGCCTGGCCGCTGTCGATGACGCCGGTCACCCGCTGCGATATCGCTGTCAGCAGGTCGCGGTAAGTCTTGGCGGTAGCCGGGTCGTAGCCGGCCATTTCGCTGAGCGCGACCAGCACCGGCTGGTGGCGGCGATAGGTGGCGACGATGCCGGCGATCGCCGCCTTGAGGTCGTCGGGGTCACGCCGGTCGGCCACTGACCACCACCGGTCCCCGGCCGCGGCGAGGTCGTCGAAGACGGCGGCGGCCAGCCGGCGCAGCAGGTGACCCTTGTCTTCGAAGTAGATGTAGAAGCTGGCCCGGGAGATACCGGCTTCACCGGCCAGGCGGTCGACGCTGAGTTCGGTGAAGCTGGCGCCCTCGCCCATCAGCCGTTCGGTGGCGTCGAGCAGCCGGCTCTCCATGTGCTCGCGCCGCTGCTGGCGTCCCTGGCGCCCCTGCGGCTTACGGGTGACCGACGGCATCCGACGAGCTTAGCGGCAAAAGGACCATATTGACTAGACAATATGTCTAGTCATATGGTCGGGTTGATCAGCCAGGGTGTCGATGGAGGGACCAGATGACAGCGACGTGCGCGAGTGACCGGACCTACGACGCGATCGACCTGTCCTCGCCCGAGTTCTGGTCGACCACCGCCGAGGATCGAGAACGCTCGTTCGCGGTGCTGCGCGCCGAACGCCCGGTGAGCTGGCATTCCCCGGTCAAGGACACCTTGATGGACGACCCCGACGACCCCGGGTACTGGGCGGTGACGCGACGCGCCGACATCGTCGCGGTGAGCCGCAACAACGACGTCTTCCGGTCCGGCAAGGGCGTGATGTTCGCCAGCATTCCGGAGGAACTGCTCGAAGCGTCGCAGTCCTTCCTGGCGATGGACCCGCCGCGACACACCAAACTGCGCAAGCTGGTCAGCGCGGCATTTACGCCCCGGCAGGTTCGCCGGATCGAACAGTCCATCCAGTCCAACGCCAAGGCCATCGTCGGGGAGTTGCGGGAGGCCGGCAGCGGCGCCGACTTCGTCGAGTACTGCGCCAAGGAGCTGCCGATCCGGACGTTGTCGGACATGGTGGGCATTCCCGAATCCGAGCGGCAGCAGGTCGCGCACGCGGCCGACGCCCTGGTGTCCTGGGCCGATCCGGAGTACCTCGCCGGCCGCGAACCGCTGCAGGTGGTGTTCGAAAACCAGATGTACCTGCACCAGGTGGCCGGTCAGTTGGCCGCGGAGCGCCGGGAGAATCCGGGCGAAGACCTGTTCAGTGCTCTGGTGAACGCCGAGGTGGACGGCGACCGGCTCTCCGACGCCGACGTGGCCGCCTTCTTCGTGCTGCTGGCTGTGGCGGGCAACGACACCACCCGGCAGACCACCAGCCACGCCCTCAAGGCGCTCACCGACTTTCCGGACCAAAGGGCCTGGCTGCATGCGGCTTTCGAGGATCGCATCGGAACCGCGGTCGAGGAATTCGTCCGCTGGGCCACCCCTGTGATGACCTTCCGCCGCACCGCCGCAACCGATTTCGAGCTCGGCGGACAACAAATCAGGGCGGGTGACAAGGTAGTGATGTTCTACGCATCCGGCAACCGGGACGTCGAGGCCTTCGACGAACCGGGTCGCTTCGACCTGAGTCGCAGCCCTAACCCGCACGTCGGGTTCGGCGGTGGAGGCGTGCACTTCTGCCTCGGTGCGCACGTGGCGCGGGCACAGTTGCGCGCCATCTTCGGTGAACTGCTGGCTCAGCTGCCCGAGATTCAGGCGGGCGAACCGGTGTATGTACCGGGCAATTTCATTCACGCCATCCGCAGCATGCCCTGCACTTTCTGACAGCCGGGCCGCAGAGGACTACAGTCGCGAACGCTCGTGGCGCACTGTGCCCCGGCGGTCGCTTCCCGAAATCCGCTTCTAGAAAACGTTGAGGGATCTCCCGAGGATCCGCACAGGCGCCTCCGAAAAGCTCTTCGCATCAGCGAATTCAGCCAGAATCGGAGAGAACCATGTGGGCTTTGACGACATCTCACGGCATGCGCGTCGACAACATCGAACGCGAGCAGGACGCCCGGCAGGCGGTCTACATGCTGGGTCACCCGCGGCTCATCGGCCCGTACTCGTGGCAGGTGGTGGACAACCGTGGCCGCCAGTTCGTCGCCGAGGTCAGAAGGGCGCGCTGACCCCCAGTTCGCCGGCGAGCAACGTCAGCATCTCCGAACAGCCGCCGTGGACCGTCACGGTGGCCAGGTCATCCCCGCGGGTGCGGCCTCGGTTGACGATCGCCACCGGGATGCCGTTGGCGGCGGCGTGGCGCACGAACCGGTATCCGGAGAACACCGTCAGCGAGGAACCGGCCACCAGCAACGCCTCGGCCTGATCGACGAGTGAGTATGCCTGATCGACAACGTGTTTGGGGACGCTCTCACCGAAGTAGACGATGTCGGGCTTGAGCATGCCGCCGCAGACCGGGCAGTCGAGGTAGCGGAATGAATCGGTGTCGGCGACGACGGCGTCGGCGTCCGGCGCCACAGCCAGGCCGCCGACGGCTTCGGAACGCTCGATGAATCCGGGGTTGAGCGCCTCGAGCTGCTCGGCCAGCACGGCGCGGCTCATGCGGTGGCCGCAGCTCAGGCAGGCCACCTGGGCGTAGGTGCCGTGCAGATTGATGACGCGGGAACTGCCGGCCTTGGTGTGCAGCAGGTCGACGTTCTGGGTGATCACTCCGTTCACCACGCCGCCGCGTTCCAGCGCGGCCAGCGCCCGGTGCCCAGCGTTGGGCTGTGTGTTGTCCATATGCCGCCAGCCCAGATGGTTGCGCGCCCAGTAACGCCGCCGGAATTGTGGGTCGGACGTGAACTGCCGGATCGTCATCGGGTTGCTGGGTGGGGAGTCAGGTCCTCGGTAATCGGGTATGCCGGAGTCCGTGGAAAGGCCCGCGCCAGTCAGCACCGCGATCCGGCGACCGGACAGCAGCGCGATGAGTTCGGGAGATTCCACTCCATCGAGACTATGCACTAGTTGGCACCCCGTCATCCGACCTCGACGTCGGCAATGCGACAGTAACGCGAGAATGGAGGGCGATGAGCTTCTACTCCGCATACCGGCACGGGTTCGTGCGCGTCGCCGCGTGCACGCACCACACCTCGATCGGCGACCCGGCCGCCAATGCTGCGTCGGTTCTCGGGTTGGCGCGCCAGTGTCACGACGACGGCGTGGCCCTGGCGGTGTTCCCGGAACTCACGTTGTGCGGATATTCGATCGAAGACATCCTGCTGCAGGATGCCCTGCTGGACGCCGTGGAAGAGGCACTGAGTGAGGTCGTGACCGCGTCTGCCGACCTGCTGCCGGTGCTGGTGGTCGGCGCCCCGTTGCGCCACCTGCACCGCATCTACAACACCGCGGTCGTCATCCATCGCGGCGCCGTACTGGGTGTGGTGCCCAAGTCCTATCTGCCGACGTATCGCGAGTTCTACGAATACCGGCAGATCGCGCCGGGAGACGGTGAGCGCGGCAGCATCCGGATCGCCGGCAGCGATGTGCCGTTCGGTCCGGACTTGCTGTTCACCGCGTCGGACCTGCCGGACTTCGTGCTGCACGTCGAGATCTGCGAAGACATGTTCGTGCCGGTGCCGCCCAGCGCGGAGGCGGCCCTGGCCGGGGCGACCGTGCTGGCCAACCTGTCCGGCAGCCCGATCACCATCGGCAGGGCCGACGACCGCTGCCTGCTCGCCCGCTCGGCGTCCGCGCGGTGTCTGGCCGCCTACGTGTATGCGGCGGCGGGGGCAGGGGAGTCGACCACCGACCTGGCGTGGGACGGCCAGACCATGATCTGGGAGAACGGCACCGAGTTGGCGTCCTCGGAGCGATTCCCCACCGGCGAGCGGCGGTCGGTCGCCGACGTCGACACCGGGTTGCTGCGCTCCGAACGGTTGCGGATGGGCACGTTCGACGACAATCGGCGCCACCATCGGGTGGTCACGGATGCCTTCCGCCGGATCGAATTCCGCCTCGACCCGCCCGACGGCGATATCGGTCTGCGGCGCAACCTCGAGCGCTTCCCGTTCGTGCCGTCCAATCGCGAACGGCTGGAACAGGATTGCTATGAGGCCTACAACATCCAGGTGGCCGGGCTGGAGCAGCGACTGCGGGCGCTGGACTATCCGAAGGTGGTCATCGGCGTCTCGGGAGGATTGGATTCGACCCACGCGTTGATCGTCGCGGCCAAGGCGATGGACCGGGAGGGCCGGCCGCGCAGCGACATTCTGGGATTCACCCTGCCGGGGTTCGCCACCGGTGAGCACACCAAGAACAACGCCATCAAGTTGGGTGAGGCACTCGGCATCACGTTCGAGGAGATCGACATCACCGAGACCGCCAAGCGGATGTTCGAGGAGATCGGCCACCCCTTTGCGCGTGGCGAGAAGGTGTACGACGTCACCTTCGAGAATGTGCAGGCCGGCTTGCGTACCGACTACCTGTTCCGGCTGGCGAACCAGCGTGGCGGCATCGTGCTGGGCACCGGTGATCTCTCGGAGCTTGCGCTGGGTTGGTCGACATACGGTGTGGGCGACCAGATGTCGCATTACAACGTCAACGGCGGGGTTCCCAAGACACTGATCCAGCACCTGATCCGCTGGGTCATCTCCTCGGACCAGTTCGAGAAGGATGTCACCGACGTGCTGCAGTCGGTGGTGGACACCGAAATCACCCCTGAACTCGTCCCGGCCGGCGAGGAGGAGGAGTTGCAGAGCAGCGAGGCGAAAGTCGGACCGTATGCGCTGCAAGACTTCTCGTTGTTTCAGGTGTTGCGGCGCGGCTTCACGCCGTCCAAGATCGCGTTCCTCGCCTGGCATGCATGGAGTGACCCGGAGCGCGGCGAGTGGCCGCCCGGCTTCCCCGAGAGCAACCGGCCGTCGTACTCGTTGTCGGAAATCCGGCACTGGTTGCAGGTGTTCGTGCAGCGGTTCTACTCGTTCAGCCAGTTCAAGCGCTCGGCTTTGCCTAACGGCCCCAAGGTCTCTCATGGCGGATCACTCTCGCCGCGGGGGGACTGGCGCGCTCCGTCCGACATGTCAGCGCGGATATGGCTCGATGAGATCGAGCGTGAGGTACCCGAAGGCTGAGTCATCTTTCGGCAAGCCCGAAGTGATAGCGCCAAACCCTCTTATTATCAGTTAGCGATCTAAGTGATGATAAAATTCGTCCGTGTCATCAGTTAACTCAGGCACCAGAGTGGCATACGAGACGCTGATTTGGGAGACGCCCGTTGAGGCCGGCTACGGGCGCTCGGACCTGCGTGCCGCCCTTCGCCAGTCCGGTCAGTACCAAGCCGCCGTTCCAGCCGAGATCGCGGACTTAGACGTCAGCCTGCCTTCCGGCGTGCTGGCTGACGCAGAGGAAGCCGCCCAGGAGATCGCGCGGTTCGATACAGAACTTGGTGGTGAAATCGCTCCCTTCGCTTCGGTGCTGCTGCGCACAGAATCGGCGGCCAGCTCCAAAATTGAGAACCTAACCGCCAACGCGCGCGCGATCGCCGAAGCCGAGACGCTCGGGACCAGCAAGCGTCTCAACGCGTCGATGATCGTCGCTAATACCAGAGCGATGCAAGCGGCTGTCGACCTGGCCGGCCAGCTAAGCGGTGACGCAATTTTAGCTATGCATGACGCGCTGATGCACGAGAGCGAGCCAGGTATCGCCGGCAAATGGCGCACGGAGCAGGTGTGGATCGGCGGCGGCAACTTCGGCCCGCGCGGCGCCGATTTCATTGCACCGCATCACGATAAAATTCCGGCAGCCATCGATGACCTAATCCAATTTGCCAAACGCGCTGACATAGCGGTCCTTCCGCAGATCGCGATTGCGCACGCACAATTCGAAACCATCCACCCGTTCCCCGACGGCAACGGGCGCACCGGCCGAGCGATGATCCAGTCGATGCTGCGCAACAAACGGCTGGCCCGGCAGGTCACCGTCCCTGTCTCAGCGGGACTGCTAACCGACACCACTGCATATTTCGATGCACTGACCGCCTATCGCGACGGTGATCCCGCACCGATAGTTGAACGATTAGCTATGGCTTCGATGCTGGCCGTCGTGAACGGTCGAGAACTAGTTGCCGACCTCCGAACGGTACGAGGAGGATGGGAGTCGAAGATCAAAGCTCGTCGTGACTCGGCCGTTTATCGCGTGGCGGACTTGCTTATGAAACGCCCTGTGGTCAATGCCCAATTAATCAGCGATGAACTCGGGATACCCATGACCAATGTGTACCGATACCTGGAACCTCTCGCCGGGTACGGGATCATCGTTGAGTTCACCGACCAGACCCGCAATCGAGCGTGGCGCGCGCCGGAAGTTCTGTACGCGCTGGACGCCTTCGCAGAACGCGCCGGTCGGCGCGCCTGATATTCAGCAGGCGACCGGGTCGGCCGGTCGACTCCCTGTCGTCGCGTTCCACGGTCTACGGCGACGGCACTCCCAAGGCAGCGGCGTCTATCTCGGCGGCGCCCGGGGCACAATCACCGGCACCGCGCACCAATGTGGCCAAAGCGCCGGCCGCACACGCCCTCCGTAACGCGACCAGCCGCTCGGCGGGGGATCCCGAACGAGCAGGCCAGTCAGCGGCCAGAACTCCCGCGAACACGTCGCCGGCACCCGTGGTGTCCACCGCCGTCACGGCCGGCGCGGGAACCTCGAACTCACCATCGGGACCGAGGTAACGGGCACCCCGCGCGCCCAGGGTGATAATGAAATGCGCAGGGCGCCAGGGCCAATGACCCGCCTCATGCTCGTTCACGATCACCACGTCGGCGATGCCGGCCAGTTCGGCCACCGCATCGCCGTGCTGTCCCGCAGGCGAGGCATTGACCATCACCACGGCGCCAGCGGACCGGGCGTGCCGCGCGGCCTCCAGGGCCGCCGGCACCGGAATCTCCAACTGGGTCAACAACACATCGCAATCAGCGACCGAAGTTTCAGACACCGACAGCGCGGCATTGGCGCCGGGCGCCACCACGATGGTGTTCTCCCCGTCGCCGTCCGCCACAATGATCGCCGTCCCGCTGGGGCCCTGCCGGCGGGCGACGCCGTCCACGTCGATACCGGCAGCCAGCAGATGCGCCAACAACTGTGGACCGGCGGAGTCGTCACCGACCGCGCCGACGAACTGCACCCGCGCGCCGGCGCGCGCCGCCGCCACCGCTTGATTGCCGCCTTTGCCGCCGGGCGCGTACGCCAGCGACGACGCCAACACCGTCTCACCCGGACGCGGCAGACTGGCGACGTCCAGCGTCAGATCCCAGTTGATGCTGCCCACCACGCACACCCGCGTAGACATGTTGTCGACAGTAGATGGCCGCCCGAAAACTTGGGCACGGTAGCCGCCGAGCCCAAGCTACCGTGCCGCCATGGAAATCGTGACCCCCCTGCTGAGCTGGGGAATCCCGGCTCTGGTGCTGGTGTTCATCGGCGTCAGCCTCTATCGCCTCAGGAGGCCCCGGTTCACCGGCCCGGCGCTGACGGGAGTCGCACGCATCCTGTCGGTGCAGTCGACCGGCACGGTGATCAACGACCGGTACGTCTGCAAGATCAACCTCAGCGTCGAGCTCCCCGGCCGCGAACCGTACGAGGTAACGGTGCGGCAGGCGGTCCATCCGATCCAGATGCCCTCCGTCCAGCCCGGTCTGGTCGTCTCCGTCGAGGTTGACTCCACCAAGCCGGACAAGGTCCGGATCGACCCGGGCGCACGGGTGCACGGGGCGGCCCAGCCCCCGAGTACCGCAGCCCTCGCCGCGGCGTACAACGAGCACAAGCAGCGGCACGGTGCCGCCTCGGGCCAGTGGGCGTCGGCAGCGCAGCTGCTCGCATCGGGCCGGCGCGTGCCGGGCGTGCTCAGGTCGTTCGCCTCGACCGGAAACACGTTGCGCAGCTTGGGGAGAGAGGCCACCGCGATGCCTGAGCTGCTCGACGCGCCGCAATATGTCATCGAGATGGAGCTTCGATTCCCGAACCTGGCGCCGATCGTCGGCCGCAGCGTCCAATCAATACCGGACGATCACGTGCCCTCTCTTGCGGTCGGGCTCGAACTTCCTTGTGCGGTCGACCCTTCGGACCCGGCGCGCCGGTTTGTGGTGGATTGGCAGCACGCCATCCACTGAAAGCCGGGCGTCACCGAACGGTGAATTCTCGGACACGTGCCGACGTCACTTCCCGCAAAACGCCGATATCCACCGGTCAGAGAGCTAGTGTGCAGCGTGATCGGAGACCCGGGACAAGGCAGAAGGGAAGCCGATTGACGTCGGGCGAGCCAACAGAATCGGAATCGGAGGCGCTGAGCGCTCCGGCTAAGAAGCGCGTCCGCCGTCTTTTGCCAGGCTTCCGTTTCAAGATCAGCATTCAGTCCAAGATCCTCGTCGCGCTGCTGTTGTCGAGCATTCTGTCCATCGCTGTTATCGGCTACATCGGCGCCATCTCCGGGCGCAACGCCTTGCGCGAGGTCGAGTCCGAGCGACTCATCGAACTGCGCGAGTCGCAGAAGCGGCAGATCGAGGCGTTGTTCCGCGAGGTGACGAACTCACTGATCGTCTACAGCGGGGGCTTCAGCATCGACCAGGCCGTCATCGCTCTGACGGCCGGCTTCAATCAACTGAACAACGCGACGATCAGCGGCCCACAGCAACAGGCGCTCGCCAACTACTACCAAGATCAGATGATCAAACCCATTCAGCGGGTGACGGGGGAAGAGCTCGATCTCAACGCGCTGCTGCCGAAAACCAACGCCGAGAAGTACCTTCAGGCCAATTACACCGCCGTAACCAAGCCCAACACCGACCCGCCGGTGGATCCGGGCGACGGCAGCGCCTGGACGGCCGCCAACGCCCGCTTCGACTACTACATGCGCAGCATCGTCAGCCGGTTCAACTACCGGGACGCGCTGCTGTTCGACATGGACGGCAATGTCGTCTACACCGTGGACAAGGGTCCCGACCTCGGCACCAACATCCTGACCGGGCCGTACCGCGAATCGAATCTGCGTGAGGCGTATCTGAAAGCGTTGCGCTCCAACGACGTTGAGTTCGTCTGGATCACCGACTTCGAGCCGTACCAGCCCCAGCTCGACGTGCCGACCGCATGGGTGGTGTCGCCGATCGGTCTGGACGGCAGATTTGACGGCGTGATGGCGCTGCCGGTGCCGATCGCCAAGATCAACTACATCATGACCGCCAACAAGCAGTGGCAGGCCGCCGGCATGGGCGCGGCGACCGAGACTTACCTTGCCGGTCCCGACGGTCTGATGCGTTCTGATTCACGGCTTTTCCTGGAGGACCCGAAGGAATACCGGCGCGAGGTGATCGCGGCCGGCACCGCTCCCGATGTGGCGGACCGGGCCATTCGACTGGGCGGTACGACGCTGGTGCAACCCGTGCGCAGCGCCGGTTTGAAGGCCGCGCAGCGTGGTGAGACCGGGGTAACGATCGGCACCGACTACACCGGTAATAAAGAACTGGAAGCCTACGCGCCGCTGAGCATCCCGAATTCCGATTTGCAGTGGTCGGTCCTGGCGACCCGGGACGACTCCGATGCTTTCGCGCGGATCGGACGCTTCACCAAGGCGCTTGCCGTCGCCGTCGCGGCGATGGTCTTCGCCATCTCGGTGGCAGCCATGGTGATCGCCCAGGCGGCGGTGCGTCCGCTGCGCCGCCTCGAAAAGGGTGCGCAGAAGATCAGCTCCGGCGATTACGAGGTCAACATCCCGATCACCTCGCGTGACGAAATCGGAGATCTCACAGGCGCGTTCAACGAGATGAGCCGGAACCTGGCGATCAAGGAAGAACTGCTGAACGAGCAGCGCCGGGAAAACGACCGGCTGCTGCTCGCGCTGATGCCGGAGTCGGTGGCACAGCGGTACCGCGAGGGTGAAGGGACCATCGCGCAGCAGCACCAGGACGTCGCCATCATCTATGCCGACATCGTCGGGCTCGACGAGATCTCGAGCGAAGTCGCGAGCGACGAACTGGTCGGCATCGTCGACGACCTGTTCCGCCAGTTCGACGCGGCCGCCGAATCCCTTGGGGTGGAACGGATTCGCACCTTCCACAACGGCTACCTGGCCAGCTGCGGGGTCGTCACGCCACGTCTGGACAGCATTCACCGAAGTGTGGAGTTTGCGCTCGAGATGCGGCGCATCATCGAGCGCTTCAACAGCCAGAGCCGGCACGTATTGCGCCTGCGGGTGGGGATCAACACGGGCAATGTGGTCAGTGGATTGGTGGGCAAATCCGGGCTCGTCTTCGACATGTGGGGCGCCGCGGTCAGCCTGGCTTATCAGATGCACAGCGGCTCACCGCAACCCGGCATCTACGTCGCATCCCAGGTGTATGAGGCGATGCGCGACACGCGCCAGTTCACGCCGGCCGGCACGATTTCCGTCGGTGGAGAAGAGCAGGCCATTTACCGGTTGTCGGAGCGGTAATGAACTTCTTCAACTCGGACTGGTTCTACTGGGCGATCGGCGTGGCGATCGGATTTCCGGTCTGCCTGATCCTGCTCACCGAGTTGCACCACATCCTCACCCGCCGGGGTAATCGGCTGGCCCGCCAGGTCGGGGTGATCCGCAACTGGCTGCTACCGCTCGGGGCGCTGCTCCTGATCCTGGTAAAGGCGTCGCAGATCTCGGCAGGCGAAATCCCGGTCCGCATTCTCACCACCGCTTTCGGCTTCCTCGTGCTGGTGCTGCTGCTGTCCGGGCTCAACGCGACGATCTTCGAAGGCGCGCCTGAAGACAGCTGGCGCAAGCGACTTCCGGCGATCTTCCTCGACGTCGGCCGGTTCGCCCTGATTGGCGTCGGACTGGCGGTGATCCTGTCCGTCATCTGGGGGGTGCGGGTCGGCGGGGTGTTCACCGCCTTGGGCATCACGTCGGTGGTCATCGGCCTGATGCTGCAGAATTCCGTCGGCCAGATCGTGTCCGGCCTGTTCATGCTCTTCGAGCAGCCGTTCCGGATCAACGATTGGCTGGACACGCAGACCGCCCGGGGCCGCGTCATCGAGGTGAACTGGCGCGCCGTGCACATCCAGACCGGCGGCGGCCTGCGGATCATGCCCAACTCGATGCTGGCGACCACCGCATTCACCAACCTCAGCCGCCCGCCCGGCCCGCACAAGTGCTCGATCAATACCACGTTCGCGACGTCGGATCCGCCGGACAAGGTGTGCGAGATGCTGACGCTGGTGGCCAGTGCTCTGCCGCTGATCATGCCCGGGACCACGCCGTCGTCGGTCGCGCTGGGCGCCGGGGAGTACCGCACCACGGTCCGGGTCCACTCTCCGGCGGACGAGGGCGCCACCCAGTCCACATTCGTGCGATGGATCTGGTACGCCGCGCGACGTTGGGAACTGCATCTGGACGGCGAGGCCGACGACTTCTCGACACCGGAGCGGGTCATGAAAGCGTTGCGCACCGTTGTCGCGTCGGAACTGCGGCTGACCCTGGCCGACCAGCAGTTCCTGGCCCCCTACGCCAAAATCCTGCGGTACGGCACCGACGAGATCGTGCAGTACGCGGGCACGGTGCCCACCGCGATGGCCTTCATCGTGTCCGGCAGCGTGCAACTGACGGTGACCGACGCTGATGGGGCCGTGCTGCCCTTCGCAACCCTCACCGAGGGATCGTTCATCGGGGTCACCGCGCTGACCAGGCAGCCCAATCTGGCCGGCGCCTATGCCCTCGAAGAGGTGACCGCGCTGGAGATCGAGCGCGAACATCTCGAGAAGATCGTGATGGACAAGCCGATGCTGCTGCAGGATCTGGGCCGGCTGATCGACGAGCGGCAGAGCAAGGCGCGATTGACCCGCCGTGAACGCGCCAAAGCAGCGACCGCGGTCGCGCCCGGTCTGCGAAAGCCCGATACCCTGGGGTAATGAGTCTGCAAGCACCGGCGCGGCCCGACTTGCGCCAAGAGGTGCACGACGCCGCCCGCCGCGCCCGGGTCGCCGCCCGCATCCTGGCCTCCACCCCCACCCTGGTCAAGGACCGCGCGCTGCACGCCGCCGCTGACGCACTGCTGGCGCACGCCGACCAGATCCTCGCCGCCAACGCCGAAGACCTGGAGACGGCCCGGGCCGCGGGCACACCGGCGGCGATGCTCGACCGGCTGGCGCTCAACCCCCAGCGCATCGACGGTATCGCTGCCGGCCTGCGCCAGGTCGCGGGATTGGCGGACCCGGTCGGGGAGGTGCTCCGCGGCTCCACTTTGCCCAACGGTCTGCAGCTACGGCAGCAGCGGGTTCCGCTCGGCGTGGTCGGAATGATCTACGAGGGCCGCCCCAACGTCACGGTCGACGCGTTCGGGTTGACGCTCAAGTCCGGCAACGCGGCGCTGCTGCGCGGCAGCTCGTCGGCGGCGAAGTCCAACGAAGCCCTGGTCACGGTGCTGCGTGGCGCCCTGGTCGGCGAGGATCTGCCCGCCGACGCCGTCCAGCTGCTGTCTTCGGCCGACCGCGCCACGGTCACCCACCTGATCCAGGCCCGCGGGTTGGTTGACGTGGCGATCCCGCGTGGGGGAGCCGGTCTGATCGAAGCCGTCGTGCGCGATGCGCAGATACCCACCATCGAGACCGGTGTCGGCAACTGCCATGTCTACGTGCACGAGGCCGCCGACCTCGACGTCGCCGAGCGCATCCTGCTCAACTCCAAGACGCGCCGGCCCAGCGTCTGCAACGCCGCCGAGACGCTGCTGGTCGACGCCGCGATCGCCGGGGAGGCGATGCCGCGGCTGCTGAACGCGCTGGAGACGGCGGGCGTCACCGTGCATCTGGATGCCGGTGAAGAAGACCTACGCCGCGAGTACCTGGCGATGGACATCGCGGTCGCGGTCGTTGATGGAGTGGACGCGGCGATCGCGCATGTCAACGAGTACGGGACCGGTCACACCGAAGCCATCGTTACCACCAATCTTGCTGCAGCGCAAAGGTTTACCGAGCAGGTCGACGCCGCTGCGGTGATGGTCAACGCGTCCACCGCGTTTACCGACGGCGAGCAGTTCGGTTTCGGCGCCGAGATCGGTATCTCCACCCAGAAACTCCACGCCCGCGGCCCGATGGGGTTGGCGGAACTGACCTCGACAAAGTGGATTGTCTGGGGTGACGGCCAGACCCGTCCGGCCTGACCCATCTCTCAGATTTCAAGGAGCCCCATTGTGACCGTGCCCGCTCGGCCCACGCCGCTGTTCGCCGACATCGCCGACGTCTCACGCCGGCTCGCCGAAACCGGCTACCTGCCGGACACCGCCACGGCCACAGCGGTTTTCCTCGCCGATCGGCTCGGCAAGCCGTTGCTGGTGGAAGGGCCCGCCGGGGTCGGCAAGACCGAACTGGCCCGCGCCGTGGCCCAGGCCACCGGGTCGGGACTGGTCCGGTTGCAGTGCTACGAGGGGGTCGACGAGGCCCGAGCCCTCTACGAGTGGAATCACGCCAAGCAGATCCTGCGTATCCAGGCCGGTTCCGGGGACTGGCAGTCGACCAAAGATGACGTGTTCAGCGAGGAATTCCTGCTGCAGCGTCCGTTGCTGACCGCGATCCGGCGCACCGACCCGACGGTGCTGTTGATCGACGAGACCGACAAGGCCGACATCGAGATCGAGGGCCTGCTGTTGGAGGTGCTCTCGGACTTCGCCGTGACGGTTCCGGAACTGGGCACCATCACCGCCACCCGGACCCCGCTGGTCGTGCTGACCTCCAACGCGACCCGGGAACTGTCGGAGGCGCTCAAGCGTCGCTGCCTGTTCCTGCACATCGACTTCCCGACCCCCGAACTGGAACGCCGCATCCTGCTCTCGCGGGTGCCCGAACTGCCCGAGCATCTTGCTGAGGAGCTGGTGCGCATCATCGGCGTGCTGCGCGGCATGCAGCTCAAGAAGGTCCCGTCCATCGCCGAGACCATCGACTGGGGCCGTACCTTGCTGGCGCTCGGCATGGACACCATCGACGACGCCGTCGTCGCCGCCACGCTCGGCGTGGTGCTCAAGCACCAGTCCGATCAGCAGCGGGCGACCGGCGAGTTGAGGCTGAACTGATGGCTACCCGGCGCATCCGTCCCTCCCGGCCGCTCGCGCCGCACGGGTTGCCCGGGCACCTGGTCGGGTTCGTGGAAGCGCTTCGCGCCAGCGGGATCTCGGTGGGCCCTTCGGAAACGGTGGACGCCGGGCGGGTGATGGCCACCCTGGGTCTGGAGGACCGGTTGGTGCTGCGCGAGGGCCTGGCCTGTGCGGTGCTGCGCCGGCCCGACCACCGCGACACCTACGACGCCATGTTCGACCTGTGGTTCCCCGCGGCGCTGGGGGCCCGGGCGGTGGTGCTGGACGAGGACGCCGCCGGCGACCCGGACGGGCTGCCTCCCGACGACGTCGAGGCCATGCGGCAGATGCTGCTGGACCTGCTCGCCGACAACCCGGACCTGGCCGACATGGACGAGCGGCTGGTCCGGATGATCGCCCGGATCGTGGAGGCCTACGGCAAGTACAACTCCAGTCGCGGCCCGTCCTTCTCGTCGTATCAGGCGCTCAAGGCGATGGCGCTGGACGAACTGGAAGGCAAACTGCTGGCCGGGCTGCTCGCCCCCTACGGCGACGAGCCCACCCCGAGTCAGGAGCAGATAGCGAAAGCCATTGCCGCGCAGAAGATTTCACAGCTTCGGAAGATGGTGGACGCGGAGACCAAACGGCGCACCGCCGAGCAGCTGGGTCGCGAACACGTCCAGATGTACGGCATCCCGCAGCTGTCCGAGAACGTCGAGTTCCTGCGTGCCTCCGGTGAGCAGCTGCGGCAGATGCGCCGCGTGGTGGCGCCGTTGGCGCGCACCCTGGCCACCCGGCTGGCGGCGCGGCGGCGCCGCTCCCGCGCCGGGACGATCGACCTGCGTAAAACGCTGCGCAAGTCGATGTCCACCGGTGGCGTGCCGATCGACGTCGTCTTGAAGAAGCCCCGCCCGGCGCGTCCGGAACTGGTGGTGCTCTGCGATGTGTCCGGTTCCGTCGCCGGCTTCAGCCACTTCACCCTGTTGCTGGTTCACGCTCTGCGCCAACAGTTTTCCCGTGTCCGCGTCTTCGCGTTCATCGATACCACCGACGAGGTGACGCACATGTTCGGTCCGGAGGCCGATCTGGCGGTGGCGATCCAGCGGATCACCCGGGAAGCCGGCGTGTACGCGCGCGACGGTCACTCCGACTACGGCAACGCCTTCGTCTCGTTCGTGCAGGCGAACCCGAACGTGTTGTCGCCGCGCAGTTCTCTGCTGGTGCTCGGCGACGGGCGTACCAACTACCGCAACCCAGCCGTCGACGTGCTCGCCGACATGGTGAACGCCGCCCGGCATGCGCACTGGCTCAATCCGGAGCCCAGACACCTCTGGGGCAGCGGGGATTCAGCGGTGCCACGCTATGAGGAAGTCATCACGATGCACGAGTGCCGGTCGGCCAAGCAGCTCGCGTCGGTGATCGACGCGCTGCTGCCGGTGTAGCTTTCCCTGGCCGAGCAGACGCAAAATCACCGTGGAGCATGCGCTCCGAGGCGATTTTGCGTCTGCTGGCGGGGTTCAGCGGGTCTTGCGGAACACCAGCCAGCGCATTTCGATCGGGCTCTTGTCCCGTTCGACGGGGAACACGTCGAGGCCGCTGACCCAGTCGGCGTACCAGCTGGTGGGCGGCCAAGCCCCCTGCGGCAGGTTCGCCTGCTCGTATTCGTACACCGAGTCGTCGGCCACCAGTTCCAGCGGCAACCCCTCGGACGCGGTTGCCAGCTCCTGGCGGGAGAACATGCCCGTGTACGCCTGCTGCCCGAACTCGCGAGCGGCGTCGTCGATTTCGTAGCCGTAGCGCGGCAGGAAGGTGTTGAACACCAGCTGCCCGCCGGGCGCCAGGCAGGCGGCGGCCAGCTCGAACAATCTGCGCAACTGTTGCGCTGAGCGGAAGTCCGGCACGACCTCCGACAGCAGGATCAGCTGGTAATCCTGGCGCAGGTCGTCGGTGGTCTCGAAGACGTTGCGCACGATGACCCGCACGTCCAGACCCTCGGCCCGGGCCTGCGACCGAATGATCTCGGCGAACTTCGGCGTCAGCTCCACCACGTCGACCGGGTGTCCGCGCCGGCCCAGCGGAAGAGCGTTGCGCCCCGTCCCCGCTCCGATGTCGAGCACCGGATGCGAGCGGGCGTCGGCCGCCTCGTTGGCCAGTGCCCAGATCCGGGCGTCGGGCTCGGTGCCGAACAGCGGTGGTTCGCGGGTGCTGATCCAGTTCTCGTAGGCTTCGGCGACGGTGAACCAGCGCGCGTTGACCTGATAGTGCAAGGTCGGGCCCACGGGTGCGTTGTAGCTGATGACGATGTTGGACCGTTGGGAAATCGAGTAGGCCTCGGCCAGCTGGTTCTGCAGCACGGTCCGCAGGTGGGCGAGTTCCTCGTCGTTGAACTCGCGGCCCACTCCGGCGAAGATGCGGCTGCACATCTCCACGTACTCGTCGAGCAGGCTCGGCACGGCTGGCAGCGAAATCTCGCCCGTGACCACGGAACGGCTGTAGAACCGCCGGGTCATGGCGTCTTTCCAGTCTTGTTGCTGATCTACGGCGGCCGGCAGCGAATTTTCCACAGGACTCCTTCTACACGATTCCCCGCGCGGGTGTAAGGCATTGACGCAAGACATCGGATCTTTTGAGAACTTGACGCGTGGCGCCGCGGGCCCACGGTCGTTCCTCGGCAGGTAATGCCTGATCGCGGGCTCCAGTAAGCTGGCAAACCATGCAAAAGCAGCTGCGCAGGCTGGGCGTCATGGGCGGGACGTTCGATCCCATCCATTATGGCCACCTGGTTGCTGCCAGCGAGGTCGCGCACAAGTTCTGCCTCGACGAAGTGGTGTTCGTCCCCAGCGGGCAGCCGTGGCAGAAGGACCGGCAGGTTTCGGCCGCCGAGGACCGGTATCTGATGACGGTGATCGCCACCGCCTCCAACCCCCGGTTCTCGGTGAGCCGGGTCGACATCGACCGCGGCGGTCCCACGTACACCAAAGACACGCTGCGCGACCTGCGCACTCTCAACGCGGACGCCGAGCTGTACTTCATCACCGGCGCCGACGCCCTGGCGTCCATCCTCACCTGGCAGGGCTGGGAAGAGATGTTCGAGCTGGCGCGTTTTATAGGTGTCAGTCGACCCGGCTACGAGCTTCGCCACGACCACATCACCGACGTTCTGGGCGAGCTGCCTCAGGAAGCACTGACACTGGTGGAGGTTC
Source organism: Mycobacterium sp. TY814 (assembly GCF_030755175.1). Taxonomy (NCBI): domain Bacteria; kingdom Bacillati; phylum Actinomycetota; class Actinomycetes; order Mycobacteriales; family Mycobacteriaceae; genus Mycobacterium; species Mycobacterium sp. TY814. The sequence goes on from NZ_JAUFRY010000002.1 coordinate 499,710, forward strand.
CCGCGCTGGCGATCTCCTCGACCGACTGCCGGCAGCGCGCTTTGGAGCGCCGCCCGCTGTGGTACCTGATGCCCGACGGCGTCGTGCAATACGTCTCCAAGCGACGCCTCTACCGAACCCCCGAGAGGAGCGAGAACCCGGCCGCCCCCAGTGTGGCCGCCGGAAACAGCACATGAGCGCACATCAAGAAGCGATCGACATGGCAACGGTGGCCGCCGCCGCCGCGGCATCGAAACTGGCCGACGACGTCCTCGTCATCGACGTCTCCGGCCAACTCGTCATCACCGACTGCTTCGTCATCGCCTCGGCGGCCAACGAACGGCAGGTCAACGCCATCGTCGACGAGGTCGAGGAGAAGATGCGCCGGGCCGGCTACAAGCCCGCCCGACGTGAAGGTGCCCGGGAGGGCCGCTGGACACTGCTGGACTACCGCGACATCGTCGTACACATCCAGCACCAGGACGACCGCAATTTCTACGCGCTCGACCGGTTGTGGGGCGACTGCCCGCTGGTGCCGGTCGACCTCGGCGACCAACGCGACGGGACCGGGGAATGAGGGCGCGCCGGCTGGTCATGCTCCGGCACGGGCAGACCGACTACAACCTCGGCAGCCGAATGCAGGGTCAGCTCGACACCGACCTGAGCGAACTGGGCCGCGCCCAGGCCGTCGCCGCGGCCGAGGTGCTGGGCAAAGTGCAACCGCTGCTGATCGTCTCCTCGGACCTGCGGCGTGCCTTCGACACGGCGACCAGGCTCGGCGAGCAGACCGGTCTGGGGGTGCAGGTCGACCCGCGGCTGCGCGAGACCCATCTCGGCGACTGGCAGGGCATGACGCACACCCAGATCGATGCCGAGGTCCCCGGCGCCCGATTGGCGTGGCGTGAGAACGCCGGCTGGGCGCCGCACGGCGGTGAAAGCCGGGTCGACGTGGCCGCCCGCAGCGTGCCATTGGTGGCCGAACTGGTTGCCGCCGCACCGGAGTGGGGTGGGCCGGGCGCGCCCGAGCGCCCGATCGTGCTGGTCGCCCACGGCGGCCTGATCGCCGCGCTGTCGGCCGCGCTGCTGAAGATCCCGGTCGCCAACTGGCCGATTCTGGGCGGGATGGGCAACTGCAGTTGGGTCCAGCTGAGCGGCCACTCGGAGGATGACGCCGGGTTCGAGGACATCCGGTGGCGACTGGACGTATGGAACGCGTCGGCGCAGGTGGCCAATGACGTCCTCTGATTCCGGCGCCAGGCCCACCCTCTTGATCTTCGCCGACTCGCTGTCCTATTACGGCCCCACTGGCGGGCTGCCTGCCGACGATCCGCGCATTTGGCCCAATATTGTTGGTGCGCAACTTGATTGGGACGTGGAGTTGATCGGCCGGATCGGCTGGACCTGCCGGGACGTGTGGTGGGCCGCCACCCAGGACCCGCGGGCCTGGGCGGCGTTGCCCAAGGCCGGTGCGGTGGTCTTCGCCACTAGTGGCATGGACTCGCTGCCGTCGGTGTGGCCCACGGCAGTGCGCGAGCTTATCCGTTACGTGCGGCCGCCGCGGTTGCGGCGCTGGGTGCGCGACGGCTACGGCTGGCTGCAGCCCCGGCTGTCGCCGGTGGCCAGATCGGCACTGCCGCCGCAACTTACCGCGTATTACCTCGAAAAGACTCGCGGCGCAATTGATTTCAACCGCCCCGGTATCCCGGTGGTGGCGTCGCTGCCGTCGGTGCATATCGCCGAGACCTACGGCAAGGCGCACCACGGGCGCGACGGCACCGTAGCGGCGATCACGCAGTGGGCCGAGGAGCAGAACATTCCGCTGGTCGATCTCAAGGCGGCGGTTGCCGAGGAGGTCATGAGCGGGCGCGCCAATCCGGACGGCATCCACTGGAATTTCGAGGCTCACCGCAGCGTCGCCGAGCTGATGCTCAAGGCGCTCGCCGAGGCCGGGATTCCGAACGAGAAGACACGCTGACCTTGACCGTCCGGGTCGTCACCGACAGCTCGTCGCGCCTACCGGCCGAATTGCGGGATCGGTGGGGGATTCGTGAGGTGCCGCTGCATATCCTGCTCGACGGCGCCGACCTGCGCGACGGCGTGGACGACGTGCCCGAAGACATTCACAAGCGTCACGCCACCACCGCGGCGGCCACCCCGGCCGAACTCGGCGCCGCCTACAAACAGGCCCTGGCCGACAGTGATGGGGACGGCGTTGTGGCCGTTCACATTTCGTCGGGTCTGTCCGGAACCTGCCGCGCCGCCGAACTGGCTGCTGCCGAATTCGGTTCCGCGGTGCGGGTTGTGGATTCCAAGTCGACGGCGATGGGTACCGGGCTGCTGGCCGTGACCGCCGCTCGGGCGGCCGCGGACGGGGCCGATCTGGACGCCGTAGCAGCCGCCGCGGCGGCCGCGGTGCGCCGCACACACGCCTACATGGTGGTGCATCGCCTGGACAACCTGCGCCGCAGTGGCCGCATCGGCGGTGCGAAGGCTTGGTTGGGCACCGCGCTGGCGCTGAAGCCGCTACTGCACATCGATGACGGGAAACTGGTTCTGGCGCAACGTATCCGGACATCCAAGGGCGCCATCGCGGCAATGGTCGACCAGGTGTGTGAGATCGTGGGCGAGCGCCAGGCCGCGCTGGCCGTGCACCACGTCGCCAATCCTGACGGCGCGCGGGAAGTTGCCGGCGCGTTGGCCGATCGGCTACCGACGTGCGAACCCGCGGTCGTGACGCCGCTGGGCCCGGTGCTGGCACTGCACGTCGGCGACCGGGCGCTGGCCGTCTGCCTGCAACTGGCCGAGTGACTGCGGCGCGTCAGACCTGCTGGACGAAGACCGTCCTGCCTATTCCGTCAGCGGTGTTCTGGAAATAGACGGGCAACAGTGAGAAGGGGTAGGACCCCGTGTTGAACACGTAATAGCCGGAACCATAGGTTGGGCCGGTCGCTGAGGTGACAACAAATGGGGTGTTATCGGCTGTGACCGTCTGCGTGTAGAGGGGCACACCGTTGATGGTGGAGACGGTGATTACCGTTCCCGCCGGCAGGTGGTTACCGATGTTGAGGCCCGGCACCAGCGACTGCGGGACGGCTCCGAGTGCACCCCCGGTATCGATGAATGCGCCGACGGTCTGCGGTAGTTCATGGTTGATCTGAACTTGCACAACGGTTCTCGGGGATCCGCCCAACCCGACATAGGGGGGCAGCGGATTGGGTCCGAACTGCATCGTGCCGCGTGGCAGGTTGACCAGCACTCCGTCGTCCAGGTGATCAGGTAGCGCTTCGATCACCGAAGTGGGGAACGGAAAGTCGTTGTTCTGGCCCACGCCGAGGTAGGCGGGCAGGGTCGACAGATCCACCGCTGTTCCGCCCAGCGAAGCCGAGGTGGCGACGCCGACGGTGGTCGGTTCCGTGACGATTCCGTTTCCGAAGTTCAGGGTGGTTTGATACGTCTGGTAATTGACTAGCAGCGTGCCGCCGTAACTGACGCTGCCCGTGCCGGTGGGGGCGCCGAGAGTGGCCAGATCGACGTAGCTCGGCGGCACTACCAGCCCGGATGCGCCGGAGTCGACGATGACGGGCGACGTCGGTCCGCCACCCACCGTGATATTCAGCATCGGGCTGCCGTACTGACCGGGATAGATCAGCGTTTGATTCGGACCCAGTGCGGTGCTGATCCCTGCGGTGCCGGGCTCGCCCAGCAGGCCGCCCCGACCGCCCATGCCGCCCACGCCGCCGGGCCCGCTGGCCCCGCCCGTGCCGCCGATACCGATCAGACCCGCCGACCCGCCCGCGCCGCCGGGCATGCCGCCGTAGAGATTGCGGCCGCCGGTGCCTCCGTTGCCCACCAACAAACCGCCCGCGCCGCCGGCGCCTCCGGCCACTCCGTAGCGGACGCTGACGCCGCCGGTGCCCCCGTTACCGAACAGCCAGCCGCCGGCTCCGCCCGGCGTTCCCACGCCTTGAGCCGTGGTGTAGCCGTCGACGCCGTCACCGAAGAGTGGGCGCCCGGTTGCCTCCAGCACCGGGTCGTTGATGAGGTGCGACACATTGGAGGCCAGGTATTTGGCGAGAGCGATTTCGGCGACGGCATATTCGCGCGCGGTTTCCAGAATCCTGACCCGGAATTGCTCGTAGGAAACGGAAAACTGCTCGGCCGCCTGCTGGTACTGCTGGCCGTGCTCGGCAAAGAAAGTCGCAATCGCCTCGGAGACCTCATCGGCGCTCGCAGCGGCCAGATTCCCGGTGCGAAGCGCCGCCGAAGTATTCATTGCCTGCAGGGCAGACCCGACGGTCTGCAGATTCGCCGTTGCGGATATCAACTGTTCCGGAGACACAAGCACGAAAGACACGGCAGCCCCCAATCGCTACGCGCTGTCGCCGGCGACAGTGCTCGAACTGTAACTCCGGAGTGGACGCTCCGGAGTTGGCCTGGTGTACGTAGCCGGATCAGACACCGCCGGGGCCGCCAGTCCCGCCCTTGCCGCCGGTGCCGCCGGTGCTGCCGACTGCGGGACCGCCCGTGACGCCGTCGCCACCACCGGTGCCTTTGCCGCCTGTACTGCCGGTGCCGCCCGTGCCGCCGGAGCCGCCGGTGCCGCCGTTGGCGCCGGCGCCGTTCGTGCCCCCGGCCCCGCTGGTGCCGCCGTCGCCGCCCTTGCCGGCGGTGCCGCCGTCACCGCCCTTCGCGCCGGTGAAGCCCGAGCTGGGCAGGCCCGCGCCGCCGGTGCCGCCGGTGCCGCCGTTCCCGGCGGCCCCGCCGTTGCCGGCCGTGCCACCGACAAAGGTCGAGCCATTGAAGCTGCCGGCGTCACCACCCCTACCGCCGTTGCCGCCGCCTCCGCCGACACCGCCCAAGGTTGGGGCATTCGTGCCTTTGCTCGAACTGCCGGTGCCGCCACTGCCGCCGGTGCCACCGCTGCCGCCGGTACCGCCGATGTTGGTCGTGACGGCGCCTGTGCTCGCGCCACCGGCCCCGCCGTCGCCGCCGCGCCCGCCGACACCGCCCTTGGCGGGGATCGACGTGGTGTTGCTGCCGCCGTTACCGCCCTGGCCGCCGCCGCCACCGTTGCCGCCCGCCGCGGTGAGGTCGCCGATGCCACCTTCGCCACCGCTGCCGCCGTTGCCGCCGGCTCCGCCCGGCGCAGCGGGACTGCCGTTGCCGCCCTTGCCACCGGAGCCGCCGTTGCCGCCGGTACCGCCGACGGCGCTGAGAGCGCCACCCTTGCCGGCGATCCCTGCGGCGCCGCCGTTGCCGCCGTCGCCGCCCCGGCCGACGTCGTCGCCGAGAGGCCCGCCGTTGCCGCCGGTGCCGCCGTTGCCCCCGTGGCCGCCGCTGCCGCTGGCGCCGTTGGTTCCACCCGGGCCGGAGTTGCCGCCGTTGCCGCCCTTGCCGCCGGCCCCGCCGCTGCCGCCCGCGTCAGCAGCGAAAGACGCGCCCGCGTTGATGCCCTGAGCGCCGTTGCCGCCGTTGCCGCCCTTGCCGCCGCCGCCGCCGTTCCCGGATGCGGCGCCGTTGCTGTTGGCGCCGGCACTGCCGCCGTTGCCGCCTACTCCGCCGGCACCGCCGGCCGGGGCGCTTACGCCGCCCGCGCCGTTGTCGGCGCCGGCGTTCCCGCCATTGCCGGCGTTGCCGCCGGTGCCACCGCTGCCGCTGACACCTCCGGTGCCGGTGGAGGTTCCGCCGTCGCCGCCCTTGCCGCCGGTACCGCCGGTGTCGCCCGCTTTGCCAGTCGCACCGGTGAGGCCGTTGCCGCCGGCGCCGCCGGCGCCGCCGTCGCCGCCTCGGCCACCACTGCCCTGCGTGCTGCCCGTGCCGGTGGCGCCGGCGTTGCCACCCGCACCGCCGGCACCGCCGGCGTTACCGGCACCGGAGCCCGTGACACCGTTGCCGCCGGTGCCGCCGTTGCCGCCCGCGCCGCCGCTGCCGGCTTTGCCGCCGATGCTCCCGGCACCGATGGCGTTACCGCCGTTGCCGCCCGCGCCGCCGTTGCCGCCCGCGTCTCCCACGGTGCCGGCCACGCCGCTGTTGCCGTGGCTGCCCTTGCCGCCAGTGCCGCCGTTGCCGCCGGCTGCGCCGCTGCCCGCGGCGGCACCGCCGGTACCCGCTTTGCCGGCGTCACCGCCATTGCCACCGGCGCCACCCGAAGGTGCCGTCACGCCGCCCTTCCCGGCGTCGGCGCCGCCGTTGCCGCCGTTGCCGCCGTCGCCACCGCTGCCTGCGCTGCCACCGGTTGTGCCGCCGTTGCCGCCGTTGCCACCGTTGCCGGCCCTGCCGCCGGCGCCGCCGACGGCTCCGCTGCCCTCGCTGACTCCGCTGACACCTCCGGTGCCGCCGTTACCGCCGCCGCCGCCCTTGCCGCCGGTGGTGCCGCCGACGCCGCCGTTACCGCCGTTGCCGCCGAGTCCGCCGACGCCGCCGTTGCCGCCGGCCAGGCCCGAATTGAGAGCCGCATCGCTGCCCGTGCCACCGGTACCGCCCGTGCCGCCCTTGCCGCCGGCGCCGCCGACGCTGCCCGTGCCTGCGGCGGTGCCGCCGACCCCGCCGGCACCGCCGTTACCGCCGCCTCTGCCGCTGTTGTCAGTGCCGGCGCCGCCGTTGCCGCCGTCTCCGCCGGCACCACCGACACCGCCCTTGCCCGCGCCGGTACCGCCTGAGCCCGCTGCGCCGGCGTTGCCGCCCTTGCCGCCGGCGCCGCCGGACGGTGCGCCGGAGCCGCCGGAGCCGAGGTCGGAGCCTGCATCACCGCCGCGGCCGCCCGCGCCGCCGTTGCCGGCATTGCCGGCCTTGCCGCCGGTACCGGAGGCGTTGCCGCCGTTGCCGCCGAGGCCGCCGGCGCCGCCCGCGCCGCCGTGGTCGCCGGCGGCGCCTACGCCGCCGGTGCCACCGGTGCCGCCGGTACCACCCGTGCCGCCGATACCACCGGCGGCACCACCGCTCGCCGCGCCCGGACGGCCACCCGCGCCGCCCCGGCCGCCCGCGCCGCCGGCGGGGGCTGTCGTGCCGCCGGTCCCGGTGTCGGTGCCTCCGGCTCCGCCGTCGCCGCCGCTGCCGCCCGATCCGCCGTTGCCCGCTTTTCCGCCGGCGCCCGAGGCGTTGCCGCCGATGCCGCCGGCCCCACCCAGACCGCCGGCATCGCCTGTCTTGCCGGCGATGTCGGTTCCGCCTCTGCCGGTAGCACCGCTGCCGCCGTCACCGCCGTTACCGCCGATGCCGCCGCTGCCTTTCGTGGTCCCGGTACCTGCCGTGCCGGCGTTGCCGCCGTTTCCGCCGGCACCGCCCGCCGGCGCGGTGGCCCCGCCGCCGCCGATGTCGGCACCGCCCTTTCCGCCGTGGCCGCCGTTGCCCCCATCGCCGGCCTTGCCGCCGATGCTGCCGGTGCCGGTCGCGTTGCCGCCGTTGCCTCCAGTGCCGCCGTTGCCGCCGGCGGTTCCGGCTGCGCCGGCCGCACCCTCGCTGCCTTTACCGCCGTTGCCGCCGGTACCGCCGTTGCCGCCGGTGCCGCCACTGCCGGCGACGGCTCCGTTACCGCCGGTGCCGGCGTTGCCGCCGGTGCCGCCGTTGCCCCCGGTGCCGCCACTGCTGCCTGCAGCGGAGTAACCGGTGCCCCCGTTGCCGCCGGCGCCGCCGTTGCCGGCCTTTCCGCCGATGCTGCCCTTACCCGCGGCGTTGCCGCCATTTCCGCCGGCGCCGCCGGCGCCGCCGTGATCACCGGTCGTCCCGACGCCACCAGCGTTGCCGTTCGCGCCTTTGCCGCCGGCCCCGCCGGCGCCGCCGACGCCGCCGCTGCCAACGGTGTCGCCGTTGCCGCCGTTGCCGGCGTCGCCGCCGTTGCCTCCTTTGCCGCCGGCCGGGGCGGTGGCTCCGCCCGTGCCGGTGTCGGCCCCGCCATCACCACCGGTCCCGCCGGCCCCGCCGTTGCCGGCTTTGCCGCCGATGCCGCCGGTGCCGGTGGCGTTGCCGCCGTTGCCGCCGGCCCCGCCACGGGCACCGTCGGTCCCGGCGCTGCCGGCCGCGCCGGCATTACCGTTTCCGCCGTTTCCGCCGTTGCCGCCGCTGCCACCGGCGCCTCCGACGCCCGCGCCCGCGTTGCCGCCGTTGCCGCCCGCACCACCGTTGGTGCCGGGTGCCCCCGCAGCGGTGAGACCGTTGCCGCCATTGCCGCCGGCACCACCATCTCCGGCTTTGCCGCCGGTACCGGTGGCGCCGCCGCTCCCGCCGTTACCGCCGGTCCCGCCGTCGCCGCCGGCGTCGCCCGCAGCGCCGATGACAGTGCTCGCGTTGCCGTCGGCGCCTCGGCCGCCGGCTCCGCCGTCGCCGCCGTTGCCCCCATGCCCTGCGGCTTTGCCACCGGTGCCGGCCTGGCCGGCGTCACCCCCGTGGCCGCCATTGCCGCCGGACGGCGCCGTCGCGCCACCCGTGCCAGTGTCGTTACCCGCGTTGCCGCCGTTACCACCCGCGCCGCCGTTGCCGGCGTTGCCGCCGGTGCCATTGACGCCGGCGGCACCACCGTTACCGCCGGCGCCGCCGCTGCCGCCTTTGGTTCCGTTGGCGCCGAGCGCGCCGTTTCCGCCAACGCCGCCGTTTCCACCGTTTCCGCCGCTACCCCCGGTGCCGCCGCCACCCTGAACGGCGCCACTACCCGCGACACCGGCGTTTCCGCCGTTCCCGCCGGCGCCGCCTTTGCTCCCGGGTAGGCCAGAGGTGGCTTTGCCGCCACCGGCACCGCCCTTGCCGCCGTCTCCGCCGTTGCCGGCATTGCCGCCGGTCCCGGTAACGCCGCCGCTGCCGCCATTGCCGCCGGCCCCGCCGGCGCCACCGTTGTCACCGGCTCCGGAGACTCCGCCCGCGGCACCGTCTCCGCCTCCGCCACCGGCACCGCCGTTACCCCCGACACCGCCGCGACCCGCGGTTAAACCGGTGCCCGCCTTGCCGGCGTCGCCACCGTTACCGCCGGCCCCTCCGGACGGAGCGGTCAACCCCCCGCCGCCGCTGGTACTTGAGTAGCCTTTTCCACCGGAACCTCCGGCGCCGCCATTGCCGGCGTTGCCGCCGGTGCCCATCGCGCCGCCATCGCCGCCGTTGCCGCCGATACCCCCGTTGCCACCGGCGAACCCGGCCTTGCCGGACCCGCCGTTGACGCCGCTGCTCCCGTCCCCGCCGTTGCCGCCGTGACCCCCGGTACCGCCGTGGCCCGTTGCGGCGCCGGTACCTGCGGCCCCCGCCGCGCCACCGTTTCCGCCGGCGCCGCCGGCGCTGCCGGCTCCGTTGCTGGCGCCGGCCTTTCCGCCGTCACCGCCGGCACCGCCGTTTCCGGCGTTGCCGCCGATGCCGGTGGTACCCGCGCCACCGGCTCCGCCTGCGCCGCCGTCGCCGCCCTGACCACCGCCGCCGCCTTGCAGACCGGAGCCGGTAGCGGCGATGCCACCGTTGCCGCCGTGACCGCCGGCGCCCCCGACCCCACCGCTGCCCGCGGTGCCGCCCGCTCCGGAGCTGCCGCCCGCCCCGCCGGCGCCGCCGCGGCCGCCCGCGAACCCGGTCGCGCCCACAGCGCCGCCGGCGCCGTCGGCTCCGGCACCGCCGGCCCCGCCATTGCCGCCGCGACCGAAGCCACCGCCTCCGACACCGGTGCCGCCGGCTCCGGCATCGCCGCCGTGCCCGCCCGCCCCGCCGTCGCCACCGGCCCCGGGGGTGCTGATGCCCGCTCCACCCGCACCACCGACACCGCCGTCACCGCCGACCCCCGCGACGCCCAATTTTCCTGCGATGCTTCCCGGTCCGCCGGCGCCGCCGACGCCGCCGGCTCCACCTGCTCCGCCCGCAGCACCCGGAAGGCCGGCACCACCCGCCCCGCCGACACCGCCCGCACCGCCGGCGCCCCCGCTGGCCAGACCCAACATCTGGCTGGCACCGCCGGCCCCGCCGCTTCCGCCGGCGCCGCCGGCTTGCCCCGCGGCGCCGGGCGCACCCGCCCCACCCGCGCCGCCGGTGCCGGCGAAACCGGTCGTCGTTCCACCATTGCCGCCGCGCCCACCGTCGCCCCCGCGCCCACCCGGGGTGACGGCATCGCCACCGGCACCGCCGGCGCCCCCATTGCCGTTGGCGCCGGCATTGCCGCCGGCGCCGCCCTGCTGGCCCGGCGCGCCGGAACCACCCCTGCCGCCGTTGCCGGACACCCAGCCACCGTCGCCGCCGTTCTCACCAGTGCCCGCCCTGCCGTCCGCGCCGTCGCCGATGATCGGCCGGTCCGTCAGCAGTTCGCTGGGGGCATTGACGAGGCCCATCAGGCCCGTCGCCAGCGGGCTGTCCAACAGCGGTTGCAGCAGCCCGGCGTTGCCGAACTCGATGCGCTCATACGCCGCCGCGCCCCGCTGGAATGCCTGGACAAACTGGTCATTCGCCGCTGCGGCCTGCGCGCTGGCCGCCTGGTATTCCTGGCCGAAGGTGCCGAACAGTCGCGCGATCGCCGCCGAGACCTCGTCGGCGGCCGCGGCCGCGATGCCCGTCGTCGGCGACGCCGCGGCCGCGCTGGCGGCCCGGATCGACTCGCCGATGTCGAACAGGTTCGTCGACGCCGCGGCCAGGGCCGCCGGTGTTGCAATGACGTAAGACATCGGCACCTCTGAATCAGTCTTCGGAAGCGGGCAAGTGTGCTGTGCAATCGATCGGACGAGGGATCATCGGCGCCTCTAGAACAGCGTGAGCGGGCCGGCAAAGCTGATCGGAATCCGGTCGATCGTGATCGACGGCAGATCGAACGCCGGCAAAGCACCGGACAGCCCCTGCCCCAACGGAATTCGCGGAATTGTCAGACCCGGGAAGGTCAGCGACGGGATGGTCACCGACAGCGGCAGGCCGACTTCGATCGGGTCCACGGGGATGGAGAATCCGGGAATGCCGCCTGGTGGGGTCGCCACGGTGAACCACGGGATTTCCCATGCGGGCGTCGTGCTGGTGCTGGATCCGCCGAGATTGATCTGCGGGACAAGGCCTCCACTGAAATAGATCGCACCGGTGGTGGTCGCAAGGCCGGTCTTGATCTCGTCGAAATGCAGGAACGCGTCGGCGGCCAGCTGGGGGATGCTGATGGGCTGGACCGAGACTGGGCCCGCGGTTGCGCTCGGGTCGAGTCCCAGGTGAAGGGGCGGTGTGGAGAAGGACGGAATGGTGATCGGACCGATGCCGCCGCCGAGGTCGAAGCCCAGCGGAATCGACGGAATGTGGAACGAGGGGAGTACGGCGGGGCCGATGCCTCCGTTGGCGGTGACGTAGAGCAGTTTGTAGGGCGGCAGCAGGTTGTCCGGGGTGGCCAGTTTGACGATGGCGTCCAGGCTGGCCTGGATGGCGGGGATGGTTCGGGCGGGAATGGTGAAGCCCTTCGGCCCGGCGGAGAGATTGAGGTCAACCAGGTTGTTGGCCGGGAAGGTCAGTCCGTTCGGGAAGAGCGTGGCGCCGTCGACACCGCCCGGCAACCGGAAGCCAAACGGAATCTTGTCGATCATGACGGCCGGCGTGTTGAACGCGTGCGTGCCGCCGCTGAAGATTATCGAATACGGATCCTGGGTCGCGCTGCCGAGGACGAGGGGGTTGACAAAGAGCAGGTCGGTCAGCGGACCCGAACCGATCGAGATATAGGCCCCCGTAGGCGCGGGGACCGGGTCCCAGGGCGCATTGCCGCTGGTCCATATGACGAATGGCGATATCTTCGTCGCCGCGGTCTTGAACGCGTCGAAATGGATGGTCGCCAACGGGTCGTTGAAGATCGCGGGAATCGTTTGGGACGGGATGCCGATCGGACCCAGGCCGATGTCGCCGGTGATGTCGATGGGGATGTTCGGAAGCTCGATCGGCGGGATGGTGAAAGCCCCATGGCTCAGGCCGAAATTGAGGCCCAGAGGAATGGTGGGAATGGGGAGGTCCGGGATCTTTACCGGGCCCAGGCCGCCGGAGAACTGGAAATCGACCAGGTTGAGTGACGGGGGAATGCCGTCGATGGGGTTGAGCAGGGTGGCGTCGAGGTGCACGTGCAGCGGAATGGGGTCGATCGTGTAGCCGTCCGGGAAGATCGTGAACGGCTGCAGGCCGCCGGTCAGCGTGTAGGTGACCGGAATCGGGTTCTGCGGGATGGACAGTCCACCGGGGAACAGGGTGAAGGCGGGGATGCCGCCGTGGGTGTCGATGGTCAGGGGAATCGGGGAGGTCGCAATTCGCGGGATGTTGATGTCCGGAAGGTTCAGCGTGATGCTGCCGGTCCGGGCATCGGTGGCCCCGTTCTGGACGAGGATGCCGGCGGTCGGTCCCAGAGTGTTCAGCTGCTGGCTGATCGCGAACTGCCCGAACGACCACGGGGGCAGGTTGTCGGGCTTGTATTGGGCGTTGAAGCCGATCGCCGGAAGCTGCAGCGTCGACGCGGTGCTGGCGGGGATGTTGAGCGGAATCACGATCTGCTGCGCCGGCATGTTGAGGCCCTCGAAGAGGGTGATGGCGGGCAGCGCCACGCCTTGGTGGATTTCCACCGGTATTGCGGGCACGTCGATCTGCGGCACGGTGAAGGGATTGATGTAAATGGTCTCGTTGATGTTGATCGGCACCCCTGGAACGTGAATGGGGTCGATGTGGACGGGACCGAGGTTCTGGTTGATGTCCAGAAGGGTGATCCCCAGACTGGGGTCGGCCACATTCTGGTAGTCGCCCGTGAAGAGTGCGCCGATGCTGTGGTCGCCGGAGATCAATATCCCGTCATTGAAGTCACCCGAATTGGCCAATCCGACATTGCCGTCGCCGCTGTTGAACAGGCCGGAGTTGACATTGCCGGGGTTGAACGCGCCGAGGTTGGCGTTACCCGCGTTGAAGAAGCCCAGATTGCGCTCGCCGGCATTGCCCAGTCCGCTGCTGAAGTTGCCGGCGTTGAAGAGGCCGGTGCTGCCCAGACCGGAGTTGCCGATACCGACGTTGTTGCTGCCCGAGTTGAAGAAGCCGACGTTGTTGGTGCCGGAGTTGAACAGGCCGATGTTGCCGGTTCCGGAGTTCCAGCCGCCGAAACCGTTCTGGTTGTCGCCGACCAGCCCGATGCCGACGTTGCCGGTGCCGGTATTGCCGAACCCGATGTTGCCCGACCCGGCGTTGCCGAATCCGAAGTTGCCCGACCCGGCGTTGCCGAGGCCGACATTCTTGCCCACCAGGGCGCCTAAAGCACCGTTGCCCCAACCGATGTTGGCATCGCCGATATTTCCGCCACCCAGGTTGTAGCTGCCGATGTTGCCGTTGCCGAGGTTGAGACTGCCCAGGTTGCCGCTGCCGAAGTTGTATACACCGGCGTTGCCCAGTCCCGCGTTCATCAACTGCTGCTGGAGCCAGGTCGTACCGGAGGTCAGCACGTCGCCCAGTTGCGGCCCGATGCTCCCCGGCAGGGCGAGGTTCGATCCGATCGGGATGGCGGGAATAAGTGTTTCCGGAATGGTGAACTGCGGTATTTCCGTCGCGAAGTCGAGCGGAATCGACTGTGTATAGCCGATGCCCGGGATGGTGGCGGCGGAGACGATGTCCAACGGAATATCGATTGGAATCGACCCGCCCAGCGAAAGCGGCGGAATGGCGATGGGCGACGTCATGAAATCGAGCGGCACCGTCATTGCATCGATACCCTGATTGACGACGAAGGCGAAGACGTTTCCTTCGAGTTGTCCGCCTATGACCGGTATGCCCCGGAGAGTGAACGGTATCGAACCGATGTTGACATTGATGCCGATTGGCTCGCTGGTAAGGGTTCCGGTGGTGCCGAACGGCGGAATGACAATGGGCTCTTGCGTGACGAATCCATAGTTCGTGATGCCGTTCAAGCCCAGGCCGATGGCGGGGGTGGGAATAGTGGGTAAGCCGAGGTTCAGGTTGATGTTGCCGGTTCCCCCCGCACGGATCGCCTGAATGAGCGGCGCCGCCGGAATATGGATGGGACCGATGCTCCCGGTGGTGGGCACCGGGGTCGGCGAGAGCACCGTGGCGTTGATTCTGAACGGGAATTGATCGATGCGGAAGCCGTCCGGAAAAACGGTGAACGGATCGGAGCCGACGGAGAAATTGGTGAGGCTGACCGAGTTTTCCGGGAATGTGAGGCCACCCGGGAACAACGTCATGGGATTGATGCCGCCGTTGAGGCCCAGAGTGACGATGTTCTGTGCGGGAATGCTGATGTCGGGCAATGCCAGTGGGGTGGTCGCCAGATCGAGAGTCTGCGGACCGTAGAAAAGGGCGTCGACCGCGACGTTGATGTTTCTCAGAACGAGAGAAGGCAGGCCGCTGCCCAGACTCATGCTGGCGATGTCGATGCGTGCGTTCGGGCCGCTGATCGGGCCGAGCTGGAGCTGCCCGGTGAGATTGAGCGGGTCGAGAAGGTTGACCGAGGAAATGGTGTTCTGGGCCAGGGCCACGGTGCCCGTCGCGTGCAGCGGTATCTGCGGAATGGCGATCTCGGGAACGGTGAAGCTGCCGATGCTGACGGTCGCGTTGGTGATCGCGGCGTGCGCCTGCGGTATGGCGATGGGTGCGACGTGGACGGGCCCCACGATGCCATTGGCCGTGATCGTGAGGGGAATCGACGGAAGTGGGAACAGGGGCACCACGCGATCGGCGCGGACGACGGTATCCACTGACGCCGGGATCGCGTCGATGGTGATCCTCGGCGTGCTGAAGCCGTCGATCTGGCCGGCCGTGCTGATCGTCAGCGGAATGGCGTGCTCGGGCAGGGAGAATCCGGGGATGGTGAAGGCCCCGGTGCCGGCCTTGATGCCGACATCGAAGTGCAGCGGGGCGTCGGGGATGCTCAAACCGCCCGGGAACAGCGTGAGCGCAGGGGTCGTGTAGCTCAGCTGCGCGGCGATGGGATTGACGCCGGGGTTGATGAAGACGCCCTGGCTCAGGAAGAGGGGCCCCGCCCACAGTCCGGACGTCTGAATGCCGCCCGGCACCAGATTGAATCCGGGAATGGTGATGATCTGAGTGGGGAACTCGATGGCCGGCACCAGGGTGATGGGCGACACCGTCAAGGGGCCGATGTCGATCGGAATGCTGAAGTCCACCAACGGGATTGCCGGGACGTGGATGGGTGGAACGGTCAGCGGCCCCAGCAAGAAGGTCTGGTGGAAGTTCAGTGGGATGGTCGGAAGGATCTGAATCGGTTCGATGGTGATCGGGCCGACGGCTCCGGCGACGTTCAGTTCCAGGGGAAGGGTGATCGGGAAGATGTCGAAGCTGGGGCCGGTGGCGCTCAAGAATCCGGTGAGTGGATTGCCCGCATTCAGCAGGCCGAGCAGACCGAGGTCAGCCGCAGCCGCTCCCGCGGCGCCGGAGACGAGAGTCCGTGCGATACCGGCGCTGACGAATCCCGTGCCCGGCTGGCCCAGAATCCCGGGAAGGCCGCCCGGGACGGGCCCCGTACTCGAGACCGGCGCACCGGGGCCGCCGGCGATTCCCTGCGCCGTCGCGGCCACCGAGTCGGCGGCGGTCATCAGGCCGGAGATCCCGCCGAGCAACTGGGCCGGTCGGGTGAAGGACTGCAACCCCGACACCAGCGACGACGCGTCCAGGTGGTATCCGGCCATGGCGGCCACGTCCTGCGCCCACATCGCCTCGTAATCGAATTCGGTGGCGGCGAGCGCGGGCATGTTCTGGCCGAACAGGTTGGACAGCGCGAGTGACACGAACTGCGACCGGTTCGCCGCAACGACCGCCGGGTGCACCGTGGCCGCCAACGCTGCCTCGAAGGCACTCACCACCGCACGCGCCTGCACTGCCGACGAGTCGGCCGCGGCCGCGGCCGCGGCCAGCCATCCCGCGTACGGCGACGCGGCCGCCGCCATCGCTGCCGCCGAGGGTCCTTGCCAGGACCCGGCAATCAACCCTGACGTGACCGAGTTGAACGATTCCGCGGCCGAGCCCAGTTCGGCGGATAGTCCCTCCCAGGCAGCGGCGGCCGTCAGCAAAGGTCCGGAACCCGCACCGCCGTGCATCAGCGCCGAGTTGACCTCCGGCGGAAGAACGAAAAAGCTCAACTGCCCCACCTCTGCTGAAACATCGCGGAATCCCCGTTCGATTGAGGAGGTGAGCTTATATCTCGGCGGGCGCCGGCATTGCGCTATTCGAAAAAGCCACTACGCGAAATGTGCGGACACCACAAAGGGTGTGCACATTGCCCAAACTGATTGTGCACATTGCCTAGCAGAGCCAAAACGGGTGGTCGATCCTCCGAAGTAATGGTAGGCGCTCAGCGGGCGGCAACCGTTGATGTGCGCGGGATATGCGCGCTTAGTGCATTCTCACTGGAAAGCGACTCGCGCGAATTCAGCGGGAGACCGCTTTCGCCGGAATGAATACATTATCGCTGCCGCGCGGATGTACCACTTGCGGCCACCAGAACCACCGCCCCAGCAAAGTCGCGATGGACGGCATCAACAGCGTGCGCACGATCAACGTGTCGAGCAGCAGGCCGATACACACCGTTGATCCGAACTGACCGAGCACCCGCAGGTCGCTACCGAGCATCGACGCCATGGTGAACGCGAACACCAGGCCGGCGGCGGTCACCACGCCGCCGGTGCCGGCCATCGACCGGATGATGCCCGTCTTGAGCCCGGCATGAATTTCTTCTTTGAACCGGGAGACCAGTAGCAGGTTGTAGTCCGAACCGACGGCCAACAGGATGATCACCGACAGCGCCATCACGATCCAGTGGATCTTGATACCGAACAGGTCCTGCCAGATCAGCACCGACAGCCCGAATGACGCGGCGATGGAGCTCGCCGCCGTACCGACGATCACCAGTGCGGCCACCACGCTGCGGGTCAGCAGCAGCATGATCATGAAGATCAGGGTCAGCGCTGAGACCACCGCGATCATCAGGTCGTACTTGGCGCCGTCATGCATGTCCTTGAACGTCGCGGCGGTACCGCCCAGATACACCTTCGCGTCGGACAGCGAGGATTGCTTGAGACCCTCCTGCGCCGCGGTCCGTTCCGAATCGACGCGCGAAATCCCTTCCGGCGTCATCGGATCGCCCTGGTGGGTGATGAAGAATCGCGCAGACTTGCCGTCCGGCGACAGGAACATCCGCAGACCGGTCTGGAAGTCCGGGTTGTCGAACGCCTCGGGCGGCAGGTAGAAGAAGTCGTCGTTCTTGGAGGCGTCGAAACTCTGGCCCATCACCACGGCGGTGTCGCTGAGCGCCTTCATCTGATCCAGCATTGCCGAGAAAGTCGCTTGCATGGTCAGCGTCAGCGCTTTGGTCGTCTTCATCGTGGTGATCATCGGCGGGATCAGCACCAGCATCGAGTGCGTGGCATCCGCCGTGCGCTGGATGTCTTTGGTCAGCAGGTCGAACTGCCCTGCCAATTGATCGAATCCGTCCAGCGACTCGAACAGGGACCGCAAAGACCAGCAGATGGGAATGTCGAAGCAGTGCTTCTCCCAATAGAAGTAGCTGCGGATCGGGCGCCAGAAATCGTCGAAGTCGGCGATGTGGTCACGCAGGCGGTTGGTGATCTCGGCGGTTTCGGCGGTGGTTTTGGCGCTGTCGTCGGCGGCGTTGGACAGTTCCGACGTCACCTTGTACATGCGCTCCATGGTCTCGATCATGAACTGCATCTCGTCGGCCATCTTGGTGATGTCCTTCATGCGGTCCTGCAGGAAGGCCATGTTCTGCATCGTCGTCTGGCTCTGCATGCTGTTCTGAAAAGGTATGGAGCTGTGCTGAATCGGGATACCCAGCGGTCTGGTGATGTCCTGCACCATGGCAATACCGATGGTGCGCATCACGTTCTTGGCCACCCGGTCCAGCACCAGCATGTCGGCCGGGTTGCGCATGTCGTGGTCGGCCTCGACCATCAGCATGTCCGGATCCATCCGCGCCTGCGAGAAGTGCCGGTCGGCGGCCTGCTGGCCGAGGTTGGACGGGGCCGACGCGGGCAGGTAGTAGCGGTCGTTGTAGCTCGTCACGTAGCTGGGCAGGGCCACCATCCCGATCAGGACGATCGCGGAGCTGACAGCGAGAATCGGTGCGGGCCAACGCACCACCGCGGTGCCGACCCGCCGCCACATGCGCCCTTGGCGCGCAGTGCTCTTGGATTCGAAGAGGTGGAACTTGCTTCCGGCGAAGACCACCGCCGGCCCGAGCGTCACGCCGGCCAGCACGACCACCAGCATGCCGATCGCCACCGGTGCACCCATGGTGTTGAACCAGGGCAGCCGGGTGAAACTCAGGCAGTACGTCGCACCGGCGATGGTCAGGCCCGAGCCCAGCACGACGGGAGCAACCCCGCGAAAGGTGGTGTAGTACGCGGTTTCTCGATCCTCGCCGGCACGCAGCGCTTCCTGATAGCGCCCGATCAGGAAGATGCCGTAGTCGGTGCCCGCTGCGATCGCCAGCATGGTCAGAATGTTGGCGGCGAAGGTGGTCAGTCCGAAGACGTTGTGGTAGCCCAGAACTGCCACGATTCCCCGTGACGAGGCGAGCGCGACGAAGGTCATGAACAACTGGACCAGGGTGGTGACGATCGATCGGTAGACCAGTAGCAGCATGATCGCGATCGCGCCCAGGGTGAACAGAGTGATGGTGGCCAGGCTGGCGTTGCCGATGATGTGCATGTCGTCGGACAACGCCGCGGGACCGGTCACATAGGACTTCACCCCGGGCGGTGGCGGATTGTGCTCCAACACCTTTCGGACCGCGTCGACGGAATCGTTGGCCAGCGTGGTGCCCTGGTTACCCGCGAGGTTGAGCATCACGTAGGCACCTTTGGCGTCGGCGCTCTGGGCACCCGCGGCGGTGAGCCGGTCACCCCAGAAGTCCTGGATGTGCTGGATGTGCTCGTGATCCTGGCGCAGTTGGCGGATGATGCCGTCGTAGTAGCGGTGAGCGTCGTCGCCCAGCGGCTGCTTGCTCTCCAGCACGATCATGACCGTGCTGTTGGAGTCGAACTCCTTGAAGTTGTGGCCGAGTCGCATCATCGCCACCATCGACGGGGCGTCGACGGGGGTCATCGGTGCGGAGTGTTGTTCGCTGACCTTTTCCAGCGTCGGAACGATGACGTTGACCAGAACCGTCAGCACCACCCAGGCGATGATGATCGGCACCGCGAAGATGCGGATGGTGTGGGGGATGAGGGGCCGGTGACCGCGCTCGGTGGTTGCGGCGGGCTCGACCGTGATCGGTGTGGTGTCGTCGGTGGCCGTCCTGTGGTTGAGGTCGCTCATGCCGACTTCACCAGGCAGAAGGTCTGGGGATTGACGCCGTCGGACTGTTTCTCTTCCTTGACCACGTTGTCGACCGTGATCCGGCAGCCGATCTGGCTGCCGTCGCTCTGCGCCACGATGTTGGCGCTGACCGAGGGCAGTGTCGTCGAGATCGTGAACGTCCACGGCAGCGGCGCCGCGTTGACCTGGTGAGTGTTCGCGTCGGCATCCCAGTAGTTGATGTTCGCGGTGGCCCCGGCCGGCCCGAAGATGTCGTACTTCACGACCTTGGGGTTGAACTGGACGATCTCGATGCCCGCACCGGCGTTGGCGTTGAGGTCCTGGGATCCGAAGATCTTGTGCAGCCGCGACACGACGAGTCCGGAGACGGCCAGCACCACAATCAGAACCAGCGGTATCCATGCCTTGCGGAAAAAGCGGGTAGTGGGACCCGCGATCGCACCAGCCTTCATCGCCACCGCCTTTTACGAGTCTCCGGCCACCTGAAGGGTTGTAACGCGCCGTGGGACAGCTTGCTTCCCCCGGCGCCCCGCCAGAATATTTGCTCGGCTAAGTATGTTAGCCCTTAGTGGACGGCAGCGTTCCGTCAGGGGCCGGTACTGTGCCGCAGGACACAGTCAGTGCGCGACCCGGCCGGTGACCGGCGGCAGGTCGGCGAGCGTCACGATGCCCGGCCTGGCGGCCACCACGGCAGGCACGGCGTTGGTCACCGGCATCGCGGTGTAGATCATGCCCAGGCCCATGAATCCGGGTTCGGTCCAATCCTTCGGCGGCAGGCAGTGCAGCACCGTGCGCATGTTGGGCAGGCCGAACACCTGAATCACGTGTCCGTGCTCGAGCGGCTTGGGTGGCACGACGTGATCGCCCATCGTCCAGTTGAATCCGACGCTGACGACGTTGCGGTCGCCTTCCCAGGCGCGGTGATATCCGTAGACGCCACCGACAGTGCCGGCGGGGATGGTCATGAACCCCAAATCTGTGTCGCCGGTCGCGGCGGTGAAGGTGACGTCGAAGGTCATCCGGTCCACCCGCGCGCCGATGGCATCGGCCATCATCGCGGCCGACTCGGCGAACACCTCGCTTTCCCGTCGCACGCTCTCGGCCAGGCCGGGTGTGGCGGGGTCTTGGGAGAAGCCCATCGCGGTCTGGGTTCCCGCCGACTCATAGGTCGAGCAGTCGACCGACTCGGTGATACGGATCTCGTCGACACGCTCGCAGGACGCCGAGAGCACCATGCCGACCATGTTCGTCATCCCCGGGTGCGCGCCGCTGCCGAAGATGCTCGAGTCGCCCCGTTCGCACGCCGCGAGGATGCGCTCGCGGTCCTGCGTAGTCTGCTTGCCGCCGGTGATCCACGCCGCGCTGGTGCACACGTTGACGCCCGATTCCAGCAACCGCACCAGCTCATCGATGTTGGGCCACAACGGGTTATAGCAACACGCGTCGGCGCCCAGCGCGATCAGCGCGTCGATGTCATTGGTCGCCTGCACCCCGGTCGGCTCCGGCCAGCCGGCCAGCTCGGCGGCGTCCACGCCTACCTTGTCCGCCCCGTGCGCGTAGACCCCGACGAGTTCCATGTCCGGGCGCCCGATGATGGCGTGCAACGAGCGGCGCCCGATGTTTCCGGTGGTCCACTGGATCACCCGCAGGGGACGGTCGGTGCTGGCTGTACTCATCGGGCTCCTTCGCTGTGACGGCAGCCATTATTGCCGCACCCGTCTTTTACCGGGCACCCCGGTTCAGCACGGACATGGCGCCCGACAGGATCTGGGAGAGCGGGTCGGCCCCACCACCGAAGGTGGCCTGGGTGGCCGGCGCCGTGACGGCCGCCGGGTCGTAGCCGTTCACCGGGTCCACCTGGACCGGAGCGGTCAGTGGATCGTCGTTGCGCGTGTACCCGGCATTGACCATCGGCAGCAGCACCGCGTCGAGCTCGTTGAGCGTCTGCTCGGGCACGCCCGCGTACTGGAACGGCAACACCAGCGGCAGATGCCGTTCCGGGATCAGATAGGTGGTCGTCGTCGCGCCCCGGGAGTTGACCGTCGTCCGGATGTTCTGCGGCGGCACCATGCTCGGGTTCGTGAACGCCACCGCGGTGTGGCCGGTCATGAGCCCCACGAGCGTGTTGGCCAGCGACATCCAGTTGTCCGGCCGGTCGGGGAAGTCGGCGATCGAGTCATAGGCGGAGATGAACATCTTGGTGTCGTACTGGCTTTCGACGGGCGGCGGTACCGGATAGTCGAGCGCGGGAACCACACTGCCCACGGGGAACATGGCGGTCAGAAAGCTCTGGCCGAAGGCATGTCGCGCCACCGGGTCGCCGAAAGTGGCGAACGTCAGTTGATCGGGGGGCGGAGCGGTCGGATCGGTGGCGAGCCGGGCCTGCAGGGCGTTGAGTACGAGCGCACCCTCGGACAGGCCGATGGCCGTTCCCGGGCCGCCCTGGCGGATCGCCGCGTCCAGGTTGTCCGCCCCGGTGACGACCGATTCGCCGACACTCGGTCCGTCCGCGCCCAGGCCCGGAAACATCTCATCGAGCTGACCGATACCCGGAAAAAGTCGTCCCAGCACGTGCCCCTGTACCTGGCCGGCGGGGTAGTCGACGATCTGGCGCCGCAGCCCAGGAAACCACTCGGCACCTTCGCGCCGGATGTACTCGTCGTACGGGATGCCCAATACGTGCGCGCCACCGAGTGCATACGCCGTCCCACCACCTGGTGGGGGATCGGCCGGCGTCTCGTCTGCGGTGGCCGCCGGGCCGCCGAAACACCCTGTGGCCGCGACGATTCCCAGCGCGGTAACCCCCGCGAGTAGCTTCTTCATCCCCACTCCTGGCCTGATCGGGGCCTGATCGGCTCGGTTCCGCGAGTCTCGCACACCCGCACGCGGTCCCGCTAATTCGGTCGTCACCCGGCGCGTCCGGACAGCGGCCGCCGCGTGTTCAGCCGCTTACCCAGTCGTGAAGGCCACCAGCTCGCCCGTCCGATCAGGGTGGCCACGGCCGGCACCGTGATGGTACGGACCAGGAAGGTGTCCAGCAGGATGCCGACACCGATCACGAAACCGCCCTGGACCACCGTGCCGATGCTCGAGAACAGCAGACCGCCCACCGAGGCCGCGAAGATCAGGCCGGCCGCGGTGATCACGCCGCCGGTCGAGCCCAGGGCGCGGATCACGCCGTACCGCACGCTGCCTGGCGACTCGTCGCGCATTCGCGAGATGAAAAGCATGTTGTAGTCGGCGCCCACCGCGACCAACACCACGAAAGCCAATGGTGGCACCGACCAGTGCAATTGCTGGCCGAGCAGGAATTGAAAGACCAGGACACCGATCCCCACCGCGGACAAGAACGAAACGACTACGGATCCAACCAAATACAGCGGCGCGACAACCGCACGCAGCAGCGCCATCAAGGTCAGCAATACGACGATCAGGGTGACGGCGATGATGAATCGAATGTCGTGCCGGTAATAGTCGCGGGTGTCGCGCAGCGTGACGGGATATCCCGTCATCGAGATCGAGGCATCCGACAGGGCGGTGTTCGGTTGCGCGCTGCGCGCCGCGTCAGTGATGGCGTTGACCTGATCCATCGCTTCCGCGCTGAATGGGTTGAGTTTTGTTTGCACCAGGTAGCGCACCGAATGTCCGTCCGGCGAAATGAAAAGCCGGGCCGCCTTCTTGAACTCGTCCATACGCAGTAGCTGTGCCGGAATGTTGAAACCGGCCATCGACGGTTCTGCGGCTTCGTTTTTCAAAGTCAGCAGGAATGCCGCCGCCTCACCGAGACCGGCGCCCAGTTCTTTGACCTGGCCGACGAGCTGTTCCACCCCGTCGGCCACTTGCCGGCTTCCGCCCGCGGCCCGGTCGGCACCGCGCTGGAGATTGTTCAGGCCGGCCTGCAGGCCACCGGGCTGGTCCAGGCCCATGGCATGCACCGCTTTGTTGAAGCTGGTCAGTGCGTTGCGCAGGCGGTCGACCGTCGCGTTCAGGGTTTGCCGGTCCTGGAAGGTTTCCATCTGGCGCGCCAGATCGTTGATCTGGTCGAGGCTGCCGTCGTCGCGTGCGGCGACCAGCCGTTCGAATTGCGCACGGGTGGCGCTGCACGAGGTGTTCAGGTCGCAGACCGGGTTGCCCTGCAGCGCCACCAGCACCGGGGCCACCCAGGCGAACATGTCTCGCACGGCGGTGAAGTTCAGGCCCATGGAGTTGCCGAGCGCATTGATGCTGTTGACCAGCTTGGCGGCGGTGGAGACCTCCCTGACCAGAGTGTCGCCACCGTACTGGTTCTTCATCGACGAGAACGAGTCGAGCAGTCCCTGCATGCCCGAAACCATCTGGCTGACCTGGCCGCGGACGTCGCCGAGGTTGTCAGCCAGGGTGTCGGCGCCTTTGGCCAGCCGGTTCAGGTCATCGTTGCGGTCGCTGATCATCGCCGAGCCCTCGCCCAGCCGCGCGCCGATGGCGCCCGCCTGATAGGTGGCCCGAAACTCCTCCGGCACCGCTCCGGTGGGCCGGGTGATGCCGCTGACGGCGGCGATGTTTGGCAGCTGGCTGACCCGGTCCGCCATCTGCTCCAGGTCGGCCAGCGCCCGCGGGGTGCGCAGGTCGTGCGGGGACTGGACCAGGATGTATTCGGGAATGGTCTGGTTCACCGAGAAGTGCCGGTCCAGCGCGGCGTAGCCGAGCGAGCTGGGAGCCGACGCCTGCACGGCCTTGCGGTCGTCGTAGTTGTACCGCACCAGGCCCGCGCAGCCGGCCAGGATGATCAACACCAGCACGCTGGCGACCAGGTGGGTCTTCGGCCGGCGCACGATGCGTATCCCGGAGCGTCGCCAGAACCCCGCGGTCAGCTCGCGCCTGGGCTTGACCCAGCCGCGTGGTCCCGCCACGACCAGGATCGCCGGCAGCAGCGTGACCGCTGCCAGGAACGCGACGCCGACGCCGATCGCCGAGGACACCCCGACCGTGGAGAAGACGCCCATCCGGGCGAAGCTGATGCCCAGGAAGGTGAGCCCCACCGTGGCCGCGGAGGCGGCGATCACCTTTCCGATGGAAAGCAGCGCCCCCCGCACGGCGTCGTCGAAATCCGCGCCGCGCCGCAGATAGTCGTGATAGCGGCTGATGAGAAACACCGCATAATCGGTTCCCGCCCCGGCGATCATGGCGCTCAGGAAGACGATCGACTGGTTGGACACCCCCAGCCCGCTCGCCTGCGAGACTCCGCCGACCACGGCCTGAGCGATCACCATCGAGATGCCGATGGCAATCAGCGGCAGCAGCATGGTCACCGGGTTTCGGTAGACCAACAGCAACACGACGAGCACCAGAACAGCGATCGCGAGCTCGATCGGCAGTCGATCCTTCTCACCCGCCACCGTCAGGTCGGCGACCGTGGCGGCCGGACCGGTCAGGTTCGCGGTCAGTGACGTGCCGGCGAGGTTCTGTTTGACCACACCGGTGACCTGCGTGAAGGCCGCGTAGGAGCGGGGAGTGCCCAGTTCGCCGGCGAGGCCGACCGGCAGCACCCAGGCCTTGCGGTCCTTGCTGGTCAGCACCGAACGCAGCGGGGGCGTACTGACAAAGTCCTGCAACATGACGACGTTGCGGGTGTCCGCCCGCAGCGCGGCCACCAGCTTGCGGTAGGTGACTTCGTCGGCGGGCCCGAGGCCCTTCTCGTTGGTGAGGACCACCAGCAGCAGGTCCTCGTTGCCCGACTCGTGGAACGCCTCGGTCATCTTCCGTGCGGTGACGGCGGAGGGCGCATCGCTGGGCAGGATGGCGAGCGGGTGCTTTTCGGCCATGTCGCTCAGCGACGGCAACGTGAGCGGCAGTGCGACCGCCAGCGCCACCCAGAGCCCGATTACGGCCCAGGGCCAGCGCACCGCAAAATCGGCTAATCGTCGCAAATTGTCCCCACCTCAGGTTCTCGCGTTCCGCGCCCGCAGGCTACCGCCGTTGCCATCCGGCCGTTCATATTGTGTGTCGCCCCCGCCGCGACTTTGGGCATTTTCGCCGAACGGCGACCATAGAAATCCGCAGCCTCCGAAGATCTCCCAAGTCCTCCCAGACTACGTGACGCGTCCCCAATGCCCGCTATCGGCGACCCGCGTGCAGACGGATTTCATCGCCTCGACATATCGGGCGACTGATTTCTGCGCGATGGGATTGTCGGGGAACATGACCGCCATGGCGGTGCCCTGCTCATACCGGAATATGTAAATGGTCAATTGATAGGAATATCGCCGGTCCGAATAGATTCCGATGCTCTTCGCGGCACTCATTTCCGCAGCGGCGATCACGGCATTCAGTGGAGCCGCGCCCCCGTGCAGAAAATTGGTTACCGGAAAATTTGGCCGCGGCCATTCCAGCCACGGGGCAATTTCCAGCACCCGGTAATACGGCACCTTTGCCATGTCCAGGCTCGAATCGAACGATTCCTGTGCCGACCACGCGGCTTCTGCGAACGACGCCGCGGCGATGGGAATGATGATGGGTACCAGGCCGGTAAACCAGCCCTGGGTCATGAAATTCTCGTCGCTCTTGCGGGAGTCCCGGGGAGTCAGCGCGTAATAAGTGGATGCCCCGGTGAACTCGTGGTCCACCAGTGCCATGCAGGCGAAAAGGCCGCCGACGAAGCGCGCCCCGGCCGCCGTGCAGGCGGATTCGAATCGGGCGGTCTGTTCGGCGTCCATCAGGTTCTCGGTGACCATGTCGCTGTTGGTCAGCTCCAGCGGGTTTCCCAGCGGAAGGGGGAATTCGGGAAGGCTGCCATTGTTGTTCTCGGCGAAATCGATCCATTTACGGACCTGTGGCGAATCCAGGCCCAACTCCGAGGTGCGCTCGCGCTCCCGGACGCAATAATCGTCGTAGCTGCCGGTGTCGGGCAGCGCCAGGCCCTCGTTGCCGCCCACCATGGATGCGTACACGGCGTTGGATTCCAGCATCGTGATGCCGATCAGCGTCGCATCGCCGTGCACATGGTCGATGCTTGCGTAGAACGTGAAGTGATCGTCGCTCTGGATGATTCCGAACGAGAAGCAGCCCCACTGCAGCGGGTCCGGTGTCGCCACCACGTGGTCGTGTATCTGTTCGACGGTCAACTCGCCGTGATCGACGGGTATGAATTCGATGTGAGCTGAATCCGTCATCGTATGCCTGACGATGTCGCCGTTATCGTCGAACTCGAACCAGCTGCGGTACGTGTCATGCCGGCGCAGATATGTATTGAGCGCCTGGTTCATGATCGCAATATCGCAATGTCCGGGCGCCTCACAAGTGGCGATGAGCAGTCGCGAAAAGTCGAGACCGGCATCTTTTCTCTGGCGGTAATTCTGCAGATGCTGGCCCTGCATATAACTCACCGGCACCGAACTGACCGGTGCCAAACGTGCCTTTTCCCTCGCGGCCTGGGTCGGATGCCAGGAAATTAAGGTGCCGGGGCGTACCGTCCAATCCTCGAGTGAGCCGATGGTGATTTTCCCGATTTGCAAATCTTCCTCCCGGGTCGCGCCACCTTTCGCTGGCAGCGGTCGGCGCCGATAACACGATAACCGCTTCGGCAATCACGGTACCGGCCACGTCGGAATGCGAGCGGCGACTCGCATTCGGCCACCGGCTATGGTAAAGGCTGGTACCCGAGCGCACGACGGCCGCGCCACCTGGTAATTTCCCGATGTCGGCGCGAGGCGCATTCCTGCTTGTAATAATCGCGGTGGGGGAGATCCGTCTGCTGCTCGACCGGGCCGTGGCACAGAGGGAAACCAGTCTCCACCGGCCAAGCTAGAGAGGACAGTGCATGGCAACCGCCGATGCAGAGGTGACGGCGCCGCCAGCCGGGTTTGCGATAGTCGGCTACGCGGCCCGCTTCCCGGGCGCCGGCGATGCAGCCGAGTTCTGGGACCTGTTGCGCGAGGGGCGTGACGCCGTCTCGGAGGTGCCACCGGAGCGGTGGGACGCCGACGAGTTCTACGACCCGGACCCCGATGCGCCCGGGAAGGTGGTGACCCGGCGCGCGGGCTTCATCGACGATGTCACCGGCTTCGACGCTCCCTTCTTCGGGCTGTCGGCACGCGAGGTCAGGTTGATGGACCCGCAACACCGACTGCTGCTGGAGACGGCGTGGCGTGCGGTGGAGCATTCGGGTACCGCGCCGACGTCCCTGGCGAACACCAACACCGGGGTTTTCATCGGCCTCTCCACCCACGATTACCTGGGCATGGCCTCCGACGAACTGGACTATCCCGAGATCGAGGCCTACATGGCGATCGGGACGGCGGCGGCCGCGGCGGCGGGCCGCATCAGTTACCGGCTGGGTTTGCAGGGACCGGCGGTCACGGTGGATACGGCGTGCAGCTCGTCGCTGGTGGCGATCCATCAGGCATGCCAGGCGCTGCGGCTGGGTGAGTGCGATCTCGCGCTGGCCGGTGGTGCCAACGTGCTGCTGAGCCCGGCGACCATGATCACCTTCTCGCATGCGCACATGCTGGCGCCGGACGGCCGGTGCAAGACCTTCGATGCCGCCGCGGACGGCTACGTGCGCGGTGAGGGATGCGGTGTCATCGTCGTCAAGCGGCTTGCCGACGCGATCCGCGACGGCGACCGGATCCGCGCCGTCATCCGCGGCAGCGCGGTCAACCAGGACGGTGCCTCCGGCGGTCTGACCGTGCCCAACGGTGTTGCGCAGCAACGGGTCATCGCTGAGGCGCTGCAGCGGGCCGGCGTCGCGCCGGCCGACGTCGGGTATCTGGAGGCGCACGGGACCGGGACGTCGCTGGGCGACCCGATCGAAGTCCAGGCCGCCGGGGCCGTGCTCGGGGCCGGACGCGAGGGCGCGGCACCCCTGCTGATCGGGTCGGCCAAGACCAATATCGGGCATCTGGAGGCCGCCGCCGGGATCGCCGGCATCATGAAGGTCGTCCTGTCGCTGGAACACGAGCTGTTGCCGCCCCACCTGAACTTCCGGGACCCGTCGCCCCACATTCCCTGGGACCGGCTGGCGGTGCGGGTCGTCAAGGAGGCCACCCCCTGGGAACGCAACGGCCGCCGGCGTCTGGCCGGTGTCAGTTCGTTCGGTTTCTCCGGCACCAACGCGCACGTCATCCTCGAGGAAGCACCCGCGGGCCCGGTTCAGGCCGAGGCCGCACCCGATTCGGCGCCGCAAGGGTTCAGCGTGCTGCCGCTGTCGGCGCGAACCCCCACAGCGTTGATCCAGCTCGCCGAGCAGTATCGCGGCTGGCTGAGCGAGCACCCCGAGGCCGCACTGGCCGACGTGAGCTTCTCGGCCGGCGTGCAGCGAGCCCATTTCGAGTACCGCGCCGCGCTGGTGGCCAATTCGACGGAATCGGCCCGGGAGTTGCTCGCTGCGCTTGCCGACGACCGCCCGGCGCCGGGACTGGTGCGCGGTGAGTGCGCCGACCCGCCGAAGACCGCGTGGCTGTTCCCCGGGCAGGGCAGCCAGTTCCCCGGCATGGCCCGCGAATTGTTCGACAGCGAGCCGATTTTCGCCGACACGCTGACGCGGTGCGCGACCGTGGTGGCCGATGTGCTCGAAAGGCCGTTGCTGGACGTCATTTTCGAGACGGACAGCCCGGACGGCCAGGACATGTTGCGCCAGACCGCATACGCCCAGCCTGCGTTGTTCGCCGTGGAGATGGGCCTGGCCAGGCTCTGGCAGTCCTGGGGTTTTGAACCCGACGTGGTGCTGGGGCACAGCGTCGGTCAGTACTCGGCGGCCTGTGTGGCCGGCATGGTCAGCCTCGAGGACGGGGCGTTGTTGCTGGCCGAGCGGGGCCGCTTGTTCGGAGCGCTGCCGTCCGGCGGGCGGATGGCGGCGGTGTTCGCCGACAGCGAGCGGGTGGAAAGCCTCACCGAAGAGTTCCCACGTCTGTCGGTGGCCGCCTACAACGGCGCCAACACCGTGCTGTCCGGGCCGGGTGAGGAGCTGGGCCGGGCGGTGGCCCGGCTGCAGGCCGACGGCGTGCGCTGCGAATGGCTGGACACCAGCCACGCGTTCCACTCGGCACTGTTGGATCCGGCCCTCGACGAATTCGAGGCTTATGCCAACCGGTTCGAATTCCGTTCGCCGCAACGGATTCTGGTCTGCAACCGGACGGGGGCGGCGCTGGGCCGGCAGGTGAAACTGGACGGCCTGTACTGGCGCCGGCATGCCCGCCAGCCGGTGGAGTTCGCCAAGAGTGTCGCCACCCTGGCCGACCTCGGCTGCAAGCTGCTGCTGGAAGTCGGTCCGCAACCGGTGTTGACCGCGGCAGCGTTGCGGGCCTGGCCGGACCCGTCGACCGCGCCGCGCGCGATCGCGTCGATGCGCCGCAACGGCGACGAGCGCCGTCAGCTCACCGAAGCCGTCGCCGACGCCTACGTCGCCGGGCACCTGCCCCGATTCGGCGCGCTGCAGCAGGGACCGCGGCGCAAGCTGGATTTGCCCACGTACCCGTTCCAGCACCGCCAGTACTGGTTCCGGGACAACCGAGCTCAGCCGACCGTCAAGACCGACCGGTCGGCGGGCCTGCGCACCGAAGCCGTCCGGCTTCTCGAGGACGGCCGGATTGACGAACTCGCCGCGTTACTGGACGGGGTGGGTGGCAACCAGCAGACCGTGGATGTGCTGACAAGGCTTGCGGCGCAACACAATCAGCAGCGTGAGACTCAGTCCATCGCCGGGGACCGGTACGAGATCCGTTGGGAGAAGCGGGTTGTGCCGGCGGCCGGCGCGGATGCGTCCTGGCTGCTCATCGCCGACGACGCGGAGGCGGTGCGGCCGCTGGTGGACGTGCTGGCCGCGCGCGGGCATCAGCACCGCGTTCTGGGGTTACCGGGGTCCGACGCCGACGAAGAACGACTCGAAGAGCTGCTGCGCGAGGCGGCCGCCGACGGGGCTGCGCTGCGCATCCTGGTGCTCTCGGCCATCGAAACGGACACCGCGCCCTCGATGCGGTCGTTGCTGCGGATGCAGCACCGGGTACTGGGCGGAGCGCGGCGTCTCTTCCGCGCCGCGGCGGCCGCCGAAGTCCGCCACCCGATCTGGCTGGTGACCTCCGGCGCGCAACGGGTTACCGACACCGACGCGGTGTCGCCGGTGCAGACCAGCCTGTGGGGTTTCGGCCGGGCCGCATCGCTGGAACACCCGCAGGTGTGGGGCGGGCTGGCGGATCTGTCCTCGGGCAGCGCGGACGAATGGTCGCGGCTGGTCGACGCCGCCGCGGGCGGGACCGAAGACCAGGTGGCGCTGCGCGATCAAGCGGTATACGTCCCGCGCCTGGCGCGGCGTGCCGGCGCACCGCCCGCAACACCGCTGGCGCTTCGCGCCGATGCGACCTACGTGGTGACGGGTGGGCTGGGCGCAGTCGGCCTGGAAATCGCCGGCTATCTGGCCGCACACGGCGCCCGGCACCTGGTCCTGACCGGCCGGCGGGCGCCGAAGGACGACACCCGGCAGCGCATCGACGCGCTACAACAGCAGACCGGTTGCGAATTCCGGATCGCGGCGGCCGACGTCGCCAACCCGCACGACGTCGATCGTCTGATCGCCATGGTGCACGCCGAGATGCCGCCGCTGGCCGGTATCGTGCACGCCGCGGGCGAGATCGGGACCACCCCACTGCGTAGCCTGGACGACGCCGAGGTTGATCGTGTGTTCGCCGGAAAAGTCTGGGGCGCATGGAATTTAAGTGAAGCTACCGCGGACATGCGGCTGGACTTCTTCCTCAGCACCTCCTCGATCGCCTCGGTGTGGGGCAGCTTCGGCCAGACGGCCTACAGTGCGGCCAACGCGTTCCTCGACGGCTTGGCCTGGCGGAACCACGCGCAGAACTATCTCAGCGCCAACTTCGGTCCCTGGTCGGCAGGCATGGCCGACGAGGAGGCCCGCGCCCAGCTGAAGAAGCGCGGCGTGGTCACCCTGGCGCCGGGCGACGCACTGGCCGGCATGGCCGAGCTCATCGTCACGCACTCGGCCCAGGGAGTGGTCGCCCGTATCGACTGGGCGCGCTTCCTGCCGATCTACCAGCAGACCGGCAAGCGGCCATTCCTGGCCGAGCTCGCGCGGGAGTTGCCCGAGACCGAGCCGGAGGTGACGGCCTCCGGGACCACGCGGCTGGTCGAGCAGCTCACGGTGGCCCCGGTGCAACAGCGCAAGAAGCTGGTCGTGGACTACCTGCGCGACGTCGTCGCGGAGGTCACGCGGGTCGATGCCGCGGAGATTCGGGACGAGGCCGGGTTCTTCGACCTCGGCATGGATTCCCTGATGGCCGTCGAATTGCGGCGCCGGGTCGAGCACGGCGTGGGCAAATCGCTGCCGGCGACGCTGGCGATGGACTACCCACGTCTGGTCGACGTGGCGGATTATCTGCTTACCGACGTGCTGCGGCTGAATGCTCCGGCGACGGCGAAAACCGTTACACCCGTGGCGACTTCGGCGACCGCCAGCGCCGTGGACGAGCCGATCGCGATCGTCGCGGTGGCCTGCCGCTTCCCGGGCGCCAACGATCCGGAGGCGTACTGGGAGCTGCTGGCCAACGGGGTCGATGCGATCCGCGAGATTCCGGATGACCGCTTCGACGTCGACGAGTACTACGACCCGGATCCAGAGACGCCGGGCAAGATCTACAGCCGCTGCGGGGGCTACCTCGAGGGGATCGACGGATTCGATCCCGAATTCTTCGGCATCTCGCCGCGCGAAGCCGTGTGGATGGACCCGCAGCAGCGGTTGATGCTCGAAATCGCCTGGGAGGGCCTGGAACGTGCCGGCTATTCGCCGGCGTCGTTGCGCGGCAGCCGAAGCGGCATCTTCGTCGGGGTGGCGGCCAACGAGTATTCACACCTGTTGACGGCCGAGTCCGTCGACAGCATCGAAGCCCACTTCATCACCGGCAACGCGCTCAACGCCATCGCCGGCCGGGTTGCCTTCGCGCTCGGGCTGGAGGGGCCGGCCGTGGCGGTGGATACCGCCTGCAGCTCGTCGCTGGTGGCTGTGCACGAGGCCTGCGGGGCGCTGCGCTCCGGGGACTGCGATCTGGTGCTGGCCGGCGGGGTCAACGTGTTGCTGAGCCCGGCGTCCCTCATCGCGGCCTCCCGCGCCCGGATGCTGTCCCCGGACGGCCGGTGCAAGACGTTCGACGCCGCCGCCGACGGCTACGTGCGCAGTGAAGGCTGCGGCATCCTGGTGCTCAAGCGGCTCAGCGACGCGGTGCGTGACGGCGATCGGGTCCAGGCGGTGATCCGGGGCAGCGCGGTCAACCAGGACGGCGCGTCCAGTGGCCTGACGGTGCCCAACGGTGGTGCGCAGCAACGGCTTATCGCCGCGACTCTGGCGCGGGCCCAGGTGGCCGGCACCGACGTCGATTACCTCGAGGCGCACGGCACCGGCACGTCGCTCGGTGACCCGATCGAAGTGCAGGCCGCCGCGGCGGCCTACGGCGCGGGGCGCGACCCGAACCACCCGCTGCTGATGGGTTCGGTGAAAACCAACATCGGCCACCTGGAGTCGGCCGCCGGGGTCGCGGGTCTGATCAAGATCGTGCTGTCCCTGCAGCACGAAGTGCTGCCTCGCAACCTGCATTTCGAGAACCCCTCGCCGCATATCCCGTGGAGTTCGCTCCCGGTCCGCGTCGTCGATCAGCCGACCCCGTGGCACGGCAACGGCCGGCCGCGCCGCGCCGGTGTCAGCTCCTTCGGGTTCACGGGCACCAACGCGCACGTCCTCATCGAGGAGGCCCCGCCGGCGCCGGCGGACGCGTCCGCCGAGGTCGCGGACGGCCCGGTGCATGTGCTGCCGTTGTCCGCGCGCTCCGAGCAGGCTCTGGTCTCAATGGCGCAGCGATACGCCTCCTGGCTGGACGCTCACCCGGACGTCGACATCAGCGACGTCTGCTACACCGCCGGTGTCGGCCGTTCGCATTTCGAACACCGGGGTGCGCTGGTGCTGGATTCCGGTACAGCGCCGGTACCGGGGACGCGCGACCTGTTGGAAGACCTTGCCGCAAATAGGCTGCGCCCCGGCGTATTGCGTGGCGTGTGCGGCGACCCGCCGACCACCGCGTGGTTGTTCACCGGCCAGGGCAGCCAGTACCCGGGCATGGCCCGCGAGCTTTTCGACACCGAGCCGTTGTTCGCCGAAACTGTGCAACGCTGCGCGGACGCGATCGACGGCATGCTGCCGCGCCCCTTGCTGGAGGTGTTGTTCGCCAGCGATCGCGAAATTGCGGAAACGTTGCGGCACACCTCCTTTGCCCAGCCGGCCCTGTTCGCGATCGAGATGGGCCTGGCTCGGCTGTGGCAGTCCTGGGGCATCGAGCCCGACGTGGTCCTCGGGCACAGCGTGGGCCAGTATGCGGCGGCGTGTGTGGCCGGAGTGTTCAGCCTCGAGGACGGGGCGCGGCTGATGGCCGAACGGGGCCGGCTGTTCGGCAGCCTGCCCGAGGGCGGGCGGATGGTGGCGATCTTCGCCGACGCGCGCCACGTGGAGGAGGTCGCCAGCGGGTCCGCGCAGGTGTCGGTCGCCGCGTACAACGGCCCCAACACCGTGTTGTCAGGTCCCGGTGCGGATCTCGAACAGCTCGTCGCCACGTTCAACGAAGAAGGCATTCGGTGCACCTGGCTGGACACCAGCCACGCCTTCCATTCGGCGTTGCTGGACCCGGTGCTCGACGAGTTCGAGGCGTACGCGGCGGGGCTGGAGTTCACTGTGCCGACGCTGCCGCTGGTCTGCAACCGCACCGGCACGGTCCTCACCGCGGAAACCCCGCTCAACGGCCAGTATTGGCGCCGCCACTCGCGTCAGCCCGTACAGTTCGCCGACAGCGTGCGCACGGTGGCGGCACTGGGATGCACGGTGCTGATGGAGATCGGCCCGCAACCGGTTCTCACCGCGGCCGCGGTGCAGGTCTGGCCGGAACATGCGGCGCCGCCGCGCGCCATCGTCTCGCTGCGCAAGGGCGCCGATGCCCGCCGGCAGATCTCCGAAGCCCTGGCGTCTGCGTACGTCGCCGGGCATCGGCCGGACTTCGCCGCCCGTTACCGGCGGCCGGGGCACCGGCTCGAGTTGCCCACCTATCCCTTCCAGCGCCGCCACTTCTGGCCCAAGAGTTCCGGCGTCACCCCTGGCGACGGCGCGGTGGTGTCGGGAATTCTGGGCAGTGCAAAGGATCTCGCGTCCGGCGACGCCGTCTACACCAGTCGGCTCTCGGTCAAGACGCAACCCTGGCTGTCCGATCACGTCATCTACGGCACGGTGGTGGTGCCCGGCGCGACCTACGCGGCGATGGCCCTGGCCGCCGTCGGCACTCCGGCGCACGTGCGGGACGTCTTCTTCTATGAGCCGATCATCCTGCCCGACAAGAGCTCTCGTGAGGTTCAGCTGACCCTGCACCCGCTCGAGGACGGCGGCGGCTGGACGTTCCGGGTACACAGTCGCCCCTATGGCGTCCGCGAGTCGGAGTGGGCGCTGAACGCCGACGGCACCGTCCTGAGCGGTGTCGAGGACGAGCCGGCAACCGAGGCGGCGGATTCCATCGAGGCGGCGACCGAGCGGTTGAGCCGCACCCAGACCCAGCAATTGTTCGACACCTTCGCCGACATGGAGTTGGCTTGGGGCCCAACGTGGTCCACATCTCTCAAGGCGCTGTGGGTCGGCGACGGCGAGGCCATCGGCGATGTCGCCATCGGCGAGGAACTGGCCGAGCAACTCGGCAGCGAGCCGATTCACCCGGTGCTGCTGGACCTGTGCACCGGGGTCGCCTTCCCCGCGTTCCCGGCGCTGCTGGCCGCCGAGCACGGCGTCGCGGACCTGTTCCTGCCGCTGCGGTACGGCCGGGTGATGCTGAGCGAGCGGATGCCACGGCGGTTCTACTGCCGCGCACGCTGGCAGGCAGGCGGTCTGGACAGCGAGACGCAGGTCTTCGACCTCGATTTCGTGGACCGGGATGGGCGCCTGCTGGGCGGCATTCGCGAATTCACCGTGAAGCGTGCACCGCGCGAGGCGTTGCTGCGCGGGCTCGGCGGCGACGCCACCCGTCTGCTCTACACCCTCGGCTGGAACGAGGTGCCGCCGCCGGCGTCGGATGCCGAGGGCGGAGCGGCCGAGAATGCCGACACCTGGTTGATCGCCGGATTCGACGAGCTTGCGGCCGTCATACCGGACAGCGTGCGCGCCGACGGCACTGTCGACGCGGAGCACTGGCTGCAGCTGTTCGCGCAGGCCCAGGAGCGTGGTGCGCCGGTCTCCGGCATCGTCTGGCGCAGTGGCCGGCGACCGCGTGCCGAGGAGTCCAGTGCGGAGTTCGCCGGACGGCTGGAAGGTGAACTCGACCGGCTGCTGACTCTGGTGCGCACGGCGCTGGGCCAGCAGGACCTGAAACTGCCTGGCGGACTGTGGGTCGTCACCGAGCGGGCGGTGGCAACCGAACCCGGCGAGCCGGTCGACCCGGTGCAGGCGGCGTTGTGGGGGCTGGGGCGCACCGTCATCGCCGAGCAGCCGCAGTTGCGCTGCCGGCTGGTTGACCACGACGGGTCCGAGGACGCCGTACGGTGGCTCGCCAGACTGCTGGCCGCACCCGCCAGCGAACCCGAACTCGCTCTGCGGCAAGGGAAATTCCTGGTATCGCGGTTGCTGCCGTGGGCGCGCGGCGGGCATCTCTCGGTGCCACGCGGGACCGACTACGTCCTGGCGCCGACCGAACGCGGTGCCATCGACAACCTCCGCCTGGCCGAGGTGGAGGTCACCACTCCGGCTGCCGGCCAGGTGCAGGTCCGGGTGGAGGCGGCCGGTCTGAACTTCCGGGACGTGCTCAACGTGCTGGGTCTCTATCCCGGCGATCCGGGGCCGATCGGCGGCGACTTCTCCGGCATCGTCACCGAATTGGGTGAGGGCGTCACCGGAGTCGAGGTCGGCCAGCGCGTCTTCGGCTTCATGCAGGGCGCGTTCGCCAGCCGGGTCAACGTGCCGGCGCAGCTGGTGGCCCCGGTGCCCAAGGGCCTGGGTGCGATCGCCGCGGCGAGCATACCGGCGGCGGCGCTGACAGCCCGCCTGGCCTTCGACTGGGCCAAGCTGCGCCCCGGGGACCGGGTGCTGGTGCACGCCGCCAGCGGCGGCGTCGGCCTGGCCGCGGTGCAGATGGCGCGCCAGTGCGGTGCGACGGTGTTCGCCACCGCCAGCACCTATAAGCGCGCGATGCTGCGCGAGCTTGGTGTCGAGCACGTGTACGACTCGCGGACAACGGAATTCGCGGACCAGATTCTGGCCGACACGGACGGCGCCGGCGTTGACGTCGTGCTCAACAGCCTGACCAATGAGGGGTTCCTCGAGGCGACCGTGCGGGCAACGGCCCAGAACGGCCGGTTCGCCGAGATCGCCAAGCGCGACATCTGGACACCCGAGCAGATGGCGGCGGTGCGACCTGACATCGACTACGAGATCGTGGCGCTGGACGGGACCATCATGGCGGACCCGGAGCACATCCACCGGCTGCTGTGCGAGGTGTCCGACGGGCTGGGCAGCGGGGAGTGGGAACCGCTGCACGCCGAGATCTATCCGCTGACCGAAGCCAAGACGGCGTTCCGTCGCATGCAGCAGGCGCGGCACATCGGCAAGATCGTGCTGCAGATGCCCAGTCCGCTTGCCCCACGCGGTGATCGGACCTACCTGGTCACCGGCGGTCTGGGTGCGCTGGGTCTGCACACCGCCTCCTATCTCGCTCAGCTGGGAGCCGGCGACATCGTGCTGACCAGCCGGCATCTGCCCGACACGGAGGCGCAGCAGGCGATCGACGCCATCACCGAGCGCTACCGGTGCCGGATCCACATCTTCGGTGCCGACGTCGGTGACGAGTCACAGGTCGCGGAACTGCTGGAGCGGATCCGCGCCGAATTGCCGCCGCTGGCCGGCGTGGCACATCTGGCGGGTCTGCTCGATGACGCCCTGCTGCCTCAGCAGAGTCATGAGCGAATCCGGACTACGTTGGCGCCCAAGGCTTTTGCCGCGTGGCACCTGCACCGGTTGACCATGAACGACGACCTGGACTTCTTCATCATGTACTCGTCGATCTCCAGCGTTCTCGGTTCTCCGGGGCAGGCCAACTATGCGGCGTCCAACGCGCTGCTGGACGGCCTTGCCGCCGACCGCAATGCGCAGGGCCTGACCGCGACCAGCGTCAACTGGGGGCCGTGGGCGAAGGGCGGCATGGCCGCATCGCACGCCGCGCGCGTCAATCTCGGCGCGCAGGGCCTGATTCCGCTGGACCCCACGGCCGCGCTGAGTGCCCTCGGCGAGCTCTTCGCCGAGGGGACCGGGCAGGCGACCGTGATCAAGGCCAACTGGCAGCGCACGGCAAAGGTGCTCGGCGGGTCCCGTCCGCCGATACTCGACTACGTGCTGCCCAGTGCAGTCGCGGCCACCCAGGGCGACAGCGAGCTGCTGCGCCAGTTGCAGGAGATACCGGAATCGCAGCGGGCCGACTTCCTGACCGAGTACCTGCAGCAGGAGGTGCAGAGCTTCCTTCGGCTGGCCCAGCCACCCGCGGCCACCAGCCGGTTCCTGGACCTGGGCACCGACTCGCTGATGGCGGTCGAGCTCCGCAACCGGTTGCTCGGGCAGTTCGGCGGCAAGCTGACGATCAGCGCTACCGCGGTCTTCGACTACCCGACGATCAGGTCGCTCGCCGAGTACCTGGCCGAGCAGCTACCGGAGATCATGGCCGGGTCAGACCCGGCGCCGGCCCCCGCACAGGTGGAAGCCGCCGATGCCCCGGAGCCGGCCTCCGAGCAGGCGGAAGCCGCCGATGCCCCGGAGCCGGCCTCCGAGCAGGCGGAGGCTGCCGAGCCCGCCGACGGTTAGTTGCTGATGTCGAAACCCGCCACGACCTTGGTGGGACGCACCCGCACCACCAGTTCGCCGGGAACCGCGTTGCGGCGGCCGTATTCCTCCGCCCGCTCGGCGCCCATGTACCGGGCGCCGGTGCGGGTGGCGACGGCCAGCAACTCCTGTGGGTCATCGCTCACCGTCGCCACGCCCTGAACCTGCACGAACGAGTAGGGCGGGTGCGGATCGTCGACGCAGATGACGGTCCGCGGATCCCGGTGCAGGGCGCGGCCTTTGGGTGTCTCACGATGGGTGGTGAACACCAGCTCGTCGCCGTCGACGACGAACCAGACCGGCGCCACCAGGGGCCGGCCGTCCGAGGCGACGAATCCGAGCATGCCGGTGCGGGTGCCCGCCGACAGGAACTCGACGACCCGCGCGGACAGTTCGGTCATCGCGTCAGATCTTGGCCAGGTCGTAGTCGCCGATGTGGTCGATGAGCACCCGCAGCTGGTCCGCGGTGGACCCCAGCGTGTGGTCGATCGCGGTGAGCCGGGCCGTGTAGTGGCCTACCGGGTATTCGGCGGTCATGCCGATGCCGCCGTGCAGCTGGATTGCTTCCTGCCCGATGTGCCGGCCCGAGCGGCCGATCTGCAGCTTGGCCCGCGCGGCGATCACCGGGTCGTAGTTACCGTCGGCGATCGACATCGCGGCGTACAGGTTCATGCTGCGCGCCAGCTCCAGCGACACGTACATGTCGGCGGCCCGTTGGGTGAGCGTCTGGAACTTGTTCAGGGTGACCCCGAACTGCTTGCGCGTCTTGAGGTAATCGGTGGTCAGGCGAAGCGCCTCCTCCATGGCGCCCAGCGCCTCGGCGCACAGCGCTGACTGGATCCGGATGACGGCGTTGGCGACGGCCGCAGACGCGTCGGACCCGTCACCCAGCGGCTCGGCGGCCGCCTCGTCCAGGTCGATTTGGGCGCCGCGCTGACCGTCGAAGGTGCGGTATGGCGCACGCGTAACCGCCTCGGCGTCCACCAGGAACAGCCCGGTGCCGCCGTCCGGCAGCGCCGCGGTGACCACCAGCGTCTCGGCGCAGTCGCCGGCCAGCACCGGGTTCTTGCGTCCGCTGATCGTCCACGAATCACCCTGTTGCACAGCGCGAGTGGCCGGTTGGCCCGATCCGGTGCGCTGGCCCGGTTCGAGGTGGGCGAAGGCCAGCAGCCGCCGGCCCGCGGCGACCTCGTCCAGCAGTTCCTTCTGCGCGTCGTTGCCGAGTTCGGCGATCAGCGAACCGGGCGCCAGCGCGCCGTGCACGATCGGTTCGGGTGCCAGCCGGCGTCCCACCTCGACGAGCACCGCCATGATCTCCAGTTGCCCGGCCTCCTCGGGATCGAATCCGAGGCCCAGGATGCCGATCTCCGCCAGCTGGTTCCACACCTCGCGGCTCCAGCCCAGATCGGTGTCGATCGCCTTGTTGCGACTCTCGGCGTCGTAGCTGCGCGACAGCAGTTCCCGGGTGGTGTCGCGCAGCAGGGTCTGCTCTTCGCTCAACTGAAAGTCCATGACAGCCTCACAATCCGAGAATGGTCGAGGAGATGATGTTGCGCTGAACTTCGTTGCTACCGCCGTAGATCGACGTCTTGCGGTAGTTCAGGTACGTCGGGGCACTGGACTGTGCCCACTCCGGGGACGCGATGCCGTCGACGCCCACCGGCAGCGCGTCCGGTCCGGCCACCTCGACCAGCAACTCGGTGGCGATCTGCTGCAGTTGGCTGCCGCGCAGCTTCAGCACCGACGACGCCGGGTTGGGTTTGCCGCCCGAGGAACTCGACACCACCCGGGCCTGGGTGAGTTCCAGAGCCAGTACCTCGTTCTCGGCCTCGGCCAGTCGTGCCGCGAACAGCGGATCCTCGAGCAGCCCGTTCTCGGCGGCACGCCGCTTCACTTCGGCCAGGCGCACCTTGGTGCGGCCCACCTGGGCGATACCCGTGCGTTCGTTGCCGAGCAGGAACTTCGCGTAGCTCCAGCCCTGATTCTCTTCTCCACAAGCTGATTGGCCGGGACGCGGGCGTCCGAGAAGAACACCTCGTTGACCTCGACGCTGCCGTCGATCAATTTGATCGGCCGTAGCGTGATGCCCGGGGTGTCCA
The DNA here is from genome assembly GCF_030755175.1 of Mycobacterium sp. TY814. Lineage (NCBI taxonomy): Bacteria > Bacillati > Actinomycetota > Actinomycetes > Mycobacteriales > Mycobacteriaceae > Mycobacterium > Mycobacterium sp. TY814. The sequence continues at coordinate 539,895 of NZ_JAUFRY010000002.1, forward strand.
TCGACATCAGCAGGAATGAGATGCCGGCCTGGCGTTTGGGCGCCTGCGGGTCGGTGCGAACCAGGCAGAAGATCCAGTCCGCGTACTGGCCGAGCGTCGTCCAGGTCTTCTGCCCGTTGACGACGTAGCTGTCGCCGTCGCGGACCGCGGTGGTGCGCAACGAGGCCAGATCCGATCCGGCTTCGGGCTCGGAGAAGCCCTGGCACCACCAGATATCCAGGTTGGCCGTCGGCGGCAGGAACCGCTCCTTGACCTCTTGTGACCCGAACTCGGCGATCACCGGGCCCACCATCTTGGTGTTGAAGTTCAACGGCTCCGGGACGCTGGCCAACTGCATCTCGTCGGTCCAGATCTGAAACTGGGTGGGCGTCCAGTCTTTTCCGCCCCATTCGACGGGCCAGCTCGGCACCGCGATCCCGTGCTCATGCAGCCGCTTGTGAGTGGCGACGATCTCGTCGCGGGTCAGGTGTCCACCTTCGCGGACCTTGTCCCGGATATCGGCGGGAATCTCGGTGGTGAAGAAGGTTCGCAGTTCGTCGCGGAACGCGGCTTCGTCGGGCGTGAGCGCCAGCTTCATCGGCAGCCTCCTGTATCCGGGGTCACCGCCGACGCAGGGGCTTACGGCGGTCCTGCACTGCACGTTAGGCGCTGCGCGACGGCATTCGCCAACCGGGTCGTGCAGGCACACCTCAGCGCCGCCGGCGCCGCCGCCACCGGCTCATCCACAGATCGGGCTTGATCCACAGACGGCACGGTCCGCCCGGTGACGCGGGGCCGTTGTGGCGGTGGCCGCGCATACCGTCCTGCCATGCGAACCGAACTACCCGCCGAGCGCCTGCAGCGCCGGCTGGCCGGCGATCCCGACCCGCAATCGGAGGACTCCGAACGCGATTGCGCCGAAGACGACCCGAACTCGTTGCTGCCGCGGTGGCTTCCCGACACGGCCACCCGGCGTAGCTGGATGACTCGGCTGCGCGCAGATCCCGGCCGTGCCGGCGCCATCGCGCTGGCGGTCGTCGCTGCACTCGCGGTGCTGATCACCGTCTTCACCCTGGCCCGCGACCGCCCGGCCCCGGTGACATCGGCCAAACTCCCACCGGTAGAACGGGTTTCGTCAACCAAGCCCTCGGCCAGCACGGGGCCGGATCGGCCCGTGGTGGTCAGCGTCGTCGGCCTGGTGCACAAGCCGGGGCTGGTCACCCTGGCTCCGGGTGCGCGGATCGCTGACGCGCTGCAGGCCGCCGGAGGACCGGTCGACGGTGCCGACACCATCGGGCTCAATATGGCCCGGCCGCTGGGTGACGGTGAGCAGATCGTGGTCGGGCTGGCGCCGACGCCGGGCAAGCCGCCGGTGCTGGGCAGTTCCGTCGGCCCCGGTAGCCCCGCCGCGCAATCGCCTCCGGGCGGGCCCAGTACGTCTGGCAAGCCGAAGTCGGGTGCCCAGGCGGCGGTGGATCTGAACACCGCGACCGTCGAAGAACTGGACGGGCTTCCCGGGGTGGGTCCCGTCACGGCCGCGGCGATCGTGGCCTGGCGCCAGGCGCACGGCAGGTTCACCACGGTCGATCAGCTTGCCGAGGTCGACGGAATCGGACCGGCGCGGCTGGACAAGCTGCGCGCGCTGGTCCGTGTGTGAGTCCGGCAGGCCAGTGCCCGGCCGCTGCGGCCCCGCCGGCGGACGTGCGTCTGGTACCGGCCGCGCTGACCGCCTGGGTCGTGACGGCGGCCGGAACGGCGTGGCCCGTCGGCGGCACGCTGGCCTGCTGCTGCGCCGTGGTGGCCGCCGCCGCGGCCGTGCTGTGGCTGCGGGTGCGCTCCGGACCCGCAACGGGGACTGCCGCGCTGTGCGCCGGGCTGATGGCGGTCGGGGTGGTGGGCGCGGGGTACGGGATGGCGATCGCCCTGCGCGCCGGGGCGGTCGCGCACCACCCGATCACCTCGGCATTCGGCACCGTCGCGCCGGTGACCGTCGTACCCAGCGAGACCCCACGTCCGCTGGGGCGTGGCCGGATGATGTTCCGGGCCACCCTGCAGCGGTATGGCGATGACGAAGTAACTGGCCGGGTGACGGTTTTCGCAAACGCTGCGGATCTCGATGCGGACGAGTTGACGGTGGGCCGGCCGGTGCGGGTGATTGCCCGCATCACCCGGCCGGCGCGCCGCGATCTGACGGTCGCGGTACTGACCGCGGTGGGCCGGCCGGAGCAGGGCCGCGCGCCGCCGGTATACCGGGCCGCGCACACGGTCCGCGGGCGGTTCGCGGTCGCGGTACGCCGCGCGCTGCCGGCCGATCAGGCCGCGATGTTGCCTGCGCTGGTGCTCGGCGACACGTCGCTGGTGGCCACGGGCACCAGCGATGAGTTCCGCGCGGCCGGGATGAGTCACCTGACGGCCGTATCGGGGGCCAACGTCACGATCGTGTGTGCCGCGATGCTGCTGTCCGCGCGGCTGGTCGGACCGCGGCCCGCCGTGCTGCTGGCCGCCGTGGCCCTGGTCGCCTTCGTGTTCGTGGTTCAACCGACGGCCAGCGTGTTGCGGGCCGCTGTGATGGCCGCCATCGCGTTGGTCGCGATGGTCTCTTCGCGCCGGCGCCAGGCGATTCCGGCGCTGTCGGCCACCGTGCTGGTGTTACTGGTGGCGGCTCCCCACCTGGCCGTCGATGTCGGGTTCGCGCTGTCGGTCATCGCCACCGGGGCACTCGTGGTCGTGGCCCCCGGCTGGTCGCGCCGGCTGGTCGGTCGGGGCTGGCCGAAACCGCTGGCCGATGCGGTCGCGGTCGCCGGGGCGGCCCAGGTGGTGACGGCGCCGCTCGTCGCCGCCATCTCGGGCCGCTTCAGCGCGGTGGCCGTGCTGGCCAATCTGGCTGCAGCGCCGGCGATCGCACCGATCACGGTGCTGGGAACCGCGGCCGCGGTGGCGGCGGTCTGCTGGCCGGCGGGTGCGCAGCTGCTGATCCGGTTCACCGGCCCCGAAGTGTGGTGGGTGCTGCACGTCGCGCACTGGGCCGCCGGCGTCCCTGGCGCGAGCGTTCCGGTGCCTGCCGGAGCTTCCGGTGTGCTGGTGGTCGGCTGCGCGACGGTCGTCGTCATCGTGCTGGCGCGCACGCGTCGCGGTCGACTGGTACTGGCCTGGGTGACGGTCGGGTGCGCGGTGGCGTGGTCCGTGTCAGACGCCGTCGCACCCCCGTGACACCATCGACGGATGAGCGGGGAATCGTCGTTGCACCTGGTGCTGGGGGAAGAGGAACTGCTGATCGAGCGGGCTGTCGCGCAGATTCTGCGGTCGGCCCGGCAGCGGGCCGGCGCCGCCGCGGACGCGGGCATCGCCGACGTCCCGGTCAACCGGATGCGGGCAGGTGACGTCAGCACCTACGAGCTCAGCGAGCTGCTGAGCCCCTCCCTGTTCGCCGAGGAACGGATCGTGGTGCTCGAGGCCGCCGGCGAGGCGGGCAAGGAGGCGGCCGCATTGGTGGCGTCGGCCGCCGCGGACCTGCCGGCGGGCACCGTGCTGGTGGTGGTGCATTCCGGCGGCGGGCGGGCCAAGGCGCTGGCCGCGGACCTGCGGTCATTGGGTGCCCAGGTGCACCCGTGCGCTCGAATCACCAAGGCCGGCGAGCGCAGCGACTTCGTCCGGGGCGAATTCCGCGCGCTGAAGGTCAGGGTCGACGACGAGACCGTGACGGCGCTGCTGGATGCCGTGGGCTCCGATATCCGGGAGCTCGCCTCGGCCTGTTCGCAGCTGGTCGCCGACACCGGTGGGTCCGTCGATGCCGCCGCCGTCCGGCGCTACCACAGCGGCAAGGCGGAGGTGAAGGGCTTCGATATCGCCGACAAGGCTGTGGCCGGTGACGTCGCCGGCGCCGCCGAGGCGTTGCGGTGGGCGATGCTGCGCGGCGAGCCGCTGGTGGTCCTGGCCGACGCACTCGCTGAGGCGATCCACACCATCGGCGTGGTGATGCCGCTCAGCGGTGACCCGTACCGGCTTGCCGGGCAACTGAAGATGCCGCCGTGGCGGGTGCAGAAAGCGCAGAAGCAGGCCCGGCGCTGGTCGCGCGATCGGCTGGCGGTTGCGTCGCGCGTGGTCGCCACCCTGAACGCGAACGTGAAGGGCGCAGTCGTGGACGCCGACTATGCGCTGGAATCCGCGGTACGGCAAGTCGCGGAGCTGGCCGCGAACTGACGGCTCTCCGGATTTAGCGGGAGAAGACTCAGCCGAGCTTGTTGAGCGAGCGCGCCAGCGCCGACTTCTTGTTGGCGGCCTGGTTCTTGTGGATGACGCCCTTGCTGGCCGCCTTGTCCAGCTTGCGGTTGGTCGACGCCAGCAGCTCTGCCGCCTTTTCCTTCTCGCCTGCGTGGGTGGCCTCGCGGAACGCCCGGATGGCCGTGCGGAGCGAAGACTTCACCGACTTGTTGCGCAGCCGCGCGCGCTCGTTAGTGCGGTTGCGCTTCTGCTGCGACTTGATGTTGGCCACGCGTCAGTTCCCTATCCCGTTTCGTTTTGGCTTTGCTCGGGGTACCTGCAACCCGATAGCGACTGCTCAGGTTATCAGTCGGTTACGTTTTCGCCCAAAAGCGGAACTCTCGGTCTGCCGGGATGGGGGAATTGAGGCAGCATGACACAGGTGAGTTTTCCGAACCAGATCGAGGCAACCCAGCGGCGGTCGCGCGTCCGTTCCGAGCGCATCTTCGAGGGCTACAACACCTCAGACGCCTATTCATTGGCCTTCGACGAGATGTTCGACGCGCAGGGCAACGTGCGCGGCCCCTACAAGGGCATCTACGCCGAACTGGCGCCCACGGACGCCTCCGAGCTCAAGGCCCGGGCCGACGCGCTGGGCCGCGCGTTCATCGATCAGGGCATCACGTTCTCCCTGTCCGGCCAGGAGCGGCCGTTTCCGCTGGACCTGGTGCCGCGGGTGATCTCAGCCGCCGAGTGGACGCGCCTGGAACGCGGCATCACCCAGCGGGTGAAAGCCCTCGAGATGTACCTCGACGACATCTACGGCGACCAGGACATCCTGCGTGACGGGGTGATCCCGCGCCGGCTGATCACCTCCTGCGAGCATTTCCACCGCGAGGCGGTAGGGATCGTCCCGCCCAACGGGGTGCGGATCCACGTCGCCGGGATCGACCTGATCCGCGACGAAAAGGGTGATTTCCGCGTCCTCGAGGACAACCTGCGCTCGCCGTCGGGTGTGTCGTACGTCATGGAAAACCGGCGCACCATGGCGCGGGTTTTCCCGAACCTGTTCGCCACCCACCGGGTCCGCACCGTCGACGACTACTCCTCGCACCTGCTGCGGGCGCTGCGCAACTCGGCGGCCACCAACGAGGCCGACCCCACCGTGGTGGTGCTGACCCCCGGCGTCTACAACTCGGCCTATTTCGAGCACTCGCTGCTGGCCCGCCAGATGGGCGTGGAACTCGTCGAGGGCCGCGACCTGTTCTGCCGCGACAACCAGGTCTACATGCGCACCACTGAGGGGGAGCGTCAGGTGGACGTCATCTACCGGCGCATCGACGACGCCTTCCTGGACCCGCTGCAGTTCCGGGCCGACTCGGTGCTGGGGGTGGCCGGGCTGGTCAACGCCGCCCGTGCCGGCAACGTTGTCATCTCCAGCTCGATCGGCAACGGCGTCGGCGACGACAAACTCGTCTACACCTACGTGCCGACCATCATCGAGTACTACCTGGGCGAGAAACCGCTGCTGGCAAACGTGGACACTTACCGCTGCTGGCTGGACGACGAACGCGAAGAAGTGCTCGACAGGGTCCGGGAACTGGTGATCAAGCCGGTAGAGGGGTCCGGCGGCTACGGCATCGTGTTCGGCCCGGAAGCCTCCGAGAAGGAACTCGCCGCGATCAGTAAGAAGATCCGCGACGATCCGCGCAGCTGGATCGCCCAGCCCATGATGGAACTCTCCACCGTGCCCACCCGGATCGAGGGCAACCTGGCGCCGCGCTACGTCGACCTGCGGCCGTTCGCCGTCAACGACGGCAACGAAGTGTGGGTGCTGCCCGGCGGGCTGACCCGCACCGCACTGGTCGAGGGATCGCGCGTGGTGAATTCCAGCCAGGGCGGCGGCTCCAAGGACACCTGGGTGCTGGCGCCGCGCACCTCGGTGGCCGCCCGCGAGCTGGGACGCGCCCAGGTGGTGCGGTCACTACCCAGGCCGGTGCCCGAACAGCACCCGGACGTCAACAGGCCGGCGCAGACCCAGCCCCTGCAGCAGCCACGCCAGACCCTCGACGGAGAGCCGAAGCGGGAACAACAGCAGCAGCAGCAACAGCAGCAGGTGATCGACTGATGCTGGCCCGTAACGCTGAGGCGCTGTACTGGATCGGCCGCTATGTCGAACGGGCCGACGACACTGCGCGCATTCTCGATGTCGCCGTGCACCAACTGCTCGAGGACTCCAGCGTCGACCCCGACCAGGCGTCCCGGCTGCTGCTGAAGGTGCTCGGCATCGAACCTCCCGACCACCGGCTCGACGTCTGGTCGTTGACGGATCTGGTGGCGTTTAGCCCCAACACCGACGGTGGGTGCTCGATCGTCGATGCGATCTCGGCGGCGCGGGAGAACGCCCGGTCGGCCCGCGAGGTCACCTCCAGCGAGACCTGGGAATGCATCAACACCACCTACCACGCGCTGCCCGAACGCGAGCGTGCCGCCAAACGCCTTGGGCCGCACGAGTTTCTGTCGTTCATCGAAGGCCGCGCGGCGATGTTCGCCGGGCTGGCCGACTCCACGCTGTCGCGCGACGACGGTTACCGCTTCATGGTGCTGGGCCGCGCGATCGAGCGGGTGGACATGACGGTGCGGCTGCTGCTGTCCCGGGTGGGGGACAGCGCCTCGTCGCCGGCGTGGGTGACGCTGCTGCGCTCGGCCGGGGCCCACGACACATATCTGCGCACCTATCGCGGTGCGCTGGACGCCGGCCGGGTGGTCGAGTTCATGTTGCTGGACCGGCTTTTTCCCCGCTCGGTCTTCTACTCGCTGCGGCTGGCCGAACACAATCTCGAAGAGCTGCTGCACAATCCGCAGAGCCGTATCGGCGCCACCACCGAAGCGCAGCGGCTGCTCGGTCAGGCGCGCAGCGAACTGGAGTTCGTCCAGCCCGGGGTGCTGCTCGAAACGCTGGAGAACCGGCTGGCGGGCTTGCAGCGAACCTGTCGAGATGTCGGAGATGCGTTGGCGCTGCAGTACTTTCACGCCGCGCCCTGGGTGGCGTGGACGGACGCCCGGCAGCGTGACGTTTTGGCGGACGCGCTGGAAACTCAAGGAGAATCCTGATGTGGCGGATGCGGGTGGTGCACACCACCGGGTATGCGTACCGGTCGCCGGTGACAGCGTCCTACAACGAAGCGCGGCTCACGCCGCGCTCCAACACCCGCCAGAACGTCGTGCTGAACCGGGTGGAAACCATCCCGGCCACCCGGTCGTACCGCTACATCGACTACTGGGGCACGGCGGTCACGGCTTTCGACCTGCATGCGCCGCACACCGAACTGACGGTGACGTCCTCGTCGGTGGTGGAGACCGAGCGACCGGAGCCGCCGGCGGCCAAGACCAGCTGGGAGGAGCTGCAGTCAGGGGCCATCATCGACCGCTTCGACGAGGTGCTGCGGCCCACCGACTACACGCCGAACAGCAAACGTGTTGCCGCCGTGGGCAAGCGGATCACCAAGAACCACGACCCGGCCGAGGCGGTGGTCGCCGCAGCGCGGTGGGCGCGCAGCGAGCTGGACTACCTGCCCGGGACCACCGGTGTGCACTCGTCGGGGCTGGATGCGCTGGAAAAGGGCAAGGGAGTGTGCCAGGATTTCGCCCACCTGACGCTGATTCTGTTGCGCAGCATGGGGATTCCCGGACGCTACGTGTCCGGTTACCTGCATCCGAAGCCGGACGCCGCGATCGGCAAGACCGTAGCGGGCCGCAGCCACGCCTGGATCCAGGCGTGGGTCGGTGGCTGGCTGAATTACGACCCCACCAATGACACCGAGATCACCGAGCAGTACATCAGCGTCGGGGTCGGCCGCGATTACGCCGACGTGTCGCCGCTGAAGGGCATCTATTCGGGGCTGGGCGCGACTGACCTCGACGTGGAGGTCGAGATCACCCGACTGGCGTAGCGCCCGGTCAGGCCGACGGGCCCAGCAGGTCCCGCACGCCCTGCATCGACGAGGCTGCGGCGGCTTCGGCGTTGGCGTAGGCGTTGCCCCCAGCGGTCAACGCTTGGACGAACTGATCGTGGAAGGCCGCCATCTGGTTGCTGATGTCAACGTATCCCCGGGCGTGCGCATCCCAGAATGTCGCGATGGCAGCCGACACCTGATCGGCGGCGGATGCGGGCACTCCTGCGGTCTGCTCGGCCGCGGTCGCATTGGATTCGCCGATGGTCGAGCCGATGCGGGCCAGGTTGCCTGCCGCGGCTGCCATCGCCTCCGGCCCTGCGACAAACCACGACATCCGGCATACCTCGAGTTCGGTGACGGCGGGCGACGACGGGCCGCCTTTTCGCCTCGCTAACTATTATTACGCGTCACGAGAGCCTACCGCTGCACAAATTTGTATTCGTGTGGGTTTTAGCCGTGTTTACCGGGGCTGCCGAACGTACCTGGTGCACCACCGGCCCCACCTGCACCATTGGTACCGGGAGCTATGCCTATCCCGCCCGGACCACCGTTGCCGCCGTTGCCGATGAACTGCGCATCGCCACCCGCACCGCCCTGGCCGCCGTTGGGGTTGCCGACGATGCCGACGCCGCCGGCACCGCCGTTCCCGGCGTTGCCGATGAGCAGGGCGCCGCTGCCACCCTGGCCGCCGAAGCCGCCGCCCGCGCCGCCTGTTCCGCCGTCGCCGGCGATGCCGAACAAGCCGACCAGGCCGCCCACCCCGCCGCTGCCGCCGGAGTTGGGGGTGGGCCCCAGACCGGTGCCGCCGTCACCGCCGGCGCCGGCAAAGCCGAAGAGCAATGCCGAGCGGCCACCGTCGCCGCCGTTGCCACCGAAGGTGGTCCCGGTCCCGCCGGTGCCGCCGTGTCCGCCGTTGCCGAAGCCGTATCCGGCTCCGCCGCCCGCACCGCCGTTGCCGCCGAAGTCCCCGTTCCCGCCACCGCCGCCGACACCGCCGGCGCCGAACAGCGCCCCGCCCGCGCCGCCGTCGCCACCCTGACCACCCTGGTTGCCGCCGCCGTTGCCACCGAGCCCGCCGAGGCCGCCGTTGCCGAACAACTGTGCGTCGCCGCCCATGCCCCCGGCCCCGGCGGCGCCGACTCCACCGGCCCCGCCGGCGCCTCCGGCACCACCATTGCCGTAGAACAGGCCACCCGCGCCGCCGTTGCCGCCGATCCCGGCGGCGCTGGAAGCTGTGCCGGCCACCCCGGCGCCACCGGCTCCGCCGGAGCCGAGCAGCCACGCGCTACCGCCGTTCCCGCCAGCGGCCCCCGCGGCACTGATGCCGCCCGCGCCGCCGTTGCCGATCAGGCCCGCCGCGCCGCCGTTCCCGCCGGGGACACCCGCGAGGGTGCTGCTGCCGCCGCGGCCGCCGTTTCCGTAGAGCAGTCCGCCGGCCCCGCCGGCCTGTCCGATGCCGCCGACGGTTGCGCCGTCTGCGCCGTCACCGATCAGCGGCCGCCCGAGCAGCTGCTGGGTAGGCGCATTGATCACGCCGAGCAGCTCCTGCAGAGGCGACGCGGCCGCCGCCTCAGCGTTGGCGTAGGCGGCGCCGCTACCGGACAGCGCCCGGACGAACTGTTCGTGGAACGCCGACATCTGGGAGCTGATGTTCTGGTAACCCTGGGCGTGCGATCCCCAGAAGGCCGCGATCGCCGCCGAAACCTGGTCGGCCGCGGCTGCGGGGACCCCGGCCGTTTGCATCGCCGCGGCGATATTGGCCTCATCGATGGTCGAGCCGACGCCGGCCAGGCTGTTCGCGGCAGCCGCGACTGCCTCCGGCCCCACGGCGAACCACGACATGCGGCACCTTTCGACGAATCGGCAGGAGCGGATAGTACCGCGATGTCAGGCCGAAAACATCTATTTCCACCTGCACAAACATTTAGTGGCGCGGGTCTGCAAATTCGGCAGATGCGGACCCCGCCCGGGCGCGATCAGCGTGGCGAAACTTCCACGCGGTGCAGGTCGTCGCCCAGCTCGATGCGTCCGCCGAACTCGGTGGCGGCCAGTGACCGCCACTGCTCTTCCTGCCCGGGCACGATGGCGGGCACGTAGTGGGTCAGGATCAGAGTGCTTACCCCGGCGCGTGCCGCGGTCGCGGCGGCTTCCTGCACCGACGAGTGGTAGTCGCAGACGTCCTTCACCCGTTGCTGCGGAACATGGGTCAGGATGTCTTTGCGGATCACGGTGTGCACCAGGGCGTCTGCGCCGGCACTCAATTCGTCCAGCGTCGCGCAGGGCACCGTGTCGCCTGCCAGCACCACCGCCGCCCCGTCGAACTCGATGCGGAATCCGATCGTCGGTGCCACCGGACGATGGTCGGTGGGGGCCACCCGGATCGTCACGCCGTCGCGCTCCCAGACCGGCCCCTCGGTGTACTCATGGACCTCGATCGGCGGTGGCGCGTTCAGATCGGCGTGGTGGGCAATGCGGTAACCGATGTCGTGGCCGAACGCCTTCAGCGTCGCCTCGACCACGTCGGCGGTGCCCGGCGGCCCGATGATCTGCAGCGGCGGGGGATCCGGCGCGAAATTGGTCACCCAGCTGGTGATCAGCACGTCGCCGAGCTCGGCGATGTGGTCGCTGTGCAGGTGGGTGAGCAGCAGCGCCGAGAGCCCGGCGGCTCCCACGCCGACCGCCGCCGCACGTTGCAATACCCCCCGGCCGCAATCCACCAGGAACACCTGGCCGCCCGCGCGCACCAAAGTGGCGGGTCCGGCGCGGTTGGGATCGGGGATGGGGCTTCCGGTTCCGAGCAGGGTCACCTCGATCATGGACCCATCCTTACAAGCCGAGCGGATGTGTTCACCGCAATCGACCAGACACGGGTTCGATTGCGTCCTTTTCCGCCGGGCGAGTTAGTCGTAGCCTGTGTGAATCAGATCACCATCGACGGGAGGCATTGATGCGGATCGCGGACGTCTTGCGGAACAAGGGTGCGGCGGTGACGACGATCAACCCGGATGCGACGGTCCGTGAACTGCTTGCCGGTCTTGCCGAACAGAACATCGGCGCCATGGTGGTGATGGGCGACGAGGGCGTGGTCGGCATCGTGTCCGAGCGCGACGTCGTGCGCCAACTGCACGTACACGGTCCCAGCGTGCTGTCGCGCCCCGTCTCCAAGATCATGACCAGCGCCGTTGCCACCTGCACCAAGTCCGACACCGTGGACAGCATCAGCGTGCTCATGACGGAGAACCGGGTGCGTCACGTGCCGGTGCTCGATGGCCGCAAGCTGATCGGCATCGTCAGCATTGGTGACGTCGTGAAGACGCGGATGGGTGAGCTCGAGGCCGAGCAGCAGCAGCTGCAGTCCTACATCACCCAGGGCTGAGTTTCACCGCAAGTTCCACCCGCGAGCAGACGCGAAATCGCACGGGAGCAAACGCTCCGATGCGATTTCGCGTCTGCTCGCGCAACCTCAGCGCCAGGAGTACTCGGCGCGCAGCCGTGCCGCGACCACTTCGAAGGTTTCGCGTTCCAGGATCGCGCCCTCGCGGCGAATGCCTTCCTCCGGCACGTCGAGAACCCGGTCCAGCCGCACCCAGCTCGGCCTGCCCTCGTAATCCCAGTCACCGGAACCGATGGCGACCCAGTCCCGGTCGTCGGTGTGGCGTTCCTGGCTGGAGAGCATGAGCCCGAGCAGCACGGTGCGGTCCCGGCCCACCACCAGAACCGGCCGGTCCTTGCCGCGCGTCGGGTCGTCCTCGTAGACCACCCAGGTCCAGACGATCTCGCCCGGATCGGCCCGACCGTCAAGGTCGGGTGCGTAACTCACTTTGCGGGCCCGCTGCGCAGTCGGGAAGCTCGTTTTGGTCACCGGCCGGCCGGCGGTGATCTCGGTCGGCGGCGCCGGCAGACCCATCGCCATGATGTTCGCGGTGATCTTCACCGCCTGCTGGATGGTCTTCAGCGTCTCCTGCGTGTTCTGCAGGCGCTGAACGACCTTCGGAGCCTCGTTGACCAAGTTCTCCGCGAACCGCTGAAACGTCTTCCACTGTGACTTGCCGGACGACTTCTTACCCGGTGCCATGCTCGCAGCATAACCGCGCGATTGTGTCCCGGCTGCCGCGCACGGATACGCTGGGCATACTCGCTGACCGCCCGACCAGGAGATTTCCCATCGCCAGTTTCGCCGACACGACCTTCACCCCGCCGGCGCAGATTCGGAACTTCTGCATCATCGCTCACATCGACCACGGCAAGTCGACGCTGGCCGACCGGATGCTGCAGCTGACCGGGGTTGTCGACGAGCGCTCGATGCGCGCCCAGTACCTGGACCGGATGGACATCGAGCGCGAACGCGGCATCACCATCAAGGCGCAGAACGTGCGGCTGCCCTGGAACGTTGACGGCACGGATTACGTGCTGCATCTCATCGACACGCCCGGCCACGTCGACTTCACCTACGAGGTGTCCCGCGCCCTGGAGGCCTGCGAGGGCGCGGTCCTGCTGGTCGACGCCGCCCAGGGCATCGAAGCGCAGACGCTGGCCAACCTGTACCTGGCGCTGGACCGCGACCTGCACATCATTCCCGTACTCAACAAGATCGACCTGCCGGCCGCCGACCCGGATCGCTACGCCGGTGAGATCGCGCACATCATCGGCTGCGAATCCGGCGACGTGCTGCGTGTGTCCGGCAAGACCGGCGAGGGCGTCGCGGATCTGCTCGACCACGTGGTCCGCGAGGTGCCGCCGCCGCAGGGTGACGCCGAGGCCCCCACCCGCGCGATGATCTTCGACTCCGTCTACGACATCTATCGCGGCGTGGTCACCTACGTCCGCGTGGTCGACGGCAAGATCGTCCCGCGCGAACGCATCGCGATGATGTCCACCGGCGCCACCCACGAACTGCTGGAAGTCGGCATCGTCTCACCCGAGCCGAAGCCGAGCCAGGGACTCGGTGTTGGCGAGGTGGGCTACCTGATCACCGGCGTCAAGGACGTCCGGCAGTCCAAAGTGGGTGACACGGTGACGACTGCCCGCCACGGCGCCACCGAAGCGCTGACCGGCTACCGCGAGCCCAAACCGATGGTCTACTCCGGCCTCTATCCCGTTGACGGCAGCGACTACCCGAACCTGCGCGACGCCCTGGACAAGCTGCAACTCAACGACGCGGCACTGACCTACGAGCCGGAAACCTCAGTGGCACTGGGCTTCGGGTTCCGCTGCGGCTTCCTGGGCCTGCTGCACATGGAGATCACCCGCGAACGCCTGGAGCGCGAATTCGACCTGGACCTGATCTCGACCTCACCCAACGTCGTCTACCGCGTGGTCAAAGAAGACAATACCGAGATCGTGGTGACGAATCCGTCGGACTGGCCGGAGGGCAAGATCCGCACCGTCTATGAACCCGTGGTGAAGACCACCATCATCGCGCCCAGTGAATTCATCGGCACCATCATGGAATTGAGCCAGTCGCGCCGCGGCGAGTTGGGCGGCATGGATTATCTGTCGCCCGAACGGGTTGAGCTGCGTTACACAATGCCGTTGGGCGAGATCATCTTTGACTTCTTCGACTCGCTGAAGTCGCGCACCCGCGGGTACGCCAGCCTGGACTACGAAGAGGCCGGCGAACAGGAAGCGCAGCTGGTCAAGGTCGACATCCTGCTGCAGGGCGAGGCGGTCGACGCGTTCAGTGCGATCGTGCACAAGGACTCGGCGTTCGCCTACGGCAACAAGATGACCACCAAGCTCAAGGAGCTGATCCCGCGCCAGCAGTTCGAAGTGCCGGTGCAGGCTGCCATCGGGTCGAAAATCATTGCGCGCGAGAACATCCGGGCCATCCGCAAGGACGTGCTGTCCAAGTGCTACGGCGGTGACATCACCCGTAAGCGCAAACTGCTGGAAAAGCAGAAGGAAGGCAAAAAGCGGATGAAAACCATTGGGCGGGTTGACGTTCCGCAGGAAGCGTTCGTGGCAGCCTTGTCCACCGAATCGCCGGGGGACAAGGGCAAGAAGTAGCGCTCCGGCCGAAAGCAGGCCGGGACGCCCGGGCCGGGCTCAGACGGGCGCGTTGGCGGGCTGGAACGTCCCCGACCCGTCGGCTTCCTCCTCCGCCCGGATCACATGCACCACCGCGTTGATCAACGCCAGGTGGGTGAACGCCTGCGGGAAGTTGCCCAGGTGCCGTCCGGTCCGCGGCTCGATCTCCTCGGCGTACAGGTGCAGGGGACTGGCATAGGCCAGTAGTCGCTCGCACAGCCGCTTGGCGCGCGCCACCTCACCGATCTCGACCAGCGCCGACACCAGCCAGAACGAGCAGATGGTGAAGGTGCCTTCCTCGCCGGACAGCCCGTCGTCGGTCTCGTGCACCCGGTACCGCAGCACCAGGCCTTCCTCGGTGAGCTCGTCGGCGATGGCCAGCACCGTGGCGCGCACCCGCGGGTCGTCGGGCGGAAGGAACCGGGTCAGCACGACCAAGAGCAGCGACGCGTCGAGGGCGTCGTTGCCGTAGCGCTGGGTGAACACACCCCGGGAGTCCACGCCGTGCTCCAGGATGTCGGCCTTGATCTCGTCGGCGATCTCGTGCCACTGCTGGGCATAGCTGAGTTCGCCCTGCTTCTCGGCCAGCTTGGCCCCACGGTCCAGCGCCACCCAGCACATCACCTTCGACGAGGTGAAGTGCTGTGGCTCGCCACGCACCTCCCAGATCCCGCGGTCGGGCTCCCGCCAGTGCTTGATTGCCTCTTCGACCTGCTTTTTCAGCACCGGCCACAGCGTCTCGGGAACCTGTTCGCGCGATTTGGCGTGCAGGTAGAACGAGTCGAGCACCGAACCCCAGATGTCGTGTTGTACCTGGTCGTAGGCGCCGTTGCCGATCCGGACCGGGCGCGCGTGGTCGTAGCCGGAGAGATGGTTGAGTTCCTCTTCGACCAGGCTGCGCTCCCCGCCGACCCCGTACATCACCTGCAGCGGGTGACGTTCGTTGCTGTTGGCGCCGGAGACGTCGGCGATGAAGGCGAAGAAGTCGTCGGCCTCGCGGTCCAGGCCCAGCGTGTAGAGACCCCACAGTGCGAATGTCGAGTCGCGTATCCAGGAGTAGCGGTAGTCCCAGTTGCGCTCGCCGTGCGGCGTCTCGGGCAGCGAGGTGGTGCTGGCGGCCAGCAGCGCGCCGGTCGGCGAGTACGTCAGGCCCTTCAGCGTCAGGGCACTGCGCTGCAGGTAGGCGCGCCACGGGTGGTCCGGGAAGTTGCCGATATTGATCCACTGCCGCCAGCACTCGGTGGTCTGCCACATCTTGTCGGCGGCCTCTTGGTAGGTCTGCGGCGGCGGATGCTTGGTCCAGCTCAGCGCGACGAACACGTCGTCGCCCTCTTTCATCCGGGTACGGGCGCGCGCCTCGCGGCCCTCCAGCCCGATGCGCAGGTTGGTGGTCAGCCGCAGCGTCGGGTGGGCGTCAGGCTGCTTGCTGGCCCGGGCGATGGCCTCGCCGTACGCATTGGATGAGTACTCCCAGACCGCGCCGAGGCGGTGGTAGTCGAAGGCCGGTTCGCAACTCATCATCAGTTCGACGGTGCCGCTGACGCAGCGCACGGTGCGTAACAGGATGTGCTCGGCGTCCCAGTCCATCGGGGTGCGGCGATGCGTCCGGGAACGCCGTTCGATGTCATGCCACGGCCCCATCACCAGCGCGTCGCGCACGATCAGCCAGCCGGTATGGGTCTGCCAGGTGGTCTCCATGATCAGGCTGCCGGGCAGGTAACGCCTCGCCGAGGGT
The DNA here is from genome assembly GCF_030755175.1 of Mycobacterium sp. TY814. Classification (NCBI taxonomy): domain Bacteria; kingdom Bacillati; phylum Actinomycetota; class Actinomycetes; order Mycobacteriales; family Mycobacteriaceae; genus Mycobacterium; species Mycobacterium sp. TY814. The sequence goes on from NZ_JAUFRY010000002.1 coordinate 555,792, forward strand.
ACCGAGACGCCGTAGGGGCCCAGCCGGAAATGGCCGGCGCTGCGGTCCAGAATCGCGCCGAACACGCTGGGGGAGTCCGGGCGCGGCACACACAGCCACTCCACCGAGCCAGCCGGCGAGATCAGGCAGGTCGTCTCCCAGTCCGACAGAAAGGCGTAATCGGCGATCGGCGGAAACGGGTTACGCGACGACGACGTGGACGCGTATGGCGCAATCGAGTCGAATTCGACGGGCATCGAAGGGTCGACCGTTTGAAGTTCAGTGGACGCGGAGACCGTCGGGGACTCCTCCGCCAAAGGGACCACCTCGTCGTTAGCTGTATCAGCGGCATCGGGGTGCAGGGCCATCCCGACATCATCGACCGTCGACCCGCTCTGCGTCCACCGCCGCAACCGAGGTGTTACGTGTGCGCAAACCCGTCCCGGCCACGACTAGGGTGGGCACGGTGAACGGCTTCCTCAATTGGTGGGACGGCGTTGAGCTGTGGCTCTCCGGCCTGCCGTTCGTGCTGCAGGCGCTGGCGGTGATGCCGGTGGTCCTGGGGCTGGCCTACCTGTTGGCGACGTTGCTGGACGCCGCGCTCGGAAAAGGAATCCAGTTGCTGCGCCGCGCCCGCCACTTCGACGAGACCTCCGGGTAATCACCATGCCCCGTTCGCACGTCACCCTTATTCTGGTCGCGCTCGTGGCCTTGGTCATCGTCACCTGGCTCGTCACCCACTGATTTGCCCGCCAAATTGCCGACGGCGTGAACTCTGTTAGGCTTCGCGACATGCATGCCGCAGCCCCTGTTCTGGAGCGCCGCGTTTCGGCGTTCGGCTGCGCTGTTTTCGCCGTGGTGAGTTGCGCCGCGGTCGATGCACGCTGTTGTCGCTGACTCCTGAACCCGTGTGCGGTCTGGTATGGAGTTCGTGATCTCCGTCGTTACTGACTAATCGCCTTTCCGCAGCGCACGGGACCCCAATCCAGATGTCCCGTACCGAAAGGCAATCGATGTCGCAGAGGTTCTCCGATCTCAGGTCTCGATGGCGGCATTGTGCCGCCCTCGTCCTGATTACCGGTGTCGCTGCCGCGTGCAGCGGTGGTCCCAGCGATGTCGTCGGTGGCGGGGGACTGGCTGACGCGAAGTCGAGCATCACGCTGGTCGCCTATTCGGTCGCCGAACCGGGTTGGAGCAAGGTGATTCCGGCGTTCAATGCCTCCGAGGAAGGCAAGGGTGTGCAGGTCATCACCTCCTTCGGCGCCTCCGGAGACCAGTCGCGCGGCGTCGCCGAAGGCAAGCCGGCCGACCTGGTGAATTTCTCGGTCGAGCCCGACATCACCCGTCTGGTCAAGGGCGGCAAGGTCGCCAAGGACTGGGACACCGGAGCCACCAGAGGCATCCCGTTCGGCTCGGTGGTGACGTTGGTGGTGCGCAAAGGAAACCCGAAGAACATTCACGACTGGGACGACCTGCTTCGCCCGGGCGTGGATGTGGTGACTCCCAGCCCGCTGAGTTCGGGCTCGGCCAAATGGAATTTATTGGCCCCGTATGCCGTCAAGAGTGAAGGCGGCCGGAACGGCCAGGCCGGTATCGAGTTTGTCAACCGATTGGTGAGGGAACACGTCAAAATGCGTCCAGGCTCGGGGCGAGAGGCGACGGACGTTTTCGTCCAGGGCAGTGGAGATGTGCTGATCAGCTACGAGAATGAGGCCATCGCCGCGGAGCGAGCCGGTAAGCCGGTCGAACACGTCACGCCGCCACAGACATTCAAGATCGAGAACCCGATGGCCGTGCTGAGCACCAGCACTCATCTCGCCGCCGCGACAGCCTTCAAGAACTTCCAGTACACCGCGGCCGCACAGACGCTGTGGGCGAAAGCCGGTTTCCGGCCGGTCGATCCCGCCGTCGCGGCGACGTTCCGGGACCAGTTTCCGGTGCCGCTGAAACTGTGGACCATTGCCGACCTGGGCGGGTGGGGCACCGTCGACCCGCAACTGTTCGACAAGAACTCGGGCAGCATCACCAAGATCTACACGCAGGCCACCGGATGACCGCCGTGACGACAACCCCGAATCCCGAGGCGATCCGGCCGGAACTCGAGGCCGACGCCCAACCGCCTACCGGTGGACGCACGGGCAGCACGTCCCTTCGGGTCGGCGTGGCGACCGTCTGGCTGTCGGTGATCGTGCTGCTGCCGCTGGCCGCCATCGTCTGGCAGGCCGTCGGCGGCGGTTGGGACGCCTTCCGGCTGGCCGTCACCTCGCACGCGGCACTTGAGTCCTTCCGCGTGACGCTGACCATTTCCGCCGGCGTCACACTGCTCAATACGGTGTTCGGGTTGCTGATCGCCTGGGTGTTGGTGCGCGACAACTTCTTTGGCAAGCGCATCGTCGACGCGGTGATCGACCTGCCGTTCGCGCTGCCGACCATCGTCGCCAGCCTGGTGATGCTGGCCCTCTACGGCAATCACAGCCCGGTCGGCCTGCACCTGCAGCACACCTCGTGGGGTGTGGGAGTTGCTTTGGCGTTCGTGACGCTGCCGTTCGTGGTGCGCGCCGTTCAGCCCGTGCTCCTGGAGATCGACCGTGAATCGGAGGAAGCGGCGGCGTCGCTGGGTGCCAGTGGACCGAAGATCTTCACCTCCGTCGTGCTGCCATCGTTATTGCCCGCCCTGTTGTCCGGTGCCGGACTGGCGTTTTCGCGCGCCATCGGCGAGTTCGGGTCGGTGGTGCTGATCGGCGGCGCGATACCGGGCAAGACCGAAGTCTCCTCGCAGTGGATCCGGACGTTGATCGAGAACGACGACCGCACCGGTGCGGCTGCGATATCCATTGTGCTGCTCTCGCTTTCGTTCATCGTGCTGCTCGTGCTGCGCCTCATCGGCTCCCGTGCGGCCCGGCGTGAGGAGTTGTCCGCGTGAACTCGTCCCGGACGGTCCGTTACCTGCTGCGCTACTCGGCGCTGGCGTATATCGCGGTGCTGCTGCTGGTTCCGGTGGTGCTGATCCTGTGGCGCACTTTTCAGCCCGGTCTGGGTCAGTTCTACGACTGGGTCAGCACGCCGGCCGCCGTCTCGGCGCTGAACCTGTCCCTGTTGGTGGTGGCGATCGTGGTGCCGCTGAATGTGGTGTTCGGGATCCCGACCGCATTGGTGCTCGCGCGCAACCGTTTTCGTGGCAAGGGCGTTCTGCAGGCGGTGATCGACCTGCCGTTCGCGGTGTCGCCGGTGATCGTCGGTGTGGCGCTGATCGTGCTGTGGGGCAGCGCCGGCGCCCTCGGATTCGTCGAGCGCGACCTTGGCTTCAAGATCATCTTCGGCTTCCCCGGCATCGTGCTCGCCAGCATCTTCGTCACGCTGCCGTTCGTGGTGCGCGAGGTCGAACCGGTGCTGCACGAGCTGGGAACCGATCAGGAGCAGGCCGCCGCCACGCTGGGTTCCGGTTGGTGGCAGACGTTTTGGCGGATCACGCTGCCGTCCATCCGCTGGGGCCTGACCTACGGCATCGTGCTGACCATCGCGCGCACCCTCGGTGAGTACGGCGCGGTGATCATGGTGTCGTCCAACCTGCCGGGCGAGTCGCAGACGCTGACCCTGCTGGTGTCCGACCGCTACAACCGGGGCGCGGAGTACGGCGCGTACGCACTGTCGACATTGTTGATGGGGGTGGCCGTGTTGGTGCTGATCGTTCAAGTGGTACTCGATGCCCGTCGGGCAAAAGCAAGCAAATAGGCCGGACAAGGAGACACGAAGCATGACCGGGACCGACCAGGGCAAGAACGCCATCGTTGTGCGGGACGCCTACAAGCACTACGGCGACTTCGTCGCGCTGGACCACGTGGACTTCGTGGTCCCCACCGGATCGCTGACCGCCTTGCTGGGGCCCAGTGGGTCGGGTAAGTCGACGCTGTTGCGCACCATCGCCGGCCTCGACCAGCCCGACTCCGGGACCGTCACGATCAACGGCCGCGAAGTCACCCGGGTGCCCCCGCAACGCCGGGGGATCGGGTTCGTCTTCCAGCACTACGCGGCGTTCAAACATCTGACGGTGCGCAACAACGTCGCCTTCGGGTTGAAGATCCGCAAACGTCCCAAGGCGGAGATCAACGAGAAAGTGGACCATCTGCTGGAAGTGGTGGGGCTCAGCGGTTTTCAGAACCGCTATCCCAACCAGCTGTCCGGCGGTCAGCGTCAGCGCATGGCGCTGGCCCGGGCGCTGGCCGTCGACCCGGAGGTGCTGCTGCTCGACGAGCCGTTCGGCGCCCTGGACGCCAAGGTGCGCGAGGACCTGCGGTCCTGGTTGCGGCGTCTGCACGACGAGGTGCACGTCACCACCGTGCTGGTCACCCACGACCAGGCCGAGGCGCTGGATGTCGCCGACCGGATCGCCGTGCTCAACAAGGGCCGCATCGAGCAGATCGGTTCTCCGACCGAGGTCTACGACGCTCCCCAGAACGCGTTCGTGATGTCCTTCCTGGGCGCGGTGTCGGCGCTCAACGGAGCACTGGTGCGCCCGCACGACATCCGGGTGGGCCGCAATCCGGAAATGGCGGTGGCCGGCGGCGACGGCACGGCGGAGTCGATCGGTGTCGTACGCGCCACCGTCGACCGGGTGGTGACACTCGGATTCGAGGTCCGCGTCGAATTGACCAGCGCCGCCTCCGGTGGGCCGTTCACCGCCCAGATCACCCGCGGTGACGCCGAGGCGCTGGCGCTCAAGGAGGGCGACGAGGTGTACGTGCGCGCCACCCGGGTGCCGCCGATCGCCGATGAGGTGCAGGTGGAATCGACGCTCACCACCGCGTGATCGGCGGTGGAGCCGGTTAAGGCAGGCCCGCCAGCATCCACACGGCGACACCGGCGAACAGCACCGCGAACAGGATCACCGCGACGATTCCGGTCAGCACCATCGGCGTGAGGATCCGCTTCGGGCGCGGCTGCTGAGCGGATACGCCCGACGTCTGTGCGGAGTCAGGTGGTGTGGAGCCGGGCGGGACACCGCCGCCGGGCTCGAGGCCCGGTACTTGAGCCGGATTGGGGTCTGGAGGCATAGCCGTCATGGGTGCGCGGGTACCCGGTCGCGCGTGTATCACACCGGTGGGGCCGTGCCTCATCGAGCCTGCGGTCAGGGCGCGGTGTACTCGAACTTTGTCGCCACACGTGCAGACTCAGTGAGTCGGGGCCGCGCAGACGCGAGCGTGCTTCACCGAGCCTGCGCTCATGGCGGGGTGTACTCGAACTTTGTCGCCACACGTGCAGACTCAGTGAGTCAGGGCCGCGGCTGAGGCAAATTACGCGGCGGCGCGCTTCACAGCGGCCTGATCGAAGCGGTCCAGCACCGTCTCGGCCACCAACGGATGCGCCCCCAGCGGCGCGGCCATACCGACCCCGGCCTCGTCTGCGAAGCGCTGCACCCGGTCCGGTATGCGACCCGGCGCCAGGAACCAGGGGGCGATGACCACCCGGGCGACGCCCTGGTCGAGCAGCCGTTGCACCGATTCGGCCAGCGAGGGCTCTCGATGCGTTGCGAACGCGGTTGTGACTGCGGCCCAACGGGTTCCGGCTGCCAGGCGGGGCGCGACCTCGGCGGTACGGGCATTGGCCGCCGGGTTCGACGACCCGATGGCCACCACGAGCACGCCCAGGTTGTCGTCGAGCCGGGAGAACCCTGACTCCATGACCCGCCGGCGGGCCACCGCAATCAGCCGATCATCCTCACCCAAGACGCGGGCCTGACAGACTCGGTCACCGACGCAGCAGTCGGCGATCTGTGCCGGGATGTCCACGCGCGCATGGTAAGCGTCGGCCAGCAGCAGGGGAGTGACGACGGCTTCGCCCGGGCACTCGGTGAGCACGTCGATCAGACTCGGCGAGTTGTGCTCACAGAAGGCGACCCGCACATCCAGGCCGGGCCGCAGCCGCGCCACCTGGCGTGCGACGGCCCGGGTGTTGGCCGCCGAACGAGGGTCCGCGCTACCGTGCGCGGTCAGCACGAGAGAGGTCACGACGCGTGCAGACCGCATTCGGTCTTCGACAACCCCTGCCACCGGCCACTGCGCGGATCCGCGCCCTCGACCGGCTTGGCGGTGCACGGAGCGCAACCGATTGACGGATACCCTTCGTAGACAAGGGGATTGACCAACACGTCATGCTCGTCGATGTAGTTCTGCATGTCCTGATCCGACCAGGCCGCCAGCGGGTTGATCTTCACCAGCTTGAACGCCTCGTCGAAGCTGATCAGCGGGGCGTTGGCGCGGGTCGGCGCCTCGACCCGGCGAATGCCCGTCACCCACGCCGAGTAGCCGCGCAGCGCCTTGCCGAGTGGAACCACCTTGCGCAACCGGCAGCACTCGCCGGGGTCGCGGGCGAACAGGTCCTTGCCCAGCAGCTTGTCCTGCTCGGCGACCGTGTGCTCGGGGTTGACGTTGACGACGCGGATGTCGTAGACGGATTCGATCGCGTCGCGGGTGCCGATGGTTTCCACGAAGTGATATCCCGTGTCCAGGAACAGCACCGGCACACCCGGTCGCACCTTGGCCGCCATGTCCACCAACACCGCGTCCTGCATGTTGGAGGCCACCACGTAGTTGCACGTCGCCCAGCCGCGGGGTCCGTTGACACCGCCGAAGTGCTTTTCGGTCCACTGCAACAGTTCGGTGGCGTTGGCGCCGGCGAGCTCCGCCGCGCCGCGCGCCGCCAGGTCGCGAAGTTCCTCTTCGGTCAATGTGGTCGCTTCACTCATCGCAAGTCGTCCTCCTCGGCCCGGACGGCCCACTGCGCGAAGCGCTCACCCTCGGTGCGGTGCTTGAGGAAGTTGCGGGTCACCCGGTCGATGTAGTCGCCCAGCTCCTCGCTGGTGACCTTGTGCTGACGCAGTTTTCGCCCGAATCCACTGTCCAGGCCCAGGCCGCCACCCAGGTGCACCTGGAATCCCTCGACCGAGCCGCCTTCCCCGTCGTCGACCATCTGCCCCTTGAAGCCGATGTCGGCGATCTGGATCCGGGCGCACGAGTTGGGGCAGCCGTTGATGTTGACGGTGATCGGCACATCGAGGCTGGAGTTGATGTCTTCCAGTCGCCTTTCCAGCTCGGGCACCAAAGACTGTGCGCGCACCCGGGTTTCGGCGAACGACAACTTGCAGTACTCGATTCCGCTGCACGCCATCAGGTTCCGGCGCCACTGCGACGGTCGTACCTGCAGGCCGAGGGCTTCCAGCCCCGCAACCGTCTGATCGACCTTGTCGTCGGGGATGTCGAGGATGACCAGCTTCTGATAGGGGGTGAAGCGGATCCGGTCGGAGCCGGCCTGCTCGGCGAGTTCGGCGATCGCGGTCAGGATGGTGCCGGAGACACGCCCGGCGATCGGGGACGCCCCGATGGCATTGAGTCCGTTCTTCGTGCGTTGCACGCCGACATGGTCGATCGGGTGCGCAAGCGGAGCGGGCGCCGGGCCGTCGATCAACGGGCGCTTGAGGTACTCGGTCTCGAGAACCTGGCGGAACTTTTCGACACCCCAATCCTTGACCAGGAACTTCAGCCGCGCCTTGGCTCGCAGTCGCCGGTAGCCGTAATCCCGGAAGATCGACGTCACGGCCTCCCAGACCTCGGGCACTTCCTGCAGCGGCACCCAGACACCGAGCCGCTGGGCCAGCATGGGGTTGGTGGACAGCCCACCGCCGACCCACAGGTCCAGGCCCGGCCCATGCTCGGGGTGGTTGACGCCGATGAACGCGATGTCGTTGATCTCGTGGGCGACATCCTGCAGGCCGGAGATGGCGGTCTTGTACTTGCGGGGCAGGTCGGCGTACTCGGGCTTGCCGATATAGCGGCGCACGATTTCGTCGATGGCCCAGGTCGGGTCGATCACCTCGTCGAGAGATTCGCCGGCCAGCGGCGACCCCAGGACCACACGGGGGCAGTCGCCGCAGGCCTCGGTGGTCTGCAGGCCGACCTCGTCCAGGCGCCGCCAGATCTCCGGGACGTTCTCCACTTCGATCCAGTGGTACTGGATGTTCTCTCGGTCGGAGATGTCGGCGGTGTCGCGGGCGAACTCGATCGAGATCTCGCCCAGCGTGCGCAGGGCGGCCGCCGAGATCGCGCCGCCATCGCAGCGCACCCGCATCATGAAGTACTTGGCCTCGAGCAGATCCGCGTTGTCGTCGCCGGTGAACGAGCCGTCGTAACCCTGTTCACGCTGGGTGTAGAGGCCCCACCAGCGGAAGCGCCCGCGCAGGTCGCTCTTGTCGATGCTGTCGAATCCGCCTTTGGCGTAAATGTTCTCGATGCGCTCGCGCACCTCGAGCGGCGCGCCCGCCTTCTTCATCTCCTCGTTGGGGTTCAGCGGCTCGCGATTGCCCAATGCCCACTGACCCTCGTTACGGGGCGCCTTTGCGGGGCGTGCTGTGGTCATTCGGGTAACTCCTTCGCGGACATGCCGACTGGAACACGCGCAGCTCACCGTTGATTCCGGCGGCGCAGATCCGGCAGCCAGCAGGTGGTACGGGTGGGCTGGGTCTACGACATCAAGGCAGACAGCAACAGCTGCAGACGCGCTTGAGGTCGATATGCCGCCGCGCCACCAGCGCTACACGCAGGTTCGAATTGGCGGCGATCACGGGTGCCATTCTGCCATGGATCCGTCCCACCCGTGCTACCAGGTCAAATTTCTTCTCACGGTGATTAAAACTAGCGCCCGAAGCTGGATGATTCGGTAAACGAAACCGGGAATAGCCTGGGAAACGAGTCCCGCCGGGCACCCGTGCCAAGATTTGGCATGGCCCCAGCCGAGGCGCCGGCGGAACTGCCGGCCATCCAGCTCACCCCCGGACGACCGTTCGGCCTCTACGTCCACGTCCCGTTCTGCATCACCCGGTGCGGCTACTGCGACTTCAACACCTACACCCCGGCGGAGCTGGGCGGCGTCAACCCGGATGCCTGGCTCGCGGCCCTGCGCACCGAGCTGGAACGGGCCGCCGAGCGGCTTGCCGGTCCGTCGGTGGATACCGTGTTCGTCGGTGGCGGCACCCCCTCGTTGCTGGGCGGCGCCCGCCTGACGACGTTGCTGGACATGGTGCGTGACCACTTCACCCTCGCTCCGAACGCCGAGATCACGACCGAGGCCAATCCCGAGTCGACGTGGCCGGAGTTCTTCGAGGAGATCCGGGAGGCCGGCTACACCCGCGTGTCACTGGGCATGCAGTCGGTGGTGCCCCAGGTGCTGGGGGTGCTGGACCGGGTGCACACGCCCAACCGCTCGGCGTCCGCCGCCCGGGAGGCGCTGGCGCTGGGTTTCGAGCACGTCAGCCTGGACCTGATCTACGGCACACCCGGTGAAACCGACGACGACCTGCTGCGCTCGGTCGACACCGCGGTCGAGACGGGTGTGGACCACGTATCGGCGTACGCACTGGTGGTCGAGGAGGGCACCGCGATGGCCAGGCGGGTCCGCAGCGGTGAACTCGAGCCGCCGGACGACGACGTGCTGGCGCGCCGCTACGAGTTGGTCGACGAACGGCTTTCCGCGGCCGGAATGGGCTGGTACGAGGTGTCCAACTGGGCTCGGGCCGGCGGTGAGTGCCTGCACAACCTGGGGTATTGGGACCGCGGCGAGTGGTGGGGCGCCGGACCCGGCGCGCACAGCTATGTCGGGGACATCCGCTGGTGGAATGTCAAGCATCCCAACACGTATGGGTCCAAACTTGGCGAAGGTGCGCTACCCGTGGCCGGTTTCGAGCAATTGGGTGCCGACGCGCTGCACACCGAGGAGGTGTTGCTGCAGATCCGGCTGCGTCAGGGCTTGCCGCTGGCCCGGCTCAGTGCGGTCGAACGGGAGCGCGCCGAGGAGGTGGTCGCCGCTGGGTTGCTGGAGTCTGACGGCGACCACCTGGTCCTCAGCGACCGGGGCCGGCTGCTTGCCGACGCGGTCGTGCGCACCCTGCTGGGCTGACGGCGGTCATACGCCGAACCACTGCTCGAAGACGCGGGCGATCTCGATGTAGAGCGGAATCCCGATCGTCACGTTGTAGGAGAACGTCAGGCCCAGGGACGCGGCCAGGGGCAGCGTCGGACTGGCTTCCGGGATCGCCAGCCGCTGCACCGCGGGGACGGCGATGTACGAGGCGGCGCCGCACAGGACGGCGAACAGCACATAGGTGCCGGGCTTGAAGTCGGAGTGGGTGAGGGCGGCGTAGCTGCAGGCGACCGCAATCCCAATGGTGGCAAAGAGATTGGGCACCAGGAGGCCGAAGAGGATGAAGCCGGGCCCGGCCGATCGCAGGTCCTTCAGCTTGCGCGACGCCGTCATGCCCATCTCGAGCAGGAACAGGCACAGCACGCCCTGGAAGGCCAGGACGAAGAACCGGTCGTCGTCGGCGACGACCTTCTGCCCCTGCAGGCCACTGACCAGGCCGATGACGATGCCACCGATCAGCAGCACCAGCCCGGGATTAAGGAAGACCTCCTGGAAGAGTTCGCGGGAGAAGATCGGCATCCGCTTGCCCCGGGGTGCGGGCGGCGTCTGGTCCGGCTCCCAGTCCGGATGGTCCAGCTTCTCCATCGACAGTTCGCGCTCGAGCTCGATCGCGCGGAGCGCTTCGGCGTCCAGGCTCTGGCCGGGTGCCGGCTTGGCCGGCGTGCCGGGGCCGATCGAGGCCCGCACCGGCGGGGTGTAGCCGGCCTCGTCAGGCATGTAGCCCGCCGCGTCCAGGCCGCGGTGCCGCAGGCGGGCAACCAGGTACAGGGCGACCAGGCAGCCCGGAATCTCCATGACCGCCAGCATCACCGGCATGTAGGCGTTGAAGGCGATGTTGACGGCGGTCAGCACGGCGACGCAGGTGGCGAAGGTACCGGCCGAGTCCGACCCGTAGTAGCCCGCGACGGTGGCCTTATCGACCGCGCGCATGGTGCTGAGCCTGCTCAGCAGCAGGTAGGCCAGCCCACCGATTGCGAAGTTCAGGACGAACCCGAGCACCATGAAGCCCACGATGACGCCGATGCTGGAGGCGTTGATCTTGGCGAGTTCCTCGCCACCGTGCCAGCCGATGGCCAGCAGCAGGTACATGGTCAGGCCCTGGTAGATCACGTAGGGAAACTCGAACCGCACCTTGAGGATCGGAATCAGAAAACCGAAGTAGAAGAACAGCAGCAAAGGCTTGAACAGGTTGTGGGTGAAGTTTTCCCAGAACTCGTGCAGCATTGAGCACCTCTCGAGCATCCTGCGGCGATTCGAAGGAAGTACTGACCGTCTTGGCGACCACGAACATCCAGACAACGCAGCGAACTTAGCTTGGGCCGTTGACCGGTCGCCACTCAGAATCCGTGTCTAACAGCTGTTTTGGGGACAGTTTTCCTGGCGTTGCGACTACCGAAACACCGGCGTAACGAGCGGAAAGCGTAATTGCGCTGGCTAACGCGTTTTGGGCCCTATTTGTGTGGACTAGGTACCAATTACCTGTTAATTCGCTGGGAGAATTCGTGTCGCGTCAGCGAACAGAGGACAGGCGCGACGACTTGACGTCGATGTCGCGCTTGCGGTGCGTCACCGACAGCCAAGCGGCGGGCGAGTAGTGGGTGGTGGTCTCTTCGAACCCGTCGACGGTGCATACCGTCAGCACCCCGGTCTCCTCGTTGAACGTCAGGTTCTCGACGTCGCCTTTGATCTCTTCACCGTCAGTCATTCGGATGACGAACATGGACGGTCCTCCCCAGTGGTGACGGCCGCGGTGGAGGGTGAATCCCCCCGCGGTTTTCCGTTGAGATGCTAGGAGCGCGGGGGGTTGTTGACTCGTCGCGCCAGCGGACGAGAGGTAAACGATCGGGAAACTTTTGGTGTGCGCCGATCGTCGAACGCACCAGTCGGTGCCGGCTGATTCGGGCCGCTGCCAGCACGAACACGTCGCGAAGGGGCCGAGCGGCCGATCGCTGCCGGATATGCGTCGGATGTTAGTTCGCTATGAGGCCCGAACTGTCCTCATGGCGAAATGTGCCGGGGGTCGCGCGCCGGGTAATAGGTTAGGCTACATTTACTTACGTGACGGACACCGGCGTGCAGACAAGCTCTGTCATCGGGGCGTCGCTGTGTCTGCCCCTTCCTGCTGACGTCGAACCCGCCGACCTCGCCGCCGAATTGGCCGCGGTGCTGGTCGAGCCGCTCGGCGAGGAATACCTGCTCTACGAACACGACGGCGAGTGGGTGCTGGCCGCGGGTGTGCAGGCGATGGTGGAGCTCGACAGCGACGAACTGCGGGTCATCCGCGACGGCGTTACCCGCCGGCAACAGTGGACGGGGCGCCCCGGAGCCGTGCTCGGGGAAGCGGTCGACCGGTTGTTGCTGGAGACCGATGAGGCTTTCGGCTGGGTTGCCTTCGAATTCGGGGTCTACCGCTATGGCCTGCAGGCGCGGCTGGCCCCGCACACCCCGCTGGCCCGGGTTTTCTGGCCGCGGTTGCGCATCGCGGTCACCGCCGACGACGTCCGGCTGTTCGGCGGCGGCACCCGGGAGCGGGAAGCGGTGGAGAGGCTGCTCACCGGGGGGCTGCGCGACATACGACGCTCCCGTGCGGTCGACCTGTCTGCGGATCCGTCCGGCTACCGCAACCGGGTGGCGGTGGCCGTGAGCGAAATCGCCGCGGGCAGCTATCACAAGGTGATCCTGTCCCGCTGCCTGGAAGTGCCGTTCCCGCTTGACTTCCCGGCCACCTATCGGCTCGGCCGGCGGCACAACACACCGGTGCGGTCATTCTTGTTGCGGCTCGGTGGTATTCGCGCGCTGGGTTACAGCCCGGAGCTGGTCACCTCGGTCCGGGCCGACGGCGTGGTGATCACCGAGCCACTGGCCGGCACTCGCGCATTGGGGCGCGGTGCGGTGCCGGACAAGCAGGCTCGCGACGACCTGCAATCAGACTCCAAAGAGATTGTGGAACACGCTATCTCGGTTCGGACTTCGCTGCAGGAGGTGACCGAGATCGCGGCGCCCGGAACTGCGTCGGTCACCGACTTCATGGCGGTGCGCGAGCGCGGGAGTGTGCAGCACCTCGGATCCACCATCACCGGGCAGTTGAACCCGACGAGCGACCGGATGGTGGCGCTGGAAACCCTCTTCCCCGCGGTGACCGCCTCGGGAATTCCCAAAGCGGATGGCGTCGAAGCCATCCTGCGTCTCGACGAAGGTCCGCGCGGCCTGTATTCCGGTGCGGTGGTGAAGTTTTCGGCGGACGGTGCGCTCGATGCCGCATTGGCGTTGCGAGCGGCCTACGAACATGACGGCCGCACCTGGTTGCGGGCCGGAGCCGGCATCATCGAAGCCTCAAATCCCGAGCGGGAATTCGAGGAGACGTGCGAGAAGTTGTCGACACTGGCGCCTTATCTGGTGGAAAGTCACATTTAAGGCTCGCACGCCCCGGGTACGGCGCACTGTGATGTCGGCCACGGGAATTCATGCCCCCTGCATTCGTTCGGGACTTTAGGCACTCCCGGTGGGACTTTCGGCTCTATCTGACGCGGCCGTTCGCCAGCGAAGCTTCACTGCGCGGCGTTCGATATCGCGGAATGGACAGAAAGGGTCGCTAGGGCGTGAAGGCACTCGAGGTGGTGCGGGAATTCCCCGATGTCGACGTGACATCGTGTGGCCCGGTGACCGCCGTCCAGGCCGATCGGGTGGCGCAGGCGGTCGGTGAGGTTCTGGCCTCCCACGAGATCACCGGGGGCGCTCGGGTACGCCTCAAGACGGGAATTTGTGGCCGCGGTCCAATGGTGATGCAGGTGAACCTGTCGGTCGGCGAACTCCCGGCGCGCGTCGCCGCCGTCACCGCCGGCATCGACGATCTCTCGCCGGCGCTGGAAAGACTTGACCGTCATATCGGCCGGATGCTTGCGCCGTGGCAGCCCCGCCCATGGCCCGATCCAGCGCGCCGGATCCTGACGGTGGGTGACGATGCCGTCATCACCCGCCGCAAAAACGTTGCACTGCAACGCACCACGCCGCTGCAAGCGGTGGCCGTGATGGACGGTATGGACTACGACGCGCACCTGTTCACCGACGTGGAGACCGGTGAGGACGCACTGGTGTACCGGGCCGGACCGTCGGGATTGCGCCTGGCCCGCCAGTGGCATGTATTCCCACCGGGGTGGGCATGGTCACCGGGCATACCGGGACCACAGCTGCCGCTGATCGTGAATTCCCGTGCCACACCGACATTGAGCGAATCCGATGCAGTACGCCGCGCCTGTGAACACAGCTTGCCACTGCTGTTCTACACCGACCGGGAAACCGGTCGCGGTCATATGTTGTACCCCCGCCATGACGGCAACCTCGGCCTGCTGGTGCCGACCAAGTAACCCAGGAGATGTCTGTGCCCAAAGAACTGACGAATCTGCAACTGCTGCAAGAACTTGAACCCGTCGCCGAGCGCCTGCTCAACCGGCACCTGTCGATGTTCAAGGAATGGAACCCGCACGACTACATCCCGTGGTCGGACGGCAAGAACTACTACGCCCTCGACGGTCAGGACTGGGAGCCGGGGCAGAGCCGGCTCTCCGATGTGGCCCAGGTGGCGATGGTGCAGAACCTGCTGACCGAGGACAACCTGCCGTCGTATCACCGCGAGATCTCCATGAACTTCAGCCTGGACGGCGCTTGGGGGCAGTGGGTCAACCGGTGGACCGCCGAGGAGAACCGGCACAGCACGGCGCTGCGCGACTACCTGGTGGTGACCCGCGCGGTCGACCCGGTCGAACTGGAAAAGCTGCGGATGGAGCAGATCACCCGCGGCTTCAGCCCCGGCCAGAACCAGCAGGGCGACATGTTCGCGGAAAGCCTGTTCGACTCGGTCATGTATGTCTCGTTTCAGGAACTGGCTACCCGCGTCTCACACCGAAACACCGGAAAAGCCTGCGACGACAGCATCGCCAACCAGTTGCTGGCCCGGGTGTCGGCGGACGAGAACCTGCACATGATCTTCTACCGCGATGTCAGCGCGGCCGGTCTGGACATCGCGCCCAACCAGGCGATGAAGTCGGTGCACAGAATCTTGCGCAACTTCAAAATGCCCGGGTACACCGTGCCGGAGTTCCGGCGCAAGGCGGTGGTGATCGCCGTCGGCGGGGTCTACGACCCGCGCATCCACCTCGACGAGGTGGTGATGCCGGTGCTGCGGAAGTGGCGGATCTTCGAACGCGAAGATTTCACCGGCGAAGCGGAGCGGATGCGTGACGATCTCGCGCTGTTGATCAAGGAACTCGAGCAGGCCTCGGAGAAGTTCGAGGAATCCAAGCAGCGCTATCTGGACCGGGAGGCGCGCAAGGCTGAGCGGATCACCGCCGCCCGCGTGCTCCGCACCGAGGGGACGCTGACGCTCAGCGGGCACTGACGTCGGACTCGGCCGAACGCTCAAGATACTCCGACAGCAGGCGGCTGACCAGTGTCTCGATGTTCGACTCGATCGACGACGCAAGGGTCGCGGTGACGGTCGCCACCGCCTGGGTGCGGAAGCGGACCAGCATGGTGATCAGTTCGGCGACCTCTGCGTCCGCCGGCAGCGCCTCGCCGGGTTTGATCCGATTCGCCACGTGTTCGAAACCGGCGCGGACCAGCAGGTCGCTGATCTCGTCGACCTTGGGCAGGATCTGCTCGTGCAGGTCGATCAGCTTGTCGATGCTCACGCCGTAACCGCGGACTTCGTTGAACGCCTCGATGAGCTTGGGCCGGGTGACGGTGGCCTGCTCACCGTCGACGCGGATGACCTGCAGTGCGACCAGCCGGTCGAAAGCGGTTGCGTCGTCGACGAGTTGGCGGGCCTGCGGCAGCGACATCGTCTGAGGTTTCTCGGTGGTCCAGGTGCCCACGATCGCGGTTTCCAGGCCCAGGACGTCGCCCAGATTCTTGCCTTCCTCCCACGCGCTGAGCATCTCCCGGACGTGAGCGATGTTGTAGCCGCGATCGAGCATCGAGGTGATCAGGCGCAGCCGGGTCAGGTGCGTGTCGTTGAACAGTGCGATCCGCCCGACCCGCAGCGGGGGCGGTAGCAGGCCGCGGTCTCGGTAGACGCGGATGTTGCGCGTCGTGGTCCCGGCCAGCCGGGCGAGCTCCTCGATCCGGTACTCGCCGGACGCCGCGGCGCCGTGTGGGTGTCGCACCGCGGCGTCGAAGAGCTGTGTCACAGCCGTTTCGACGAAATCGCGTGACTGGCGCCGTACGCGGTGCGGCGCCCGCCGCACGTTGTACAGCACGCTGGCAATCGTGCCGGGTTCTGGCCGGGGGGAGGTCATGCGCCGACGCGGGTGACCGCGTCGTAATGCCGATATCGGAAGTCGCCCATCTGGCGAAGATACTGGGTTGCGGTCCCCGGATACATGGAACCGTTGTACCCGTCCTTGGTCAGATACCAACTCGAACAGCCGGACATCCACGTCGTCCGGGTCAGCCGGCGCTGGATGTCCTGGTTGTGCCGGCGCTGGACGTCTTCGCGCACATCGAGGTAACACAGGTCCTTGTCGAGGATGGTGGTGATACCGCGCACCGCGTAGTCGAGCTGGCCTTCGATGTACACGAGCAGGGAGTTGTGGCCGGGGCCTGAGTTGGGTCCGGTCATGAAGAACAGGTTGGGGTACCCGTGCGCGTTGATGCTCTTGTAAGCCTGTGCGCCGCGGGCCCATTCGTCGCTCAGCGAGCGACCGCCGAGGCCGGTGACCTCGAACGGGGGCCCGGTGAGGTGGACGTCGTAACCGGTGGCGAAGACGATGCAGTCCAGGTGGTGTTCGATGCCGTCGCTGGTGCGGATCCCGACCGGGCTCAGCGTCGCGATCGGCCAGTCGATCAGCTTGCAGTTCTCGCGCTGCAGCGCCGGGTAATAGTCGCTGGAGATCAGCATCCGTTTGCATCCGGGCGCGAAGTCGGGCGTCAGCTGCCGGCGCAACCAGGGATCTTTCACCTGGGCGCGGATATGGGCCTGGCCCAGCCGGGCCACCACCGAGGTCAGCGGGGTGTTCCACACCATCGCCGTCGCGGTGGCTTCGTGACCCCAGAACAGCAGTTGCCGGGCAAGTTGCTGGGTGGCGGGAACTTTCGCGAACAGTGCCTGCACCGCCGGTGGCGTGGCGACATCCAGCCGCGGCAGCACCCAGCCGGGCGTGCGCTGGAAGACTTTGACGAATCCAGCCTGCTTCACCAGTTCGGGGATGATCTGGATCGCGCTGGCGCCGGTGCCGATGACGGCAACCCGCTTGCCGGCGAAGTCGTATTCGGAATCCCACCGGGCACTGTGGATCTTGTGCCCCTGGTAGCTGTCCAGCCCACGGATGTCCGGGAAGCTGGCGTCCGACAGCGGCCCGGAGGCCAGCACGACGGTGCGCGCCCGAAACCGCTTGCGATTCTTGGTCGTTGCGGTCCACACGCCGGCTTTCTCGTCGAATCTCAGACCCGTCACCTCGTGACCGAACCGGATATGACGGCGGATGCCGAACCTGTTCGCCATCTCCTCGATGTGCCGATAGATCTCCGGGGCGGGGGAGTAGGTGCGCGACCACTTCGGGTTCTTGACGAACGAGTACGAGTACAGCAGCGACGGGACGTCGCAGCTGGCGCCCGGATACTGCGTGTCGCGCCAGGTACCGCCGACCCGGTCGGAGCGCTCCAGGATGATCACGTCCCCGGGTTTGTTCAGGCCGGCTTCGGCCAGCCGGATCGCCGCACCGAGCCCGGTGAACCCCGCGCCGATGATGAGTGTGGAGTGGATGTCCGCCATCGTCAGGCCGCCGGCTCGTGGGTGAGTTCCCGCGACCAGCTCGGCATGGGCTTCAGCAGCGGTTTGGGGTAGTAGTCCGAGAGCCACACCATGGAATTGGCCAGCAGCTGGTAGGGGTGCCGGGGGTTGACCACCCACGAGGCATGCCGCTTGAGCAGTTTGTAGGTCGGCACGCGCCGGGTACGTTCGCCCCGTTCGCCGAGCTGCCTGAAACGGTTGACGGCGTTGAACAGTCGTTCGGGCTCCATTCCCATGCCGGCCATCTCATTGCGCACCCGGTTGAGCAGCGGGACGTACATGACCATCCCGATGATCAGACCCGGTGAGGCGAGGCGCCCTACCAGCTCGATGGCCAACCGGCGTGCGGTGGCGTGGCCGATCATTTCCAGCACCTCGAAGTCGACTGCGATGTGCCGTGATTCGTCGTTGTTGATCTTCTCGAACACCTGGTGGCAGACCGGGTCCTCCACCGAGTCCAGGAGGAACTTCAGCAACGCCCCGTCCAGCGCCACTTCCAGCATCGGAATCACCGTGCCCAGCACCGACAGCGGCATGTCGTCGGCGAAGGTGTCCAGCCATTCGATGGCCATCCGGATGTTGACGTTGGGCTCGGGGATCTCACCCTCGTCCAGCATGCCCCAGCGCTTCATCAGCGCCAGTTCGGCATTCGCGTGCCGCTGCTCCTCGGCATGGAAGTACCGGTAGATCTCGGCGATGGTCGGGTTGGGCGCCTTCTTGGCCAGTGCCGCGAACCCCCGGGCGCCGATGTTCTCGATCCAGCACAGGTCGGCCATGAAAGCCTTGAGCTTGGGCCGGAATTCGGGCCGGATGGTTTCGGCTCCCGGCGCCTCCCAGTCGATGTCTGCGAGTGCCCACTGCCGATCCTTGATCTTGGCGAGCATGGCTTCCATTTCGATGGCCACCAGCCCCCTCCTTTCAGGTGGACGGGTGTTTGAATTACCTGGTCACCCGCGATACCAGACCGACCGCGCGCGTATATGCGCCCGGGGCAAGGCGTTTGACGTTCCAGCCGAACTTGGCTTCGAGCTGGGGCATGCAGTAGAGATCGCCGCGATCGTTGGCGTCCAGGCAGATTCGGGCGACCTTCGCGGCGGAGAACCCGGTCCAGCGCATCACTTTGCTGGCCAGCGCACTGGACTCCTCGCTGATGCGCCCGGCCTGCAGACCTGATTCGACGATGTTGGTCTTGACGAAGGTCGGACACAGCACGGTGACATGTATTCCGGTGCCCGATAATTCGGCTGCCAGCGTCTCCGAGAGCGAGAGGACGCCGGCCTTGCTGACGTTGTAGGCGGCCATACCTGGCGCGGCCCCGAACGCCGCCGCCGAGGCCACGTTGATGATCCCTCGTGCTGCCGGCCCCGACTCGCGCAGGATGGGTGTGAAGACATGACAGCCGTGGATCGGTCCCCACAGGTTCACCCCGAGCGTCCGCACCCAATTATCCAGCGGGATATCGCCGATCGGCTCGCCGCCGGCGCCGACGCCGGCGTTGTTGATCACCAGTGTCGGTGCCGTGCCGAACCACTCCTGCGCCTGGTCGGCCAATGCCCGCACGTCGTCGGACTCGGAGACGTCGCAGCGCACCGCGATGGCTTCGGTGCCCCGTGCGGTGAGCTCGTCGACAGTCTGCCGGGCCGCGGCCAGATCGATGTCGCTGCACACCACGCGGCCGCCGCGGCGGCCGAGCTCGACGGCGAAGGCCGCGCCGATGCCGCTGCCCGCGCCGGTGACCACCGCCTTCGCCTGCCGGCTCGGGTGTTTTCCGCCGAGCAGCCTGTCCAATGGTCCCAACATCAAACCGCCTCTGTCGCAGTGCTGTTCGGTCGCGATACGGTGCCGTGGGCGAGCGCCCGGTGCGCCGACGCCGTTTTAGTGATCGGTCGCGCCATTACGGTGCTCACCGCGATCGCCGTGGGCGACGTAGTGACCCCGCGTGCCGCAACGGCGTCGGTCATGCGACTGAGTCAATCGCAAATGGTGACATTCGTCAATGGCAGGTTTCACCGGTATCCCGCGTGCCAGCCGCCTCCGAGTCGGCAAGGTTCAGTTTTGTGCGCGCGCAACGGCCACCCCGATGCCGGCCAGCACTGCGTCCGGGGTTTGTCGGCGGTCCGCCGGCACCGCCCACGCCAAACAATGGGGAGACGGCACCGACGGCCCATTCACCTGGTGCCCAGGCGATCCGCCGGTTCCCACTGGAAACATCCGAGTGAACCCGGTGATCTGGGACAACAACATCTGCCACGAATGGTGGTTGGTCGATTACGGGAAGGGCAATGTCGCGCAAAACATCTGGGACGGCCCCAACCCGCCGCCCAGAGAACCCACCCAAGGGTACGTTCCTCCGCCGCCGCTTCCGCCGGGGTTGTGCTGGCCAACTGGCGGCAGCTTCATTCCCGTCCCGATCCCTTGCCCGTAGTAGAGCGGGCCAGCGATGGCGTAGATCTGGTGCGGTGCTGGTAAGTTCCCTCATGCCATGCGGGACAGGAACTTTCGGTATCTACACACTCCGGCGCACAGTTCATCCGTACATCGAGGCGAAGGATCGACGAGCGCGGAATGTCAGTGGTGACTCGTCCACCGCTTTTCTATGTGCGTCACGTAGCGAAGCTCCACCACGAACCACAGTGCTCCGGCAAGCGTGGCAAGCGCGGAAATCACGACGGTAGTCATAACCCAGTCGTGATGGCCATAGGCCGCCAGAGCCACAGTACAAATGAGCCCGGCGACGGCTACGGCAAACAGAATTAACCCGGGCCACAATAAATTGTCTTTGAGCGTTAAACCCGCACGCGGTTGTGTCGTCCTATACCGGTCTGACGGGTCTCGATGCGTGTCTCCCATCATCACCCCAATCCGCGGTAGTCGCGTCTGATGAACTTGATTTTACTTCAGGGGGTAAACGCCAGCGAGAAGTAATTTGCCCGTTGTGCGCAGGGTGAGAACCGGCTTTCCCCGGAACTGGGTTGGTCTCGCTCTGGTCAGATCGAACCGACTTGGTCGCGGACAAACACCGGCCAGATGATTGCTCCGATTGTGGTCACCAGCCACACCACGACAGTGGCGGCGACCCACGACTCCACACCACGCAGATCCAGGCCGCGGGTGAATACCGAGGCGAGCCACATGGCGGTCACGGTCAACGCCAAGCCGGTGCCGCCCAGCACCAGCGACGCATATCTCTGTGGCAGCTTCAGGATCCACACCGACAGTGCCGCCTGTCCCACGGAAAACAGAGCTACCGCGAGAATGAACGCACCCGCCGACAAAGAGGACCCTGGAACCACCCACACGGCGAGTAACAGTCCGATCGCCCACGCCGCCATCAATACCAAATCACGCAGCAATCCTTGCCTCATGAATTAAGTCTATGACTCTCCTGAGGCTCGGCCTATAGTCCGAGAAACAATTCTCCTCGAGCCTGAATCGTTAGCGAGAATCCCAAAACTCAGCTGACGCTCTGCCGCCCGGGCCGCAACGGGCGGGAACGCACCAGTGTCGGCCACCAGAACCACGGCCCGAGAATCCTGATGAGGCAGGGCACGACGAACGAACGCACGATCAGCGTGTCGAGCAGCAGGCCGATGCACACCGTGGAGCCCATCTGACCGATGGTGCGCAGGTCGCTGCTCAGCATCGCCAGCATGGTGAATGCGAACACCAGCCCCGCGGACGTGACGACACCACCGGTGCTGCCGAGCGCACGGATGAGACCGGTGTTTATCCCGGCGTGCACTTCGTCCTTGACCCGCGCGATCAACAGCAGGTTGTAGTCAGAACCGACCGCCACCAGGATGATGAACGTCAGCGGCAAAATCAGCCAATGCAGGTGCAGGCCGATGAGATGCTGCCAGAAGAGCACGGAAAGCCCGAACGCGCCGGCGTAGGAGAATGCCACCGTGGCGGGAATAACCATGGCGGCGAACAAACTTCGCGTAATCACCATCATGATCAAGAAGATCAGCACGAAAGCGGCGATCGCCGCGATGAGTAGGTCGTTGGCGGCGTAGGCCTTGATGTCCTTGTCGTTGGATCCCGAACCGCCGATATAAACCCGCGCGCCGGCCAGCGAGGTCTCTTTGAGGATGGTGGTGATGGCGCCGGGGAACTGGTCGACGTGTTCCACCCCTTCGGGGCCCATGGCATTCCCCTCGTGGGTGACGATGAACCGCGCGGCCTTGCCGTCCGGTGACATCAGCAGCTTTATGCCGGTCTTGACGTCTTCGTTGTCGAAACCTTCCCGGGGAATATAGAAAAAGTCGTCACTGCGGGCGGCGTCGAAATCCAGGCCCACGTTGACCGAGTCGTTGAACGTCTGATCCGTCTGCATCGCCTGCAGGTCTGCGGATCCGTAGGACTTGACCAGGAGCGCGGCCAACGCCTCGGTGTCATCGGCGGTCAGTTTGAGCTGAGTGATGATCTGCGGCACGATCCTGTCGATCGCCTCGATGGAGGCTTTGGCGGCGTTGATGTCTTCGGCCAGCTTGTCGATGTTGTCGAGCGCGTCGAACACCGATCTGAACGCCCAGCAGACGGGGATGTCGAAACAGTGGCGTTCCCAATAGAAGTAACTCTTGATCGGCCGGAAGAAATCGTCGAGATTGGAGATCTGCGAATTCATCTGGTCGGTGATCTGTTGCAGATCCGCCACGGTGAGCGCTGTCTGATGCAGCTGGTCCGACATCTGCTGGAAGAAGTCAATCTCCTTGCGCAACACCGCGACAGAGTGAGTTTGGATCTGGGCTTGTTCGTCGGTGTTGGCGTTCTGCTGCATGCTGAACGGGAGCTGTTGACCGCTCCCGCTGCCCTGAGTGGTGAACAGATAGGGAATCTTGGCATGTTCCAGCGGCCGACCCATGGGCCTGGTGATGCTTTGCACCATCGCGACTCCCGGCAGTCGGATGAGACTTCGGGCCACCCGGTCCAGCGAGATGAAATCGGCCGAGTTTCGCATGTCATGATCCGTCTCGATCATCAACATCTCGGAGAACAGCTTGCTTTTGGGGAAGTGCCGGTCTGCCGCCGCAAAGCCGAGGTTGGCGGGTGCATCGGCCGGCTGGTACTGACGGTCGTCGTAATTCTGCCGGTAGGTCGGCACAAAGACCGCCCCGATCATGACGATGGCGGAACTGGCCGCCAGGATCGGCACCGGCCAACGCACCACGCTCGCCCCGATCCGGCGATACAGGGTGGCCTTTGCCTTCGATTTCGGATCGAAGAGACCGAACAGGCTGCCCACGGTCAAAATGGCCGGCCCGAGCGTCATCGCCATCGCGATGGTGAACAGCATGCTGATGGCAACCGCCGGCCCCATCGTGTGGAAGTAGTTGAGCCGCGCAAAAGTCAGGCAGTAGCAAGCGCCCGCGATGGTCAGCCCCGAGCCGATGACGATGGGCGCGACACCCTTGTAAGCGATGTAGTACGCGTCTTCCCTGCTTTCGCCGGCCTGTCGTGCCTCGTGATACCGGCCGAGCAAGAAGATGCCGTAGTCAGTCCCCGCCCCCAGAGTCAGCGCGATCACGATGTTCACGGCGAACGACGAGAGTTCGATGTAGCCGAAGTGGCCGAGGGTCGAGATCACACCCTTAGCGACCAGCATCTCGATCAACACGCCGGCCAGAGGCACCAGCAGGGTGGAGAAGCGGCGGTAGACCAGCAGCAGCATCGCCAGGATCAGGAAGATCGTCACGATGGTGACGTTGTTCAGGCTTGCGTTCGCGATGCTCAGCGTGTCCGACGCGAGCGGAGCCGCGCCGCTGACGTACACCTTGAGCCCGGGTGGCGGCGGGTCCTTCTTGATGATGTCCCGAACGGCATTGACCGACGCATTGGCTTGTATCTGGCCGATGTCGCCGGCCAGGCGAAGCAATACGTAGGTGCACTTGCCATCGACGCTTTGCGCTCCCGCCGCCGTGAACGGCTTGCCCCACAAATCCATCACGTATTGCACATGTGCGGTGTCGCGCTTGAGCCGAAGCATCAGATCGTCGTAGTAGTGATGGTCCTGGTCGCCCAGCAGCCGGTCGGCTTCGAACACGACCATGGTCAAGTTGGTCGAGTTGGATTCGTGGAACTTCTCCCCGATATGCAGCAACGCCCGCTGCGACGGGGCGTAATGCGGGACCATCGGTCCGGCGAGCTCCTCGGCCACCTTCTCTACCTGCGGCACAAAGGTGTTCGTTGTCACGGCGATCAGCGCCCAGCAGACGATGATCGGGATAGCAAGGGCGCGAACCATTCTCGGGAAGAACGGACGTTTGCGCCGGTGCTCGCTCATGCGGACTTCACTATGCAGAAGACATGGGCGTCCTGATGGTCATCGGACTGCTCGTTGCGGACCACACCATCCACCCGGATCCGGCAGCCGAGCTGACCGCCGTGAACCTGCGCCGAGATGCTGCCCGAAACCACGGTGAGCGTGGTCGTTTCGGTGTGTGACCACGGCAACGTCGTGATGTCGACCCGATGCGGATGCCCGTCGACGTCCGCGTAGACGAGCATCCCCCCGTCCCCGACGGAGCCGAACAACTCATAGGTGAGCTGTTTGGGGTTGAAGTCCGGGGGTGCCTGCGGCCCGTTGACGGTGGGGACGGGGGCGGGCTCGGAGAACTGGTGCACCTTCCACATGCCAATCAGGCCGGCACCGACCACGACGACGGCGACCAACGGCATCCAGGCGCGCTGCAACACAGCCCGGCGGGTCGCCATCAGGCCGGCACCGCCGTCCGCAGCGGTCTTTTCAGTCTCCTGCTGCTGAGCATGCGAAGCGCGAGGTTGGTGGAGGTCAGCATCGGGATCACTCCGAGAAATGTCCGCTCGGAGGGTCTGGCTCCGTGCAGATGTTCGAGGCTGCCGAAGACGTAGAAGCACCCGAGCATAAAGATCATCCCCGGGATGGCCAGGGCCATCGGCGAACTGCGGTCGGCGACGATCTGTCTGGCGTATGCCAACTCCTCGGCCGACATGGGTTCGCGTTTCCGCAGTTTTCGGATGACGGCTGTCGAGCTGCCTAGCTCTTCGCTCAGCTGAGTGGACTGCCGAACGCGCAGTCGTCTGACGTACAGCGAGGCAATGGTGGCCATCACCAGCATCAGCGCGAGGGAAATAACAGTCAGATAGCCGAACAGACCGGGAATCACGCGCATGTTCCCTTCCCCTCCGCCAGTAAACTTAGAGAACACTACCGTCTGCTATCGACGATTTCTAGAAGGTACCCCACGGGGCCCGCTTCGCTCAACGGCGGGCGGGGTCTGAGCAGTGCAGGGCTATGACGGCGTGAGCCGGGCGACGATGGCCTTCTTGTCGATCTTGCCGATTGCGGTGGTGGGTAGTGCCGCGAACGCGACGAGTTGGTCCAAGCGGGCGTGGCTGGCCAGCCCGCGCCGGTCCAGATGGCTGTTCAATTCCGCCAATGTCGCCGGCCGGTTGCTGAAAACGACTGCTGCACAGATTCTTTCGCCAAGATCAGGATCGGGCAGCGGGACCGCCGCCACCGACCAGACATCGGGGTGGGTCAGCAGTTGCTCTTCGATGTCCTGCGCGCCGATGGTCTCGCCGCACCGGCAGATGACGTCTTTGATCCGGCCGGTGACCACCAGGTAGCCGTCCTGGCGCAGCCGAACCAGATCTCCGCTGCGGTAGAAGCCCTCGGGGTCGAAGCTGCGTGCGTTGTCGCGCTCGGCGCGGAAGTAGCCGTTGATCGTGTAGGGCCCGCGCACCAGCAGTTCACCCTCGCCGCCCGTCGGCACCACTGCGCCGGCCGCATCGACGATGCGCACTTCGTCGGCGGGGCTGAGCGGCCGGCCCTGGGTGTGTTCGAGGATCTCCGGCGGGTCGTCCAGCCGGGTGTAGTTCAGTAGTCCTTCGGCCATGCCGAACACCTGCTGCAGTCCCGGGCACAGCGCCTGGCGGACCTGGCGAGCGTCCTCAGGTTCCAGCTTCGACCCGCCGATCTGCAACAGCCGCAACGTCTTCGGCGTCACCGGCTCCCAATCACAGGCCTGCGCCCACAACTTGGCCAGTGCGGGAACCAGCGCGGTGACCGTGACGCCGTGGCGCTCGATGGCGGCGAAAGCGGCCTCCGGGCTGGGATCGTCACCGAAAACCACCGTCGCTCCGACGGTGATCGCGCCCAGGATGCCGGGGCAGGCCAGCGGGAAGTTGTGCGCCGCCGGCAGCACGGCCAGGTAGGTGTCGGCGCTGGTCAGTTCGCACAGTTGCGCGCTGGCGGTGGCGTTGTAGACGTAGTCGTCGTGCGTTCGGGGAATCAGCTTCGGCAGGCCGGTGGTGCCACCCGACACCAGCAGCAGCGCCGGGGATGCGGTGTCGACCAGCGGTTCCGGCGCGCTCCGGCCGGGCCGGCCGCACAGGACCGACCACGGCAGGAATGGACCAGGGTCCCCGTCGACGACGACGTGTCGCAGTCCCGGACATGCGGCGATCAGCTGCTCCGCCAGCTGCCGGTAGTCGAATCCGGCGGTGATGTCGGTGATGACCGCTCCGACCGCCCCACTGATCCGGGCGAAGTGAGTCAGCTCCGCCAGCCGGTGGCCGGGCAGGCACATCACCGGAATGGCGCCGGCACGAAGCAATCCGAACAACGCGACGGCGAAGCGGCGGGAATTGGGTAGCTGCACCAGCACGCGGTCGCCGGGGCCAAGGCGAAGCGCGGCGAACCCGGCGGCGGCCTCATCGGCCAGTGCGTCCAGTTCGGCGTAGGTGTGGCTGCCGGTGGCATCGACCACCGCCGGCCGGTCGGGCCAGCGCGCCGCCGCTTCTCTCAGCAGCGCCCCGAGGCTGCGGCCGGACCAGTAGCCGGCGGCGCGGTAGGCGGCGGACCGGTCCGGCGGAAACGGCACGAACCCGTCATGCGGACCAGAGTCAGAAGACAAGTCGACAGCTCCCTTGGGGCGGGGGTGTATGGCCCGCGAATATAGGGTAGCGTACACAAAGTTAGGACAGGCTGAGCTAAGCCGGGAGGTGGGGTTGTGGGCGGCGCATCATTCGCCGGCGCACTGGCAGGCGGGCGACGCCGTCACCGTGCCTCAGAGTCGCGGTGGGTGCTCGATGGGTGAAACGCTCGCGATCGTCGGGGCCGGTGCAAAAGCCGTCGCCGTGGCCGCCAAAGCGGCGGTGCTGCGCGAGATGGGCGTCGAAACACCCGACATCGTCGCCCTGGAGCGCTCCGGCGTCGCGGCCAACTGGGTGGCCGGCGGTGGTTGGACCGACGGCCGGCAGCGGCTGGGAACCAGCCCCGAGAAAGACGTCGGCTTCCCGTACCGCTCGTCGCTCGTGCCGGGGCGCGACACCGAGGTCGACGAGCGGATGATGCGCTGGAGCTGGCAGGCATACCTGGTTGCGATCGATCAGTTCGTCGGTTGGGTGGACCGCGGCCGGCCCGCTCCCACGCACGACACCTGGGCGCGGTATCTGCGCTGGGTCGCCGAGATGGTCGGCCTGAAAGTCGTTCGGGGCGAACTGATTCAGATGTCGGTGCAGGGACCGCGCTGGAATTTGCGCACCCGCGACGCGACACTGGCGGCGGATGCGGTGATGATCACCGGGCCGGGTCAGCCGCAGCGGTCCATCCTGTCGGGCGATCCGCGGATGTTGTCCATCGCCCAGTTCTGGGAGCGGACGTCGCGACACAACCGGATCGTCGCCGAGAACGTGGCGGTGATCGGTGGTGGAGAGACCGCCGCGTCGATGCTCAATGAGCTCTTCCATCATCGTGTTTCGACGATCACGGCGATCTCACCCCAGGCCACCCTGTTCACCCGCGGCGAGGGATTCTTCGAGAACTCGCTGTTCTCCGATCCCACCCACTGGCGCAGTTTGACGCTGGCCGAACGCCGCGACTGCATAGCCCGCACCGACCGTGGGGTGTTCTCGGCCCGCGTGCAGGAATTCCTGCTCGCCGACGAGCGGATCAAGCATCTTCGCGGCCGGGTGGCGAAGGTCGTCGACCGCCACGAGCGCATCTGGATCACGCTGCAGACCGACCACTGCGGTGAAATGCAGGAAACCGTGCATGATTTCGACCTTGTCATCGACGGTTCGGGCGCCGACGCGCTCTGGTTCCTGCCGCTGCTGAGTCAGGACGCCGTCGATCTGCTGGAGCTGGAGTTGGGTGGCCCATTGACGGGCGAGCGGATCGAGGAGTCGATCGGTCCGGACCTGGCCGTGGCCGGTGTCACCCCGAGGTTGTTGCTGCCCAATCTGTCCGGACTGAATGAAGGTCCAGGCTTCCCGAATCTCAGTTGCCTGGGGCTGCTGTCCGACCGGGTGCTCGGTGCGGGTGGCGCCGCCGCCAATTCGCCGATCGGGAGAAGTGGTGCCGGTGCATACCAGCCCGTTTGACGACGCCGCCGGGCTGTTCTCGGTGGTGGTCAATGCCGAGGATCAGCACAGCTTGTGGCCGGTCGCCGTGCGAGTTCCCGCGGGCTGGCGGGTCGTCCTCGGCGAGGCAACCCGCGCGCAGTGCCTCGACTACGTGGAACGTAACTGGGCCGACATGCGCCCGCGAAGCCTGCGTGAGGCGGTCGGCTAAGCGTCCAGCTTGGCCAGGACTTCCGCGATCGACGCCCCGCCCAGCAGGTCGGCGACCTCCAGGTCGTGATTCAGCTCCATCTTGACGCGCCGCCGGAATTCCAGTGCCTGCAACGAGTCCAAGCCAATCGCCACCATCGGGATACCGGTGTCGATCGCCTCGACGCTGTCGGCCCCGATGGCTTGCGCCAACAGGCTCACCAATCGGTGCGACAGCCCGGACGTGATCTCCCGGTCCCGCGGGGGCGGTTCGGCCGTGCGGGGCGCGGCCGAATTCAGTTTCGACAGCAGCGAACCGCGGCCGCAGGCGTCCAGCACCGATCGTGCACGATCCAGCTCGAACGCGGCGATGATCATGTTGTCCCGCAACCCCGTCACGTCCACCGCGAGCGCGTCGGCTGGGTGCATCGGCACCACTCCCAGGCCGGCCAGCATCGACGATCCGGATTCTTCGAGATGGACCGCCCAGTGACCCCACTGCACCGAAACGCAATTCAGCCCCTCGGCCCGCAGCTGGTGCGCCATGGCGTCGAGCATGCGATTGCCTGCCGCGTACAGAGCCAGGCCGCGCCCGCCGACCGACGCCGAGATCGAGGAGCACAGCACCACGCGGCAGTCCGCCGTGCGGGGGAATGTGTCGAGTATCCGGGCGATGCCCACCACTTTGGCCTGCAGCGCGTGGTCGACCGCCGCGGCGGTGATGTCCGGTAGCTCGATGCCCGAATACTCCACCGCGGCATGGATGATCAGATCCGCAGGCGTGGCGGAGGTTGCGAGCGCCGTCACCGCCGCGGCGTCGTGGAGGTCGCATGCGGCGACCCGGATCTCGGTGCCGGTGGCCGCCCGGATGCCCTGCAATCGCTGTGTCACAGCGGCGGTTTCGCCGGACCGGTTCAGCAGGGTGATCGCGCGGGCACCCCGGCGGGCGAAGTGGTCGCAGAATTCGAGTCCGAGCTTGCCGGTGCCGCCGACGATGAGGACGTGGCCGGGTTCGGCGGTGCCGGTCGGGTTCGCGTCTACGCCCACCACCCGCTTGGCGTAGAGGGCGCCACCGCGCAACGCGAGTTCGGATTCCTGCGCGGTATGCAGCGCGGCGAGGATCGCCACCGCGTCTGCCGGGCCGGCGGGAGCTGCGTCCGGGATATCGAGGTGGCGGAATCGGGTGCCCGGGTGTGCGGCGCCCACGCAGCGGAATCCGGCGCTGGCCCCCGCGTGTGCCGGATCGGGTGGCGGATCGCCGGCCAGCACCGTCTCGCCGCCCACGGTCACCAGCCAGTAGTCGGTGATTCCCTCCACCGCGCCCGGCCACCATCCACGTTGGGTGAAGAAGTCCGCCACTGCGTCCACCAATCCGGCCGCGTCACGTCGCGGCGTGGCCGGAAGAAGGACGACGCAGGTATCGAGATCTCCTGCGGCGGTGCGTATCTGGTCGGCACTGAGCACCCGCGCCGTGGCCCCTACGTCACCGGCGGCGACGGTCAGCGTGGCGGCGAGGTCCGCGGCCGCGCCGGTGTGGTCGATGATGCCGATGGTTCGCGGCGGCACCAGAGGGCGCCGGGACAGCCGCACCCACTGCTCGGCGAGCAGTCGTCGCCGATCGGGTGCCGGCGGGGTGGCAACCGGGGCGGCGACGGGCGCCCTGCGTGCCGCCGGGGACAGGCCCTGTTCGTAGGGCATCCAGAGCGTGATCTCGTTCATGGGCGTGTTGGGGAAATCGCGCAGCGGCAACGGGGGAGGGCCGTCGGACTGGATGGCGAGGCCGTCCCAGGAGTAGTTCAGGTCATGCAGCGCACACCGGAGCACATTGCGGGTGAACTCGGTGAGATCGGTGTCGGTGCGGGTCGACGTGCCGACTACCGTGCGCTCAGCGTCAGCGGCCGCCAGGTTCTCCTGGATCGCCAGCTGCAATGTCGGATGTTCGGCGAGTTCGACGTAGACGTCGATGTCGAACGACTGCGCGGCCGCGATCGCCTTGTCGAAGCGAACGGTGTTGCGCAGGTTCCAGAACCAGTACTGGTCGGCGGACTGGTCCGGTGCGATCGGACCGCCGAGCGTGGCGCCGACGCAGGCGATGTCGCTGTCGGTGAATGTCAGGCTGGACAGCTCGCGACGGGTACCGGCACGCAACTGTTCCTGGAGGTCGTTGATCAGACCGGTATGCGCCGGATACTGAACGCGGATCAACCGGGCGAAGACGTCGCGGGCGGTGCAGGTGTCCACGATGCTCTGCACGGCCGCTCGGTCGCCCGAAATGCCATGCATGCCAGGTGAATTGACCACCGAGAGCTGCGCCCAGCCGGGGCAGCGGGCCAGCAGGTCCTCACACGTCTCGCGGTCGGCGGCCAGCACCGCCATCGCGTAGTCACCGGCGGTGAACTCGTCGGCGGCGCGTGCCCGCAACGCGATCACCTGGACGGCGTCGGTCAGGGTGATCAGGCCGGATACATAGGCTGCGGCGATCTCGCCCTGGCTGTGCCCGACGGTGATGGTGGGCGCGACGCCGAATGATCGCCACATCGCCGCCAGCCCCGCCATCTGGGTGAACAACGCGGGTTGGACCGTGCTCGCGTCGTCGTCTCCCGCGAACTGGTCGTCGAGCAGGTAGCTCAGCGGGGACGTTCCGGTCGCGTCGGCGAAAGCCTGTGCGCACCGCTCGACCTCGGCCCGGAACGCCGGAATGGCCTCGTAACACCGCCTGCCCATGCCGGGCCGTTGGCTGCCTTGTCCCGGAAAGACATACGCGTAGCGGCGGGCCGTCG
Source organism: Mycobacterium sp. TY814 (assembly GCF_030755175.1). Classification (NCBI taxonomy): domain Bacteria; kingdom Bacillati; phylum Actinomycetota; class Actinomycetes; order Mycobacteriales; family Mycobacteriaceae; genus Mycobacterium; species Mycobacterium sp. TY814. The sequence goes on from NZ_JAUFRY010000002.1 coordinate 586,839, forward strand.
CGGCCGTATCGCCACGCATGACCAGGCGGTGCTCGCTGCCGTCGACGATCGAGTGCAGCGCCCCGACCAATTCGCCGCGGTCACGCACCGTCGCCAGAACGCGGTGCTTGCGGGCGATCCGGGTGCGAAAAAGCATGTCCGCGATCATGTCTGCGGTGGTTTCGGGGTGATCCCCCAGGTAGGCGAGCAGGGCGGCGGCGTCGACCGGTATGAGGTCGGGCGTATCCGAGGACAGCAGCACGGGGATGGCGCCGTTCGGCAGCCGGTAGCCGCTCACGCGTCGCTCTCCGCGGTCATCGCGACGATCGCGTGCGCGTTGGCGCCGCCGGCCCCGAACGACGACACGGCGCCGTAGCGAACCCCGTCTGTGGGTTGCCATTCGGACAGCTTGGTGGCCAGCCGGATGCCGGTCAGGTCCCAGTCCACCTTCCTGGACGGGTTGTCCGAGAACAGCGTTGGGGGAATGAAGCCATATTGTCCGGCGAGCAGGACTTTGATCAGTCCGAGAATTCCCGCTGCCGCTTGGGCGTGCCCGGCGTTGGACTTGATCGAGCCCAGCAGCGCCTCGGATCCGGCCGCGCCGTACGTCTTGAACAGCGCGAGCAATTCCACCGGGTCACCGGCAAGCGTTGCGGTGCCGTGCCCTTCGATCATGCCCACGTCCGCGGGATCGATGCCGGCGGCATCCAGCGTCTTGCGCACCACCTGTTCCTGGGCGTGCACCCGGGGGACCAGGATCGGTTTGCCTTTGCCGTTGTGGTTGGTGCGGGCGGCCAGAATGCGTCCGTAGATGCGGTGGCCGAGTTGCCGGGCGCGCGATTCCCGTTCCAGCAGCAGCATTCCCGCGCCTTCACCCCAGACGGTACCGGTGGCGTCCTCGGAGTAGGCGCGGCAATGGCCGTCGTCGGACAGCGCGTGCAGCTTGGCGAACTCGAAAAACGCTGCCGGCGAACCGAGTACGCACACGGCGCCGGCCAGCGCCCATTCACACTCGTCCATGGCGATCGCGTTGACGGCCAGCTGCAGTGCCGTCAGCGAGGATCCGCAGGCGGAGTCGATGCACATGGACGGCCCGGTCAGGCCCAGGCCGTGCGAAATGCGGCCGGCCCCACCGAGTTGGCCCATGCCCACGGCGCGGTGCCCGCTGTAGTCGTCGGCGACGGCGGTCCGGGTGCCGTATTCGGTCATGGACATGCCGACGTAGCATCCGCCGAACTCCCCTTCGACCGAGCCGGGGTTGATGCCGGCGTTCTCCAGCGCCCGCCACGCGACCCGCATTGCAACCCGCTGCTGCGGGTGCATCACCAGTGCCTCGCGGTGGGTGATGCCGAAGAACGGCGGGTCGAATTGTGCTGCGCCGGAGAGGAATCCACCGGAGTCGGGGACCCGGCCCCAGCCGTCCGTTCCAGACAGCGACAGCAGATCGTCGACGGGCCAGCCGCGGTCACGCGGAAACGGGGAGAGCAACTCCCGCTGGTCGCACAGTGCCTGCCACAGGGCGGCCGGGGTGTCGATGCCACCCGGGGTCTCGACAGCCAACCCGGCCACCACGACCGGATCGGTCACTGCGTCTGCTCCGGTTGTGCGCAGCCGGCCAGCAGTTCGGCGACGGCCTCGACGTGATCGTTGATGAAGAAGTGTCCGCCGTCGAACATCGTCACTTCGGCACTGCCGGTGTGCTTGCCCCACCCGTAGAGATCGCCGAGCGTGACGATGGGGTCCTGGTCACCGCCGAGCGCGTGGATGTGCGCCGAGATCGTGACGTCGTCCGAGCAGGTGTACGCATCGCAGGCGCAATAGTCGGCCTTGATGACGGGAAGCGCCAGCCGCATCAGATCGCGGTTGCCGAAGACGGCGGAGTTGGTGCCTTCCAGCGCCGTGAGGTGGTTGAGGATCGACTCGTCGTCGGTCGGATGCGGTGGCTTGGTGACGGCGTTACCCGGTGCGACGGCAGCGGAGACATAGAGTTCTCGCACGTCGATGCCCCGGGATTCGGCGATCCGAACGAACTCGAATGCGACCCAGCCGCCCATGCTGTGCCCGAAGGCCACCACGGGACCGCTGCCGCGGTGCTCCGACGTCACGAATTCTTCGAAGGCGCCGGCCGCGATCTCCGGCAGCGAAGTCAGCGGCGGTTCGGCGGCGCGGTCCTGACGGCCCGGGTATTGGAAGACCAGGACGCGGAAATGCCTGCTCAGCGCCTTGGAGAAGGAGCGGTAGGCCGAGGCGCCGGCGCCGGCATGCGGGAAGATCAGCAGTGTCGGGCTCTCGGGCGAATCAGGTTGGTGAAACTGCCTGATCCAACCCAGCGTGCGCGGCATGCAGCTCTACCTCTCCTCTTCAAACTAAGCGAAGGCTAACATAACCTATCGGGCGCCGCGGACTCGGGTACCGCCGCTGACCTCAGGATTCGCTCGCCCAGATGCGCCTCGGGGCTCGTCGCGCGGACGTATCAGCAGCGCCGCCCGCTTCTGGGGCAGGTCGATGTCCATGACGTGGCGGAAGCCCGCCAATGCGGCGACCCGGATCAGGCGCTCATTGGTGGCATCCGGTTCACCGATCACCCGGGTGGCGAGCGGGTCCGCATCCAGCTGCCAGCCGGAGACCACGCGCAACAGATCCGCCGCCAGGCGCCGTCCCCGGCACTCGGCCGGACCGAGCAGCAGGTGCACGCCGGCGTCGTGTTCGCGGGCGTCGTAGTACTGGGCAACCGGGTCGAGGTCGGCGCGGTAGAGCTCCCAGTAGCTCATCGGGACGCCGTTCAGCTCGCCCACATACGGGGTCGAATGCGTGCTGAGTTGCTGTTCACACAGGTAAGCCGCCACCTGCTCGCGCGGCCATGCCTTCTTCCAGTACCGCGCCACCTCGGGGTCGTTCATCCAGGAGTGCAGCGCTTCGAGGTCGCGGTCCAGGTCCAGCGCACGCAGCGTGAAGATGCCCGGGGTGCCGTCGTGCTCCGGCGTCGCGCGACGGTGCAGAAGATTCAGCGCTTCCGCTTCTGGCACGTTCCCTCCTGCACCGGCACCTGGCGCGGGACTGCCCGCATACAGGCTTCAACTTAGCGAAGGCTAACATAAGCTGCTGGACGTGGGTCGAGGCGGAACACCCGAACGGAGGAGGACGTCTGTGCGCATCGTCGCCTGCTGCCATGGCGCCTCTTACGTGCGCGGCAGCCGCCTCGAATCCGACCGCAGCCCACGGGCGCGCGCCGCGTAAGACGATCTCAGGAGTGAAACCGACCATGGCCCCCGACGCCCAGACTGTGCAGCAACGCCGACGCGAGCTGCTGCGGCAGCGGATCGCCGAAAGTGGCCTGGCTGCAACTGAATCGGCCGACCGGCCGGTCATCTCGGCCGGAGAGCGCTACGTTCTGTCCCCGGGACAACGCCGAATGTGGTTCGTGCAGGCCATGAACCCCGCCGATGCCACGCTGAACATCTGCGTCGCCTATCGCCTGACCGGCCCGGTGGACGAGACGCGTCTGCGGGCGGCTTTCGCTGATGTCGTTGCTCGGCATGCCAGCTTGCGCACCACCTATGGTGTGGACGCCGAGGGTGAGCCGTATCAGGTATTCCGGGACGACGTCGACGTGCCCTGGCACAGCACCGATCTCTCGGGCCACGGGCACCTCGAGGCGCTGGCGCACAGCGAGTTCGGCCGGCCGTTCGATCTCGAGCGGGAACTGCCGCTGCGGATTACCCTCGCGCGGACCGCCGTGGACGAATTCGTACTGCTGCTGGTGGTGCATCACATCTGCTGGGACGACGACTGCTGGGCCGTCTTCTTCACTGAGCTCAGTGTGGCGTACAACTCGTCTCTCACCGGTTCGGCGCCGCAGTACATCGCGGTCGAGGTGCTGGACGGCTCACCGCAGTGCGACGACACCGACGTCGGCTTCTGGCGTGACACCTTGTCTCCGTTGCCCGATCCGCTGGAGCTGCCGGGCCCCCCGGCGCCGAACCCGTCCACCCGGGCGCGACACCGGACCGCAGCACTGCCCGCGGACCTCATGTCGCGGCTCGACAATTTCGCCCGGGAACGCGCTGCCACCCCGTTCATGGTGTTGCTGGCCGCCTACGGCGCATTGATCCGCCGTTACACCGGTGCCACGGATTTCCTGGTATCCGTTCCGGTCACCGAGCGGCGGGCCGCCGCCGCAGGGGCGATCGGATACTTCGGGAACACCCTGCTGTTGCGTATCCGCGTGCGCCCCGAGGACACGTTCGCCGCATTGGTCGAGGCCGTGCGGGACACCTGTCTGGAAGCCTTCGCCCATCAATCGGTCGGGATCGATCGCGTTGTGCGCGAGCTGAATCCGGAACGCAGCGCCGGGCACGACGGGCTGAATCGACTGGTCCGGCTGGGCTTCAGCATGCGCAAGAGCGTCGCCGGGCTCCAACTCGGGGGCGTCAGCACCGCACAGCTGGAACTGGGTGCGGTGACCGCACCGATCCCGCTCGCACTGGCGGTGGTGGCCGACCCGCTGGGGATGTCCGCCGAGATCGAATACCAGACCGACGTGTTCTGTGACGAGCTTGTCGGCCAACTGCTGCGGCACTATCGGGAGCTGCTCACCAGTGCGCTGGGGGCGCCGGGACGCCGGGTCGACACGCTGGATCTGCTGGATGGCGCGGAGCGGCAAGTCCTGCTGAATCAGTCCCACGGAATCCTGGTCGAACGGTCGGCGAGCACCGCGGTCGCCGCCCTGGAATCGGCTGCCGCCGCCACTCCGGACGCCGTGGCCGTGGTGTTCGAGGACACCGAGCTCAGTTACGCGCAGGTACACGCCCGCGCGAATCGCCTGGCGCACTGGCTGATCGGCAACGAGATCGGTCCCGACGACATCGTCGGCCTGCGCATGACGACGTCGGTCGACTTCGTCGTCGCCGTGCTCGCCGTCCTGAAGGCCGGCGCCGCCTACCTGCCGATCGACCCGGCATTTCCCCCGGACCGCATCGACTACCTGCTCACCGACGCCGCGCCCACGATGGTGATCGGGCACGAGGACTTCGCCGCGGCCGAAGAGGCCGCCGCCGCATTGCCGGACACCGCGCCGACCGACGCCGACCGGGTCCGCCCGTTGCGCCCCGGCCACCTGGCCTATGTCATCTACACCTCCGGTTCCACCGGAGCGCCCAAAGGCGTTGCGGTACCGCATCATGCCCTGGCCGAGCACATGGCGGGCTTCCTGGAGGAATGGAGCCTGACCGCCACCGACCGCTTGCTGCAGACCTCCTCGGTGAGTTTCGACGCGTCGGTGATGGAGATCTTCGCGCCGTTGTCCGTCGGCGCCCGGCTCGTCGTGCCGAAAGCCGATGCCTTCAGCGATGTTTCCTATGTCGCGGAGCTGATCAGCCGGCACGGGGTCACCGTGCTGCACATGGTGCCCTCGATGTTGAGCACGCTGTTGCTGCTGCCGCAAGCGAGCCAATGGCGGCAGTTGCGCCATGTGCCGGTCGGCGGCGAAGCGCTGCCCGGTGAGGTGGCCGACAGGTTCGCCGGTCACTTCGATGCCACCCTGCGCAACCACTACGGTCCGACGGAGGCGGTCATCTGCGCCACGCACATGCCCGTCGAGGGACACCAGGGTGCGGGTGTGGTGCCCATCGGCGTGCCGAACCAGAATGTCTATGCCTACGTGCTGGACCACGAATTGCAGCTGGTTCCGGCCGAAGTGGTCGGCGAGCTGTACCTGGGCGGTGCCCAGCTGGCCCGCGGGTATCTGGGGCGTCCCGGTCTGACCGCGCAACGGTTCGTCGCCGACCCGTTCAATCCGGGGATGCGGCTGTACCGGACCGGGGATCTGGTCCGGCGCAACCTGGCCGGGAACCTGGAGTTCGTCGGCCGCGCCGACGAGCAGGTCAAGGTGCGCGGCTTCCGGATCGAACTCGGCGAAGTCGAATCCGTGATCGCCGCGCATCCGGCGGTGGGACACTGCCTGGTTCTCGCCGAGGAGACCGAAGTGGGGTCGCGGCTGGTTGCCTACGTGGTGCCGGCGACCGGACCGGACGGCCGTCGGATAGAGCTGGAAATCAACGACATTCACGCCCATGCCGCCGGCATGCTGCCGCAGTACATGGTGCCGACGGCGGCCGCGGTAATCCCCGAGATCCCACTGACCGTGCACGGCAAGCTGGACAAACGGGCACTGCCCGCACCGGCCCCGGTGCATGCTCGTCGGTACCGGGCACCGGTGACGGCGACGGAGCGCCGGGTGTGCTCGATCTTCGGCCACCTCTTCGGGTTGGAGCGGGTCGGCGTCGACGACTCGTTCTTCGATCTGGGCGGCCACTCGCTGCTGGCGGCCCGCCTCGTCGCGCAGATCCGTGCCGAGGTCGGGGTGGACTGCAGCGTTCGCACCGTCTTCGACGCACCTACGCCGGCCGGCCTGGCGAACCGGCTGGGCGAGCAGTTCCGCGCCGCGTTCGGCATCGACCTCGACAGTGTCGACGTAGACGACGAATTCGACCTGTCGGCAGCCCCGTCGGGCCGCCCGGAACTCGTCGCGACGATTCGGCCGGAACGGCCACCGTTGTCCTACTCCCAACTGGCCATGTGGTTCCAGCACCGGATGAGAGGCGCCAACGACGTCTTCAACCTCGGACTCACCCTGCGGTTCACCGGCTCCCTGGACGTCGCCGCACTGACCGCTGCGCTCAACGACGTGGTGGCGCGGCATGAGGCGTTGCGCACGGTTTTCGTTGAGCACGAGGGCATTCCGTATCAGTCGGTGCACCCCACGCTGCGGCTGGACCTGCCGGCCGTCGAGGTGGGCGCCGAACACGTCGAAGCGAGAATCGCGGAGCTGCGTGGCTACCTGTTCGATCTGACGTCCGGTCCGCTGATCCGGCCCACCCTGCTGGTGATCGATCCCCGGACGCACGTCCTCGTCATGCTCATCCACCACATCGTCACCGACCACACGTCGCTCGGCGTCATCTACGAAGACCTCGTCACCGCGTATCAGGCCCGGGCGACGGGCCGGGTGCCGCAGTGGGAGCCGCTGCCGTTGCAGTTCGTCGATTATGCGCTGTGGCAACGGGATACCTTCGACGCCCCAGGCGAGTGGGCGGCGGCCGAGTTGGCCCATTGGTGCGAGGTGCTGGCCGGACTGCCCGCCGAAATCCCGATGGCGGCCGATCGCTCGCGTCCGCTGGTGGTGGGCCGCCAAGCCGAGGTCGTGACGTTCACGGTGCCGGCGGCGCGGCGTACCCAGCTGACCCAGCTCGCCGAGCAGGTGGGCGCCAGCGAGTTCATGGTCTACGAAGCCGCACTCGCGGTGTTGCTGCACCGCGTCGGCGCAGGAACTGATATCGCGATCGGCACACCGGTCGCGTCCCGTGATGACCTGGCGGTGGCCGGGGTGGACGGACCGTTCGCCAACGTGCTGGCGTTGCGCAACGACCTGTCGGGCGATCCCAGTCTGCGCACCGCGCTCGAGCGTTGCCGCACCACCGTTCTGGATGCGTTGTCCCATCAGGAACTCCCCATCGACCGGCTGGTCGAGGCACTCAACCCGCCCCGCTCGAGCGCCCGAAACCACCCGTTTTTCCAGTGCTCGCTGCATTTCCGCACCGAGGACTGGGCCCAGTCGCCGCGTGAACTCGCGACCGCCGGAACAACGGTTGTACCGATCCCCATGGAGTTCGAGGTCTCGCTGCTCGACCTCGACGTCAGCGTGAGTGTGCAGCCCGGCGGGGGACTCGAGGTACGGATCCTGGCCAGCGCCGATCTGTATGAGCCGCAGACGGTTCGGCACCTCGCCGACGGTTTCGGCGCCGTACTGGATGCATTCGTGACGGCGCCGGACCGGCCGGTTTCGGGCCTGGAACTGCTGCCCACCGATGTCATGGCCGCGCTGTCGGCGCCGCCGGCACCCCGGGAGATTCAGCGGGCCAATGTGGCGAACGGGTCGCCGGAAACCGAGCGCGCGTTGATTGCTCTGCTGGAAGAGCTGCTGGAGATCTCCGGTGTGGACCGGGAAGACAACTTCTTCGCGCTCGGCGGCGACAGTGTCATCGCCGTGCAGATGTCGGCGCGCGCCAACGCCGCGGGACTTGCCCTGGCCCCGGCGATGGTCTTCGAGTACATGACCATCGCCGAGGTGGCCGGCGCGGTGGACGCCGCCACGAATGCCGCTGCGGCGCAGTCGGTTTCCCGGGCCGGGGAACCGGTGTCGCAGAGCGCGCCGATGAGCGCGTCGGGTCTGGACGCTGACGCCCTGGCCGCGCTGACCACCTCCTGGCAGCGGCAGTAGCGAGGGACCGTGACGACGAACTCCCCGCCACAGATCGAGGATGTGCTGGCGCTCAGCCCATTACAGGAAGGGCTGTTCGCGCTGTCCCGGCTCGCCGAGGACCGCCTCGACATCTACACGATGCAGACCGTGGTCGACATCGACGGACCGCTGGATGCCGAGCTGTTGCGCCGCAGCGCGGCCGCGATGTTGGTGCGCCACCCCAACCTGCGCGCCGCGTTCTGGGACCGTGACGTGCCCAGGCCGGTTCAGATCGTGCCCACCCACGCGGAGCTGCCGTGGTCTGAACGCGTCGCCACGCCGGCGGAATTCGATGCGATAGCCCGTTCGGAGCGGCACCGACCCTTCGACCTGAGTCGCGGCCCCGCCCTGCGCGTGCTGTTGCTCACGGTGCCCGGTGAGACCCGGCGGCGGATGATCGTCACCGCCCACCACATTCTGATGGACGGGTGGGCACTCGGTGTGTTCTTCACCGAGATGCTCGCGGTGTACCAGGCGGGAGGCCGTCCGGACGCCTTGCCCGCGGCGCGCCCGTACCGCGACTACATCGCCTGGCTCGCAACGCAAGACAGGGCGGCGGCCACCAGTGTGTGGACGACGTATCTGCAGGGGGTGTCCGGTCCGCTGATGCTGGCCGACAGCACCGTCGTCGCCGGCGTCCCGGAGAAGTCGGATCTGCGGCTTTCGGTGCAGGACACGGCCGCGCTGCGGGACTGGGCCGGCCGCAACGGGCTGACTCTCAATACGGCGGTGTTGTTCGCTTGGGCCGTGGTGCTCAGCCGGCTCACCGACCGCCGGGACGTGGTCTTCGGTACCGTCGTCTCCGGCCGCCCCGAGCAGCTGTCCGGTGTCGAGACGATGGTCGGGATGTTCATCAACACCGTTCCGGTGGTGCACACCGTGGCCGCCACCGTCCCGGTCGTCGAGCAATGCGCACGGCTGCAACGTGATTCGTCGGTGCTGCGCGGGATCGGCTACCTGAGCCTGTCGGAACTGCAACGCGCCCACGGCCGTGGCAGCCTGTTCGACACACTGTTCGTGTTCGAGAACGCGCCGCTGCAGGACGCCGTCCGCCCGGTCACCACCCCGGACGGCGCGCGCTTCGCCCCGGTCGCCGGCGAGAGCCTGACCCACTATCCGCTGACCGTGGTGTCACACCTGATCGAGGATGAGCTGATCGTGGTCGTGGAGGCGATACCGGACGCGCTGCCACACCTTTCGGGTGCACAGATCGGCGAGCGCCTGGCCGCGGTGCTGCGCCAACTGCCCGGCATCGGCGACCGAACCCCCGACGCACTGGACGTTCTGACCGTGGCCGAACGTGCCGGGTGGGAGTCCCACGCCGAGGTGGTTCGGCCACCGCAGGGCACGGTGTGGGAAGCGTTCGAGCGGCAGGCACGCGCCACCCCCGAGGCGGTCGCGTTGACCACCGGCGCGGGCGAAAGCTACAGCTACGCCGAACTGCACGCCGCGGCGGCGCGGCTCGCCGGAGAGCTGGGCGAGCGGGGGATAGGCCCGGAATCTGTTGTTGCGCTGGTGCTCCCGCGCTCCGCCCAGTCGATCGTGGCGGTCTTCGGGGTGCTGGGCGCCGGTGCCGCCTATCTGCCAGTGGATGTCGCCCTGCCGGCCGCGCGGGTGGAATCCATGCTGCGGCAAGCGCACCCGGCGCTGGCGATCACCGACACCGGCAGTGTCGATCTGGTCGCTGCGCGGCTGCCGACCCTGGTGATCGACGACCCGGCCGTGGCCGAACACATCTCGGGTCGCCGCGCTGTCGCTCCGGCGGCGCGACGCCGACCCGGGAACAGTGCCTACGTCATTTTCACCTCCGGCTCCACCGGGGAGCCGAAAGGTGTGATCGGTACCCATACCGCGCTGTTGAGCTACCACGCCGACCACCGCGACCGCGTCTACCGGCCGGCCATGCAGCGCCTGGGCCGCCCGATGCGCATCGCTCACGCCTGGTCGATGAGCTTCGACGCCTCGTGGCAGCCCATGGTGGGTCTGCTCGACGGACACGCGATCCACCTGTTCGACGCGGAGGAGATGCGCGACGCCGACCGGCTGGTCAAGGCGATGGCCGAATACCAGATCGACATGATCGACACCACCCCCTCGATGCTCGTGCAGTTGCGGGCGGCGGGACTGCCGGACCACCACCTTGCGGTGCTGGCATTGGGCGGCGAAGCGATCAACAGCGTGCTGTGGCAGCAACTGTGTTCGCTGCCGGCCGGCGCTGTGTACAACTGCTACGGGCCCACCGAGACGACCGTCGAGGCTGTGGTGGCCGCCGTGCGCGACTACCCCGCACCGACCATCGGCACGCCAAACGCCGGAACCCGTTGCTACGTCCTTGATTCGGCCCTGCGCCCCGTTCCGCACGGCGTGGTGGGCGAGCTCTATCTGTCCGGTAACCAGCTGGCCCGCGGCTACGCCGGCCAGCCGGCGATGACGGCCGCACGCTTCGTGGCCGATCCGTTCCGGCCCGGGCAGCGCATGTACCGGACCGGCGACCTGGTTCGCCGGCTGCCGCACGGCGGCCTCGCCTATCTGGGACGCGGCGACACCCAGGTCAAGATCCGCGGATACCGCGTGGAGATCGCGGAGATCGAGGGAGCGCTGCGCGCCCAGCCGGGCGTGCATGACGCGGCGGTGTCCGTGGTGCGGCGGGCTGGCGGCGCAACGCTGGTCGGTTTCGTTGTTTGGCAGGACATCACGGGACCGCCACCGGCCGCGCTGCGCGCCGCGCTCGCCGATCGGCTCCCCGCATACATGGTCCCCGCGCGGATCGTGGCGCTGCCCACGCTGCCGGTCAATGCCAACGGCAAGCTTGACGGTCATACCCTCGACGAGTTGGCGCGCGACGAGCTCGCTCCGGTATCCGGCGGCGCGGAAGCGCCATCCACCGAAAGCGAACGCGTGCTGTGCGAGCTGTTCGCCGAACAGTTCAACGGGGTGACACCGCACCTGGACGACGACTTCTTCGAACTGGGGCTGGACAGCATCGTCGCGATCGGCCTGGTGCACAAGGGTAGGCGGCGCGGGCTCCCGCTCAGCCCGCGAATGCTGTTCACCGCACCGACGATTCGTGAGCTTGCCGCCGTCGTCGATACCGCGGACGAGGCCGAAGCGGCGCCCGCCGACGCCGGCTACGGTGAAGTGCCGCCGCTGCCGATCGTGTCCTGGGTGAACGAGCACGGCAACTACCGGCGGTTCACCAACACGGTTCTGCTGCGGCTGCCGACCGGGGTCGACCACGCCGCGATAGAGCAGTTGCTGCAGCTCGTGCTCGATGGGCACGAATCGCTGCGGTCGATCCTGAGCGATACCCCCGACGGGCCCCGGCTTCTCACCCGGGAACCTGGTGTGGTCCGCGCCGCCGACCTGCTCTCCCGGGTGCCATTGTCCGCGACGACCGACGCGGCGGCAGTGGTGAGAACGTCGGCGCGCCGGGCGATCGAGGAGATCGACCCCCGCGCCGGCGAGATGATGCGCGCGGTGTGGTTCGACGGTGCCGATCGTCAGATGCTGCTGCTGACCATCCACCACCTGGTGGTGGACGTGGTGTCCTGGCACATTCTGCTCAGCGACATCACGGAGGGCTGGCGATCGGTGCGCGTCGGTGCCGCCCCGAAGGCGTTGCCGGAGTTCACGTCCTACCGCCGGTGGTCGGAGTTGATGTGGGAGCGGGCGGCGGCGCCCGAGGTGATCGCCCAGCGCGAGTACTGGAGTGCGCAGCTGCGCCAGCCCGATCCCGCCCTCGGTGAGCGCCACCCGGACCCGACCCGCGACACCTGGTCCACACTGCGCGTCACGACCGTGGTGGCACCGGTCGACGTCAGCGAGCGGCTAGTGATGACCCTCAACCGCGACGACCGGATGCGCGAAATCCTGTTGTGCGCCGTGACGGTTCTGCTGGCGAGCTGGCGACGCCTGCGGGCGCAGGATCCGAGGTCGGGAGCGCTCATCGCCCTGGACAGCCACGGACGCGCCGATGCCCTGCTGGACACCGACACCACGAACACCGTCGGGTGGTTCACCTCGGCATTCCCCGTACGACTCGGAGTGGGTGCGGCCGCGGTCGACATCGAGCGGCTCGAGGCCGATCCCCAATCGGCCCGGCTGTTGCTCGACTCGGTGACCGCCTCCGTTGCTGCCGTTCCGTATGACGGCCTGGACTACGGATTGCTTCGCTATGTCAACCGCGTCCCGGAACTGCAACACGCGCTGGAACCGCAGGTGTTGTTCAACTACCTGGGCCGCTTCGACCTCGGGGTGGTCACCGACGCACCGTGGACGCTGATCGACGGACACGAAATCGACGCGTTGCCAGTCGATCCCGAGCCCGACCTGCCGCTGCGTTTTGCCCTGAACATGAGTCTGCTGGTGCGCGGTAGCGCGGCCGGTCACGAGCTGGTCAACACCATCCTGTGGAGTGAGGCGCTGTTCGGACCGGCAGATATCGACAGTCTGATCCAACTGTGGCAGCGCACCCTGGCCGCGCTTGCTGCCGGACTGGAAGCCACGGCGTGACACAGGAAGGATCATCGACGGTGTTCGGCGACGAGTGGATCAGCAGGGACGAGATCAAGGCCACCATCGCGGCCCAACTCGGCTGCTCCGCCGACGAAGTCGCCGATGACGACGATCTCATCCAGCTGGGGCTGAACTCGATCCGCATGATGGCGATGGCCGGTGGCTGGCGCAAGCGCGGTGCCGCCGTGACCTTCGCCGAGTTGGCGGCGAACCCCACGGTCGGCGCGTGGCACGCCCTGCTCAGCGGCGAATCGGCAGGACCGATTATGCCGCCGGTAGCGGAAGAACCCACGCTCGACGACGAGGCGCCGTTCCCCCTGGCTCCCATGCAGCACGCGTACTGGATCGGCCGATCCGACGAACAGGAACTGGGCGGAGTCGCGGCCCATCTGTATGTCGAATTCGACGGCGGCGCCATCGATGCGGTGCGGCTCGAACGCGCCGTCGCCGACCTCGTCGCCACCCATCCCATGCTGCGCACCCGATTCCTCCCGGACGGAACGCAGCAGACGTTGCCCCGGCCGGGTCGCCCGGTGTTCACCGTGGTGGATCTGCGGGGTCAGGAGCCCTCGACCGTCGATGCGGTACTGGCGGAGATGCGGGATCGAAAAACCCATCAGCGGTTGGCAATTGACGATGGTCATGTCATCGACGTCACGTTGACCCGCTACGATCCGGATCGCAGCCGGTTGCACCTGGACGTCGATATGCTGGCCGGCGACGCGATGAGTTATCGCGTGCTGATCTCCGAACTGGCCGGACTGTACCGGGGGGAAACGCCGTCGGCTCCCGGTTACAGCTATCAGCGCTACCGCATCGAGAACGAACAACGCCGAGTCAATGACGCGACGCGCGAACGGGACCGGCAGTGGTGGCAGCGGCGCCTGCCCGAGATGCCCGGAGCGCCCGAACTTCCCAACGCGCCGGCGGGCGACCGGGAAGTGCCGCACCGCACCGCGCGATACGACCACTGGCTGACGCCGGACGCCAAGAACCGGCTGATCTCCGGCGCACACACTCGCGGTGTCACCCCTGCCGTGGCCCTGGCGGCGGTTTTCGCCGACACCATCGGCGGGTGGTCGGCCCAGGACCGCTTCGTCCTCAACGTTCCGCTGTTTCACCGCGAACCCGTGCACCCCGACATCGACCGGGTGATCGGTGATTTCACGTCGTCGATCATGCTCGAGGTAGACGTCAGCGAGAACATGTCGGTCGCCGACCGGGCCCGGGCCGTACAGCGCACCATGTACGAAAGTGGTTCGCACGCTTCATACTCCGGCTTGGAGGTGCTGCGTGATCTGGGCCGCCGGCGGGGCGAACCGGTGTTGGCGCCGGTGGTCTTCACCAGCGCGCTCGATCTCGGCGAACTGTTCGGGGACACCGTCATCGAGACATTCGGCGACCCGGTGTGGATCATCTCGCAGGGCCCCCAGGTGTTGCTGGACGTCCAGATCACCGAACTGCGTGGCGGTTTGTTGATCAACTGGGACGTCCGGGAGTCCGCATTTCCGGCCGGCATGGTCGGCGCCATGTTCGCCAGGTTCATCGCAGCGGTCGGACGCCTGGCCGAGGGCGACGCAGGCTGGGAGGCCGAGGCCGCAGTGCGGCTACCCTGCGCGCAGGCCACGGTGCGGGCGGCCGTCAACGCCACTGACGGTCCGGTCACCGGACGGTGTTTGCACCAGGGCTTTTTCGAGTACGCCGACGCTCACCCGGACGACCCGGCCGTGGTGTGGGGGCTCGGCGAGGCGGCCGGCGCCTGGAGCTACGCGGAGTTGTCGCAGAGCTCGCGCGCGGTCGCCGGTGCGCTGCGCGCCTGCGGGGTGCAAGTCGGCGACGCCGTCGCGGTCCAGCTGCCCAAGGGGCGCGACCAGGTTCTGGCCGTGCTCGGCGTCCTGGCCGCCGGCGCGACCTATGTGCCGATCGGCTACGAGCAACCGGACGCGAGGCGCGCCAAGATTCTGCAGAGCGCCGATGTCGTCGCGGCGCTGAGTGTTCCGGGTGCCGACTTCGGTGCGGGCATTGCGTGTGTCGACATCGATGCCGCACGACATCATCAAGAACCGTTGCCCGACATCGTGGTACCGGACCCCGAGGCGATCGCCTATGTGCTGTTCACCTCGGGATCGACCGGCGTCCCCAAAGGAGTCGAGGTTGCGCACCGCGCCGCGATGAACACCATCGACGCCCTCAACGAGTGGTTCGACGTCGGCCCGGGGGATCGGGCGCTGGGTGTCTCGGCCCTGGAGTTCGATCTGTCCGTCTACGACATCTTCGGCATGTTCTCCGCCGGCGGGGCTGTCGCGGTGGTCGACTCCGGGCAGCCGGGAGCCGCCGATATGTGGGTGGAAGTGATTCGCCGGCATCGGGTTTCGATCCTCAACTGCGTTCCCGGCATCCTGGACATGATCCTGGAGGCCGGCGGAAGCGGCCTCGGCGACTCGCTGCGGGCGGTGCTGCTCGGGGGAGACTGGGTAGGAGCCGAGCTGGCCCGCCGGTTGCGGAAGCTGGCTCCGCGCTGCCGGTTCGCCGGCCTCGGGGGGGCAACGGAGACGGCGATCCACAGCACCATCTGCGAGGTGCCGGGTGAGCCGCCGGCTCACTGGTCCACGGTGCCGTTCGGTGTTCCGCTGCGCAACGTCCGCTGCCGGGTGGTCTCACCCTCCGGCCGCGACTGCCTGGATTGGGTTCCGGGTGAACTCTGGGTGGGCGGTGCGAACGTCGCGGCAGGCTATCGCCACGATCCGCGACGCACCGCGGAACGGTTCGTCGAGCACGACGGTATCCGCTGGTACAGGACGGGTGACCTGGCGCGGTACTGGCCCGACGGAACCGTCGAGTTCCTCGGGCGCGCCGACCATCAGGTGCAGATCCGCGGCTACCGTGTCGAACTCGGCGAGGTGGAGAATGCGCTGCGTGGCGTCCCGGGCGTTCGCCATGCCGTGGCAGCTCTTGTCGGCGCCAACGCACCCATGCTGGTCGCGGCCGTGGCGGGAGGCGCGGAGGGTGAGATCGACGGGGATGTCGCCGGCGCGGTCGCAGAGTTGTTGCCGAGCTACATGATCCCGGCCAGCATCGAAGTCCTCGAGCGGATTCCGCTGACGGCCAACGGCAAACTGGACCGTCGCGCCGTCGTCGCGCTCCTGCAGCCGCAACCCACCGAACGTGACACCGCCCCGCGCACCGACCTGGAGGCCGCGCTGAGCGAGATCGTTGCCGAGGTGCTGGGCCTGGACGGTCCGAAATCGGTTGGGGTGCAGGATGACTTCTTCGCACTGGGGGGCGATTCGGTGCTGGCGACCGCCGTCATCGCCCGCGTACGAGAGTGGCTGGACGTCGATCACGCGGTGGTGACCGACCTGTTCGCCACCCGCACCGTCGCAGGATTCGCCACCCGGCTGGACAGCCGCGAAGCCGCCCGTGGCACGCCGCAACGACTGGCCCTCATCGCCCGCCACTACCTCGACATCGCGGCGCTCACCGACGAGGAGGTCTTGGCGCAGGACTAGGGAATTCGGGAGCCGACGATGATGCTGCCGACACTGCACTCCTGACGCTCGTCGACTCCGGTGGCTGCGGTGAAAGCCGCGGTGTCGGAGAACCCCTGCGCGCATACCCCGAGCCCCATGGCGGTCGCCGCCAGATAGATCGTCTGCATCAGCACGCCGACGTTCTTGAGGATGGTGGCGTAGGCGATCTGCTCGTAGGTCCACATCAGCCGGCCGCCGCGGGCCGCGATGACCAGCAGCACCTGCGGTTCCGCGCCACCGGACAGCGTCGCCGCCGCCGGCCTGATCAGCTGGGAAGTGGCCGGCGCATCAGCCGCGGCGACCCGGTGCAGCGCGTGGTCGAACGAATCATAGTGATACACACCAGGTTCCAGTCCGGCGACACTGCGCACCACCGGATAGACCTCGAGTTCATAGAGCCCCCCGCCGGAGGGATACGGCCGGGACAATAATTCTTCGCCCGCGTCCACCGCCTGGGTCGCGCGCGTCCGTGCGGTGCGATAGAGCAGCTCACCCAGCTGCGCGGCGGTGATCGGTCGCTCGTCGTCGAAAGTCCTTGTGGTGAAACGGTCTTCGATCACCGCTGCCAGCGGTGGGTCCTGCGAGCGTCGGGCGGCAAGGTCGGGAACCGGCAGTGCGACCGGTTCGCCCGGATAGGCCCGTCGGCGCCCCGGCGGTTGCGCGAACCGCCCTTTCGCCCATTTCGTCGGGCCGAAGTCGTCCCAGGTGAGCGTGCGCTGCCCCAGCGTGCTGCGACGGTGAAACCACAAATCCGGTGCGGACCAGCTCAGCGCCTCGAAAGAGGAGGTCTCCTCCTCAGGGCCTACCAGCACGCCGGCCCAGCGCAGGTCGTCGACGAACTGTGCGGCGACCGTCGCCGGCAGATCGGGACAATCCGAGGCGCGCCCGCCGAGCAGCGGGAGCAATCGCGGCTGGTGGATGCGAACATCACACCAGCCCAGCGGGTTCTCCAGCACCAAGCCGTCCGAATCACTGTGCAGCACCGAAAATTTGGACATGATCGAGCCATCCGGCATCGGAGCCGGCCGCGCCGGAGGTTGACCGAACGGAACTATCGAGTAGAGATCCGTCCCCTCGTCGCACACCGTGACGGTCAGGTAGCCGCGGGTGGCGAGGTGGTCGATCAGCGCTTCGATGCCGCGGCTGTCGGCCGCCGCGCCCTCGGCGAGCTCGGTCACCGACCCCGGTCCGGCGTTCAGGTATTTCAGCGCCTTCGTCTGCTGGGGGGTCAACCGTGCCAGCTTTTCGCTGTGCGGGGGCTTGAGCAGTACCGCTCCGGCACCGGTCGTCAGACACGTGACGCCGGACCGAAACGCGAATCTGGTGTGCCCCGGGTACCTGCTGGCGAACATTCGGCCCCTCGGATTCATAGCTTGCGCACAGCCACGTCACAGCCGGTGCAATCGGGTCCGCGGCAGCGTGGACGTAACATAAACAAGCTACCAAACGAAACATCAGTCACAAGATGCGCAAATACACCACACGCGAGCGGTTCGGCACAGCGAGGTCCGCACGCTCCGCGCGAATTCGAGGGGGATCCGCATGACCATCAAGTCACTGGCAGTCGGTGCCGCAGCCGTAGCTGCAATCGGCGCCGCAGCCGCCGGGGTGACGTCGATCACCAGCCCCGCCGCATACCAGGTGCAGCCCGTCGTTTTCGGTGCGCCGCTGCCGCAGGACCCGGCACCGGCGCCGGCCGGCCTGCCCACCTCGGCGCAGCTGACCGGCATCCTCACCAGCCTTGCCGACCCCAACGTGCCGTTCGCGAACAAGAGTGATCTGGTCGAGGGCGGTATCGGCGGCACCGAGGCGCACATTGCCGACCACGAGCTGAAGAAGGCCGCGAAGAACGGCGACCTGCCGTTGTCGTTCAGCGTGGCGAACATCCAGCCGGCCGCCCCCAACTCGGCCACGGCCGACGTGGCCGTCTCGGGTCCGAAGCTGTCGCCGCCAATCACCCAGAGCGTGACGTTCGTCAACCAGGGCAGCTGGGTGCTGTCGCGCAGTTCCGCGATGGAGCTGTTGCAGGCCGCCTCGCGCTGACCCGCGACCAGACGCACAAGCCCCCTTTTCCAGCCCGAAAAGGGGGCTTTTGCGTCTGCTGGGCTAATTCGGCGCGCCCATATCCATGTCGTAAACCCGGGCGTGCAGCACCACCCGGTTGCGCAGTGCCGCACGCACCGCGCGGTGCAGGCCGTCCTCCAGGTAGACGATGCCGCGCCACTTCACCGCATGCGGGAAAAGGTCCCCGTAGAAAGTGGAGTCCTCCGACAACAGGCGGTCCAGCGCCAGCACGGTCGTGGTGGTGACGAGTTCGTCGAGGCGGATCTGCTGCGGTGGAATCTGTGACCAGTCTTTATAGGACAGACCGTGTTCGGGATACGGCTTGCCGTCGCGCACTCCCTTGAAAATCATCGCTAGTCGCTTTCGCCTGGGTTACGCGTGCTTCTCGACCGGACCACCTGGAAAGGCTATCTGCCGCACCGAACAGGTGCGGCGTCAGCCACGGATCAGCCTTTGGCAGGTCAGATCCGGTTGAGACCGTAAAATGAACGCGGCCGGCTTAGAGATGGGGGTGATGGGCAATGGGTAGCGCTGATGAGCGTCGCTTTCAGGTTCTGCACGCCATCGTCGCCGACTTCGTCGCCACGCACGAACCGATCGGATCGAAGTCGCTGGTGGAGCGCCACAACCTGGGCGTATCCAGCGCAACCATCCGCAATGACATGGCGGTGCTCGAGGCAGAGGGTTACATCACCCAGCCGCACACCAGCTCCGGGCGGGTCCCCACGGAGAAGGGCTACCGCGAGTTCGTCGACCGCCTCCACGACGTCAAACCGCTGTCGTCGGCAGAGCGGCGCGCGATTCAGGGCTTCCTCGAGTCCGGTGTCGACCTCGACGACGTGCTGCGACGCGCGGTGCGCCTGCTGGCCCAGTTGACTCGCCAGGTGGCCGTGGTGCAGTACCCGACGCTGTCCACCTCGACCGTCCGGCACCTGGAAGTGATAGCGCTGACCCCGGCCCGCCTGCTGATGGTGGTCATCACCGACTCCGGACGGGTGGATCAGCGCATCGTCGAGCTCGGCGATGTCATCGAAGACCACCAGCTCTCCCAACTGCGGGAGATGCTCGGTCAGGCGCTGGTCGGCAAGCGGCTGTCCGCGGCTTCGGTCGCGGTCGCCGACCTCGCCGGCCGGCTGCACGCCGGCGACGGCCTGGGCGATGCCGTCGGTCGCTCTGCGACGGTGTTGCTCGAATCGTTGGTGGAACACACCGAAGAACGCCTGCTGCTGGGCGGTACCGCCAATCTGACCCGCAATGCCGCCGATTTCGGCGGGTCGCTGCGTTCCATCCTGGAGGCGCTGGAAGAACAGGTGGTGGTGCTGCGGCTGCTGGCAGCCCAGCAGGAGGCCGGCAAGGTCACGGTGCGCATCGGGCATGAGACCGAGGCCGAGCAAATGGCCGGCACCTCGATGGTGTCCACCGCATACGGCACCCATGACACTGTCTACGGCGGCATGGGTGTGTTGGGGCCTACCCGGATGGACTATCCGGGAACTATGGCCAGTGTTGCCGCGGTTGCTATGTATATCGGCGAAGTGCTGGGTGCTCGATGAGCGCGTACCCGGGACAAAAATTTTGGATGGCCGCCTGACTGGCGGTCACAACCAGCCTAGAAAGGCGAATCGTGGCACGCGATTACTACGGGCTACTCGGCGTCAGCAAGGGCGCCAACGACGCGGAGATCAAACGCGCCTACCGCAAGCTCGCGCGCGAACTGCACCCTGACGTCAATCCCGACGAGGAGGCGCAGGCGCGATTCAAAGACATCAGTGTCGCCTACGAGGTGCTCAGCGATCCGGAGAAGCGCCGCATCGTCGACCTGGGCGGCGACCCGATGGAGAACGCCGCTGCCGGCGGGGGCGGGTTCGGCGGCTTCGGCGGTCTCGGTGACGTCTTCGAGGCGTTCTTCGGCGGTGGCGCGGGGTTCGGCGGCGGTGGGGGCCGCGGTCCGATCGGCCGGGTGCGGCCGGGTTCGGACTCGCTGCTGCGGATGCGGCTCGACCTCGAGGAGTGCGCGACCGGGGTCACCAAGCAGGTCACCGTCGACACCGCGGTGTTGTGCGACCGATGCCAGGGCAAGGGCACCAACGGCGATTCCGCGCCCGTTCCCTGCGACACCTGTGCCGGTCGCGGCGAGGTGCAGACCGTGCAGCGTTCGCTGTTGGGTCAGATGCTGACGTCGCGGCCGTGCCCCACGTGCCGCGGGGTGGGGGTGGTGATTCCCGACCCGTGCTACCAGTGCATGGGCGACGGCAGGGTGCGTGCCCGCCGCGACATCACCGTCAAGATCCCGGCCGGCGTCGCCGAGGGGATGCGGGTCCGGCTCGCCGCCCAGGGTGAAGTCGGTCCCGGCGGTGGACCGGCCGGCGACCTCTACGTCGAGGTGCACGAGCAGGCCCACGACATCTTCGCCCGGGAGGGCGACAATCTGCACTGCACCGTGTCGGTGCCGATGGTCGACGCGGCGCTGGGTGTGAGCGTCAGCCTGGACGCCATCCTGGACGGCACCAGCGAGATCGTCATCCCCCCGGGCACGCAGCCGGGCGCGGTGATCACCCTGCGCGGCCGCGGGATGCCGCAACTGCGGTCCAGTACCCGCGGCGACCTGCACGTGCACGTCGAGGTGGTGGTTCCCACCCGGCTCGACCACCACGACACCGAACTGCTGCGCGAGCTCAAGAACCGCCGCAACCGCGACGTCGCCGAGGTGCGCTCGTCACACGCCAACAACGGTGGGCTCTTCAGCCGACTGCGCGAAACCTTCACCGGCCGCTGACCTTCCGGGGCTCCCATGGTGGCCACGCTGTTCTACGTGGATGCGCTGCCGGAGGTCGGCGCGCTGGCCGTGGTGGACGGCGACGAAGGTTTTCACGCGGCCACCGTGCGCCGGATCCGGCCCGGCGAGGAGCTGGTACTCGGTGACGGCGCCGGCGCGGTGGCCCGCTGTGTGGTGGAAGACGCTGGGCGCGAGGGACTTCGGGCCCGCGTGCACGCGCGCTGGACGCTGCAGCGCAACGCGCCGCCGGTGACCGTCGTGCAGGCGCTGCCGAAATCCGAGCGCTCCGAGCTGGCCGTCGAGCTGGCCACCGAAGCCGGTGCCGATGCCTTCGTGGCCTGGCGCGCGGCGCGCTGCGTCGCGAATTGGGAAGGCGCGCGGGTGCAGAAGGGCCTGCGCCGGTGGGCGGCAGTGGCACGCTCGGCGGCGCGGCAGTCCCGCCGGGCGCACATCCCGCCGGTCGAGGGAGTGCTGTCCACCAAAGAGCTGATCGTGCGCGTCAAGGCCGAGGTCGCTGCTGGCGGCACGGTGTTGGCGCTGCATGAGTCGGCAACCCACAGGATCGCCGATGTGGCGGTGGCGCAAGCGAACTCGCTGATGTTGCTGGTCGGCCCGGAGGGCGGCATCGCGCCGGAGGAAATCGCCGCGCTGACCGGCGCTGGCGCGGTGACGGTGCGGTTGGGCCCCACCGTGCTGCGCACCTCGACCGCGGCCGCGGTGGCCTTGGGCGCATTGGGCGTGCTGACAACGCGCTGGGACGCACCACCACTCGATGGCGAAAGGAACGGTCATGAGTAGCGCCGCACCCGATTTGAGCGTGGTCTTCGACGAGCACGTCGCCAGTGAGTTCGTCACCAGGGACGTGCAGGCGACCATGGCCACCATGACGGCCGACCCGTTCGTCAACCACGTTCCCACCATGATGGGTGGCGTCGGCGCCGCCGCGGTGGCCGACTTCTACAGCCGGTACTTCATCGGGCACTGGCCCGAGGACACCACCATCACGCCGGTCTCCCGTACCGTCGGCGAAGACCGCGTGGTCGAAGAGATGGTCGTCTCGTTCACCCATGACATCCCGATGCCGACGTTCCTGCCGGGGGTGCCGCCGACCGGTCGCCCGGTGCTGCTCCCGCTGGTCGTGGTGATGGGCTTCGAGGGACCGCGCGTGGCATACGAGCGGATCTACTGGGATCAAGCCTCGCTGCTGGTGCAGGTCGGCGTGCTGGATCCGGCGTCGCTGCCGGTCACCGGAGCCGCCCAGGCGCACAAGGTGCTCGACAAAGATCTGCCGTCGAATACGCTGCTAGCCCGCTGACACGCGTTCGCTCAATGCGTCGACGCCGTCGCCGCTCAGCCGGTCCAGTGCCCACGGCCGCCCGGCAAGTGCCGACGCCAAATGCGCGGCGGTGCCGCTGACGGTCCGTGTGCCCTCGCCGTGGGTCCAATCCGCATCGGCCGCTCGCAGCCTCAGACCCCGGGCCCGTGCGGCCGCCGGTACAAACGGATTGGGCACCCGCACCTGAGTGTCGAGCACGGCAACCAGCGTCGGGAGCGGAATGCCTGGTTGCCTGCCCAGCGCGAGAACGATATCGAGTTCGTGGATGACGTGGTCTCCCAACAACAGTCGTCGGGGAAACACCCGCCCGACACCGCGCGGCCGGTGGATCAAGGCCAGGTACTCGTCGATCAATTCGGCAGGACTGCGCCGCTGCGCCAGGCCGGCGGCCAGCGCGGCGTTGGCGCTGTCGAAAGATCCTCGGTGGCCTGCCATTCCGACAGCGAGTTCCCGCAACGACGCCCGGTAGCCGACGACCAGGTGTGCCAGCACCTCATGGTTGCTCCATTCGGTGCACAGGCTCGGCAGCGGCCATTCTGCGTCAGACAGGCTGCGGGCGACACCGACAAACCGAATATCGTTGCGGACCAACATGTCACGCGACACAGAGGTGCTCCTGGAGAAACGCCGTCTGGTCGGTGAGAAGCCGGCTGAGCAGCGGTGGATGGTAGATCTGGAAATGGTCGCCGCCGTAGTGCCTTGCGATGCCACGCGGCGCCCGCCGGGCCACCTCCTCGGCATGACGCGGATCCATCAACGTCTCCCGCTGGGAGACGCACACCAACAGCGGCGCCCCGATGCGGCGCGCCCCACGCTTGGCGCTGGTGACGGCGATTCCGACGACGCAGGACGCCGCGATGCGGTTGTCGAACGATCCGCCGGGATCGACGGTGGAGTTCCAGCCGTCCTCGGCTCCGGCAACGGTGACGGCGGCGATGCTGCCCGGTGGGCCCACGATCGGGACATACCGGCGGCGGCGTCCCAGCGCGCCCCGCGCGGCATCTGCCACGACCGCCGGACCGATTCGCAGCGTCGACGCGAGGCCCAGCCGCCGTAGCGTCGCCGGTCCGTCGACGATCGGGCACTGCACCACCACGGCGGCGATGTCGTCGCGTTCGGCGGCTACCCGCAGGACGTGCATCGCTCCCAAACTCGTACCCCATAGCGCAACCCGGTCCGCATCAATGTCAGGCAGCGCCCGGACGAACTCGATCGCAGAGATGAGGTCCTCGCGGTGACGGCGCAGACTGAGCCTTTGTCGCGGAGTGCCGTCCGAGGCTCCCAGGCAGCGGTAGTCGAAGGCCAGGGTGGCCAGCCCCGCGTCGGCGAAATGCCGCTCATAGCGGGATAGCGCCATGGTGTGGTTGGCGCCCAGTCCGTGTGCCAGGACGACCGCTGGGTGCGGACCAGCACCGGGCGGGCGGGTGAGCCACGCGGCGCAACGGGTGCCATGGGACTGGAACTCGGTGGTGAGGTGCATCAATCCTCCAAAACGTACGATGTACGTGTTGTATCTTACGTACGATGTACGTGTCAACGGGGAGGGCTAGATGGCGCGGGCGCGCTTTACGGTTGCCGACATCGCCTCGGCCGCATTGCAGATTGTCGATCGGGACGGCCTGGGCGGGCTGAGCATGCGGTCGCTGGCAACCGTCCTCGAAACCGGCCCCATGACGCTGTACAACTACGTCAGGGACCGCGCTGAGCTTGAGGAGCTGGTCGCCGAGGCGGTGATCAGCGAGGTCAGGGTTCCGGCGCCCACCGACGATTGGTGTGCGGACGTCCGGGCGATCGCCGTGGCGATGTGGCAGACGATGCGACGGCACCCCAATGCCGTCCCGCTGGTACTCACCCGCCGCACCGTGTCGCCGTCGAGTTATGTGGCCGCAGACCGGCTGATCGGCGCACTCAAGCGAGCAGGACTCGCCGACGAGGACCTGCTGGCGAGCTTTCGGGCAGTGCTGGGACTGGTCATGGGAAGTGCCCAAGCGGAATTGGCGGGTCCGCTGGCCGGCGATGGACGAGACCGGGAGAACACCGCGGTGGCGGCGCGCATCGGCGGTCTGGCCGGTGCCGAACACCCGCACATCGCTGCCTTGGCGCAGGTCAGCCAGCAATCGACGGCCACGGCCGATTTTGAACGGGGCGTTGGCATCGTGTTGGCGGGCATCAAATCGCTGGGAAGCGGTCACCCGACGGCGGTAGACTGAGCCGGTCGTTCCAACCAAGCCCTATACGCCAGAAAGCAGGCAGCAGAAACCACGTGACGCCCCGCGAGACCCGCGCCGCTGATGCTGGTGTAGTCAGGCAGGCAGACGCCCAAGTTCGCAGCAGCATCGATATTCCGCCCGACCTCGTCGTGGGCCTGCTCGGTAGGGCCGACGAGAATTTGCGGGCCCTGGAACGGTCGCTGAAGTCCACCCTGCATGTCCGCGGCAACACGGTCAGCATGTCCGGCGAGCCGGCCGATGTCGCGCTGGCGGAACGGGCCGTCTCGGAACTGGTGGCGATCGTGTCCCGGGGCCAGGCGCTGACCCCGGAGGTGGTGCGGCACAGCGTGGCCATGCTCGTCGGCACCGGAAACGAGTCGCCGGCCGAGGTGCTCACCCTCGACATCCTGTCCCGCCGCGGAAAGACGATCCGGCCCAAGACCCTCAATCAGAAGCGCT
The DNA here is from genome assembly GCF_030755175.1 of Mycobacterium sp. TY814. Taxonomy (NCBI): domain Bacteria; kingdom Bacillati; phylum Actinomycetota; class Actinomycetes; order Mycobacteriales; family Mycobacteriaceae; genus Mycobacterium; species Mycobacterium sp. TY814. The sequence continues at coordinate 612,007 of NZ_JAUFRY010000002.1, forward strand.
ATGTCGATGCGATCGACGCCAACACCATCGTCTTCGGGATCGGCCCGGCCGGTACCGGCAAGACCTACCTGGCCATGGCCAAGGCCGTGCACGCGCTGCAGACCAAGCAGGTCACCCGCATCATCCTGACCCGCCCCGCGGTGGAAGCCGGTGAGCGTCTCGGCTTTCTGCCGGGCACTCTGAGCGAAAAGATCGACCCCTATCTGCGCCCGTTGTATGACGCGCTCTACGACATGATGGACCCCGAACTGATCCCGAAGCTGATGTCGTCCGGGGTCATCGAGGTGGCGCCGCTGGCGTACATGCGTGGCCGCTCGCTGAACGACGCGTTCATCGTGCTCGACGAGGCGCAGAACACCACCGCCGAACAGATGAAGATGTTCCTCACCCGGCTGGGCTTCGGCTCGAAGATGGTGATCACCGGCGACGTCACGCAGATCGATCTGCCCGGCGGCGCCCAGTCGGGCCTGCGGGCGGCGGTCGACATCCTCGACGACATCGAGGACATCGAGATCGCCGAGCTGACCAGCCAGGACGTCGTCCGTCACCGCCTGGTGTCGGAGATCGTCGACGCCTACGCGCGGTACGAGGAGCCGGCCTCCGGCCTGAACCGGGCGGCTCGGCGGGCATCCGGCATTCGCAATCGTCGATGATGTGTGCGTGAGCGTCTTATGAGTATCGAGGTATCGAACGAGTCGGGCATCGACGTCTCCGAAACCGAACTGGTCAGCGTGGCGAAGTTCGTCATCAACCGGATGGACGTCAATCCGGCCGCCGAGCTGTCCATGGTGCTGCTGGACACCGCGGCCATGGCCGATCTGCACATGCGCTGGATGGACCTGCCCGGGCCGACGGACGTGATGAGCTTCCCCATGGACGAGCTCGAGCCGGGGGGACGCCCCGACGCGCCCGAGCCCGGCCCGGCCATGCTGGGTGACATCGTGCTGTGCCCGGAATTCGCCGCCGAACAGGCCGCCGCGGCGGGCCACAGCCTCGGGCACGAACTGGCGTTGCTGACCATCCACGGCGTGCTGCATCTGCTCGGCTACGACCACGGCGAACCCGACGAAGAGCGGGAGATGTTCGCCCTGCAGGACCGGCTGCTCGAGGAATGGGTGGCCGATCAGGTCGAGGCCTATCGCAACGACCGGCAGAACGAACGGGACCGCCGGCTGCTGGACAAGTCAAGGTTCTTCGACCAGCCGTGACCAGCTTTTATCAGCTGCTCGGCGTGATCGTGCTGATCGGTCTGGGCGGAATGTTCGCTGCGCTGGATGCGGCCGTCAACACGGTGTCGCTGGCCCGTGTGCACGAGTTGGTCCGCGACGAGCGGCCCGGCGCGCGGTCGCTGCTCAAGGTGATGGCCGACCGGCCGCGCTACATCAACCTGGTCGTGCTGCTCCGGATCGTCTGCGAGATCACCGCGACCGCACTGCTCGCGGTGTATTTCCAGCAGCACTTCAGCGTGGGCTGGGGTTTGTTCTGGGCCGCGGCCATCATGGTGGTGGTCAGCTTCGTCGTCATCGGCGTCGGCCCGCGCACCCTCGGCCGGCAGAACGCGTACTCCATCTCGCTGGCGACCGCGCTTCCGCTGCAAGTGATTTCCTGGCTGCTGATGCCGATCAGCCGGGTGCTGGTGCTGCTGGGTAACGCACTCACCCCCGGTCGCGGGTTCCGCAACGGGCCGTTCGCCTCGGAGATCGAGCTGCGCGAGGTCGTCGACCTGGCTCAGCAACGCGGCGTGGTCGCCGCCGACGAACGCCGCATGATCGAGTCGGTTTTCGAACTCGGCGACACCCCGGCGCGGGAGGTGATGGTGCCGCGCACCGAGATGGTGTGGATCGAGGGTGACAAGTCGCCGAGTCAGGCGATGGCGCTGGCGGTCCGCAGCGGATACTCGCGCATCCCGGTGATCGGCGAGAACGTCGACGACATTCTCGGTGTGGTCTATTTGAAAGACCTTGTGCGGCACATCTTCTACTCGACCGACCGGGGCCGGGGGAGCACCGTGGCGCAGGTGATGCGCCCGGCGGTGTTCGTGCCGGACTCCAAGCCGCTGGACGCGCTGCTGCGGGAGATGCAGCGCGACCGGAATCACATGGCGCTGCTGGTCGACGAGTACGGGGCGATCGCCGGTCTGGTGAGCATCGAGGACGTGCTCGAGGAGATCGTCGGCGAGATCGCCGACGAATACGACCAGGCCGAGACGGCTCCAATAGAAGAGTTGGGGGACAAGCGCTTCCGGGTCTCGGCACGGCTGCCGATCGAGGATGTAGGCGAGTTGTACGGGGTGGAGTTCGATGACGATCTCGACGTCGACACGGTGGGCGGGTTGCTGGCACTGGAACTGGGCCGCGTCCCGCTGCCCGGCGCCGAGGTAGTGTCGCACGGCCTGCGCCTGCAGGCTGAAGGCGGCCGCGACCACCGGGGCCGGGTGCGGATCGGCACCGTGCTGCTGAGCCCGGTGGAAAATGAGGAGGACATCCAGTGACGCCGAACGTGCACCCACGGCGCGAAAGCGCGCCCGAAAACGCCGTGTGTTCACGTTCGACGAAGGCCGCGGCGTGAGTGAGTTCCGTTCCGGCTTCGTGTGTTTGATCGGCCGCCCCAATACCGGCAAGTCGACACTGACCAACGCGCTGGTGGGCGCGAAAGTGGCGATCACCTCGATGCGCCCGCAGACCACGCGGCACACCATCCGCGGCATCGTGCACCGCGAGAACTTCCAGATCATTCTCGTCGACACCCCCGGTCTGCACCGGCCCCGCACGTTGCTGGGTAAGCGGCTCAACGACCTGGTCCGCGACACCTACAGCGAGGTGGACGTCATCGGGCTGTGCATACCGGCTGATGAGCAGATAGGCCCGGGCGACCGGTGGATCGTCGAGCAGATCAGCTCGGTTGCCCCGAAGACCACCGTGGTGGCCATCGTCACCAAGATCGACAAGGTTCCCAGGGACCGGGTGGCCGCGCAGTTGGTGGCGGTCAGCGAGCTGCTGCCCAACGCCGCGGAAATCGTTCCGGTGTCCGCGGTTTCGGGCGATCAGGTTGACGTGCTGATCGATGTGCTGGCCGCCGCGTTGCCGCCCGGCCCCGCGTATTACCCCGACGGTGAGCTCACCGACGAGCCCGAGGAGGTGCTGATGGCCGAGCTGATCCGCGAGGCCGCACTTGAGGGTGTGCGCGACGAGCTGCCCCATTCGCTGGCGGTGGTGATCGAGGAAGTGGAGCCACGCGAGGACCGGGACGACCTGATCGACGTGCACGCGGTGCTCTACGTGGAGCGCGACAGCCAGAAGGGCATCGTGATCGGCAAGGGTGGCGCCCGGCTGCGGGAGGTGGGCACCGCGGCCCGCACCCAGATCGAGAAGCTGCTGGGCACCAAGGTTTACCTCGACCTACGGGTCAAGGTCGCCAAGAACTGGCAACGCGACCCGAAACAGCTTGGCCGCCTAGGGTTTTAGACGCCGTCTGCCGGCCACGGCCGAGCGCGGTAACCGGCCGGCGCGGGAATGCCCGCTCAGCACGTCGCCAGCCTGCAGCACATCGAAATCCAGGTTAAGCCGCATCGGCCTGCGCACCGATTGCCGCCAGGTCAGCCGCGTGCCGTCTTGCCCTGGCGCGCTCGAAACATCCTGCAGTGCAACGGTTTCGTCCTTGTAGGTGGCGGTGCCGGTGAGGCCCGCCGGTTCCTGGGTGAACACGTAGTGCACCTGCAGAGTGCCTATCGGAGTTTTGATGGTGACGTCCCAGTCGCCCTCGACGCTCAACTCACACCTCCCGTGGTTCCCGGCCGGCATTGCGCCACACAACCCCTCGTCGCTCGTACTCGAAGAGCTCTTCGACGGCGTGCGCGATCCGTGGGCCGTACCACCGGTCCAGCAGATGCAGCGCCAGGTCCAGCCCGGACGTCACCCCGCCCGAGGAGACCAGGTCGCCGTCGTCGACCACGCGGGCGGCCACCGCGTTGACCCCGGCCGCGTCCAGCAAGTCCAGGCCCAGGTGATGCGTCACCGCGTGGCGGCCCTCGATCAGTCCCGCCATCGCCATGATCACCGACCCCCCGCAGACCGCGGCCATGGTGATCTCCGGATTCTGAAAAGCTCTGGCCAACAACGGATTCAACTCCGTTCCGGCGGCCCGTGCCAGCAACACCGGAATGGTTTCCACGCCGTCGTCGGGGTCACCCGCGATCGGTCCGCTGGCGCCGGGCACCAGTACGCAACCCGCCCGATCCGGATCGAGCGCCGCGGTGGCGGGCAGGGTCAGGCCGAGGGTTCCGCTGGTGACGTTGCGGGCACCCTGCGCGGAGACCAGCGACACGTCCAGTTCGCCGCCGACGAACTCGCTGCCCGCGGCGAGCATTTCAAAGGGGCCGATGACATCCAGCGGGTCGAAGCCGTCGTAAAGCACTATTTGCGCCTGCATTCCGGCAATGGTGCTCGGTGTCGGCGTCGCGGACCAGTGGCCAAGCAGCCATTATGCGCCGGTATATTGCCAATCCATGCACGCAGTCGCCGTTCTTGCCGAACCGGACGTCATCGCGTTCGACCTGGCCATTGCGATAGAGACGTTCGGGCGCGCCCGGTTGGCCGACGGCGGACCCGGCTACCGCGTGCGCGTATGCGGTGCGCAACCGGTCGTCGCCGCCGGGCCGATCGGGATCACCACCGACTTTGGACTCGACGAGCTCTTGACCGCCGACACCATCATCGTGCCCGGACGCAACGACGTCAGCACCCCCGTCGGCGACGACGTCAGCACCGCGCTGAAAACCGCTTATAGCAAGGGAATTCGGATAGCGTCGATCTGCAGTGGGGCCTTCACGCTGGCTGCGGCGGGAATACTGGACGGCAGACGCGCGACTACGCACTGGATGGCGGCCGAGTTCTTCGCGGCCGCCCATCCTGCTGTCCGGCTCGACGCCGACGCGCTGTACGTCGACGAAGGCCAGATTCTCACCTCCGCCGGCGCATCCGCGGGCCTGGACCTCTGCCTGCACATGGTGGCCCGCGACTACGGGTCGGCGGTGGCTGCCGACGCGGCTCGGTTGGCGGTAGCGCCGTTGCACCGTACCGGCGGCCAGGCGCAGTTCATCGTCCGCAACCGGCGCGAAGCCAATACCGAACTCGACGCGGTGTTGGCCTGGATCGAGAACAACGCGCACCAGTCCCTGACCCTGGCAGACCTCGCGCGGCACGCGTCCACCAGCGTACGAACGCTGAACCGCAGCTTCCGGCGCGAGACCGGTCAGACGCCCATGCAGTGGGTCAACGGCGTGCGGATCCGCCACGCCCAAGAACTTCTCGAGGCGACCGACGACAGTGTCGAAACCATCGCTCGCCGAGTCGGATTCGCTTCGGCCGCGAATTTTCGCGAGCAGTTCCGCCGCATGTCGGGCGTCGCGCCACTGAGCTACCGCAGCACCTTTCGCGAGCGTGCGGGCTGACTGCGCAGCGGGTTTCTATGCGTAGAAGGGGTTGAGGATCGGCGGGATGATCTCGTTGCCGGTCACGCCGGTGAGCCGGACGAAGATCTGAGCGGGAATGTTCAGCGCCTGATAGACGCCCGCACCCAGCCATGACACCGGTAGCTGCAGGAACTGCGGCACCGAATCGACGATGCCCTGAATCGGGTCGAACACCAGGTACGGGATGGTGGCTGCGACGGTGCGCGCGTCCAGGTTGTAGTTCACGATGGGATCCGGCCAGCCCTGGGCGCCGAAGTCGGCGCTGACCGCACTGAACAGGTTGGCACCGGGATTGACGTAGGTGCCGTCGAAGACGGGGGACGTCAGAGGCGCACCCTGCATGTACGCCGGCGGGGTGATACCGAACTGATCGAGAATCGTCGGCGTCGTGCTGACGATCTGCCACGAGTTGTTGATCAGACCGTTCTGGCTGGGCAGAACAGAACCGGCCTGATCCCAGATGAGGAATGTCGCGGTCTCATACGGTGATTGGAAGCCGTGGCCGCGGTTGAACTGGTTGGGGTCGATGTGACCGTGGTCGGTGACCATCAGTACATCCCAATTCTCGCCGTTGTTGATCTGCCAGTCGGCTACCGACCCCAGCAAGCCGCTGCCGCTGCCCAGCGTGCCGTTGCCGTAGTTGCCCAGGTTGGTGTCCATGTTGCGGAGGGCCGCGGCGTACTCGGGGGAGCCGCCGCCATAGGCGTGCCCCACTTCGTCAACGCCGACAAAGTAGGAGAAGATGAAATTGCCCTTGGCTGGGTTTGCCGCCGTGATGGCGGCCTGGCTCAGATTGCCGACTTGGTCGTTCGATGCGAACCAGAGCGGGTCGTTCTCCGAGTGTCCGACAAAGGTGATCTTGTCGGCTGGGAATGCACCGGCGCCCGCGATATCGGTGATGACCGGCCAGTTGGCGATCACCGTGGTGTCGATGTTGTTGCCGTAGGCGGCTTCGAGCTGGTTGTACACCGTCGGCCAGTCGTCGTATGTCCACGGCGTGAAGACGTTGTTGGTGACACCGGCGGTCTCGCTCCACACGCCGGTCTGAATGGTCGTCCACGAGGGGTTCGACACACTGGTGTGCCCGACGATCGTCGACGCGGAGGTGACGCCATCCGACATGAAGGCGCGGAAGTTCACGTTGAGGGGGTCGGCCAGGACCCTGCTCAGATTCGTGCCGTCGGTGCCGATCAACAGGAAATTTCGGTCCGGCGCCAACATCTGCAGGATATTGGCTTCTTCGGGGGTGACCATGTTCAGGTAGGTTCCGGGGCTGCCGGGCGCGCCCGGGTCGCCGAAGAAGGACAAGGCATATCCGCCGATCCCACCGGTGCCGGCGGGGACGAACACACCGCCGTAGCCCCCGGTGCCACCTGCTCCGCCGTTACCCCACAACAACCCACCCGTGCCGCCGGCGCCGCCGGTCCCGGTCCGGAAGCCGCCGGTACCTCCGACGCCACCGTTACCGATCAGGCCTGCGTTGCCGCCGCGTCCACCGGTCTGGCCTGCCAGCCCGGCAGAGCCACCCGCCCCGCCGTTACCCCAGAGAATGCCACCGTCCCCACCGGCCTGCCCGGTACCGGGCGTGCCGTCGTACCCGTTGCCGATCAGTGGACGGCCCAGTAACAAGTTCGTCGGCGCGTTGATCGCGCCCAGCACCCCGTCGACGACCGGCTGCAACGGGCCGGCATTGATCACCTCCGCGGCCGCGTACGCCCCGCCGGCCGAGTTCACCGCAAGCACGAATTGCTCGTGGAACGCGGCCACCTGCTTGCTGAGTGCCTGGTAGTCCAGGGCGTGGCCGGAGAACAGCGACGCAATCGCAGCCGACACCTCGTCAGCGGCAGCAGCCAGCACCGTGCTGGTCGGAGCCAGCGCCGAGAGGTTGGCCGCAGTGATCGACGAGCCGATGCCCGCGGCTTCAGCCGCCGCCAACGTCAACACATCCGGTGTGGCGAGTAGATACGACATCGTTGTCCTCCAACCCGTTGATTGAACGGCCACCGGAACATGGGGCGCAGCCCATAATTACACGCTGCCAATACTTTGGACGCGAAGAAACAAAAGATTTGTGTAGAACCTGAAACGGTGCGGCTGCTGACCGCCGGTCGAACCGGCTCAACTGCGCTCACCTACCCCGCGGGGCAGACGCCAAACCCGTTGCGGTATCGGGGGATTCAGCCCCGCGGCTCCGGCACGCTGTGCAGTGGAGGGGTGCTGTTGCCAGTGTTCCACCAGACCTTGGGTTGTTTGGATGCCCAGCCGCTGAGCGCCTCGAGTTCGGCGGCCAGTGAGATCAGCATGCCTTCGCTGTTGGCCGGGCCCATCAGCTGCACACCGATGGGCAGTCCGTCTGAGGTGAACCCCGCCGGCACGTTGATCGACGGCCAGCCCAGCACGTTCCACGGCCAGGCGTACGGGCAGGCGGCGATGACGGCGCGGTCGGTGGCGATGCCACTCAACCGGTCGAAGGCCCGCGCCAGCGGAGGTGGCTGCGCGGTGGTTGGTGCGAGCACCACGTCGACGATGTTGAAGATCGACCCGACCCGGCGCTGATCGGCGGCCTCGTGGCGCCGCGCGGTGCGCAATGTCGCCTGCGACAGCATGTGCCCGGTGCGCATATTGGACAGCGTGCGGGGGTCCCAGTTGACGTTCTCGCCGAGCCGTTCGCCCCAGCCCCACAGTCCGGCCATCGATCGGGCCAGAAAATCCCACGACAGCCGCACGCCGTAGTCCGGGTTGCCTTTGACCACGGTGTGGCCGAGCAATTCGAGTTGCTCGCCCACCTTCTGAATGGCGGCCAGGATCTCCGGATGCAACTTGGCCCGGAAGAAGGTGTACGGAATGCCGGTCGACAGCGCGATCCTCAGCGGCCCGGGTGCGATGCCGACGTAGTCGGACGCCGTGAGTGGGGGAGGTTTGTGCAGATCGCCCTCGACGTTGCCGGATGCCGCGTCCAGCACCAGTGCCGCGTCGGCGACGGTACGGGCCAGGACGCCGTTGACGGTGATGCCGTTGAAGGACTCCGGCTCCGGCCAGGTGGAGATGCGGCCGCGCTGCGGCTTGATGCCCACCAGATGCGTCCATGCGGCCGGGATGCGGACGCTGCCGGCTCCGTCGGAGCCGATTGCCGCGGTCACCAGGCCCGCGGCCACCGCGGCTGCGCTACCACCCGACGAACCGCCCGGGGTGTGCCGGCGCGACCAGGGGTTGCGGGTGTGCCCGAAACCCGGCCCGCTGGTGAACGGCCACTGACCCAGTTCGCAGGTGTTGGTCTTGCCGACGATCACCGCGCCGGCCGCTTTGAGGCGACGCACCACCTCGCTGTCCTGGGCGGCAGGCGGGACGTACCCGTCGGTGCCGTACGCCGTTGGGACGCCGGCAACGTCCACGTCGTCCTTCACCGCGATCGGAATGCCCAGCAGCGGTGCAGTGTCGCCGGCGGCGCGGCGCCGGTCGGCCGCCGCCGCATCGGCCAGCGCCGACTCGGTGAGCACCACCCGGAACGCGTTCAATGTGGACTGGCTCACATCGATGGCGTGCAGGGAGCGGCGGACCAGTTCGGCGGCCGTCACTTTCCGGGTCGCCAGCTGGTAGAGCAGGTCGGTTAACGTGGGCAAGCGCCGGTTGCCGGAGCCGGAATCGACCCCAGAAACGGACCCAGAAGCGCCAACCACGGGGTACGAGACTATCGGCGCGGATCCCCGCGATGTCGCGGCGGGGTGCAAAACTGTTGTGATGCGGCTGTATCGAGACCGGGCTGTTGTGCTGCGGCAGCACAAGCTCGGTGAAGCCGACCGGATCGTCACCCTGTTGACCCGTGATCACGGTCTGGTCCGTGCGGTGGCCAAGGGTGTGCGGCGCACCCGCAGCAAATTCGGCGCGCGGTTGGAGCCGTTCGCGCACATCGACGCGCAGCTGCACCCGGGCCGCAACCTCGACATCGTCACCCAGGTCGTCTCGATCGATGCCTTCGCCACCGACATCGTCAACGACTACGGCCGTTACACCTGCGGGTGCGCGATGCTGGAAACCGCCGAACGGCTGGCCGGAGAGGAGCGGGCGCCCGCGCCGGCGCTGCACCGGCTCACGGTGAGTGCGCTGCGGGCGGTCGCAGACGGGCGCCGCCCCCGTGAGCTGTTGCTGGATGCCTATCTACTGCGGGCCATGGGGACCGCCGGATGGGCGCCGGCCCTGACCGAGTGCGCCCGCTGCGCCACCCCGGGCCCGCATCGCGCGTTCCACATCGCCGCCGGCGGCAGCGTCTGCGCACACTGTCGTCCGGCCGGAGCCACCACGCCGCCGCTGGGTGTGCTGGATCTGATGTCGGCATTGCACGACGGCGATTGGGAAGCCGCCGAGCAGTCACCGCCGTCGCACCGTAGCTATGTCAGCGGGCTGGTGGCCGCACATCTGCAATGGCATCTGGAGCGGCAACTCAAAACGCTGCCGCTGGTGGAGCGGGTCTACCGGGTGGATCACACGGTTGCCGAACGCCGCGCCGGGTTGATCGGGCAGGATGCCGAGTGTGGCTAAGAAGGCCGAACGACGCAATCCCACCGACTTCCCGCAACTTCCCCCCGCCCCACCGGACTATCCGACCTTCCCCGATACCTCGACGTGGCCCGTCGTTTTCCCCGAACTGCCGCCGGCGCCGGGCGGGGGACCGCGTCGGCCTCCGCAGCACACCTCCAAAGCCGTCGCACCCCGCATTCCCGCCGCCCAGTTACCCAACCATGTCGCCATCGTGATGGACGGCAACGGGCGCTGGGCCACCCAGCGCGGGCTGCGTCGCACCGAGGGGCACAAGATGGGCGAAGCGGTGGTCATCGACATCGCTTGTGGCGCAGTCGAAATCGGGATCAAGTGGCTCAGTCTTTACGCGTTCTCGACGGAGAATTGGAAGCGGTCGCCCGAAGAGGTCAAGTTCCTCATGGGCTTCAACCGTGACGTGGTGCGGCGGCGGCGGGACATCCTGAACGAGATGGGCGTGAAGATCCGCTGGGTCGGCTCCGCACCACGGTTATGGCGCAGCGTCATCAACGAACTCGCCGTCGCGGAGGAAGTGACCAAGAACAACGACGTCATCACCATCAATTACTGCGTCAACTACGGCGGCCGCACGGAGATCGCGGAGGCCGCCCGAAGAATCGCGGCCGAAGCCGCGGCCGGTCGGCTCAACCCGGATCGTGTCAACGAGTCGACGATCTCCCGTCACATGCAGCGACCCGACATCCCCGATGTGGACCTCTTTCTGAGGACGTCGGGTGAGCACCGGTCCAGCAATTTCATGCTGTGGCAGGCGGCCTACGCCGAGTACGTCTTTCAGGACAAACTGTGGCCGGATTACGACCGCCGCGACCTGTGGGCGGCCTGCGAGGAGTACGCGTCCCGCAACCGCCGGTTCGGGAGTGCCTGATGGCCGCGCTGCCGGATCGGCTGGCGTCGATACTCGGGGAAATACTGTCCGTGGAGGTCGAGTCCGACGGTGCGCTCACCGTCCGCCACAACGGCACCTTCGCGTCTCTGCGGGTGGTGCGCATCGCCGACGACCTCGACCTGATGTCGCTGACACAGGTGCTTGCCTGGGATTTGCCGTTGACCAAGAAGATCCGCGACCAGGTGGCCAGGGAAGCGCGGGAGGTGAACTTCGGCGCGCTGACTCTTCTGGAGAAAGCACCCGTGAAGGGAACCCGTGGCGCGAAAACCGGTGACGTGATGCTGCGCTACAACTTCCCCGGCGCCGGCCTCACCGACGACGCGCTGCGCACCCTGATTCTGCTGGTGCTCGACACCGGCGCCCGGATACGCGGCGAACTCACCGCCTGACCGTCGGCGCGGAAAGCGTCAGCGGCAGTCTGAACAGGTGCCGAAGATCTCGATGGTGTGACTCACATCGGAGTATCCGTATTTCGCGGCCACCTCGGCCGCCCACGACTCGACCTCGTGGTCGCCCACTTCGATGGTGGAACCGCAGCTGCGGCACACCAGATGGTGGTGATGATGCTCGGAGCACCGGCGGTACACCGACTCTCCGGTGTCGGTGCGTAGCGTGTCGACCATTCCCGCCGCGGCCATCGACTGCAGCGTGCGATAGACGGTGGTCAGGCCGATGTTCTCACCGCGACGACGCAACTCGTCGTGCAGCTCCTGCGCCGAACGGAACTCGTCGAGCGTTTCCAGCAGCGTGGAGATGGCCGCTCGCTGGCGGGTGGAACGGACGGTGGTTCCTTCACTGGACGTCACGGTGCGTCCTCACCGGCGTGGGCCACCGCGTCGACCACGATATGGGCGAGGTGGTGGTCAGCCAGCCGGTACATCACTTCGCGGCCGGACCGCTCCCCGGAGACCACCCCGGCAGCCTTGAGGATCTTCAGATGCTGGCTTACCAGCGGCTGCGGGACACCCAGCGCGTCGACCAGTTCGTGCACACAGCGCTGGGATTCGCGCAGCTGCAACACGATCGCGATCCGCACCGGCGCGGCCAGCGCGCGCAGCAACTCGCCGGCGGCGTCCAGGATCTCCCGCTGGGGCGGCGTCGGGTAGGCCGGATGCGAGGCGACACCGTCAGCGCTGTGCTCGTGATGACCGGCCAGTTCGTCATCGGCGGCAGGGGCGGAACTCGTTCGGGGCGACGTCACCGTGTCGAGTCACCACCTTTGGAGGTTCGAGGCATTCGGGTTGCTGCGGCGGAGTCGGTCAACAACCAGCCCGCGGCTGCCCTCCACTGTCACATGCATGATGATGCATGTCAAAGACCGGACGCCGATCGCTACCATGACGGGTGATTTGCGGGCACCGGTCGTGGTGCACGTCTATGCCAAGTCCTCCGAAGGGAGCGCACACCCTCGTGGCGTCCGTCATCGAAACCGTAGTCAACCTGGCCAAGCGGCGCGGCTTCGTCTTCCCCTCGGGTGAGATCTACGGGGGCACCAAGTCGGCCTGGGATTACGGGCCGCTGGGCGTGGAGCTCAAGGAGAACATCAAGAAGCAATGGTGGCGCTCGGTCGTCACCGGTCGCGACGACGTCGTCGGGCTCGATTCCTCGATCATCCTGCCGCGCGAGGTGTGGGTGGCATCCGGTCACGTCGAGGTGTTCAACGACCCGCTGGTCGAATGCCTGAACTGCCACAAGCGGCATCGCCAGGACCACATGCAAGAGGCGTATGCCGCCAAAAGGGGCGGTGATCCCGATTCGGTGCCGATGTCGGAGATCGTCTGCCCGGACTGCGGGACCAAGGGGCAGTGGACCGAGCCCCGCGAATTCAACATGATGCTCAAGACCTACCTGGGGCCGATCGAGACCGAGGAAGGGCTGCACTACCTGCGCCCGGAAACCGCGCAGGGCATCTTCGTCAATTTCGCCAATGTCATGACGACCGCGCGCAAGAAGCCGCCGTTCGGGATCGGGCAGATCGGCAAGAGCTTCCGCAACGAGATCACCCCGGGCAACTTCATTTTCCGGACCCGCGAGTTCGAGCAGATGGAGATGGAGTTCTTCGTCGAGCCGTCCACTGCCAAGGATTGGCACCAGTACTGGATCGACACCCGCCGTCAGTGGTACGTCGACCTGGGCATCGATCCGGAGAACCTGCGACTCTACGAGCACCCCAAAGAGAAGCTGTCGCACTACTCCGACCGCACCGTCGACATCGAGTACAAATTCGGTTTCCAGGGCAACCCGTGGGGCGAGCTGGAGGGCGTCGCAAACCGTACGGACTTCGACTTGTCAACGCACAGCAAGCATTCCGGCACCGAACTGTCGTTCTTCGACCAGGCCACCGACACCCGCTACACGCCGTATGTCATCGAACCCGCAGCCGGCCTGACCCGCTCTTTCATGGCGTTCCTGATCGACGCGTACACCGAGGACGAGGCGCCCAACGCCAAGGGTGGGGTGGACAAGCGTGCGGTGCTGCGACTGGACCCACGGTTGGCGCCGGTCAAGGCGGCGGTGTTGCCGCTGTCCCGGCATGCCGACCTGAGCCCGAAGGCCCGCGACCTGGCCGCCGAGTTGCGCAAATCCTGGAACATCGACTTCGACGACGCCGGAGCGATCGGCCGGCGCTACCGCCGCCAGGACGAGATCGGTACCCCCTACTGCGTGACCTTGGATTTCGACTCGCTCGAAGACAACGCGGTCACGGTGCGAGAGCGCGACGCGATGACGCAGGAGCGCGTGACGATCGACAACGTGGCCGACTACCTGGCTGTGCGACTCAAGGGCAGCTAGCGCAGTCCTCCCGCATCGTTCTCGTGAGCGCCTGAAGCCGCGGTGGGAAATTGCGGGTCAGTGAAATCACGTTCGCGCGTGAATTCTTCCCTGTTCGCGCCCGGAGTCAATTCTTCGTGAATGTATTGCGGCGCGGGGCGGTGTCCTTTCTGAGAGCCAGCCGCGGCCGCGCCAATCGGAGCGGGTGCGGCGTCATTTCTCGCGTCGGATTAATCGATTCCTGCTGAAGCGGCCCGGAGCCGCGTCAACACCGGCTCCTCTAATGCCGAAGTCGCCCGCACCGGGAGGTGCACCACCGCTTGCGCGGCGCGGGAATCTATTGAAGGCAGACGCCGGGCTGGGCGCAGGCCGGGATCGCCCGGCATCGCGCTGCAGTCCGGCCGCGGTGCTGACGACCGCGCGGCCAGCGGCAATTCCGGTTGGCAGGGTGCGGGATTCGGTCACCGGTGCTGCGTCGGCACGAACGTCACCATCGCGATCGGCGGCGACCCGACATCCCCGACCCCGGGCGGGGGTCACCCGGGCCTCCACGCCTCGGCAAAGCAGCGCGAAGGACCTTCTCGTGACGGGCGACGCGAGCTCAGGACTTCCCGTGTTCGGAACGAGGAGTTCGGCTGCGCGCAATCTTGGTAACGGTCTGTCGATGAATTCGGGAATATGCTCCGGGAAGCGCAGATGACGGATTCTGGAATGGCATTTCAGAGTTTATCGGCAGGTCCCCGTGCACCCGCATTCCGCGGTGCCGGTGTCGAATTGGTGGACACCCGGCTGGACAGATGTCCGGAGAGGCGCAGGTCAGCACGGCCCTAACAAATTTTTCGACGCGATTTTGGCGAAACTACAGACTTTTGCTGTGATCTGGCTTACGATCCGCCCAGGGGCTGGTTCGTGTTGCGAGCCGCCCGTGACTGGTCGGATCGGTTCGCTGGGGTTGGGGTTGCGATGATTTTGGACTTTGCGTGGTTGCCGCCGGAGATCAACTCGCTGCGGATGTTCGCGGGATCGGGCTCGGCTTCGCTGCACGGCGCGGCTGCAGCATGGGAGGGTTTGGCGTCCGACTTGTCGGCCTCGGCGTCGTCGTTCAATGCGGTGATCGCGGGTTTGACCGGTGGGCCGTGGGCCGGTCCGGCGTCGGCGTCGATGGCGGCTGCGGCGCTGCCATACGTGGACTGGCTGGGTACCGCGGGTGCGCAGGCTGCTGCGGCGGCCGCTCAGGCGCGGGCGGCGGCGACGGCGTTCGAGGGTGCGTTGACGGCGACGGTGCACCCGGCGGTGGTCGAGGCCAATCGCACCTCGTTGCTGACGTTGATCGCGACGAACTTCCTCGGGTTGAACACCCCGGCCATATTCGCCAATGAATTCGATTACGTGGAGATGTGGGCCCAGGATGTGGCCGCGATGCTCGGCTACCACGGTGGCGCGACGGCGGTGGCCGAGAGCCTGACCCCGTTCTCTGTTCCGCCGCTGGACCTTGCCGGTATGGCGGCCAATATTGGTACGCAGGTGACTGGCTTTGCGACCACTGCATCGGCTGCTGTCAGTCCGATGCTGGAGAGCGCCGTGGCCGCGGGTTCGGGCCTGGCAGTAGGTGTGCAGTCGGCTGCGGCGGCGTTTCCTGTGCAGTCGGCGATGTCGTTCATCCAGGCCGGGGCGATGCCCGCCAGCATGCTGATCGGCCCGCTCATGCAGGCAGGGCAATCTGCCACCAGCACGGCTGGACTGGCCGGCGCAACGGCTGCCGCCGATCTCGCGGACGTGCCGAAGTTCGTTGGCGACATCGCTCCCGCCGCGAAAGGCCTAGGTGGTGCCGCGCTTGGTGCCGGGATGGCGGGGGACTTGGGCAAAGCGCACCTGGTGGGCGCAATGTCCGTGCCGCCGAGCTGGCAGGGTTCGGTCCCCAAGGGAATGGCCAGCTCGGCCATGTCCGGCCTGGGTGCGGCGATGCCCAACCCGGCGGCGATGGCCGGGGCGGCCGGGGGTGGTATGCCAATGATGCCGATGCCGATGGGCATGGGTGGTGGCGCAGGAGCCGGTATGCCTGGCGGCATGATGGGCCGCGGGGGTGCTAGTCCGCATGTGGTGCAAAACCGGCCGAGCGTGATTCCGCGGACCGGCGTCGGATAAACATGAGTTTGTCGGGTTCGAATTAAATTCATATGTGGGCTTCTCGGTGGATGCTGAGCAGCCGGGAAGGATTCACCCGATGACCATCAATTATCAGTTCGGTGACGTCGACGCCCACGGTGCGCTGATCCGCGCGCAGGCCGCCAACTTGGAGGCCGAGCACCAGGCCATCGTTCGCGATGTGCTGGCTGCCGGTGACTTCTGGGGCGGCGCCGGTTCGGTGGCTTGCCAGGAGTTCATTGCCCAGTTGGGCCGCAATTTCCAGGTGATTTACGAGCAGGCCAACGCTCACGGCCAGAAGGTCCAGAGCGCCGGCAGCAACATGGCGCAGACCGACAGCGCCGTCGGTTCCAGCTGGGCCTGACCCACCGTCCGGGCGGACGATTTTTGGCGTCCGGGACCGGTCGGAAACCGAATATACTGGGCGAGAATCTAAGTCGATTCAGCGCGCGAATACCAAAATGTAGCCAGTTTGGCGAAAGCCCAGACTGCTGCATCGGATTGTTTTACGATCCGATAGGGGCAGGCTCGCGGGTCGGGTAGAAGTGATGATGGAGTGATGGAGCCGTTGGCGCGGCTGGCTGATATGGGGTTGCGATGATTTTGGACTTTGCCTGGTTGCCGCCGGAGATCAACTCGCTGCGGATTTACGCCGGGGCCGGGTCGTCTCCGCTGCACGTCGCGGCGGCCGCGTGGGAGAGTCTCGCGGCGGATCTGTCGGCCTCGGCATCGTCGTTCAATGCGGTGATCGCGGGGTTGACCGGTGGGCCGTGGGCTGGTCCGGCGTCGGCGTCGATGGCGGCTGCGGCGTTGCCGTATGTCGATTGGCTGGGTACCGCGGGTGCCCAGGCTGCGGCGGCGGCCGCTCAGGCGCGGGCGGCGGCGACGGCGTTTGAGGGTGCCTTGACGGCGACGGTGCACCCGGCGGTGGTTGAGGCCAACCGGGTGTCGCTGGTGACGTTGATCGCGACGAACTTCCTCGGGTTGAACACCCCGGCCATATTCGCCAATGAATTCGATTACGTGGAGATGTGGGCGCAGGATGTGGCCGCGATGCTCGGCTACCACGGTGGCGCGACGGCGGTGGCTGAAAGCCTGACCCCGTTCTCCATTCCGCCGGTCGATCTGGCCGGTTTGGCCGCCAACGTCGGCGCGCAGTTCACCGGCTTGGCCACCTCGGCGTCCGCGGCAGTCAGCCCGGCGGTGCAAGGAGTCATGGCGGCGGCTCCCGGGGTGGTGGCGGGCGTGCAGTCCGCTGCTGCGGCGGTCCCGGTGGATATGGCGATGTCGGCCGTCCAGATGGGCGCGATGCCGGCCAGCATGTTGATCGGCCCGCTGATGCAGGCCGGCACATCCGCTTCCAGCACGGCCGGACTGGCCGGTGCGTCCACGGCCGCCGGGCTGGTTGACGCACCGAAGTTCGTCGGTGACGTCAACCCGATGAAGGGCCTCGGCGCCGGCGGTGGCGCCGGCCTCGGTGGCGGCATGTCGGCGGGCTTGGGTAACGCGCGGCTGGTGGGTTCGATGTCGGTGCCGCCGACGTGGCAGGGTTCGGTCCCCAAGGGAATGGCCAGCTCGGCGATGTCGGGCTTGGGGGTCAACGCCGCGGAGATGGCACAGGCAGCCGGCGCTGCGGGCATGGGCGCCGGCGGCGGTATGCCGATGATGCCGATGCCGATGGGCGGTGCCGGTGCAGGTGGCGGTATGCCCGGCGGCATGATGGGCCGCGGCGGCGCGAGCCCGCACGTGGTGCAGAACCGGCCGAGCGTGATCCCGCGGACCGGCGTCGGATAAGCCGGGCGATCTCAGGCGCGGGCGACGTACGGGGGTGCGTCGCCCGCGCTTTTCGTTGCGGCGCTTTTCTCAGCATGCTGGGGTCAGCGCGGTGGCGCGCCGGTCAGATGTGGCCGATGCCGCGAGTCGTCAGGAACACGCCCAGCAGCCCGACCCGACCGCGATGCCGCCGAGCCGGAACGCGGCCAGAGGCGCCGGGGCCCGTGGCCGCGACGACAGGTGACGCTCATTCCGATCCGTACCGGGTCTGATACCAGCGCGGAGCCTGTGCCGGAGCGCCGTTTTTCCGGGTGACGGGACATATTCCGCGCCGCGGATGATTTCTGGCGCGGCACTAAGAGAGACGTGGCCGGAAAGGGTTTCCGGAAACCGTCGCGGCCGGCGCTGACCTCGCGCAATGCGCGGCGTTCAATAAAGGCGACGCTGCGCGAATTGTTTTTATGAGAGATCGATCAGGAATTCTGCATTGACTAAATTGTTCCTTCGGCTTCCTTTGTCGATCCGATCTGCGTGGCAGCGATACCGCCGTCCGGCGTCGGGCCGTGTCGGCACCGGGCTGATCCCGGTGCACCCGGTGACTTACCGTCCCACCGATGCAGCGGCGCGCTTCGAGGGTGCGCGGGGCTCCGTCTCAGCGGGGGCATCGGGCCCTGCTCCGTTGGGTCAGAGCGCCGGCGGCGATGTGCCCGATCCGCGCTCTCGGCCCGGTCCGGCAGAGCTCGGAGACGGCCCGAACCGGGCCGCACACGTGTTCGGCTCAGCCAGATATGAAGTTGACAGGTGTCCACACCTCGGGGCGGATCCTGCGGAAAACCGTGACCAGAGCGGATACGGCGCCTGAGCGACGGTGAATTCCTGGATTTGGGGGATTTTTGTTGCCGGATTGTCTTACGATGCTGGGGCTCGGGTATCTACCATGGAGCACGAAGAAGTTGAGATCGGCACTGAAAGGGGACAGGCGTGCTTTTGCCTCTTGGTCCGCCCTTGCCGCCCGATTCTGTGGCGGCGAAACGGGGCGAGTCGGGCATGCTAGGCGGACTATCCGTTCCGCTCAGCTGGGGCACGGCAGTTCCACCAGACGACTACGACCACTGGTCGAAGGAGTCTGAATCAGGTGTCGAGGACGTCGTCGCGGTGCCAGGTGCGGTCGATCCGGAACCGATCGAACCGGCCAACGACGAGTGGGATGAATGGGCGGAGTGGAAACAGTGGGAAGCGGAGAACGCTGAACCTCGTTTCGAGATGCCACGCGGAAGTAGCGTGGTCCCGCATTCGCCGGCAGCCGGATGAGAGAAAGGGAAAGACTGTCGATGTTTACGGGTGATTAGCGGATCCGGAAAGTCCGGGCCCGGTGATCACATCAATCAAACTGGTTGAGTTTCTAGCAACACATCCACGAACCCAAAGGAGATAGCCAAGATGGCAACACGCTTTATGACCGACCCGCACGCTATGCGGGACATGGCGGGCCGCTTCGAAGTGCACGCCCAGACCGTTGAGGACGAGGCCCGTCGCATGTGGGCGTCCTCGCAGAACATCGCCGGCGCCGGCTGGAGCGGTATGGCTCAGGCGACCTCGCTGGACACGATGGGCCAGATGAACCAGGCCTTCCGCAACATTGTGAACATGCTGCACGGAGTGCGTGACGGACTCGTCCGCGACGCCAACAACTACGAGCAGCAAGAGCAGGCTTCGCAGCAGATCCTCAGCAGCTAGCCAGATGGCGGCGAAAGCCGCTGCAGCTTAAAAACTTTCACAAACTAAGGAGACCAGTTCAATGACCATTAACTACCAGTTCGGTGACGTCGACGCGCATGGCGCGCTGATCCGCGCCCAGGCCGCCAACTTGGAGGCCGAGCACCAGGCCATCGTTCGCGATGTGCTGGCTGCCGGTGACTTCTGGGGCGGCGCCGGTTCGGTGGCTTGCCAGGAGTTCATCGCCCAGTTGGGCCGTAACTTCCAGGTGATCTACGAGCAGGCCAACGCTCACGGCCAGAAGGTCCAGAGCGCCGGCAACAACATGGCGCAGACCGACAGCGCCGTCGGGTCCAGCTGGGCCTGAGAGAAGTTCTCGGTTCGCGGCGGCGCATCGGTACGCCGGTGCGCCTGTCGCGGGCCACTTGAACTGAACAAGACTGCGCACGCCTACCCTGCGGTGGGCGTGCGCAGTTTTTTTGTGCTCAGGGTGCGGGCCTACCGTCTCGGGGTGCGGGCTCAGAACCGCCCGCCGCCACCCATGAACCCACCGCCGGATGATCCACCCGAAGAACCCGACGACCCGCCGAACGATGTCGGGCTCCAGCCTCCGAAGCCACCTCGCAGGCCGCCGCTGAGCAGGTCGCCGATAATGATGCCGCCGAGCATGGCGCCGGTGTCGCCGTCGCCGCGATGGGCATAGGCGCGCTGCGCCGCCTGGACGTCGGCATTGGCCAGTGACTGAGCCTGCGCGGCCAGCGTCGAAGCGCCGTTGGCGTATGCGATGGCTTCGGGCAGATTGTTCGACTTCCGGGCGTGAGCGGCCTCGAGCTGACGCTTGGCCTCGGCCAGCCGGGTACGGGCTTCCGGCCCGATGCTGCCGCGGCGGGTGTCGATGTACTCCGATACCGCATGGACCCTCGACTCGGCGGTGAACAGCGCCTGCTCCAAGGACCGTCTCAGCCGTTCGGCGTTCGCCTGCTCCTGCGCGACAGTGGTCAGCATCTGGTTGAGCTCCGCGTCGGCCTTGGACAACCGGGCAAATACGCCCAGTGGGTCGGCGGCGCTGCGGCCGCCGCCCGAGCTGTCCAGAGCGCGCGCGGCGGCGTCGCGTGCGGCTATCAGCTCACCGGTGTGCGCCGACTGGTTGCTCTGAGTCTTCTGTAGCTGCTCGTTGGCGCGCTTGATGGCTGCCTGGATGTCCGTCAGGACCGACGGCAGGTTCGCCACGGCGTGCTGGATGTCGTCGGCTGCGCTGTCGACCGCGTCGAGTAGCGAGCGTGCCTGCCCCAGAGCGGATTCGGCGGCGCGGACCGCGTCCACCAGGCGACTCTGCTGCCCGGCGACGGCCTGGCCGGCCAACTCACGGGCGGCGCCGATGTTGCGGTCGGCGAACTCCAGCCGCTCTCGGGCGGTGCTCACGTTCGCCGAGACGGACGTCAAAGCGGTAGCACCGAATTCGTTGTGCAGCTGGGCCAGGTGTCGTTCCGCAGGGTCGATCCGGGCGGTGAGTTCGACGAACTGCTGGGTCAGCGCATCGAGCCGGGACGGGGCGTTGATCACCAGATCGCGCAGCTGCTCGAACGCCTCGGTCTGTGATTCCAGTTCGCGGTCGGCATTTGCCGCCGACACGATCACCCGGGTGAGCAGTTCGCGGCGCTGCGCCGGTGTCTCGGGCATGCTGTCGTCGAGTTGCTGGCGCACCGTGAAGGCCTGCGCCAGAGCGGCTTTCGCTTTGTTCACGGCCTGGATGAAGGCATCGGTCCGTTCCTCCCCGAATTCCTCGATCGCCAGCGCGAGCTCGTTGGAGCTGGTGCGCACCGCGTTGTCGACCTCCACAACCTTGCTTCGGGACAAGTCGTCGAGGATGTCCAGCGGGACCGCGGCCAGCGCCGTCGCGTCCGTGGGGTCGACCCGCCGGGCGGCGGCGACGGCGTTGGCGCGCCGGCGGCGTGCGCGACGGCGCATCACCAGCAGCAGGATCACCACGGCCAGAACGATGAGGCCCAGCGCCCCCAGCAGCAGATAGCGGCCGGTCGAGCTCGGCGTCTGATCGAGTCCCTGTGCCGCGGCGATGGCCGCGGCGCTCCACTGGGCATTGCGCAGCGCGGGTTCGATCTGGTTGTGCCGCAGGCTGTCTACCTGACTCGGGGTGACGCCCTGCATCCCGTTGGGCACCAGAAATGAGTACGCCCGCCCGCCGGTGGACACCGCCAGCAGCGCGTCGTAGTTGCCCAGCTCGCTGGTCCGGAAGGTGCGCTGACCCCAGTTCTCCGCGCTTGCCCCGGAGAAGTTGTCGACATAGACCACCCAAAGGCGGATGTGCCGACTGGCGTAGAGCTTGTCCACGGCCGCGGTGACGGCGGCGCGATCGGAATCGCCGAGCACTCCCGCGTTGTCGGTGAGGTAGTCCGCCAACCGCAGCGGGGGTTGCGCCACAGCGGGGGGCGCCAACAGCGTCCCCCCGCCGAGCGCGACCGTCACCATCGTCAGGAACACGCCGATCAGGCGAGCAATGCGCATACCGCTAATTAAACGTCGGGGAAGCGCGGTGCGGTGACCGCGGTGTGGAAGACCGTCAGGCCGGTCCGCCCCCGCCGGCACCCAGGGTGCGCTGCATGTCGCCCTTCATGGCCACCAACTGCGCATTCCAATAACCCCAGCCGTGCTGGCCGCTGCCGTCGATGTTGAACGTCGCATTGTGGCCACCGGCCGCGTTGTAGGCGTTCTTGAAGTCGACGTTGCTCTGCAGCACCACCTGCTCGATGATCTGGCCCGGCAAGCTGCCGCCTCCGCCGCCCAACTCCGACGGGGTGCCGTTGCCGCTGTAGATCCACAGCCGCGTGTTGTTGCCGGCCAGCCTGCCGGCCTGCACGGTGGGATCGTGGCGCTGCCAGCCCGGACCACCGGACGGTCCCCACATGTCCTCGGGGTTGTAGCCGCCTTCGTCGTTCATTGCCAGCTTGATCAGGGTGGGCCCGTTGCCGCTGGACGGGGTCAGGTAGGCCGACAGCGCGCTGGCGTAGGCGAACTGCCCGGGATGGTAGGCGGCCAGGATCAGCGCCGAGGACCCCGACATCGACACACCGACCACCGCGTTGCGGGTCGAGCGGACGCCCTTGCCCGCCAGGTAGCCGGGCAGCTCACTGGTCAGGAATGTCTCCCACTTGTAGGTCGCGCCATTGGCCGACCCGTACCAGTCGGCGTAGAAGCTGGATCGACCGCCGACCGGCATGACCACCGACATGCCCGATCCCAGGTACTCGTCGAACGCGTTCGTTTCGATGTCCCAGCCGTTGCGGTCGTCGCGCGCACGTAAGCCGTCCAGAAGGTAGACCGCCGGCGCCCCGCCCTGCTGGAACTCGACGGTGATGTCCCGACCCATCGCCGCCGACGGGACCTGCAGGAATTCGGGCGCGGCGGCCCGGGCGGCCGGTTCGTTGCCGGTGATGCCCAGTAGCCCTGGTAGTGCTGCGGCTGCGATGCCGGCCGTGGCCAGCCGTCGCATCCAGCGTCTTTTGCTCGTGTACATATGTAACTCCTGTCGCCACCTGCGTCGGCTTTCGCCCAGCCTGGATCCGACCCAGTGATCGAGTTGATACCCACAACCAGGTGCTCTAACCGCCGCCGACACGGGCGGGCGGCGCGGGACACACCCGGCCGGGTTCGCCCTGGCAGACTGTGGGTCGGTGAGCACCGATCAGCACGACCCCTACGACGAATTCGACCGCGCGCGGCGGGTACTCGAAGCGCCGAAAACCGCGGGTCTGCCGGGTACCGAAGGTCAACACCGCACCGACTTCGCGCGTGACCGGGCGCGGGTGCTGCACAGCGCGGCGCTGCGCCGGCTGGCCGACAAAACTCAGGTCGTCGGGCCCCGCGAGGGCGACACTCCGCGCACCCGGCTCACCCACTCCCTGGAGGTAGCCCAGATCGGGCGCGGCATGGCGATCCCGCTGGGTTGCGATCTGGACCTGGTCGAACTGGCGGGCCTGGCCCACGACATCGGTCACCCGCCGTACGGGCACAACGGCGAGCGGGCGCTCAACGAAGTCGCCGCCGCCTACGGTGGTTTCGAGGGCAATGCGCAGAACTTCCGCATCCTCACCAGCCTTGAGCCCAAAGTGCTTGACGCACAAGGACGCAGCGCCGGCTTGAACCTGACGCGCGCGGCCCTGGATGCGGTGACCAAGTATCCGTGGCCGCGGACCGAAGGCGAGCGCAAGTTCGGTTTCTACGACGACGACCGCGCGGCCGCCGACTGGGTGCGTCACGGTGCCCCCGCGCGTCGGACCTGCCTGGAGGCGCAGGTGATGGATTGGGCCGACGATGTCGCCTACTCGGTGCACGACGTCGAAGACGGGGTCGTGTCCGAGCGGATCGACCTGCGCGTGCTGGCCGACGAGAACGAGGCGGCCGCGCTGGCCAAGCTGGGGGAGAGCGAGTTCCCGCGGCTCAAGGCCGACGATCTCGTTCAGGCGGCGCAACGGCTGTCGGGACTGCCGGTGGTTGCCTCGGTCGGTAAGTACGACGCGACGCTGACGGCCGCCGTCGCGCTCAAACGGTTGACCAGCGAGCTGGTCGGCCGGTTCGCCACCGCCGCAATCGCCACCACTCGCGCGGCATCCGGCCCGGGGCCGTTGGTCCGCTACCAGGCCGATCTGCAAGTGCCGGACATGGTGCGCGCCGAGGTGGCGCTGCTGAAGATCCTGGCACTGCAGTTCATCATGTCGGACCCGCGGCACCTCGAAACACAAGCTGAACAGCGCGAACGCATCCACCGCGTGGCGCACTGGCTGCACGCCGGCGCCCCGCACACCCTCGATCCGGTGTTCGCGGCGGCGTTCAACGCCGCCACCGACGACGGTGCGCGGCTGCGGGTCGTCGTCGACCAGATCGCGTCCTACACCGAGGGGCGGCTGGAACGGATCGACGCCGGCCAACTCGGCGGGTTCACGGCCTAGACTGAGCCCGTGTCGAGTCCGGCGGGTGCAAGGGATGCGGGCCGTGGCGGGGGCCGGTCGAGGATCTCCGATCGCGACATCGCCGCCATCCGGGAGGGCGCCCGGATCGAAGACGTCGTCGGTGACTACGTCCAGTTGCGCCGTGCCGGTGCCGACTCGATGAAGGGCCTGTGCCCTTTTCACAACGAGAAGTCACCCTCGTTCCACGTCCGGCCCAATCACGGCCACTTCCACTGCTTCGGCTGCGGCGAAGGCGGCGACGTGTACGCCTTCATCCAGAAGATCGAACATGTGAGCTTCGTGGAGGCGGTCGAACTGCTGGCCGACCGGATCGGGCACACCATCAGCTACACCGGATCGGCCACCAGCGTGCAGCGCGACCGGGGCAGCCGCAGCCGGCTGATCGCAGCCAACGCGGCCGCCGCCGAGTTCTACGCGCAGGCGCTGCAGTCCGACGAGGCCGCACCGGCCCGCAAGTATCTGACCGATCGCAGCTTCGACGCCGAGGCCGCCCGCCGGTTCGGCTGCGGCTTCGCGCCGTCGGGTTGGGAGACCCTGACAAAACACCTGCAGCGCAAGGGTTTTGAGTTCAAAGAACTGGAAGCCGCCGGCCTTTCCCGGCAGGGCCGCCGGGGCCCGATGGACCGCTTCCACCGGCGGCTGCTGTGGCCCATCCGCACCTCGTCGGGTGAGGTGATCGGGTTCGGGGCGCGGCGGCTGTTCGACGACGACCCGATGGAAGCCAAGTACGTCAACACCCCCGAGACGCTGCTCTACAAGAAGTCGCAAGTGATGTTCGGGATCGACCTGGCCAAACGCGACATCGCCAAGGGCCACCAGGCGGTGGTCGTCGAGGGTTACACCGACGTGATGGCGATGCACATGGCCGGGGTGACCACCGCGGTGGCATCGTGCGGTACCGCGTTCGGCGAAGACCACCTGGCGATGCTGCGCCGGTTGATGATGGACGACAGTTTCTTCCGCGGCGAGCTGATCTACGTTTTCGACGGCGACGAAGCGGGCAAGGCTGCCGCGCTCAAGGCATTCGACGGTGAGCAGAACCTGGCCGGCCAGTCGTTCGTGGCCGTGGCGCCCGACGGGATGGATCCGTGCGACCTGCGCCTGAAGTCCGGCGACGGCGCGCTGCGCGACCTGGTGGCCCGGCGAACGCCGTTGTTCGAGTTCGCGATTCGCACCGCGCTCGGGGAACTCGACCTGGACAGCGCCGAGGGCCGGGTGGCCGCCTTGCGCCGGTGCGTGCCGATGGTGAGTCAGATCAAGGACTCGACCCTGCGCGACGAGTACGCCCGTCAGCTGGCCGGCTGGGTCGGCTGGGATGACGTCGCGCAGGTTGTCGACCGGGTGCGCAGCCAGGCGAAGAAGACGGCGGGCGCCGGGCAGCAGGTTTCCGGCGGCAGGACACCGCGGCGCGGCGCGCAGCAGCCCGCTCAGGCCGCGCCTGAGGCCGTCGCCGCAGCGGCCGCCGCCGCCCGCCCCGACCCGCGTGACCCGACGCTGTGGCCGCAGCGTGAGGCCCTCAAATCGGCTCTGCAGTTCCCGGCCCTGGCCGGGCCCGTGTTCGACACCCTGACGGTCGAGAGCTTCACCCACCCCGGCTATGCGGCCGTGCGGGCGGCCATCGAGGCCGCCGGCGGCACGTCGGCCGGGGTCAGCGGTGCGCAATGGCTGGACATCGTCCGCCAGCACACGAACTCGGCGCTCACCGCGGGTCTGGTGAGCGAGCTGGGTGTCGAGGTGATCCGGGCCGAGGACGAGCAGCTGCCGCGGTATATCTCCGGGGTGCTGGCGCGGCTGCAGGAGGTGTGGATGGGCCGCCAGATCGCCGAGGTCAAGTCCAAGCTGCAGCGCATGTCGCCGATCGAGCAGGGCGACGAGTACCACGCGTTGTTCGGCGACCTGGTCGCGATGGAGGCCTACCGGCGCAGCCTGCTGGAACAGGCCAGCGGCAACGACCTCACTGCCTGAGGCTCAGCGCGAGGCCCGCACCGGCGGCTGGACCGCATCGACGTCCAGGTCGCCCACTTGGCGTTCGACGACTGCGGTCTGGCTGTCGATCTCGGTCAGCGTCACAAAGCCCGTGTCGGGGGAGATCCGGTTCGCGATCTTGCGACGGCCTCCTTCGATCATCGATCTGGCGACGGGGCTGCCGGTGAGCGCGCGGTAGGTGCCGACGATCTGTTCATAGCGGCGGCGCCCGGCCTTGGTGCCCAGCACGTAGCCCACGCCCAACACGGCGACATACCCGATCAAAGCGATCCCTCCGAGAAGAAGTGCGTTCGTTCCATCCTGCCCTATCCATCCGGAAAGTGGCGTGCCCGATCCGGGCTCCGGGCCCGAAACGGCTCAGCTGGTGCCGGTTGACTGCGGGCGCAACCAGTACGCTAGAGTCGTCCCGCGGTCAGCACCAGCGTTCGCTGGACTGATAGTCCCCTGTAGCTCAACTGGCAGAGCATTCGGCTGTTAACCGAAGGGTTGAAGGTTCGAGTCCTTCCGGGGGAGCCGGCGTGGCTTCACAGCCACCTGTTGACCGGTCGCTGCTTGGCAGCGGCGCCGGCTTCCGTCAGAAATTCCTCGCCCCACTCGCGCTGGGCGCCCCGCTCTGCAGCCACCCCGGCGGTCTGGGCGTTGGCGTGCCGGCCGGCCAGATTGACCAGTGCCCCGGCCATCGCGAACAGCGGCACCTGCTGGCGCTCGCTGGCGCTCAGGAGCTCGCGGAACGCCGATTGGGTGCTGCAGCGGCGCCAGCCCACTAGGATGCCCACGGCCGTGTCGATCACCCGCGTGGTCTGAAGCTGGTCTGGGGGAGCTTCGCTCATGTCTCGATGTCCTGTCGTTGATGGAGTCAGCGAATACGTTGCGGTGCAACGTGTTAGACGTTTCGCTGAATTGCGTCAGGTGATCGGCAGACAACAGAGCGGTAGGTGGGCCCCCGGCATCATTCCACCATAAGGCATCGGGCCCACGCGGCGGCTACGTTCAATGTGTTTGGCTCGCAAGAGGTTTTACCCTTGCGAAACCCGTTGCGGTGCTCGCGCTGCGAGATTCGCGCCGTCAGGCTGCGGGAGCCCGCCGGAATCGGGCGACCAGCGGGTACATCTGGCAGCCCAGGCAGATGCCGAAGGCGGCGTTGAGGAAGGCGGCGAACAGGGCGAAAGCGGTCGCGACCGCGCCGACGAGTTGCAGCCCGGCGGCGAAACCGAACACCCCGACGAAGGCGAAGATCAGCCCGACCAGCTGGGCGAACTTCAGCGGCGCCACCGGCTCGCGCTCGCTGACCGGGCTCAGCCGCGGAGCCACCAGCTTGGCGAACAGCAACCCGTACGGACTGTTGCGGGGTCCTCGTACGGCGCTGATCGCGAAGACCACGGCCTGAGCGGCCAGGATCACGGCCGCGGCGCGGTAGCTGACTACCGACACTACTAGCGTCACCACCAGCACGGTGGTGGTGACCCACGCCGCGAAGCGTGGTCCCCGGACGTCTACCTGGTTGATATCCGATGACATCAACTGCTCCTCTCGCTGAAGTTCAGACCCTAAGTGGTTGCAGCGCCGCCTGCAGGTCGGCGGCTTTGGGGACGCCGGCGCTGCGATAACGCTGCCGGCCCTGCGCGTCGAAAATGAAGGTGGTGGGCAGCGACAGCACCGACAGGCGCTTGGCGGCCGCCGGGTTCGCGTCGATGTCCACTTCGATGTGGGCAACGTCGGGTAGATCGGCGCACACCTGGTCGACCACACGGCGCACCGCGGCACACGGTCCACACCAGTCGGCGCTGAAATGCAGCACGGTCGGACCGGTCTCGGACAAGCCCAGATCGGAGTTGTCCTGCTCGGCACCGGCCTTCGCGTCACGCAGCACGCCGGAGCGCTGGTTGATCACGCAGCCGATCAGGCAGGCGGCAACCAATGCCGCGGCAATGGCCAGTCCGGCGATGACGACAGAACTCACGAGCGCACCAACACTTTTCTCGAACCGATATTTGCTAGACGGACTAGATGGAGAAGTCCTCGCCGTACCAGACGCCCGCCTCGGGCGGCCGGATGACGCGGTCGGCCGACGCGCCCGGCTGCTGGCCGTTCGGCGTATCGGACCGGCCGCCCTCCAGCCGGGCCACCCGGGTGAGCAGCGATTTCAGGCTGACGCCCACCAGGTCAGGCAGCTTTAACTCGTCCTCGCTGGCCGGTCCGGGACGGCTGACGATCTGCCCGGGAACACCGACGACGACGGCGCTGGCCGGCACCTCCTTGACGACGACGGAGTTGGCGCCGATCCGGCTGTCGTCGCCGATCTTGATCGCGCCCAGCACCTTGGCGCCCGCGCCGATGGTGACCCGGTCCCCGATGGTGGGGTGCCGTTTGCCTCGGTCTCGGCCGGTGCCCCCGAGGGTGACGCCGTGGAAGATAGTGACGTCTTCGCCGACTTCGGCGGTTTCCCCGATCACCACGCCGGTGGCGTGGTCGATGAACAACCCAGGCCCGATCTTGGCTCCCGGGTGGATGTCGACGCCGGTCAGGATCCGGGTGAGCTCGCCCAGCGCCCGGGCGGCC
The DNA here is from genome assembly GCF_030755175.1 of Mycobacterium sp. TY814. Lineage (NCBI taxonomy): Bacteria > Bacillati > Actinomycetota > Actinomycetes > Mycobacteriales > Mycobacteriaceae > Mycobacterium > Mycobacterium sp. TY814. The sequence continues at coordinate 640,853 of NZ_JAUFRY010000002.1, forward strand.
AGCCGGGCACCGCGCCGCCACAACCAGTGGCTGATCCGGTGTCCCCAGACCGCGTGCACGCCTGGGTAGGTGAGGATCACCTCCCACGCCGTGGGTTCGGCCGGATCCCGCTCCCGGGCCACTCGGATGTCGCGCCGTATGGCATCCAGCATGGCTAGTCGCTCAGATCGGAGAACAGCACGGTGCTCAGATAGCGCTCACCGGACGAGGGCAGGATGACCACGACGAGCTTTCCGGCGTTCTCGGGCCGCCGGGCCACTTCCAGAGCGGCCGCCACGGCAGCTCCTGACGAGATGCCGACCAGCAATCCCTCCTCGGCGGCCAGCCTCCGGGCCAGGGCCAGCGCCTCTTCGTTCTCGACGGTGACGACCTCGTCGACCAGACCCATGTCCAGCACCGGCGGAATGAACCCGGCACCGATGCCCTGGATGGGGTGTGGTCCCTTCTGGCCGCCGGACAGTACCGGCGAGGCCGAAGGTTCCACGGCGACGAACTGCACCGAGGGCTTGCGTTCCTTGATGGTTTGCGCGACCCCGGTGATGGTGCCGCCCGTTCCGACCCCCGACACGAAGATGTCGATCTTGCCGTCGGTGTCCTTCCAGATCTCTTCGGCGGTGGTCACCGCGTGGACGGCCGGGTTGGCCGGGTTCTCGAACTGCTGCGGCATGAAGTAGCGCTCGTCGCTCTTGGCCAGTTCCTCGGCCTTTGCGATGGCACCGGCCATGCCTTCGGGTCCGGGGGTCAGCACCAGTTCGGCGCCGTAGGCGCGCAGTAGAATCCGCCGTTCGTTGCTCATCGTTTCCGGCATGGTCAGCACGCACTTGTAGCCGCGTGCGGCAGCCACCATGGCCAGCGCGATGCCGGTGTTCCCGCTGGTGGGTTCGACGATGATGGTGTCCGGCTTGATCAGGCCGGCCTTCTCGGCGGCGTCGATCATGGCTACCCCGATGCGGTCCTTCACACTGCCGCCGGGATTGAACGATTCGAGCTTGGCGACCACGTCGGCCACCGCGCCATCGGTGACCCGGCGCAGCCGGACCAGCGGCGTGTTGCCGATCAGTTGGGTGATGTTCTCCGCGATGGTCATCCACATTCTCCAACGACGTCGGGGCAGGGCTGGTCGGCATCCCAGGTGATGTCGAACTCAATTGTCACGTGCGTAGGGGTGGTGAGAGCAACCGGTGTCAGGCGGTGGGATGGCCCCGCTAATGCCACCCCGGTTACGACTCGTCCACTCAGAAGGTGGGACGTGGTTGCCGTCAGGGTTATTCCCGGGCTGCCCGGAGTGAAACGTAGGTAGAAGTCGGTGCCCGGCTTGATCGCGCCCGTAATCGTGCCTCCGTCGGCGTCGACCACCTGAGGGTCGGCGACCGGTCCGAGCGTCAGCGGAACGCGGGCCTGGAAAGGCCCGACGAGCTCGGAGTCGGCCACCGCCGCGCCGTGCAGTAGGGCATCTCTGGAGGTGCGCTGGGAGGTGTACGCGCCGGCCAGCAGGTAGTTGTAAAGGTGCACGATCCGGTCGGCGTTGCGGTAATGCCCGGTGCCGGTCAGCCAGAAGTCGACGTGATCGATGGCGGGTGCGTTCTCGGCGCTGATGAGTCGGTAGTACCGGTAGCCGCGGGCTCCCCGGCCGTGGCTGCTGCTGGACACGGTGCTCCCCACGCCCAGCGTGCGCTGGTAGCGGCCCTTGCCGGCGTCGATGGCGAGGTGCGAGCCCGACACGTCGTGCCAGGTGACGCCGTCGGAGGACTTCTGCAGCCGGACGCTGACGTGCGCGTCCGAGGACGACCACAGCGAGTAGCCCCCGAGTTGTGGTTGCCCGTCGAATTCGAAGGTGAGTACGCCGGGTCCGCGGTGCACCGCGACAGGAGCATGCAGGGGGCGGGTGTCCAGGTCCAGGCCGTTGGTGAAGTGCCAGATCGCGGCCTGGGTGCCTGCGATGGCTTCGTGCTCGGCGATGTTCGATGACCCCAGCGGATAGCCGGCCTGCCGAAGTCGCCGGCTGAGCTCCACCGTCGACCGCATCGGGAAGGAGTGCCGCAGGATCCATTCCACCTCGGCTTCGCACCCGCGGGTGCTCAGATGCGGCAGTGCCGCCCAGGTGCCCACCCGGTAGGGCGACGGGTGGTGCGGCGCGATGCCGGCGAAATCCAGCGAGTACGCCTGCAGGTTGGGATTGAGCCTGATGAGGTCGGTACGGGCGGAGGTGCCGTCGGTGAACACCACCCTGTCGACCGTGTGGGAATAGGTACCGCCGCGGTACCGGGTCATGCGGGGCGGTTCGGTGGCCGGCCGCACCCGCACGCGCTGGCGGGTCGCCACCGGCGCCGAAGTACGGCTGGGTATGGATAAAACGGTCATGGACGGTTGCTCTTCCTGGAGGCAGATAGCGCGCAACGACACCCGAAAATGGGGGGCGCGGTGATTACTGGACGGTCAGAATTCGTCAGGAATCAACAGGAACAACAACAACAACAGTTCACGGCGGAACAGCGCGTGGAGTCAAAGCGCAGCTGGACGGCCTGTTGCATGCCGTCCACTATAAGGCATCGGTGAAATGTGACGGTTCTGCTCAGCCCCGTTTTTAATTCTTGGCGGGTGCGCAATCGCCTGCGTAGGCTCGGCGGGCACTTTCGCAACCGGTGGGGCATGATGGCTTCGCCCGGTACCCGTCGCAGGTTCGCCCATGCAGGGAAAGGACGATGATGACCTCATCAGCTCAAGGGTCGCAGAACGAGTCGCAGGCGCTCGGTGACCTGGCGGCCCGCCAGCTCGCCAACGCCACCAAGACCGTCCCGCAGCTTTCCACGATTACGCCGCGCTGGCTGTTGCACCTGCTGAGTTGGGTGCCGGTGGAGGCCGGTATCTACCGCGTGAACCGCGTGATCAATCCCGAGCAGGTCGCGGTCAAAGCCGAAGCCGGGGCCAGCATCGACGAGCCGCTGCCCGAGACCTACGTCGACTACGAGACCAGCCCGCGTGAGTACACCCTGCGCACCATCTCCACCTTGCTGGACGTCCATACCCGGGTGTCCGACCTGTACTCCAGCCCGCACGACCAGATCGCCCAGCAGTTGCGGCTGACCATCGAGACCATCAAAGAGCGTCAAGAGTCCGAACTGGTGAACAATCCCGAATACGGGCTGTTGGCGCAGGCGGCGCCCGAGCAGACCTTCCAGACGCTGGGCGGCGCGCCCACGCCCGATGACCTCGACGCGCTGATCACCAAGGTCTGGAAGACGCCGAGCTTCTTCCTGACCCACCCCCTCGGTGTGGCGGCGTTCGGCCGCGAGGCCACCTACCGCGGCGTTCCCCCGGTGGTCGTCAGCCTGTTCGGCGCGCAGTTCATCACCTGGCGGGGCATCCCGATCATCCCGTCCGACAAGGTGCCGGTAGAAGACGGCAAGACGAAGATCATCCTGGTGCGCACCGGGGAGGAGCGCCAGGGCGTGGTGGGCCTGTTCCAGCCGGGCCTGGTCGGAGAGCAGGCGCCCGGCCTGTCGGTGCGCTTCACCGGTATCAACAAGTCGGCGATCGCGACCTACCTGGTCACGCTCTACACATCTCTGGCCGTGCTCACCGACGATGCTCTCGCTGTGCTCGACGACGTCGCGGTGGACCAGTTCCATGAGTACAAGTGAGCACCGTTCGCTAGACGCCGAGAGCGACCTGCCAGTCAGCGCGGCAGAACTCGCGGCGCTGGCCAGTCAGCTCTACGCGGCGAGCATCCGGCCGGGCCCGGACAGCCCGCCGCAGGCGGTGCCGGTGGCGCCCCGCGGGAACGTACCGGACACCACGGCCGCGACGTCCGCGGGCGCGGCGGCCTTCGGGACGTCCGATCCGCTGCCGAACCCGGTTCCCTTCATCGGCGTCTCCGATATTTATCTCCCCGCACCGTCGTCCCCCGGTCCGGAGGCCGTGCCGCCGGAGACGGTGCCGGTGGCACCGCGCGGGAACGTCCCGGACACCACCGCCGCGCCCGCGGCGGCGCAAGCTGGCGCGTCGGTGGCAGATCCGTTCCTGCCCGCCGATCTCAGCGTCTTCGCGGTGCCGGCATCGGGGATCGTGCCGACGATTCCCGGGGTGCTGGCCGGCGCGCCGCCCACCACGCCGGTGGCGCCGCGGGGGTCGGCGCCGGGGTGGCCGGGGGAGGCTCCGTCGGTCGCCGATCTGGGCTGGTCTGATGCGCCCACCGTGGAACGGACCGGCGATGAGGCCAACTACCACTTCCTGTTATCGGAGCCGGTGCCGCGGGTGCCCGACGACCATGAGGTGTTCGATGTCAACGCGATTCGGGCCGACTTCCCGATCCTGAAGGAGACGGTCAACGGAAAGCCGCTGATCTGGTTCGACAACGCCGCCACCACCCAGAAGCCGCAAGCGGTGATCGATCGGCTGGCGTACTTCTATACCCACGAGAACTCCAACATTCACCGCGCCGCACACGAGCTGGCGGCGCGGGCCACGGACGCCTACGAGGAAGCCCGCGACACAGTCCGGCGGTATATCGGGGCGGCGAAGTCCGAACAGAACATCTTCGTGCGGGGCACCACTGAGGCGATCAACCTGGTGGCCTACGCCTGGGGCGGCAAGCACCTGAAACCTGGTGACGAGATTGTCATCACCCACTTGGAGCACCACGCGAACATCGTTCCCTGGCAGTTGATTTCGCAGCAGACCGGTGCGGTCCTGAAGGTCGCCCCGGTGGACGAGGCCGGCAACCTGTTGCTGTCGGAGTTCGAGGACCTGCTCGGTCCGAGGACCAAACTCGTTGCCGCCACTCAGGTTTCGAACGCTTTGGGCACCGTGACCCCGGTCGAGAAGATCGTGCAGCTGGGTCACCGCTACGGCGCGCGGGTCCTCATCGATGGCGCACAGTCGATTCCGCACCTGCCGATCGACGTCGCCGGGCTCGGTGTCGACTTCTTCGTGTTCTCCGGACACAAGATCTACGGCCCCACCGGCATCGGTGTGCTGTACGGCAGTGAAGAGGCGCTGGCCGAGACGCCGCCATGGCAGGGCGGGGGCAACATGATCGCCGACGTCACGCTGGAACGTTCGCTGTATCAGGGACTGCCCAACAAGTTCGAGGCCGGCACCGGCAACATCGCCGATGCTGTGGGGCTGGGCGAGGCGCTGCGCTACGTCGAAAAGGTGGGTATCGAGCGCATCGCGGCCTATGAGCACGCCTTGCTGGAGTACGCGACGCCGCGGCTGGCGGACATCCCCGGGGTGCGACTGGTGGGTACGGCGGATGAGAAGGCCAGCGTGCTGTCTTTCGTGCTGGCCGGGCACGAGCCGCTCGAGGTCGGCAAGGCGCTCAATGCCGAGGGCATTGCGGTGCGGGCCGGGCATCACTGTGCGCAACCGATCTTGCGACGCTATGGTCTGGAAGCGACCGTTCGCCCTTCATTCGCGTTCTACAACACCTTTGCGGAGATCGACGTGTTTCTGCGCGCGGTGCGCCGCATTGCCGAAGGCGGCGCGAACGTAGGCTAATTCGCACGCGCCCCCACAGTTGTTTTCCGGCTGATTCCAAAGCTGGGAACCGATTCGCGGTGTTCGTAAGCTGGCGTCGTGTTTCTATCTGCATTCAGGCGGCGCGGCGTGGCCCCGGCTTCGAATGCGGTAAAGCTGTTGTGGGGCAGGGGATTACGAGGCATTGCGATTTTATTCGTAATGCCGGTGTAACGGGATCGTTATGAGCCTGATGCAGCTGTGGATTTACCCGGGGGGGTGCAGAACGTGACGACATCGACATCGGTCATCGCAAAGCCGATGACCGCGCTGGGTGATTTCTTCAAGCTCTGCGCCGAAACGTTCGTGGTCATGGTGCGACGGCCGTGGGCTTGGCGCGAGATTCTCGAGCAGATTTGGTTCGTCGCGCGCGTTTCCATTTTCCCGACCATCATGCTGTCGATTCCCTACACGGTGCTCATCGTGTTCGTGCTGAACATCCTGCTCGTCGAAATCGGTGCCGGCGATCTTTCGGGTGCCGGGGCGGGGCTTGCGTCGGTGACGCAGGTGGGGCCGGTGGTCACGGCGATGGTCGTCTCAGGGGCTGGGTCCACGGCGATGTGTGCCGACCTGGGTGCGCGCACCATCCGCGAGGAAATCGACGCGATGAAGGTGATCGGCGTCAACCCGATTCAGGCACTGGTGGTTCCACGCGTCATCGCCGCCACCTTCGTTGCGGTGCTGCTGTATTCGGTGGTCGCGGTCACCGGTCTGGCCGGCAGCTATGTCTTCGTCGTCTTCGTCCAGCACGTCACGCCGGGGGCATTCGTCGCCGGTATGACGCTGCTCACCGGGCTGCCTCAGGTGGTGATCTCGTTGATCAAGGCGACGTTGTTCGGAATTTCCGCGGGCCTGATCGCCTGCTACAAAGGCCTCTCGGTCGGCGGCGGGCCCGCGGGCGTGGGGAGCGCCGTCAACGAGACGGTGGTGTTCTCGTTCATGGCTTTGTTCTTCATCAACATTCTGACCACGGCGCTCGGTGTGAAGGTGACCGCCAGATGAGCGCCACGATCGACGGTGCCGAGCGCAGCGGTGCCATGGGGGCACGGCCCCAGAAGTGGGAGTCACGCCCGCCGGTCAACGGCGGCCAGCGCCGGCAGACGACCGCACTCGTCGACGAACCGTCATGGTGGTCAACGCTGGGACCCCGGCTGACCGATTCGACCCGCAAGTTGGGCGAGCAGACCGCCTTCTACGGACGTGCCCTGCTCAACATCGGTGAGGCGGTACGCCGCTATCCGGGCGAACTCCTGCGCCTGATCGCTGAAATGGGTATGGGCACCGGCGCATTGGCGGTGATAGGCGGAACCGTCGGCATCATCGGCTTTTTGACGTTGACCACCGGCGCCCTGGTCGCGGTGCAGGGTTACGACACGCTCTCCAACATCGGCGTCGAAGCGCTGACCGGTTTCCTTTCGGCATTCCTGAACGTGCGGATGATCGCACCCTGCACGGCCGGCCTCGCGCTGGCGGCCACCATCGGTGCCGGCGCCACCGCGCAACTGGGCGCTATGCGAATCAACGAAGAGATCGACGCGCTGGAAGTGATGGGCATTCGCGCCATCACCTACCTGGCGTCGACGCGCATCATCGCCGGTGTCCTGGTGGTGATTCCGCTCTATGCGGTCGCCGTGCTCATGTCGTTCATCGCGGCGAAATTCCTGACGATCTCCGTGTACGGCCAGTCCCGCGGCGTCTACGAGCACTACTTCGCCACGTTCCTGCACCCGAACGATCTGTTGTGGTCGTTCCTGTCGGCGCTGACGATGGCCACCGGGGTGATGGTCGTACACACCTACTACGGGTTCACCGCGTCGGGTGGCCCGGCCGGCGTGGGTGAGGCGGTCGGTCGCTCGGTGCGGTCATCGATGATCGTCACCGCCTTTGTCTGCCTGATGATTTCGCTGTCCGTCTACGGGCAGCACGGCAACTTCAACCTGTCGGGCTGACGCTATGAGTAACGACAACCTTCGCGGCGCGCTGCGCCCGAACAGGGTCAGGAGCAGCAGGATCGATCCGATCTGGTTCGCGCCGATTCTGTTCATCGTCGTCCTGGGCCTCATCGCCTTCACCACCGGCGCATTCTCCGGCAAATTCCAGCAGAGCATCCCACTCACTCTGGTCTCGGACCGGGCTGGGCTGGTGATGGAACAGGGCGCCAAGGTCAAGTTGCGCGGAGTGCAGATCGGCCAGGTCGCCACGATCGGCACCGACGTGAAATCCGCTCAGCTGCAACTGAAGATGCAGCCCGATGCCTTCAAATTCCTGCCGAGCAATGTCGAGGCCGAGATCAGATCGACCACCGCGTTCGGGTCGAAGTACGTCGACCTGATCGTGCCGGAGCATCCGAGCCCGGTTGCGCTGAAGCCCGGTGCGGTCTTGCACTCCCGCAACGTGACCGTCGAGGTGAACACGGTTTTCGAGAACCTGCAGTCGCTGGTGACCGCCATCGACCCCGCCAAGCTGAACGCGATTCTGTCGGCGTTCGCGCAGTCGGTGCGCGGTAAGGGTGATCGGATCGGGCAGGCGATCACCGACGCCAACAACCTGCTGCTGGCCGTCAAACCGCGGCTGGACACCATCCACACCGACTGGAAACTGTTCGGCAAGACCGCCGCAGTGTATTCCGCTGCGGCACAAGATATTCTGTCGATCCTCGATTCCGCGGCGACCACCAGCACCACGATCACCGAGAACCAGCAGTCACTGGACGCGCTGCTGATGTCGGCCATCGGCTTCAGCCAGACCGGCATCGGCGTCATCGGTCGCAACGAAGGCAACATCGTGCAGGCGATCAACCTGCTCGACCCGACCACGCGGCTGCTGGACATGTACTCGCCGACCTACACCTGCCTGTTCCAGGGCGCGCAGTGGTACGTCGAGCACGGCGGCCGGCACACGTTGGGCGGCAACGGTTACTCGTTCATCATGGACGCCGGCCTGCTGTTCGGTGACGACCCGTACCGCTACCCCAAACACCTGCCGAAGGTGAACGCCACCGGAGGTCCCGGCGGAAAGCCCAGCTGCGGCTCGCTGCCCGACCCGAGCGCCAACTACCCGGTGCGCGCGCTGGTCACCGATACCGGGTGGGGCGCCGCCCCGAATGAGATCCGTACCAACCTCGCCGTCGGTAACCCCTGGTGGTCCAACTACTTCCCGACTACCAAGAATCCTCCCGAGCCGCCGCGCTACTTCTACCGCGGAGGGCAGCCGCCGCCATGAGTGCAGAAGGAAGGCCGGGCACCTTCAAGATCTGGGCCCGGGTCGCGCTGTTCACGGTCGTGTGCCTGGTGTTCACGTTTGCCTTGATCGCTGTATTCGGACAGCTACGGTTCGAGGACCGCACCGGCTATCACGCGGTCTTCACCAACATCTCCGGATTGAAGTCCGGCAATTTCGTGCGCATCGCCGGCGCAGAGGTGGGCAAGGTCGGCGACATCGACCTGCATCGCGACGGCACCGTGACTGTCGACTTCGCGATCGACAAGGGCGTGCGACTCACCGAGGGCACCCGGGCCGTGGTCCGCTACGAAAACCTGATCGGCGACCGGTATCTCGCGCTCGAACAGGGCGCGGGACCGCCGCGTCGCCTGGCTGCGGGTGGGACGATTCCGCTGGCGCGCACCGCGCCGGCCCTGGACGTCGACGCGCTGATCGGCGGTTTCCGGCCGTTGTTCCGTGCGTTGGATCCCGATCAGGTCAACGCGCTGTCCGGGCAGTTGCTGCGTATCTTCCAGGGACAGGGCGGCACCTTGTCCTCGGTTTTGGCGCAGACAGCGACACTCACCTCCACGCTGGCCGGACGCAGCGAGTTGATCACCGAGTTGATCACCAACCTGAACACCGTCCTGCACACCTTCGCCACGCGGGACCGCGAATTCTCCACCGGGCTGGACAAACTCGCCGAATTCGTCGACGGTCTGGCACAACGGAAGACTGACATCTCCACCGGCCTGGCCTATGTCAACGCCGCCGCCGGGTCGATCGCCGACCTGATGGTGCAGGCACGCGAGCCGATCACGAACGTCGTGCACGAGACCGACCGCACCTCCGGCCAGATCCTCGCCGACGGCCCCTACGTGGACGGCCTGCTCAAGAGCCTTCCCGATGTCTACCAGGTGCTGTCCCGGCAGGGGCTCAACGGCGACTACTTCGGCTTCTACTTCTGCGAAGTCCTGCTCAAGCTCAATGGCAAGGGAGGCAACCCGATCTACGTCAAGTTGCTGAACCAGCCCTCCGGGCGGTGCACGCCGAAATGAGCCGCTCGAAAAGCGCATCGGGAAAGGGCCGCAGCTCGCTGTGGCTGGGCGTGATGGGCACCGTGCTGTTGACCTGCGTGGTGATCGTCGCCTTCCAGTACGACAAACTGCCGTTCGTCAACGGCTACAACAACTACGCCGCCTACTTCTCCGAGGCCGGCGGCATCAAACCCGGCAACCAGGTGCGGGTTTCGGGGGTGGGCGTCGGGAGGGTCTCCGACGTCCGCCTGGACGGCACCAGAGTCCGAGTCGGTTTCACCGTCCGCAAAGGCGTCGAGCTGGGTGACCGCACCGAGGCGGCGATCAAGACCGAGACGATTCTGGGATCCAAGATGCTGGAGCTGACGCCACGCGGCGACAAGCGGCTTGCAGAGACCATCCCGCTGGAACGCACCACCTCGCCGTACGACCTGCCTGATGCGCTGGGCGACCTCACTACCCAGATCAGCGGCTTGAACACCACCCAATTGTCTTCGGCGCTGACCACTTTGGCCGACACCTTCAAGGAGACGCCGGCGAATCTGCGTCCGGCGCTGGAGGGGGTGGCCCGGTTCTCCGACACCCTGAACAATCGGGACGCGCAGTTGCGCAGCCTGCTGGCCAATGCCAACAGCGTCTCGGGCGTCCTCGGCCGCCGCAGCCAGCAGATCGCCGCCCTGGTGTCGAATTCGAATGCGCTGCTGGTCGCCCTGCTGCAGGAACGCGATTCGATAGACGCGCTGATGAACAACCTCACCGCGGTGTCGCATCAGATCTCGGGTCTGGTCGCCGACAATCGGACTCAACTCAAACCGGCATTCGACAAGCTCAACGGCGTGCTCGAGATACTCGACAACCGCAAGGAAGACCTGCAGCGGACCCTGCCGAAATTCAAGCGGTACGCGATGTCCTTCGGTGAAGTACTGGGTTCCGGACCGTTCTTCAAAGCCTATGTCGCCAACCTGATTCCGGGTCAGCTCAGTGGGCCCATCCTCGACTCCCGGATGTATGACCGCTACCTGGACCCCAACCAGGGCCTGCCGTCCGAGTCGGTGGACCCGCCCACCGGGAGCCCACCGGTGCCGCCGGAGGCCGCGCCGGTGCCGCTGTGGTCGCAACCACCGTCGCCCGGTCCCGCCCCGGGCCCGCCCCCTGAGCCGGCGGAAACGGGTGGCCGGTGAACATCAACCGCAGCATTCTGCGCAAGGCGACCGCCGCAAGCCTGGCCGTCACCCTCATCGTCTCCTCCCTCCTGGTGGGCCGAAATATGTGGAAGGAGGTCGAGAAGAACACGTACTCGGCCTATTTCGCCAACGCCAACGGCCTGTTCGTCGGTGACGAGATCCGCATCCTCGGTGTCGGTGTCGGCACGGTGGACCGGATCGAACCGCAGCCGGCCAGTTCGAAGGTCATCTTCTCCGTCGACAAGCAGTATCCGATCCCGGCCGACGCCCGGGCCGCGATCCTGTCGCCGTCGCTGGTGACCTCGCGGGCGATTCAACTCGTTCCGGCGTACTCCGGCGGACCCAAACTGGCTGCGGGAGCGTCTATTCCGTTGAACCGAACCGCGGTGCCGGTCGAATGGGACGACTTCCGCAGGCAGTTGGAGAAACTGACCGAATCGCTGCAGCCCAGCACCCCGGGCGGAGTCAATTCGATTGGTGAGCTGGTCAACTCGACAGCCGACAACCTGCGCGGCGAGGGCGATACCGCCCGCGACACCATCATCAAGCTGTCGGCCGCGATCTCGGCGCTCGGCGATCACGCCGACGACATCTTCAGCACGGTGCGCAACCTGCAACTGCTGGTCTCCGCACTGTATTCGAGCAGTGACCTGTTGGCGTCGTTCAACCGGAACCTGGCCAGTGTGACGACCGTGCTGTCCAATTCGCCCAACGAGGTCGCCAACGCGGTGGCAGGTCTCGATGGCGCGCTGGCCGACCTGCGTGGTTTTCTGGCGGAGAACCGGGAGTCGATCGGCGTCACCTTTGACCGGTTCAGTTCGATCACGACCGCGCTCAACGACAGTCGCGCCGACATCAAGCAGATCCTGCACGTGGTGCCGACGGTGTTCCAGAACTTCACCAATATCTACCAGCCGGCGCAGGGCGCGATGACCGGCATCATCGCGCTCAACAATTTCGCCGACATCCCGCAATGGATCTGCAGTTCCATCGAGGCCGCGTCACGCCAGGGTCTGGACCGGGTGTCCAAGCTGTGCCTGCAGTACGTCGAGCCGATCATCAAGAACCGGATCTACAACTACGTACCCGCCGGGCTGAACCCGTTCGTCGGCCCGCAGGCCCGCCCGAGCGAGATCACCTACAGTGACGACCGGCTCCGGCCCGACTATCAGGCCCCGCCGCCGCCGGAGCCGCTGCCGGCTGAGCAGCCGACACAGGCTCCGACCGTTCCCGATCCGAGCCTGGGCCTGCAGGGCCTGATGGTTCCGCAAGGCGCCGCTTCATGAGGCGCGGCGTGCTGGCGTCGATCACCGTGGCGTGCCTTGCGGTGCTTCCGGGATGCGATTGGCACGGCCTGAATTCCCTGAAGCTGCCGGGTACCTCGGGCGGAGGCCCAGGCGCCTACACGATCCAGGCGGAACTGCCCGATGTGGTGAACATCCAGGAGAACACCCGGGTCCGGGTCGATGACGTGAACGTCGGCAACGTCACGAAGATCGAAGTGCAGGATTGGCACGCGCTGGTCACCATGCGGATCAACGGCGACATCCGGCTGCCGGCCAACGCCACGGCCAAGATCGGGCAGACCAGCCTGCTCGGTTCGATGCACATCGAACTGGCGCCGCCGAAAGACGAACCGCCGGTGGGGCAACTGAAGAACGGTTCGGTCATCCCGCTGTCGCATGCCAGCATGTACCCCACCACCGAGCAGACGCTGGCCTCGGTCTCGGTGCTGCTGAACGGCGGGGGCCTGGCCCAGCTGCAGGAGATCACCCAGTCGATCGCCAAGGCTTTCGCCGGTCGCGAGAACGACATGCGAAGCCTGCTGCACCAGATTGACGAGTTTATCGCCGGCACGAACAAGCAGACCGACGACATCATCGCGGCGTCGGAGAATCTCAACTCGCTCGTTGGTCAGTTCGCTGCCAAGGACCCGGCCGTCGACCGGGCGCTGACCACGGTGCCGAAAGCCTTGGCGGTGTTGGCCAGAGAACGCGGCCAGATCGCGGACGCGATCGACCAACTCGGCAAGTTCAGCGCCCTCGCGGCGGATACCGTGCGCCAGAGCAAGGAATCGCTGGTGAACAACCTGCGCCAGATCGCTCCGGTGCTGCGCCGGCTGGCCGATGCCGGGCCCGCGCTGACCAAGGGGCTGGACGGCCTGGCGACCTACCCGTGGCCCACCTCGACGGTCACCAACTGGTTTCGCGGCGACTATGCGAACCTCACGATGATCGTCGATCTGACGTTGAGCCGCATCGACACCGGGATCTTCACCGGTTCGCGGTGGGAAGGTAACCTCACCCAACTCGAGATGCAGTGGGGACGCACCATCGGCATGCAGCCCAGCCCCGCGACCGGGGGCAATCCACTCACCTTCCCCTACCACGACGGGGGATACTGATGCTGCGCCTGAACCGCAAGACCTGGATCCAGCTGGCCGTGCTGTCCCTCGTCACGATCGTCTCTTGTGGCGCAATGGCTTTCAACTACATGAAGCTGCCCGAGACGCTGTTCGGCATCGGCGAGTACACCGTCACCGTCGACCTCCCGCAGTCCGGCGGGCTCTACGAGAACTCGGTCGTGACCTACCGTGGCACCGACGTGGGACAGGTCAGGTCGGTCGATGTCACCGCCACCGGAGTGCGTGCGGTGCTCGCCATGCGGTCCGGGGTCGAGGTGCCCGCGGACGTGCAGGCGTCGGTGCACAGCCGCTCGGCGGTCGGGGAGCAGTTCATCGAACTCACGCCGAAGCCGGGAAGCCGTCCCCGCCTGCTGCGTTCCGGAGATGTCATTCCGGCCGGCCAGGTCGATGTCCCCGTCGACATCGGACGCCTGCTGGATATGACCAACCGGGCGCTGCAGGCCATTCCGCGTGACAACCTGCGCACGGTGACGGATGAGGCCGACCGGGCGGTCGGTGGCCTCGGGCCGGAACTGTCTCGAATCGTCGACGGCTCAACGGCATTGGCCATTGCCGGCGGACGCACCGTGGAACCGCTGGCCACGCTGATCGATCAGGCCCCGCCCGTGCTGAACTCACAGGTGCAGACCTCGGATGCGATCGCGACCTGGGCGCAGCGGGCCGCGGCCATCACCGCGCAGTTCCAGGCGCAGGATGCCGCGCTGCGAGATCTGTTGACGCAGGGCAGTTCCGGTCTGGAAGAAGGCCGCGCCACGCTGGACCGGATAGCTCCGGCGGTACCGGTGTTGTTCGCCAACCTGGTCAGCCTCGGCGACATCGCCTACGTGTACCGCCACGACATCGAGCAGATCCTGGTGCTGCTGCCACAGGGTATCGCCGTCATGGCGGGGTCTCTGGTGCCCAACGTCGGGACCAAACAGGACTACACCGGCTTCTATCTCGACTTCAATCTGAACATGAACCTCCCGCCGCCCTGCACCACGGGCTTCCTGCCGCCGACTCAGCGCCGCTCGCCGGCCAGCGTTGATGCTCCCGATCGGCCGGCGGCCGAACTGTATTGCCGGTTGCCGCAGGACTCCGAACTCAATGTCCGTGGCGCACGCAATATTCCGTGCGAGACCAAACCCTGGAAACGTGCCCCCACCGTCGAGATGTGCGAAAGCGACGAGGAGTACGTGCCGCTCAATGACGGCTACAACTGGAAGGGCGATCCCAACGCCACCACCACCGGCCAGGGTGTGCCGCAATACCCACCGGGACAGGACCCGCGGCTACCACCACCGCGCGGTACCGCGCCGGCGCCACCACCACCGCCACCACCGCAGCCCGTGGCGGTGGCAACCTACGACCCGTCCTCCGGTGAGTACATCGGGCCGGACGGGCACCGCTACACCGAGGCCGATCTGGCGCACCCCCGTGCCAAGAACTGGCAGTCACTGCTGGTGCCGCCGTCGTGAGTAAGGAGCAACATGGCCGACGAGCCTGACGCCGACGCCGTCGACGAGGTGGATACCGACCCGTCACAAACCGACCCGGAATCACAAACCGACCCGGAATCGCAAGGCGGCGAGCACATTCAGACCCGCGATGAGTCCGGGGCCGACGAGGAATCCCCGCCCGACGAAGAGAACCGGGCCGACGAGGCCCGTCGGCGGTTCCGGCTGCGCAGTCACCTCGCTCAGCCCACCCGCGCGCTGATCGCCAGCGCGGTCGTCGTGGCCGCACTGGCCGGACTGACGGGCTGGCTGGGCTACCGCGCCTACCAGGAACGTGAGGCCCAGGCGCAGCGCGATCTGTTCGTACAGACCGCGCGCCAGGGCGCGGTGAACCTCACGTCGATCAGCTACACCGAGATCGACTCGGACGTGCAACGGATCCTCGATATGGCCACCGGAGCGTTCCGCGACGATTTCGAGCACCGGTCAAAGCCCTTCGTGGAGCTTGTCAAAGCGGCGCAGTCGATCTCCGAGGGAACGGTGACCGACGCCGGTCTGGAATCCCAGCACGGCGACTCGGCGCAAGTGCTGGTCGCGGTGGCGGTGAAGTCGCGCACCGCCGGGGGAGAGGAGGCGCCCCGGGAGTGGCGGATGAAGATCGAGGTGAAGGCCGTCGGCGACGAGGCCAAGATGTCCAACGTGGTGTTCGTGCCATGACCACACTGAGCGAAAGGACTGACGACACCGTCACCGAAACCCCCGGCCCGACAGACGAAGACGAGACCACGCAGCAGCAACCCCAGGACCTCGAGGAGCTCGAAGACGTCAAGGACCGCGACGAACCCGCCGACGAGCCGACCACTGACGACGAGCCCGACGACGCGGCCGGGGGCAGGAAGATCGCGTGGTCGCGCGTTGTCGCTTACGGCCTGCTACCCGCACTGGCGCTACTGCTGGCACTGACGGCCGGCTACTTCAAGTGGCTAGCCGTATCGGGCACCGACGTCGCGCGTGCCCGCACCGAGTCGATGCGGGTGGCCAGCGAAGACGCGGTCGCCATGCTGTCCTACAACCCGGATACCGCCGAGAAGCATCTCACCGCCGCCCGCGATCGGCTGACCGGAGATTTCAAGGACGCCTACACCGCGCTGACGCGTCAGGTCGTCATTCCGGGCGCGAAGGAGAAGCGCATCTCGGCCCTGGCGAAAGTCAATGCCGCTGCGTCGGTTTCGGCTACCGCTGAGCATGCCGTCGTGCTGTTGTTCGTCGATCAAACGGTCACCATCGGTGACGGCGGCGCACCCACCGATACCCAACCGGTCATCCGGGTGACATTGGAGAAGGTCGACGGCCGATGGCTGGTCTCGCATTTCGACCCGGTATGAGCAGAAGCGGGTTTGTGGTCGCCGTATCCGTCACTGCGGCAGCAGTATTGGCGATCCCATCGGCGAACGCCGATAACAAGCGACTCAACGACGCCGTCGTCTCCGGTGTCTACACCATTCAGCATCAGGCCGGCTGCACCAACGACGTCGTGATGAACAACTCGCTCTCTCTGGCCGCACAGTGGCACGCCGACGACATGATGGCCAACCGGAACATCAACGATGACATCGGATCCGACGGCTCCACGCCACAGGACCGGGCCAATGCCGCCGGCTTCCGGGGACGCGTGACGGAAACGGTCGCCATCAACCCGGCGCTCTCGATCAGCAGCTTCGAGCTGATGAACCAGTGGTACAACAACCCCGATTACCTGGCCATCATGCGGGATTGCGCGAATACCGCGATGGGTGTCTGGTCCGCCAACAGCCTGGACCGCACCGTAGTGGTGGCCCTGTACGGGCAGCCGGCCGCGTCGAGACGCTAGTCGTAGACCGGCGACCACATCCGGTCGAGCACGGCCTGTCGCACGTCGTCGTAGGTTCTGGTGGCGACACCGTCGTCGACCGCGGCGTGGTACACGGCCTCGGCCACCAGCGCCGAGATGTCGCGCAGATTCTGCACGTCAGGTAGCAGCGAGTCACCGGCCGCAGCCGGGCTGGCTTGTTGCGCCACGGCTTTGGCTGAGGCATGGAGCATCGATTGGGTGACCCGCCGCGCGCCGGCGACGATGATGCCCAGGCCGATGCCGGGGAACACCAGCACGTTGTTGGCCTGGCCGATGGTGTAGGTCGTTCCCTCGTGGACGACCGGCCCAATCGGGCTGCCGGTGGCCACCAGCGCCCGCCCGTCCGTCCACTGCACCAGGTCGGCCGGCATCGCCTCCATCCGCGACGTCGGGTTGGACAGCGGGAAGATCATCGGCCGCTCGCAGTGAGCCGCCATCTCCTGCACGGCTTCACGGGTGAATGCACCATGTACCGCGGAGCAGCCGAGCAGCACGGTCGGCGCGGCGAGCTTGATCGCGTCGAGGAGTCCGACGTGCTGGTCTGCGGCCACGCCGAGCTGCTCGCGGTTCTTGGCATAGGGGACCTGGAAGTCGCGCAGATCGTCCATGTCGTCGAACAGCAGACCCTGGCGGTCGATCGGCCAGATCTGTGCGGTGGCCTGCTCGGGGGCGGCGCCGTCGGCGATCATCGCGTCGCGGATCTGGTCGGCGACGCCGAGCCCCGCGGTGCCGGCGCCGAAGACGACGATGCGCTGATCACGCAGCGGCACGCCGGTTTCCCGGCATCCGCCGTAGACCGCGGCCAACACCACCGCGCCGGTTCCCTGCATGTCGTCGTTGAACACCAGGTAGTCGTCGCCGTAGGTCTGCAGGATCTTGCGTGCGTTGGCGGGACCGAAGTCCTCGAAGTGCAGGATCGCATGCGGGTACAGCCGGTGCGCCGTCTCGATGTAGCGCCTGATGAAGTCGTCGTACTGGTCTCCGCGCCGACGGGCGTGCCGGTTGCCCAGGTAGAACGGGTCCTGCAGCAGTTGCTCGTTATCGGTGCCGACGTCCAGCGACACCGCCAGGCAGCGCCGCGGATCGATGCCACCACCGGCGGTGTAGAGCGCCAGCTTGCCGACGGTGATCTGGATGCCGCCTACTCCCCAGTCGCCGATGCCCAGGATCGCCTCGGCATCGGTGCACACGATCAGGTCGATGTCGTCGGGGCCCTGCCCGAGCGTCGCGAAGGCCTCGGCGATCTCGTCGGGAGCGTCGATGCTCAGGAACAGTCCGCGCTGACCGCGATACTCGTCGGAGAAGCGCTGAATCGCCTCGCCGACCGTGGGCGTGTACACCACCGGCATCAGTTCGGGCAGGTGATCGGTGAGGACTTTGTAGTACAGCAGCTCATGCCGGTAGTGCAGCTGTTCGAGCAGTAGATTACGACCCAAATCTGTTGCCATGCTTTGCAATTGGTGCCACACCCGATCCGCCTGCTGGTCTAGGGTGAGCACCGCGGAGGGGAGTCTGCCGGTCAGCCCGAGTCGGCGCCGCTGTTCGTGGGTGAAGCCGACACCGCGGTTGAGGCTCGGTGTCGAGAGTGCCTCCGGGAACCGGGGCACGCAGGCATCGCTCATCTCCAGCTCCATCCGTGACTAGGGTGCGTCACGTCACGTTAGCGCTGAAGGAGAAACCGGGGGTTACCAGCCGGAGGCGGATTTGCGCGTGTCTTGGTTGAGGTCGGGGTGATCCGTCATGTCGCAGATGCATACGTCCTGGGCCCGGCGGCGGAATCGCCCGGCGCGTTCGAACTTCAGGTGCTGGGCGTAGACCTTGTCGCGCTGCTTCTGGGAGAACGCAAAGTCCAGGTTGACCGGCAACCCGGCCCAGTCGACCTGTTCAGCGGGTGTGTTGGAACCCTGGCGGGCCCGGCAGTGCCGCGGACAGACAGTGTGCATGCCGGTCCCTGATGGACCATCAGACTCCCGAGCCACGCGTACGACCCTCCCTCGAGTGCACGTTCTCTTGGGTGAATGGTGCGACGCCCATGTTTCAGCTGAAGGCGTGTGACGTTTCCGTCAAATTACGGGGTTACCCAGCTTCCGGGCTCAGTACACATCGCGGTGGTAGCGCTTGTCGGTACGCAGTGTCTGCACGAAGGCCTTGGCGGCGTCCGCATCGAGTTTGCCGTGCTGGGCCGCGATATCGCAGAGTGCCTGCTCAACGTCCTTCGCCATCGGGTCGGCACTGCCGCAGACGTATAGCTGAGCGCCGTCCTGCAGCCACGCCCACAGTTCGGCGCCGCGCTTGCGCATCAGGTGCTGCACGTACACCTTGTCCTGCTGGTCGCGGGAAAATGCCAGGTCGAGTTCGGTGAGCAACCCGGCGGCGTGCATCGCCTGGATCTCGTCGCGGTAGTAGAAGTCGGTGGCGGCGTGCTGCTCGCCGAAGAACAGCCAGTTGGGTCCGGTGTGGCCCAGCGCACGCCGCTCCTGAAGGAATCCGCGGAACGGGGCGATCCCGGTGCCGGGTCCGATCATGATCATGGGTGTCTGCGGGTCACCGGGGGGCCGGAAGTTCTTCGACGTACGCACGTAGACCGCGATCCGGTCACTGGGCGAGCGGTCGGCCAGATAGGTGGAGCACACCCCGCGCCGCGGCACGCCCTGAAAGTTGTACCGCACCGGCGAGACGGTGAGGTGGACCTCACCGGGGTGCACCTTGGGGCTCGACGAAATCGAATAGAGCCGCGGCTGAAGCGGTTTGAGCACAGCGAGCCACTCGTCGACGGACGCGTGCACCGGCGCCTGCCCGAGCAGGTCCACCGACTGGCGCCCCCAGGACCAATCCGCCAGCGCAGTCCTGTTCTCCGGACGCATCAACTCGCTCAGCCGCGCCGCCGCGTCGGCGTTGCCGGTCCGCTGCTGCACGAAACGCAGCAGGTCGGGGCTGATGTGCGCGATCTCGAACCGGTCGGTCAGGGCGGTGCGCAGCGACATCGCGCCGTGGTCGGCGACCTCCACCTCGGTGCGGCCATCCAGGCCGGTGACGGTCAGCCACTCGTCGACGAACTGCTCGTTGTTGTGCGGCCACACGCCGAGCGCGTCGCCGGCCTCGTAGTGCACCGTTGCCTCCGGCACCTCGAAGACCAGCTGGCGCACGTCTTTGGCCGAGCGGGGCCGGCTCAGGGTGACGTTGCGGATTACACCGGTGACCAGGGGACGCTTCTTGGTGTACGCGTTCGTGCTGGCCACGGGGAAGGCCGGCTTCGTGACGGGGCTCCCGGATTCCGGCGGTTGCGACAACCCGGCCACGACGCTGTCGAGCCAGCGCGCCGCGGCCTCCTCGTAGTCGGGCTCGCAGTCGACACGGTCGGTGATGCGGGTCGCGCCCAGCGCGGCGAGCCGTTCGTCGAGCCGGCGCCCATGACCGCAGAAGTCGTCGTAGTTGGAGTCGCCGAGGGCCAGCACGCCATAGCGGGTTTCGCCCAGCGCAGGTGCGCCCTGGTCCGACAGCGCCTGCCACAAACCGGCCCCGTTGTCAGGGGGATCGCCGTCACCGGTGGTGCTGGTGACCAGCAGCAACTCGCTGACGCGTGGCAGGTCGCCGACCGGGAAATCGTCCATCGCATGTACGGCGACCGGCAGCGAGGCGTGGGTCAGACGCGCGGCCAGCTCGCTTGCGAGTTCCTCGGCATTGCCGGTCTGTGAGGCCCACAGCAGCACCACGGGTGCCCGGCTCTGGGCGGTTTCGGGTTCCCGGACGGCGTCCGGTGCCGGCACCGGGGTGCGCGAGCATATCCCCGCGATCACGCCGTCCAGCCACAGTCGGGTTCGGGTATCGAACGGTGCGCTGGCCGGCAAGGTGGGCAGTCCGGTCATCGGCCGCCCAGCCTCCACCCGCAACCCGGCCAGCAGCCCCGCCAGGTAGGCGCGTCCGTGCGGGTCGAACTCCGGTGCGGGTTCGGTTGCCACGCCGAGGAATTCGGCGATCGCGTCGATCTGCGCCAGGCTGACGTGCGCAGGTTCGGGTTCCGGGCGGCCACTGCGCTGCGGTTCGACCGGAACACGGCCGGCGACCTTCGTCAGAGTGACCGCGCAGGCCTTGTATTCCGGCTGCCGCGAGATGGGGTCGACGGCGTCATTGGTGACCGCGTTGATCGAAAGGTATTCGCCGAACGTGTCGTTCCAGTGAAACGGCGCGAAGCAGTTACCCGGCCGTACCCGGTCGGTGACGACGGCGGGCAGGACCGCACGCCCGCGCCGGGACGCGATCTCCACCCGATCCCCGTCGCTGATCTGTTGGCGGGCCGCATCTTCGGGGTGAATCTCCACGAACGGGCCGGGATTGAGCTTGTTGAGCTTGGCTACCTTGCCCGTCTTTGTCATGGTGTGCCACTGGTGCGGCAGGCGGCCGGTGTTGAGTAGGAACGGGTAATCCTGGTCCGGCATCTCTTCGGGCGACAGATGTGGGCGGGCGAAGAAGACGGCCCGACCGTGCGGGGTCGGGAATGCGAGGCGGGGTACGTGCCCGTCCTCCCGGACGACCAGGGCCTGGCTGACACCGTCGTTGAGGTATCGGATCGGGTTGCGGTCGTTTGGGCTGTCGGGTGGGCAGGGCCACTGCACAGGTGTCTGGCGTAAGCGTGCGTAGCTGATGCCGCGGATGTCGTAACCGGTTCTGGGGTTGCTGAACCGCTTGATCTCCTCGAACACCTCTTCGCTGGAGCTGTAGCTGAACCAGTCGGAAAACCCAATCGCACAGGCGATCCGGGCGATGATCTGCCAGTCGGGCAACGCCTGAGCCGGTGGATCGACCGCCTTCTGGAACAGAGTCAGGTTGCGCTCGGAGTTGACCATCACTCCGTCGGACTCCGTCCACATTGCGGCCGGCAGCACCACATCCGCGTATTCGTTGGTCTCGGTCTCCAGATAGGCGTCCTGGGTGATCACCAGTTCGGCCTGCTCCAGACCGGCCAGCACCGTCTTCCGGTTGGCCACGGTGGCAACGGGATTGGTGCACATGATCCAACACGCCTTGATCTGTCCGTCGGCCATGCGGGTGAACATGTCGATCACACCGTCGCTGACGTCGGTGCGCAACGACCCGCGGGCAATGCCCCACTGGTCCTCGGTGAACTCCCGGTCTTCGGTGCTGGTCACCGCCCGCTGGCCCGGCAAACCCGGCCCCATGTAACCCATTTCGCGTCCGCCCATCGCATTGGGCTGGCCGGTGAGCGAGAACGGGCCGCTGCCGGGCCGGCAGATTGCTCCGGTCGCCAGATGCAGGTTGCAGATCGCGTTGGTGTTCCAGGTGCCGTGCGTGCTCTGGTTTAGGCCCATCGTCCAGCAGCTCATCCAATTCGCGGCTTCACCGATCCAGCGAGCTGCGGTGCGGATGTCGTCGGCGGGAATGCCGGTGATGTCGCTGACGTGGTCCGGGGTGAACTGTTCCAGGAAGCTGGGCATCACCTCCCAGCCGGTGGTGAATTCGGCGATGAAGTCCGGATCGGTATGCCCGTTGCGCACGATCAGGTGCAGTAAGCCGTTGAGCAGCGCGAGATCCGAGCCGGGGGCGATCTGCAGGAACAGATCGGCCTTGGCGGCGGTCGCGGTGCGGCGTGGGTCGACGACGATCAGTTTCGCACCGGCTTTGACCCGTTCCATCATGCGCAGGAACAGGATCGGATGACAGTCGGCCATGTTGGCGCCGATGACCAAGAACACGTCGGCGTGGTCGAAGTCTTGGTAGGACCCGGGCGGTCCGTCGGCGCCCAGCGACAGCTTGTAGCCCGAACTGGCGCCGGCCATGCACAGGCGCGAGTTCGACTCGATCTGGTTGGTGCCGATAAAACCCTTGGCCAGCTTGTTCGCCAGGTACTGGGCTTCCAATGACATCTGTCCCGAGACGTACAGGGCAACGGCGTCGGGTCCGTGCTTGTCGATGATGCCCCGTAACCGCTTGGCGGAGCGCATGATCGCCGTGTCGGTGTCGACGGGTTCGAAGGGCTGACCACGGTCGGTTCGCGCGTATGCCGACTCGGCTCGTCCCGGTGCCGCAAGAAAATCAGCGGTGGTCGCGCCTTTGGTGCACAACCGCCCGAAGTTGGCCGGATGATCTTCTTGTCCAAGTGTTTTGGCGATGTGACGGCGGCCGCTTTCGGGATCCGTTGTGAGCTGCAACACCATGCCGCATCCGACGCCGCAGTAGGCGCACATGGTGCGCACCGCATCGTCGGGGGAGTGCATGGTGGTTGTCCGACCTCTCGTCTCGCGCACACGGATCTGCGGAAAATCGTCCCGTAGTGATGTTTCGGTGCGGATCACCTGAGGTTTCAGCGGCTTTACGGACTTCTCGCAGCGGGGTGTGGCGTGGTGTGCGGTGTCGGTAATTCGGCACGAAATTCGGGGTGGTGCCCGGCGCCGGCCTCACGGCGACCGCGGTCTTCGTTGACCGGTGATCTTCGCCGAGGTTACCCACGCCGAGCCCCGCGAAAGGCCCTGCACCTGCGGTTTTGACCAAACCCGACGGACATTCACAGTGCGCGTCCAGCTGCGGGCCCCGTTCGTTAAGCTCGCGAGGTGCGTTCTCGGTTCGGTGCTGCCCTGCTCATGCTGGGGATGGCGGTCACAGGGTGTGACGACCATGCATCGGCGCCGCCGCAGGCGAAGCCGGCCTCCTGCAAGGAGTCAGACAGTCCCACCGCCGACACGGTGCGCCGGGCCATCGCCGCCGTCCCGGTCGAGGTGCCGGGTTCTGCCTGGGTGGAGTTCGCCCGCGGTCACACCAGGAAATGCCGGCTGAACTGGGTGCAGATCATCCCGACCATCGCCTCGGAGTCGACGCCGCAACAGCTGCTGTTCTTCGACCGCAACACCCCGCTGGGTTCGCCCACCCCGAACCCCAAGCCCTACATCACGGTGCTGGCGCCGGCCGACGACACCGTGACCGTGCAGTACCAGTGGCGTAACGGCAGCGACGAGGAATGCTGTCCCACTGGCAAAGGCACGGTGAAATTCGAGATCGGGCCGGACGGCAGGCTCAAGGCGCTCGGTCCCATCCCGCACCAGCCGCCCAGCTAACCGCCGGTCGCCGCCCCCTTCAGCACTTCTACAGCACACCTACAGCAGTTTCAGGCTGCTTACGGCGTGCTTGACCCAGGTTCCGCTGGCACGCTTGGTCTTCCGTGCGAGAGATCGTGCACGAAAGACGAAGGAGGGTCATGGACCTGCAGACGCTGCCGCGGCGAGCGGAGTCATGTGACGTCGTTGCGGCCAATCGTCGTGGCCCACGTCACATCTCACACTGGGACGCCGAGGATGTGGTGGCCTGGGAGGCCGGGAACAAGCTCATCGCGCGACGGAACCTGTTGTGGTCGGTCGTCACCGTTCACCTGGGCTACTCGGTGTGGACGCTGTGGCCGGTGATGGAACTGTTCATGCCGCAGAACGTGTACGGATTCTCGACGGGCGACAAGCTGCTGCTGGTCATTACCGCGGCCCTGGTCGGTGCGTGCCTGCGCATGCCCTACTCGGTGGCCACTGCGGTCCTGGGCGGGCGAAAGTGGGCGATCATTTCGTCGGCAGCACTGATCGTCCCGGTGGTCGGCACGATGGTGTTGCTGATGCATCCCGGTCTGCCGTTGTGGCCGTACCTGATCTGCGCTGCGCTCACCGGATTGGGCGGCGGCAACTTCGCGGCCTCGATGAGCAACGCCAACGCCTTCTATCCGCAGCGTCTCAAGGGCTCCGCCCTCGGATTGGCTGGCGGCATCGGCAATCTCGGGGTACCGGCGATCCAGTTGGTCGGGCTACTGGTGATCGCCACCGCGGGTGACCGCAAGCCCTACCTGGTGTGCGGGCTGTATGCGGTGTCGCTGGTGATCGCATGCATCGGGGTGACCCGATCGATGAATACCGTTGCGCAGCATCACGTCAAGCCGGAAAAGCTGCGGCCGATCATCGCGGCGATGTTCGCCACCCGCGACACGTGGCTGCTCTCGCTGCTCTACCTCGGCACGTTCGGCTCGTTCATCGGATTCTCCTTCGCGTTCGGCCAGGTGCTGCAGAACAACTTCGTGGCCGGTGGGGAAACCGTCGCCCAAGCCAGTCTGCACGCCGCCGAACTCGCCTTCCTGGGCCCGTTGTTGGCAGCTGTGGCAAGGGTTTACGGCGGCCGGCTGGCCGACCGCATCGGTGGCAGCCGCCTGACGCTGATGGTGTTCACCGGCATGACGTTCACCGCGGGACTACTGATCGTCGCCAGCGCCCACCAGCACCGCCAGCACGGCGGCGCCGCCATGGCCGGCTACTTCGCCTGCTTCATAGCCCTTTTCGTGCTGTCCGGGCTGGGCAACGGATCGGTCTACAAAATGATCCCGACGATCTTCGAGGCCTGCAGTCGCTCGCTCGACATCACCGAAGCCGATCGCCGGGAATGGTCGCGGATCATCTCCGGCGTCGTCATCGGGTTCGTGGCATCGGTCGGCGCGCTCGGCGGGGTCGGAATCGACCTCGCGCTGCGGGCGTCGTACCAGAGCACCGGTGCGGGCACCGAGGCATTCTGGATCTTCATGTGCGGCTACGCCGCGGCCGCCGCGCTGACCTGGCAGGCCTACGTCCGCCGCGCCGTCACCCCGGTGGTGCAGTCGGCGGAACTCGTTGTGAGCAAGGCTTAGTCGGGGAGGTTCTCCGGGTGCAGCATCTCTGCGTAGCGCAGCTGCTCCGGGATGCCGAACCCGTCGACCAGCGTCCGGGCGTGCGGGCGCAGCACCCGGCACCGGTCGTTGATGCCCCGGGTGACCGCCTTGGCGCGCTCGGTCGACAGGTACCGGTGCTCGATGAACCACGCCTTGTCCTCTTCGATCACCGACAACGCGTAGAGGTCGCACACCACCCCCAGCAGCTCGCGCGCCTTCCGGTCCGGGCATGACTCGATGCCGGCGACGAAGGCCTCCAGCACCACCGTGTCGATGTGCGCCTTCGCGGCGTGCAACACGTGGTCCTGCACCGTGTTGAAAGCGTCGAAGGCCGACATCTCCTTGGATTTGCCTTGCAGGCGGCGCGCCACCGACGACAGCAGGTAGTCCTCGCGATCTTCGAACATCTGCACCTGGGTGCCGCGGTTGAACAGGCTGCCTTCTTCCTCGTTGTCCTGTCTGGCGTCGACGATGCGTTGCATGATCGCTTCGGCCGCAGTGCGTTTCTTCACCCGGTCGCCCACCGTATTCGCCGCGAAACGCACCCACTCGACCGGGCTCATGCTCTTGATGTCGTCGGCGTAGGCGGTGAGCAGTTCCTTGGCCACCAGCTGGGTCAGCACATGGTTGTCACCCTCGAAGGTGGTGAACACGTCGGTGTCGGCCCGCAGGGCGATCAGCCGGTTCTCGGCCATGTAGCCCGCGCCGCCGCATGCCTCCCGGGCCTCCTGGATGGCCCGGGACGCGTGCCAGGTGTTGGCCGCCTTCAGCCCGGCGGCACGCGCCTCCAGCTCACGCTGTTCTTCGGCGTCCACCACGTCGGAGGTCTGCAGGTCGTGGCATTTGGAGACCAGCTCGTTCTGGGCGAACTGCAGCGCGTAGGACCGGGCGATCAGCGGGAACAGCCGCCGCTGGTGCACCAGGTAGTCCATGATCAGCACTTCGTTGTCGTCATCGCCGGGCGCGCTGAATTGCCTGCGCTGCAACGCATAACGGGTGGCGATGTCCAGCGCGACGTGCGCCGCGTTACCGGCGCTGCCACCCACGGTCACCCGGCCCCGGATCAGCGTGCCGATCATCGTGAAGAACCGCCGGTTGGCGTTGTCGATCGGCGAGGTGTAGGTGCCGTCCGGTTCGACCTCGCCGTACTTGTTGAGCAGGTTGACTCGCGGCACCCGGACGTTGTCGAACATGATGCGGCCGTTGTCGACGCCGGGCAGGCCGCCCTTGTAGTGGCAGTCCGAGGTGGTGACCCCCGGCAGGTCGTTACCGTCGGCGTCACGCAGCGGGACCAGCACGCAGTGCACGCCGTGATTGACCGGCTTGCCGTCCTTATGGGTGATCAGTTGCGCGAAAACCGCTGCGATGGTTGCGGTCTCGGCCGCGCCGCCGATGTAGTCCTTGCGCGACGTCGGGGTGGGGGAGTTGATGACGAACTCTTCGGTTTCGGCGTCGTAGGTGGCCGTCGTCTCCAGCGACTGGACGTCGCTGCCGTGTCCGGTCTCGGTCATCGCGAAACAGCCGAGCAGGTCGAGGGTGATGATGTCCCGCACATAAGAGGAGTGGCGTTCGGTGCCCAGGTTCTCCACGGCGCCGCCGAACAGGCCCCACTGGACACCGGCCTTGACCATCAGGGACAGATCCGACATGGCCAGCATCTCGATCATCGTGACCGCCGCTCCGACGTCACCGGTGCCGCCGTGCTCCTTGCGGAACCCTTCGTCCGACACGCCGGCGGCCGCCATCATCTGCATCTGCTCGGCGACCTTCGCGCGGGCGATGACCGTGTTCGGGGTGTGGTGCGGACGGAAAGCCTCGTGCGAGAGCTTGGCCCGCGTCTCGTTCTTCACGTCCCGCCAACGCCCGTCGAGCGCGTCGCGGATGTAGTCGGCAGTGCTTTTGGTGTCGGATGCCATGACCCGACCGTAGCCCGTCGCCTGCTCTGCCGGAACAGCTCAGCCCTATGAACACAGTGTGTCGCAGAAATCTTTCAGTGATGTCGTGCTTCGTCGTGTTCGTTGCCGTCAGCCACGACCACGCCGAGCACCGTCGGGCAGGGTACCCGGGCATTTTGATCTGATTCCGGCACAAGGGAATTGGCCAGCGCACCGATAATTGGCGCACTATGGCGACGCTATCGTGCGGCAAAGCGGAATGCGGGGCTGGCGTGTGCGACTAGGGGCACATGAAGCTGATCGGCGGGCACTGCCTGATGGTGATCGCCTCGATGGGCGGATTGTCGCCGTCCCACATGGAGATCGGCATGCCCTGCGAGGTCAGGTTGCCCATCCCGTAGTTGGTCGCATACCAGGTGTGGCAGACGCTCCAGTCCCAGTCGACGAACTGGTTCGTCACATAGGGCATCTGCTTAGGGTTGCCCGGGCACCACCGGTGCGGCTGCGTCGTGTCCGCGTGGGCGACACCCAGACCCAGGCCGGTAAGTACCGCGGACCCGGCCAGCGCTGAGGCCGCGAGGACTTTCCTGGTTGTGTTGGTCAGTCGCATGACGGCTCTCCTTTGTTCCCACACGCAGGCGCGGGAAACACCCCACAGGTGGTTCGCGCGCCAGTGCATTCGAGCCATTGTCAGGTCATCAAATGGCTCTTGATCTCTGTTTGGATGGAGATTATTGGCGCTGGTTTGCGAAATTCTTGCGCCCGGACGTGCCAATTGCGGGCTTGCGGGTTACCAGTTGTGCTGTGCAGCGCGGGCACCGCGCGCCGTTTACGTCGGGCAGTCAGGCCTTGTCGCGGCGTGGCGACGTGGCCGCCGGACGCAACCGGTAGCGAACGAACCCGAGCCACACCAGGGCGAGCAGTCCCAGCATGAGCATGTCGAACACCCACCAGCCCGAATAGTGACTCCACATCGCGTTGTGATCGGCCAGCTTGTCGATCCGTCGCAAGTCCACGGTGGCTGCGGCGGCCGCAAAGCCCCATTGAGCCGGAATGAACCAGGAGACCTGGTCGTAACCCCAGGTACCCACCAGCGAGACGAGTCCGCCCGCGAACAACAGTGAGGCCAGCAACGCCGGGATCAATAGGGGCAGCACCTCGGCCATCGACTTGCCCAGCGAGGACAACGCGAGCCCCACGATCGCCGACACGACGGCCGTCGCCGCCACGGTGACGTACAGCTCGATGCCCGCTGCCAGTGGGGAAGTGCCGAACAGCGCCGCGCCATGCTTGGGCCCGCCTTTGCCTACGATCACGATGGCGGTCAGGACGGCGGCCTGCGCCGCGGCGATCAGGCCGAAGACGGCGAGTTTGGCCATCAGGTAGGCCGATGCCGACAGTCCGATCGTCTGCTCCCGCCGGAAGATCCGGCGTTCGGAGACCAGGCTCCCGATCGTCAGTACGGTGCCCATGAGGACCGCGGCGAAGTTGAGCGCGGCCAGGATCTCGATCGCTTCGTGCGCATTCGCCGACGACGGGCCGGACCGGCTCAACCCGGAATTCCCGGGGATCAGCAGCGTCAGCGCGCCGAGGGCGAACGGCAGCGCAAGCAGCAACAGCGAAAAGACGAGGCTGGCGGCCAGCAGCCGCAACTGCCGACGGGCCACCAGCCGGAACTGACGTTTGACGCCGGGCACGGGTGCGAGCCGCTGTGGTCTGGCGATCGACGGCGGCGTCGGCGAGACCGCAGCCTGTTGTCTGATCAGGAAGGCGTGGTGCGCGCCGTGCGGGTCCGCGCTGATTCGCCCGAAGATCTCCAGCCAGTCGGTGGTGCCCAGCGCCGAGTCGATGTGCGAGGGCGGCCCGGCGAACGCCAACTGGCCCGCCGGCGTGAGCAGCAGCACCTGGTCGCACATGTTGAGGTAGGCCGGCGACGTGCCGGACACCACCACCACGCAGCCGAGGTCGGCCTGGCGGCGTAGCAGCGCCATCACGTGGTTCTCCTGGACCGGGTCAAGCCCGGCCCCCGGCCCCTCGACCACCAGCAGCGACGGCCTGGTCAGCAGTTCGACCGCCAGCGACACGCACCGGCGCGCTTCGGGCGGCAACTTGGCGACCCGGGTCGTGCGATGCGGCGTGAGTTCGAGTTCGTCGAGGACCTGGTGCACGACCCGGTCACGGTTCTCCGGCGAGGTGTCCGGCGGCAGCCGCAGCTCGGCCGCATATGCGAGGGCGCGCTCCACGGTGAGCCGGGGGTGCACCCGGTTGTCGCGCGGAACCACCCCGATGCGCAGGCGCATCACGTCGGGCTCGGCGTGCGCGTCGTGACCGTCGACGGTCAGCAGACCCGAACTCACCGGCCGGCTGCCGGCGAGCAGACCGGTCAGGGCGAAATTGCGTGCCGCCGACGGCCCGACCACGGCGATCAGGGAGCCCGGGGGCGCCGTGAACGTCACGTTCGACAGCACCTCGCGGCCATCCACAGTGAGTCCCAGCTGATACCCGGCGACGCCGATGGTGCGCGCGCCCGGCAGCAGCGGCAACCGGCTGGTCTGGGGCGGGAGCTCGTCGGGTCTGTTGTCGCCGGGCAGCAGTTTCCGGCCCGCCTCGGTCATACGCTCGAGCAGGCCCGGGCCCGTGGCCGGGGCGTCGTCCGGTGCCGGCGGGGCGGCAGATTCGTCCGCCGGCACGTACCGGAATGGCCTGGTGGGTCGCTCCAGCGGGGAGTGCTCGACGGGGCCATATACGGCGGCGGGCTGGGCCGGGATGCTGGTCGTCGCGGGTTCTTCGACGGGCTGCGCCGGGATGCTGGTGGTGGGTGGGTCCGCCGGTGCGGCGGGGATGCTGGTGGTAGCGGGTTCCCCGATGGGTTGCGCCGGGATGCTGGTGGTGGGTGGGTCTGCCGGTGCGGCGACGGGCTGCGCGGGGATGCTGGTCGTCGCGGGTTCCCCGATAGGCTGCGCCGGGATGCTGGTGGTCGCGGGTTCGGCGTCGTGCGCCCGAACAGGTTGCGGCAGCGGAGTTTTCACTCCCAGCGGATCGGTGGTCGGGGGCGGGGCGTCGTCGGGTGCGGTGACCTCGAAGCGCAGCCGCGGCCCGCGCTGCGGGTCGCCGATCACAATCGTCTGACCGTCCCGGATATCGATGGTCGACATCCGCGCCCCATCCAGAAACAAGCCTTGATGGCTCTGATCGACGGCCAGCCAGTGGGTACCGGCGAAGCGCAGCACCACATCGGGGACGGGTTGTGTGTCGGGGCCGCCGGGGTCCAGTCGGACGTCGCAATGTCCGCCGTGCCCCACGATCACGTCGCGGCCCGGCGCGAAGACGTACCGCATCGATCCGACCCACACGGTCAACGGGGAGACGTCAGGGATGGCCGTCACCTTTCATCGTGGAGTGCTGACTCAAGTGTCTACCCGCTGAGGCGGTCCCTCCACTCGCAATGACCGGATCAGAGTGTGTGGCGGCCCGGTGTGGTAGCGGAGTTTTCCAGCAGACGCCGCAGCACCTCGACGGCTTCCGTCAGCACCTGACGGTCGCCGGCGTCGAGACGGGCCAGCTGCGGTGCGATGGCGGCGGCCCGGTCCCTGCGCACCGCGTTGAGCGTGTGAACACCATTGGGGGTGATCTTGATACGGACCGCGCGGGCGTCACCGGGGTCGATGGTCCGGGACACCAGCCCGGCATCCTCGAGCCGGCGCACCTGAGTCGTCATCGTCGGCTGGGAACAGTGGTCCACCGCGGCCAGGTCGCCGATGCGGGCTTCCCCCTGGGCCTCGATGGTTGCCAGCAGCCGGGCTTGCGCCGACGGCAAGGGCATCTGGATCCGCTGGGTGGCCAGCCGGTTCAACCGCGCGACCACTGCCAACAGGTCGGCTCCCAGACCGTGCGCGACGTCAGCGTCTTTTGCCGCGGCGGACGAAGTCATACATCCATCGTTGCATAGCTTTGCTATGCGAGACCAATCGTGAAAGGCGTCACCCCAAATGCCCGGCGGCCCGTGTGCTGGTCACCCTGCGACGAGCGGACCTGGCAGAATCGGTCGAGTGAGCGAGACCGGGCCACCCCCTTCGCGCGCTCGGGGTGGACCGCTGCGACCGAGTGAACTGGCGCAAGCATCGGTGATGGCTGCGCTGTGCGCGGTGACCGCCATCATCTCCGTCGTGGTGCCGTTCGCCGCGGGGCTCGCGCTGCTCGGCACCGTGCCCACCGGGTTGCTGGCCTACCGTTATCGCCTGCGCGTGCTGATCACCGCGACGGTCGCGGCCAGCGTCATCGCCTTCATCATCGCCGGCGGCGGGGGATTGATGGGCGTCATCCAGAGCGCCTATATCGGAGGGCTCACCGGAATCATCAAGCGGCGGGGACGCGGCACGCCCACCGTCGTGGTTACGTCGGTGATCGCCGGCCTGGTGTTCGGCGCCGCCAACGTCGGGATATTGATGGTGCTGACGCGCCTGCGGCACCTGATGCGCGACGCGATCAGCGCGAACGTGAACGGGCTGGCCTCGTTCTTCGGCCGGGTCGGCTTGCAGGATGCCGGGTTCTGGCTCAAGAAGCTCTACGCCGGCGCTCTGCACTACTGGCAGCTGGTCCTGCTCGGCGCGGTGGCTCTCGGGGTCGTCTTCATCTCCCTGATCGGGTGGTGGGCGCTGTCCCGCCTGCTGGAACGGATGCGGGGCATCCCGGACGTGCACAAGCTGGACGCTCCGCAGGGCGATGTCCCCGACGCCACCGTCGGCCCGGTCCCGGTGCGGCTGGACCACGTGCGATTCCGCTACCCCGGAGCCGGCCAGGACGCGCTGCGCGAGATCAGCCTGGACATCGGCGAGGCCGAACACGTCGCGATCACCGGCGCCAATGGCTCCGGCAAGACCACGCTGATGCTGATTCTGGCCGGCCGGGAGCCCACGTCGGGCACGGTGCAGCGGCCAGGGGCGGTGGGGCTGGGCAAGCTCGGCGGCACCGCCGTCGTCCTGCAACATCCCGAGAGTCAGGTGCTCGGCACCCGCGTCGCCGACGACGTGGTCTGGGGGCTGCCGCCGGGGACCACGACCGACGTCGAGAAGTTGCTGCGCGAGGTGGGACTGGAAGATCTGGCCGAGCGCGACACGGGCAGCCTTTCCGGCGGTGAACTGCAGCGCCTGGCGCTCGCGGCCGCGCTGGCCCGCGAGCCCGCCATGCTGATTGCCGACGAGGTCACCACCATGGTGGACCAGCAGGGCCGCGAGGGCCTGCTGAATGTGTTGTCCGGCCTGACGAAACGGCACAAGACGGCGTTGGTGCACATCACGCACTACAACAACGAGGCCGAATCTGCCGACCGGACAATCAAACTCAGTGATTCCCCGGACAACTCCGGGATGGTGCAGCCCGCCGGAGACGCGCAGCTGCCGACCGTGGGAGTGGGCGGAACACGCAGCGGGTCGACGCTCGAACTCGTGGGTGTCGGGCACGAATACGGCATCGGAACCCCGTGGGCCAAGACGGCGTTGCGCGACATCAACTTCGTCGTGGAACAGGGCGACGGCGTGCTCATCCACGGAGGCAACGGCTCGGGCAAGTCGACGCTGGCGTGGGTGATGGCGGGTTTGACGACCCCGACGAGTGGTGTCTGCCTGCTCGACGGCCGCCCCACCGACGAGCAGGTGGGCGCGGTGGCACTGTCGTTCCAGGCGGCACGGCTGCAGTTGATGCGCAGTCGCGTCGACTTGGAAGTGGCGTCAGCGGCCGGTTTTTCGCACAAGGACCGCGACCGGGTCATCTCGGCACTCGGCGTGGTCGGACTCGACCCTGCGCTGGCCGGCCGCAGCATTGACAAGCTCAGTGGCGGCCAGATGCGCCGGGTGGTCCTGGCCGGGCTGCTCGCCTGCAAGCCGAAAGCCCTGATTCTGGACGAGCCGCTGGCCGGCCTGGACGCCGAAAGTCAGCGCGGCCTCCTGCGCCTGCTGGAGGATCTGCGGCGGGAGCGGGGTCTGACGGTGGTGGTCATCTCGCACGACCTCGTCGGGATGGAAAGCCTCTGTCCGCGCACCCTGCACCTGCGTGACGGTGCTTTGCAGCCGGCCTCAACGTCCGGCGTACGACCGGGGGGCGTGGCGTGACGACGACGTCTCATCCGCGGCAGCGAGAGAACCGCCGACCCGGTCGCCCGGTGGTGTTGCTGGTTCCCATTCCCGGCTCCTCGCCCATCCACGAACTGTGGGCCGGGACGAAACTGTTGGTGGTATTCGGCATTTCGGTGCTGCTGGCGTTCTACCCGGGTTGGGTGACCATCGGGTGCGCCGCGGCCCTGGTGCTGGCGGCGATCTGGATCGCCCGTATCCCGCGCGGTGCGCTGCCGTCGATACCCCGCTGGCTGTGGATCGTGATCTTCATCGGTGGTTTCACCGCGGCGCTGGCCGGCGGTGATCCGCTGGTCTCGGTATCCGGGCTTGAGCTAGGACTCGGCGGTTTCCTGAATTTTCTGCGGATCACCGCGCTGACACTGGTGCTGCTGGCGCTGGGCGGCCTGGTGTCCTACACCACCAACGTCGCCGAAATCGGGCCTGCGGTGGCCACTTTGGGCCGGCCGCTGCGGCTGCTGCGGCTGCCGATCGACGAGTGGGCGGTGGCACTGGCGTTGGCGTTGCGCGCCTTCCCCATGTTGATCGACGAGTTCCAGGTGTTGTACGCGGCGCGGCGGCTGCGGCCGAAACCGGTGCCGCGCAGTCGCAGAGAGAAGCGCCAGCAACGCCGGATGGAGGTCATCGACCTCCTCGCGGCCACCATCACCGTGACGCTGCGCCGCGCTGACGAGATGGGCGATGCCATCACCGCGCGCGGCGGCACCGGTCAGTTGTCGGCCCACCCGCGGCGGCCCAGGCTGGCGGACTGGCTGACGATCACGACCGCCGCGCTGGTCTGCGGCGCGGGTGTGGCGATTCAGACGATCCTTTCCGCGCACTAGTCGATCACGGCCGCATCCGGTCGATCAGGTTCGAGAGCACCACGATGCTTTCACTGCGCTCGATGTCGGCGCTGGATCTGATGCGTTCCAGCGCGGTCTCCAGGTGCCGCATGTCCCGGGCTAGTACGTGCAGGATCGCGTCGGATGTGCCGGTGACGGTGGCTGCGCTGACCACCTCGGGGATGTCCACCCACGCCTCGCGCAACTTCTCCGGCGCAATCCGGCCGTGGCAGAACACCTGGACATAGGCCTCGGTGTTCCAGCCGAGCGCGTTGTGGTCGACGACGGTGGTGAAGCCCCGGATCACCCCGCTGTCGAGCATCCGGTCGACGCGGCGCTTGACCGCCGGTGCGGAGAGGTTCACTTTCTGACCGATCTCGGCGAAGGTGGCCCGGGCATGCTCGGCCAGTTCGACCAGGATGCGCTCGTCCGTGTCGTCCAGTCGGTCCATACCACACCTCCGTCAGTCGTATGCGCAACAGATCGTCACTGTGCGAAGCCTAGCGCAATAAATCAACGGTAAGTGCGCAATGTAGTTCGTTTGCTTGCGCCATAGCGGCCCCATAGCGTTGATATTTATGACGGACAACTATGTGGACGCCCGATTCGCGCCGGGGGCCCGGCACGTCACGGGGCGCGACCGCACTCCGACCGCCCGGCATTATGCGATGACACCGCCGACCTTCTTCGCCGTCGAATACGCGATCAACCCGTGGATGGACACCAGTACGCCGGTCGACGTCGGGCGCGCCACGGCCCAGTGGGAACGGCTGCGCCAAACCTATGTTCGGCTGGGCCACCGGGTCGATGTGGTCGAGCCCGTGGCAGGCCTGCCGGACATGGTGTACGCCGCCAACGGCGGTTTCGTCGCCCAGGAGGTCGCCGTCGTGGCCAGGTTCCGGTTCGCCGAGCGTGCCGACGAGTCCCGGGCCTACGCGAACTGGATGGCCTCGATCGGCTACCGGCCCGTGTCCACCCGTCACGTCAACGAAGGCCAGGGTGATCTGCTGCTGGTCGGCGATATGGTGCTGGCAGGCTACGGGTTTCGCACCGACCCTCGCGCGCACGCCGAGATCGCCGCTGCGCTGCGAATGCCGGTGGTGTCGCTCGAACTGGTGGATCCGCGCTTCTACCATCTCGATACCGCGCTGGCCGTGCTCGACGAGCACACCATCGCGTACTACCCGCCGGCGTTCAGCGAATCGGCTCAGACCCAGTTGCGGGCGTTGTTCCCCGAGGCCATCACCGTCGGCACCCCCGACGCATACCTCTTCGGGCTCAACGCCGTCTCCGACGGCTACCACGTTGTACTGCCCTCCGCGGCAACGGGATTCGCGCAACAGCTACGGGCGTACGGCTTCGAGCCGATCGGCGTCGACCTGTCCGAACTGCTCAAGGGCGGCGGCTCGGTGAAGTGCTGCACATTGGAGGTGCACTCGTGACCATTCTGGCGGACCTGACCGACACGGCCATCGCGCTGGTGGAAAGGCATGCAGCGCACAACTATTCACCGTTGCCGGTGGTGGCTGCCAGCGCCGAAGGGGCCTGGATCATTGATGTGGACGGCCGTCGCTACCTGGACTGTCTGGCCGCCTACTCGGCGGTCAACTTCGGCCATCGCCACCCCGAGATCATCGCGACGGCTCACGCCCAGCTCGATACGGTCACGCTGGTCAGCCGCGCCTTCCACTCCGACCGCCTCGGTCCCTTCTGCGCGGCCCTGGCCGAGTTGTGCGAAAAGGACATGGTGTTGCCGATGAATTCGGGCGCCGAGGCGGTCGAGAGCGGCCTGAAGGTCGCCCGCAAATGGGGCACCGATGTCAAGGGCGTCCCGGCCGGCAAAGCCAACATTATCGTGGCGGACAACAACTTCCACGGCCGCACGATCAGCATCGTCAGCTTCTCCTCGGATCCCGTGGCACGTGGCGGATTCGGCCCGTTCACCCCCGGATTCCGCTCCGTGCCGTTCGGCGACGCAACCGCCCTGGCCCGGGCGATCGACGAGCACACGGTCGCGGTGCTACTCGAGCCGATCCAGGGCGAGGCGGGCATCATCGTGCCACCGGACGACTACCTGCCCGCGGTGCGTGCGCTGTGCAGCGAGCACAACGTGCTGATGATCGCCGACGAGATCCAATCGGGATTGGCGCGTACCGGTTACACCTTCGCCTGTGACCGGTGGGGCGTGGTGCCCGACGTCTACCTCCTCGGCAAGGCGCTGGGCGGGGGCGTCGTCCCGCTGTCGGCGGTGGTCGCCGACCGGGACGTCCTCGGCGTGCTCAATCCCGGTGAACACGGCTCGACGTTCGGGGGCAACCCGCTGGCGGCTGCGATCGGCACCACCGTGGTGGACATGCTGGCACGCGGCGATTTCCAGTACCGCTCGGCCAGACTGGGTGCGCACCTGCACGAGGGGTTGAGTGCGCTGGTCGGTCATGGCGTGACGGCGGTGCGCGGCTTCGGGTTGTGGGCTGGTGTCGATATCGACCCGGAGCTGGGTTCCGGTAAGCAGATCAGCCTGCGGCTGGCCGATCGCGGAGTGCTGGTCAAGGACACCCACGACTGGACGCTGCGGTTCGCTCCGCCGCTGGTGATCACCGCCTCGGAGATCGACTGGCTGGTGGGGCAGTTCGCCGCCGTGCTGCGGGAGGCCCATACTTAGCTGACACAGCGATGGGAGGCGCAGTTGCCGACTACTTCGATCCCCCTGCGGGAACAGATGCTGCGCCGCCGCCCGGTAGGTGGTGCGCCCGTCGCACAGGGGGCCGCTTCTGAGCTCAAACGCAGCTTCGGCACCTTCCAGCTCACCCTCTTCGGCGTGGGGTCGACCGTCGGAACCGGAATCTTCTTCGTGCTGTCCCAAGCGGTGCCCGAGGCCGGGCCCGGCGTGCTCGTCTCCTTTCTGGTGGCCGGCATCGCGGCCGGGCTGGCCGCGATCTGCTACGCCGAATTGGCCTCCGCCGTGCCGGTTTCCGGCTCGTCATACTCGTACGCCTACACCACCCTGGGCGAGGCGGTGGCCATGGTCGTGGCGGCGTGCCTGCTGCTGGAATACGGAGTGGCCACCGCGGCGGTGGCCGTCGGCTGGAGTGGTTACCTCAACAAGCTGCTGCACAACCTGCTGGGAGTCGAACTGCCACACGCCTTGTCGGCGGCACCATGGGACAAGACGCCACCGGGTGTCTCGCACGGTTGGGTCAACCTGCCGGCGGTCATCCTGATCGTCTTGTGCGCGCTGTTGTTGATCCGTGGCGCCAGCGAATCGGCCAAGGTGAACACGATCATGGTGCTGATCAAGCTCGGCGTGCTAGGTCTGTTCGCGGTGATCGCCTTCACCGCCTTCAACGACGACCACCTCAAGAACTTCGCGCCGTTCGGTGTCGCCGGCATCGGCACGGCGGCGGGCACCATCTTCTTCTCCTACATCGGCCTGGACGCCGTCTCGA
Source organism: Mycobacterium sp. TY814 (assembly GCF_030755175.1). Taxonomy (NCBI): domain Bacteria; kingdom Bacillati; phylum Actinomycetota; class Actinomycetes; order Mycobacteriales; family Mycobacteriaceae; genus Mycobacterium; species Mycobacterium sp. TY814. The sequence goes on from NZ_JAUFRY010000002.1 coordinate 678,520, forward strand.
CCGCGGGTGACGAGGTGAAGGACCCGCAGAAGACCATGCCGCGCGCATTGATCTCGGCGCTGGTCGTGGTAACCGGCGTCTACCTGCTGGTCGCGCTGTCCGCGCTCGGCACTCAGCCGTGGCAGGACTTCGGTGCCCAGGAGAATGCCGGGCTGGCCACCATTCTCGACAACGTCACGCACAGTCGATGGGCCGGCACGGTGCTGGCCGCGGGCGCGGTCATCTCGATCTTCACCGTCACGCTGGTCACCATGTACGGCATGACCCGCATCCTGTTCGCGATGGGCCGCGACGGCTTGTTACCCGCCCGGTTCGCGACGGTGAATCCGACGACCATGACCCCGGTGAACAACACCGTCATCGTCGCGGTCGCCGCGGGACTGCTCGCGGCGTTCGTGCCGCTGGACAAGCTGGCGGACATGGTGTCCATCGGTACCTTGACGGCGTTCATCGTGGTGTCCCTGGGCGTGATCATCCTGCGCGTGCGCGAACCCGATCTGCCGCGTGCCTTCCGGGTGCCGGGATATCCTGTGACACCGCTGCTTTCGGTGCTGGCCTGCGGGTACATCCTGGCAAGCCTGCACTGGTATACCTGGCTGGCGTTCAGCGGCTGGATCGCGGTAACGCTGATCTACTACTTCGTGTGGGGCCGGCATCACAGCGCCTTGAATGAGAACCCGCCGTGAGCGTCGTCGTCGGATACCGGGCCGACAAGGTAGGCCTTTCGGGGCTGTACCTGGCGGTCGGCATCGCCCGGACACTGCAGACGTCGCTGACGGTGGCGACCATCGTGCCCAAGGGCTGGCCCACGCCGTCGCTGGCCCGCGTCGACGCCGAATACGAGCACTGGGCCGAGCATCTCGCCGAGAACTCCGCCAATGAGGCCCGGGCCTTTCTGTCCCCGTTGACCGAGGGGCTCAAGGTCAACTACCGGCAGTGTGCACACCGCTCGGTATCGACGGGATTGCTCGAAGTGGCCGAGGAGGTGGGCGCGGAGATGCTGGTGCTCGGCTCGCTGCCGAGCGTGCGGCGCGTGCAGATGGTGGTCGGTACCACCGCCGACTGGCTGCTGCACTCCTCGCCGGTGCCGGTGGCGATCAGCTCGCCCGGATACCACTCGACGACAGGCAGATTGACCCGCCTGACATGCGCCTACTCCGCGATCCCGCAGGCGGTGAGCGTGGTGCGCCAGTGCGCGGCGTACGCCGAGCGGATGGGAGTACCGCTGCGGGTGATGACCTTCGCCGTCCGGGGCCGGACGATGTATCCACCCGATATGGGACTGGACGCCGAGGACAGCATCCTCGAGGCGTGGGCGGTGCAGGCGCGCGACGTGCTGGAGTCGCTGAAGGCCGACGGCGTCGTGGGCAAAGACGTTGCACTGCAGGTGGTTACCGCGCGCAGCTGGGTCGAGGCGCTGCACAGCGCGGACTGGGTCGACGGCGAGATCCTGACGCTGGGCACGTCGCCGGGCGGCGATATCCGGCGAGTGTTCCTCGGCGTCCGCAGCGGCAAGATCATTCGCCACAGCCCGGTGCCGGTGCTGGTGCTGCCCGGCTGACGTCGCTAACGCGTCTCCACCCGGTAGACGTCGACAGGCTCCGGCAGTCCCTTGAGCTGGTGTGCGCCAAGGCTTTCGAACAGCAGCCCCGAGCCCGCCGACAGATCGCGGACGGTGCGGCTGGCGAGCACCTCACCGGACCCGGCCATCGCTCCGATGCGGGCGCCGATGTGAACCGCCAGGCCGCTCCACTCCTCGCCTCGCCGCTCGCACTCACCGGTATGGATGCCGGCGCGGATCGGGATATTGCGGGCGGCGAGGGCGGGCACCAACTGCAGCGCGCAGCGAGCCGCCTTCGTCGGCGCATCGAACAGCGCGAAAATTCCGTCGCCGGTGTGGCTGACGCGTGTTCCGCCATAGCGCGCGAGCAGGCTGTCCACCACGCTGTCGTGGCTGTTGAGCTGGTGGCGCCATGCCGCGTCGCCCACCGCGCTGAGTTTCTCCGTCGAACTGACGATGTCGGTGAACAGCACCGTCTTGAGGACCCGCTCGTCGGCCGGAGCGCCTGAGGTCTCCGTGAAGAACTCGTTGGCCGCTGCACCCAGCTCATCGAGGACGTCGAAGGGGGTGTGCGGGCCCGGCGACAACAGGTCGAAACGGGCGTTGGGTATGCCGGCGGCGAGTGCCGCCGCGGATTCCACCGGCACCAAGCGATCACCGTGACGAGCCAGAACCAGGGTCGGCACCTGCACGGCGCCGAGAACTGCACGTACGTCGGTCTCCATGAACGCCTGCCACCAAAGCTTGGCCATCGAAGGACTGGACACCGAACGTTGTAGCTTGCCGAACAGTTGCCGGACACCGGAGACCTCGGCAGCCGTCCCGTAGAAAATCTCGGCCAATGCGCCTCGGCCCCAGTCTCTTTCGACTTCGTCGAGCTGGGATTGCACCTCGGCGGGGGAGAACCCCCACGGATAGTCGGGCGCATCCTGGGAAAAACGGGCGGCGCTGCCGAACAACCCGAGCCGGCTGACCCGATCGGGGTGGGTGGCGGTGTACAGGATGCTCACGGCGCCGCCTTCGCTGGTACCGAACAGGCTGACCCGCTCGATGCCCACCGCTTCGACTATCGCGGCGAGATCCTCGACGCGTTCGTTCAGCGACAGCAAGTGTGTCGCAGGATCGGAGATGCCGCTGCCGCGCCGGTCCCACACGACCAGGCGCATCTGCTGCGACGTCAGTTCGATGGCGCGCAGGTAGGGACTGTCGGGTTCGTCGATGGTGTCGACGTTGCCGACCACCCACCCCGGCACCCAGATGAGCGTCGGACCGGATTCGCCGAAGATCCGGTACGCCAGGCGCACGTCGCCGTTGCGGGCGTAGCGCACGCCGTCGTCACTCATACGGAGATGGTGGCACCTCGCGGGTCCGGGAGAGTAACACGGGTTCGCGACTGAACAGATCACCAAATTCATGCATCAGTTGAACAAATCAGCTGATATGTTCATTGCAGCAGACGACGACGTCCGCGGCCAGACGATGACGGAGGAGGTTCGCGATGGCGAACATGGTGAAGCTGAATACCGGCGGTGACGTCGCGGTATGGCGGGACCGGAAGCGATACCTATGGCCCCTTGGCCTGATCCTTCCGACGTCCCTGCTGGCGGCCGTCGGGATGGCCTGGCTATTCGGCCGGTTCGGATGGACCGCTGCCACGCCGGTGCTGTGGTGGGTCGGACCGATTCTGCTCTACGTGCTGTTGCCGATTCTCGACACCTTCTTCGGCGCCGACGACCAGAATCCGCCCGACGACGTGATCGAGTACCTGGAGAACGACAAGTACTACCGGTACTGCACTTATGCGTTCATACCCCTGCAGATGGCCAGCCTCGTCGTGGCGTGCTACCTCTGGTCGGCGCACGACCTGAGCTGGCTGGGAATCAGCGGCGGCCTGGGCCTGATCTCCAAGATCGGGGTCATGGTGACGATGGGTGTGATCGGCGGGGTCGGCATCAACACCGCGCACGAAATGGGCCACAAGCGCGAGGAACTGGAGCGCTGGCTGTCCAAGGTGACGCTCGCCCAGACCCTCTACGGGCACTTCTACATCGAACACAACCGCGGCCACCACGTCCGCGTCTCCACCCCGGAGGACCCGGCCAGCGCACGCTTCGGTGAGAGTTTCTGGATGTTCCTGCCGCGCAGCGTCTTCGGCTCGCTGAAGTCGGCATGGGAACTGGAGAAGACGCGGATGCAGCGACTTGGCAAGTCCGCGTGGAGTATTCACAACGACGTGCTCAACGCGTGGGTGATGTCTTTCGTGCTGTTCGGCGCGCTGACGGCCGCTTTCGGATGGCAGGTGTTGCCGTTCCTGATCATTCAGGCGGCCTACGGTGCGTCGCTGCTGGAATCGGTGAACTTCCTCGAGCACTACGGACTGTTGCGGCAGAAGACGCCGTCGGGACGTTACGAGCGCTGCGCCCCGGTGCATAGCTGGAATTCCGACCACATCGTCACCAACGTCTTCCTGTACCACCTGCAGCGCCACAGCGACCACCACGCCAACCCGGTGCGGCGTTACCAGACCCTGCGCAGCATGGACGGGGCGCCGAATCTGCCGAGTGGATATGCCACGTTGATCGGGTTGACCTACTTCCCTCCGCTGTGGCGCCGGCTGATGGACCATCGCGTCATGGCGCACTACGGCGGCGACATCAGCCGGGTGAACGTCGATCCGCGCAAGCGTGACAAGGTCCTCGCCAGGTACGGAGCCTCTTGATGGCCGCCTATAAATGCCCTGATTGCGACTATGTCTACGACGAAGCTACGGGTGCGCCTCATCTGGGCTATCCGGCGGGAACCAGCTGGGACGACGTGGAGGATGGCTGGCGCTGCCCGGACTGCGGCGTCCGAGAGAAGTTCGACTTCAACCCGCGGCGCGCCCATTCGACGGCAGGAGCTGAGCCCGATGCGCAATAGTCTCGGGTGGATGGTTGAGCCGACGTCCCCGCGAAACCGCAGCCCGTACCAGAACAACGCCGTTGCCTTGATGCGCAACGGGGTGCTGGACGCGATGCAGCGGTTGCTTGTCGAACGCAGGTGGTCGACGATCACCATGGCCGATGTCGCCAAGGCGGCGGGCATCAGCCGGGGCACCCTCTACAACGAGTTCGGTACGCGGCGGGGTCTGGCGCGCAACTACGCGCTGCGGCTGACCGACAGCATCATCATCGGGATGGAGGCGGCGGTCCATGATCATCCCGACGATGGCTACGGCACCCTGCACTCGGCATTCAGCCAATTCTTCACCCACGCCGACACCGATCCGCTGGTGCGGGCGTTGCGGACTGAAGACGCGCCCAATGACCTACTCCGGATGATCACCGTCGAAAGCCAATTCATCGTTGATTACGCCGCGGAACACCTGGCCGAGATCTTCCAGCGAAGCTGGGTGGGGGCCGAAGCCTTTGATGCCCATGTACTCGGCCGGACCATCGCCCGGTCCGCGCTGAGCTTTCTCGCCCTGCCGCCGGTCGGTGCCGAGGACGCGGCGACGACCATCGCCCATGTTCTAGCGCCGTTCCTCAACTCGATCCGGCGGGACTAGTCACCGGTCCGCCAGCCCCCGCGAGCAGACACCCGGGCGGGGCTACTGCACGGCGGAGAACCGCTCGGCGTGGATCTGGTCGCGCGGTATGCCGGCCGCCGTCAAGGCCGCATACGCCGCGTCGACCATGGGCGGCGGCCCGCACACGTAGACGTCGGGCCACTCGTCGAGCAGCGCCGCTTCCGCCGCCGCCAGCTCGACCGGATTGCCTGTGGCGCCTGCCCATTCGGGGTCTGGCTGCCACACCACCGTGTCGAACCGGAAGTCCGGAAGCGACGAGGCGAGCGCCCGCAACTGGTCCTGGCCGAACACTTCGGTGTGCCGCGTGACCCCGAAGAACAGCCGCGCGGGCTGGGCATCTCCCCACTCGGCCATCCGGCCCAGCATCGACAACAACGGCGACAACCCGGTGCCCCCCGCGATGAACCATCGTGGCCGAAGACCGTTTTCGGCCAGTGCGAAATCGCCGCGTGCGCTCGATACCGTCAAATCGTCACCGACCGCGGCGGTTCCGGCCAGATACTCCGACATCAGTCCGCCCGGAAGCAGTCGGATGTAAAACTCAAGCGTGCCGTCCCAATTGGCGACGTTCGCGGGCGAGTAGGCACGCCGGGCCTCCGTGCCGGGCACCGTGATACGGACGAACTGGCCGGATTCGAAGTCCGCGGAGCACGACCCGTCGCTGTCGGGCAGTAGGGTGAGTCGCAGTCGCACCACGGTGTCGGCTACCGGGTCCAGGCCGCTGATGCGGGCCCGGTGCAGCGTCGGCTGGGCGGTGACGACCTGGCCGCGATCGTAGGGCAAGTCGATTCGGCAGTCGGCGCGGGGATAGCTGCGGCACAGCAGGATTCCGCCTTCCTCCTCGGGGGTCTCGATGACGTCCGGATCGTGGTCGCCCATCTCCACGTGCCCTTCGGACAGCACCGCAGAGCAGGCCCCGCAGCCACCGGCCTGGCACGCTGACTTCAGCACCAGGCCGGAACCCTCGGCTGCTTCGAGAACCGTTGTCCGCGAATCGCATCGGATGGTGGACTGCTTTCCTTCGGTGGTGGTCAGGACCACGTCGTAGCACCGGAGTTCAGTGTCGGTCGGGGTGTCGGCTATCTCGGTCATCAGGCACCCGCCATCGCGTCGGCCAGGTCCCGCGCCGGGTCGCCGATCGGCTTGAGCGCGAACTTGTCGACGAGGATGTCCACTACGGCCGGGGTCAGGAAGGCCGGCAGGGTCGGACCGAGCCGAATGTTGCGGATTCCCAGCGACAGCAGTGTCAGCAGCACCGCCGCGGCCTTCTGCTCGAACCACGATACGAACAGGCTCAGCGGCAAATCATTGACGCCACAGCCGAAGGCGTCGGCGAGCGCGAGGGCGATCTGCACCGCGGAGTAGCTGTCGTTGCACTGCCCGATGTCGAGCAGCCGCGGGATGCCGCCGATGTCGCCGAACTCGTGGCTGTTGAAGCGGTACTTGTTGCAGCCCAACGTCATCAGCACGGTGTCGTCGGGCGCGTGGTCAGCGACCTCGGTGTAGTAGTTGCGTCCCGGCGCGGCCCCGTCGCAGCCGCCGATGAGCAGAAAGCGTTTGATGGCACCGTCTTTCACGGCCTGGATGACGGCGTCGGCGACGGAGAGCACCGCGTCGCGTCCGAACCCGGTGGTGACGGTTTCGGCAGGCACCTCGGTGGTGAAGCCGGGCAGTGACTGCGCCGCCCTCACCACCAGCGACAGGTCGGCGGTGTCGAGGTGGCGGATGCCCGGCCAGCCGACCGGACCGGTGGTGAAGATGCGGTTGCGGTAGGCCGGGCGTGGCTCGATGAGGCAGTTGGAGGTCATCACGATCGGACCAGGGAAGGCGGTGAAGTCGCGCTGCTGGTCCTGCCACGCGCCGCCGTAGTTTCCGACGAGATGGGTGTGCTTGTGCAGCTCGGGATAGCCGTGGGCGGGCAGCAGTTCGCCATGGGTGTAGACGTTGATGCCCGTGCCCGCGGTGGCTTCCAGGATTCGGGCCAGATCGTGCAGGTCGTGGCCGGACACCAGGATGGCCTTGCCGACGACGGGGGTGACCCGCACGGGGGTGGGCGCTGGGTTGCCGAAGCTGCCGGTATTGGCGTCGTCGAGCATCGCCATCACCGCGTAGTTCAGCGAACCGAGCTCCATGGCGTGCGCCAGCAGTGCGTCGGGGTCGGACGGTCCGCCGGCCAGAAACGCCAGGCTGGCTTCGATTCCGGCGTCCGTCTCGTCGGTGCGATAGCCCAGAGCGTGCGCGTGATGGGCATAGGCGCAGACACCTTTGAGTCCGTAGAGGTTGAGGTTGCGCAGGCCTACGACGTCGGCGCCCAGGACGTCCAGTCCGGCGTCCACCCCGACCCCGAGGGCTTGGGTGACGACTTCGGAAATGGTTGCTGCGGGCAGGAATTGAGCTGCTCCAGATACAGCCTCGGGTTCGATGCCGGCGGCGCGGGCGGCGTTTTCGTAGGCCAGCTTGGCCTGCTCTCGCACGCGGACCGCTTCGGCGATCAGTGACATGAATCGCGTCGCGTTGAAGTTGACGTTGGTCAGGGTGGTGAAAAGGTCGAAGCTGGCGTGCGCGGCGAACTGCGGGTCGGGGCAGCCGAGTTCGCGTGCCTTCTGCGCGTACTGGCCGATGCCGAGGTTCACGTGGACCAGCACGTCCTGCAGCGCCGCGGTGGTGGCATCTTTTCCGCAGTTGCCCTTCGTCGCGGAGCATCCGAAGGTCAGCAGATTGGGGCGGTCAGAGGATGCGGTGCGGTCGGTCTGTTCGCACTGGTAGCAGAACATGCGGATCTCCTGTGGCTGTGAGCGGCTGATGTGCTCACGCTAGGGAGGAGCGGTGAGGCGGGCTTTGATCTAAATCAAGCGGCTGCTGTGTCGGCGGTCACAGAATCGACTGGCTGCGCGCGTGTGCGTCGAGCGCGCTGAGGTCGGGGATTTCGACCACGGAGCCGTTCACCTGAATCAACCCGTCGGCCGAAAGAGTGCGGATCGCCCGGGAGAAGGTCTCCGGTGTCATCCCGAGGCGGGAGGCGAGCACCTGCTTGAGGGCCGGCAACTCGACGCTGGCCGAGCCGTCTCCCGGGGAAGTCGATGAAGCGGCTCCACCGGCCAAATCGTAGGAACCGGCGCCCGCGGCACCGAGCATGTAGGCGATGATCCGCTGAGTGGCCGACTGCAACGACAACATGGCGATGTCCTGGACTTTCGACTGCAGTCGGCGCGCCATCGAAGCCAGCATGATGCGGGCCATCGCCGGATCGCTGTCCAGCACCCGGTCGACCGCCGTGGCGGGGACGAAGACCAGTTGGGTGTCGGCCAGCGCAGTGGCGTCCACCGGGTACGGCTCGTGCAGGAACATCACTGCGTGGCCGAAAGCACTTCCAGGACTGAGGATTTCCACTACCTTGACCACGCCCTCGGAGTTCGACACCGAAAGCTGCATGCGGCCCTCGCGCACCATGTAGAACCCGGTCGACGGTGTTCCGCGGCGGAACAGCACCTGCCCGGCGGGCAGGAAGATGGGCCGGCTCTGCGCGGCCAGAAACTCCACGTGCTCTGGGTCGAGTCCGCCGAACATGGGAGCGGATGCGATGGCCTGGTGTAGGTCGGTATTCATCGGGATCGACGCTAGCCAGCCCCGCGAGCAGACACAAAATCACTACGGAGCGCATGCTCCAGGGTGAGTATGTGTCTGCTCGCGGGGGCTTATCGCGAGGCGGCGGCGTTGGCCGCGGCCTGGGCCTGCTGCAGCGTCGTCGCGATATCGCCTCGGCCCAGGAACATGTCGTCGAAAAAGGGCTGCAGGGCCTCGTTTCCGGCGGCGAATCCCACCCCGCCGGGCGCCGGGATCCGTGGCCCGCCCAGGACCGCGAAGAACGGGCCGACGTCCACACCCCTGGCCTTCCAGTACGCGAAGTAGCCCGGCTGGGCCGACAGCACCGCCGGGATGGCCGCGCCTTCGCGGCCCAGATAGGCGTTGCCTTCGCTGCTGCCCATCCAGGCCAGCACCTGGCGCACGGCCTCGGGGTGCTTTGATGCGGAATTGCCCGCTGCGGCAATCCCGTTGGTGACGGTGACGCGGCCCTTGGGGCCGATCGGCATCATCGCCACCCCCCAGTGGAAGGTGGCGTCGCGCGCCACCGCGGCCAGGCTGTAGGTCCCGGACTGGAACAGCGCCATCTTGCCGGCCAGGAACTGGTTGCGGGAGAAGTCGCCGTTGTCGTTGGTGTCGGAGGCCGGCGGTGCGACGTGGTCGGTGTTGATCAGTCCGACGAGGTAGCGGAAAGCCAGCAGCGACTCGGGATTGTCGAACGCGAACTCGTTGCCGCGCTGGAACACTCCGCCGGCCGAGCCGATGTAGTTGAGGTAGATCGCCTGCGGGTCGTTGGCGGCGTTGTATCCCCACTGACGCACCCGCCGGGGCTCGAAACCCGGTGTGCCGGCGAGGTGCCCGTCGGCGTCGACGGTCAGGCGGGCCAGCAGCGGCCGCAGGGTGTCGTCGTTGCCGGGGCTCCAGCGCAGGGTGTCCAGCACAGCGGGATCGACGCCGGCCGCGGCCAGGAGGTCGGCGTTGTAGAACACCGCGATGCCGGCGTCGGTGAGTTGCGGCACCCCCCACAGGACGCCGTTGCGGGTGAACTGCTCGGTGACCGCCGGGTCCCAGCCCTGGTCCGGCCCCTCGATCTTGATCAGGCGGCCGCTGTCGGCGTACGCGTCGAGGTAGGCGTTGGACACCCAGAAGATGTCGTCGGCGCTGCCGCCGGCCACGTCGGTGCGCAGGGTGTCGAAGTAGTTCGAGAACGCCACCATGTTGGTGCGCACCTCGATGTCGGGGTGCGTGCGCGTGAAAGCCCGGAAGGACTCCTGGTAGACGCGAGCGATGGGTTCCGCCCACAGTCGCACCGTCACCACGATCTTGCCGTTGTCCCCGGCGCGGCCCATCAGAATCGCCGTCGTCATCAGCAACGCGGCGGTCAGCGTGAGCGCCAGCGCGAACACGGTCGAGAATCTTGGCTTAGTCACGTGAGCCCTCGCTCGCGGGTTGCCGTCGAGATTGCCGTGAGGGTCGTGATCCCGCGTGATTTGCAGCCGTGGGGGCAATCTCGGCGACGCAAGGGCCGCTCAACTGGGCCCCCTCGCTCGCGGGTTGCCGTCGAGATTGCCGTGAGGGTCGTGATCCCGCGGGATTCGCAGCCGTGGGGGCAATCTCGGCGACGGAAGGGGTGCTCACTTGAGTCCCGAGACCAGAATCGAGGACACGATGTGCCGCTGGAACGCCAGGAACAGCACGATCAGCGGCACGATCGCGACCGTCGTCGCCGCCATCACCAGCGTCCACTGCGAGTTGTACCGGGACTGCAGGTCGGCGGTGGCCACCGTCAGCACCCGCCACTTGCGGCCGCTGGTGATCACCAGCGGCCACATGAAGTTGTTCCACTGCGAGACCACGGTGATCATCGTCAGCGCGGCCAGCACCGGCTTGCTCGACGGCAGGATCACATGCACCAGCACGTCCAGCGTGTTGGCGCCATCCAGGTGCGCGGCGTTAATCAGGTCATCGGGGATGATCCGGAAATGCTCGCGCAGCAGAAAGATCGCATACGGCGAGCCGAACATGAACGGAATCACCAACGCCCAGAAGGTGTTTCGCAGTCCCATCTGGGCCATCATCAGATACAGCGGCACCACCGTCACCGTGCCCGGCACCATCAGGGTCGCGACGTAGACCCAGAACAGGGCGTCACGGCCGGGGAAGTGCAGCCGCGCGAACGCGTAACCGGCCAGCACCGAGAAGGTCATCTGCCCCAGCAGGATCACCGCGGTCATCAGCGCGGTGACCGCCGCCGCGCGGCCGAACCCGGTGCCCACCAGGTCGGTGTAGTTGGTCAGGGTCGGCGGATGCGGCCACTGCAGCGGCGAACCGGTGGCGAACTGGTGCTCGGAGGTGAACGACGTGAGCAACCCGAGCGCGAACGGCGCCACCGTGATCAGCGCACCGGCGAGCAGTCCGGCGTAGATCAGCCCCAACGACGCCCTAGACGAGGTCATAGCTGATCCGTCTGCGGAAGTAGAGGTGCTGAACGAAAGTGACGCCGACCAGGATGACGAACAGCACGACGGCCATCACCGCGGCGCGGCCGATCGACGCCGCACCGAATGCCTCGGAGTAGATCTGGTGGGCCACCAGGTCGGTGCTGCCCTCTGGGCCCCCGCCGGTCAACGCGTAGACGGTGTCGAAAACCTGTGCGGTGCTGACGATCCCGGTGACCAGGACGAAGAACGTGGTGGGCCGCAGCATGGGCAGGGTGATGCGCCAGAACCGCTGCCACACGCCGGCGCCGTCGGTGCGCGCGGCGTTGTGCACGTCCTCCGGGATCGCCAGCAGGCCGGCCAGGAAGGACAGCGAGACGTAACCGACATTGGTCCAGATGACGACGGCCGACACCATCGGCAGGGCGAGGTCGGGGTTGGTCAGCCACTCGATGCGCCGTCCGAGCAGGGTGCTGACCGCGCCGTCGGTGGGCGCCAGAATCCAGCGCCACAACACCGCGATCGCCAGGGGCGCGCAGATCCACGGCAGCACGTACAGCGTCCGGAACAACCCGCTACCCGGAAGCCGCGGGGCCAGCAGCAGGGCGGCCAGCAGGCCCAACGCCGTCTGCGCCGGCACGACGAGCGCGACGAAGATCGCGGTGACCACCAGCGAGTCGGCGAAGTCGCCGTCGTGCAGTACCGAGCGCCAGTTCGCGAAGCCAACATAGTGCAGCGGCCCCAGCAGGTCCCAGCGATAGAGGCTGAGCCACACCACCACCAGGATCGGCAGCAGCAGGAAGGCGACGACGCCGAACAGGCTGGGCGCCAGCAATGCGTAGGCCAGCGCGGTGGAGCGGCGTGGCGCGTCGGGCATGAATGTATTAAAGCCGGTCGTTACGGTGTACCCGTGACACCGAACCGGGGAATCGACGCCGACTTCCTTGACCTGCCGCGGCAGCAGTTGGCGGACGCCGCGTTGTCTGCGGCGAGAGCGGCCGGGGCCAGTTATGCAGACCTGCGGATTCACCGCATCAGCACCGAGATAGTCCAGCTGCGCGACGGCGAACTCGAGACCGCCGTCCTGTCCCGCGACATCGGGCTGGCAGTGCGGGTGATCGTCGCGGGCACGTGGGGTTTCGCCTCCCACGCCGAGTTGTCGCCGGAGGTGGCGGCCCGCACCGCGCGGCACGCCGTGCAGGTGGCCACGATCCTGGCGGCGCTGAACACCGAACAGGTCAGGCTCGCCGCCGAGCCGGTCTACACCGACGCGATGTGGGCGTCGGACTACCAGATCGACCCGTTCGGCGTTCCGGCGTCCGAGAAGATCAGCGTGCTCGAGGAGTACTCCCGGCGGCTGCTGGACGCCGACGGCGTCGATCACGTGTCGGCCACCTTCAACGCCGCCAAGGAACAGACCTTCTACGCCGACACCTTCGGATCCTCGATCACCCAGCAACGGGTGCGGCTGCAGCCGCAACTCGAGGCGACGACCGTCAACGCCAAGGCGGGCAACTTCGAGTCGATGCGCACGCTGGCGCCCCCGATGGCGCGGGGCTGGGAGCTGGTGGCCGGCGACGACATCTGGAACTGGTCCGCCGAGCTCGCGGAGTTGCCCGACCTGCTCTACGAGAAGGTGCATGCGCCCTCGGTCGTGCCGGGCCCCACCGACCTGGTGATCGACCCCAGCAATCTGTGGCTCACCATCCACGAATCCATCGGCCACGCAACGGAATACGACCGGGCCATCGGCTACGAGGCCGCGTATGCGGGTACGTCGTTCGCGACTCCGGACAAACTCGGCACCATGCAGTACGGCTCACCGGTGATGAACGTGACCGCCGACCGCACCGTCGATTTCGGTTTGGCCACAGTCGGTTACGACGACGAAGGGGTCGCCGCCCAGAGCTGGGACCTGGTGCGCGACGGCGTGTTCGTCGGCTATCAACTCGACCGGGTGTTCGCTCCGAGACTGGGGGAGCCACGCTCGAACGGGTGCTCCTACGCCGACTCCGCCCACCATGTGCCGATCCAGCGAATGGCCAACGTCTCGCTGCAGCCGGGACCGGAGGACCTGAGCACCGAGGATCTGATCAGCCGGGTCGACGACGGCATCTACATCGTCGGCGACAAGTCGTGGTCGATTGACATGCAGCGCTACAACTTTCAGTTCACCGGGCAGCGGTTCTACCGCATCCGCGACGGTCGTCTGTACGGGCAGTTGCGTGACGTGGCCTACCAGGCGACCACCACCGACTTCTGGAATGCGATGGAAGCGGTGGGCGGCCGGTCGACGTGGCGACTGGGCGGCGCGCTCAATTGCGGCAAGGCCCAACCCGGTCAGATCGCACCGGTCAGCCACGGCTGCCCGTCGGCGTTGTTCCGCGGCATCAACGTGCTCAACACCCGGACCGAGGGCGGCCGATGATCACACCCCAGCACGTCATCAACATCGTCCTGGACGAGGCCGCCAAGATCGGGCGTGCCGACGAGACCATGGTGCTGGTCACCGACAAGGTCGAGGCGACGCTGCGTTGGGCGAACAGCACGATGACCACCAACGGCGTCGCGGTCACCCGCAGTGTGACCGTGATTTCCATTGTGCGCGAAGGTGATAGGGCCTTCGTCGGGACGGTGGTGACGGGCGAGGCGGACCCGACGGTGCTGCCCGGGCTGGTGGCGTCATCGCAGGATGCGGCCCGCACCGCCCCGGAGGCCGGGGACGCGGCGCCGCTGCTCGGCGGCTCCGGGGAGCCCGCCGACTGGGACGCTCCGGTACCGGGCACCGGGACGGGGGTGTTCAGCGGTATCACCGGTCCGCTGTGCACGGGTTTCCGAGGCAGCGACCGGTTGTTCGGCTATGCGCACCACAGTGTTTCGACGACATTCCTCGCGTCGTCGACCGGCCTGCGGCGGCGCTACACCCAACCGTCGGGGTCTATCGAGCTCAACGCCAAGCGCGGTGACGCCAGCGCCTGGGCGGGCATCGGCACCGCGGACTTCCTTGACGTTCCTATCGATTCGCTGCTTGCGGAACTCTCCACGCGACTGGGCTGGGCGTCACGCACGGTGGAACTGCCCGCCGGCCGATACGAGACGATCATGCCGCCCTCCACGGTCGCCGACATGATGATCTATCTGGCCTGGAAGATGGCCGGGCGCGGCGCCCAGGAGGGCCGCACCGCGCTCTCGGCGCCCGGCGGCGGAACCCGGGTGGGGGAGCGGCTGACGGATCTGCCGCTCACCATGTTCTCCGACCCGATGGCTCCGGGCCTGGCGTGCACCCCTTTTGTTGCGGTGAGCAACTCCTCAGAGACCATGTCGGTCTTCGACAACGGCATGGAGATCAACCAGGTCGACTGGGTCCGCAACGGCGTGATCAACGCACTGGCCTATCCGCGCGCTACGGCGGCGCGCTTCGACGCGCCGGTCGCGGTTGCCTGCGACAACATCATCATGACCGGCGGATCGGCCGAACTGGCCGACATGATCGCCTCCACCGAGCGAGGACTGCTGCTGACCACGCTCTGGTATATCCGCGAGGTCGAGCCCACCACCCTGCTTCTGACGGGTCTGACGCGCGACGGGGTGTACCTCATCGAGGACGGCGAGGTGACCGGCGCGGTCAACAACTTCCGGTTCAACGAAAGCCCGCTGGATCTGTTGCGGCGGGCGACCGAGGCGGGCGTCAGCGAGAAGACGCTGCCCCGCGAGTGGGGCGATTGGGCCACCCGGGCGGCGATGCCGTCACTGCGGATACCCGACTTCCATATGTCTTCGGTCAGTCAGGCGCAGTAGCGTACGAAAGATGTCCCTTCCTGCTGACCAGCTGACCAGGCTGGTCGCGTTCTCCGATGGGCGTCTGTCGGGTTTGGTGCGCCAGGTGTGCGCCCAGACCATGTCGCTGCCGCCCCTGCCCAACCCGGTTGCCGTCGACGCGCCCGAGTCCGACGCCGAAACGGTCGTCGCCGAATTCGCCGAGCAGTTCAGCGCCGACGTCTCGGCGATCACCGTCGAGCAACGGGCGCTGCTGTTCAAACACTTGGGCGACAACACTTTTCGGGTTGTCGTCGCGATGTTCATCGCCGACTTCGTGCCGCGGGTGCGGGCCGGGTTCGAGGCCCTGGGTGTCGGCTCGGAATACCTGGAATGGGTGAACGGGCCGATCGCCTGGGACACCGCGCGGGATCCCTCGGATGAGGTGTTCAGCCGATTTCTGCCCAGGGTGGCCCGCGAGCGTGCCCTGGACCCGGTGACCTCGGAGCTGGTGCGACTACGTGGCGCGACCGCGCACAACTGCCGCCTGTGCAAGTCGCTGCGCGAGGGACACGCCCTGGATGCGGGCGGTACGGAGTCGCTGTACGACGAGATTGCGCAGTTCCAGACGTCGGCCCTATTGGATGAACGCGCAAAGTCAGCGCTGCGGTATGCAGATGCGTTAATTTGGACCCCTGCGCACCTCGCCGTCGACGATGCCGCCGAGGTGCGCTCCCGGTTCTCGCCGGACGAGGCCGTGGAATTGACGTTCGACATCATGCGCAATGCGAGCAATAAGATCGCCGTGTCGTTGGGCGCCGATGCGCCGCGTGTGGAGTCCGGGACCGAGCGGTACCTGATCGACGTCGACGGTCAGACGGTTTTCAGCTGACCCCTACGCAGCCGTTTGTCCAGCGCGTCGACGGCGAGCAGCACCGGCATCGACGCGAGTGCCACGACCCACCCCCACAGCGGCGGATTCCACTGGCCCAATAACCGCGCGATCGGCGGCACCCACAGTTCGACCAGGGAGATCGCCAGGCCGGTCAGCGCCGCGGGTACCAGCAGCCGGTTGGTGAACCAGCCCAGCGCCCCCGGCCACCGGGACGACGATCGGCAGGCGAAGACATTGGCCGTCTGGGCCAGGACGACCGTGATGAACGCCGCGCCGGATGCCGCCGCCAGCTCGTGCCCGGCGGGGAACGCGTTGCCGGGGCGCCAGCCGAGGGCCAACAGGGACACAACGAAGGCGGCCAGCGACAGGACCGCTTCGAGCGGACCCAGCAGGCCGAAGGCCCGGCGCAACACGGTGCGGTTCATCAGGCGGCCGTGCACCGGGGGCCCTTCGAGCAGGTGCCTGGCAGGTGGCTCGGCGCCGAGTGCGACCGCGGACAGGGTGTCGGTGCCGAGGTCGAGCGCGATGATCTGCAGGACGCCGAGCGCCAGGGGGAAGAACCCGCCGGAGAGCGCCCAGACCAGGAACGGCGCCAGCTCGGCGACGTTGTCGGTGAGGTGGTAGGTCAGGAAGCGGCGGATGTTGACGAAGGTCGCGCGGCCCTGTTCGATGCCGGCGACGATGCCGGCGAAGGAGTCGTCGAGCAGGACCAGGTCGGCCGCCGCGCGGGCGACGTCGGTGCCGGACCGGCCCATCGCCACCCCGATATCGGATTCATGCAGTGCCGGAGCGTCGTTGACGCCGTCTCCCGTCATCGCCACCACGTGGCCCCGGGAACGCAGCGCACGGGCGATCCGCAGCTTGTCCTCCGGTGACACCCGGGCGATGACGACGCCGTCGTGGTCCAGCAGAGTCGCCAGTTGCTGCTGATCCTCGGGCAGCTCGGACCCCGAGAGCACCGGCGACTCGGGAAACCGCAGGCCCACCTCGTCGCCGATGGCGGTCGCGGTCGCCGGATGGTCACCGGTCACCATCGCCACCTTGACGCCGGCCGTGCGACAGGCGCGCAGGGACGCCGACACGTCGTCACGAGGCGGGTCCTGCAGCGCCACCAGGCCCAGCAGGCGCAACCCGTGCTCGCAGTCGGTCTGATCGCGCGGTGTGCGGCCGTTGCGCAGGGCGGCGGCGACGGCGAGCACCCGCAGCCCGCGCGCGGTGAGGGCCTCCATCGCCTGGTGGGGCGCCGGATCGTCGTCACAGAGCGGGAGCACGGCGTCCGGCGCGCCCTTGACCACGATCTCGTCGGCCAGCACCACGGCCATCCGGCGCAGCCGGGGGTCGAAAGGAAACCGTAGCTCGGCCGGCCCGGTGCGGCGGTCCTCGACGGTGTCCACCCCTAGTCGGCGGGCGAGGGTGTCCAGGGCCGCTTCCATCGGATCGCCGTGCGCCCGCCACTGACCGTCGACCTCTTCGGCGTATCCGGTGGAGCAGCGTTCGGCGGCCAGCGCCAGCGTCCGGGCGGCGCCCTGGGCGTCGGGGGAGGATGGCGTCAGGGTGGCCGTCGGTCCGTAACCTGCTCCGTCGACGCTGACTGTGCCGGCGGGCGTCCATGTTTCGACGACGGTCATCTGGTTGCGGGTGAGGGTGCCGGTTTTGTCGGTGCAGATGAACGTGGTCGAGCCGAGTGTTTCGACCGCCTCGAGGTTGCGCACCAGGATCTGCCGCTTGGCCATCTGCTCCGAACCCCAGGCCAGCGACAGCGTCACCGTCGGCAACAGGGCCTCCGGGACCAGAGCCACCGTGACACCGATCGCGAACACGAAGGCCTGCTGCACCGGGTTGCCGATCAGCAGGCAGACGAGCAGGAACAGCACGCCCACGCTGACCGAGATCGCTGCGGTGAGCCGGACGACGCCGTTCAGGCCGCGCGTCAGCGGGGTGTCGGGTTTCGTGGTCGACGTCGACAGGCGGGCGATCCCGGCCAGCCGCGTCCGTTCGCCGATCGCGGTGACCCGGGCGCGCGAGTCGCCCTCGACGACGAAGGTGCCGGCGAAGAGCGCTTCGCCCTCGGCGACGGAGTTGGCCTGGCTCTCGCCGGTGAGCATCGAGGAGTCGACGAGCAACCGATTCTCGGCCAGCACCACCGCGTCGGCGGGCACCCGGTCGCCGCTTTCCAGCAGCAGCACGTCGTCGACCACCACGTCCTCGGCCTCGATCAGACGCCGCCGGCCGTCGCGGAAGACTGTTACGCGGGTTGGCAGCATCTCCTGCAGCCGGTCGGCCGCGCGATCCGCCCGGGCTTGCTGAATCAGGGCGAAGACGCCGTTGAGGACGATCACGGCGATGATCGCGATGCTGAGTTGGGGGAGCTTCGCGAAGAAGGCCAGCGCCGCGGCTGCCCACAGCAGCAGGGCGAAGAAGTGCGTCAGTTCGCCGAGCATGCGACGGAATACGGATTGCCGCTTCGCCGCGGGCAAGGTGTTGGCCCCGTCGCGCGCCCGGCGCTCGGTCGCCTCCGACGTGGTCAGCCCTGCTGTGGTCACAGCGGCCATGTTCTCCCCTCGTTCGCCGGGTGGGCAGGCGCCGTACCGAATGACCCTATCTTTGGTATCGAGGCACCGCGGCCCGGAAACTGGTGGCCCTCAGCGCGGTTCACGGTATCGTGAGCAAACAAATCAAGATCGCAACAGCAGCGAGGAGTCATGGCGGTTAGAGCGGCTTTCGCCATCATGCTAGTCGCAACGTTCGCGCTGACCGGCTGCTCCGGATCCGGTGGCAAACCGGCGCGGCAAACGCCGACCGGTCATGACAACCCATCGCGCCTACCGCCGATCTACCCGGGGACCACGGTGTCGTTCCCACCGTCCACCTCGCCTGAGGCGTCACCTCCGAGCCCTACCTCGTCGTCGGCTCCGGTTTCGCGCACCATCCCGGGTGACGGGACGTTCCGGACCGGAGTGGATCTGGTGCCGGGCACCTACCGTTCGCAAGGTGGCGACTCCTGCTACTGGGAGCGGCTGCGGGGCTTCGGTGGGCAGACCGCCGACATCATCGCCAACGGGGCGGGCATCCTGCCCCAGACGGTGACGATCGCCCCGACCGACGCCGGGTTCCGGTCCCAGGGCTGTGCTCCGTGGACGCTGGTGACGGACGGCGCAACAACGACAACGACCACAACAACCACCACAACGACGACCACATCGGTCGCCCTGCCGGCGGGTGCTCAGGCCTGCCCGCCGACGTCCGGGCCGGCCGGCGGCTTCGCGCACTCCGCGGTCGGATCCGCCGACACGTCATGCCCGTTCGCCGAGCAGGTGCGGCTCGCCTACGGCGCCGGCGGTCCGGCCAGCGTGACACCTCGCCAGGTCGAAGCCGACAGTCCGGTAACCGGCCAGCACTACTCCATGACCTGCGCCTCGAACGGCTCGATGGTGGTGTGCAACGGCGGCAACGGCGCCGTTGTGTACGTGTATTGAGTTGTCTGTCGACGGGTACCGTCTGTGCATGCCTTTTCTGCGTGAGAGTGCCATTCGCGGTCGGCGGCTGTGGCCGCACGAAGCCCTGGGGGAGCGGATCGCGATGAGCCGTCTCGGCTCGCAGCTGGGGATGCATCTGGCTCCCCGGATCGACAGGGTGCTCATTCCGCGGACCAACGGGCGGCTGAGCACCGCCGGCGTGAACCGGACGGGGCTGGTGACCTCGACCGGCGCGAAGTCCGGCAGGCCGCGCACGAATCCGCTGACGTTGATTGAGGATTCGGACGGGCTGCTGGCGATCGGCTCCAACTACGGGCGGCCCTCGCACCCGGGGTGGAGTGCCAACCTGTTGGCGCAACCCGAATGCACCGTCGAGTACCAGGGGCCGCCGCGGCAGTATCGCGCCGAGTTACTGACCGGGCAGGCGCGCGCCGATGCGTGGGCCAAGGCGGTCGACTTCTTCATCGGGTACGAGAACTATCGCGCCCGGTGCGCGCCGCGGGAGATCAGAGTGTTCCGGCTGCGGCCGGTGTAGGGCTGATTCAGAGCGTTCTGGCTGTGGCCCTGCGGCGCACCCTGGTGAGCGCGGTCTTCAGACCCCGCCGGCGTCCGGCTATCAGGTCAGCCTCAACGGGCGTGAGGTGTGCGAACATTCGCTCGCTCCGGGTTTCCGGCGCGTTGTCAGCGGTGGCCCGCAGAAATCTGTTCGGCAGCGACAACTTCGCGACGGTGCGCCACGTCCTGCCGTATTGAACCGCGAAAGACGCTGTGGTGTAGGGCAAGTCGTATTTCTCGCACAGCGCCCGCACCCGCACCGAGGCTTCGCGCAGCCGGTTGCTCGGCAGATCGGGGAACAGATGGTGTTCGATCTGATGGCACAGGTTGCCGCTCAAGAACCGCAACACGGGCCCTGCGTCGAAGTTGGCACTGCCCAACATCTGGCGCAGATACCATTCGCCCCTGGTTTCACCGGCCATGTCGGTCTTGGTGAATTTCTCTGCGCCGTCGGGGAAATGGCCGCACACGATGACCGCGTGTGCCCAGATGCTGCGGATCACATTGGCGACCGCGTTGGCTTTCAGCGTCGAGGTGTAGGTGGCGGCCGGTGACAGCGCGGTGAGGGCGGGGAACGCGACGTAATCCTTGACGATCTGCCGGCTGACCTTGGTGACGAACTCGCGCGTCCGCTGCCGGGCGATGTCGCCGTCGGGGCCGTCCTCGAAGTACTTTTCCAGGTCGACGGTCTGCAGGCCGATCGCCCACTCGAACGCGAGCGCGAGTATGAGGTTGTACGGCAGGTTTCCGATGTTGTAGGGCTGCCACGGCTGGTCGCGGGTGACTCGCAGAATGAAATAGCCCACGTCGTCATCCATGTCGAGGATGTTGGTGTACTTGTGGTGCTGGAAGTTGTGGGCGTTGCGCCAGTGCTTGGACGCCGCGTTCATGTCCCACTCCCATGTGGTGGAGTGGATCTCCGGATCGTTCATCCAGTTCCACTGGCCGTGCATGACGTTGTGGCCGATCTCCATGTTCTCGATGATCTTGGCCACCGCGAGGGCCGCGGTTCCTGCCCATTTGGCCGGGCGTTTTGCGCTGCCGGCGAGCAAGACCCGCGCGGTGAGTTCCAAGGCGCGCTGGGCGGCGATGGTGCGGCGGATGTAGCGGGCATCGCGCGCGCCCAGGGACTCCTCGATGTCGCGCCGGATGGCGTCGAGTTCGGTGCCCAGATTCTCGATGTCGGCATCGGTCAGGTGGGCGAAGGCCGCAACCTCCGTGATCGCCATGTATTTCCCCTGTTGGTGTCGGTTCAGTGCCCGCGGCTGATCGGCAGAGTCGGCGGAGCCCCCCTTGCTGGGCCGACCAATGAGGCTAATCGTTGTGCGGGTTCTTCGCGCGTCGAGGACGTACCGCTGCGCTGCGTCCAATGCCTCTGCGCGCCAATGTTGTTCGTCTGTCCAGCCTAACTGTCGCGAGATGAGGCGGGTGTTTGTGCAACTTAAGTGGCGGCTTTGTATGTGCGGGTGCCGCCGTCACCAGGCCCTTGGGACTGAGGTTTCAGCTTAGGCGGTGGCGTCGGGATGTGGCTGACCGCGCTCGCTGAAATTCCCCACTGACGCTCATCGAAATTCCCCACCCGTGTGGCTCCGCCGAGAAGGGCGGGCCTCCTTCGAAGCTGCTGGTGTCTGACGCCAGTTGCTTCACCGAAGGAGGCCCGCTTTCTCATGCTCACATGGGAGGACGATGTGGAAGTACATGCCCTGCGCAAGCGTGG
The DNA here is from genome assembly GCF_030755175.1 of Mycobacterium sp. TY814. Lineage (NCBI taxonomy): Bacteria > Bacillati > Actinomycetota > Actinomycetes > Mycobacteriales > Mycobacteriaceae > Mycobacterium > Mycobacterium sp. TY814. The sequence continues at coordinate 700,068 of NZ_JAUFRY010000002.1, forward strand.
TTGGACGATTTCGGCGATCGCCCGCCACACCGGCTTCGACCGTAAGACGGTCCGCAAGTATTTGGCCGGCGACGGCGAACCCGGGGTCCGGGCGCGGCCCGGCCCGGATCCGTTCGACCCGTTCGTCGACTACGTCACCGCCAGGCTGATCGAGGACCCGCATCTGTGGGCCCGCACCCTTCACGACGAGCTCGAGGACCTGGGGTTCGGCCTGTCGTATCAGAGCCTGACTCGCAACATTCGCACCCGGAACCTGCGTCCGGTCTGTGAAGCCTGCCGGACGGCAACCCAGCGGCCGAACGCGGTGATCCCGCACGCACCCGGGGATGAAACCCAATGGGACTGGCTGGAATTGCCCGATCCACCAGCTGCGTGGGGCTGGGGCAAGACCGCGCATTTGCTGGTCGGCTCGCTGGCCCATTCCGGGAAATGGCGCGGGTATTTGGCGTCGAGCGAGGATCAACCGCACCTGGTCGCTGGCTTGGACCGCGTGACCCGCGGCCTGGGCGGCGTCTCGCGGGTGTGGCGATTCGATCGGATGGCCACGGTCTGCGACCCGGGCTCGGGACGGGTGACCGCGTCGTTCGCCGGGGTGGCCAAGCACTACGGGGTTGCGGTGGCGATCTGCCCGGCCCGGCGCGGCAACCGCAAGGGCGTGGTGGAGAAGGTTAATCACACCGCCGCCCAGCGCTGGTGGCGCACCCTGGCCGACGAGGCTACCGCCGAACAGGCCCAGGCCGACCTGGATCGCTTCGCCCGGGTGCGTGGTGACACCCGGCTGCGGGCCACCGCCGATGGCCGGTCCTCGGTCGCGGTAGTGGCCAAAACCGAACCGCTATCCGCGGTGCCGGCGCAGGCGTATCCGGTGATCGTCGCCGAGGCCCGCACGGCGTCGCGGCAGGCGATGGTGTCCTACCGCGGCAACCGCTACTCGGTACCCCCGGAACTCGCCGCTGCCCAGGTGGTGGTCAGCCATCCGGTCGGCGGCGAGTTCTGCGATATCGCCACCATGAGCGGGATCGTCATCGCCCGCCACCGCATGGCCGCTGACGGACTTGGGGTGATGGTGCGTGACAGCGGACATGTCATCGCCCTGGACACCGCAGCCATGGCCACCGCCGCGACCGGACGCCCGCACCGCCGCAAGGAACGCATCCCACCCGGCCCGGTCGCCAAAGCTGCTGCCGCACAACTGCGTGCACTCAAGCAGCCATCCACCACCGCCGTTGAAACATCAACTCCATCAACAGATTCCACTGTCATCGATCTATCCGCCTACGAGCGGGCCGCCCAGAACAGGACCATTCAATGACCTCCACGCCACGCACTCCGAAGACCACCACGGCCACCACTGAGGAGTCGCCGTCGGCCGCCGCCTCCCGGTATCAACAGCTGCGCTCACATCTGGCCGAACTCAAACTCGCCGCGGCCGCCGAAGCCCTACCCGCGGTGCTTGATCAGGCCACCGCCGAGGGGCTCTCGCTGACCGTCGCGTTGGAGCGGCTACTGGCCGTCGAGGTCGAGGCCAGCACCGCCCGCCGCCTGGCCGGCCGATTGCGGTTCGCCTGCCTGCCGACCCCGGCCACCCTGGCCGACTTCAACGTGGATGCCGCCGCTGGCATCGACCGCAAACTCATCGACGAGCTGGGCACCTGCCGCTACCTGGAATCGGCGACCAACATCTTGCTCATCGGGCCACCAGGCACCGGCAAGACCCACCTGTCCGTCGGATTGGCAAGGGCTGCAGCCCATACCGGCTACCGGACCTACTTCACCACCGCCGCCGATCTGGCCGCCCGCTGCCACCGCGCGGCCATCGAAGGACGCTGGGCCACCACCATGCGGTTCTACGCAGGCCCGACGCTGCTGGTGATCGATGAGCTGGGGTACTTACCGCTGCCCGCTGAAGCCGCGTCGGCGTTGTTTCAGGTTGTCTCCCAACGGTATTTGAAGACCAGCATCGTCATCACCACCAACCGCGGCGTGGGCGCCTGGGGAGAGATCCTCGGCGACACCACCGTCGCGGCCGCCATGCTCGACCGTCTGCTACACCGCTCGGTCGTCATCAACCTCGACGGCGAGTCCTACCGCCTACGCGACCACCACGCCGCCGCGGAAACCCTGCGCCGAACCACCACCGGTACCCGTCAACAACTACACTGACCGCTGCTCACAGGTGAGGAATTTCGGCGAGCACACCTGAGGACTTTCGATGAGCGCGATCATGGCGCCAGGACACGCGTGCCGGGTCGCGATTAGGGGGTCCGACCAGCGTGTTGTCACTGGCGGCCGGCGGGCGAGCTAAGGTCTAGGTCGTGCTCGGCGACGCTGCGGCGTCTCGGGGGCGGTAGCTCAGTTGGTTAGAGCCGCGGACTCATAATCCGTTGGTCGCGGGTTCGAGCCCCGCCCGCCCCACCAGGTGTTTGTGCAGCTAGGCGGCCCTGCATACGTTAGTCCAGCGCTGGACGGTCGGACCGCAGACAGGTCCCACGTCCACGCCGCGTCCACATCGCATCGGACTGCCGTCAGCGGCTGCAGGCGTCGTCGTATGCTGACGCCGCAGACGACAGGAGGACCGTTGACACAAGCACCGACGCCACCGCCACCGCCAGGCTGGTATCCGGATCCTCACGGCGGCACCGGTCAGCGCTACTGGGACGGCAGTACGTGGCTGGCTACGCCGCTCGTCCCAAAGCCGCGGAAAACATCCGCCGCCAAGATCTTGCTAATTGTCGGAGCGGCAGTATTCCTGTTGCTGGGAGGCTGTGTCGCGATTGTCGCCGTCGTGGGCAGCAGCAAGACACACCAATCCAGTACGCAGCTAAGAGACCAAAAACCGTCAGCACAGGACCTAGATCCATCTCAATATCAGTCAATCTCCCAGCGTGATTACGCACTGCTGGTGAAGGATCCAGACGCAGCCATAGGTCGGAAGTTAATCGTCTACGGCGTTGTAACTCAGTTCGACGCGGCGACGGGCACATCAGAATTTCGAGCCAATACAGGCGCGGAAAAAGCAGAGCACCGATACGACTACGACGTCAACACAATGATTCACGCGGCGGACCCCGCAATCCTCAAGAATGTCGTAGAGAAGGACTTTGTGACCATGCACGTTCAGGTTGCAGGGTCGTACTCCTACGACACTCAGATCGGCGGGCACACGGTAGCACCAAAATTGAACGTCTACATCATCGATGTCACTGGGTCCGACGGATAGGCGGCTTTCCAGCTGCAGAGGGTTCTCGAGTCCCTAACAGACAGGAAAAGCCTGAGATTGACTGGCGGCCTGCTCGGCCGAGACGATGCCCTGGGCCTCTGGCGCGGTGTAGCCACGTGTCTCGAGCAGCGACGCGATCTGGGACGCGGTGACACCTGCCTTCCGGTTCGTGCAGGTGATCTGGCCGTCGTTGTTGACCCTCTGCGCGTCAAGGTAGCCGAAGCCGTGCTTGTAGAGGTAGCTCCAGAATGGGCTCTCTAAAGCACCTGAGTTATGGACCATCTCGTCGATCGTCTCCGCACTCGCGAGCGGGGCCATTGCCAGCCCGACGGTCAGGGTAGTAGCCCAAATAGCGGCTAACTGCCTCGCGGGTGAGCGCTGAAAGATGTTCATGGGGTCTCCCCGAATGTTGCTCTAGCAAACTGACCCATGGCGCGTACCCACTCCGCGTAGGGCGATAACCGCACGCAGAACCATTGTCGCGCGGTAACGGAACTGAGTACCACAGACAGCAAACAACCAATGCCGTATCGTTGCACGTCGAAGGCAGGCAACCCCTAGCGTAGTTACACCAGATGTCGTATTCTGGCCGGTGCCGCGACACCCACTGGCGTTTTGACTACAGGCCAGCTAGACCCACCGTGGTGGCCGGACGTGCTAGTCACCCCGCACGTTCCTTGGAGATTCAGAGTGGGCGCACTACCCCGTAGCGCTGGTGAAGAACGGGAGGGACTGCCCCGGGTTCAGTTGACTCCTGACCTGTGAGGATTCGTCTTCACTGGAAGGATCAATCTCGTGCCCAAACCGTTTCCAGCCGAGTTCCGTGCTGACGTCATTGCGGTGGCCCGCAAGGGCGAGGCGCCGTTGCGTCAGATCGCGAAGGATTTCGGGATCTCGGAGGCTTGCCTGCATCGCTGGCTCAAGATCGCCGATCGCGATGACGGTGTCGACCGGCCCGGGTCGCCGGCCGCTGCTGAAGACGTGGCCGCGCAGCTACGCGAAGCACACAAGCGCATCAAGCTCCTCGAGCAGGAGGCCGAAGTGATGCGCCGCGCGGTCGGCTACCTGTCCCGGGACGCCAACCCAAAATGATGTACCCGCTGGTCCTCGACCTTGCCGATGACGGCGTACCCGTCACGGTGACCTGCCGGGTCCTGGGGTTCTCCACCCAGGCTTTCTACAAATGGCGCAAAGCGCCGCTGTCACAGCGCGATTGGGACGATGCGCACCTGATCAACGCCGCCCGCGACCTCCACGCCGATGACCCCGCCTTCGGCTACCGGTTCATCGCTGACGAGTTGCCCCGGCGCGGGATCACCGCCGGCGAAAACCGTGTCGCACGGTTGTGCTCCCAGGAGCGCATCTGGTCAACCTTCGCCAAAAAGCGAGGACTGAACCGTCGACCGGGCCCACCGGTCCATGACGACCTCGTGGAACGTCAGTTCAGTGCTCGGGCCGCCAACCAGGTGTGGCTGGCCGACATCACCGAGCACCGCACTGAGGAGGGCAAGCTCTACCTGTGCGCCATTAAGGACGTGTACTCCTACCGGATTGTGGGCTACTCGATCGACTCGCGGATGAAGTCCTCACTCGCGGTTGCTGCCCTGCATCACGCCGTGGCATTGCGCTCACCCGTTGCGACAATCGTTCACTCCGACAGGGGCAGCCAATTTCGGTCTAGAAAGTTCGTCCACGCACTGTCGCACAACGGGTTACACGGCTCGATGGGCCGCGTGGGAGCGTGTGGGGACAACGCGGCGATGGAATCGTTCTTTGCCCTTCTGCAACGCAACGTGCTCGACCGGCGACGCTGGTCCACCCGAGCCGAACTGCGCCTGGCAATCGTGACTTGGATCGAGCGGACCTACCACCGACGCCGCCGACAGCGCGCACTCGGCAAGCTCACCCCGATAGAGTTCGAACTGCTCCACACACCAGTCGCAACCGCGGCCTGAAATTCACACCCCGCGAGTCAACTGAACTCGGGGCAGTCCCCTACATGGCCGGGTCGAAGTGGTTGGGACACTCCAGCTTCGTGCTCACGCTAACCACGTACGCGGACTACATCAGGGAGGACGAAACCGCAGCACCCAACTTCGCGCGGCCTGCGGTAGTCAAGTCGGAGGGGAGCGTTGTGTCACTGCAACGTCGTAGCAACGCTTAGGGTAAGCCCGAACATTCGTCACAACGGGAGAGCATGAATGGCTGGGTTGCGATTTTGGCGCCGTCGGTCTGAAGAACGAGTCGATTCATCGACTGATACTTCGCCGACTGAAACGGAGGGGACTGAAACACTGTCAGATCCGCTCTGGACGGACGATGCCATTGATTCGGATGCAGATGACTACCTTGATCGCAAACGATTTGCGGACATGGTTGCGGCGCGCATAAATACCTGTGCCCCCGGTCAGAAGAGCACAGTATTCGGCCTTGTCGGCGCATGGGGTAGTGGAAAAACTTCGCTCATTAATTTAGTTCGGCGTCGGATAGAGTGCGACTGGAAGATAGCGATCTTCTCACCATGGGCTTCTGATACAGCCGCTGGGTTGCAAATTGAATTTCTTGCCGCGGTGGAATCGCTGTTGGAAGGTGACGACGAAAAATCCAGGCGCAATAAGGCAGCCTGGAGGAAATACGGTTCCGTTTGCGCACCACTTGTCAAGGGAATTCCGTACGTGGGAGCAGGAATATCGGGTGTTGCCGAAAAGGCCTTGGAAGTAACAAATCCGCCGTGGCATAAGCAGTTCGAGGAAGTCTCGAATATGCTTGAATCCCTTGGGTCGAGAGTCCTGCTGATTGCTGACGACATAGATCGACTCGACGCGGACCAGTTGCTTTCGTTCTTGAAGGTCGTGCGGTTGCTTGGACGATTTCCAAATGTCCACTACCTCATTGCATATGACCAAAATACTGTGGAGAGCCTATTAGAGTCCAAAAGACTCGGTACACAGTCCACTGCATTCATGGAGAAGATTGTCCAATATCCCTTTGAGGTGCCGCCCATCGCAGGCGTAATCCAGCGGCGCTTGTTCGCGAATACAGTTATTGAACTGATCGAAGCTCAGGATATTCGGATCAAGACGGCACACACGGACCGGTTGTCGGAATACATCTCGATTTTGGGCCAGGCACTTGGAACGCCACGAGCTCAAGCGCGTTTCAAAGAGCAACTGTTGTCATTCGGAGCGATGTTAAAGGATTTCAAAGAGGTAGACTTCGTTGACTTTGTGGCCATAAGTTTCATTCGCGTCTTCTACCACAGGGTATACGACAAAATCCCTTCGTGGAGAGGCGCGCTCCAATCGGGCACAGAGGGCAAAAATCCGACCCTTGACGACCAAGAGTGGATAAAGCGGATCCGGCAGCTGGTCGATGACGATAGCGACGCAGCACTTGTGAAACTAATCCTTAGCGGTCTGTTTCCGGGAATACGCTCAGGCGTTCTATATTGGAACGACCATAAGCTGGCCTTATCGAACGATCGCTATTTCGATCGGTATTTTCTCTTTGGGCTCGCAGAGGATGATATTGAAGATGCGCTGATCGAGTCTGCAATCACCAACATTGTCCTCGACCAGCTTGATCACGCTGACGTCGTGCGATACGAAGAAATCATCGATGGAGCAGACGATCAGCGTGCGGCGTTGGCGTTCGAAAAGAGTCAGTTATACCGATCTGGTGACGTTCTTGGGGCGAGTAAAAGTTTAGTGCTGTTTCTCTTCGATCGAATCAAGTCACTCACTGATGAGCCATTTTCCTTCAATTCGCCGCAGAGACCGCTGTGGCGCTGGGCTGAATTTGAAGCGCTCAGCGCTCTTATCGAAAGCAAGTTTCAAGTTAGTGAACTTTTGCGCAGCCTTGCGCCCAAGGACGTTGTAGCACTTACAGTTCGCATGCTGCGCAACAAGCGATATCGCGAAACGCAGATCCATGCTTCGCTGCAGGAGCTGGGCGATTATTATTTGGATCGGCTGACAACCGACATTGTAGGTATTCTGGATTCCGAACTTGATTTAAACCTAGTTGTTTCCCTCGTTGTGTTCTTGAAGAATGATCCAGGCGATATTAAGAGAGCCCCTCGGGAGGATCTGCGCGCGATTGGGCAACATCTGCTTGACGCTGGCGCGACGGAAATCTTGAATCGTGTCGTAGGGGCAATGGTTACAGAAAATCGTTGGCAAGGAAGAGGCGGGGTGTCGCCAGAACTTGTGTTTAATCCGGACACACTGTTTCAGCTCTTTAGCGACGATGCAACCATTCGACTGGCTGCGACTCTCCCTCCCGTGCTGCCGCTCTCAGTTATCGATAAGGAAGATGTTTCCCCGGAGAACCGGGAGCATTTCGCACGCGCCAGTCTCAAGGCATGTGCGGACTTCATACCGCGTGGCTAATAGGCGGTAGCTGTCGAGCCTCGTCCAGCGTCCACGGTCTGTCAACATTTGCCGGACAACCTGCTGGTTTGCCGCGATGGTTCTGCAGCCGTTGCAACGGCCCGATTTGAAACGAAAGCACTGGAAAATCAAGGCATAGCAACCCCTACATTGCCGCGCACGCGACTCGCAGGGTTTGCTAAGAGGCCGGACCGAGCGACTCATAATCCGTTGGTCGCGGGTTCGAGCCTCGCCCGCCCTACTGCTTGTTTTTTCTTCGGTTGATCCTTGACACTCCCTTGATGAGGGCGCCGAGGTCGAGGCCGAGCGGTTTGGAGTTGCGACGGTCACGGCCCTATTGGGGGCCACGGCGGTTGGCATTCGAGCCGGGCATGCGCGGGGTGGTCCCCGTTCCGTCGGAATCGGCCGTGTATCGGGCGCTGGTGCGTGGCGGGGATGATCAACCCGTCGGGCGGGACCGGCGCTCGCGTACGTGGACCTGCTGCGGCTGCGCCGGGATGCCGCGGGGTGGCGGATCAGAAGTTGCACGGCCCGGCACCTGGACGGAACCGGTTCCGGCCCCGTACTGAGCACCTACGGCCTCGGCGAGATCGGAAGAGGCCCCGTGGCCGCGGCGTAGGCTGCGGATTGCCGCCGAACCGATTGAGGAGCGCCCGTGTGAGCCTGCAATTGACCGACGAACAGAACGGCATGGTCGACACGCTCCGGCAGTTCGCCGCCCGGGAGTGCGGCACCCGGGACAAGCGACTCGAACTCACCAACGGCGGTACGACGCACCACAATCCGGATGTCGCCCGCAAGCTGGCCGATCTGGGATTCCTCGGGCTGTCGATCCCGGAGGAGTACGGTGGCGCCGGCGGCGGTCTGTTCGACGCGTGCCTGCTCGTCGAGGAACTGGCCTACAACCAGATCCCGGTCGGAAGTTACGCCGTCACGCTGATCGTCTCGCACATCTACCTGAACTTCGCCTCGGAGGATCTCAAGAAGGAGATCCTCGGTGGGGTGGTCGCCGGCGGGGCGACGTCGATCGCGATGTCGGAGCCCGGCTCGGGGTCCGACGTGGCCTCGCTGCGCTGCAAAGCCGAAAAGGTCGACGGCGGCTACCGCCTGAACGGCCAGAAGACGTGGATCTCCAACGCGCACTACTCCGACCACGTCCTGCTGGTCGCCCGCACCGCCGACACCGGAGACAAGCACCAGGGCATCTCGATGTTCTCGGTGCCCACGTCGACCCCCGGTGTCGAGATCCGGCCGATTCCCACCATGGGCGCCGAAGTCAACGACGTGTTCTTCACCGACGCCGAGATCGGGCGGGATCGGCTCATCGGGACCGAGGGCCAGGGTTGGCTGCAACTGATCGCGGGCCTGAACACCGAACGGGTCATCGTCGGGGCGCTGGCCCTGGGGCAGGCCCGGCGCGCTTTCGACGACACCCTCGACTACGTCAAGACCCGCCACCAGTTCGGCCGGCCGGTGGGCACCTTCCAGGCGCTCTCGCACCGGTTGGCCGAGCTGGCCACCGAGATCGAGTGCACCCGTCTGCTGGTGCACGACATCGCGCAGCGCGTCGACGAGAATCCCGGCAAGCTCATGCCGCAGGAGGCCTCGATGGTCAAGCTGAAAGCCACGGAGATCGCCAAACGTGCTGCGTTGGAAGGCATTCAGATGATGGGCGGCATGGGTTACGCCACCGAGGGCGGCATGGAGGAGCAGTTCCGCGCCGCCGTCGTCGGCACAATCGCCGGCGGCAGCAGTGAGATCCAGCGCGACATCATCGCCAAGACACTGGGATTGTGACCCGCTCCGGGCCTACGCAGTGCCGCCGCGCCGGGATGCGAACGCGCGCAGCGCCGCCCGGTGATCCTCGGTCATCAGGCTGATCACCTGGGAGCGCATCTCGGTCTCCAGATGCTCGCGCAGGCCGCCCGCGCCGATGCTGGCATTGAGGAGTTCCTTCGACATCTGCACCCCGAGGCGGGGCCGGGCCGCGATCTTCGCGGCCATCGTGATCGACGACTGCACCGGATCGTCGACGACGTGCTGGACCAGTCCGAGCCGAAGACCGTCCTGCGCGCCAATGGTCCCCCCGGTGTAGAAGACCTCGGCCGCGGCCCCCGCCCCGATCAACCTTGGCAGCAACCACGAGAGCCCCATGTCCCCGATGGTGACGCCGAGTTTGACGAAGGGCGCCATAAAGGCGGCGTCGGGCGCGCAGATCCGGATGTCGGCCGCAGCGGCCAAGGCGAAGCCGCCGCCCACCGCGGGGCCGCGCACCGCCGCGATCACCGGTTGCGGTATCTCCCGCATGGCCAGCGCGCACGAGACGGCGTCGCGCATGGCCGAGAACGCCACGTGGACCGGATCCCGATCTGGCGCGGCCGGATTCGCATCGGTGAGATCCATGCCGGCGCAGAAAGCCGGGCCTACGCCGGAGAAGACGATCGCGCCGCAGTCCTCGCGTTCGCCCAGCGCCCGGAACGCCCGGGTGAGCACACCGAGAGTCGTCGTGGTCAGCGCGTTGAACTTCTCCGGCCGGTTGAACAGAACGACGCCGACGCCGTCGTCGCGAAGTTCCACGGACAACCCTTCGAAGGCGTCCGGTTCGAATGCGGTCATGGTGCCCCACCTCCTTGTCTCGGCGCACACACCCTACGCACGGCGGCATCGTCACCGATCAGAACGTGGCACTGTCAAACTGCCCGCAGGGCGGAACCAGGCTGGAGAGCTGCGGGCCCGCCCGGATCTCCGGGGTATCGCCAAACGGGGCTCAATACTCCCGACAATCAGCCGGCCACACTGAAGTCCTTGCGCGGCAACGTCGTTCTGATCCGGCGTCTGCCGCCGGCGCTTGCTTGACAGTTGTTTAGGTTGATTCTTGACACTCCCTGGATTAGGGAGTGAGCATGGCCGAGCGGCGGGATTAGCCCGCGACGCCCCCGATTGCCGACGGGTTGTCGACTAGTCAGGTGTCCGAAAAGTCACGTCGCTTGATGTCAGGACTGACCGCTCAGACCGGTGCCCCCACCAAACCATTTGGCTCCGGCACCGCCTTGGCCACCAGCGCCACCGACACCGACGATGGCGCCTTTGCCGCCGCGGCCTCCCATGTTGGCATCCCAGGTGTTACCGGTAGCCCCGCCCGCCCCGCCGGCGGAACCGTCTGTGCCGGCCCCGCCGTTGGCAACCCCGGCGCCAAAGAACCCCCCATTGATCGCGAAGGCGCCACCACCACCGCCGCCGCCGGTGCCTGCTCCGCCAATTCCGGGGTTGCCGCCTTGGCCGGTGCCGGGCGCGACACAGGAGGCCCAACCGCCCAAGCCGCCTGTGCCACCGACACCTGCGGCGGAGGCGGCCCCACCGCCGCCGCCACCACCGCCGCCGGTAGCGATACCGCTGTCCGTGACACCACCTCCACCGCCGCCGCCACCGGCGCCCCCGACTCCGCCTGCGCTCCCGGAAGCAGTGGCACCGGCACCGCCGCCCCCGCCGTGGCCGCCTCCCGCCCCCAAGCTGAGGCTAAAGCCGTCGTATTCGAAGGCGCCACCGCCGGTGCCGCCGACGCCGCCCGTGCCGCCGGTACCGCCGCCGCCCCCGCCACCGGTGCCGCCGGTACCGCCACCTCCGGCGCGGCCGCCAACCCCGCCGCCGCCACCACCACCGCCAACACGGACGTCGTCGCCCGTCCCCGAGATACCCAAGTTGAAGCCGCCGGTGCCCCCCGCGCCGCCGGTACCGCCGCCGCCACCGGTGCCGTTGATACCGGCACCGCTGGAGTTGCCACCGAAGCCACCGGCGCCGCCGACACCGCCGTTGCCGCCGAAACCGCCGAAGCTCAACGCGTTCTGACCGTTGCCCGCGCCGCCCGTTCCGCCGGTACCGCCGCCGCCGCCGGTGCCGCCCAGGCCGCCGGTGCCCGGGTGGCCTAACAGGATTCCGCCGGTGCCACCAGCACCTCCCGCACCGGCAGCTCCGCCGGCCCCGCCCGTGCCGCCATTGCCGGCGACGATGTGGGCTGCATCTGCTGCCGCGCCCGCGCCGCCCGTCCCGCCCATCCCGCCGGTGCCGCCTGTGCCGCCGGCCCCGCCGAATCCGCCCAGCAGCGCCTGGTTGGCGCCGCCGGCACCACCTTGACCGCCCGCCCCGCCGACAAAACCAGTGCCGCCCTTCCCTGCGGCGACGGTGCTGTCGACGCCGGCATGACCGGCCCCGCCGGTGCCACCAGCCCCGCCGGTTCCACCGGCGCCGTTGAGCGACAACAGCTGAATGTTGGGCCCGCCGACGCCACCGTTGCCGCCGGGAGCGCCAGTCCCGCCGGTGCCGCCGGGCCCGCCGGCCCCACCGTTACCGCCTCCGATCCACCCATTGGCGCCCCCGGCCCCGCCGTTACCGCCGATCCCTCCCGACGAGCCGCCGATCCCGCCAGCCCCGCCGTTACCGCCGTGGCCCCACAGGCCGGCCGCGCCGCCGGCCCCGCCGCTACCGCCGGCCCCGTTGCCCGTGCCTGGCTTGCCCGACCCACCGTTGCCGCCGTTGCCGATCAGCCACCCGCCGGCCCCGCCGGCTTGTCCGGTACCCGGCAGTCCGTTGGCACCGTCACCGATCAGTGGGCGCCCGGTCAGCGTCAGGAAGGGTGCATTGATCGCGCCCATTACCGCGTCCTGCGCGGCCTGCAGCGGTGAAGCGGCGGCGGCCTCCGCGCTGGCATACGAGCCGGCACTTGTGGCCAGAGCCCGCACAAATTCGTCACTGAACGCGGTCGCCTGCGCCTTGAGCGCCTGGTACTCCTGGCCGTGGGCGGAAAACAGCGCTGCGACGGCCGCCGACACCTCGTCGCCGGCAGCGGCCAGCACCTGCGTTGTCGAGGTTGCCGCCACCGTATGTGCGGCCCGAAGCGCCGACTCGATACGGGCCAAATCCGCTGCGGCCGTGGTCATCAACTCCGGCGCCACAATCACAAACGACATGTCGGTTCCTTCGGCTCGGTGACATCTGTGCCCGAACGTCGCCAGCCATCGGCTCGCATCAGAGGTTGTCCGCGGTTCGCGGTCATGGTGTCTTCCTCCGTGTGGCTCGGCGGCAACAGCACGACCCAAGCGTTGCCCTATCCGACGGAGGTGTCTTAGGTAGTCCACTACTTCAATCGCCGCACTGAACCTCACGGATCCACGCGTAAGTTGACAGCCCCGCGAACGTTGGGCGCGGTGGCAGCCCGGCGGCAGCAAGATGAAGTTCAACGTGATCAATGACACCGTCAAGGTCGCTCGGTGGTCGGCGGCTCCGAAAGCGACCTGTATTCCGTGAGAAGCGGCTTTGAGCCCCGCCCGCCCCACCTCAGACGTGGGCGCTTACCCGCCTGGTCCCAGAGGTCGCGGGCCGCGTGGCGGCCAGACAGTGAACATTGCGGCGCGCGTCCAGGCGATCGCGGACTCGCGCCAGATCGTCTGCACCGACCAGGTGCGCGAGGCGCCGGGTGCGGCCGAGGTGATAACGGAACTGAACCCGGTAGGTGCGCGCGAGATGGCGGCTCTCAAAGGGGTCGACGGTCACGTTGGTGTCTGGCGCTATCGGTAGGTCGGCACCGTCCAGCGCGGCGCGGATCTCGAACTATCTTGCGCCACTGGGCATTTCATTGCCCGACCAGCACCCCTGAACGTCGTGGCCCCGGCTATCCCCGCCAAACCTCAGGACTACGCGGGCTTGCGGGCCGAGTTATCCGCGCTGGCCGTTGGGACCGGCTCGTCGCCGTCTGTCCGGGCAACCCCCGCGGCGAGGTGCTTCAGCAACTCGGCCTGGATCAGCCGACGTCCGGGCGCGAGCCGGTGCGAGAGCCCGTTCAGCAGGATCAGCGTGCGCCCGACGAGCGCGAAGTCCTCCGGGATCTTGCGCAGGCTCGTCTCGCCCAGTATCTCGAAGAAGCCGGCCTCGGTGTCGCTGTCGCCGATCATCATCAGCATCAGCGTGCGCAGGTTCTCGGGTTTCATCGACGCGACGTCGAAGCCAAGCTGCTCGGCCGCAGCCAACGCGGATCGCGAGTCGCCGATCATCGCAGAGACCATCATCGTCGCGACAAGCCGCGCGAATCCCGGCGGCAGCTCCTTCGCCAAGCCGAAATCGAGAAGGCCGATCCGGGCGTCGGGCAGGATCAGTAGGTTCCCGGGGTGCGGATCGCCGTGGAAGAAGCCTTGTTCGAAGATCATGCTGCCGTAGAGCGCGCCGATCTTGCGCGCGATCTCCGCGAGCTTGTGGCCCGCTGCGACAAGCTCTTTCGTACGCGCGACCTGAATGCCTTGGAGATACTCGAGCACGATCACGTTGTCGCCGCACAGCTCTGGATGGACGCGGGGGACGACCACGAAGGGGACGTCAGTGAGGTTTATCGCGAGCCGCTCGGTCGAGCGCACCTCGCGCCGGAAGTCGAGCTCAAACTCGATGAAGCGCGTCGTCTCGGTGACGAGCGCTCGCAGGTCGATGCGCCGCTGCACGAGCATGACGATCCTGACGACGCGGCGCAGCATGCCGAGGTCGAGCGGAATGATCTTCGGGATCTCGGGATAGCGGATCTTCAGGACGACCTGGCTGCCGTCGCGCAGCGTCGCGCGGTGCACCTGCGCCAACGAAGCGGCGGCGAGGGCCCGGCGGTCGATCGTCGCGAAGACCTCATCAAGAGGGCGGCCGAGGTCGCGCTCGACGAGCGGCCGCAGCGACTCGAAGGGGCGCGGCGGCACTGCGTCGTGAAACTGGCTCAGTTCCTCGATGAAGGGCGCCGGGAAGAAGTCGGCCCGTGCGCCCTGGATCTGGGCGGCCTTGGTGAAGGCTCCGGCCAGCGAGAGCGCGACGCGCTTGATCTCGCGGGCCGCTGCGCCGTGCGCGCGCTGCCAGTCGGCGTCGTTGGTCGGCCACAGCCCGGTGCGATCGCGCGCCAGCAGCAGCAGGTAGCGGGGCAGGATGTGCACGACCGCAAGCGCCAAGCGCAGGACTCGGACGATTCGGAAGTGCCGGATCACGAAGCCGCAGCGCGCCTTTGCTATCGATGTACCGATAGGAGAGGCGCTACGCGCGCGCTTGAGGCGATCGTGAACACGGTGTTATTGTTGCCGGTCAGTCGGTCATTCTCAACACGTGCTCGCCCAGAGGACCCCGCCATGACGTCTCGTGTCTGGCAGCGCTCGGCGCCTTCTCGGGAACGGTCGTCACCCCCTCCTTCTCCTGACGGCTCCGCTGACTTCGACCTGTTCCTGCCGCTGCGTAGCGCCGGCTCGCTCGAGAACCCCTACCCGGTTTACTCCCTGATCCGCACCGTACGGCCCGTGCTCGAGGTGCCGGTCCCGAACTACGCCGGCCCCGGCGTGTGGATGCTGACGCGCTACCGCGACGTCCACTCGGTGTTGCGCGACCCGCGTTTCTCGGTCGAGCGCCTGCGCGCGCCGCTCGTGCGCGACAACCTCGACCGGATGCCGGAGTTTCTGCGCCGGAGCGCCACGGGCATGCGCTCGATGCTGGTCATGGACCCGCCAGACCACACGCGCGTCCGCAAGCTCGTCAACAAGGCCTTCACGCCCAAGCGCGTCGCCGCGCTGCGCGGCCACATTGAGGCGATCGTCGGCGAACTCGCCGACGAGGCGCAGGCGAAAGGCACCTTCGACCTGATTCACGACGTCGCCGAGCCGCTCCCGGCCATCGTGATCGCTGAGCTGCTCGGCGTCCCGGCGGAGGACCACCGTCAGTTCCGTCAGTGGTCGAGCGCGATGATCAACGGCTTCGGATCACCCAGCGCCGAGGCACGCGCGACCAGCGCGGCGGCGGCGCGCCAGGTATTCGACTACCTCGCCGATGTCATCGCTGCCCGCCGCCGCGCCCCGCGCGAGGACCTGATCAGCGCGATGATCGCGGCCCAGGAGGAGCGCGACGCGCTCACCGATGCAGAGCTGCTCGCGACCGGCAACCTGCTGCTGCTCGCCGGCCATGAGACAACAACGAACTTGATCGGCAACGGCACGCTCGCCCTGTTGCGCGAGCCCGATCAGTGGAAGCGGCTGTGCGAGGAGCCCGCGCTGCTCCCGACCGCAATCGAAGAGCTGCTCCGCTACGACGGGCCCGTGCAGGCGACGGTGCGCGTCGCGCTTGAAGACGTCGAGATCGACGACCAGGTCATCCCGGAGGGCTCGCTCGTGCTGGTGAACATCGGCTCGGCAAACCACGACCCCGACATGTTCAAGGACCCAGATCAGCTCGACCTCGCGCGCGCCCCAAACCCACACCTCGCGTTCGGGTTCGGCACGCACTTCTGCCTCGGTGCCCCGCTCGCGCGGCTCGAGGCGCGGCTCGCCTTCGACGCACTGACGAAGCGGTTCCCGGGGCTCTCGCTCGTGGATGACCTGCCGGTGTACCGGACGAATCCGGTACTGCGCGGGCTCACGCGCCTCGAGGTGGCGGCGTAGGCGCAACGCATTACAGCCCCCACTCAAATCAGGTATGGCGCTGGCTGACGGTGACATCCGGGATCAGTGGCGTGGCGAGTACCGTCAGCTCTCGTGGAGATCTCCTGCGCGTTTGCGACGTCGTCGACCACTCCCCAACACGTCCAGCTTGCTGAAGAGCTGGGCTACAAACGTGCATGGCTCTACGACTCGCCGGCGCTCTACCCTGACGTGTGGATGGTGCTGAGCCGGTGCGCCGAGCGCACGACTCGCATCGGCCTCGGTCCCGGGGTGCTTGTCCCCAGCCTGCGACATCCGATGGTCAATGCCGCCGCGATCGCCGAGCTCGCGGATCAGGCACCCAATCGTGTGGCCGTCGCGATCGGCTCGGGGTTCACGGGGCGCTTCACGCTGGGGCAGCGACCGATGCCGTGGCGGCGCGTAGCCGAGTACGTCCGCTGTCTCAAGGCGCTACTGGCAGGCGAGCCGGCCGAGTGGGACGGTGCCACGATCCGGATGCTGCAGCTTCCCGGCTTCGGCGCGCCGCGGCCGCTGGCTGTGCCCATTCTGATCGGTGCGGACGGTCCCAAGGGGTTGGCGGTGGCGGCCGAGCTGGGCGACGGCGTTTTTTCCGCGGCCGTCCCTCAGCCGGAGGCCGTGAAGGCGGCCGACTGGCGCGCGTTGCTGGCGTTCGGCACCGTCCTAGACGACGGTGAGGAGTTGACGTCGCCGCGGGTGGTCGCTGCCGCCGGCCCGGCCGCTGTGGTGCTCTACCACGCGATGTACGAACGGGGCGGCGCAGCGGCCGTCGACTCGTTGCCTGGTGGACGTGGCTGGCGCGCAGCGATTGAGGCTGTGCCCCAACACGAACGGCATCTCGCGATCCACGCCGGTCATCTCGTCGAGGCGAACCCTCGGGACGCACCTCACGTCGCGGAGCTGGTCCCGATGGCGAGCTCGATGGCTTTGACGGCGACCCGTGACGAGATGCCGGGCAAGATCGCCGCGTTGGGTGCTTCGGGCGTCACCGAAGTGGCGTATCAGCCGGCGGGTCCGGATATCGAGCGTGAACTACGTGCGTTTGCCTCCGCTGCCGGCCTGACCGGCGTCGGCAACTAGCGGCAGCACCAATCACGCACTGCCACAACGCAGTGCGGGCCGCCGTGTCGAATGCGGCCGGCCGCCGATGTAGTCGTGCGATCGAACCGGCGGCACATTGACACGACTCCCGTCGGGAGCCGCCTCACACACGTAATGTGGCACCGATGGACGGTGTTGCAGAACTGGTACCGGTGCTACCGGCGCACCGCTTTGATGAAGGCGCCCTCGCACGGCACCTGCGCGGCCAACTGCCGGGCTTCGACGGTCCATTGAGCGTTCGCCAGTTCCAAGGCGGACAGAGCAACCCGACCTTTCACCTGCACACCGCCGAGGGTGAGTACGTCCTTCGCAAGAAGCCCCCGGGCACGTTGCTGCCGCGGGCGCATGACGTGCAACGCGAACACCGCGTGATGTCGGCGTTGCGCGACACCGATGTGCCGGTACCCCGCATGCGCGTGCTGTGCAACAACGAATCCGTCATTGGCACAGCATTTTTCATCATGGACTACGTTCCCGGGCGCATCTTTCACGACCCGGCGTTACCCAACAGCAGTCCGGCACAGCGTGCGGCGATCTACGATGACCTCGCTCGGGTGCTTGCCGCGCTGCATGGTGTGGACTGGCGTGCAGCAGGACTGGAGGGGTTCGGCCGGCCGGAGGGGTACCTGCAGCGTCAGGTGGCGCTGTGGACGAGGCAGTGGCAGGGCGCGCGGGTGGAAGACATGCCGGAGATGGACATGCTGGCGCAATGGCTGCCAGAACACCTGCCATCCGACGATGAGCCGTCGTGCATCGCGCACGGCGACTACCGCTTGGGTAATGTCCTGATCCATCCGAGCGAGCCCCGGATTGTTGCGGTCTTGGACTGGGAACTGGCAACCATCGGCCATCCGTTGGCCGACCTCGGCTATACCTGTCTGACTTACCATCTTTCGCCGGAATTCAGCGGCACCAAAGGCGTGGCGGGACAGGACCTCACGGGCACCGGTATACCCGATGAGCAAGCCTTCGTGGCGAGCTACTGTCGGCACGCGGACCGGGAGCCACCCCGGTCGCTCGACGCCTTCATCGTGTTCTCCATGTTCCGCCTCGCCTCCATCACCGCTGGCGTGTGGCGGCGCGGACTCGATGGCAATGCGGCCGACTCCCGGGCCGGCGCATCAGAGGTTCGGGACCGCTACCGCGCCCTGGCGCGGATGGCGTGGGCTTTGGCGCAACGACTTTCGGATGGGTGAGGCGGCCCGACTTGCCATTTCTCCGTTCGGCAACCTTGTTCGGCCAATGCGCGGCAAGGAAGGCTGCGCGTGGGGTTCAAGGAGCAAGATTCAATTAGCTCAAATTTATTGCAGTACAAGTGATTTAACAGTGACGAACGTGCATTCACAGCTCGAGCACCGCAAAACGGACACTGTGAGCGATGGATGGCCGATCTGCGGTAGGTGCTGCGAAGTTGCGTACTTTTCTTGGATGGGTGGCGCGCACGAGTGTCCGACTGCCGAGCACAGGAGGTCGCCCAACCGACGAGCACATTGACAACAGCCAGGATGATGCTGGGCTACGCCGGACCCGAGGGCACGGCCATTAACGGCGACGAGGAGACTGTTCCCGAACGGAGCGTTCGTTGCTGCAAATGAAGGACCAGAGTGCCCAAAATGGACCTGGGAAGGAACTGGCATGACAGCAGAAACCGGGACAGCGTTGCGGATCTGCCCGCTGTGCGAGGCGACCTGCGGCCTTACATTGACCATCGTCGACGGCAGGGTGGTCGGTGCTCGCGGCGACCGTGATGACGTGTTCAGTGCGGGTTTCATCTGTCCGAAGGGCGCGAGCTTCGGCGAGCTCGATAACGATCCCGACCGGTTGACCGGGCCCCTCGTCCGGCGTGAGGGAGTGCTGACCGAAACCAGCTGGGAGGAGGCCTACGCGGTCGTCGCAGACCGCCTGGGTGAGGTTATTCGCGAGCACGGCGGCCCATCCGTCGGCGTCTACTTCGGTAATCCGAGCGCACACACCGTCGCGGGTAGCCTGTACGCGCCGTTGGTCATTCGCGGTCTTGGCACCCGGCAGGTGTACAGCGCGAGCACGCTCGATCAGATGCCCAAGCACGTCGCGCTCGGCCTGATGTTCGGCAGCCCGGTCGCGTTCACGGTGCCCGATCTCGATCGCACCGACTATCTGGTCATCATCGGCGCCAATCCATTGGTGTCCAACGGCAGTTTGGCCACCGCCCCCGACTTCCCCGGTAAGCTGCGTGCGCTGCGTAAACGCGGGGGCAAGCTCGTCGTCATCGATCCCGCCCGCACGCGGACGGCCGAACTGGCTGACCGCCACCTCGCACCGCGACCCGGCACCGACGCCGTATTGCTGTTCGCCATCGTGCACGCGCTTTTCGAAGAGGGCCTTGTCGCAGAAGACCTCGGCGGAATCGCGCAGCACGTCAACGGCGTCGACGAAATCCGCGCACTGTCCGATGAATTCGCGCCGGAGGCTGTCGCTTCGCACTGCGGAATATCCGCTGATGACATTCGCGTGCTGGCCCGCGAGATAGCGGCGGCGCCGACTGCGGCCGTGTATGGCCGAATGGGTACCTCCACAGTGGAATTCGGTGCGATTGCCAGCTGGTTGGTAGACGCAATCAACATCCTGACCGGAAACCTCGACCGACCGGGCGGAGCGATGTTCCCCCTCGGCGCGACGGCGCCCACACCCCGCCCGCCGAAGCCGGGCCGAGGGTTCCGAATCGGGCGCTGGCACAGCCGTGTCTCGGGCCACCCCGAGGTGATGTCGGAGCTTCCCGCCGCCGCGCTCGCCGAGGAGATCGACACCGCGGGGGAGGGTCAGATCAAGGCGGTGATCACGATCGCCGGAAACCCCGTGTTGTCGGCGCCCGACGGCGATCGGCTCGACCGCGCGCTCGACAGCGTTGATTTCATGCTCAGCATCGACCCCTACCTCAACGAGACCACCCGTCACGCCGACGTGATCCTGCCGCCGCCCCCGCCGGCGCAGAGCGCCCACTTCGACTTCGCGCTCAACAACCTTGCGGTGCACAATAACGTGCGCTACTCACCGCCCGCTCTGCCGCTGGACGCACGGCCCGACGAGCCGGAGATCCTGTCGCGCATCGCACTGATTCTCTATGGCCTGGCACCGGACGGCGACGTCGCGTTGGTTGACGATCAGGTGATTGCGACGACGTTGACCAAGGAGGTCGCCGACGCGGACTCACCCGTCGCCGGACGCGCGGTCGACGAATTGACCGCGATGCTTGCCCACGGCCCCGGCTACGAACGACGCCTGGACATGATGCTCCGGCTCGGGCCCTACGGCGATGCCTTCGGCGCCAACCCCGACGGGCTCACTCTGGAACGGCTCAAGGCCGCGCCGCACGGCATCGACTTAGGTCCGTTGCAACCACGGCTTCCCGAGGTACTCCGAACCCAAACGGCGCGAATCGAACTCGCGCCCGAGCCGCTGATCGCCGACGTGGCGCGGCTGCGCGACTCGGTCGGCCTCCGCCAAGGCCCGTTCACGCTGATCGGCCGGCGCCATCTGCGCTCCAACAACAGCTGGATGCATAACGTGCCGGCGCTGTCAGGCGGCACCAACCGCTGCACCCTGCAGATCCATCCGGACGACGCCGCCGACCTCGGGCTCAGCGATATTGCGGTGATCAAGGGCCCGGGCGGTGAACTCATTGCTCCGGTCGAGGTGACCGATGCCATGCGGCGGGGCGTCGTCTCGCTGCCGCATGGGTGGGGACACGATCGCGGCGGCACGGGGCAGAAGCTCGCGGCAAGCCAGCCCGGTGTCAACGTCAATCAACTCAACGACGGCACTCATCTCGACCCGCTATCAGGCACCGCCGTGCTCAACGGCATCCCGGTCGACATTGCCCCTGCGGGCTGATGAGTAGGCGCTTCGCTCACGCAGCCGATGGTGGGCGCACGATACAGCGAAAGCCGATGTGGCTCATGCCGGTATCGATAGGTTGCGGTCTGTGGGCGGCCGGTCGGTAACGCCGGCAGTAACTGTCAGCGCACAGGAACGAGCCGCCCTTGACCGCCTTGCGCGGTATCCGAAGCTGAGGTTGGGCCGGATCGACGCTGTCAGCCTCGAAAGGTTCGCCGGCGCGTGAATCGGCATACCAGTCAGTGGTCCATTCCCACACGTTGCCGGCCATGTCGAACAGGTCGTAGCCGGTCGGCGGGAAACTGGCCACCGGTGTGGTTCGCCCGTAGCCGGCATCCGGACGCGAAGGGAAGTCGGCGTGCCAGTAGTGAGCCAGACGATGCCCCGGCCGCTCGGGTTCGTCGCCCCAGCTGTACGCCGCGTGTTCCGCACTCAGTCCGGGCGATTGCGACTTCGCGGTATCTCCTTCCACAATTTGAGAGACCTCGACGTCGATCTGCCCTTGGGTCTGTACACCGCCGTCACCGGAGTCTCCGGTTCAGGTAAATCGACGCTGGTGGTCAAGGTCCCGGCGACGTCGTGAACAGCCATCTCGGAACGGCACGCGCGGCCGAGTCCGCCGAAACCGACGACGACGAAGCCGGCAGTGAGGTCATCGATCTTGATCGCGACGCGAGCGTGGGTGTCAGGGCAGACGGTGTCGAGGAGATCGACCGAGTGGTGGTGGTCGACCAGCGCCCGATCGGGCGGACGCCGCGCTCGACGTTGGCGACCGATACCAGATTGTTTGATGCCGTCCGCCGTGAGTTCGCCGCGACCGCCGCGGCGCGTCGCAGCGGTT
This sequence comes from Mycobacterium sp. TY814, assembly GCF_030755175.1. NCBI lineage: Bacteria > Bacillati > Actinomycetota > Actinomycetes > Mycobacteriales > Mycobacteriaceae > Mycobacterium > Mycobacterium sp. TY814. The sequence continues at coordinate 721,950 of NZ_JAUFRY010000002.1, forward strand.
GGACCGCGGGCAAGTTTTCCTTCAACGTGGCAGACGGCCGCTGTCCCACCTGTCAGGGGGAGGGGTTCGTAGCGGTCGAATTGTTGTTTATGCCAGGCACATACGGCACGTGTCCGTCGTGTCGTGGAGCACGGTACTCCGACGAGACACTCGAGGTGCGCTATCGCGACAGGACGATCGCCGATGTGCTCGCGATGACGGTCGATGAGGCCTTCGAGTTCCTTGCCGACGTCGCCAGCGCATCGCGGAGTGGCAGAACACGACATGCGCATGGTCGCGGGCGCCGACTGGGTGATCGACCTGGGGCCCGGCGCCGGCAGCCATGGCGGCAGGGTGATTGCGGCGGGCCCGCCACGAACGGTGGCACGCGCCGAAAACAGTCGTACCGCGCCTTATCTAGCGAAATGGCTGGCGCAGTCTGCTATCGCCTGAGAAGCGGATGCGTATGTGTCTTCGACGCCTCCGCGAGAACGGCCGTTCCGCTGCTGTGCGCCGTCCGCGCCGAAAGGCGAAGTCAGTGCCCCGCGACGGCCTGCACCAGCATGGTCGCCGATGGGCTCGACAACACCCAGTTACCGTTTTGATTGACGAACATGAGGGGCTTCGTGACCGGTGCCGGCAGCTTTGGCCCTGAGACGGCCACGTCGGACATCACCGTAGCCGGACCGTTCTGTTGGATGTTGGAGACGGCAAACGACAACGGGAGCTGCCCGTTGCGATATGCCACTCTCAGCTCGTGATCCATTTCATGGCCCTCACCCGACCCGATGCCGCCTTCGACGAGGCCATCTTTGGTCCGGTATGACACGCCAGGATTGGAAAGGTCATTGAGGATGCCGGTCAACTGGTCAGTGGTCGGCAGGTTCAGTGCCGACGCGGGCTGCGGATCCTGCGGTAGCGGCGCGCCGGTCGAGACCAGTTGCACCTGAGGCAGATTCGAAGGCGCGATGCCCGCTGCGTCGTATGCCAGCCCGGTGACACCACCACCAACGACGGCCAGTGCAGCTGCGCTGAGCGCAACGGATTTCATGGACTTCACGGTTCCCCCTGTTTTCGCACGGACGTGCGGGACCGTTTCCCGCATCTGTATGCCGACAACTTCTGCTGGGCACATCGTGCATCAATATGACGGTCCAAAACTGCTCTGCCTCAATCGGTATCAGCCTGTTAGGGAACTGTAGTGCGGCTGCTCATCCCCGACGCGTGGCGAAAACACCGATTCGAGTGTTCATTACGCCAACGAACGGAACCGCCTCAATCGGGTCGATCGCCAGCGATGTGGCGCAAGCCGATGGCAGCGCATGGTCGCTCGACAGACTGTTGAATGGGCGTCTTGGGGCGTAAGGGGTATTGCATTATCTCGGCGGTCTCAGCTCCATGGCTGGGTCGGACTGAATCGCCTGTAATTCTTTTTATTGGCTGGCCCGGTGCTGGCTGACAGGATCGGTGTCGCCGTCCTGGCTGGGTGTGACTCGTGAATCGTCTGGCCTCCGTGAGGGGTGCTTTTCCCAGGATCTGTCCGCCTGGCCGAGGGCGGCGGCGCCGGCCCGGTCTTGCTTCGGTGGCTTGATTAGAAGCCTGCCCGACTCGTTGTCGCGAGTCGTGGCCCGTTACAGGCCTGCCTCGAAGTGCTTCATTCCCCGGGCTGACGCCGCCAACGACGCCGTCTGCAGAAAGGAACTCACGTCGTCATGCCCATCGTCGCAGAGGAGTATGCGTTTGTCATCGGAGTCGATACCCACGCCGCCACCCACTCGTTAGCGCTGGTCAACGCCCCGGCCGGCGGAGTCGTCGACCAGGCGGTGTTCCCGAACTCCCCGGCAGGTCTCGACCGTGCCTTGAGCTGGATCGCCCGCGGGATCGATGGGCAATCGGCGCTGGTTGTGATCGAGGGTGTCGGCTCCTACGGGGCTGGGCTTGCTGAGCGGGTCACCGGCAGCGGATTGCTGGTCGCTGAGCCAGCTGCGATGCCAGCCGCGCAGCGACGCGGTGTCGGCAAGACCGATGTAATGGACGCGGTCCGCATCGCACGTTCGGTTCTGGCCATCGACACCTCGCGGCTACGGCGGCCCCGAGCTGACGGGCCACGTGTGGCGCTGCGCGTCCTGACGGTCGCCCGTGATCAGATGGTCGCCGAGCGCACTCGGGCGATCAACGCCCTCACTGCACTACTACGCACAGTTGACCTTGGTGTCGATGTCCGTAAAGCTCTGCTGCACAGTCACTTCAAGGTCATCGCTGCATGGCGCGAACGCAAGGAAGATCCGGTCATCGCCACCTGCCGTCAGGAAGCGGTCCGGTTAGCCAAGCGCATCGTGGCCCTCGACGGCGAGCTCGTCGACAACCGCAAGGCACTCACTGCCGTCGTCGACGACGTCGCTCCAGAGCTGTGCGAGCTGCCCGGTGTCGGCTCGGTAGTCGCCGCGTGTGTCCTTACGGCGTGGTCACACCCCGGTCGGGTGCGCTCAGAAGCGGCGTTCGCCGCGCTGGCAGGCACCTGCCCGATACCGGCATCTTCGGGAAACACTGTGCGACACAGACTCAATCGGGGCGGGGATCGGCGACTCAACCGCGCACTGACCACCGTAGCTATCGTCCGGATGCGCACCGACGCCCCCACCCGCGCCTACGTTGCCCGACGTCGCGCCCAGGGCCGCACCACCAAGGAGATCATGCGATCCCTCAAGCGCTACATCACCCGACAGCTCTACCGCACCCTGGCCGCAGCACATCCGGTCCCGGCGGCCCCTTGACACGATATAGAAGCATCCTGGAAATCCCGGAGGCTCCTGACCTTGGAAACGAGGATGCAGGTATGCCCATGGAATCGTCATCGGGGAAGAAGCCGACCAGCCGCCGCTACAGCTCGGAGGAGAAGGCCGCCGCGGTGCGGATGGTGCGTGCGTTACGTGCTGAGTTGGGCACCGATCACGGCACGGTGCACCGGGTAGCCCGCCAACTGGGCTACGGCGTGGAGTCGGTCCGGTCCTGGGTGCGTCAAGCCGATATCGACGACGGGTATGCACCCGGGGTCTCCACCGCCGAGGCGCAACGAGTCAAAGAACTCGAGCAGGAAGTCCGAGAACTCAAGCGCGCCAACGAAATCCTTAAGCGAGCGGCCAGTTTCTTCGGGGCGGAGCTCGACCGCCAACACAAGAAATAGTGGCCTTCATCGACGCCCAGCGCGGCGAGTTCGGGGTCGAGCCCATCTGCACCGTCCTGCGCAGCGCAGGGGTGTCGGTGGCCCCGAGCACCTACTACGACGCTAAAACTCGCCCACCGTCGGCGCGGGCCTGCCGAGACACCGTGCTCGGCCCTGCGCTGCGCCAACTCTGGGAGGACAACTACCGCGTCTATGGAGCCCGCAAGCTGTGGAAAGCCGCCCGCCGAGCCGGCCACGACGTGGGCCGTGACCAGGTCGCCCGGCACATGCGCGCCGCCGGCATAGTCGGGACGCGCCGCGGCAAACGCGTCAAGACCACCAAACCCGACCTGACCGCAGGCCGCCATCCAGACTTGGTCCAACGTAAGTTCGCTGCCGCGGCCCCGAACCAGTTGTGGGTCAGCGATCTGACCTTCGTGCCGACCTGGGCCGGGGTCGCCTACGCGTGCTTCATCGTCGATGCCTTCAGTCGGATGATCGTGGGGTGGCGGGTGGCCTCTCACATGCGCACTGTTGTGGTGCTCGATGCGATTGAGATGGCCCGCTGGTCGCGCGGAAAGCTATTGCCGGGGTTGATATCTCATTCCGACGCCGGGTCTCAATTCACATCCATCCGCTATGGCGAACGTCTTGCCGAGATCGGCGCGGTCCCGTCCATCGGCTCGATCGGGGACAGTTTCGACAACGCCCTGGCCGAGACGGTCAATGGCTACTACAAGTCCGAACTGATCTACGGGCCGGCTCGCACCGGACCTTGGAAGACCGTCGAAGACGTCGAATTGGCCACCCTCGGGTGGGTGCATTGGCACAACACCAGCCGCCTACACGGCTACCTCGGCGACATCCCACCCATAGAGTTCGAAGCCACGTTCTACGATGCCCAACGGAACGACCAAACCCTGGTCGAAATCCAATAGCCCGAGTCTCCGGCAGAACCAGGGCGTTTCAGACGCCCATACCAGCGCTATCGCCTGCGAGGGACCCGTCGTTGTCGCGCCAACACGTCGATCCCGCCCGCAAACTTACGTAGTCAACTACTCAAGCCCTCAGCGATATGCCTGAATACGGTCGGGTTCGAGCGACCAAATGGCCGGATGACGCGGAAGGCGGGACAGCAAATGTCGTATGTATTTGCGGTACCGGAGTCGGTGAGCTCGGCGGCCACGGACATGGCGCGGATCGGCTCCATGCTGCGCACCGCACATGCGGAGGCGGCGGCCTCGACGAGCACCGTCCTCAGCGCCGCCGCGGACGAGGTTTCGGCCGCGATCGCATCCCTGTTTTCCGGCTACGGGCAGGAGTATCAGGCGCTCAGCGCCCGAATGTGGGCGCTTCAGGACCAGTTCGCGGCGGCTATCACGGGCGCGGGGGCCGCCTATGCCGCGGCCGAAGCGGCCAACGCAAACCCACTGGAAGCCCTCACGCAAGGCGTGCTGAACGTGATCAATGCCCCCACCAACGCGTTGCTGGGCCGTCCGCTGATCGGCAACGGTGCCGACGGCGCCGCCGGGACCGGCCAGAACGGCGGACCGGGCGGGCTGTTGTTCGGCAACGGCGGCAACGGCGGTTCGGGGGTTGCCGGTGGCGGAACCGGCGGGCGGGGCGGTGATGCGGGGCTGTTCGGCGACGGCGGCCGCGGCGGAGCCGGCGGAACCGGGGTGACCGGGGTTCAAGGTGTCGACACCGTCACGCGCAACGGGGGCGTTGGCGGGATCGGCGGTCGGGGAGGGGCGGGCGGCACCGGCGGGCTGTTGGGAGGCAACGGCGGTGCGGGCGGAGCGGGCGGCGCCGGCGGCTGGGGCGGCTACGGCGCCACTGCTCCGAATGCGTTCGTTGCCGGCGGCACCGGGGGCAATGGTGGTGCCGGCGGCATGGGCGGGGCAGGCGGGGCGCACTTGTCCCCGTTCGGCCAGGATGGCGCCGCAGGCCAGATGGGCGACGGTGGCCGTGGCGGCAACGGCGGCAGCGGATCCATCTACGGTGGCACCGGGGGCCTCGGCGGTGACGGGGGAGTAGGAGCGACCGGCGGTCGCGGCGGCGACGGTGGCAGCGTCGGCGCCGAAGCAAGCGGTATCAACAACACCAGCGTCGCCGGCGGTAACGGCGGCCACGGCGGCACCGGCACGGCAGGCGCCGGTGGAGCCGGCGGCAACGGTGGCAGTGCATTCATCAGGGCGGGCGGAGGAACCGGAAACGCCATCGGCGGCCAGGGCGGGGTCGGCGGCAGCGGCAGTACCGTAGGCGGCGCCGGCGGTGACGGGGGACCCGGCTCACTCATGGGATATAACTACGGCCCCGGCGGCGGCAGCGGCTACGCCATCGGCGGAGCCGGCGGTACCGGCGGGACCGGGCCGATAGGTGGTCATGGCGGTGACGCCGCTTACGCATTGAACTGGGGGAGCGGAACCGCCACCGGCGGCAACGGCGGTTACGGCGGCACTGGCAACCCCGGGCGCGGCGGCAGCGGCGGTGACGGCGGCGACGCCCAGGCGACCACTCTGGCCAAAGCCTCCGCGGGTTTTGCCGGTCTCCCCGGTACCGGGGGAGGCGGCTCAGCCGGCAAAGCGGGAACGGCCAGCCAACTCTAGATCAGGTAGTGGCCGCTATCGGGACCGGCGCCTCGGTGGCAAAGCCCTTACGGCGCAGGCGACCTCAGCTCATCGAAAACAGCTGCTGCATCACAACCACGCTCGCAACACGCTGCAGACCGCCCTCCACCGCGATGCGCTGATCGTCTGGGGACTCGAGCAATTGATCGAGCGCTGCGGAAACCCTGTTCATGTCGTAGATGGGCTGGTCCTTCGCCGCTTGCGAAGCAAAGGTGTCCCGGTAGAAGACGAGCATCGGGTCGCTCGGGTCGCGGGTCGGCGGCGTGGTGAAGGGATGTTTCTGGCGGTCGTAAACCTCCGGTATCAGCACGTCTTTCGCCGCTTCGCGCAGGACGTGCTTCTCGCGAATCCCCTTGACTTTCATATGGACTGGCACGCGCGCCGCGGCCTCGGCGACGCGATGGTCCAGGAACGGTACCCGGCCTTCGATGGAGTGGGCCATCTCCATCCGATCGGCGAGGTAGTTCAGAATGAAGTTCGGCAGGACCGTTTTCGCGTTGATGTACAGCATCTGGTTCAGGTGGTCGCGACCGGCGACGCGTTGCGCAATCGGCAGGCGATCCAGCGCGGCGATCAGCGGCTGAAACGCCCGAACCGATGGTGGAAGGTCGTCGCGGAGCAGTGGTGCCACGCTATTGGTTTGCGCGGCACCAACATTGAGCGTCGCCGGCAGCCAGCCGAGCCTGCGCTCGACCGCCTGCATTTCGGGACTGCTGACTTGGTTCGGCATCATCAGCGCGCGAGTCGCGGCATTGGCGCCGAGCATCTCGTCCAGGAGTGTCAATCTCTCGTCGGCGCTCAGTGTCGCGTCGTGGTTCAGCGCGTCGACCCGGTAGTACGGATACCCTCCCAGCATCTCGTCGGCGCCCTCGCCGGTGAACACCACTTTGATGCCGGCGGCTCTGACGGCACGGCTGAGTAGGTATTTGGCTACGCCATGTCCGTTGAACATCTGAGTTTCGGCATGCCAGACCGCGTCTGCGAATGAGTCCGCGATCTCTCGTCCGGTAATCGGTATGGGGTGGTACGTCGCGCCGACCCGTTTGGCCTGTTCTTCGGCGACGCGGGCCTCGTCGTAGAGCGGGTTCTCGAAGGTGAGAGTGAAGGCGCGAATCGGCCGGTTCGTCTCCTGCTGAGCGAGCCCCAGGACCGCGCAGGAGTCGATGCCGCCGCTGAGATACGACGCGACCTCCACATCGGCAATCAGCCTCTGCCGCACCGCATCCCGGAGAGACTGGCGAAATTCTTCGACGATCTCGGATTCATTTCGCGGGTCCGCGCGCATCTGATCAGCAGTCGGTATCTCCCAATCCCAGTACGGGTAAATGCGGACAGCACCCTCTCGCGCAATCGCATAGCAACCCGGCGGCACGGTACTGATGCCGGCGAACTCGGTCTTCTCGTGGGATCGTCCGAACCCTCCAGTAGCGCCCTCGAGATCCCACTTGGCGGGCACGCCGAGCGCCAACAGCGCCTTGATCTCCGACGCGAAATAGACATCACCGTCCACCGCCGCGTAGTACAGCGGCTTGACACCGAAGCGATCGCGGATCGCGTACATCGCTCGTTGGCGTTCGTCGGCAATGATCACCGCGAACTCGCCGCGCAGTTGTGTCGCGGCCTGGACCCCGCGCTCGGCGTAGAGGTGCAGCGCGATCTCGCTGTCGCTGTCAGAGGAGAAGCGATAGCCGCGTGCCCGGAGTTGCTCGCGGATTTCGCGGTAGCCGTAGAACTCGCCGTTGACGACGAGGTGGACCAAGCCGTCAGGGCTCGTCATCGGCTGACTTCCGTTGTTCAGACCGATGATCGACAACCGCGTGTGTCCGAGCGTCCATTGCCCGTCCCGCGATGTCCAGGTGCCGGAGCCATCCGGCCCACGATGCTCCAAGAGCTTGAGCGCGGCATCACGCCGCTCAGTCGGAAGACCCCGGCGCGTCATCGCAGCGAATATCCCGCACATCGTTGTGCCCTCCGCAATCGTTCACGGTCGCCCCGCGCCGACCTTCAGCGTCGGCACGCTCGCACGCCACCGGCTTGGCGGCGCAGCCATTTGAGCCTAACGCGGGGAATTTTCCCGATCGTCGATGGCGGCGCCGGGGTGAGTTACGTGGCCCTGCCATACGGCTCGTGACAAGCGGCCACCGCGACTAATGTGCTGCTGCACAGACAATTTGGCGGCCTTGTGCCCATCCCGGAAGCGAGTCCCACTTCTGCGACGCTTCTCGGTTTAAGGTAGCTAGTTTCCCTCGAGCCCGTATTTTGGCGCCACCTCGATGAGCTGGCCGGCCGCCAGGAGGTCCTTCACCCTGGTGTTGCCGAGGAAGTATTGGATGCCGCCACCCGGCTGCCCGGCGAATCCCTTGATCTTCCCGGACTGCACCGTCAGGTCCTTCACGACGCAGTAGACGTGGTAGTTGGCTTCCGGAGAGCCCTTGTAGGTGTTGAGGGACGACGGGGGCAAAGCCCGAGCGGCGAACGGCGTGTGCTTTTCGTTCGCAAGGAAGTTTGCTTCATCGGGCTGCCCGAACCGGTCGAACAGATGCCCCTTCTTCATCGTGAACGGCGTGGCGGGTCCGTCGAAGCCGAAGTTCGTCGGCCACTTCCAACCCCTGTTGGCGTCGTAGTACGTGTCGAGGAATGCTTTCGGTTGCAGCGCGGGTGTTCCCAGTCGTTGGTAGTCGACCAGCAGCTTCTTCACCGCTCCGGTGGGCAACGTGGCCGGACCTAGCAGATTGCCCGAATACGGGTCGGGAACGGGGAAAGGCTGCGAGTTCTCCGCTGCAGGCTCGCCGGTGCCAGCTTCCGGGCACTGCTTGTCCGCACTGGCAGTGGCCGGAAACAAAAGAGACAACAACAGCGCGATCAGCGCGCTGACAACGAGGGAACGGCGCCGCATCCACGGACTCCTTCAGATTTGCTGTTAAGCCTGAAATGCACCCTAGCTGATGGCAACTCAGCCGTCTCGCGAACTGCGTCCAGCGCCAAGCAGCGGAGTTGAACCATCGATTCGGTCCGAACAGCGTCGCCAGGAGAGTCCTACCACCACCACCGCCGCGGTGTCCGCGCAACGATAGATCAGACGTCAAATAAAACTACGTATGACCAAGTTGAGGGGAGTGGCGCTTCTAGCTGGCATTATTCTGGCGCACCTTGACCACATCTCATAGTGGTCATACGCTTCAGGCATAAATGTCGGTAACTTGCCTGTCTGGGCGCGAGAAAGTGGAGACATCGATGACCGTGAACAGCACCGCTCCCAACGTCTTCGACGCCGACCTGCCCACGCTCGACTACAACCTCACCGCGACTCCGCAGGACATCGTTGAGGACGTCCGGATCGCGCAATCGCGTGCGCCCATCGCCATCGGGCCGATCGGCCCGGAAATACTGTCCTACGAACTGGCGCGGGAAATGCTGCGGGACAGTAGGTTTCGCATGCCGCCGGGCATCACGCTGGCGGCGCAGGGTGTCACGTCGGGGCCGCTGTACGACAAATTGATGAGCAGCCTCCTGGGACTCGACGGTCCACCGCACACCCGCTTACGCAAACTCGTTTCGCGAGCGTTCACGCCTCGTGCGACTGCGCGTCTGCAGGACACGATCCACGAGGTGGTGAATGGGCTGATCGACCACGTGATCGACGCCGGACGTTGTGACGTCGTGGCCGACATCGCGCGGCCGTATCCCACGCCCATCATGTGCGCGCTCCTCGGTGCGCCCCGCGCGGATTGGCAGCTTTTCTCGGAATGGACCGATGAAGTGTTCAAAGCCTTCAGTTTCCAGACCGACGCCAACTTCGACGAAGCCGCGATCATGCGGGCGTGGAGCGAACTCGACGCGTATGTCGACGACATGGTCGCCGCCCGCCGGAACACTTTGACCGATGACCTGCTCTCCGAGCTCATACGCGCCGAGAGCGACGGTGAACGGCTCAATCTCGACGAACTGCGGATGCTGGTCGCCGGCTTCTTGATGGCGGGCACGGATACCACGCGTAACCAGTTGGCCGCGTCGGTGCAGGTGCTGTGTGACCATCCGGACCAATGGGCAAAGTTGGGTGAACAACCAGAGCTTGCGATGCAGGCGGTCGAGGAAAGCATGCGGCATTCACCGGCGGTCTGTCTGGCGCCGCGCGCCGCCACCGAGGATGTCGAATTCGCCGGCTACACATTCCCGGCCGGGACCTTCGTACTCGTGAATACCTTTGCAGCCAACCGTGATCCAGCGATCTACGCCGATGCTGACCGCTTCGACATCGCGCGACAGGACTTGCCCGCGATTCTGACCTTCGGCGGCGGTGCGCACTACTGCCTGGGCGCCAACCTCGCGCGCCGGGAACTGGCAGATGCACTGACCATCCTCACCCGGCGCTTATCGGCACCGCATCGCGTCGGATCGGCCCCGTGGAAGTCCTTGCTGGGAATGTCCGGTCCGTTGACGCTGACGATCGAGTTCGACGCCGAACGGCTGGTGACCGCGGATGCGTAGCCGCGGCTGGGCGGGAGCGACGCCCGCCTCGGATGAGGAGGCGATCGCCCGCATCCTGGATGCGGTAGACGAGGTGGTCGCTGAGCACGGACCGTCGATACGGCTTGCCGACGTCGCCCGGAAACTCGGGGTCACCCGGCAGACGGTGTACCGCTACTTTCCCAACGCGGATGCGCTGCTGATGGCCAGCGGTATGCGTGCGGTCGACGGATTCCTCGATCAGGTCGTAGAACACCTCCGCGGGATCAACGATCCGGTCACCGCCGTCGTCGAATGCGTATCGTTCGGAGTCGAAAACCTCGGTGGGGATCCACAATTGGAGAGCCTGTTGACCGAACGGCACGAGGGCGAGGCCGTCACCTCGCTGACTTCCGACACCGCGATCACCTTCTGCCTCTCGGTCTTTCACCGCCTCGATGTCGATTGGACGCTGCACGGCTTCGACGTCGCCGCGCTGGGTGAGCTTGCCGAAATGACCTTGCGTACCGTTCAGTCTCTCCTGACCGATCCGGGACAACGGCAGCGCGACGGAGTCGCGTTGCGTCGCTTTGTCACGCGATGGCTCGGTCCGTCGATCCTGTATCAGCGGATGACATGGCTATCGGCCGATGAACGACCCAAATCCTCGGACCGGCAGATCGAAATGGAAATACGCACTCCGCTGCCTCAGGAATAGTGGGGCTGAGGCGTCGCCAATTGCGACCGCCCCACCGTGAAATTCCCGCTCGACCGCTAATGCGTTTGCGTGTATTCGAGGTCAAGCCTCGCGGGCCCGCGTCGGCCCAGCGACCGGCCGGTATGGGTTCAGTATGTGGGTGTGCCAGCAAACCCCACGGCCGGGTTTGGCGGCCGGGTAGTCCCGCCAGCCCTGCCCTCGGGTGTATGCGCCCTTAAGGCGCGCGGCCCTAGGTGCCGCCGTTGCCGCCGGCGCCGCCGCCGCCGCCGCTGCCGCCATCAGGGTTCCGGTTCCCGCCGGTCGGGCCGCCGCCGCCGCCGCCCGGGAAGCCACCAATGCCAGGTGTGCCGCTGCCGCTCGCGCCGCCTTTACCGCCGGTGCCTCCGCCGCCCCCGGTGCCGCCGGTGCCCCAGTAGTCGGGATCGCCGAATTTGTTGCCGTTGCCGCCGCCGCCGCCACTGCCGCCACTGCCGCCTTTGGCGCCGGAGGTGCCGAAGAATTGGTCTTCACCGCCTTTGCCGCCGGTTCCGCCGCTTCCACCGGCGCCTCCGTTTCCGCCGTCGCCGTTATAAGTATTGACAACGATGTTCGGTCCGCCGTTGCCGCCTTTGCCGCCGTTCCCGCCGGTCCCACCGACTGTCGCATTGCCGGCGGTGCCGCCATTGATAGCGTTACCGCCGTTGCCGCCGGCGCCGCCGCTGCCGCCGCTGCCGCCGGCGCCACCGTCATAACCCTCGATATTCGGGTTGCCGTTGTTGCCGTTGCCGCCGTTGCCGCCGTTGCCGGCGATGCCGCCGCTGCCACCCTTAGCGCCGTTGCCAGTGCCGCCGTTGCCGGCGTTGCCGCCGGCTCCGCCGCCGCCACCGTTGCCGCCGTTGCCGCCGGTCGCGCTGCTGTTGCCGCCGTTGCCGCCGCCGCCGCCGTCGGCGCCGTGGCCTCCTTGGCCGCCTGCACCGCCGTCAAAGCCGCCGTTGCCGCCGTTGCCTCCGTTGCCGCCCGCGCCGGCGGTGCCGCCGTTGCCGCCGGGGTGGAATAAGGTGCCGGCTGTGCCGCCGTTGCCGCCGCCGCCACCGACGCCGGCGTCGCCGCCGGCGCCGCCCGCCCCGCCGCCGTTGAGCACCCCTAAGGCGAAGCCACCATTGCCGCCGGTGCCGCCGTTGCCGCCGGCAGCGCCGTTGCCGCCGTGATATTCGTCCGGCAAGGAGGAGCTCCCGGCGTTGCCGCCTTTGCCGCCGCTGCCGCCATTGCCCGCGTTGCCGCCGATGCCGGCGATGGCGCCGTTGCCGTTGCCGCCGTTGCCGCCATTACCGGCGTTGCCACCGGTGCCGCCATCGCCGCCATCGTGGCTGCTGTTGCCGTTGCCGTTGCCGCCGCTGCCGCCGTCACCGCCGTCACCGGCGTTTCCGCCCTTGCCGCCGCCTTGGCCGCCGTTGCCACCATTGCCGCCGCCCCCGCCATTACCGGCGGCGCCGCCGTTGCCCCCGTTCGTGACATTGCTTTCGCCGCCTGCGCCGCCTGAGCCGCCTGCGCCGCCGTTGCCGCCGCCGCCGGCGTTGCCGCCGCCGGAGAGGGCGGTGGCCGTGCCCGTGGCATTTAACGCATTGCCTCCGCTGCCGCCGTTACCGCCGACGCCGCCTTTACCCCCCGTACCGCCGTTCCAGCCGTCCGTCAACAGGTCATCGGCGCCGGCGCCGCCGCTGCCCCCTGCGCCTCCGTTGCCGGCTTTGCCACCGGTGCCGGCTGTTGCGCCGTAACCGTCGCCCCCGGTGCCGCCGTTGCCGCCGGTGCCACCGTTGCCACCGGGACCGCCGTCTCGGCCGGCGGCGGCGCTGCCGGAGCCGCCGGTCCCTCCGTTGTTGCCATTGCCGCCACTGCCGGCGTTTCCGCCCTTGCCCCCGCCGACGCCGCCGGTGCCGCCGTTGCCCCCGTTTCCGCCGTTGCCGCCAAAGCCGCCGAAGCCGCCGGTGCCGCCAATTCCGGGGTCGCTGCCGGTGCCACCGAATCCAGCGTTGCCGCCGTCACCCCCGTTGCCGGCGTTGCCGCCACCGACGCCGTTGAAGCCGTTGCCGCCGTTTCCGCCGCTGCCGCCCTTGCCGCCGTTGCCGCCGTTACCGCCGGCAGTGCCGTTCGTGGAGAATCCCAAAGGGTTTTTACCGTCTGCGCCATTTCCGGCGTTGCCGGCGTCGCCGCCATTGCCGCCGTTGCCGGCGATGCCGGCCAGGCCCGTAGTGCCCGCAGTCCCACCGGCGGTGACGCTGCCGGCCTCTCCGCCTAGGCCCGCGTTGCCGCCGGGACCGCCGTTTCCGCCGTCGCCGCCGTTTCCGCCGTTAGCTCCGGCCCCGGTGCCCGTGCCGTACGTGGGTCCGTTGCCGCCGCTGCCGCCGTTGCCGCCATTGGCGCCGTTGCCGCCATTACCGCCGCTGCCGGCGGTCCCGTCGAAGCCGGCACCGCCCTGGCCGCCTTGGCCACCGTTGCCGCCGGCACCGCCAGCACCTCCAGGTCCGCTGTCGGCGAGCAGGTTGTCGGCGCCGTCGGCGGCGGATCCGGCGTTGCCGCCGTTGCCGCCGTTGCCGCCGGTGCCCGCCTTGCCGACGGTTCCTGCGGCGCCGGCACCCGTACCGGCCAGGCCGGCTTTCCCGGCGCTGCCACCGATGCCGCCCTTTCCGCCGTTGCCGCCGTTGCCGCCCTCAGTCCCTGCGTCTGACAGGCCGTTGCCGCCGCCGCCGCCGAGTCCGCCGATGCCGCCGTTGCCGCCGCTGCCGTTGGTGCCACCGGCGCCGGCCGAGCCGCCGGATCCGCCTTGACCGCCGTTCCCGCCGCCGCCACCGGTGCCGCCATTGATGTTGACCATGGCCACGCCGTCTTTTCCAGCCGCGCCGTCGCCGCCGTTGCCGCCGAGCCCGCCTTTGCCGCCGTCGCCGGATGTGCCGGCGGTGCCCCCAGCGCCTCCGGTCCCGGCGAGGCCGGCGGTGCCGGCGTTGCCGCCGGTCCCGCCGATGCCACCGTTGCCGCCCTTGGCGCTGGCAAGGACGGCCGTGCCGCCGGTCCCGCCGGTGCCACCCACACCGCCGTCGCCGCCGTTTCCGCCGCTGCCGTTGACGCCACCGGGCCCGCTGGTGCCGCCAGCCCCTCCGTTGCCACCGGCCCCGCCCGCGGGCCCGGGGTTGCCGTCGATCCCGGCCCCGCCGGCAGCCGCGGTGCCACCATTGCCGCCGAAACTGCCGTTGCCGCCGTTGCCGCCGCTGCCGTAGCCACCCGTGGTTCCGCCGATGCCGCCGAGGCCTCTGTTGCCACCGGCACCGGCATTGCCGCCGGCACCGCCGTTGCCGCCGGCGCCACCGGCCAGGGTGTTGGTGGAGTCGGCGCCATGACCACCATCGCCGCCGCCTGCGCCGCTGCCGCCAAACCCGCCATTGCCGTTGATCGCCAAATTACTGCCGCTGCCGCCCACCCCGGCGGCCCCACCGTCGCCGCCGCGGCCGCCGCTACCACCGTTGTGGGCGCTGTTCAGCGAGGCCCCGCCTTTGCCGGCGGCCCCGCCTCCGCCACCGGCACCCCCGTTGCCCGCGGCCGCAGTGAGCCCGGTGGCCGCCCCACCAAGGCCGCCCTGACCGCCGGCACCGCCGTCGCCGCCATTGGCCGCCGCCAAGACGGCGCTGTCGTTGCCGCCGGCCCCACCGACGCCGCCGAGCCCGCCGGCCCCGCCGTGACCACCATCGCCGCCCAGCCCGATCAGCGGCGCTTGACCCGACTGACCTCCGGCCCCGCCGGCGCCACCGGCCCCTCCGGCACCCCCGGCCTGTGCAATGCCCCCGGCACCGCCGTCGCCGCCGGCCCCGCCGGCACCACCGAGCCCGCCGACTCCGCCGATGCCCACCACACCGGGGTTGCCGCCGGCGCCGCCATGGCCACCGGCGCCACCGCTGACACCATTCACACCGGCCCCGCCGGCTGTCCCGGCACTGCCCGCGCCGCCGGCACCACCGGTGCCGCCGACGCCGATGAACTGTCCGCCGTTGCCGCCCACACCGCCATTGCCGCCCGCACCACCACTGGGCCCACCCATACCGCCGGCACCACCTTGACCGCCGTAACCGATCAGCGGAGAAACTCCGCCGGCACCGCCGGCGCCGCCGGCGCCTCCCGCCGTCGTGCTGTTGCCGCCGGCCCCGCCGGCCCCACCCGCACCCCACAACCATCCGCCGGTCCCGCCGGCCCCGCCGGACGCGCCAGCGCCCCCCGCACCACCAGCACCGCCCGCACCAAGCAGACCTGCGGCCCCGCCGGCACCGCCGGGTGCACCGGCCGCCCCCGACCCGCCGTTACCACCGTTTCCGTATAACAACCCACCCAGTCCGCCGGCCTGCCCAGTGCCCGGGGCTCCATTAGTGCCGTCACCGATCAGCGGACGCCCCAGGAGTTGCTGAGTAGGGGCGTTGATCACATCGAGCACCATCTGCCCGACATTGAGGGTTTCCGCGCGCGCATACCCGGCTCCGCCGGCAGACAACGTCTGGACGAACTGGTCATGCAGCACCGCGGCTTGCCCGGCCAGCTCCTGATAACCCAGCGCGTGCCTGGAGAACATGGCCGCAATCGCTTGCGACACCTCGTCGGCGGCCGCGGTGACCAGTCCCGTCGTCGACCGTGCCGCGGCCGCATTGGCCGCCGAGATGGTCGAACCGATACCCGCCACGTCCGAAGCCGCGGCCACCACCAGCTCCGGTGACACCACCATGAAAGTCATCAGCGACCTCGCCGTCCCTCAGAGCAACCCGAATAACCCCCCGAAACAACAGGAAAAGGCACACACCGCGCACGGCCGCGAGCACGAGTCGACGCTTCCACTCGAAGGCCCGTCCTTTCTCCTACAACGGCACCGGGACTACGTAGCACCGCTACCGCCAGTGCCGCCGCCGCCGCCGCTGCCGCCTATCCAATTTCTGGGATGTTGGGGGTCGCCGTCGTTGGTCGGGCCGCTGCCAGCGGCGCCGATGGTTCCGAAGTCGCCGAAGGCCCCGTCGAAGGAGTTGCCGCCGGTTCCGCCGGTGCCCCCGGTCCCGCCCGTACCACCGAGACCCCAGTAGTCGGGATCGAAGACCGTGCTGCCGTTCCCGCCCTTGCCGCCGCTGCCGCCGCCACCGCCGTCGGCAGCACTGCCGCCCTTGGCGGTAGCGCTACCGCCGCTGCCGCCTACCCCGCCATTGCCGCCCGCGCCCCCGTTGCCGTTGTAGCTATTGAGAAGTTGGCTGTCGCCGCCGAGACCTCCGGTACCGCCGGCACCACCGGTGCCGCCGGCACCGGCGTCGCCGCCGAGACCTTTACCGGACACGCCGCCGCCGAAGCCGCCGTTCCCGCCTGCACCGCCAGTGCCGCCTCTGCCGCCGTTATAGCCCGACGAGAAAAGGGCTACGTCGGTAGCGTGGCCGCCGGTGCCGCCCGTGCCACCGTTGCCGGCGACGCCGCCCTTGCCGCCATCTGCGCCGTTGCCCTGTCCGCCGTGCCCGGCGTCGCCGCCGGCGCCGCCGTTACCGCCGGCCCCTCCATCCCGGCCGAGGGCACCCCCTTCGCCGCCGGTTCCGCCGGTGTTGCCATTACCCCCGCTGCCGCCGGCGCCTCCCTTGCCGCCGCCGTAGCCGCCGTTACCGCCGATGCCGCCGATGCCGCCGACACCGCCGGTACCGCCGGGGCCGCCGTTACCGCCGAGGCTTGCTGTGCCGCCGGCGCCTCCCCTGCCGGCGAGGCCGCCGTCGCCGCCCTTACCGCCGTCGCCGCCCCCGACGCCGGCGACGCCATTGCCGCCAAGACCCCCGGCACCGCCCTGGCCGCCGCCGCCGCCAGCACCACCGTTATAGCCGTCACCAGTGATTCCGTCGGCCCCGTCGGCGCCCTTTCCGCCGATGCCGCCCTTGCCGCCGTCACCGCCGGCGCCGGCTACGCCCGCGTTGCCCGCGCTGCCGCCGGTGCCGCCGGCCGCCCCGCCCGCCCCGGCGTTGCCGCCGACACCGCCCGTGCCACCGATGCCGCCGTCGCCGCCAGGCGGACCGTCGGAGCCATTGGGCGGCGGCGGCCGCACGCCGTCAACGCCGGTGCCTCCTTGGCCGCCCTTGCCACCGTTGGCGCCGTTGCCGCCGGCCCCGCCGCTGCCGCCGGTTCCTCCGTTGCTGGCGCCACCATTGCCGCCCTGACCGCCGCTGCCGCCTTTCGTGCCGTTGCCGCCGGCCCCGCCACTGCTGTTGTCGCCGTTGTTTCCATTACCGCCGATGCCGCCGTTGGCTCCGTTGCCGCCATCCCCGCCGATGCCCGCCTTGCCGACGTTTCCGGCGGCGCCGGAACCCGTACCGGCGACGCCGGCCTTCCCGGCGGCACCGCCATTGCCGCCGTTGCCGCCGTCCCCGCCGTCCACACTGGCCGTCCCGGGGAGGCCCAGACCGCCGTTGCCGCCTTTGCCGCCGTTGCCGCCGTCGCCGCCGCCGCCGTTGGTGCCGCCGGCATTGGCCTTGCCGCCGGTTCCGCCTTGGCCGCCGTCCCCGCCGCCGCCACCAGTGCCGCCGTTGATGTTGCCGATGGTGCCGTCGGGTCCGTTGGCGCCGTTGCCGCCGTTGCCGCCGAGTCCGCCCTTGCCGCCGTCGCCGGATACGCCGGCGCTACCTCCGGTGCCTCCGGTCCCCGCGACGCCGGCGGTACCGGCGTTGCCACCGGTGCCGCCCATGCCGCCGTTGCCGCCCTTGGTCCCCGCAACGAGGGCCGGGCCGCCGTTGCCGCCGGTGCCGCCCACGCCGCCGTCACCGCCGTCGCCGCCGCTGCCGTTGATGCCACCCGGCCCACTGGCGCCGCCGGCGCCGCCCTTGCCGCCGGCTCCGCCGGCGGGTCCGGCCTTGCCGTCCAGCCCGGCCCCGCCGGGATCCCCGGCGCCGCCGTTGCCGCCATAGCTGCCGTTGCCGCCGTGACCACCGTTGCCGTACGCACCCGCCGTTCCGCTGACGCCGCCGGTGCCGGCCGCCCCACCGGCGCCGGCATTGCCGCCGGCACCACCATTGCCACCGGCGCCGCCGGCTTGGGGACCGGTGCCGTCGGCACCATGGCCACCATCGCCGCCGGCTCCGGCGCTGCCGCCCAGCCCGCCGTTGCCGTTGACCGCGCCACCGGCGGCGTTGCCGCCCACCCCGGCGGCCCCACCGTCGCCGCCGCGACCGCCGCTGCCACCGTTGTGGGCCTTGCTCAGCGCGACCCCGCCATTTCCGGCCGCCCCACCAGCTCCACCGGCACCGCCGTTGCCGGCCACTGCACCTATCCCGGCGGCCGCTCCACCCACGCCGCCGGCACCGCCGGCGCCGCCGTCACCTCCATTGGCCGCCTGCAGAGTGGCGCTGTCGTTGCCCCCCGCCCCGCCGATACCGCCCTGACCGCCGACCCCGCCTTGACCGCCGGCACCGGACAACCCGATCAACGGGCCTTGACCAGACTGACCACCGGCTCCGCCCTGGCCACCGGCACCGCCGTCACCGCCGAGCTGTGCGGTGTTGCCGGCGCCACCGGCGCCGCCGCCTCCACCAGCACCGCCGAGCCCACCGACACCGCCGGCCCCCAGCACTCCGGCGTTGCCACCTGCGCCGCCGCTGCCGCCCGCCCCACCACCCACACCGTCCACACCGGCCGCGCCGGCATTCCCGCTGTTACCCATCCCGCCGGCACCACCTGTGCCGCCCACGCCGATGAACTGCCCGCCGTTGCCGCCCACACCGCCGTTGCCGCCCGCACCACCATTGGGCCCGCCCGTACCGCCGGCTCCACCGCCGCCGCCGTAGCCGATCAGCGGGGCCGCCCCGCCGGCCCCGCCGGCCCCGCCGGCGCCTCCCGCGGTCGCGCTGTTGCCCCCGGCCCCGCCGGCACCGCCAGAACCAAAGGCCCAGCCCCCGGCCCCGCCGGCGCCACCCGCGGCGCTGGCACCGCCGGCACCGCCGGTGCCGCCGGTGCCAATGAGACCGGCGTCTCCGCCGGCGCCGCCGGCCATCCCGGCCGCCCCCGATCCGCCGTTGCCGCCGTTGCCGTATAACAACCCGCCCAGCCCGCCGGCCTGCCCGGTACCGGGCGCTCCGTCGGTTCCATTGCCGATCAGCGGACGACCCAAGAGCTGCTGGGTAGGTGCGTTGATCAGGTCTAGCAGCGGCTGCAACGGGCCGACATTGAGCGCCTCCGCGCGCGCATACCCGGCCCCACCGGCAGTCAACGTCTGCACGAACTGCTGATGCAGCACCGCGGCCTGCCCGGCCAATTCCTGATAGCCCAGCGCATGTCCGGAAAACAGGGTGGCAACCGCGTGCGACACCTCGTCGGCGGCCGCGCTGACCAGCCCCGTCGTCGACTGCGCCGCGAGCGCATTGGCCGCCGAGATCGTCGAGCCGATACCCGCCACGTCCGATGCCGCAGCCGCCACCAGCTCGGGTGAAACCACCATAAAAGTCATCAGCGACCTCGCCGTACCTCAGGACAACCCGGATAACCACCAGCAACGACCAGCGCAGTCAAACACGGTAGCCCACGGCGGGCACACCGTTGAGGTTTTCACCCCGAATGCCGCAAATGTCTGCGCACGCCGTCGGGCAAAGTAGCGAAGCCTGACAATGAATTCAATCGGCTCCCGAAAATTTTGCGCCGAATGTGTGTGAAATCCTCCTGAAACCGAAGTCGGGCCGTACGGTAAGTGCCGTTATACGCCGGTTGATGAGAAACTGACCGCCACCCCGGTGGGGGTTACCCGCGAAGGACAGCGTATGGATTTTGCGGTATTGGCACCCGAGGTCAACTCGGCGCGGATGTTCCTTGGCGCGGGGTCTGGATCGATATTGGCCTCCGCGGCGGCCTGGGATGGACTGGCTGCCGAATTGGCTTCGGCGGCAACCTCTTTCGGCTCAGTGACCTCTGAGCTGCTGGATTCCGCCTGGCAGAGCGCGGCAGCGGTGGCGATGGCGGGCGCCGCCGTCCCTTACCTGGGGTGGTTGAGATCGGCCGCGGCGCAGGCCGGCGAAGCGGCGGGCAACGCCCGGATAGTCGCGGCCGCGTTCGAGGCGGCGCAGGCGGCGACGGTGCACCCGATGGTCGTGGCTGCCAACCGCGCTCAACTGGTGTCGGTGGTGAGGTCGAATCTGCTGGGGCTGAACGCACCGGCGATAGCGGCCATCGAGGCTCAGTACGAGGGAATGTGGGCGCAGGATGTGGCCGCGATGTTCGGCTACTATTCCGGCGCTTCCGCCGTGGCCGCGGGCTTGACGCCGTTCAGCCTGAGGCTGTCGAATCTGGCGGGCGTGGTGGGCGGCGTGGCGAACGCCTCGAGCGCCATTGTCGCGGCGGCGAGCGCCGCCGGCGCTCAGCTTGCGGGCGCGGTGTCGGCCGGAATGGGTACAGCTGCGGCCGGTGCGGGCGCAACTGCCGCCGCCGACGGCGCCTCCTTGCTGCTCACCATCAACGTCGGCCTGTCCAACCTCGGCGTCGGCAATCTCGGCAATGCCAACATCGGCAACTACAACCTGGGCAGCGGGAACATCGGCTCCGGAAACATCGGGCCGGGCAACATCGGTTTCGGCAACATCGGTTTCGGAAACAGCGGACCGTCGCTCACGGCGGCCATCCACAACATCGGCTTCGGCAACACCGGCAGCAACAACATCGGCCTGGGCAACACCGGGAACGGCAACATCGGATTCGCCAACACCGGCAACGGCAACGTCGGTATCGGGCTGACCGGCAACGGCATGAGCGGGTTCGGCGGACTGAACTCCGGCACGGGCAACAGCGGCTTGTTCAACTCGGGCACCAACAACACCGGCTTCTTCAACTCGGGGAACGGAAACTTCGGTCTCGGCAACTCCGGCATCTTCAACACCGGTTTCGGAAACTCCGGAACGGCCAACACGGGCCTTTTCAATCCCGGCATAGCCAACACCGGCTTCGCCAACTCGGGCAGTTACAACACAGGCAATTTCAACTCGGGCAACAGCAACACGGGCGGCCTGAACACCGGCAGTTACAACACCGGCTGGCTCAACAGCGGCAACTACAACACCGGCGTGGCGAACTCCGGCAACTTCGACACCGGCGCGCTGATCACGGGCGACTACAGCAACGGCCTGTTCTGGCGGGGCGACTACCAGGGCCTGTTCAACGGGTCCCCAGGCATCGGCAATTCCACCACCGTGCCTTCGTCGGGATTCTTCAACAGTGGCGACGGCGGCGCTTCGGGCATTTTGAACTCCGGAGGCAACGTTTCGGGCCTTTTCAACTCGTCGTCAGGCAGCCTTGGCCTCTCGGGACTGCTGAACACCGGCATGGGGCTCTCCGGGATCTTCAACACCGGCAACACCATCTCGGGCATTCTCAACAGCGCCTATCCGGAAAACCTCACGACGCCCAATTTTGTGTCGGGTCTGTACAACACCGGCCCGAACGTCGCGGGCCTGTTCGGCGGCGAGTCGGACCCGACCAGCAACACCGGCCTGGCCAACGTCGGCGTCAAGAACATCGGCTTCGCCAACGTCGGCGACGACAACATCGGCATCGGCAACGTCTCCAACGGAAACGTGGGAGGCGGAAACTTCGGCCTGGACAACATCGGGTTCGGCAACACTGGTGCGTCGAATACCGGCATCGGCAACGTCGGCAACCAGAACCTGGGCAACGGAAACCTGGGCGACTTCAACAGAGGTCTGGGAAACCTCGGCGACTACAACACCGGCCTGGCAAACCTGGGCAGTAACAACACTGGGTTCGGCAACAACGGTATCGGCAACTTCGGTTTCGGCAACACCGGCAGCGGAAACATCGGAATCGGGTTGAGCGGCACGGGCCTTGTCGGCTTCGGGGCCCTGAATACCGGCAGTGGAAACCTCGGCCTGTTCAACTCCGGCGCCAACAACATCGGTTTCTTCAACTCGGGCACCGGAAACGTCGGGATCGGAAACGCGGGCACCGGCAACTGGGGCATCGGCAATCCCGGTACCGGCAATACCGGTTGGGGCAATGCCGGCAGCTCCAACACGGGCTGGTTCAACTCCGGTATCGCCAATACCGGCATCGCCAATGTGGGCAACTACAACACGGGTTTCGTCAACGTCGGCAACATCAATACCGGCGCCTTCAATCCCGGCGATTACAACACCGGCGGCCTCAACCCCGGCGACACCAACACGGGCTTCCTCAACATAGGCAATTACAACAACAGCATTCTCGCCTCGGGGGATGGTTCGGGCCAGATCGCTATCGACCTCGCGGTCACCATTCCCAGCGTCGCGTTCGATCAGCAGATAGTCATCCCCGTCAACCAAGTGCTGCAATTCGGCGGAGACGTGTTCACGCTGCCGGGTGGCATGCAAATGTTCCAAACTTTCCTTTCGCCGCCGCCCGATCCGCTCACGTTAACCCTGGGGCCCGTCAACATATCGAGTTCCACGATCGCACTTCCCCTATTGACACTGTCTATCGGCGGGCCGAATACCAGCGTAGCCATCAATATCAGTGGCGCCTTCCAGGGCGGCACCATTCAGCTGCTCAAGGTCAACCCGATGCCGGGATTCGGGAATGCGACCACGCTGCCGTCGTCAGGTTTCTTCAACGGCGGCCCCGGCCGTGCGTCCGGTTTCTTCAACCTCGGTACCAATCTGTCCGGCATCCAGAACGTCGGTGCGCTGTCGTCCGGCCTGGCGAACTTCGGCAACACCGTCTCCGGCATCTACAACACGAGCTCGGTCAATGTGGCGACGGCGGCCAACCTCTCCGGGTTGGCGAACGTCGGCACTGACTTGGCCGGCACCGTCCGCGACAGCGCCTACGGACTGGTCGTCAACCTGGGCCTGGGCGATAACGGTCAGTTGAACCTGGGGAATGGAAACTTCGGCAGCGGAAATCTCGGCAGCGGAAACATCGGCGGCGCGAATATCGGCTTCGGCAACATCGGCAGCACGAATCTCGGCGCCGGCAACATCGGTTTCGGCAACATCGGCTTCGGCAACAGTGGGCCCTCGTTAACGGCGGCCATCCACAACATCGGGTTCGGCAACACCGGCAGCGACAATATCGGCTTCGGCAACACCGGTAACGGCAACATCGGCTTCGGCAACACCGGTAACGGCAACATCGGCTTCGGCCTCAACGGCGATCGGCTGCTCGCATTCGGGGACTGGAACACCGGCAGCGGCAACATCGGCCTCTTCAATTCGGGCACCAACAATGTCGGCTTTTTCAACTCGGGCACCGGCAACTTCGGCATCGGCAACTCCGGGAGCTACAACACCGGCTTCGGCAACACCGGTGAGACCAACACGGGGCTTTTCAACAGCGGCTTCGTCAACACCGGGCTCGCCAACGCGGGTTCCTACAACACCGGTAACTCCAACATCGGCAGCTTCAACACCGGGATCGGCAACCCGGGCAATCACAACACCGGATTCTTCAACGCCGGCAGCTTCAACACCGGCCTGGTCAACTCGGGCAACTTCAACACCGGTGCCTTCATCTCGGGCAGCATGAATAACGGCATGCTCTGGCGTGGCGATGAGCAAGGCCTGATGGGCGGGAACTACACAATCCACATTCCGGAGATGCCCGGGCACCTCAACGTGAATGTCCCGATCAACATCCCCATCAACGCGACCATCACACAAGGCGTCTACAACGGCATTTTCATTGACAGCATCCCGTTCGATATCACGTACGGTTTATTCTCCGGAATCACCCTGGTCTCGGGGACTATCAATTCCCTGACGATCCCGCCGATCACCTTCAACCTGTCGCTGCTGAGTGTCAGCATAGGCAATCCGAACGGTACGACAGCACTAAATGTGCCTGCCACGTTCAGCATCGGCCCCGCCGACTGGACGATCTACAACCAACCATTTGCCCCGGGCTTTTTCAATTCCAGCATCGGCCCCTCTTCGGGATTCTTCAACGGCGGCATCGGCGGCAATTCTGGCTTTGGAAACTTCGGCGCCAACAACTCTGGTTTCCAGAACGTCTCTTCCGGGATTCTTGGAAATTCGGGCTTCTTGAATTACGGCGCCCTGCAGTCGGGCATCGAGAACCTGGGCAACACCGTGTCGGGTGTGTTCAACACGAGCACGCTGGACTTCGCGACCGCGGCCCGCATCTCCGGCCTGTCGAACACCGGCAGCAACCTGGCGGGCCTGTTCCGCAACGTGTACGACGGCACCATCGCCGGCAGCACGAACTTCAACCTGGGCCTCGGAAACGCCGGCGGGCTCAACCTCGGCTTGGCAAACGTCGGCGACTTCAACTTCGGACTCGGCAACCTCGGCGACTACAACGTCGGCAGCGGCAACGTCGGCAGCCAGAACTTCGGCAGCGGGAACATCGGCAGCTTCAACTTCGGGTTCGGCAACAGTGGCCCGGGGTTGACGGCGGCCTTGAACAACATCGGGTTCGGCAACACCGGCAGCAATAACTTCGGCTTCGGCAACTTCGGCGACGGCAACATCGGCTTCGGCAACACCGGCAGCGGCAACATCGGCATCGGGCTCAGCGGCAACAACCAATCCGGGTTCGGGAGCTTGAACTCCGGCAGCGGCAACGTCGGCCTGTTCAACTCGGGCACCGACAACGTCGGCTTCTTCAACTCGGGCACCGGAAACTATGGCATCGGCAACTCCGGCAGCTTCAACACCGGCATCGGCAACTCCGGCAGCACCAACACCGGACTTTTCAACACCGGGCTGGTGAACACCGGTATCGGCAACGCGGGCAACTACAACACCGGCAGTTACAACATCGGGAACACCAACACCGGCAACTTCAACCCGGGTCACTACAACACCGGCAGCTACAACACCGGCGACTACAACACCGGACTGGGCAACGCGGGCAACGTCAACACCGGCGCCTTCAACACCGGCAGCTACAACAACGGCATCGGCTGGCGGGCCGACTATCAGGGTCTGATCGACTTCAACGCCACCACGATCATCCCTGACAAGGCTATTCCGGTGAAGTTCGACGTACCGGTTTTCCTGTCCGTACCGATCGGCGCCGTCCTTCCCACCATCACGATCTCGAGCTTCACCATTCCGTCATTGACGGTCGATGCCAGCACGATCCTGGGCGACGCGAACCTGGGCCTGGACTCAATAACGTTCCCGAACCTGACGATCGGCCTGCCCTTTATCGGTATCAACATCGGCACACCCGTGGGGTCGACTGGGCCGTTGATCCATATCACCGGCAATGGTGGCCTGCTGCCGATCGCGTTCACTGGCGTCAACATCAAGCCGGTTCCGGGCTTCGGAAACTCCACCACCAACCCGTCGTCGGGCTTCTTCAACTCCGGAAACGGCACCTCTTCGGGCTTCATGAATATCGGCGCCAACGCATCCGGCCTTTTCAACCTTGCGTCCGGCACGTCGGGAATCTCGGGTTACAAGGGCTTCGGCGACCTGATATCGGGCGTCTCGAACCTGGGCAACACGGTCTCGGGTCTGTTCAACACCAGCTCCGCCGCCAACCCGTTCACGACACCCGCCAACCTCTCCGGGGTGGGCAACCTCGGCACCAACCTCGCCGGCTTCCTGCGCAGCACCGCGGACGGGTCGCTGTTCAACCTGGGCCTGGCCGATATCGGCCAGTCGAACGTGGGCAGCGGAAACATCGGCGACTTCAACCTGGGCAACGGCAACCTCGGCGACAACAACGTCGGCAGCGGCAACATCGGCAGCCAGAACTTCGGCAGTGGGAACATCGGCAGCTTCAACTTCGGGTTCGGCAACAGCGGCCCGGGGTTGACGGCAGCCCTGAACAACATCGGGTTCGGCAACACCGGCAGCAACAACTTCGGCTTCGGCAACTTCGGCGACGGCAATATCGGCTTCGGCAACACCGGCAGCGGCAACATCGGTATCGGGCTCAGCGGCACTAACCAGGTCGGCTTCGGGAGTTTGAACTCGGGCAGCGGCAACATCGGCCTGTTCAACTCGGGCACCGACAACGTCGGCTTCTTCAACTCCGGCAGCGGCAACTTCGGCATCGGCAACTCCGGCAGCCACAACACCGGCTTCGGCAACACGGGCGATTCAAACACCGGCTTCTTCAACACCGGCAGCGTCAACACCGGCATCGCCAACGCCGGCAGCTACAACACCGGCAACTACAACGTCGGGCACACCAACACCGGCAGCTTCAACCCGGGCAACTACAATACCGGGAGTTTCAACACCGGCAGCTTCAACACCGGCGTGGGGAATTCGGGCAACGTCAACACCGGCGGCTTCAACGCCGGCAGCTTCAACAACGGCTTCATCTGGCGGGACGACTACCAGGGCTTGGTCGGCTTCGACTACACCATCACCGTTCCGGAATTCCCCGCCCTCAACCTCGACGTCAGCATTCCGCTCAATATCCCTCTCGACATCAACCTCGGCACCCTGCGGGTTTACGGATTCAGTCTGGAACCGATCAACCTCACTTTCTCGGGCCCCTTGTGGTCGAACGTCAACGCCAACGTGAGCGCTATCCAGATCCCGTCAATCACGGGCACCCTGCCCACGATTACCGGAAACATCGGGAGTCCGGACGGTTCAACGGCGATCAACCTCTCGGTGCGCAGCACCGCAGGACCCATCCGTATCCCGCTCATCCACGTCCCGGCGACCCCGGGCTTCGGAAACACAAGCGCCACACCGTCGTCGGGCTTCTTCAACAGCGGCGCCGGCGGTGTATCGGGCTTCGCAAACCTCGGTGCCAATACATCCGGCCTGTTCAACTTCCAAGCCCTGGGAAGCTCGGGCGTCAACAATGTCGGCACGCTGGTCACGGGCTTCTCCAACCTGGGCAACACCGTCTCGGGTTTCTTCAACACCAGCTCCGCCACCAACGTGTTCACGACGCCGGCCAACTTGTCGGGGTTGTACAACGCCGGCACGGACCTTGCGGGCTTGTTCCGCAACGGCCCGAGCGGGTCAACCTGGAACCTGGGCCTGGCCGACATCGGGCAATTCAGCCTCGGCGCCGGAAACATCGGCGATTTCAACCTGGGCAACGGAAATATCGGCGGTCTCAACGTCGGCAGCGGCAACGTCGGCAGCCAGAACTTCGGCAGTGGGAACATCGGCAGCTTCAACTTCGGGTTCGGCAACAGCGGCCCGGGGTTGACGGCGGCCCTGAATAACATCGGGTTCGGCAACACCGGCAGCAACAACTTCGGCTTCGGCAACTTCGGTGACGGCAATATCGGCTTCGGCAACACCGGCAGCGGCAACATCGGTATCGGGCTCAGCGGCAATAACCAGGTCGGCTTCGGGAGCTTGAACTCCGGCAGCGGCAACATCGGCCTGTTCAACTCGGGCACCAACAACGTCGGATTCTTCAACTCCGGCAACGGAAACTTCGGAATCGGCAACTCGGGCAGTTTCAACACCGGCATCGGCAACACCGGCAGCGCCAACACCGGTCTCTTCAACACGGGGCTGGTCAACACCGGCATCGCCAACGCGGGCAGCTACAACACCGGCAGCTACAACATTGGGGACACCAACACCGGAGGCTTCAACCCGGGCAGCTACAACACCGGTTGGTTCAACACCGGCGACTACAGCACCGGGGTGGGGAACTCGGGCGACGTCGACACCGGCTTCTTCAACTTCGGCAACTACAACAACGGCCTGTTGTGGCGGGGCGACTACCGGGGCGTCCTGACCGGCGGCTACTCCATCACGGTCGACGAAATCCCGGTCAACTTCGACATTCGCGCACCGATCAATATCCCGATCACCGCCACCATCACCAGCGTGTCGATGTCGGCCATCAACATCCCGCAGATCTACATCAGCGGCACCGGCGAGGTCTTAGGCTTCCTCGACGTCGCCGACTTCAACATCACCATCGGCACCATCAGTGTCCACGGCGGCGGCGCCAATGCCCCTGCGACAACGCCCATCACGATCGACTTCGGCAGCCAACCCCCGGTCAACACGATCTCGCTCAACGTCGGCGCCGTCGATGGTTCGACTGTCCTCGCCATCGTGGGCAACGCGGGAGTGGGTCCCGTCAGAATTCCGATCATCGACATCCCGGCATCACCGGGCTTCTTCAACTTCACCTCGGCTCCGTCATCGGGATTCTTCAACTCCGGCATCGGCAGCATCTCGGGCTTCGGCAACTTCGGCGGCGCCAGCTCGGGCTTGCTGAACTACGCGACCGGAATCCTCGGAAACTCCGGCATCCAGAACTACGGGTCGCTGCAATCCGGCATAGCCAACCTGGGCAACAGCATCTCGGGTGCGTTCAACACCGGATTGGGCCCAATGAACGTGCCGGCCTTCATCTCCGGCTTCAGCAACGTCGGTGCCGATCTGGCCGGGTTGTTCCAGAACGGCGCTACCGGGACGACCACCTTCAGCCTCGGCCTGGGCAATCTCGGTTCGCTGAACATCGGCAACGCGAACCTCGGCGACTTCAACCTCGGTAGCGGCAACGTCGGCAGCTACAACCTGGGCAACGGCAACATCGGCGGAAACAACTTCGGCGGCGGCAACGTCGGCAGCGGCAACTTCGGCAGTGGCAACATCGGCAGCGGGAACATCGGATTCGGAAACTCCGGTCCGGGGTTGACGGCGGCCCTGCAGAACTTCGGCTTCGGCAACACCGGCAGCAACAACTTCGGCTTCGGCAACTTCGGTGACGGCAACATCGGCTTCGGCAACACCGGTAGCGGCAACATCGGCTTCGGCCTCACCGGCAACAACGGGTTCGGCTTCGGCGGCCTGAACTCGGGCAGCGGCAACATCGGTCTGTTCAACTCGGGCACCAACAACGTCGGCTTCTTCAACTCGGGCAACGGAAACTTCGGAATCGGCAACTCCGGGAGCTTCAATACCGGCATCGGCAACACCGGCAGCACCAACACCGGCTTCTTCAACACCGGGCTGGTCAATACCGGCATCGGCAACGCGGGCGACTACAACACCGGCCTGTACAACGCCGGCAACACCAACACGGGCAGCTTCAACCCGGGCAGCTACAACACCGGCGGCTTCAATGCCGGCGACTACAACACCGGCTGGCTCAACACCGGCAATTCCAACACGGGCATCGCCAACTCCGGCAATGTCGACACGGGCGCATTCATCTCCGGCAGCTACAGCAACGGCTTCCTCTGGCGGGGCGACTACCAGGGCCTCTTCGGCTTCAACTTCTCCTACACGATCCCGGAAATCGCCTACCACTACGACGTGCCGCTCAACATCCAGATACCCATCACGGGTGTCGTCGATGCCATTACCGCCGGCGCGTTCACGTACTCAATTCCGATACACATCCAAGCCAGTACGGTATTGGGCATCCGAATTACGGA
The DNA here is from genome assembly GCF_030755175.1 of Mycobacterium sp. TY814. Lineage (NCBI taxonomy): Bacteria > Bacillati > Actinomycetota > Actinomycetes > Mycobacteriales > Mycobacteriaceae > Mycobacterium > Mycobacterium sp. TY814. Next base: position 751,235 of record NZ_JAUFRY010000002.1, read on the forward strand.
CAGCGACAGCAACATTGGGCCCGTCACCTTCAACCTGAACACCGTGCAGCCCCAAACCCCGATCGACTACCTGTTCACGAACATCACCAATCTCGCCGGCAGCGGTGTGCTGGGCCCCTTCACCCTCGGAGGGGGCTATCAGGCAGGCCCGGGCTTCTTCAACACCGGTCCCACCCCGTCGTCGGGCTTCTTCAATTCCGGCAGTGGCGCATCCGGCTTCTTCAACACCGCCACCGGGGCCGTGTCAGGTTTCGCGAACCGCTTCGCCCAAACGTCGGGCTTGTTCAACGCCGGTGGCATCGACATCTCGGGCCTGCAGAACTTCGGCTCTCTGGAATCGGGCTGGGCAAACCTCGGCAATTTCGTGTCGGGGGCGTTCAACACCAGTTCCCTCAACCTGGCCACGCAGGCATTCGTCTCCGGCTTCGGTAACTTCGGCGCCCAACTGTCCGGCTTCCTCAACAACGGGTGAAAGCTTTGCCCCGCCGATAATCGGCCGCAATGGCGCGGGGCGGATGATCACGGTGGTGAGACCTGTTCTGCGCGAATGACTTTCGCTGCAGACGCCGCGCGGAGAACGAGTAATGCGTTTGCCGGTCCGCGGCGGTGTGTCGTCCTGGCTGGTCGCTTATTCGCGACAGCAAAAGCCCGTGCAACCCCCGGCGCACCTGAGAAGAATCAGTATTTCTATCTCACTATTAGACAAAAATTCTGATTCGTCGGCGGAAAGCCGCAGATCCCACCCGCGACCGGTGAGACTTTCCCGGGCGGGCGCCGTCACGCATTCGTCGCAATGTGCTTGACACTGTTGACCTTGGGGCAATTGCCCGGTAAATCTCGGTCGAGGATTTCGCGTCGAATGGGTTGCTGGAGGTGTGGAATGTCGTTTGTCACTGCGGTTCCGGAGATAGTGGTCACTGCTGCTTCGGATTTGGTGCTGATCGGCTCGTCGGTCACAAATGCCAACGCGGTGGCGGCGGGTCCGACGACGAGGCTGCTGGCTGCGGGTGCAGATGAAGTGTCGGCGGGGATCGCGGCACTGCTGGGCGAGCAGGCGCAGGCCTACCAGGCGATCAGCGCGGAGGTCGCCGCGTTCCAACTGCGGTTCGTGCAAGCCCTCAATTCGGGGGCCGGCGCGTATGCCGCCGCCGAGGCCGCCAGTGCGATGTCGTTGCAGTCCATCGAGCAAACCATCCTGGATGTGATCAATGCGCCCTTCAACGCGTTGCTGGGGCGGCCGCTGATCGGCAACGGCAGAAACGGGGCCGCGGGCACCGGCGAGGCGGGCGGGGCCGGCGGCCTGCTGTGGGGTAACGGAGGCGACGGCGGTTCGGGGGCAGCCGGGAAAACCGGTGGCGCCGGGGGTGCGGCGGGGTTGTTCGGTCGGGGCGGCACTGGTGGCGCCGGCGGAGTCGGGGCCACCGGCACCACGACCACCGTTGCGGGTCAGCAGGGCGGTGCCGGCGGCACTGGCGGGGCGGGCGGCGTCGGTGGTCAAGGCGGGCTGTTCTTCGGCACTGGCGGCACGGGTGGTGCCGGCGGCGTCGGCGGCACCGGTGGGATCGGAGGCCCCGCAGACGCCGCAGGAAACTTCGGCGCCGGCGGTCCCGGGGGCACCGGCGGCCTCGGCGGCGCCGGAGGCGCGGGCGGACTGTTCGGAACTCCCGGTCAAGCGGGCCTGAACGGGGCTAACGGCCTTCCTGGCGGATTTCGGGTCGGCCCGTTTGTCAACAACACGGGGTTGAGCAACAGCGAGATCTACCTGACCCTGCTCGGTCAGACGACGCCCGGCCAGTGGTCGTGGGTCGACCAGAACGGCATAGCCCACCACATCGACTCCAGCGCCGCCAACGCTCCTGGTCACCTCACCTACAACGGGGTGAATTACGCCAACATGTCGTTCACCCTCGACCAGACAGGCAACCTGGCCATTCCGTCGGAATTCCAGGGCGGCCGGATCTTCGTGTCGATGAAGAACCCGCTCTACATCGGCATCGCCGCGGACAACTCGGGATGGGCGGGTCTGGACCCCGCGAACCCTGCCGATCCGAACTACAACACGGTCTACGACTGGTACGAGATGACCTACAAGTACGGCGCGGTCGCCTTCGGGGGTAACACCACGCAGGTGGACCAGTTCGGGTTGCCGTTCTCCTACACGCTGGGGCAGGAGTCAACCGGGTTCAGCGGCACCCGCGGCATCACACTGACGCGAGACCAGGTGTTCGCCCAATACACGGCCTCGGTTCCGGCGGAATTCCAGGCGTTGGTCCTCAACGACGGCTCCGGGGACCCGCTACGGATTTTGGCCCCGCGGACCGCCACACCCGGCGGACTGGCCACCTGGCTCGACCAACCGATCAACACCTTCTGGTCGAATTATCAAACCAATCAGTTCTTTTACGACGGCCCTGGCTACACGGTGACGGGAAACATCGACGGCAGCGGTCTTTTCCACTACAGCGTTACCCCGGACGGCGGAACAGCGTCGAATTACACGATGGTCAAGCCCACCACGGCGCAAGTTTTCGCCTCCAACGGCCCGTTCGTCGGCACCGATGCACAGGGGGCGTTCCTCGCCGAACTCAACGCCGCGTTCAACCGCGGGGTGGCGATTTCGCCGGATCAGTGGGCCAACGTCGCCGCCTACTATCCGACAGGGGGGCAGTGGAACAACTGGGCACAGTTCTTCCACGCCAACAGCATCAACAACCTCGCCTACGGCTTCCCCTTCGACGACGTGAACAATCAGAGTTCGGTGCTGATCCTCGGTAACCCGCTGCCGCCGACTCAGCTTTCGTTCGTCCTCAACTAGGGCGCTGTTGCCGGTGACGGTGGTGCTGTCGTCGTGTGAATACGTGTGGGCCCTTGGCGCCATCGAGGCGCCAGTGCTGCGGACGCCGAAACCGTTGCAGCGCTGGTCGAGTAAGACCCGCAGTCTCGTGATCCGCCATCGCAGGGATGCTCAGCCCGAACCGGACTCCTAATCAGTTTCGAGCTCGGTACGCGGCGGGCTTGAAGACCTCAGTTGGGTGTGGGTGGTGGTTGGGGTTGGAAGGGGGTGTACCACTTCCATTGGGCGCGTTCGCCGCTGGGCCCGCGGTAGGGCGGGACATCGGGTGGGGTGGTAGTGGGTGGGCGGGCCAGGGACCCGGGGCGCAGGATGTCGCCGTCGCGGTCGGTCACGGTCAGGTGCTCGGCGTCACCGGAGAGGGTGATCTCCCCGCGGTGATGCAACCGGTGGTGATACGGGCAGACCAGGATCAGATTGATCAGCTCGGTGGGGCCGCCGTTCTCCCAGTGCCGGATGTGATGGGCGTGCAGGCCGCGGGTCGCCCCGCAACCGGGCACCGCGCAACAGCGGTCGCGGTGCTCCAACGCGCGGCGCAACCGCCGGTTGACCGTGCGAGTCGTCCGCCCGGCCCCGATCGGCCGCCCCTCGCGCTCGAACCACACCTCACAGGTGGCATCACAGCTCAGGTACTGGCGCTGGCCCTCACTCAACAACGGGCCCAGGTGCAGCGCGCCCGCGGGCTTGTCGACATCGACGTGCACCACCACCGTCGTGTGCGCGGCGTGCGGACGCGCGGCAGCCTCGGCATCCCAACCCGCCTCCACCAGCCGCAAGAACGCATCCAGCGTGTCCGGCATCGGCGGTGCGGACTCCGACTCACCGCGTGCGGCGCGATCACTCTTCCATTCGGCGACCAGGGCCTCCCGATGCGCGCCCAGCGCCGCCTCAAACGTCGCCGCCTCGGTGTGCGGCAACGTGATCCGCCAGCACGTGGACTCCTCGGTGGCGGTCTTGACGATCGCCGGCTGCCGGCGCGGATCAGGCTTAGGCCGCGGTTCACACTTGATCGCGGTGCGCAGCTGATTGACCGAGGCATGCCTAGCCAACTGCTCATAATGGGCATCCGAGCCGTCCCCAGCCCGCGCCGCGATCACCCCCACCTGATCCAGCGACAACCGCCCCTCCCGCAGACCCGCCACACACCGCGGAAACTCCGCCACCCGATGCGCCACCGCCGTAACCGTCTGCGCGTTCGCCGGCGAACACCCCAACTTCCACGCCACCACCGCCGCCACCGACCGCGCCCCCGTCATCCCACACAACCCGTCACGATCCAACTCCGCGACGATCTCCACAATCCGCCCATCAATCGCGTTGCGCTGCCCCGCCAACTCCGCCAACTCCTCAAACAACACATCCACACGCTTCACCGCAGGCCTCTGAAAAGAGCCCGCCAAGGCAGTCACCGACATAACCCCATCCTCCCAACGGGGTACGACATCGGCCTCGGTGCGACGAGGCGGAGCCGCGCCGCCGGCGTGGGAGATGCAGTGGAGTGAACCAAAGATGGCTCGGCCGTGACGTTTCGGGGTGCCGCACGCATTTGTCGTACGGGCCCGGCCCGCGCGGGCTATGACATTACGGTGAGCAACCACCATGTGAACCTGACTCTGCAGGAGACCTCGCTGATCGGCGAAAGCCACGCGGACAGCGTGGAGCGCATGAATGAGAAGCAGTTGAAAGATCTGCAGAGCCGGCTCAGGACGGCGCGGGAGAAGAACTTCAGCCTGTTGCGGCGTCAAGGTGCGGCCCGGGTGGAGTCCGAAGGTGCGCGAGGGGCCGCTCAGCCGGCCAACGAGAGACGTGGTGAGAAGGTCGCGGTTTTCGACGAGGCGCTCGCGCGGGTGAACCAGCGCCTCGACGCCCTGCGCGAAATGAGCTGACCCGCCCGGGCAAGGCTTGCGGAACAACGGTGCCGGACTGGACCGGCGCTCGCGCATAGCGCCGCCCGAGTTTGAGGCATCTGCCCCATGAACCAACGCGCGTCCCGGGCGAACAATCAGCCCATGAAACAGGACAATTGGCATCTGGAGCCATCTCATGTTCCTGGGCGCACCGTGGTGCTTCGTGCTTTGTACCGCAGGTGCGACGGCAGCTCACCGCACGTGCGGCCATTCGCTGGCCGATTGGTCAGATCTGACTATTGCCGGTGGCCGAAAGATGCCTAGTTGTGGTCATGACGCGCCCCTACCTCGACCAATAACGTCCAGGTATGAATCCCAGCATGGGCGCGGCCGGTTGGGTGGAGACGTCAAAACCGCAGAGGCGCAAAGGATGACAACGACGCGCGACAGAGTCGCCTGAACCGCCCGCTCGAGGCGATCGAGCGGGCCCGTAGCGCCGCATTTTCACAAAGCTCACCAGATCCGTGATCTGGCGATCAAACCACCCGTCGTGACGCTTCGGTCATGACTCGCAGAAAGGTGTCGACATGTCCTTTGTCATCGCGCTGCCGGATGTAATAGGAACGGCGGCAACAGATCTGGCTGGCATCGGCTCGGCAATCCAGTCGGCCAACGCGGCCGCGGCGGCTCATACGACGGGTCTGCTGGCTGCCGCCGGGGATGAGGTCTCGGTCGCCGTTGCCGAACTGTTCGGGACGTTCGGTCAGGGATATCAGAGCGCGAGCGCGCAGGCGGCGGCGTTTCAACAGCAGTTCGTGCAGGCACTGACCGGAAGCGCCAACTCGTACGCGATGGCCGAATCCGCTGCGGCGCAACCATTACAGGGCCTGCTCGACGTGGTGAACGCTCAATTCGTGGCACAGACCGGGCGCCCGTTGATCGGCAATGGCGCCAACGGGGCCGCGGGGACGGGACAAGACGGTGGCGCGGGGGGATGGTTGATCGGCAACGGCGGGGCCGGCGGGTCGGGAACGTCGACCGCGGGCGCAGACGGTGGTAAAGGCGGTGCCGGGGGTGCCGCGGGTCTGTTCGGCAGTGGCGGAGCCGGTGGCGCAGGTGGTATCGCCACAACGGCCGGCAAGGCCGGTGGGGCCGCCGGAGCCGGCGGCAACGCGATGCTGATCGGGTCTGGTGGTTCCGGCGGTGTCGGAGGCGCCTCCACAGACGGCGGCGGCGCTGCGGGCGGGGCCGGCGGCCGCGGCGGCAATGCCGGACTGCTCTTCGGCGCTGCGGGTAACGGTGGCGCGGGCGGATTCACCTTCGGCAACGCCACCGGCGGGGCCGGTGGCGCCGGTGGAACCGGTGGGCTGTTCACCGACGGCGGCGTCGGAGGGTCCGGCGGGGCCGGCGCCTCGGGCGGTGCGGGCGGGTCCGGCGGCGACGGGGGGACGTTCGGCACCGGCGGCACGGGTGGAGCCGGCGGAACCGGCACGTCCACCACGGCCGGTACCACCGGCGGGGCAGGTGGCGCCGGCGGTGCCGGCGGGACGTTCGGCGCCGGCGGAACCGGCGGTAGCGGCGGTTCGAGCCTGGGCAGCACTGGCGGGGCCGGAGGATCGGGCGGCAACGCCGGCATGTTCAGCTTCGGCGATGGCGGCGCCGGTGGGGCCGGCGGGGAAGGCCTCAACAACGGCCAGACCGCGGGCGGCGCGGGCGGTGCCGGCGGAAACGCCGGCCTGCTCACCGGCAACGGGGGGGCCGGTGGGGCCGGCGGCCTGGGCCGCACCACCGGTGGCACCGGCGGCGCCGGCGGCAACGCCGGACAGCTCCTCGGCTCGGGCGGAACCGGCGGTAGCGGCGGGGCTGCCGTCACCACCGGCGGTACCGGCGGCGCCGGCGGCAAGTCCGCAGTGTTCGGCAACGGCGGCAACGGCGGTAACGGCGGTGCCGGTGTGACCACCGGCGGCAACGGTGGGGCCGGCGGCAACGGTGTGTTGATCGGCAACGGTGGCAACGCCGGTAGCGGCGGGACCGGTGGGGTGACCGGGGGCAAGGCCGGCCTCGGTGGCATCAGCGGCGTGTTGCTCGGCGCAGACGGCTTCAACGCGCCCCTGAGCGCCAACCCGATTCACGTCCTGCAGCAGGACGTGCTCAACATCGTCAATCAGCCCGTCCAGGCGCTGACCGGGCGACCGCTGATCGGCAACGGCGCCAACGGAACTCCCGGCACCGGTGCAGCCGGCGGGGACGGCGGCTGGTTGTTCGGCAACGGCGGCAACGGCGCGCACGGCACGACCAACACGGCCGCCGGCGGGGCCGGTGGCGCGGGTGGGGCCGGTGGCGCCGGCGGCGTGTTGTTCGGCAACGGCGGTACTGGTGGCGCAGGCGGCATCGCCAACGGGGCCGGCGGAATTGGTGGTGCCGGCGGGGCGGGCGGCTCAGCCCTGCTCAACGGGGTGGGCGGCACCGGCGGTGACGGCGGGCAGGCCATCAATGCCGGCAAGGGCGGGGCAGGTGGGCGCGGCGGCAACGCCGGCTTCCTGTCCGGCGCCGCCGGCACCGGCGGGCACGGTGCGGGAGCCGGGCCTACCGGGGTGGGCGGGGCCGGCGGTACCGGCGGCCTGTTCGCCAACGGTGGAGTCGGTGGAGCCGGCGGGCCCGGCGCCGCGGGTGGGGCCGGTGGGACGGGCCTGGTATTCGGCGACGGCGGAACCGGCGGCTCCGGCGGTCTCAGCGGCAACGGCGGGGCCGGTGGAACGGGAGGGCTGTTCGGCGCCGGCGGCACCGGGGGTGCCGGTGGTTCCGGGGGCAACAACGGCGGGGCCGGGGGAGCCGGGGGCAACGCCGGCGCACTGTCCTTCGGTACCGGCGGCGCGGGCGGCTCCGGTGGGGCCGGCACCCTGACCGGCGGGGCCGGCGGAGCCGGCGGCAACGCCAGCCTCCTGTTCGGTTCCGGCGGCGCGGGCGGCTCCGGCGGACACGGCGGTGCCGGCGGTAGCGGCACGCAACAGGGCGGCGCCGGCGGTGCCGGCGGCAGCGCCGGCCTGCTCGCCGGCTCGGGAGGCGCGGGCGGGGCCGGCGGCTCCGGCGCCAACGCCAACGGCAACGGCACGGGCGGTGCCGGCGGCACCGGCGGCAAGGCCGGGATCACCGGAAACGGCGGTGACGGCGGGGCCGGCGGATTCGGTGCCACCACCGCCGGCAAAGGCGGAAACGGCGGCAACGCTCAGCTCGTCGGCGACGGCGGCAACGGCGGCAACGCCGGCAAGGCCGGCGGTACAGCCGGCACCGGCGGCACCGGCGGACTGTTACTCGGCAACAACGGAAACAACGGCAAGGCGTAATTGCGTCCGGCGGCCGAGATCCGAAACCCCTCGGACACCGGCCCCCAGCTGTTCGACGTTGTCAGCCCCGCCAGATGAGGCCGTCGATTGCCTGGGTGCCGAAGTCCTTGCCGATCCGCAGTTCAGGGTTGTGCTCGGCTTCCCCGGGATCGGGTTTGCCCTGCGTGCTGAGGATGTAGAAGCCCTTGTTGGGTGCGGCGGAGACGACAGCTATGGACTGCTGGAACATGTCGTTTTGAGAGATGTTGTCCTTGACCAATTTGAAGACGTTCGTGTCGAGGTCGTTGACTCGCACGATGCGGTAAACATTGCCCATCACGACATACAGACTGGTGTTCCACTTCGACAGATCCGTCGGGATCCCCTTGAGGCCGTTCAAGTCGTTCCTGGCCTGGTGCTGAAAGCCCGTGAGATGGATGTGCAACTGATCCTGCTTGCGGCCGTGGAAAGAATTGATTCCCAACATGATGTCGACACCCTGGAACCTCTTGACCGCCTCGTCCCAGGCGGGCTTCCAGAGGTTGAACGCCTTCGGGCCCCAGATCTCCGGGCATTCGACTCCGGTGACGCGGGCCCTCGGTATCGCCAGGAGGTCGTGTTTGCCCTGTCCGCCGTCCTTGAGTGCCCAGGAATCATTGACGAAAATGTTGGGCGCCGGGTTGGCCGGCGGGGGATAGTGGTCTTTGACGGACTTCCAGAGTTCGAGTCTGGGTCCGCTGTCGTTCGGGGATCCGCAGTTGTCGGGCGGGTGGAAACCCGGGTCGGCAAGAGCCGTCCATGATGAGGTCCCAGCGGCCGAGAGGCCAACGCCCAAGAGGCATGCGGCGATGACGACAACTACCCCAAGCAGGCCCGCAGCAGGACTCCTACGTCTTTTGCCGATGCCGTCGATCGTTGAATCCCCCATGGTTACTGCTCCTTGATCAGAATCAGAAGACGTGCTGAACCAGCAATATAACTTTCGTCGACGTCTGCCGGCGCCCCGCTCTGTTGGCGTCAGCTGACGGTCGACGGCATGATGAGCCGAACACACGTGTCGAGGAGCCGGGAAATGAAGGTCGCCGTCAAGATCTTCATCGTGCTGGCGATGTCTTCGCTGTCGTTATGTGCGGCAGCGTATTCGCCAGTCGCCACCCATGCTCTGTCCGCTGCACCGGACCGCCTTGAGCTGTCGAACAATTGGACGCTGTCTCCCGCGACCACGACCTCGCTCAACGGCGACGCCCTGTCGGTGACCGGCTATGACGCCACCGCATGGTACAAAGTCGCCCGCATGCCGGCCACGGTGCTGGAGATACTCCGGGAAAACGGTGTCTACCGGGACCTCTACGTAGGCAAGAATCTTCGAGATCACGTCCCGCAGGATCTCTATCGACAGGATTGGTGGTACCGCACCGAGTTCACCGCTCCAGCAGGCCGGACGACCTATGTATTGGCTTTTCCCGGCATCAATTACCGCGGCGAAATCTGGCTGAACGGACACCTGGTGGCCGACTGCACGCACATAGTCGGTATGTACGTGACCCACGAATTGGACGTGACGCGGTGGATCCGTCCCGGGCAGTCAAACGTTCTGGCAGTGAAGGTGACGCCCGAGCGCGCGCTTCAAGATGTGGACGGTGTGGAGCTGGCCGACAGCTGGAACGACTGGATCAACTGGGATTACCTTGGTCTGCCGTCGCCCAACAACGATCCGGACCGGCGCGGAACGTCGTTTGTGGCCGACCGTAATGCCGGTATCTGGAAGCCGGTGTACCTGAAATCGCTGGGAACCGTCGGAATCGGTACTGCGGCCGTCGGTTCGGAACTTCCGTTACCCCGCACCGACAGTGCGCGGTTGACGATCAGGGCCGGTGTGCACAACTACTCCGCCGGCCGGGCACGCGGAGTTCTGCGCGCCACGATCACCCGCCCGGACAAATCCACGATTCACGTGGAGCAGGCGGTCACCCTCGGGCCCGGCGAGGATCGCGAAATCACATTGACCCCAGACGAATTCGGGCAACTGAATGTTCAGCGTCCGGATCTCTGGTGGCCGTACACCATGGGTCGGCCGACTCTGCACGATCTGCGGCTGGAGTTCCGGGTCGACAACCGGCCCAGCGACAGCAAAGATCTTCGATTCGGTATCCGTACCGTCGCGCAGCATCGCGACGAAGGCTTCTCCGGCGACGGCGGAGACTTCTATCTTGACGTCAACGGTGAGCACTTTCCGATTCGCGGCGCGGCGTACACGCCCGATCTGCTCTACCGCTACGACCCCGACCGGGAGACCGCAATCCTGCAGTACGCAATGGATCTGGGTCTGAACATGTTACGGCTCGAGGGAAAACTCGCCAGCGAACACCTCGTCGAGAAGGCCGACGAGCTCGGCATTCCACTCATGGCAGGCTGGATGTGCTGCAACCAGTGGGAGAAATGGGAGCAGTGGGACCACGAAGACGACCGCGTGGCGATGGCGAGTCTGCGCTCCCAGATCGAGGTCCTTCGATCCCACGCGTCCGCGTTCATCTGGGCCAATGGCAGCGACGGCTTGCCGCCGCCGGACATCCGCTCCCGATACCGGGCGATTCTCGCTGAATTACATTGGCAGAACGCCACCGTCGACACCGCGTCGCTGCAGGCGCGCGACGGCGACGGCGTAGCGCAATGGGACGGAATCGACATGACGGGACCGTATACCTGGCGGCCGCCCAGCTACTGGTTCAGCCGTCGATACGGTGCCACCTGGGGCGCATCCGCCGAACAGGGCAGCAACGAACAGATTCCGCCGTTCGCCAGCCTGAGAAGATTCATCCCGCCGGACCAGTTGTGGCCGATCAATGACACCTGGTTTTTCCACGCCGGCGGCCAGCCGAAGAACGGTGCTCTGCTCAGCGCCCAGCGATCGATCGGCCTGCGCTACGGTCCGTCCGACAGTGCCGAGATGTTCTCCGCCAAAGCGCAATTGGCGCAGTACGAGTCCGCCCGTGCGCAGTTCGAGGCCTTCGCCGCCACGGGATGGGACCGTCACAAGATGACCATCTACTGGATGCTGAACAGTCACTGGCCATCCTTCTTCGGCCAGCTCTTCGATTACTACCTGCGCCCGGGCGGCGCCTACTTCGGAGCCAAGAAGGGCTTGCGGCCCCTGTCCGTCGTCTTCGATTCCTACGCCGGCGGCAACGGCAGCCCGGCGCGGATCAGCGTCGTGAACCAGACTCGACAGGACGAGCACGGCCTCCTCGTCCGGGTCCGCATCTATGACCTGCAGGGAACGCTGCAGGCCGATCGAATCTCGAAGCGCACCAACGTCTCCGCGGGCGGCGCCACGGAAGCCATGACCATGCCCCGCGGGCTCGCCACCTCACCGGTCTTCTTCGTCCGCGCACAACTGGCGCGTGAGACCGGCGAGGTCCTCGCAGAGAACGTCTACTGGCAGTCCCAACAGCCCGATGACGTCGGAGACCCGGACAATGACCGCGCGTTCGACTCGATGCAAGCCAGTTGGGCGGACCTGACCGCGCTGAACGACATGCCGCGCGTGCCGCTGGACGTCACTGCCCGGCCGGCCGGTGGGGGCGTCGTCGTGCGACTGCACAATCCCACGCGGAATGTCGCGTTCTTCGAACGTGCCGAGATCCTGTCGTCGCGCGACGGCGACGAGATGCTGCCGGTCGAATACGACGACAACTACGTGACCGTGTTCCCGGGCGAGACCGTGGAGATCCGGGGAACCGCCGCAGACCAGGGGTCACCGGCGCGCTGGGTCCGAGTCACCGGGCACAACACGCCGGCTGTCACCGTCCCGGTGGCGTGACGCCGCGCGTCAAACTCGGTTGCGCGCCGGTGAGAACCGCTCGAGCTGTGTCGGCGGCCCCTCCGCTGACGGCGGCGGCACCAGGGCGGCGATACCGTCGATCACGCTGGTGACCGTCCGGCTGTGACGGTCGAGATTGAGGGTGCCGTGCTGGAAGTTCTGCGCGATCCACTCGGGCTCCTGGATTTCGGCACTGGTCGGCAGCCCGAGCGCACTGTGTTCGTAGCCCAGGGCACCCCACGCGGCGTAGAGGGAGCCCGTGACGGGCTGTGCTCCGGTGGCCGGGGACCAGTACATCGCTCCCTTGTCGAAGATCACGTAGCGCGCGTTTCCGGTGCCCTGCGATTCCGGTGACTTGGGAGCGCCCAGTGCGCTGTTCATGCCGCCCATCGCCTGCCACCGGTCATAGATGGCGGTGCCCTGCAGCGATTGAGCCAGGTCCGCGGCGCTGGGGCGTTTGGTGAATTGCGCCGCGACGTCGCGGATCTGACCCATCAGGACGTACCCGATCTTGCCTGGGCAATCGGTATCGCTGACGTCGCGGTGGGCAAAGATCGACGGGAGATTCACGGCGGTGCCGCGCGGGACACGCGTGTAGGGGCCCCCGTCCGATGTCAGAGAGGTGCTGCCCCTGGGGTCGACGCCGTCCAAGGCCAGTCGCCAGCCGAGCAAGCGACCGACGGTGCGCACCTGAACGGGCGTGGGCGCCATCGCGTCGAACTCTCCGATCATGCACACCGCCCAGGTGTTGCGATTGAAGCCGCCGGTATGGGTGCCCTGCACCGGTCTGGTCATCCCGCCGAAGCGGCCCTCGAAGACTTGACCGTACTTGTCGACCAGGGCGTTGTAGGCGATGTCCGGCCACCCCAGGTTCCGGGTGTGGTAAGCGTAGATCGACCGCACGATCGCCGCCGAATCCTGCGGCGCATAGTCGTTCACCGTGGCGGTATGGTGCACGACGCCGGCCTGGATGCCGCTGTCATACACCGGTGCTCGGCTGCGGAGCGACTCGTCGGCTCCCCACTGCTCACGGCTGACAATATTGGGTGCCTGTCCGGGAGCTTCGACCGCCGCGACCAGGATCGGGTCTGCCGCAGCGCTCGGAGGCCGGGCCAGCCCCGATGCGACGGTTCCCAAACCCAGCGCAACCGGCACTGCCGCAACATATTTCAGGGCACTACGACGTGAAACAGCGGGTGTCACCGCGCACCCGCACCAATCTGGCACGGCAACACGGTAACTCGCGTCGACGGTATTGGCGGCGCGACCCGCCGCGGTGGAAGTCCTTTGAGCGCAGCGGATTCCCGGTAGTGCCGAAATTGTCGCGGACCGGAGATCGCCCCTGAGGCCCCGCCCCGCCGCCATTTTTCGCTTCCAGGCCTGTCGTTGCGCCCAATGGCCCGCCCGCCGAATCCGGAAGTCCGCGGCAATCGAGCGGCCCAAATCCTCCGTCTTTTGTGCTATAGCCAATTTATGGCGGTTGTCACCATGGGAGAGGACATCAGAACATGACCGTTCCGCGCCGCATTGTTTCTGTCGCCGCGATTGCCGGGTCGTTGGCTGTCGCGTCTGCCGCTACCGCGTCGGCTGATCCGACTATGAGCGGCCACTACGTCTCGACCGTGACCTCGGCATCCGGTGAGACCACCACGAGCAACTGGTACTTCACGCCATGCGGTGCGGGATGCGCATCGGTGGCCAATGCACCTGGGGGGCCAGGTTTCGGCGAAGCGCGGATATTCGACGGCCAATGGACATTGGCCTGGCACTCCGACGCATTCTGTCCGTCGGGTACTCGGGTGCCCGGCGCTTACGCCAGCTACGCCACGTGGGACCCCGGCACTCTTGCGGGCAAGAACGAATCCGGCATAACGAGGCCGGTGTGCGGGTCCGATAAAGGATTGCCGCGCGTGACCCAGAATTTGCTACTCACCCAGGTCGGCTAGCGCCTCGGCACGAGGCTGGGCGAAGCCGCACTCGTCGACCGCGCAGCCGAGGATCGTCCGCGCGACCGCGGACACCAGAAATTCGCAAGAATGCCGGGTTAGCTTTTGCCAAGACATCCGCTGACAGGCGGACCTGGCGAAACGGAGAACACGAAATGCGACGAATCATCGCAGGTGCAATGCTCTCTGGCACCCTTGCGCTGGCGACTCTCGGGCTTGGCGCAGGCAGCGCACAAGCCGACCCGGGAACAGGCATTTGCAATCAGCTGGCCATGTGCAGCCGGATCTGGTGCCCCGGCAGTCCGCTGCCAATGCCGGATGTGGTGTGGGACATGAATACCTGTCACCACTACTACGGCGGCAGCCTCGGACATCCGGGAACGGAGGGCGGCATCCAAGTTGGTGCGCACATTCTCGAGGGAGACCCTTCCCCGGCGAACACCTGCGGCGGATCGCCCATCTGCCTGCCCGGCCTGTGAGAGCGCGTTCAATCCTGGACAATGTCAATAGCGTGGCCGGCGAATAGCGGCGGCGAGGCACCCGGAGGGGACCGGATCCCATTGGCGACGGCCCGGTCTCACTCCACGAGTGCTCACCGGGGCGGCCATGCGAAGGTGTCCACACCCGCGTCAATCTGCTTGGGGGCGCGGTTATTCGCGTCCGTCACCACCAAGTGCTTGCCGGCGTCGACATAGGCGAGGAGGTCCCCCGGCCCCCACACGGGGCCGGGACTGTCGGCCGGCACGTTGCCGACCATCGTGCGGGCCGCCGACGCGTGGGCATCGAGAATCTGAATGCTCTTCGATGATCCATCCGCACTCGCTACCGTGAAGGCAACGGCGCCGGAACCAAGCGGCGCCACGTCGCCGTACAAGGACTTTCCCTTGACCAGCGATGTCGGGACAACGGACGGATTGGCCGGTGCACCGCCGGGGGTGGCGACGGAATAGATGCCGCCGTCGCGGAGCAGGAACGGGATCCCGTCGAACAGTTCGCCGGAGGCGTTGCCGTTGCTGAACCAAAGAGACTGGCCGGCAACGTCATACGCCACGGAGAAGGCGTTGGCACCTTTCACCACGGACGTCGAGGTCGCACCGACGGTGAGGACGCTGACGTCGACGGGCGACACGTCGCTGCGTCCGCCCGTCCAGGCGATGTGCTGGCCGTCGGGCGCCCACGAGTAGTTGTCGTCGGCGAACATCCGCTGCCGGTGCGGCACGGTCCGGCCGTCCGTGGCGTCAGCGACCAGCAGCATGCCGCCCCCTTCGCCGGCCTCGAGGAAGGCGATCTGGTTGCCGGTGGGGGACCAGCGCGGGTGCACGACCCGCGGGGGCCCATCCCCGGCCTCCGGGGTTCCGAACCCCGGAGGGAGCGCCCCCGGGTCGACGAGGCGCCGCGGGGCGCCGAGCGGGTCATGGGCGGGCGAGAGATCGAGAACCCACAGCTCGCCGCCATAGTCGGCGTTGTCGGCCTTGTGGATGAAGGCCACGTGCGCGAGGTCGGGGGAGGGCGCCGGCTCGGTATCGGCCGGTCCGTCGGTGAGTTTGCGGCCCGGTGCGCCGGCGGGGTCGCTGATGTACAGCGAGCCGGCCTTGGAATAGAACAGCGTGGCGTGGGTTCCCGGAGACAGGCTCGGCGCCAACGGCTTTGAGGATGTCGCAGGCGGAGCGGCAGGATGGGTGCAACCGGCGACCAAACTGACCGCCGCCCCGAGCGTGACGATCCAGCGCGCGACGACGTGACTGCGGCACCGGTGCGAATGGTTCATGGCTGGGAGCGTCCTTGATAGTCCCCGTCGACGTATTCATCGCAGTGGTCTTTGAAGCAACAGTTCGAATAGTAGATTTCGGCGTCGCCGTGCCACGCCGTGTACTTGCCGCCGGCCGCCGCGCAGTCGCTTTCGATCTGCGGTCCCCTGACCCAGTTGAACAGGCCGGCCGGATACAGCTGACCTTCATACCTGAGGTATGCCACGCCCAGGAAGTGCTCGGCGTTGCGCGTCCACGCCAACGCTCCGTCCCTGGCCTGCCAGTCGGGGCCTTCGCCGTGAGCGCAAGCGGCGAAACCCAACTGCCGGCCGTCCGATCCCAGCAGGACGGTGGGTTCCGGCGATTGCTTGCCGGGGCATGGCGCGGGCGTCCATGCCGGATCCTTCAGGCTCTTGGTGAAGGCGTCATACATCCCGGCGTAATCGCGGAACAGCGAATAGGTCGCAGACGTCGGACCGCCGGGCAAAGAATTGGTGCGGCACTCCACGGCGGCCAGCGCGCCTTTCGGATTGGTCGCTGTGCAGGAGTCGCTGCCGTAGCCGGCCGGCAGCATTCTCACCAGGTCGGCCGCGGGGTCCGCACCGGCACGGGGAGCTACACCGAGGGCGGCCACCACGATGAGTGCGGCAACGGAGACAGCGCGGCGCATGGAACTCATGCTCGACCCGCGACCGGTATTGCGACAGGGACTTTCTACCCTGGCGCCTGCGCCGAAATGCCCTACGCACGGGAAACACGCGGACTTACGTTCTGAGTCTCTGACCCAATGCCGTGAGGAGCCAACGATGTTTGCCAGAGTCGTCGCCCGGTTGGCGCTTGCAACAGTTCTTCTCTGCCCGGTCGCCGGCGCCGTAGCGGGACCCGCGGCAGCCGAACCGCAGACCACGCCGTGCGTGAATACCGGTGACGATGTCGACCCGACAGACGTGATTCCGGCGCCAGGGTCACCGACTACCAGCTGCGACAGCCAGAAGCAGGCCTGTATGTCGGCGAGCGTGCAGATCGGAATCTACGGGGAGCGGTATGTGCCGCCCGACGCTGTCGCGCAGTGTATGCAGGCCTACCGGTCCTGCATCGCCAATCAATCCGGGGGTGGATAGCGACCCGCACTACCCGGGCCGGTTGGCCCGGTGCCGTGAGCTGGTCCGAAGATGGACCCACAGCACGAGCACCCCGGCCAGGACGATCCCCGTCAGGTTCACCCCGAGTTGTATCGCCGACTGCTCGGCGACCTGCCAGTCGCCGACGGTGGCGGCGACCACCGCGAACCCGGCGGCCGGCACTGTCGTCACCGAGATGAAAACACCAACCAGCGCAGCGGATTTCGCAGATACCAGCGAAAGCATGCCGGCCGCGCCGGCGAACAGCGCGACGACGAACGACAGCGGTCCGACCTGGAAGATGAAGTCGACCTGATTGAGCTGCCGAATGGTACCCAGCTTGATCCAACCCACCGCTTCACCGCCCAGCACAGCGACCGCCGTGACGAACATCGCCACCGGGAAACCGGCCAGCAGCGCCAGCGTTGCCCGCCGTGCGAGGTAGCCGCGGCGTCGCACGATCGCGACCGCGAGCGCGGCGAGCGGACCGAACTCGGGGCCCACCACCATCGCGCCGACGACCGTGACCGGGGAGTCCGTCACAACGCCGACGGCTGCGATGAGGCAGGCCAGTGTCAGGAACGTCAGGAAGGTGGCGTTCAGCGTCGACTCTTCCCGCGATCTCTCGGCCAATTCGTCCCATACGACGGCATCGGCCGGGTCGCCGTCGGCCTCGTTCTCGGCGCGATATGCCGCGGTGGAGACCACGGTGTCGACCACGTCGAGGGTGATCGCTCCCCGCCGTTTGAGCCCGAGCGCCTTGAGTTGGTCGACGACGTCGTTGGCGCTCTCGCGCGCGATGTCCGCGGTGATCTCGTCGCCGGGTGGATCGAGTGCTGCTTCGCGGTGCACGACGATGTGAGTCACCCCCACCTCGCGGCGAAGGACTTCGAGCACCGAATCACGGGACTCGGTCGGCGCGATCACCCGCAGATGGAGCATTCACCGCACCTTAGCGGCAAGCGCGCCGCCTACCGGGGCAACACGGCCTCGATGGCGCTGATGACCTCGGGGGCGTCGGGTTCGGTCCGGGGCCGGAACCGATTGACCACCTGGCCGTCGGGTGCCAGCAGGAACTTCTCGAAGTTCCACTGAATGTCGCCCGCCTGGCCGTCGGCGTCGGCGGCCTTCGTCAACTCGGCATAGAGAGGGTGGCGGAGCTCGCCGTTGACGTCGGTCTTCTCCAGCAAGGGGAACGTCACGCCGTAGGTCGTCGAGCAGAACGTCTGAATCTCTGCTGCCGTGCCCGGTTCCTGGCCCATGAACTGATTGCAGGGGACACCGACGACCGTCAGGCCCCGGTCCTTGTAGTCCTTGGCCAGCTTCTCCAACGCCGCGTACTGCGGCGTCAGACCGCACTTGGAGGCGACGTTCACGACCAGCGTTGCGCCGCTGGACAATTCAGCCAGCGTCGCGGCCTTCCCGTCGAGGGTGGTCAGGGCGATGTCTTTGAGGGTCACGGCGTCGACGCTAGCACTACGGATGCTGTCCGATTTGTTCATGACGACCACGACGGCCGCGACCTACCGTTGCCACCATGGACAACCAACCTGTTTCCGCCGCAGTCGAGATCGTGGCGAATGACCTGCGGCGCTCGCTGGACTTCTATCGCCTGCTCGGGCTGACCATCCCCGCGGACGACGCCGGGCACGTCGAGGTCGACCTGCCCGGCGGCAGCCGCCTGCTATTCGACACCGAGGAGACGATCGCGGGTTTGCATCCCGGGTGGACGGCGCCGACGTCGCCGGGACGGGTGACGCTGGCGTTCGGGCTTGCCGCACCCGCCGACGTCGACGCCGTGTTTCGCCGGCTTACCGATGCCGGACACCCCACTGTCGTGAAACCCTTTGACGCACCCCGGGGACAGCGCTACGCCACGATCGCCGACCCGGACGGCACCTACGTCGACCTGTACGCTTCGCTGCCGAGCTGACTGACGGTCACTCCCGCCAGATCGTGAACCTCCCGCGACAGATGTGACTGATCGGAATATCCGGCGCCGGCGGCGGTATCGGCGGCCGACGCGCCGGAATCCAACAGTCGCAACGCTTTCCGGAATCGCAGGATTCGCCGCAGCGTCGCCGGCCCGTAGCCGTACACCGCGGCGGAGTGCCGCTGCAGATTCCTTGCCGAGTAACCGATTTCCCCAGCCACCGAGTGCACCGTGGCGCCGCTGCCCAGTCGTTGGGTGACGTGATGCAACACGGCGACTCGCCAGGGTGCGGTCTCAGCGGAGGTCTCGTGTTGCAGGAGGCGCGCGGTGAGCGGAATCAACGGACTCCACGTAGCCTGGGGTGCAACAGTTCCAGGTCAACCCGGGTGTTCCGCAGTGCATCGGCGGGAACCCCGAGAAGCCGCGGCAACACACCCGGTCGGAACCGGATCCCTTCGGCGACAGAACGGCGTTGTTCGTTGAGGAACGCGGTGGTGTCCGGTCCGGCGAGTCAGCGCCATGGGCGCGGCAGCAGCATGGGCACCCGCACGCGGTACCGCCGGTATTGCTCGCCCAGCACCGCCACCAGATCGCGCTCCTCCAACTGCAGCGCGACCAGGATGTAAACGGTGTTGGCCGCAGCGAACAGCAGATGCCCGGCCGTCATGGTCGGCGTGGCCCAGAATGCGATCAGGAACCCCAGCATCAACGGATGACGCACCAGCCGGTAGAGCATCACGACCCGGAAGCCTTTCTGCACGAGAGGCTTTGACAGCAGGTTGTGCAGCACCTGGCGAATGCCGAAGAGCTCCAGGTGATCGATCATGAAGGTGGACGCGAGGGCGATCAGCCAGCCGAGACCACCGAGCGCCGTGATCGCGATCCGGGCCGGTGCGGAGTTCACGTGCCAGACGGTGATGTCGATCGAACGCCACTGCCAGAACAACAGCGCGAAAGCTGCGCTGGACACCAGCACATAGGTGCTGCGTTCGATGGGCTCAGGCACGAATCGGGTCCACCATCGCTTGAAGGCGGGTCGGGCCATCACGCTGTGTTGCAGCGCGAACACCAGCAGCAGTCCAAGGTCGATCACCACTGCCCGGGCAAACGGCGCGTCGATGGCGTCATCGACGGTGCGGGGCACCGCGACGCCGACCACGAAACCCACCAGATACAGGAAGGCGCCGAGAAACAGCAGGTAACTGAGGGCGCCGTACGCCACGAACGCGACGCGCTGCAACCTCGATCCGTTCTGCCGCCCTGCCCCGGCACGGGGGAGCGCAGGGCATCCCGTGTGTCGATCTTCAACTTTGACAGAGTATTTCGGTGTATTGCTCATGTCTCGGTCACCTCGCAGGCACGATGTTCTGGTTGATACGAAAAGTGTTGTCGGGGTCGAATTCCGCTTTGATCTCGGTGAGCCGGCGGTAGTTCGGCCCGTAGGTGGCGCGGACCCGGTCCTGACCTTCGTCCATCATGAAGTTGATGTAGGCGCCGCCCGCCGAGTACGGGTGCGTGGCCTGCCAGTAGTCGGTCGTAAACCGCCGCAGCGCAGGACCGTTGGCCGGATCGGGATCGACACCGACGATGACCTGGGAGAAGTTCGCGTCGCGGTAAGCCCAGGCGGTGTCGGTCTGCCCGACCCGGTGCACCGCCCCGTCGATCGGGTACAGGTGCATCGAGGAATGCATGGTCGGCAACTCTGCTGCGAACCGGGCATGGGCCGACACCGCGCCGTCGTCGATCGTCCGGAAGAAGTCACCACGCCAATACCACTGCAGCCCTTTGGGATACAACCCGTCGAAGGTCGACTGCAGCGCCGGGTACGGTGCCGCGCCGATGCCGTCGAAGGCCGGCCGCATCTGCCGGACGGGCGCGAAGACCTCGTCGGCCCGCTCCGGATCGCCGGTGTAGCACCACACGACAGAGCAGACTTTCTGCAGGTGGAAGTCCGTCGGGAAGGGATCCGCGGGCGGCACGGTCATCGTCGCGAAGAAGCCGTAGAGGTCGTCGTCCTGGGCCGGTATAAAATCGCGGAACCAGGACAGGATGTCGGTGGTGGCGGCGGCCGGCCACGCTGTCGGCCCGCAGATCACCGATTGCACCGCATGCAACCGGAATGTGAACGCGGTGACCACGCCGAAGTTCCCGCCGCCGCCGCGCAGCGCCCAGAACAGGTCGGGATGATCCGAGGCCGAGGCGACGACCACCCGGCCGTCGGCGAGCACCACCTCGGCTTCGAGCAGGTTGTCGATGGTCAGGCCGTATTTGCGCGACAGATAGCCGTGGCCGCCGCCGAGGGTGAGCCCTCCGACACCGGTCGTGGCGATGATGCCCGACGGGGTGGCCAACCCGAATGCGTGGGTGGCGGCGTCCACCTGACCCCACGTGGCGCCGCCTTGCACCCGAACGGTGCGCGCGTCGGGGTTGACGTCGATGCGGTCCATCGGTGACAGGTCGATGACCATGCCGCCGTCGACGGCGCCGAAACCGGGGCCGCTGTGGCCGCCCCCGCGGACCGCGACGGGCAGGCCGGACTTCCGTGCGTAGCCCAGTGACGCGGTGACGTCCTCGGTGGTTCGGCACCGCGCGATCATCGCCGGCCGCTTGTCGATCATGGCGTTGTACACGGCGCGCGCGTCGTCGTACTCCGCGTCGTGCGGCAGAATCACTCTCCCGCCCAACAAATTCGGCCGGCTGACCGCACTCGCAGTGGACATGTCGCCACCTCCCCGTCTCCGGAATCGATGTGCTGACGCTACGACTGGCCGGTGCCGCCCGTCATGACCACAACAGAGCATTCGGCTTGCCGCCCACCAATGGTCAGATCTGACTATCGACTGGGCGCCCGCGCTGCCGTTACCTTGGGCAGATGGCGCAGTGGGTGCCACCACCACTTCCGGCCGAAGTCGTCGTACGTCGCCGCGGATCTTTCGTGGGCCGCACCGGTGAGCTCGCCGCCCTCGAGCAGGCCTGGGAGCGGGTCGAGAACGGGGACCGGCAGGCAATTTTCGTCGGCGGAGAACCGGGGGCAGGCAAGTCGCGGCTGGTCGCCGAGGTCGCCGGATCGCTGGCCCAGCACGGCGTCGCCGTCCTGGTAGGCAGCTGCACCGCCGACGCCGGTGTCCCGTACGAACCCTTCGCGCAGGCCCTGGACCGTCTGCTGTCGGCAAGTCCCGCCGGATCATTGGCAGAACCGTTGGCGGAGGCCGGCCAGCAACTGAGCCGGTTGTCCGCTCAGGTGCAACCGCACCTTGCGGAGGCGGCGATCGCCGACGACGCCGGAACCGGCCGGCGGCTACTGCTGGATGCGCTGACCGGTTTCTTCCGCCGGCTGGCCGAGGATCGCCCGATCGCGCTGATCCTCGAAGATCTGCACTGGGCCCAGCTCCCGACACTGGCGATGCTCGAACACGTGCTGGCCGGTTGCGCCGACGTACGCATGCTGGTGGTGGCGACATTTCGCACGACGGCGCCGGACCGCTCTGACGAACTGGTCACCCGGATGGCGGAGATGCACCGGTTCGACGGCGTACGCCGCTTGGATCTGGAGGGGCTCGATACCGAAGCGATCGCTGAATTCGTGCGCGGCACTGAGCAATTGACCCGCTCGGCGCTGCGCACCGCCGCCGCCTTGTTGCGAGACAAAACCGGTGGCAACCCGTTCTTCCTGACCGAGCTCTGCAAAGACCTGGAGAGGCGAGGCGGCGTCGCCGCGTTGAGCTCGCACCGGTCGGTTCCCAGCTCGATCGGTGATGCCATCGCCGGCCGGCTCGCCGGGCTGGGCACCGGCGTGCGGGAGATCGTCGAACAGGCCGCGGTGCTGGGTGAGACTTTCGACCTGCCCGCCCTCATCGCCAGCAGCGATGCCGATCTGGCGGTGACGCTGGCTGCTGTCGATTCCGCCGAGGGTGTGGGCCTGATCAGGGCGGTGCAGGGATCCGACGTCGAATTCTCCTTCGTGCATGCGCTGACCCGGGAGGCCGTGGTCGCCCGGATGGCGGCATCGCGGCTGCGGATACTGCACGCCCGGGCCGCGAAGGCACTGGAGGGCCGCGCGGATCCGTCGGTTATCCCTCGCCTGGCCAACCACTACCTGCTGGCCCACGTGCTCGGCTACCACGAGCAAGCCCTGCGGTACGCGCAGGAGGCAGCGCGAATCGCCGAGCACAGTCTGGCCTACGAAGACGCCGCGTCCTGGTACGAGCGGGCCGCCTCGCTACCCGAACTCAGCCGCGCGGAGCGGGCCGGGATGCAACTCAGGTCCGCCGCGAATCACGTCCGCGCCGGTGACTTCGCGCGCGCCCGCGGCATGTACGAGGACATCAGCTCTTCGGAGGACCCGATGGTGCGGCTGGAGGCGGCCATTGGCTACGAAGACGCCAATTGGCGTCCTGGGCTGGCCGACTCGAAGGCGGCCGACCTGCTGGCCTCAGCGCTGGAATCGTGCGGTCTGGACGCCGGCGATCCGCGCTATGTGCGGGCACTGGGCAGTTTCGGACGTGCGCTCGCGTTCGCCGGTGAGACCGCGCGTGCCCGGGACGTCAGCAGCCTTGCCATCGACTACGCGCGCACCGGGGACGATCCGGCGGTGCTGCTGCACGCCTTGGAGACCAGTCTCTGGCACGGCCTGACGCCGGAGATGTGTGAGCACCAGTTGGACCGATCGACCGAACTGTCGCGGATGGCGTTGTCGCGGCGGGATTACGAGGCGCTGGGCTCGGCCGCGCACTTCCGGGCCCTCGCCAGTTATCAGGCCGGGCGGCCCGAAGACCTGGCCGCGGCGGCGGCCGATATGCAACGCGCGGGGCAGACGTGCGGGCAACCGTTTTTCAGCTTTGTCGGCGCGTGTGCCCATGGCGGATTGGCCTACCTGCGCGGCGACTTCGAAGGCGCCGAGCGGTGGGCCGAGATGGCCGTACGCACCGGAGGACTGCTCGGCAGCGACACGACGGAGGGCTCCTACGGAGTCCAGATGTTCATGATCCGGCGGGAGACCGGCGCCCTCAAGAGATTCAGCGGATTCGTCGACGGGAGTGAGACTTTCGCCGGTCGCTGGCTGCCCGGGCTGCTGGCCCTGTATACCGAGCTCGACTGCGAGCGCGGCATGACCCGGGCACTCAACCAATTGCTCAGCCGCAATCTCGGGGAACGAACCGAGGCGGCGCGGTGGCCCATGGAATTGATGTTCATGGTGGAGGCGGCATTGGCGCTGGAGAACCGGGAAGCGGTTCATACGCTGCGTCCGTTCGTCGCCCGCTACCAGGGCAAGAATGTCATGGCCGGACAATTCGTCGCCATCTTCGGGAGCGCGGACCGATACCTCGGCCGGATCGCGGCCCTCTCCGGCGAAATCGACGCCGCCGAAGCGTATTTCAGCTCAGCACTGGAGATGGACCGGCGCATGGGGTCTGTTGTGCACGTAGCCGAGACGCTCGCCAGACGCGCGGAGTTCGCGCTCGCGCACGGCAGCACCGGGCCGGCCGCGCAGTGGGCCGCGCAGGCGCGCGCCATCGCCGAGCCGATCGGCCAGACTCGCGTCATCGACCTGCTGGACGTCTTGGTGGCCGCCGACGGTCCGGACGGCCTGACCGAGCGGGAGGTCGAGGTATTGCGGCTGCTGGCCGAGGGATTGAGCAACCGGGCGATAGGTGAACGCCTTTACATCAGCTCGAATACGGCCGCCAACCACGTGCGCAGCATTCTGCTCAAGACCGGTGCTGCCAACCGTACCCAGGCGGCCATGTATGCCGCCGATCACGAATTGCTGGGATAGCGATCAGATCTCAGCCAGTCCGCCGGTCGGTAAGACCCGGCCGGAGACTTCGACGATGACATCCGCGGGAAGGCCGGCGCGCACCGCCGCGGATCTGATCGCCTCGGGTGTCGGCGCCTCGTAGAGGCAGTACGTCTTGCGCTTGTCGGCTGACAGAAACGAGTACAGCCAGCGAACGCCCTCTTCGTCGTTGATCCGGGTGATGCCGTCGGCCGCTTCCAGGCTCGGTTCCAGCTCTTCGGCGTAGTTTCGTTCGACCATGAATATCGGCATTTGCGGTCTCCTTCGCATTGCGGTCGAAACGCCGCCACGGCCGCTGAATATCTACAACCGTGCTTTTAAAAGATAGCCGTTCGCGGCGGGCTAGATTACCCGCATGCGCATAGTTCGCCTGTTCGGTCTGGTCCTGTCGATCCTCGCCGCCGTTTTACTGCTGGCTACCCCGGCGGGGGCACAACCGCCGTCGAAACTCACCGATCACATCACCGACACCACGGGCGCACTGACGAATTCCGACCGGGCGGCGGTCAGCTCGGCGGTCGACCGGCTATACCGCGACAAGCACATTCAGCTGTGGGTGGTGTACGTCGACAACTTCTCCAGGTTCAAGCCGGAAAACTGGGCCGACCGAACCCGCGAGGCCACCAGCATGGGTGGCCATGACGTGTTGCTGGCCGTGGCCACGAACACCAAGCTGTACGCGTTCAGCGCCCCGGGGTTCCCCACGGACGAGGTGACCAACCTGCAGAACACCCAAATCGCCCCGGCGGTCGCCGCCAAGAACTGGAGCGGCGCCGCCGTCGCGGCGGCCGACGGGTTGAATAAGACGACGGCCACGTCGTCGAAGCGGACGTGGCTGTTGATCGCGATCGGCGTGGCCGCGGTGGTGCTGGTGGTGGTCCTGTTTCTGCTCTATCGCCGGCACCGGCGCCGCCGTGCGGCGCGGCAGATCGAAGCCGGCAGCGGCCAGGTGAACGTCGAGGGTCCCGTCAATTCAGCGGCGGGTGCGTTGTCCACCGCAGATGCCCGGATGCGCCAGATCTCCGATTACACGACGAAGTACCGCCAGATCGTCGGAGCCGACGCCAGGGCCCGCCTCGAGGAAGCGAAACGGCACCTGTCCGCGGCGCACGCGACGGCAGCCACCAACGAGCGCGACGCCGTTGCTCATGCCAACCAGGCCTCGGCGCTGGCCGCCCAGGCGCAAACGCTGGCCAACGCTGACGTGCAGGCGGCGCAACGCGCCCGTGGGTCACGGGGAGCGTCCTCCCGCTGATCGTCGGCCGCCGGGCTAATGCGTTGGGGTGGTGAGGGTTCCGTAGTCGATGCCGCCGTGGACGTAGCTGGGCAGTACCGGCCAGAAGCGTTTCCAGTCGGCCAGCTCGGTCGACGGAAGTATCTGCAGCCACCGGGGGTCGTAGCGGCAGGGGTCCGCCAGAATCTTCTCTTTCACCATCGAGTCGTACTGGTCCAGCGAGTCTTCCAGCGTGTTCGCATTCGGGCAGACCTCCCGCCCGTAGATCTCGTGATACTTGCGCACGCCGGGAATCCCTGACAGCTCCGGTTGCCAATTGTCCAGCGAGATACCGTTTTCCGAGGAGACCCAGACGCCGTCCGCGGTGTTCACCACCAGCGAGTGGTTGCCGTCGGTGTGTCCGGGTGTCCACAGCAGGGTGACGCCGACGCCGAGTTCGATGTCTCCGTCGAACGTGACGAAAGCGGACGGGTCGACACCGTCCAATCCGTCGGCGACATACCAGGCCCACTGCATGGGATGCAGCGATTCCAAAGTCGCCAGCTCGCGGCGGTGGACGAGCATCTTGGCGTCGCCGAACAACGGTTGCCGCGGGGAGGTTTCACCGTCGATGATGCGACTGCTGCCCAGGATCATCCGGGGGTCCTGTACGTGCAGATGGTCGAATGTGCAGAAATCGATGTCCTGCGGGGTGAGGCCGAGCTGGTTGAGCACATCGCCCGGTTCGTTGTAGTACTTCACCAGCAAAGCCCGGGAGATCGTGTCGCCACCGGGAATTCTGGACACGAGCCGGTTGAGCCGGGCGTAGAACGGTGCCTCGGCGGACCCGGCGGGGACGGTGGGTTCGAACACCAGCGTGCGGTGCCGCCCGTCGAAATCGTCATATTGCACGACGGTCATCCGGTTGATCATGGCGATCAGGGGGAGGTGAGGCACGTTGACGGCGCCGTGGAAGGCGAAGTCTACGGGGTAGGGGGCGGCGGCGATGTCGACCGACTTGACCGCTTTCACCTGCCCCTGAGTGACGAACCGCTTCTTGTAGGCCACCGCGGCTTCGCGGACAGCGCTCAGCCGCCGTCCTCGTGGCCACACCTCGTGCACGCCCTCGAATTCGGGGATCGGACGGGCGCCGATCGATGTCAGTGTGTCGTGAACGGTTGTCATGGTCGGACTCCTGGGTTGTCGGGATGGGTCAGCGGCACGTCAGATCAGTCCTTCGGTGGCCAGCCAGGTCCTCGTGCGCCGCATGCCCTCCGGCAGCGCGACCTTCGGCTGGAATCCGATCAGCTTGCGGGCTTTGGCGATTGAGTACGTACCGGTGCGGGCGAGGTAGCGGACGGAGGTCGCGCTGGCCTCGCTGTCCTCGCCGGTGATCCGGGACACCGCGCGCATGCCGTGGGCCAGCGACAGAGCGACCGGGGTCGGGACGACCACGGGACCCCGCTTGCCGAGCATGCGGTAGTAGTGGCCGAAGAAGTCGCGGCACCGTACGCCGACACCCCCGCTGAGCACCAACACCTGTCCTGCCGCCGCCGGCGATTCCGTGGCCGCCACTATGCCCTCGACCAGATCCTCGATGTAGATGGGACTGAAAACGCCATTCCCCATCGCCGGCAACACGAATCGATTGGCCTTGATCATCTGGATGGGGATCACCGTCCACGGACGCGACCCGGGACCGTACACGTCACCCGGACGTACCACGGTGACACATAACTCGCCAGCGCAATGAGCCTGCAGCGCAACGTGTTCGGAAGTGACGCGGGTATCGACGTAGGGATTGCCGTCGGTGCGGACCGGATGGTGCTCACCCACGCCGTCGGGAAAGGACAGATCGGAGAACACGCGCACCGAGGACAGGTGCAGGAAACGACTGCAGCGGCCGCGGGCTGCGGCGTCGAGCACGTTGCGGGTGCCGATGACATTGACGCGCCATGCTTCGTCGAGCGTCGGATTGTTGGACACCAGCGCCGCGGTGTGGATGACCCAGTCCGCGTCGGCGGCCGCGTCCTGCCAGTCCCCGGGGCGCGACACGTCCCCGGCCAGCACACCGCGCGCGGGGTCGGCGGCGATGTCCACGCCGGTAACCCGGTGTCCCGCCGCATTCCACCGCTGCCAGATAGCCCGCCCGATGAAACCATTTGCGCCAGTAATGAAGATCCGCGTCACGTGCCCACCCCCGTTGTCAACTGCGCCGGACCCATTCTCGGCCGCCGGTGCTCGCCTGCACTACTCCCGCACGGGACAACAAGTTACGATCTTCGGACACGCGAGTTCTGGAGTAATGTCACTTGGTTCGATGGGACCACCCGCGGGCATCCGCCGGTGCCGCAGTACTTTTGCGGGTGGGTGCTGACCACGGTTTGTCCGCGCCGGCCTGTCTGACGGGCACCGGGTCGAGTGCCGAGGAGATCGCCGAGCCGGACAGCTCGATCTCGGCAGCCGACGAGCTGCGCATCATTCGCAATCTGCAGCGGCTGTTGCCCGGCGTCGAGTGGCTGGGCCTGGACGCCGGGCGCCGGTACCACCTCACCACCCACGGCGCGTGGGGCGCGACGCTCGCCAGTAGCCGCACCGGCTGGGATGCGCTCGAGGCGGGTCTACGGTTCGTGCAGCTCACCTGGGCTTTTTGTGATGTCGTGGCGGACTCCGGTCAAGACGAGGTTCGCATCGTCTTCGACGATCGGGCGGTGCCCGCGGATGTGCGTCAGTTTCTCGCGCTACGGGAACTGACTTCGACGGTCACCGTGGCCCGCGAGGCCACCGGCCTGCTCACCGAACCCGCAGTCACGTATCTGCGTCAACCGGCGCCGGCGGCTACCGAACCTTTCGTCGAATTCTTCGGTGTGACACCGGTGTTCGGGTCCGATATGAATGCCTTCGCGATCCCCGTGGCGCTGCTCGCCCATGGTCTGCCGCAGGCCGATCCGCACGCCGCGGCCGCTACCGCCGACGAGTGCCGCCGGCTGCTCGAGGGCCGTGCGGCGCGGGCCGGTGTGGCCGGACGGGTTCGTGACGCACTCGATGGTGAGGACGTGCTGACGATCGAGGACGTCGCCGCCCAGTTGCATGTCACCTCGCGGACTCTGCGGCGACACCTGGCTCACGAGCAGACGTCGTTTCGTCAGGTGCTCGACGAGGTGCGTGCACAGCGGGCTGAGGACCTGCTCGCCGATGGGGTCACCGTCGAACAAGCCGCGCGGCGTGTCGGCTACAGCAATACGCCCGCTTTCACCGCTGCGTTCCGCCGCTGGAAAGGAATGTCGCCGCGGGAGTATCTGCGCGACACGGCAATCAAGCGCCCGAACCCTGATTGACGGCAGTCACCCCGCCGGGCGGCGCTCTCCGTTCGCGTAACGTAGCCTCAACCGAGACCGCCGACCCTCAAGACCCAGTGCAGTATCGGGCGCTCCGAGGGTCGCGCATGCTCCCTGACACCGCGGAGTTGAAACCATATGCCTGATACCTGTTTCGGGACACGCAAGAACCGACAGGCCGTCCGCGCCCTGCACCCGAGGTCCTGATTCATGCCCGCAGCCACCGCCATTCATTTCTTCCTGGAACTGGCCGTCATTCTCGGAACGTGCCGGTTGGTGGGGTTCTTGGCCCGGCGCATCGGTCAACCCCAGGTCGTGGGCGAAATGATCGCCGGCGTGCTGCTGGGACCGTCATTGCTGGGTCGCATCGCTCCTGGAATACAACACCACATATTTCCGGCTGGGCAGGCGAATACGGTGCTGTACACCATGGCGCAGATCGGCCTGGTGCTTTACATGTTTCTCATCGGGCTCAATTTCGACGTCAACCTCATCAAACACCGGGCGGGCACCGCGGTTGCGGTCTCCGCGGCGGGCATTTTCACGCCGCTCGCTCTGGGAGCGTTGCTCGCCATGCCGCTCTTGTCGGCCGGAATCTATTTCGACAAAAGCGTCACCCTGGTCATGGCGATGATGTTTCTCGGCGCGTCGATTGCGACCACCGCCTTCCCGATGCTTGCCCGAATCATTTTCGAACAACGTCTTTCCGGAACGCCGCTGGGCACACTCGCCTTGGCATGCGGTGCAGCCGACGATGCGCTGTCCTGGTGCATCCTGGCAATAGTGCTCGCCATTCACCGGGGCAATCCGGTATTGGCCGCGGTCGCGATAATCGGCGGCATCCTGTACAGCGTGTTATTGCTGACATTCGGACGACGAATGTTCAGTGTGCTCGGCACCATGTCCGAACGGCAGAATACGATCAGCCCGCCGGTGCTCACCACCGTCCTCATCTTGCTCATGGCGTGTGCGTGGTTCACCGACACGATCGGCATCTATGCCATATTCGGCGCATTCATCCTCGGCGTGGCCATGCCGTCCGGTTTTTTCGCCGACCGGCTCACCGCGATGCTCGAGCCACTGGTCACCACTTTTCTGCTGCCGCTGTTCTTCGTCTATTCGGGTCTGAATACTCAGATCGGCCTGCTGAACAGCCCGACACTGTGGGCGGTGACGCTGGGCATTCTGCTGGTGTCCATCGCCGGGAAAGGCGTCGCATGCTCCGTCGCGGCGCGGCTGAAGAAGGTTCCGTGGCGAGAATCGGTCGCACTCGGATCGTTGATGAACGCCCGCGGACTGATCGAGCTGATTCTGCTCAATATCGGCCTGCAGGCGGGCATCATCACGCCCGCGCTTTTCACCATTCTGGTACTTGTGGCCATCGTCACCACCCTCATGGCCACCCCGATATTCGAGTGGGTATACGGGAGGTACCGCGTCGACGACCTGCCCGCCCCGGCCGCGGCGTCGACCAGCCCCTCGGACTACACCGCAGAGCTCACCGGCTGATGTCGCGCACGTTGCTGCGGTTGCTGTACTACCCGTCCAGTTCCGTGCGCTACCTCGGCTTCTCGGTTTGCCGGAGCTTGATTTCGTGTAACCTCCTTAACTATTAAGCAAATTCGCCATACGCACTGCGAAGGGGGATCTGTGGACGTGCGAGCGCAGCTGTCTCAACTGAGCTCGGAGGCACGGGAGGCCCTCGCTCAGAAGATCAAGTCCCAGCTGTCACAGGCCGACGATGCGACCTCCGACCACGACGTGGCCATCATCGGCGGCGGCACGGCTGCCATGACGCTCGCGCTGGAGCTCCGCAGCGCCCGCCCGCAGACCCGGGTGATCATCATCGAGCCCAACGTTCGCCCCGTCCCGGAGATCACCCACACCGTGGGCGAGTCCACGGTCGAGATTTCCGCGCACTACCTGCGGCAACGCATCGGCCTTGCCGATCACTTACACACCGCGCAGCTCCGGAAAATGGGTCTGCGCATGTTTTTCTCGCATGACACCAACACCGATATCGCTCGGCGGATGGAGCTGGGCAGCTCGTCTTTCGTGCCGCAGGTCACCTATCAAATTGACCGCGGCCGGCTGGAAAACGAATTGAATCGGCGCTGCCAGTCCGCCGGTGTGGATATCGAGAATGGGCGCGTGCGATCCGTCGAATTCGGCCAGGGAAGTCAGCCGCACACCATTTCTTTCCAGACCGGTGAGGCGATCACTCAGAAGACTGCTCGTTGGGTTGTCGACGCGTCGGGGCGAAATCGGGCATTGCCCCGGCAACTGGAGCTGCGGCGGCCCAACGAGCACAACTGTAATGCCGTGTGGCTTCGCGTAGCCGCCGACATCGATATCGGCCAGTGGAGCGATGACCCCAGTTGGCAAGCGCGCCTAGTTGAAGGCGACAGGTCACTGTCCACCAATCATTTGATGGGCGAGGGATATTGGGTATGGCTCATCAGACTTGCCTCCGGAGCCACCAGCGTCGGCATTGTCGCCGACCCCGCATTTCATGCATTCGACGACTTCAATACGCTCGCGAAAGCGAAAGCCTGGCTGCGCCGGCACGAACCGCAGTGCGCGGATGTCCTGGCCGAGTTGGATCACCTGATCAAAGACTTCCGGGTGATGAAGAATTACAGCCACGGCGCTACCAAGGTATATGACGGTCGCGAGCGGTGGTGTGTCACCGGCGATGCCGGAGTATTCCTCGACCCGCTGTATTCCTCGGGTCTGGACCTCATCGCCATCGGTAATGGTCTGATCACCGACATGATTTCCCGCGAACTGGATGGCGAAGATGTCGCCGCACGAGCCGGGATAAGCGACTCCCTCTTCAGGTCGCTGACCGACATGTGGCTCAACATCTACTGCGATCAATATCCACTCATGGGATCTCCGGCCGTCATGTCGGCCAAAGTGATCTGGGATATCGCTTTCTACTGGGGCTTCATCGGTCTGCTTTACAGCAATGGCCGGTTCGTCAGTGTGGCCGACGATCCCGGGGTGGTCCCGCATTTGGAAGGCATGATCGCCCTCAGCAACCGCATGCAGAGCTTCTTCCGGGAATGGGCGGCGGTCGAGGATTGGCACCCTTCTTCGGCGTTTGT
The DNA here is from genome assembly GCF_030755175.1 of Mycobacterium sp. TY814. Classification (NCBI taxonomy): domain Bacteria; kingdom Bacillati; phylum Actinomycetota; class Actinomycetes; order Mycobacteriales; family Mycobacteriaceae; genus Mycobacterium; species Mycobacterium sp. TY814. The sequence goes on from NZ_JAUFRY010000002.1 coordinate 783,282, forward strand.
CGATTTGTATGCGCCGCACAATTTCATGGTCTCGCTGCACACCGCGATGATGGGACGAGCCGCCGATTTCACCGCTCAATTCGACGCGAACACCCGACTGCTCCGCCAGGTGGCCGGGCAGCTGGTGGAGACGGTCGTCGCGGAGAAGTCGGAGAGGTTCTCCGACGACGACGTCATGCAACAAGTGCAGGCCTGGCAGCGGGATTCACTGCTGCGGGAGCTCCGATCGGTCTACCGCCACGAGCAGCCGACCAACCCGATCGGCCGGGATTGGATCGTCGGCGCCGCGCCCGCACTCGAATTCAGTTGAACCGATTGAGGATCCGCGCAGCATGGGGTGTGGCTTACGGCGTGGAAGGCACGGTTGTCAGTGCACTCGATCGCCTGCTGCTCCGGTAAGCGGCAGACGTCCCCAAGCGAACCACAGATCACAGAACCAACCTCCCGCGGCGGCCTGCTCGCGACGGATTGTTGGCGGGAAAGGATGAACATGCGCGCCGAACAAGGCACTCGAAAACCTCTGGCGATCGTCGGAATCGGGTGCCGCTTTCCGGGCGGTGCCAATACTCCGCAAGACTACTGGAACTTACTGTGCAGCGGCACCGACGCCACCCGTATCGTTCCCGAAACACGCTGGAATGCCGCGAAATACTACGATCCCAATCCGGCGAAGGTCGGGAAGATGGTCACCCGCCGAGGTGGGTTCCTCAGCGAGATCGACCAATTCGACCCCCAATTCTTCGGCATCTCGCCACGCGAGGCGAACCTGCTCGATCCGCAGCAGCGGCTGATGTTGCAGACCACGTGGGAGGCCCTCGAGGACGGCGGGATTCCGGCGGAAGAGCTGGCCGGCACCGACGTCGCCGTATTCATCGGCGGCTTCACGCTGGACTACCAACTCCTGCAGAATCAGGGGCGCACCAGCCGTTACCGGTTCAAGACGCATTCCGCCACCGGAATGATGATGACGATGCTCGCCAACCGGATCTCGTTCACCTACGACTTCCGCGGTCCGAGCATGACGGTGGACACGGCGTGTTCGAGCTCACTCGTGGCGGTACACCTTGCCGCGCAGAGCATTTGGAACGGTGAAAGCAATCTGGCGCTGGCCGGCGGCGTCAATATCATGATCGGACCGAACACGGCGATCGCCGAGTCCAAGAGCGGGTTCCTCAGTCCCGACGGACGCTGTAAGGCTTTCGACGCGTCCGCGGACGGCTACGCGCGCGGCGAAGGCGGTGCCGTCGTCGTCATCAAACCCCTCGAGCAGGCACTGCGCGACGGGGACGAGATCTATGCCCAGATCCTCGGTACGGCAGTCTCGCAGGACGGCCACACCGACAGCATCACCGTCCCCAGCGAAGAGGCGCAGCAGGCGGCGATCGTCACCGCCCTGCAACGGGCCGGCGTTCATCCGAACGAGATCGGTTACGTCGAGGCGCACGGCACGGGCACACCGGTCGGCGACCCGGTCGAAATGCGGGCGCTGGCCGGCGCGCTCGCCGCTGAGCGGCCGTCGACCGACCCGCTGCTGATCGGCTCGGTCAAAACGAACATCGGCCACCTCGAGGCGGGAGCCGGTGTGGCCGGGCTGATCAAAGCGGCGCTGGTGCTCAAGCACGGGTTCATTCCGGCCAACCTGCATCTGAAGAATCCCAGCGGGCCGACCCCGCTGGCCGAACTCAAGATCGACATCCCACGGACCGGTCGCGAGTTCCCCGCGAGCCAACGGCGCCTGGCCGGGGTCAACTCGTTCGGCTTCGGCGGTACCAACGCCCATGCCGTGCTGGCTGAGCCCCCGGCGCCGGCCACAGCGCCCGCCGAACCCGCGCGCCTGCCGCTGGCGGTCCTACCCATCTCGGCGCGCAACGAAGAGGCCCTGCTGGCGACCGCACGCAATCTGGCGCAGCACCTCAGCGTCCATCCCGACGTGACGCTGCCCGATCTCGGCTACACCCTCGGCCGGCGCCGGTCGCATCTGAACTATCGCCGCGCCCTTGTCGCGAGCAGCGTCGGCGACGCCCGAGAGCAGCTGCAGGCGCTCGCCGACGGAGGGCAGATCGCGGCCAACCGCATCCAGCCGAGCACACCGAAGCTGGCCTTCGTCTGCACCGGCATGGGCCCGCAGTGGTGGAAGATGTGCCGGGGCTTGCTGGACGTCTTCCCCGTTTTCACCGACAGCATCCGGCGAAGCGATCGCGAGCTGTCCCGGCACGCCGGCTGGTCTTTGTTGGACGAGCTGCGAGCCGACGAAGCCGGCTCCCGGATGGCGGAGACGGAGTTCGCCCAGCCCGCGAACTTCGCCATCCAGGTCGCGCTTGCCGAACAACTCAGAGAATTCGGGATCACTCCCGACGCGATTATCGGGCACAGCGCGGGCGAAGTGGCGGCCCACCACCTCGCGGGTCTGCTCACCTTCGAGCAGGCCGTTGAGGTGATCTACCACCGGAGTCGTCTGCAGCAACGCACCAGCGGATTGGGCCGCATGCTCGCCGTCGGACTGGGCGCCGACGTGCTGATGCAGACGATCGACGACAAGGCCCGCGACGAGATCGGCCGGCGGGTCTCCATCGCCGCGATCAACAGCCCCTCGGCGGTGACCATCGCCGGCGACAGCGAGGTGCTGGAGGACATCGCCGCACAGTTGGAGGAAGCCACGGTCTTCAACCGGTTCCTGAACGTGCGGGTGCCGTACCACACCCACTACATGGACGCGGTCAAAGACGACCTCTACCACTCCCTCGACGGGCTGTCATCCGGCGCGGGAACCGTGCCGCTGTACTCCACGGTCACCGGGGAGCGCCTGGACGGCTACGCGGCCGGTGCCGCCTACTGGTGGCAGAACACCAGAGCCACCGTTCTTTTCGAACCCGCGGCGCGGCGCATGCTCGAAGACGGCTACACCCACTTCGTCGAACTGGGTCCGCATCCTGTGCTGGCCTCCTCGATCATCGAGATCGCCGGAACCCAGTCTGCCGAGAACCGGACCGACGTGGTCGTCATGGCGTCCCAGCGACGCGACGACGACGACGCGCACACGCTGATGAATTGTATTGGCGCACTGCACAGTCACGGCCACTCCATCGCATGGGACAACCTCTACCCGCGAGGGGGAGCGCGCCTGCTGAAACTGCCCACCTATCCGTGGCAGTCCAAACGCTTCTGGAACGAAACCCAGGAAGCGGTGGAGGACCTGCATTACAACCCGGTGCATCCCCTGCTGGGACAACCGGTCAGCGCCGTGCACCCCACCTGGGAAGCCGAGTTGAGCACCACCGCAGTCCCGTTCCTGGCCGACCACCAGGTGCAGGGCAGCACCATTGTGCCCGGCGCGGTGTTCATCGAAATGGCGTTGGCGGCGGCCGAGGAGGCCTACGGATCGACCGACCACTGCGTCGAGAACCTGGTGCTCAAGCGCGCTGTGATCCTCGACGAAACCTGTGATCCGATTCTGCGGACCACCCTCAACCAGGACACCGGCGCACTCGAGTTCGCCGCGTTCACCGCAACAGCCGACGGGGACGTGAAGTGGACGGTGACGGCGACCGCGGAGCTGAACACGCTGCCGAAGTCCGCTGCGCGCAGCGATATTCCGCAGGATGCGGAACTCATCACCACGCTCAGTGGCGAGGACTTCTATGCCCGCACCCAGGCGATCGGGTTCTCGTACGGCGATGCGTTCCAGTCCGTCAGCAAGGTCAGGTGCGGTGATGGCTGGGCCGAGGCCCAGATCACCGTCCGGCCCCCGATCGCCGAGGAAATCGGCCGGTTCCGATTCCATCCGGCACTCATCGACGGTGCCTTCCAGACCTTGTTCGGCGCCAACTCCGTCGGGCAGGAGGCGGCTGACAGCCCGTTCCTGCCGACCCGGATCCGGCAGAGCGTCATCTACGGTCCGCCGCAAGAGAATATGACCGCTCACGTCCACGTCGTGTCGGCCACCAGGGAACAGATCGAAAGCGACATCACCGTCACCGACGATTTCGGTGAGACGCTGGCGGTCTTCAAGGGCTTCACCGTCGAGTCGCTTACTGCTTCATCGCGTATGACGGCGGAACGCATCGACAAGGGGCTCTACGAAATCCAATGGGTGACAAGCGAAGACATCCTGGCAGAGGGCGAGCATGCGCCTGATGCGCTGTCCTGGCTCGTTCTCGTCGACAACGGTGGCGTCGGGAACGCGCTTGTCGAACAGCTTCGCGCTCGTGGCCAGCGTGTTCAGGCGGTGGTGCGCCGCGATGTCGGCGCACTCGCCGCGATCGACGGGGGATACGCGGTCGATCATCGACGGCCCGAGCAGCTCCGCGAGCTCTTCACGACGCACCTGCAAAGCGACGGTGACCTCGCCGGCGTCATCAACTGCTGGCCGTTGGACCTTGACGACGCGGCGGAGACGAATAACGAGATAGGCGTTTTCGCAGTCCTGCACCTGGTCAAGGCGATCGCTGAACTCGACACGGCGCGACCGCGCCTGTATCTGGTCACCGCGAACGCGCAACCGGCACCCGGCACCCAGAGCCTGGCCATCGAACAGGCCGCCATCTGGGGCCTCGGCCGCGTCATCGGCCATCAGGAATTCGCCGGTCAATGGGGCGGCCTCATCGACATCGACGATGCTGACGATCTGGTCCCGACGGCCGGCCGTATCTGCGATCACCTCCTGACGACCGACCGCGAGGACCAGGTGGCGTTGCGCGGCGACACTACCTTCGTTCCGCGGCTTCGGTTGTGCGCCAACCTGACCAAACCCTTCCCCACCAAACTGAGGCAGGACGCGACCTACGTCGTCACAGGTGGCGCCGGGGCGCTCGGGCGCACCGTGGCCGCCTATCTCGCCGAGCGCGGGGCGCGCCATATCGCACTGCTGAGCCGCAGCGAGTTCCCCCCGAGAGACCATTGGCCCACGCTGACCGAGGACAGCCCGCACTATGCGGCCGTCGACACCATCCGGAAGGTCGAACGCCTTGGCGCGCAGGTGATCACGGCCAGTGTCGATATCACCGATGCCGACCAGGTGCAGTCGTGGCTGAGCAGCCACACCCGGGCCGGAGGCCGACCGGTCCGCGGCATCGTCCACGCCGCCGGATCTGTCGACGACCAGCTCCTGGTGAACATGAGCGAAGCCGACTTCGCCAAGGTGATGGCTCCCAAGATCGACGGCACCCGGGTGCTGCACAACGCTTTTGCCGGTCGCGACCTTGATTTCTTCGTCATGTTCGGGTCGGCCGGATCGGTCATCGCCTCGCCCGGGCAGGGCAACTATGCCGCTGCGAACGCCTTCCTCGACGCGTTCGCACACTACCGGCAGGCCCAAGGGTTGCCCGCGATCACCATCGGTTGGGGTCCCTGGTCGGTGGGTATGGTCGAAGAACTCAAGCTGGAAAAGCTTTACGCGCAGCGGGGGATTGAGCTCATCACGCCGGGCGCGGGCACCCGGATCCTCGATCGGCTGATCAACCAGAAGGTGGCCAACGTCGTCGCCATCAGTGCGGACTGGAAGCGCGCGCGCAGCGTCGGCCTCAGCGGCCAGTTGCCGTCGATGTTCTCGGATCTGGGCACCGCCGACACGGCACCGGATCCCTCCGATGCGGATGCGTCGATACTCGAGTTCCTCGGCGGAATTGCCGAAGCGGACAGGCTGGACGTCGTCGTAGACCACGTTCGTCAGATTGCCGCCACGGTCTTCGACATCGCGGCCGCCGACATCGGAGTCGATGACACCCTCAACGACATCGGGCTCGACTCGATGATGGCCATGGACTTCCGGGTTCGGATCAATACCATGTTCGCGATCGACCTGCCGGTGCTGGAACTACTACGGGGCGTGAGCATCAACTCGCTGGCTGTTCGAGTGCTTGCCGAGCTGGCGCTGCCCGGCTCCGAGACTCTCACCGATCAGTCCGCAGAGCCTGATGCGCCCGCCGACGGCGACGTGGAACGGATGCTCGAACAGCTCTCCGAGGCCGAACTGCGGGCACTGCTGGCCGAACTGGAAGGCGAACCCGCCGGGCAGGAAGCCGACGGGACGCAGCCGTGATCACCGCAGAGCGCCCGCCCGCGGTCTACGTCCGCGGATTGTCCAAGACATACGGGCAGATCCACGCCGTGCGAGAATTGGACCTCGATGTCGCGTACGGCGAAGTATTCGCAATCCTCGGACCCAACGGTGCCGGCAAGTCGACCACCATCGAAATCCTCGAAGGCCACCGCAAACGGGATTCCGGTGACGTGCGCGTGCTAGGCGAGGACCCCGGCACGGCGGGCCGGACGTGGCGGGCCAAGATCGGCATCGTGCTGCAGGAGGCCAGTGACTTCGGCATGCTCACGGTGTCCGAAACCATGCATATGTTCGCGAAATGTTATGGGAAGGCCCGCGTTCCGGGCGAGGTGCTCGATCTGGTGGGGCTCGGCACGGTCTCGGGTTCGAAAGTGCGGACCCTCTCCGGCGGGCAGCGCCGGCGGCTCGACGTCGCGCTCGGCATCATCGCCGAACCTCAGGTGCTCTTTCTCGACGAGCCGACGACCGGCTTCGACCCGGAGGCGCGGCGCCAGTTCTGGGATCTCATCAGGCTGCTGGCAGCCGACGGCACGACCATTCTGCTCACCACCCACTACCTGGAGGAGGCTGCGGCACTGGCCAACCGGGTGGCAGTGATCGCCGACGGGCGGCTGGTCGCGGTCGACTCACCGGCCCAGCTGACCGGATATGTGAGCTCGGCGGCCACCGTCAGCTGGATCGAGGGGGACCGGGTCCACGTGGAGGAGACGGATCACCCGACTGAGCTGATCCGGCAGCGATCCGTGGACGGCGTGGAGTTGAGTCAGCTGACCGTGACCCGGCCAACGCTCGAAGACGCCTACCTGCAGCTGATCGGTCGTGCCTGATGGCCATCGACCACGCCAGAAGCACCCGGCCGACCAGACACCGCGCGGCCCCGCCGGGTTCGGCGCTGCCGTCGCCGCTGCGCATCGGGCTCTCGCGCGTCGTCCCGGAGTTGAAGATGTTCTACCGCCGGCCCGAGCAGGTGGCGCTGACCTTTTCGATGCCGGCCGTCATCTGCATCTTGCTGGGTTCGATCTTCTCCGCGAAACTCCCCGACAGCGATACCAGCACCGGCGCGGTGATCGCAGCAAGCATGCTCGCCTACGGCATCCTCTCGACATCCTTCATCAACCTGGGAATCAGCATTGCCGCCGACCGTGACACCGGCGCCCTGCGGCGACTTCGCGGAACGCCCACGACGGCGACCTCCTACTTCATCGGAAAGATTCTGCTGGTTGCCATCGCGAGTCTCGCCGAGGCTGTGGTGTTGCTGTCGGTGGGCGTCCTGATCTTCAAACTACGTTTGCCGACAACCGTATTCGGATGGTTCACGCTCACGTGGGTGTTCGTCCTGGGCATCATCAGTTGCTCGTTGCTGGGCATCTTCATCAGCAACTTCGCCAGCAATGCGGTGTCGGCCGCCGTCCTCACCAATGGTCCGGCGGTGGGCTTGCAGTTTCTCTCGGGAACCTATGTCCCGCTGATGGTGTTGCCGGCGTGGATGTTGACGATCGGCTCCATCTTTCCGGTGAAATGGATGGCTCAGGGCTTCCGTTCGGTGCTGTTGCCGTCGAACATGGTCATCTTCGAACCGGCGGGCAGCTGGGAGCACTGGAACATATTCTTCGTCCTGACGGCATGGAGCGTCGGCGGGCTGGTCGCCTGTCTTGGAGTATTCCGGTGGTCCGACAAGCACTGACCGGAAGCGATGCTATGGCCGTTGAGAATTTTGAGCCTTCCCGCCGACGTCGTGGGCTGCAAGACTCTCTTGATCGGGGTCAGGCCACGTAGGAAGGTCCGTTCAGCTATGCGTCATCGCAGGGGTTCATCGACCAGTTCTGATTCACCGGAAGCCGAGATGAAATTCCGGCTGACGCGCCGCGGCGCCGCGGTGCTGGGTTGTGCTGCGGCGCTTATGTTTCCCCCTGCCGTTGCCAGCGCTGACCCACCTGACCCGCACCAGCCGGACATGACGAAAGGATTCTGCCCGGGCGGCCGGTGGGGCTTTGGCAATCTGGCGGTGTGTGACGGGGAGAAGTACCCCGACGGGTCCTACTGGCATCAATGGATGAAGACCTGGATGGTCGGTCCGCAGTTCTACTACGACTGCGTCAGCGGCGACGAACCCATGCCCGGACCGCCGCCGCCCGGTGGCTGCGGTGGGGCGATTCCGCCCGACCAGGCACCCGCGACCTGACCTCGGCGGTCACGCAATTGTGCGGGCCGATGCGAGTTCAATGGTCTGGCAATCAGTTCGCCATCGGAATCAAGTTCGCCATAGGAATTAAGCAGTTCCCCACAGGAATGAGGCATCCGTCATGACCGCAGATCTGCCCGGCACCGCACTGGAACTGCGTTCTTTGGTGACGTCCGACGGTACCCTCACGCTGTCGCTGGAGGACGTGCCCGTCCCGGCCCCCGCCGACAACGAGGTGCTGGTGCGCGTCGAGGCCTCGCCGATCAACCCCTCAGACCTGGGTCTGCTCGTCGCAAGCGCGGACATGAGCGAGGCGACGGTTTCAGGCACGCCCGAGCGGCCCGTCGTCACCGCCCCACTCGGAACGTCCGCAGTCAAGGCGCTCGCCGCGCGACTCGACGAATCCCTGCCGGTGGGCAATGAGGGCGCCGGCACCGTGGTGGCGGCCGGGTCGTCGGAGGCGGCTCAGGCCCTCCTGGGCAGAACGGTGGCGATCGCCGGCGGCGCGATGTATTCGCAGTACCGTGCGGTCGACGCATCGGCCTGCCTGGTACTCCCCGACGGCACCCCGGCCAAGGACGGGGCGTCGTCGTTCGTGAATCCGATGACTGCCCTCGGAATGACCGAAACCATGCGCCGCGAAGGTCATTCGGCTCTGGTCCACACCGCCGCCGCGTCCAACCTGGGCCAGATGCTGGTCAAGCTGTGCCAGAAAGACGACATACCTCTGGTCAACATCGTCCGTAAGCCCGAGCAAGAGGAAATACTGAGATCGCTTGGGGCGCAATACGTGTGCAATTCCACATCGTCCTCTTTCGAAGGCGATCTCGTCGAGGCGCTCAAAGCGACATCGGCGACAATGGCTTTCGACGCCATCGGCGGCGGGACACTGGTGAGCCAGATCCTCAACGGCATGGAGGAGGCGGTCAACGCAACCGCGGCGCAATACTCCCGCTACGGCTCGAGCGTCCACAAGCAGGTGTACATCTACGGCGCCCTCGACACCAGCCCGACAGTGCTCACCCGGAACTTCGGAATGGCCTGGGGCGTAGGCGGATGGCTGCTCACCCCGTTCCTGCAGAGCGCCGGCCGCGAGACGTTCGCCCGGCTGCGGGCGCGGGTGGCCGGCGAACTCACCACGACGTTCGCGAGCAAATACACCCGCGAGGTGTCGCTGGCCGGAATGCTTCAGCCCGACGCGTTCACCGAATATGTCAGGCGGGCGACCGGCGAGAAGTTTCTGGTCACTCCGCACGCCTAGCTTCGGTCAGTCGGTGAAATCGATCCGCACCGACACCGGCGTCGTCTCCAGCGCCTTCACCACGGTGGCGCCCAGCCGCCCGAACTTGCGGCCCCGCGCCACCACGTCATCGTCCGGGCGTAACGTCGCGACTCCGGTGCGCCACTTATTACCCTGTCGCACACGGATATTCGGGTTGTTGACGATGTTGCGGCCCCAGCCGGAGCGGGTGCCGTGCTGACTGATGAGCCACCCGCCCCGATCGTCGAATTGCACCGACACGGGTACCCGGCGCGGCTGACCGGTCTTGCGGCCGATGGTTTCGAGTTCAGTGGCCAGTGCGGTTCGCAGTCCGAGCCTGCTCAACCCTTTCACCACCGGGTTGAGCACATAGCGTCCGACGGCGCGTTCCCTGCGGAACTTCTGCAGAGTCTTCTGGTCATCAGTCATGGCAATCTCCGCCTCGATGCTCGGTGGCCGGTTTATACCGATCGGTCTACCCTAAGGTAGTAGACCAATCGGTATACTGCAACCGGTCGAGAGAGGGGAGAGCCGATGACCGCCCGCGAGCGCCTGATCGACAGCGCCATCGACCTGATGCGCCGGCACGGGGTGGCCGGGACTGGACTGGCCGAACTGCTGCAACACAGCGGCACGGCACGCCGGTCGATCTACGTGAATTTTCCGGGCGGCAAGTCTGAACTCATGGCCGAGGCCACCCGGGCGGCAGGCGGGCTGCTGGACTCGACGTTGGAAGCCTCGCCCGACGGCGACGTGCGCGAGTCGCTGGCGGCGTTCGTCGGCTCGTGGAAACACACGTTGCGCTCCACCGACTACACCGCGGGGTGCCCGGTGGTCGCGGCCGCGCTCGGGCGCACCGAGTCAGCCGAGGCCGCGGATGCGGCGGGCGAGGTATTCACCATGTGGCAGAAGGTGATTGGAGAACGGTTACGGAGCCAGGGCCGCGAGGCTGGCGAGTCGGAAGCGTTGGCCACCACCATCGTCGCCGCCATCGAGGGCGCGGTCATACTCTGTCTGGCCGCGCGGTCCACCGATCCGCTGGACCGCACCGCCCGGGTGCTGGAAGACCTGGTCGGCCGCGGTTAGGCGCGCCGGAGTAGCACCCCGGGTATCTGCCGGTTCGTGCGCTGCTGGTATTCGGTGAAGTACGGATACATCTCGACCAGCCGCCGCCACAACTCCTCCCGTCGCTCCGTGGGCGCGAGTTCGGCTGCAACGTCGAACTTTTCGTCGTGCACCTGCGCCACAGCGCGGGGGTTATTTTTCAGGTTCAGCCACCAGGCCGGGTCGGCGTCGCTGCCGGCATAGGCGGCCGCGATCACATACCGGTCGCCGTCTCGGACATAGATCAGCGGAACCGTGTGCTGCTTGCCGCTGCGGCGGCCGGTGACGGTGAGCAACATGGTGGGGTACTTGGAGTTCTGTGCCTTGCCGCCTGTCCACCGGTACAGCGCCGCATGCAGGTCGCTGAACGCGCGGGTCACCGGGCGCATCGCCGGTCGGCTGAGTAGGCGTCCGGCAGCAGAGAAGGCTGCGGAAGTTCCTGGCTGCCTGGTCATCGACGTTTCTCCTCTCGGGCCCAACACAGCCTAAGGTCGTTGGTGTCAGGGATGCGACGCCGAACCGACAGGGGTAGCGCGATGAAGTTCGGAATCTCCACGTTCGTCAACGACGACAGCATCGACACCGTCTCGCTGGCGCGGGCGATCGAGGAGCGCGGATTCGAATCGTTGGTGATCGCCGAACACACCCACATCCCGGCCAGTCGCGAGTCGCCGTATCCGCTCGGCGGTGACCTGCCGAAGATCTACTACCGCACTCTGGATCCGTTCGTCACCCTGGCGGCGGCCGCCGCGGTGACGTCCACGATCGAGCTTTTCACCGGTATCGCATTGCTCATCCAGCGCGACCCGATCGTCACGGCCAAGGAGGCCGCCAGCATCGACCTGATCTCGGGAGGGCGGTTCGTATTCGGTGTCGGCGCTGGATGGAATCTCGAGGAGATGCGCGACCACGGGACCGATCCGAAGACGCGGGGCGCACTCCTGGACGAACGCATCGAGGCGATCAAGGCGCTGTGGACCGACGAACCCGCCGAGTACCACGGCAAATACGTGGACTTCCCGCCGTCCTACAGCCGGCCCAAGCCGGTGCAGAAGCCGCATCCGCCCATCTACATCGGCGGCAATTCCGACGCCACGGTGAAGCGGGTGGTCCGCCACGGCGCCGGGTGGATATCCAACCCGTTTCCGATCGAGAACATCAGCCGGCGCGTCGACCAGCTGCGCAACGCCGCGGGTCACGACGTCCCGCTGGCGATGTTCGGAACCCCCAATAATCTCGAATACTGGCGCGCCGCCGAGGATCTGGGCTTCGGTCAGCTGGCGTTGCTGCTGCCCACCAAACCGCATGACGAGTCGCTGCGCTTGCTCGACGACTATGCGGCGCGGGTCGCGCAGTACCGCGGGTGACGTCTGCACGGCGAGCAGACACAGAATCCCGTCGGAGCGCGCGTTCCAAGGTGCTTTTGTGTCTGCTCGCCAGCAGGGGCGCGGAGCGAGTGACGGGATTCGAACCCGTGTGTACGGCTTTGCAGGCCGCTGCCTAGCCACTCAGCCACACCCGCGCGAACCCCTACCGTGCCAGCCCGGGCCGGCCGCGGCCCAGTGTTTACCTCGCTCTGATCGTTACGAAAGGGGCCGAGCGGGTTACCGAGCCGGCCGTCGCAGTGCCGTTCAGCGCGACCGTCGGCGAGTTTGCAGACCGGTGTTGGCGGGTAGGGGAGCGGGTGCTGTGATTGAACGGGCAGAACACGGGCACGGCGCACAAATGACGAAACCCGACGACTAGGCACGAAAACTATGAACAACGACCGGCAGTCAGCAGGCAGCGCGGGCGTCAGCTGGTGAGTGGAATCCACGAACGGCTCGACGAGTTGGTGGCGGCTCGCGACCAACTGCAGCAATTGGTGCGGGTCATCGTCGAAATCGGGTCTGACCTGGACCTGGATATGACACTGCACCGAATCGTCAACGGGGCGATGGAGCTGACCGGTGCCCGATATGGATCGTTAGGCCTACGCGCGAACGACGGTTCCCTGTCCTCGTTCATCTACGAGGGCATCGGCCACACCACATCGCAGCGACTCGGTGGCATCCAGGTCGGCGAGGGCATTCGAGTCGACGACCTGAGTGCCTCCCCTCGGTCCACGGAACTGCTGCCGGACGACCCACCGATCCGGGCGCTGCTGGCGATACCGATCACCGTGCGGGCCGCCGATTTCGGCAACCTCTATCTCGCCGATGACCGGCCCGGTCGGGTGTTCACGGATTCTCATGAGGGCGCGGTGCGGGCATTGGCCACGGCCGCTGCCGCCGCCATCGACAATGCGCGCCTGTTCGAGCGAGAACGCGAATCGGCGAGATGGACCAACGCCAGCCGCGAGATCACCACGGCGCTGCTGTCCGGCGACCCGCAGACCGGTCCGCTGCAGCTCATCGTGAACCGGGCGCTCGAGTTGGCCGATGCCGAGCAGGCGATCCTGCTGGTGCCGGGCGAACCCGACCTGCCCGCTCAACAGGTCAACACCCTTGTGGTGGCGGCGACCGCGGGCCGGTACACCTCCCAGGTGGTCGGTCAGCAGGTGCCGATGGATGCCTCCACCACGGGCGGCGTGGCGCGCCGCGGTCTGCCGCTGATCACCGATTCCTTCCAGTATCCGATCGAGGGGTTCACCGATGTCGGTGAGCGCTCGGCGATCGTCATACCGCTGATCGCCGACGAGGCGGTGCTCGGCGTCATCGCGGTCGCGCGCGGCCCACAGCAGTCGGCGTTCGGCACCGACTACCTCGAACTCGTCAGCGACTTCGCCCGGCACGCCGCGATCGCCCTGGCGCTGGCGGCCGGACGCGAGCACGCGCTCAATCAGGAACTGGCGCAAGCGGATACGGTCGACGAGGCGGTGCATACCGCGGCCGAGGAGCTGCGCCGACTGTGGCGGGCGCGCCGCGTGCTGGCTGTCACCTTTCCGGCTCGCAGTGACGCGACCAAGTCGGTTGCCTACGGTGCGCCACTGGTGGTTTCCGTCGGTGAGCCGGCGCACTGGGCGGACCTGCCGCCGGAGGAGCGCGCGTTGCTCATCGCGTTGCGCGACGGCGACCTCCTCACGCCCAACACCGCGAAGCCCGGTACCGCCGGCATCGCGCTGCAGCATCCCGAGGGGGTGCTGGTCGTGTGGATCGATCTGGCTGCGCAACGACCGTTCACACTCGAAGACCAGACCCTGCTCACGGTGCTGGCGGGCCGTCTCGGCCAGGGTCTGCAGCGGGTCCACCAGGTCGACCAGCAGCGCGAAACCGCGCTGGCGCTGCAGCACGCCATCCTGGGACCCGCTGAGCTGCCCCACGGATTCGCGGTCCGCTATCAAGCCGCCAGCCCACCCCTGCAGGTGGGCGGGGACTGGTACGACATCGTCGAACTGGACGACGGCCGGATTGCGCTGATCGTCGGCGACTGTGTCGGTCACGGCCTGGCCGCCGCCACCGTGATGGGCCAGGTACGCAGCGCCTGCCGGGCATTGCTGTTCGACAACTCCAGCCCCAGCGCGGTCCTCGCCGGGATGGACCGGTTCGCCGCGCGGCTGCCCGGCGCGCCGTGCACGACCGCCGTCTGCGTCGTACTCAATCCCGACACGGGTGAATTGGTGTATTCCAGCGCCGGCCACCCCCCACCCATCGTCGTCGAAGCAGATGGAACCATCCGGAAGCTCGATGACGGCCGCACCATCGCCCTGGGAATGCGGCCCGGCTGGCCGCGCTCGGAAGCGCACGCGACGATGCCGGCGCGCGCCACGCTCGCGCTGTACACCGACGGCCTGGTGGAACGGCGTCGCGTGCCGATCGAGCACGGTATCTCCCGCACCGCCGCCTTCATCCAGGACGGCCGCGCCAGCGAACTCGACGGCCTCGCGAACCAGATCATGGCCGGGCTCGCCCCGAACGACGGGTATCAGGACGACGTGGTCCTCATGCTCTACCGCCATCCGGCGCCGCTCGAGATGACGTTCCGCGCCGACCCGGAGAACCTGGCGGCGTCGCGCTCCGCGTTACGCAACTGGTTGTCCCGCGCCCGGATGGACCAGGATCAGGCGGCGAAGGTACTCCTCGCCGCCGGAGAAGCGGTCGCCAACGCCATCGAGCACGGCCACCGTCACAGCCCGGGGGGCACCGTGACCCTGGGCGCGACGGCAGTGGACGACCAGGTGCAACTGACGATCACCGATACCGGGTCCTGGAAGACGCCGGACCCCGATTCCTATCCGCGGCGTGGCCGGGGCATCTCGCTGATGCGCGCGCTCATGCACGACGTCACGATCGACTCCGACACTGCCGGAACCACGGTTCACCTATCCGCGAGGATCTCCTGATGCCCACGTCGCTCACCCTGGAAACCTCGCACGGGTACGACGGTGAACTCGTGCTGAAGGCCACGGGTGAGATCGATTTGAGCAACATCGACGCGTTCGACCGAGCTCTGACCAAGGCCGCCACCGAGGCGGCCGGCGGCGACCGCAAACTCACCGTCGACCTCAGCGCCGTCGAATATCTCGACAGTGCCGCGGTCAACGCTCTGTTCTCCCACGCGGACCACATCCACCTCATTGCGCATCCGCTGCTGATGTCCATTCTTTCCATGTGCGGGCTGACCGAACTGATCACCACCGAACCCGCGCCGACGGGACACTGAAGCAGCCGGCACCCGCGCGGTTTCACCGGAACGCTATGTGGATTCCCATCTTGGTGATGGCTCTCGCAGTGAGCCTCGAGCCCTTCCGCATCGGCATGACGGTGTTGATGCTGAACAGGCCCCGTCCCGCCCTGCAGCTGTGCGCGTTCTTGTGTGGCGGGTTCGCCATGGGTGTGGTGGTGGGCCTGGTCGTCATCTTCGTCTTCCGGCGGCGGCTGGTCTCCTCCACTCACCTCACGCTGCCCACGGTTCAGGTCCTGATCGGCGGACTGGCGATCCTGGTCGCTGCGGTCCTGGCCGTCCGGGCGGCCGTACACCACGTCCGTCGCGACCGTCCCGCCGCCGCCGACGACGGGGAACGCCAAGGTCGCGTGCAGAAGCTGCAGATGTGGCTTCGGC
The DNA here is from genome assembly GCF_030755175.1 of Mycobacterium sp. TY814. Lineage (NCBI taxonomy): Bacteria > Bacillati > Actinomycetota > Actinomycetes > Mycobacteriales > Mycobacteriaceae > Mycobacterium > Mycobacterium sp. TY814. Next base: position 798,927 of record NZ_JAUFRY010000002.1, read on the forward strand.
AGCTGCTGACCGGACGCCAGCTGTGGGTCGCTGCGCTGGCCGGTCTCGGGATCGCGCTGCCGTCGGTGGACTACCTGGCTGCGCTGGCCGTCATCCTGGCATCCGGTGCCGCGGCCACCAATCAGGTTGGGGCGCTGTTGCTCTACAACATCGTCGCCTTTGCGTTGGTGGAGGTGTCGCTGCTGGCGTATCTGCTGGCTCCTCACACGACGCGGCGGTCGTTGACGGCGCTGAACGCCTGGGTCGGCTCGCGGCGACGGATGGAAGTCGCCGCCTTGCTCCTGGTCGTCGGTCTGGTCCTGATAACCGCCGGCATCGCCGGCAGCTGATCCGACCCTTCGCAGGCTGGTTATTCGAAGATGCCTTCGAGCAGTTCGACATAGCGGTCAGGGGCAGTGAGGACCGCGGCGTGCCCGAGCTGTCCCAAGCTGACCAGCTGCGGACGGCGCCCGAACAACCACTCGTACTTCGGCATGTCCCGGTCGCGCTGCGTCGGGTCGTTCTCGGCGCTCAGCACCACCACGTCGCCGTGCCAGCCGCGGAATGCGGCGGGTTCGACCATGCCTGACCGGATCACGTCCGCGGCGACGGCGAAGTGGGACACCACATCGGCGCGAGATAGCTTCTCGTGCAGCAGGATCCGAATGACCTCGCTCATCTGCGCCCGCTCCTGTTGCGGTAGTGGGCGCGCCAGCCTCGCCAGCCCCGCGGCCAACAGCTTCTTCAGCAGCCGCTCCGGCAGCACCCGGGCGAGCAGAGAGCCCAGCTTTGCCGCCGGAACCCACCGGCGGGCGTAGGCAACCGGACCCGAACTCGAGAGCACCAGACGCGTGACGGCCTGCGGGCGGTGTGCCAGGTAGGCCTGCGCCAACATTCCCCCGTACGACTGACCCACCAGGGTGACGGCGTCCACCGATTCGCGGCGCAGTATCTCGTCGAAAGCGGCCATGAACTCCGCGATGGACGGCACAGGCGCGTAGTCCGGCGCGATGACGGTGTGATGTCTGGCAAGACTTTCGAGAAAAGCCGAGGCCGCCGCCGCCCGACGCAGACCGCCCGTCAACCAGAGCACCGGTGTGCCCGCGCCGAGGCGGTAGTAGGACCATTGAATTCCCTGGACCTCTACCTGGTTGCCGTACCGGCGTGTGAAGCGCTCCATCTCGTCTGAAACCGCGATGGCCTCAATTATGGGCAAAGTCACATCGCAGCGACAGGCGCGGACTCACTCCACAGGGATGGGATTGGGCGTCAACGGTTCACCGATGGTCGCGTTGTACTGCGGGCAGTACGCCAGGGTCGCCGCATTGACGATGTTCAACGCGGTGCCCTCGTCTCCCGATACCGATCCCGTGCCCAGACCTATGGTTTCGACGCCGTTGCCGGCCACCACGATGTTGGCCGCTTGCTGGTCGGTCTGGCCCTGAGCCCTGGCATCGCAGACCTGTTGTGCCAGCGGGATTATCGCGCGTGCCGCCGCTTCTGAGGTCGGGGGAGCGAACACACGCGTCATGTAGTCGACGAAAAAGGTCTCGCCGCTGCCCGGCCCCGGCTCAGCAGCTGCCACCGGGGCCACCGCGACCGGCACCGCCAACATCGCCAGACCCGCTACGAACCTGCTGACCGTGCCCGACATTGCGCCTCCTGCCCGACTCTGTACCGATTGCCAGGCGAAAGTAGCACCGCGGGGCCGTGAGCGGGCCCATTCGCGTCGTATTAGGGCCGCAGGCGTCGGTGAGATAGACTGGGCACAACGTTGGCCACCAATCACTACCGCCAACACGTCGTGGAACGTTCCTCATCCCACCGGCGCCAGCCCAAGATCAGCGGCTCAGCGCGTCGCGTTCAGATGATCCGTGCACCAAGCACTACGGTCTCGCGGCGATCGATTTTGCCCACCGGCAATCTCGCCAGCTTGTACCAGCTCTGCGCGAACTCCTCGCGACGATCCGGTGCACCCGATGCCCCGAAAGGCACCGAAAAGTGACTCCAAAACCAAGTACTGACAAGACTTTTGCCGAACTCGGCGTGAGCGCGCCGCTGATCGGCGTGCTCACCGCCGCCGGCATCACCGCCCCGTTCCCGATCCAGGTTCAGACCCTGCCTGACACGCTGGCGGGCCGAGATGTCCTGGGACGCGGCAAAACCGGCAGCGGAAAGACGCTCGCCTTCTCGATCCCGTTGGTCAGCCGGCTGTCATCGGCCAAACGGCGCCCGTCACGACCGTCGGGTCTGGTCCTGGCACCTACCCGTGAACTGGCCACCCAGATCACCGCGACGCTGGAACCGTTGGCTGCTGCCCGGAACCTGCGCGTCGCCACCATCTTCGGTGGTGTGTCGCAGAATCGGCAGGTAGCGGCGCTGCAGTCCGGCATCGACATCGTGGTGGCCTGCCCGGGCCGGCTCGAAGACCTGATGAAGCAGCGCCTGATCAGCCTCGACGCGGTGGAGATCACCGTCATCGACGAAGCCGACCATATGGCCGACCTGGGGTTCCTGCCGGGTGTCACGCGCATCCTGGCCGCTACCCCGGCCGGCGGTCAGCGCCTGCTGTTCTCCGCCACTCTCGACAACGGCGTCGACAAACTCGTGAGCCGGTTCCTGCGTGATCAGGTTCTGCACTCGGTGGACGAGTTGAACGCGCCGGTGTCGGCGATGACCCATCACGTATTCCACGTCGCCGGAGCGGAAGCCAAGAAGGAACTCGTGCACCGCTTGGCCTCGGGCAGTGGGCGCCGAATTCTGTTCATGCGCACCAAACATCACGCCCGCCGGCTCGCCAAGCAGCTCACCGATGCGGGCATCCCGTCAGTTGACCTGCACGGCAACCTTTCTCAGCCGGCACGTGACCGCAATCTCGCCGCCTTCAGCAACGGCGAGGCCAGGGTCCTGGTGGCAACCGACATCGCCGCGCGTGGTGTGCACGTCGACGAGGTCGAGTTGGTGGTGCACATCGATCCGCCCGCCGAGCACAAGGCCTATCTGCATCGTTCGGGGCGCACGGCACGGGCCGGGAATGCGGGCGACGTGGTCACTCTGGTACTGCCCGAGCAACGCACGGACACCCGGGCGCTGCTGCGCAAGGCCGGTATCCGGGTCGAGCCGCAGCACGTGACCGCCGACTCCGCGGAGGTGCAGGCGTTGGTCGGCGAGGTCGCGCCATATCGCGCCCCGGCTCCCAAAGCCGCTGCGCCGCAACCGGCTAAGCCGGCCAGGCGTCGCGGGTCCGCTGCGTCCGGACAACGGCGTCGCGGCCGGCCCAGCGGGATGCAACGGACCGCCCGCTAGGCGGCAGTGCGGCCGATCAGGCCGGCTCGCACTCCGGGATCGTGATGTTCTTCAGCTTCAGCTCGTCGCAGTAGGCCTGAAAGTCCCTGCCTTGCTGCTCATCTTCGGCGATCTGGCTCTCCAGGCCGCAGGTATTGGTCAGCAGGCAGGGGTCCTCGGGCGTGGCTGTGATGGAAGTCGGTGCATTGCCAAGCGTCTGGGCCTCCGCCGCACCGAAACTGACCGCCACGCCACCGATGACGGCGGCAATCCAGATCAATCGGATCGGCCGGCGCGCTCGCCGAAGCTGCGCGGGTGCTGATTTTTCCTCGGACATCTACCACTCCTTGATAGTTGACGGGTCAATCTGGGCGTTCCAGACGAGCTGACGTCGCCGCCGCGGCGCCAACGTTCGGGATCGTAGCTGCTCAGGCGGTACTCCGCTTGTCATATTAGACCCAAGTGCAACTATTGCATATGAAATGAATTATGGTCAAGGGGCAACAGTGGCGAACCCGCGCGTTCAGAACCGGATCAGCCCCCGCAGGTTCACCCCGGCATGCATGTCGGCGTAGCCGTCGTTGATCTCGTCCAGGGTGTACTCGCGGGTGACCAGCTCGTCCAGCTTGAGCCGTCCGGCCCGGTACAGGTCGAGCATGCGGGGAATGTCGCGACGTGGGTTGGACGAGCCGAAAAGTGAGCCGCGGACCTGCTTTTCGTAGAGCGTCAGATCGAACAGCGACATGGCGACACTGGTGTCGGTGGGGTGGGGGATGGCGGTCATCACCACCCGGCCGCGCTTGCCGACCAGGCTCAGGGCCTGCGCCACATACTCGCCCTCGGCCGAGTCGGTGCTGACGACGCAGACGTCGGCCAACTGGCCGCGGGTCAGTTCGGTGACGAGCGAGAGCGCCTCGTCGACGGTCGCCGCGGTGTGCGTGGCGCCGAACTCGAGCGAACGGGTGCGCTTGTATTCGACCGGATCGAGCGCGACGATGACGCGCGCACCCGCGATGCGTGCGCCCTGGACCGCATTCATGCCGATGCCGCCGACGCCCATGACCACCACGGTGTCGCCGTCACCGGCCTCGCCGGTGCGCACCATGCTGCCGTAACCGGTGGTGACGCCACACCCGACGAGCGCCGCGGTGTCCAGTACGGTGCCCTGGTCGACCTTGATGACCGAGGCCATCGGGACCACCGTGTATTCGGAAAACGTTCCCAGCACACACATCTGGCCCAGCCCCTGACCTCTGGCGTGGAACCGGAAGGTGCCGTCGAGTTGCGGCCCGGCGATGATCGCCGCACCCAGTACGCACAGGTTGCTCATGCCGCGTGCGCACGGTTCGCAGCGGCCGCAGGCCGGGATGAAACTCAGCACCACCGAATCGCCTTCGGCGACCTCCGTGACGCCCGGTCCGGTCTCGACCACCACCCCGGCGCCCTCGTGGCCGCCGACCACCGGCAACTGCATGGGCATGTCACCGGTGATCAGATGATCGTCGGAATGGCACAGGCCGCTGGCGGTCAGCTTGACCAGAACCTCGTTTTCCTTGGGGCCGTCGAGGTCGACCTCTTCGACCTCCCACTTCTGGTGCAGTCCCCACAGCACCGCGGCTTTTGTCTTCATCGTTCCGGCGTCCAGGTCGCGGGCAGGCTGTTGATGCCGTTGATGAAATTGGCCAGCGCATACTGAGGTTCGGGTGCCGAGATGTCGGGGATTCGGGTGTAGACCTCGGTCAGCAGCGCCTTGAGCATGGTGCGCGCCAGCGCGGCACCGAGACAGAAGTGTGGACCACCGCCGCCGAACGCGATGTGCGGGTTGGGGTTTCGCAGAATATTGAAGCTGTGCGGATCGTCGAAGACGTCCTCGTCACGGTTGCCGGAGTAGTACCACAGCACCACCTTGTCGCCCGCCTTGATCTCCGCATCGCGCACGGTGACATCCCTGGTGGCGGTGCGGCGCATGTGGAGCAACGGTGATCCCCAGCGCAGCACCTCCTCCACCGCAGTGCCGACCCGGCCCTCGACGTCTTCGACCAGCAGCGCGCGCTGGTCGGGAAACTTCGAGAGAGCGGCGATCGCGTGCGCCGAGGCATGCCGGGTGGTGTCGTTGGACGCCACGCCCATCAAAACGAAGAAGGCCCGCAGTTCGTCGTCGGTCATCTTCTTGCCGTCGAACTCGGCCTGCACCATCCAGGTCATCAGGTCGTCACCGGGATTGGCCCGCCGCTGCGGGATCAACTCCGATGCCACCGCGTGCAGATCCAGCACGGCGCCCATGAACAGCTCCAGCTCGCTCTGCTCGCCGCGGATGTTCGGGTCGGTCCAGCCCACCAGGCGCTGGGCGGCGCTGACGGCCTTGTCGCGCAGATCGCCTTCGGGCAGCCCGAAGAAGCTCCCGAAGATCCGGCCGGGCAGCTTCACCGAAACCAGCTGGACGAAGTCGCCCTCGCCCAGATGTGCCATCTCGCTGACCAGGTCGTGCGCGTGGCCGCGGATCCAACTCTCCAGCCGCCGCACGTTTTTGGGCTTGAACGCCTCGGTGGTGATGCCGCGCAACTGGGTGTGCCGGGGAGCGTCCATCGCGATGAACGACTGCGCGATCTCGACCGCCTCGGGGGCGAAGTCCTCCATCGTGATGCCCTGGGCCGACGAGAAGATCTCCGGGTGCCGGCTGGCCGTCCGGATGTCGTCCTGCTTGGTCAGCGACCAGAAGCCCCGGTTGTTGAGTTCGGGTGGCAGCAGGTCCGATTCCGCCGGCCGGCTCCACGGCACCGGGTTCTCCGCACGCAGCACCGCGAAGGCCGCGTCGCGGTCCTCGGGGGGTTTGGCCCAGAACGCACGCGCGCTCAGATCAATGTCCTTATAGGTGGGGTTGGTGGTGGGTGCGGTCATCCGAGGGTCCCTTTCTCGCCCGATGGCACCCATGCTGGTCGGAGGGGGACGTGATCGACACCGGCGCGCGTGCCAACCACTGGCCTGCGTGGGCCAACGCCGTCAGCCCACCGGGGCGCGGAAGGTGGCGACCAGCCCGCCGCCCTCGCGAGCGGCGAAATCGACGCGGCCGCCCATCGCCTCGACGATCTGCTGCACGATCCAGAGGCCGAGACCTGCGGTGCCGCGCTGGCCGCCGCGACTGACATATTTGGTGGTCAGCTCGCCGAGGCTGTCGGCCGGAATGCCCGGGCCGCGGTCGGCGACCGCGACGATCAGCTCCTCGCCGTCGCGTGCGCACGTGACATCGACGGGCTCGTCCCGGCCGTGCCGCGCGGCATTCTCCAGCAGATTGGTCAGCACGCGCCGCAACCCCTGCGCGTCCGCCGACACGGCACCGGCTTCGATGCTCAGCCGCAACCGTGGTGGTGCCAGCCCCACGGCGTCGGCGGCAGCAAGGATCAACTCAGCCATGTCGATGTGGCGCACCCGGCCGGTCGAGAACGTCGGGCGCCGGCTCAGGGCGACGTCGGACAGGGCGTCGAGCATGTCGCCGATGTGGTGCACGTGCCGCGCCACCAGCTGCAGACTGGTCTCCCGGTCATCATCGGACATCGGTTGCGCGGAGGTGAGCGCTTCGGTCAGTGCCTCCAAAGATGTCACCGGCGTGCGGAATTCGTGTACCAGCACCTGCAGTCCGTCTTGCTGAGATTGGTAGGAGCGCAGCAGACGCGCCCTCAGGTCGCGTTCCTCTTCGGCGGCGGCATGTTCGGCTTCGGCTTCGACCAGCGCCGTCAGCCGGGAGCGGTGTTCCCGCTCGGCAAGTGCGGACAACCCGGCGGTGATGATCGCGACGAACAGCAGATACAGCGCCGACCAGCCGGCCAGCAGTGCCGGCGCCGCCGTGACGGGCTGCGGTGGCGATGACGTGAGTGCCACGGGAACGTAGGCCGCGCCCAAAAGCACTGCCGCGAGGAGGGTTTCAGCCAAGGACAATCGGGCCGCGGAAGCGATGACGACGAGCGCCAGTACCGACACGACCGGGCTGTAGACGCCGCCGCTCAATGCGATGAGTGCGAGGGTGAACGCGGAGTCGAAGGAGGTGACCAGCCACGCGTACGGAGTGCGGCGAACCTCCGGCTGCGGATAGGCCATCAGTGCCGCCGCGTAGGCCATCGCCCCGCCGAGCACCATCACCGTGGCCGCGGTGTGTTCACGGACCCAGTAGGGTCCGATCGCCAACAGCGCACCGATCGAGATCACCACGGCGACCCGTACCGCCACGACGGTGCGGGCCAGTCCGTAGTCCCCGTCGCCGAGGTCCGTATTGAGCTGATCGAGCGGTCTCACCCGGCTGACCATAGGGTTGGGTCTAGCATCACGGCAATGACCCGCTCGCCGTACGTGGTGGTCATCGTCGACGACCACGAGCTGTTCGCGCAGGGCCTGGCCCTGTTGCTCACCCGCGAATGGGGCGAAATGTTCACGGTGGGGGGCCAGACCACATACGTGGAGGAGGCCGCCGATCTGGTCGCCCGGTGCAAGGCAGACGTGGCGATCATCGACCTCTCCATGCCACCGTTGGGCGGGGTGGCTGCGATCCGGCACATCAAGGCACGCCACCCTGCCACCCGGATTCTGGCCCTGTCCGGCACCGACGACCTCGCCCTGGCCGAGGAGGCGTTGCGCGCCGGCGCCGATGGGTTCCTGCCCAAGACGGCGCGCCCCGAGGCGCTGGCCGGCCCGTTGTGGACGATCGCCGAGGGACTGCGGGTGATCGACGGAGCCCTGCTCGACGCACTACTGAGCAATACGCGTAAGCCTCCGTCAGCGCTGCTGGAAACGTTGAGCGCCCAGGATGTTCGGCTCTGGACGCTGCTGGCGACCGGCATGGAAACCGGCGACATCGCCCACCGCATGCTGGTATCCGAACGCACCGCCAAACGTATGGTCGCCGCACTGCTGCACAAACTCGGGGTGGGCAACCGCATTGCCGCCGCGGCGCTCGCCGGGCGCTTCGGGATGCTTGACGAGGTTGCCGAAACCGACCGGCTCAGTTGAGGATTCGGATCGCCTGCGCAGGACACATCGCCGCTGCCTGAATCACCAACTGGCGCTGGGCTTCCGGGGGATCCGGGTCGAGCACCACCACCTGGTCGGCCCCGTCCGGAAGGTCGAACACCTCCGGTGCGGCCAGTAGGCACTGACCGTGGCCCTCGCACACTTCGTAATCCACCGTGACGTGCATCGACAACCTCCGGATCCCGCTGTTGTCGCCCAGTATCTGCGCCAGGTTCAGGAAGCGGGCGGTCCGAGCGCGCCAGAAGTGGCCTGCGCGGGCCAGCGTCACGACCGTGAATTCAGCAGCTCGTTGATCTTCTTGAGCCGCTTGGTCACCAGCGCCCCGATATCGATCGAGCGGTCCGGTGAACAGGTCACGATCTCGGCAACCACATTGGCCTTCGCCAGCATCGCGAATTCACAGATCCATCGCTGCCCAGCCAGATTCGTCGTCCACTGCGCGGCCTCGGGCGGGCTCTGTGCCAACGGCGCCGGGTTCACCGTCATCCTGCGCCCGTCGTCACCCCAGGCGGAGACGGAGCGCTGGCAGCCGGACACCGCCTTTCGAACTGAGTCGAGAAATGCCGCAGCGTCGAAGTTGGCGGGGTAGGTGGCCGAGACCTCCAACAGCTGGTGCTGGTCGGTCCGGTGGTCCTGCTGGGTCCGGGCTTCGCGGCCGGTGTAGTTGGTGGGGAACAGGGGATAGCGCCCGAAGGCTACGACGCCATGGCATTCGGCCGGATCGGCGCCGATGAACAGGGCGGACTGCATGTCGTCCTCGGTGAGCGGGCTGTTCGGTACCGCCGAGAACGAGCCGGACGGCGTCAGCAGATCTTCGAGCTGTGACGGTTGAATGGGTCCGCTGGAACCAGCACCGCGCGCCGCCGCCTTCGCGCTTCCGTCGACAACGCTGGTGCATCCGGAGAGCGCCAGGCAGCAGGCAACCAGAAGCGTCACCGCACCGTGGCGGCGTACCGGAGTGGAGTCAGAGCCGGCGTCACCCACCCTCTCAGCATCCACGAACCGTCCGCCGAGCGCGCGCGAAGTGCGAACCCGACGTCATGAGCCGCCGAGGGTCCGCAGGCTCGTGACCTGGTGCGCCAGGTCGATCAGCTTGGTGTTGCGTTCCTGCGAGAGACGTTTGAGCAGTTCGAACGCCTGCACGGCATCGATGTCGAACCGCGCCATGAGAATCCCTTTGGCCTGCCGGATGATGTCGCGGCTGGCCAGCGCGCTGAGTCAGCTCTCATCCCCCTGAGAGATGTCGACAACCCGAAGATATCGGCGCAGACCCCGCTGGTGGGGCCGCGAAGCGAACGCCGGCGTGACTTTTGCCTTCGCGTAGTGGACACTGGGATGGAAGATCGGCTCAACCACGATGCCGTGTGGTTTTTTGCCGACTGAATGGAACGTCCCATGTCGACCGTTCTCCTCGATACCACCGATTGCGCGGAAGCTGTGAACGGCATTTGTGCCGCCTATGAGCGCGTGCAGCTTTCCTGTCGCCCCACGAGCGAGGTCGGGCGCACGCGGATCCGCCGAACCAGCCTGGGTTCGCTCTATGTCGACGAAATCGAGCTGGGCTGCGAAGTGGGCTTCCGCTCGAATCCACCCGACCGCATCTATCTGGCCCGGATGCATTCCGGAACGTTCGTCTACGAGTGGATGAAGCACGGGCAGTTGATCTTTGGCCCCGATGATGTCGCGGCTTACGACGGTATGGAAAACGGTGCGTTCACCGGCTGGGCCGCGCGTACGCACTGCGACGTGCTCTCCATCGACCGCAAAGCGCTGAGCGAGGTGGCGAGCGGCCCGAAAGATACGCCGGTGCGGCTGACCGGGATCGCGCCGGTCTCACCCGAGGCCAAGCGGCATCTGGTACGTGCCGTGGACTATGTCTGCCAGAGTGTGTCCGACGACCTGCGTGTTGTCCGAGATCCGTTGATCAGCAGCACGATTCAGCGTTACCTGGCGGCCAGCGTGCTGGCCGCCTTCCCCAGCACCGCGGTGCTGGACACGACGGCTGCGGATCGGCGGGACAGCACCCCTCAATTGCTCCGTCGCGCAATCGATTTCATCGAGGAGAACGCGCACGACGACATCTCGCTCACCGACATCGCCAACGCGATCTTCGTGACACCACGGGCATTGCAATACATGTTCCGCAAGCATCGGGACTGCACGCCCACCGAGTACCTGCGACAGGTGCGTCTGCACCACGCTCACCTCGAGCTGGTCGCGGGCAACCGCGATAGCACGTCGGTCGGCGACATCGCCCGTAAGTGGGGGTTCGGCCACATGGGGCGCTTCGCGGCGTACTACCGGCAGCACTATGGCCGCAGTCCGCACGTGACCCTGCTCGGCTGACCTGAGGTCGACGTTGACAGTGTAACGGTAACAGTGTCACTATCGACGCATGCCCGCGGCGGCCTGGACACTGGACGAGTTGGTGGGGCGGGTCTCCGCCGCACTGGCCGGCGCGGCGTATCCGGGATCGCCCAACGGACGGGTCCGCGATCTGCCCGATCGGCGTGCCGTGCGGTGGTACACGACCACCGGACTGGTCGATCGGCCGGTGATGCAAGGGCGCAACGCGGTCTACGGCGCCCGGCATTTGTTGCAGATCGTCGCCGTCAAACGCCTTCAGGCCCAGGGGTTTCCGCTGGCCCAGGTGCAGGCCGAACTGGCCGGGGCGACTGACGAGACGCTGCGCCGGCTGGCCGGAGTGCCCGACGAATTGCTCACAGCCGAGCAGACAGCGGCCTCACCGGCTGCGGCGACCCCTGACCGGCGGAGTCGCTTCTGGACCGCGCCCCCCGCCGACGCCAAGGCGAACGGCGCTGACAGTGTCACGGCGCTCGCCGCGGTGAGCCTGCCGGGTGGGGCGATGCTGCTGCTGCCGGCACGCCCGGATGACGCCGACATTGACTCCATCCGTTCGGCCGCCGCGCCGTTGCTCGAATTACTGGCCGACCGTGGCCTGCTATCCCTCGATGATCGGAGCCCGCAATGACCGTCCGCACCACGACGACGACTGACGCCGGGACGCAGCGCGCTGCCGATCAGGCCGCGGTGGGAGCCCTGCGCACCGAGCGCGGCAACCTGCCGCTCGATCGCATCGATATACGGGTCGACATCACCGGGCTCGTCGGCCAGGTCGACGTGACACAGGACTTCGTCAATGCCTTCGACCTACCGCTGGAAGCCAGCTATGTGTTCCCGTTGCCGGACCGGGCCGCGGTCATCGGCATGCGGATGACCGTCAACGGCCGCGTGGCCGAGGCGGCACTCGCCGAGCGCGAAGCTGCCCGGCGAGATTACGACCGCGCCATCACCCCGGGCCGGCGGGCGTCGATCACCGAGGAGGAGCGGCCCGACGTGTTCACCATGCGGGTCGGCAACATCCTGCCCGGCGAAAAAGTCACCGTCGCAATCACACTCGTCAACCCTTTGACCTACGCGGACGGCGAGGCGACGTTCCGCTTCCCGCTCGTCGTCGCGCCACGGCATATCCCCGGTAAGCCATTGGACGACCTCGCCGTCGGAGACGGCTGTGCCGACGACACCGACGCAGTCCCGGACGCCTCGCGAATCACCCCTCCGGTGCTGCTGCCCGGCTTCCCGCATCCGACTCCGCTGACCGTCGACATCGGCATCGACACCGCGGGTGCGACACTGTCCGAGTTCCGGTCCAGCCTGCCCACCGAAACCACCGACGACGGACGCATCCGGGTCGTGCCGGGTCAGCATGCCGACCGGGATCTCGTGCTGCGGCTGCGGTACGCGGAAGATGCCTTTTCCGACTCGCTCCTGTTGGTCCCCGACGCCGACGGTGACGAGGGGACCTACCAGCTCACCGTGCTTCCACCCGCGCCTACGGCGCCGCCGCGTCCGCGCGATCTCGTGCTGCTGCTGGACCACTCGGCGAGCATGGGGGGTTGGAAGATGTCGGCGGCGCGGCGGGCTGCGGCGCGCATCATCGACACCCTCACCGATGCCGACCGGTTCGCGGTGCTTACTTTCAGCGACCGGGTGCTGCGGCCCGCGCAGCTACCCGAAGACCTGGTCGAGGCATCCGACCGCAACCGCTTTCATGCAGTGGAGCACCTGGCCGGTGTCGAGTCTTTCGGCAGCAGTGAGCTTTTCGGCCCGTTGCGGCAGGCGTTGGCATTGGTGCGGGATAGTGGCGGACGTGACGCGATCGTCGTCCTGGTCACTGACGGTCAGGTGGGCAACGAGGATCAGGTGATGCGCGGGCTCGCCGCGGATCTGCGCCGCGTCCGGTTGATCGCGGTCGGCGTCGACCAAGCCGTGAACGCCGGTTTCCTGGGGCGGCTGGCCAGTGCCGGTGGCGGGCGTTGTGAATTGGTGGAAAGCGAGGATCGCCTCGACGAGGCGATGGAAGCCATCCACCGTCGCGTCGCCGCCCCGCGCGCCTACTCGCTGACGTTGCGTACCGAAGGACTGGCCACCCTCGACGACACCATGGCTCCGGCCCGACTGCCGGACGCGCTGCCCGGGGTCCCGGTGGTGGTAAGCGGGCGATACCGGGGGGCTCCGGAGGGTTCGATCGCGCTGCGCGGAACCGACTCTGCCGGCTCGCACTGGTCGGTCGCCGTTGCCGGACAGCGCCGCGACGCCTCGGGGGTGAGGGCCACGTGGGCGCGGGCCCATTTGCGCGACCTCGAGGATCGCTACGCCGAGGAAGCCGGGAGCAGTTCCGCTCCGGAGTTAGCGCAGCGGATCGTCGACACGTCGTTACGCTTCGGGGTGCTGTGCCGGTTCACCGCATTCGTCTGCGCCGACGGTCCCGTCGTTGCGACGGGCGGATTGACCCATCGCGTCCTGCAGCCCGTCGCGGCGCCGGCCGGCTGGGAGCCGGGCCCGGCCGCGCCCCCCGCAGCCCAGGCAAACCTCAAGGCAGCGCGAATGGTCAAGCTGCGCAACGTAATCGTGGTGGCGGTGGTTAGTGCCCTGGTGCTCGGTGGTGGCTGGGTGTGGTCGCTGGGACGGGGTGGCCAGCCGATGTCGACTCGCGACGGCGTGGTCGGCGGCGTGACGGAGTCGCCGGAGCAGAGCCGTTCCCGGCCGAACGGCCAGCTTCCGGCGACCAAGGATGGCGGTATCGCCGATCAGACCACCGTCAATCCTGCTCCGCTGGCACCGCCCGCCGACAACAACTTCAAACGTGACGTCGTCACCAACGGGTCGCTACAGCTGGTCGTCCATGACCCCGGCGCCGTGGCTGACCAGCTCATCAACGCCGTGAATGACGCAGGTGGACGGGCAGATTCGCGGTCGGAGCGGTCCGGGCGATCGTCGCCGGTGGTGAATCTGGTGGTACGTATTCCCGCGGACAAGCTGGACGGCGTGCTCGCCGAGGCGAAGAAACTGGGCAAGGTCGAGTCGATGTCCATCAGCCACAGCGACGTCACTACCCAACGAGTCGACCTCGATGCCCGCATCGATGCGCTGCAGACATCGGTTAAACGGCTGCAGGAGCTGATGAGCAAAGCCGGCGACCTAGCCGACCTGCTCGCCGCGGAATCATCGCTGACCCAGCGGCAGGCCGAGCTGGACTCGCTCAAGGCTCAGCGCACTACGCTGCATGACGAAATCGACTACGCCACAATCACTGTGAATATCTCCACGGAGTCTACGGCGACGCAACCGGGCTTCTTCGGGGAGCTGGGACGTGGGTGGCACTCGGTGTTGGCGGCGGCTCATGGCGGCCTGCTGATGGCCGGATTCCTGCTGCCCTGGCTGGTGCTGTTGACTCTGCCTGTGCTGGGTCTGGTGCTGGTGATCCGGCGGATGTCCGCGCCGCGGGCACCGTCGGCCACGCCGACTGGGCAGGCCTGACCGAACGCTGTTTCAATTGTTTCAATTGCCCGGGCTACAATGTCGCTATGTCTCCGGTCCATTCGCTCGTCAGTCAGGTTGAGGAACGCGTCCGGCGCGATCCGGATTTCGCCAGGCTCCTCGACGCGCTGCTGGACGTGCCGACGGTGCCGATGGAGGAACTGGAGCGCATCGCCGCCCGCAAGCTCAACAGTGAGCGGCGCGACGGCGTGCTGACCGATTTCCGGGCCGGCGCTCTGCCGACGCGCGAGGTCCAGTCGCGGCTGGGCTACGAGACTCCGCAGGCGGTTCACGAACTGCGCCGGCGCGGCAAGGTGCTCGGTGTCACCGTCGGCAACAACACCTGGTTCCCGGCCTGGCAGTTCGACGGCGGCCGGTTGCGTCCGGACCTCCCACAGATACTGCTCCTGCTGGCGCGATTCACCTCCGACCCGGTCGTCGCCGATCGCATCATGCGGATCAAGCGCGACGAGCTGGCGGGGGCGTCCATCTCGGAGGCACTGCGCCGCAAGAAGACCGCGAACACCGCCTGGCAGCTGCTCAACGCCGTCGGTGCCTAGTCTTCCCGGCGGATACCGGCGTGCGCTGCCGCTCAAGCGGCCGGCGGGCCTGGCGAGCAGGACGGTGCCCGCCGGCATCGAGTTGTGGCGAGCGGAAGCCGCCGAGCCCGCGGAATGGACCTGGAGCGGATTCCCGCAGCCGCGCTTCCGGTTCGATCCGGTATCGGGTGCATTCCGTACCCGTTACGCCGCCACCGCGGCCGAGGGAGCCTTCCGGGAGCGCTACCGGGACACCGGCCGGACCATCCCCGCCGACCACGCCTCGCAGTATCTGATCCGACTCGTCTCGAGCCGGCCGCTGCGGATCTTCGACCTGCGGACCCAGCGCAATCTGGATGCCCTCGACGTGGACGACCAGATCAGCACCGGCCAACGCGCGCGGGTGTGGCGGCAGTGCCATCACCTGGCCGATGCGGCCCGTCGCTGGTGGCCGGATCTCGACGCCATCGTGTACCGGTCGCGCACCACACCCGAAACGTCGGTCAACTACGCCTTCTTCGCCCACGACGCGTTCGCCGCGCAGTCGTGGGCGCTCGGAAGCCGCACCGACGTCCTCGTCGACCTGGTGCTGCGGCATGACTTCACGGTCAATTGGGTGATCTGAGCCGGCACCACCGCCGAAGCCGGGTACCGTGCACCCACAGTCGTTTTCGGTAGGGAGTACATGTCGGAGACAGAGACGCCCGAGGCGCCGATGCACCACCAGGTCCGCGCTGCTTTGCGCGCCCTGGCCCGCGCGTCGGCCCCTCGTCCGGCCGCGGCTCGACGGGCGGCCAAGGACTTCGAGAAGCCCTTACCGGCGGCGGTGGGCGCCGAGATCCGCTGGGCGTTTCATCCGCCACGCACTTGGTTGTCGGGCGTCATGGCGAATCTGGTGCTGGCGGCCGCATGGCTGGTGGTCCAGCCGTTGTCCGTGGTGCACAGCAATCACATGCCCCACCACTTCCACCACAATCAGCTCGACTGGGTGGTCCTGGTCAGCACCTACTTCTCCTCGTTCGTCCTTGCCGATGTGACCACCACCAATCTGCTCGGTGGCGACCACTATCGGGTCGCCCAGGGCTTGTCGGACGGCGTGCCGCTGTGGCGGGTGCTGGTGATTAAGAATCTGGCGTTGATCGTGATCGTGGGACTTCCCACCTTGTCGGTGGCAGCCGCGCTGACGATGTGGAAGGAGGGGGTGCCACAGATGGCGATGACGATCCCCAATGTCGCCGTGCCGATCGTGTCGTGGCTTGGCGTCGGCAATGTCATCTCGGTGATGCACCCGGTGGGGGTCGAGCCACTGCTCCGCCGGTGGCGGCAGCGACGCAACCTGCGCCGCACGGCCGGCTGGCTGCTGGCGATCACCCTGCCCTATGCGCTGTACTACGTGGCCGATCCGATGGGCGGGGTGGAGCACAGGGTGATGTGGACCCAGATCCCCGCGGCGATCGGACCGGTGTTCGGCCGCGACACCAAGAGTTTCGTGCATCTGGCGATGGCTATGGCTGTCTGGCTGACCGGAACGGTCGTGGCCGTGCTGTGGGCGCGCAAGCGGGGAGTGCGCTTCGGTTAGTCCGGCGAACCCCTACGCATGTGGTGGCCGCGGGTAGACAATCGTGGTGACGCCCGGCGGTCGCCGGACGATGACACAGGGGAGGCGTGCGATGGTCAGATTCCTCCGGCAGTGCGCAATCGGCGCGATGATTCTGGCTTTCAGCGTGTTACCGGCGTTCGTGATGCCGGCGACGAGCCGTGCCGACGAGTGCGGACCCGGCTGGGCCTGGAGCGTCGAGCTGAACGAGTGTGTGTTCGTGGCTCCGGCCGCAAACGGACCCGGGGGGCCGGGCGGGCCCGGCGGGCCCGGCGGACCGGGCGGGCCCGGCGGACCGGGCGGTCCCGGAGGCCCCGGCGGACCCGGGGGGCCCGGCCGCTAGGCCCTGCCAGGCGAGTTGCTTCACACCGGCCTTCCGGCCGGGTCTTTAACCTGGCTAAGTGTTAAACTAGCTAAGTAATTTCCGGCTGGACATGGGAGACAGGCGTGCCACGCACAGAAAACGACACCTGGGACTTGGCTACCAGCGTGGGGGCGACGGCGACGATGGTTGCCGCGGCCCGCGCGATTGCCACCAAGACGGACAATCCGGTCATCAACGACCAGTTCGCCGAACCGCTGGTTCGGGCCGTCGGCGTCGACTTCTTGACTCGGTGGGTCAGCGGCGACCTCGCCGACGCTGATATCGACGACGAGGAGTCGAGCTGGAAGCTGGGGCACATGCCCGCCGCGATGGCCGCCCGGACCCGCTTCTTCGATTCGTTCTTCCAGGACGCGACACACGCCGGCATCCGGCAGGCCGTGATCCTCGCGTCCGGCCTGGACGCCCGCGCGTACCGGCTGAGCTGGCCGGACGATATGACCGTCTTCGAAATCGACCAGCCCGAGGTCATCGCGTTCAAAACGGCGACCCTCGCCGAACTGGGAGCGGCCCCGACCGTCGACCTGCGCACCGTCGCTATCGACCTGCGCCAAGATTGGCCCACGGCGCTGCGGAACGCCGGCCTGGACACCGAGCGGCCGACCGCGTGGATCGCCGAGGGTCTGCTCGGGTACCTCCCGCCCGAGGCGCAGGACCTGCTGATGGACAACATCACCGCCCTCAGCGCCGACGGCAGCCGCCTCGCGGTGGAGGCGCTTCCGCCCCAACCGGAGCGGGATATGGAACAAGCGCGCGAGATGATGCGCCGCTCCACCGCAAAGTGGCGCGACCACGGGTTCGAGCTGGACTTTGAAGACCTCGGCTTCGAAGGTGAACGCAAGGATGTCGCCACCTATCTCGACGGCCTGGGATGGCGCTCGACAGGGACCCCGATGAACCAGCTCCTGGCCGACAACGGGCTCGAGGCCGTGCCGCAGTCTCACGATTCGGTGACGATGGCCGACACCACCTACTACGCGTCGGTTCTGCACAAGTGAGCGCGCCGCGCCGCACCCTCAACAGCGCGGTGACGGGAATGTGGAGCTTCCTCTCCCCGGCCTACGACCTGCCGTTTCTTCAGCACTGGGTCTACCGGCCGCCGCATGACGAGGTGATCGCTCAATTGCGCGCCCACCAGTCCCGCAAAATTGCCGATATCGCTTGTGGAACAGGGGTTCTCAGCGCTCGGATCGAGCGGGAACTGCACCCGGGCGAGATCTACGGCGTCGACATGTCCGACGGCATGCTGGCCCAGGCTCGTGCGAAATCCGATCGAGTGCACTGGTTGCGCGGCCCGGCGGAGCAGCTTCCTTTCGACCACGGCGCACTCGATGCGGTCGTCACCACCTCGGCGTTCCACTTTTTCGATCAACCGGCCGCGCTGCGCGAGTTCCATCGCGTGCTGGCACCGGGTGGTCTGGTGGCCGTTGCGACGCTGAGCGCTCGACAGCATTTCGTCCAGGTTCCCAGTCGGTGGAAACCGCAGCACAATCCGCCCCCGCAAGAGATGCGAGCCCTGTTCGAGGACGTCGGTTTCACGATCACTGACCAGCACCGCGTCCGCCGGCCGTTCTGGACTCAGATCATTTCGGACCTCATCACGGTGGGCGCCAAGGCCTAGGGCGGCAGCGCCGCGGTCCGTAACGCGGCGGTCTCAATAGGACGACGAGACCCCAAAATCTATGGGGGACCGATCACATGAGGTGTATCCGCTGAGGCATTCGGGTAGCCGACTAGCCGTGAGCGGTTCCACGTCAAGCGATCCCGTCGGCTTCGGTGCGGCCGACGAGTTGTGCCACACGCACACCGGCATCGCTGACGCCGGCACTGTCGCGACCTTCCGCCGCTCCTTCAGCGAATGGCTGGACCGTCACCTGGAGCTGGGCGAGGAGCGCGTGGCCGACATCGTGCTGGCCACCGACGAGGCAATGTCGAACTGTGCCGACCATGCGTATCGGGTGGTCGGACGGGTGGGCGCCATGACGTTGCAGATCTCCTACTACCCGGCCACCACCGAACTGAAGGTATGCGTCGTCGACCACGGCCGCTGGCTGGAGCCCGACTTCGACGCATCGAGCATGCGCGGTCGCGGCATCGTGCTGATGCGCGCTCTGGCCGATGACTGCGCCATCGACGGCGGAAGTGACGGCACCAGCGTGTGTCTGCGGTTTTACGGGTGTCCGCCCAAGAGCTTCGTCCTCAGCCAGGCCAGTTGAAGCGGGGGTTTCAAGCACCCCGAATACGGCTAATCCTCGACAGGTTCCAGACAAGGGGCTGCCCAGCATCTGTCCACAGCCGTGGGTCCCGATACCGAGGAGCGCGTCATGAGTCTTGCCGCCACCGAAGTGTTTGCCGCTCCTTTACGATTGAGCGCCCGTCTGGTTTCTGAGCTGGGTGCGCAGAACAGCACGCTGCGGGCTGCGGTCCAGGGCTTCGATGCTGCGGTCATCGTCTACGTGGGCGGCGAGATCGACGCCCTCAACGACGACACATGGCGTTTGCTGCTGGCGGAGGCGTCGGCGTTCGCCAGCGCGCCACAACTGTTCATGGTGGATGTGAACAGCGTGGACTTCCTCTCGTGCTCGTCGCTTCTTGCGCTGGCCGAAGAGGCGAACCGGTGTCGGGAGCGAGGAATCGGGATGTGCCTGGTGAGCCTGCATCCCTCCGTTGCGCGGACCATCGCAGTCTGCGGACTGAGCGACATACTCCCGGTGCACGAGACCGCCCCCCAGTGCCTGCAACTGGTCGAACACGGCCGCGAGCAGGCCAGCTAACTAGCCCTCCCGCGTCACCGTCACGCTCGATGACGGTGACCCGCATCAGGGCCGGCGCAGGGCGACCACCGTGACGTCGTCGTCGATGTTGTCCGAGGCCATCTCTGTCCAGATCCACGACGCCGGCGCGGTGTTGGCCCGGCCGAGGGTCTCTGCCAACCGATCCAGCCCGTCGTCGATCGACTCACCGCGTCGCTCCACCAGGCCGTCGGAATACAGCACCAGCCCGTGGCCGGGCTCGACGGTGAACGTACTTGCCTCGTACGTCACGCCCTTGATGCCGATGGGCGGCGAAAGCTGGATCGGTGCCAGGGACGCGGTCGGCGAGGAGTTGGTCAGGTACGGCTTCAAGTGGCCCGCGCAGGCGGCCTCCACCTGCCCGGAGGAAAGGTCGACCCGGGCCGCGACGACCGTGGCGAACGCGCTCGGCATCAGATGCAGGCAGAAAGCGTTCAGCTGATCCAGCGCATCAGCGGGCGTGGCGCCGGCGAACAACTGGGCCCGCAGCGCGTTGCGCAGCTGTGCCATGGTGCCGGCGGCGGTGATGCCGTGTCCGGCCACGTCGCCGATCAACACGATCAGCCGGCCGTCGCGCAACTCGAAGGCGTCGTACCAGTCACCGCCGACGTTGTCGCCGGCTGCCGGCTCGTAGTGCGCCGACAGGTGCCACTCCGGCAGCGCCGGGATGGACTCCGGCAACAGGCTGCGCTGCACCCGTTCGGCCACCCGCAAAGCGCCCCGGGTGCGTCGGTACAGCGATTCCACGAGGTGGCGGCGCAGGGACTCAGCCGACTCCATCTCGCTCAGGCTCCACGGATCGCTGCGCTGGCGGACGACCTCGCGCCACCGGTCGAACGACTTGCGGGGGCTGAGCCGGACCTCGTCTCCCTCTCCCAGGACGATCGTCTTGTTGTGCGGGTCACCGCCCCAATCCACCGAGCGCAGCACCTCCCGGCGGAACCAGATGGCGCATTGCCCGTCGGGCAGATTCAGCGCGAGCGCCCCGGCGGCCAGTTCAGGATCGAGGTTGAGCTCGGGCAACTCGTGGGACAGGCAGTCGGTGCCGGCGATCTCATCGCCGGCACCCCGTGCCCAGTTCGCGACGGCAGACACGACGTGTGGCGGGGGAACCGAGCCCAGTGCCTGGTAGTCGCCCTGCATGTCGACGACGACGCCGTCGGCGGCCACCAGGTCAAGCAGATCGGGTGCGCCGAGCAGCGCGGCGGACAGCGGTTCCCGATCATCCAGCGTCGCGGCGGTGATTTTGGCCAACACCGCCTGAGCGGACAGCCGCTTGTGTAGTTGATCGCCTTCGAAACGGTCGACGAGCCGGAGCGACAGGGTCGATCCGAGGAACTCGGCCGCCGCCCGGGTGCCGAAGGGTGGCAGGTGCGGACCGGCGTAGTGGTGGCAGGCAATGAGTCCCCACAATCGCCCGTGCCGCAGCAGCGAGATCGACATCGACGCATGCACGCCCATGTTCTGCAGATACTCGATGTGGATCGGTGACACGCTGCGCAAAGTGGCATGGGTGAGGTCCAGCTCCGACCCGGAATCCGGGTCGATGGCCGGCACCAGCGGCGCGGGTGTGTAGTCGACATCGTCGATCAGCCGCAGCCAGTTCTTCTCGTACAGCGCCCGCGCCTGCGCCGGGATGTCGGTCGACGGGTAGTGCAGACCGAGGAACGAATTCAGGTCCTCGCGTTTGCACTCGGCGACCACCTCGCCGTTGTAATCCTCGTCGTAGCGATACACCATCACGCGATCGAAGCCGGTGAGGTCGCGCACCGCCCGCGCGGTGATGGCGTACAGCTCAGCCAGCGAGTCGGCCCGGTTGAGCTCCTCGACCGAGTTCCGCACCGCCTGATAGGTGTTCGGGAACGAGAACGGCCGCTCGCCGTAGGCGACTTCGATCTCGACCAACAGGACGCCGCCGGGTCCACGATGCAAGATGGCGTCGAATGCCCGGGACTGTCCGGCGACGTCGATGTCGCAGGCCAGCGGGTTGCGCTGGCTCAGATCGCCGAAGGTCGACGCCGCCTGCTCGACCATGCCGGCCTGCTCGGCGCCCATCAGCTCTGACAGCGGTCGGCCCAGGACGTCGTCCACCGAACGACCGAGCAATTCGGCGACGTTGGCGCTGACCTGCCGGATCTCGAAATCGGGCTCGCGGACCACCGCGAGCACGCCGCGCGGCTGAACGCTGCCGGGGATGTGAATGGGTTCCCGGGCGCAGTTGTCCAGGTCGATGGGCGTACCGGCCGGGAGCAGGTCGGGGACCGGCAGATCGTCCGTTGCCGACAACCACCGCTGGCTGCTCGTCATGGCGCTGCCGAATCGGCTCTGGGTACCGCCTGCTCGGCAGGGGGCCGACGCACAAGCACAAATTCTCCCGCGGCCCCTGAAGGGGCATCGCTAGCTGGCGGAAAATAATTCGGGCGGATGCCCGCATCCGAGAATTCAATCCGCACGATGGAAGGCTGGCGTCTCAACCTATAGACAATCTACGCATATGCACGGTTCGTTGCCACGTGGCCCGTCGGCGTTGCGCCCATTTCCTGTGGCGTTTCGGCATGTCGCCTGCAACGCGCCTCGCAAGAATGCTTCCGCAAAAATTGCCCGGACCAGC
Organism: Mycobacterium sp. TY814; assembly: GCF_030755175.1. Taxonomy (NCBI): domain Bacteria; kingdom Bacillati; phylum Actinomycetota; class Actinomycetes; order Mycobacteriales; family Mycobacteriaceae; genus Mycobacterium; species Mycobacterium sp. TY814. The sequence continues at coordinate 820,972 of NZ_JAUFRY010000002.1, forward strand.
CGGGCGATTAGTTTTCGGCGGGTGCGAGCGAATTTGCCGCGGAACGGACGGGAATTTCGAATCTGTGATGACCGTCGGCAATCTCACACGCGGCGGCTCGTCACCGCGCCCGCGCACCCAACCCGGCGAACTGCCGCAACCAGTCGAACCATGCCGTCATGCCCTCACCGGTGCGTGCGCTTATCGGCAGAATCGTGGCCGTCGGATTCACCTGCCGAACATGGTCGATGTAGGTGTCGACGTCTGCGTCCAGGTGAGGAACAAGGTCGATCTTGTTGAGTAGCACGATGTCGACCGACCGGAACATCACCGGGTACTTCAGCGGCTTGTCCTCGCCCTCGGTGACCGAGTAGACCATCGCCTTGGCGTGCTCGCCGACATCGAATTCGGCCGGGCAGACCAGGTTGCCGACGTTCTCGATGATCACCAGATCAAGTTGGGGCAGGTCGAGTCCCTGCAGGGCGCGGTTAACCATGGGGGCGTCGAGGTGGCACTCACCGCCGAAGCCGTTGTTGGTGTTGAGCAGCGAGATCTGGGCGCCGCGGCCGCCGAGTTTCGCGGCGTCGAGGTCGGTGGCGATGTCGCCTTCGATCACACCGACCGCCAGATCGCCGGCCAGTTCGTCGAGCGTGGCGGCCAGCACCGTGGTCTTGCCGGAGCCTGGTGAGCTCATCAGGTTCAGAGCGCGGATGCCGTTGCCTTCGAACGCCGCGCGATTGATGTCGGCGCGGGTGTCGTTCTCGGCGAAGATCGACTCCAGCACCTCGATGCGCTGCGAACCGGTCGAATAACCACTGTGGTCACCATGGTCATGGTCATGGTCATGGTCATGGTCATGGCCGTGGTGGTGATCGTGGTCGTCGTGTTCGTGGCTGTGCACGGTGCCGTCGTCGTGCCGGTGAAATCTACCCATTTGCTTGACCTTTCATGACACCTGGACCGACGTCACCAGGAACTCGTTACCGCGGACCACCTCGACGTCGGCACTCTCACACTCCGGGCAGCACACCGACCATCGTGACTCGATCTGTGAGCGCGATCCGCAGCCCCGGCACTGCACCTCGGCGGCCACCAGTTCGAGCTCCAATGCGGTGTCGGCCATGGTGTCGTCGAGATGTTGACAGACCAGCGACCAGCAGAATTCCAACGACTCGGGAACCACTTGACGCAGCGCGCCGACCTGCACCCGGACCACATCGACATGACGGCCTGCCGCGTGCGGTTTGACCACCCCCGCGATCGCATGGCAGAGCGACAATTCGTGCACTACACCATGCTGCCCTCTCCGAGTTATCGGTGTCGCGAAGATTGAGTGCGGAAAAACGCAGACTTTGTGTGCGAAATTGTGATTGTCGGCACTTTCGGGCCGGTCTAGCCTGAGCGAGACCGCCCGCGCCGCCAGCCCTGTGGGCGCGGGGGTCCATTGCTGCTCAGGAGGTTCGGGTGGGCAGTCGGAGTGGCACGGTGACGAGCGTGCGGTTGCGACTCGACATTGCGGGCGTGGTCCAAGGCGTCGGATTCCGTCCCGCGGTCGCGCGCATCGCCGCGCGCCACGGCCTGTCCGGCTGCGTCTACAACGACTCCGGTTCGGTGCACTGCGAGCTGGAGGGGCCACCGGACGCGGTTGATGCCGCGGCGCGCGCGATCAGCACCGACCAGCCGCCGATGGCCCGCATCGACTCGATCCGCACCACCCCGGTGGCGCCCACCGGAGAGTCCGGCTTCCGGATCGTCGGTAGCCGCAGCGGCGACCGCCGCACCCTGGTCCCACCCGACATCGCGGTCTGTGAGGACTGCCTGCGCGAACTGCGCGACCCGGGCGACCGTCGTCACGGGCACCCGTTCATCACGTGCACCAACTGCGGTCCCCGCTACACGGTGATCACCGATCTGCCCTACGACCGTCCCGCCACCACGATGGCGGCCTTCCCGATGTGCGAGCGGTGCGCGGCGGAATACCGCGACCCGCTCGACCGCCGCTTCCATGCCCAGACCATCGCCTGCCCCGAGTGTGGGCCCACGTTGTCGTGGCACGGCCCGGGCGCCGGTGACGATCCGGTGGCTGCGGCCGCCGCGGCGATCGATGACGGCCTGATCGTCGCGGTGAAGGGCATCGGCGGGTTCCACCTCGCCTGTCGCGCCGACAGTCCCGCCGCAATTTCAGAGTTGCGGCGACGGAAATCCAGGCCGGCCAAGCCATTTGCGGTCATGGTGGCCGATATTGCGGTGGCTGAGCGCATCTGCGAGGTCGACGGAGAGGCGGCGAATCTGCTGCGGTCGCCCGCCGCACCGATCGTGCTGTTGTCCGGACGTGACGGTTCGCTGCAAGACGCGGTGGCGCCGGGTCTGTCCGAAATCGGTGTGATGCTGGCGTATTCGCCGCTACACCATCTGCTGTTCGACAGGCTGGGTCCGGTGCCGCTGGTGATGACGTCCGCCAACAGCGGTGGATCGCCGATCGTCTTCCGCGACGCCGACCTCAGCTGGATCGACGGGCTCGCCGACGCGGTGCTCACCCACGACCGTCCCATTCACGTTCCGTGCGAGGACTCGGTGCTCGCAGTCGACGCAGACGGGAGTGTGGTGCCGATCCGGCGGTCCCGCGGCTATGCGCCGCTGCCGGTGTCGGTACCGGTCACGACGACGCGCACGCCGATCCTGGCCACCGGCGGCGACCTCAAGACGACCTTCTGCCTGATGTCCACCGACGGCCACGCGCACCTGTCGTCGCATCTGGGCGACATGGCCGACCCGCGCACGCAGGACTGTTTCGAATCGGCCTTTGGCCATTTGGCGTTCATGACCGACTGCCGTCCGGGTGCCATTGTCTGTGATCTGCATCCGGCCTATGCGACCACCAACTGGGCACGCCGGCAGGGTCGGCCGCTGGTGCAGGTGCAACACCACCACGCCCACGCGGTGTCGTTGCTCGCCGAGCACGGCCGCCTCGGTACGCCGATGCTCGCGGTCGCGTTCGACGGCACCGGCTACGGGACTGACGGATCCATCTGGGGTGGCGAATTCCTGATCGTCACCGACCCTGCGTCGTTCACGCGGGTGGGACATGTCAAACCGTTCGCGCTGCCGGGCGGCGACGGGGCGGTACGCCGCCCCGGCCGGATCGCGCTTGATCTGTTGCACCGGACGGGAACTGACTGGGCGCCCGGCATTCCGGCGGTGGACGGTCTGACCGACCGGGAGCGCCATGTGCTGGCTCAACAGATACCCCGGGGCAGCGGGTGTGTCCCGACCAGCAGCATGGGCCGCCTCTTCGATGCGGTGGCCAGCCTGCTCGGAGTCTGCCAGGACGTCACCTACGAGGGGCAGGCGGCCGTCGAACTCGAGCACCTGGCCCGTCGCGGCCGGGCGGTACCGCTGGAATTCGGCGTGGACGCAGGCGTTCTGGACCCGTCACCGCTGATCGTCGCACTGGTGCGGGCGTTACGCCGGGGCACACCGGCAGCCGACCTGGCGGCGGGATTCCATGCCGCCGTGATCACGGCGACCGTGCAGGCGGTATGCCAGGCCGGGATCAGCACCGTCGGCCTGACCGGTGGTGTGTTCGTCAACCGGATACTGCGCGAAGGACTGCGCAGTCAATTGGCCGACAAGGGATTTGAGGTACTGACGCACGCGGTGTTGCCTTGCAACGACGGCGGTCTCGCGTTGGGTCAGGCCGTCATCGCGGCGCAGCAACAAGAAAGGGGGACCAGCGTATGTGTCTCGGAATTCCCGGCAAGGTAGTCGAGACCTGGGAGGAGGCGGGCACGCGAATGTGCACCGTCGACTTCGGCGGCACCACCAAGACAGTGTGCCTGGCGTACCTGCCCGACATGCAGATCGGCGAATACACGATCGTGCACGCGGGATTCGCGATCACCCGGCTCGATGAGGCCTCGGCTCAGGAAACGCTGCGCATGTTCGAGGAACTCGGGGTACTCGATGAAGAGCTGTCCGGCTCAGAAGGGCAAGTGGCAGGGCAGAGCAGGAGGGAACCGGCATGAAGTACCTGGACGAATTCCGCGACCCGGTGGCCGCTCGCACGCTGGTAGACCACATCAAGAAGCGCGCCACCAAGACCTGGACCATCATGGAAGTCTGTGGCGGACAGACGCATTCGATCATCCGCAACGGGATCGACCAGTTACTGGACGGAGCGGTGGAATTCATTCACGGGCCCGGCTGCCCGGTCTGCGTGACGCCGCTGGAGATGATCGACCGGGCGCTCGAGATCGCCGCACGTGACGACGTCATCTTCTGCTCCTTCGGCGACATGCTGCGGGTGCCCGGCAGTCGTCAGGACCTGTTCGGGGTCCGGGCCAGAGGTGGCGACGTCCGCATCGTCTACTCGCCGCTGGACGCCACGCGGGTGGCTGCGGACAACCCCGACAAAGAGGTGGTGTTCTTCGGGGTTGGCTTCGAAACCACGGCTCCGGCGAATGCGATGGCGGTGGTGCATGCGCAGCGCCTGGGGCTCACCAACTTCTCGATGCTGGTGTCTCACGTGCTGGTGCCGCCGGCCATGACGGCGATCCTGAGTGCCCCGACCAACCGCGTCGAGGGTTTCCTGGCGGCGGGCCACGTCTGCACCGTGATGGGCACCGGTGAGTACGGGCCGCTCGTCGAGCAGTTCCGCGTTCCCATCGTGGTCACCGGTTTTGAACCGCTGGACCTGCTGGAGGGTGTCCGACAGGTGGTCGATCTGCTGGAGGCGGGAACACCGGAGCTACGCAATGCGTATCCGCGAGCCGTGACTGACGTGGGCAACACCGTTGCGCAGCAGACTCTTTCGGACGTCTTCGTGGTGACCGACCGGCAGTGGCGGGGCATCGGCATGATCCCCAAGTCCGGATGGACGCTGTCGCCGCGCTATGCGCAGTTCGACGCCGAGCTGAAGTTCGGGGTGGGACACCTGCGGGTGTCGGAGTCCGCCGAATGCCACAGCGGGGAAGTGCTGCAGGGGCTGCTGAAACCCAACGAATGCCCGGCGTTCGGCAAATCCTGCACACCGCGGACGCCGCTGGGCGCCACCATGGTGTCCAGCGAAGGCGCCTGCGCGGCCTACTACCAGTTCCGGCGGCTGGAAGCCTCCGCACATGCCTGAGCCACCCGTGGCGATCGATCCCGCGGACTGGGTGTGCCCGCTGCCGTTGCGCGAGACCAAACGCATCGTGCTCGGTCACGGAGGCGGCGGCGTGCTGTCCGAGGAATTGATCGAGAATCTGTTCCTCCCGGCGTTCGGCGGCACGGCCGGTGCGGCACGCGACTCGGCCCTGCTCGACGTCGCCGGCGGGCGTATTGCCGTCACCACGGATTCCTATGTGGTGCAACCGCTTTTCTTCCCCGGCGGCAACATCGGCGACTTGGCCGTCAACGGCACCATCAACGACTTGGCCTGCAGCGGAGCCCAACCGCTGGGGCTGACGGCCGGGTTCATTCTCGAGGAGGGGTTGGAACTCGACGTGCTCGGCGCCGTCGCGGAGACCATGGGTAAGGCCGCTGCCGGTGCGGGAGTGGGCATCGTCACCGGAGACACCAAAGTGGTGGCCAAGGGAAGCGCCGACGGACTCTTCGTCAATACCGCCGGGGTCGGCGTCGTCCCGGCCGGCGTGCACATCGGACCCGAGCGGGCCCGTCCCGGCGATCACATCCTCGTCTCGGGAAACCTCGGCGAACACGGTGTGGCGATCATGAGCGTGCGGGAAGGGATCGACTTCGGCACCGTGGTGACCACGGACAGCGCACCGCTGCACCTGTTGGTCGCGGCCATGCTGGCGGCCGGGGGAACTGCCGTGCACACCCTGCGCGACCCCACCCGGGGCGGGCTCGTGGCGTCGGTCATCGAGATCGCCCGTGCCGCATCGGTGGGAGTCGAGCTGGACCTGGCCGCCATTCCCGTACCGGAGACGGTGTCGTCGGCCTGTTCCTTCCTGGGACTGGACCCGCTGCAAGTGGCCAACGAGGGCAAGATGGTGGCGTTCGTCGACCCGTCACACAGCGAGGCGGTGCTGGAGGCGATGCGGGCGCGGCCGGAGGGCGCTGCAGCGGCGATCATCGGCCGTGTAGTGCCAGAGCATCCGGGCATGGTAGTGGGCAAGACACCGTTCGGCACCACCCAGGTGATCGAACGTCAACTGGGCGAACAGCTTCCGCGGATCTGCTGAGCGCGGGGTGGTCGCGGCGAGTGTGAATCCCACGCCGCGACGCGCCGCTGGGGCGTCGTGCGATTCACTGTCGGCGGCCCCCGACGCGCGCCGCCCACCACTGACCGTGCACCTCGCGGCAGCCCTGCGCCAGCAACTGTCCGGGTTGGTCGAACCCGGTCCGCACCGCCGCCGCGCCGGTGAAGTCCTGATCGACGGTGTAGCCGTTGGTCACCACCAGGGTGGCCAGTCCGGCGCCTCGGGCCGCCCGCAGGCCGATCGACGAGTCTTCAACCGCCAGAACATCTTCGGCGGGCAGACCCAACCGATCCAGCGCCGTCAGGTAGGCCTCGGGGTCGGGTTTGAGCCGGTCGACGTCGTCTCCGGTGACGATCACCTCCGCGACACCATCACCCACCACGTGCCGGACCAATGGTTCGACCCAGCGCTTGCGGCCGGTTGTGGCTATTCCCACGCGGACACCGGAGGTGTGTAGATCGGTGATCAGCTTCGACAGCCCGGGCCGCCCGCAGATCGCACCGTTGAGGACGCGCATGGTGAACAGCGCCGTCTTGGTGCGGTGGACGTCCTCGGCCAACCGCCCGGCGCGGGTACCGAATCCTCGCTGTCGCAGGTCATGTGTGATTCGACGGCGCCCACCCGCGATCGCCAGCAGCCGGCCGTACACCTCTGGCGTCCAGACGATGTCCAGGCCGTGTTTGGCGAATGCGTCGTTGAACGCCAGCCGATGACCGTTGCGCTCGGTATCGGCCAGCGTCCCGTCGACGTCGAAGATGACAGCTTGCAGCGCCATGCGTCACCCGGACGCTCGGGCGATGCTGTGCAGCGCCGCCTCGGCGACCGCGGCCGCCGTCAGGCCCAGGTGTGCGGCGACCTCCGGCCCCGGTCCACTGGCGCCGAATCGCTCGATGCCGATCACCGTGTCAAACGGTCTCGCCAGGGCCCGCCACCCGGTGGTCACTCCGGCCTCGATCCACACCACCGGCAGGTCGGGCAACGCCGCGATTCGTTCCCGCCACATCACCGACACTACGATCGCGGCGATCCCGCGCTCGGCCAACAGTTCTGCGGCCTGCATCGCCAGCGCGACCTCAGAGCCGCTGGCCGCCAGCATCACATGCGGGGTGTCGGCGACGGGCCGCACCACCCGCATGCCGTACTGGCGAACATCGTCCAGGCCCGAGCCACCCAGCTCAGGCAGGTCCTGCCGGCTGAGCACCAACACCGTTGGGCCGTCGGTGTTGTCCGCCGCGATCTGCCACGCCAGTGCGGTCTCGGCGGAGTCGGCCGGCCGCAGCACGGTCAGTCCGGGGATGAGCCGCAGCGACTCCAGCTGCTCGACGGGCTGATGTGTGGGGCCGTCCTCACCGACATGCACCGAGTCATGGGTGAACACATACACCACCGGCAGATTCATCAGCGCCGAAAGCCGCAGGGCCGGGCGCAGATAGTCGGCGAACACCAGGAAGGTGCTGCCGAACGGGCGCAGCCCGCCGTGCAGGGCGATGCCGTTCATCACCGCCGCCATCGCGTGCTCGCGGATCCCGAAATGAATTGTGCGGCCGCTGAAGTCGTCCGGTGTGACATCGCCGCCCGGAATCGCGGTGTTGGTCGAGGCGGCCAGGTCCGCCGACCCCCCGATAAGGCCCGGATAGACCGCGGCCAGAGCATTGAGCGCCTTGCCGGAGGCCTTGCGGGTCGCCGACTTTCCGCCCGCGGCAGCACCATCGGCCAGCGGCGTCAGCACCGACAGATCGTCGGCCACCGGAATGCAGTCCAACGGGAAATCCGCGGACAGTTGCGGATGGTCGACCTGCCACGCGGCGTGCGTCTGGGCCCACTGCGCATGCGCCCGGGCACCGCGCGCGGCCGCCACGGCCGCCGCCGCGCCCACCGCGAGCGGCACATGGAACTGCTCGTCTGGCCAGTCCAGACGGGTGCGCATCGCCTGGATCACGCTCGAACCCAACGGGCTGCCATGGGCTTTCGAGGTTCCCTCGACCCCGGGAGCACCGTAGCCGATGGTGGTACGCACCCGGATGAAGGTGGGCCGGCCATCCCCGTCGGTCGCCTCGGTGAACGCCCGGTCCAGGGCCGGCACGTCGTTGCCGTCGGCAACATTGAGCACCCGCCACCCGTAGGCGGCGAACCGGCCCTCGACGTCGTCGGCGCAACTCTGCGAGGCCGGACCGTCGATGGTGATGTCGTTGTCGTCGAAGATCACGATCAGCTTGTTTAACCGCAGCCGTCCGGCCAGTGAGGCGGCCTCGTGGCTGATGCCCTCCATCAGGTCGCCGTCGCCGGCCAGCACCCAGGTGCGGTGGTCGACGACGGTGTGCTGGTCGGTGTTGCAGCGGGCGGCCAGCATCCGTTCGGCCAGCGCCATGCCGACCGCGTTCGCAATGCCCTGTCCCAGTGGGCCTGTCGTGGTTTCGACGCCGGGCGTGTGGCCGTATTCGGGATGGCCGGGCGTTGCCGAGCCGAGTTGACGGAACTTGCGCAGTTGGCTGACCGGCAGGTCGTATCCGAAGACGTGCAGCAGGGCGTACAGCAGCATCGAGCCGTGGCCGGCGGAGAGCACGAACCGGTCCCGGTCCGGCCAGCGCGGGTCGGCGGGGTCGTGGCGCAGATGCCGCGACCACAGCGTCCACGCGATGGCGCTGGTGCCCAACGGCAGCCCGGGGTGGCCGCTGTTGGCGGCTTGCACCCCGTCGACGGCCAGGAACCGCAGCGTGTTGATCGCGAGTTGATCCAATTCGTCGGTGCGGGTGGATGTTTCGTGGGTGAGCGGTGCGATGGTCATCGGGTCACCAGGCTTTCGTCGATGTGGCGGGCGGCGGCACGGAGCGCCTCGGCGCGCTCGGGCATGGAACCGGCGAACAGAGCGGAACCGGCGCAGAACACGTCGGCCCCGGCCGCCGCGGCCCGGCCGATCGTGGACGGGCCGATACCGCCGTCCACCTCGAGCTCGATTTCCAGTCCGCGGCTGTCGATTTCGGCTCTGGCAGCGGCGATCTTGGGCTCCATGCCGGTCAGATAGCGTTGCCCGCCGAATCCCGGGTTGACGGTCATGATCAACAGCAGGTCGGTGATGTCGAGGACGTCGACGACCGAGGCCAGGGGAGTGGCGGGGTTGAGCGCCACGCCCGCGCGGGCGCCGAGGTCGCGGATGCTGGACAGGGTGCGATGCAGGTGCCGGCACGCTTCGGCATGCACGATGACGATTCCGCAACCCGCCTCCACCCAGCGCGGCAACATCGGGTCGGGATCCTCGACCATCAGGTGCGCCTCGAATCCCATCGTCACGATGTCGCGGCAGGCGGCGATCACGTCGGGCCCGAACGTCAGGTTCGGCACGAACCGGCCGTCCATCACGTCCCACTGGATGCGGTCGACGCCGGCGTTCTCGATCTCTGCCACGTCGCGACCGAGTTCGGCGAAGTCCGCCGGTAGCACCGACGCGACCAAGACTGGGTCCACCACTTTCACCACCACCTCCGTTACCTCCATGGCCAAACTATGGTGGCTCGGCGCTCGCCGAATCCCCCATCGCGGGGGTAATTCGGGGGTGTTGCGGCCGGCGAGTGTGGAAGGCACGACGTTTCACCGGCGTGTCGCGTCGGGCAATTCACACTCGACGGAATAAAAGGTTGCTATTGCCTTTATCGTTACTGCATGACGGTGGTAACTGCGACACCTGTTCGCGTCGTATTGGTGGACGACCATGAAATGGTCATCGAGGGTCTCAAGGCCATGCTCGCGTCGTTCAAGAACCGGGTGCGAGTAGTCGGGGAGGCGGTCGGCGCCGAGAACGCGATCGGCGTCATCGAGAGCCTGCAGCCCGATATCGTGCTGTGCGACGTGCGCATGCAGGGTGCCAGCGGGCTGGATCTGTGTCGCACGATTCGCGAACGTAACCCGGCCTCCAAGGTGATCCTGCTGTCGGTCTACGAGGACGAGCAGTACCTGTTCCAGGCGTTGCGGGTGGGGGCGTCCGGGTATCTGCTCAAGGGGATCAGCAGCGACGAACTGGTGCGCCAACTCGAGTACGTCCAGGGTGGTTCGACCGCCATCGACGCCGGCCTGGCGGCGCGCGCCGCCGACACGGCCGCCCGTCTGCAGCGCGACGAATTCTGGCCGGGAGCACGCCAGGGACTGAGCCAGCGGGAGAGCGAGATTCTGTCGTTCGTGGTCGCCGGCCTGTCCAATCGCGGCATTGCCAGCAAACTCGTCATCGGCGACGAGACGGTGAAGAGCCACCTGCGCTCGATCTACCGGAAGCTGGGCGTCAGCGACCGCACCGCCGCCGTCGCCGTCGCGCTGCGCGAGGGGATCTACCAGTGAACGTGCGCGGCCTGGTGGACGCCGACCGCGAGGTGGCGCTGCTGCTCGACATCGTCGCCGCGACCGGCAGCGGGCCGGCGGTCGAGCCCGTGGCGGCGGCCGTCGCGCGGCTCATCACCACGGCCACCGCGTCCGACGTGTGCTTCGTGCACGTGCTGGACGACTCCGGCGGCTCGCTCACGCTGGCCGGTGCCACGCCGCCGTTCGACGAACACATCGGACAGGTCCAGCTGCGACTGGGTGAGGGCGTCTCGGGCTGGGTGGCGCAGCACCGCGAACCGGTCGTCATCACCAGCGGCAAGGACGAGGACCCGCGCTACGTTCCGATCCCGGCGTTGCGCGGCTCGGACTTCACCTCGATGGCGTCGGTCCCGATGGAGACCGGGCTGGGCCGGCTCGTCGGCGTCCTGAACGTGCACACGGTGGCCCGCCGGGACTTCACCGAACGCGACATCCAGCTGCTGTCGGCTATCGGCCGCCTGACCGCCGGCGCGCTCGACCAGGCCCGGGTGCACCGGCAGCTGGCGGCCAAAGAGCGAGTGCACGGCAACTTCGCCGAGCAGGTGATCGCGGCGCAGGAATCCGAACGGCGGCGACTGGCCGGCGACATCCACGACGGGATCAGTCAGCGGCTGGTCAGCCTGAGCTACCGGCTCGACGCCGCCGCTCGCGCCGTCGAGATCGACGACTCCGCCGAGGCCACCGAGCAGCTGGAGAAGGCCCGCGACCTGGTCGATCTCACGCTGGCCGAGGCGCGTTCGGCGATCGGCGGCCTGCGGCCACCCGTCCTGGACGACCTCGGCCTGGCCGGCGGCCTGGCCAGCCTGGCCTCGACGATCCCGGAGGTCGACCTGGATCTCGAACTGGCCGACGAGCGGCTGTCCGAACACGTCGAGGTGGCGTTGTACCGCATCGCGCAGGAGTGCCTGCAGAACGTCGTCAAGCACTCCCGGGCGATGACGGCCACGGTGCGATTCGCGGTGTCCGACGGCGAGGCCCGCCTGCAGGTTGCCGACGACGGTGTGGGTTTCACGCCGTCTCCCGGCCGGGCGCCCACCAGCTACGGGATGCTGTCGATGACAGAGCGCGCGGAGCTGGTGGGCGGCCGGTTGGCGGTGCGGTCCACGCCGGGATCGGGCACCACGGTGACGGTGACCGTGCCGCTGGCGGGTCAGGCGGGCTGAAGCTCGCCGCGCAGCCGCAGGGCCGCCGCGTTCGCGCTGACATGGCTGGACAGCGCGTCCTGCGCTGCGGCGATCTTCAGTTCGTCCCCGCGCCACGCCGTGAGCGCCGGCGACACCAGTGCCCGGCCGAAGGAGAACGTCAGCGGCCACGGTGTGCGATGGGCCTGCAGCGCGGTGAGGTTTGCCGTGGCGCGCTGCGGCGACTGCCCGCCGGACAGGAACGCAACGCCGGCCAGCTCGCCTGGCCAGGCACGCAGCACCGAGACCGTCGCCTCGGCCACCTGCTCGGCGGTGGCCTGCACCGGGTGGTCCTCACCTTCGATCACCATGTTGGGTTTCAGCACGATGCCGCCCAGGTCCACCCGCAGCAGGCCGAGCTGCTGACGCACGGCGGCATGCACACTGGCGGTCACCTCGGCGCACCGCTCGATGCCGTGGTCACCGGTCATCAGCACCTCCGGCTCGACGATCGGCACGATGCCGGCTTCCTGGCAGGCCGCGGCGTAGCGGGCCAGCGCATTGGCATTGCAGGCGATCGCGCCCCAGCTCGGGGTGTCGTCGCTGATGGTGAACACCGCGCGCCATTTGGCGAACGCGGCGCCCATCTTCGCGTACCGCGCGAGCCGGCCCGGTAGGCCGTCCAAACCCTCGGTGACTGTCTCGCCGGGCAGACCGGGGCACGGCTTGGCGCCGGTGTCGACCTTGATCCCGGGCAGCATGCCCAGGTCGCGGACCGCCTGAGCGAACGGTCGCCCGTCGCTGAACACCTGGGCGAGGGTCTCCTCGCAGAAGATGATTCCGGAAACCCCGGCGGCCAGGCCCGGTGTGCTGGCCAGGATCTCGCGGTAGGTGCGCCGGCTGTCGGCGGTGGCGGTGACACCCGCCTGCTCCAGCCGGCTGGACATGGTCGCGACGCTCTCGTCGGCGGCCAGAATTCCTTTGCCAGGTGCGGTCATGGCCCGGGCGATCGTTCTGCATGCGTTCATGCGGCACACCGTAGGAACCACGCGGGCAACCGGTCCTCACCCGAACGGTGGAACCGGCGGGGGTAGCAACAACACTTAACTATTTACTTGATGATTGATGGCCTATTCTCGATAGACAGCTTCAGTATCGCGCTGACACGATTTCGAGCCATGACACAGAGATGGAACGCGGGAGTCATCCCGTACGCAGAAATGGGCTACTGGCAGCCGGACTACGTGCCGAAGGACACCGACGTGTTGTGTGCCTTCCGGATCACTCCGCAGGAGGGTGTTCCCCCCGAGGAGGCCGGAGCGGCCGTCGCCGGCGAATCGAGCACCGCGACCTGGACGGTGGTGTGGACCGACCGGCTCACCACCTTCGAGCACTACCAGGCCAAGTGCTACCGCGTCGACGCGGTGCCGAACACGCCCGGGCAGTGGATCGCCTGGATCGCCTACGACCTTGACCTGTTCGAGGAGGGCTCGATCGCCAACCTGACCAGCTCGATCATCGGCAACGTGTTCGGGTTCAAGCCGCTCAAGGCGCTGCGCCTGGAGGACATGCGAATTCCGACCCACTACGTCAAGACCTTCCAGGGACCCGCGCACGGCATCGTGATGGAGCGTGAACACCTGGGCAAGTTCGGCCGGCCGCTGCTGGGCGCCACCACCAAACCCAAGTTGGGCCTCTCCGCCCGCAACTACGGCCGGGTGGTCTACGAAGCCTTGCGCGGTGGGCTGGACTTCACCAAGGACGACGAGAACATCAACTCCCAGCCGTTCATGCGCTGGCGCGACCGCTTCCTGTTCTGCATGGAAGCCGTCAACCGGGCACAGGCCGCCACCGGCGAGATCAAGGGGCACTACCTCAACATCACCGCCGGAACCATGGAGGAGATGTACGAGCGGGCGAACTTCGCCGCCGAACTGGGCTCGGTGATCGTGATGATCGACCTGACGATCGGCTACACCGCGATTCAGTCGATGGCCAAGTGGGCCCGCGACAACGGCGTCATCCTGCACCTGCACCGCGCCGGGCACGGCACTTACACCCGGCAGAAGACGCACGGCGTCAGCTTCCGGGTCATCTCGAAGTGGATGCGGCTGGCCGGCGTCGACCACATCCACGCCGGCACCGTCGTCGGCAAGCTCGAAGGCGACCCCAACACCACCGCCGGCTTCTACGACACGCTGCGCCTGGACAGCGTCAAAGCCGACCCGGTCAAGGGCCTGTACTTCGACCAGGAGTGGGCGTCGATGCCCGGCGTCATGCCGGTCGCCTCGGGCGGCATCCACGCCGGCCAGATGCACCAACTCATCCACTACCTGGGCGAGGACGTGGTGCTGCAGTTCGGCGGCGGCACGATCGGGCACCCGATGGGCATCGCCGCCGGCGCCGAAGCCAACCGGGTCGCGCTGGAAGCCATGATCAAAGCCCGCAACGAGGGCCGCGACTACTACCACGAGGGTCCCGACATCCTGAAGAAGGCCGCCTCCCGCAACCGCGCGCTGGACACCGCGCTGGCCACTTGGGGCGACATCACCTTCAACTACGAATCCACCGACACCCCCGACGTCGTCGCGACGCCGACCCGGGTCTGACCCGTTCAAGCAAGGAGCTCGCTATGCGAATCACCCAGGGCACCTTCTCGTACTTGCCCGACTTCACCGACGAAGAGATCACCGCGCAGATCAACTACGCGCTCGACCACGACTGGCCGCTGTCGGTGGAGTTCACCGACGATCCCCACCCGCGCAACATCTACTGGGAGATGTGGGGCCTGCCGATGTTCGACCTCAAGGACGCCGCAGGCGTGCTGCTCGAGGTCAACGCGTGCCGGGCGGCCAACCCGAACAGCTACATCCGTCTCAACGCATATGACGCGAGCTTGGGCAGGCAGACGACGGCGCTGTCGTTCATCGTCAACCGCCCGGCCGAGGAGCCCGGCTTCCGGCTGGACCGTGCCGAGCGGGCCAACCGGCAGATCGGCTACAGCACCTTCGCCTACGCCACCGAGCGCCCGAGCGGGCAGCGGTACGAGTCGTCATGACCGCGTTCGGTTACCGGCCCGGGGCCACGGTCGCGGAGCCGGAACCCGAAATCCTGGACCCGGATGCCGTCGTCGATCTGGCGGCGGCCCGGGCCACCTCGGGTGTGGACGAGGTGCTGTCCGGGCTGGACCGCGAGCTGGTCGGCCTGGAGCCGGTGAAGACCCGCATCGCCGAGATCGCGGCGCTGCTGCTGGTCGACCGCATGCGGGAACGCTTCGGCGTGCAGACCGCACAGCCGACGCTGCACATGTGCTTCACCGGCAATCCGGGCACCGGCAAGACCACCGTGGCGATGCGGATGGCCGACCTGCTGCACCGGCTCGGTTACCTGCGCCGTGGGCATCTCGTCAGCGTCACCCGCGACGACCTGGTCGGCGAATACGTGGGGCACACCGCCCCGAAGACCAAGGACGTCATCAAGCGGGCGATGGGCGGAGTGTTATTCATCGACGAGGCCTACTACCTCTACAAGGTCGAGAACGAGCGCGATTACGGCGGCGAGGCCATCGAGATCCTGCTGCAGGTGATGGAGAACAACCGCGACGACCTGGTGGTGATCCTGGCCGGCTACGCCGACAAGATGGACCAGTTCTTCTCCGCCAACCCGGGAATGCAGAGCCGCATCGCCCACCACATCACCTTCCCGGATTACACGGTCGGCGAGCTCGAGGACATCGCCGGGCTGATGATCGACGGGCTGGGCTACCGGTTCTCCGACGAGGCCCGCGCGGTGCTGCACCAGTATCTGCACCGGCGCCGCGACCAGCCGTGGTTCGCCAATGCCCGCAGCGTGCGCAACGCCCTCGAGCGAGCCCGGCTGCGCCACGCGCGCCGATTACTGGCCGACGCGGACACGCCGGTCGGCCTGGCCGAGCTGACCACGATCGAGGCGGTAGACCTGTTGGCCAGTCGGGTGTTCGAGACACGGGAGAGCGCATGACCACCAACGCGCGTTTGCGGGCCCTCGTCGAGGTGGCCGACACCGGCTCGGTGCGGGGGGCCGCGGAGCGCCTGGTGGTCACCGAGTCGTCCATCTCCTCGGCGCTGCGAGCGCTGAGCCAGGACATCGGGATCACGCTGGTCGACCGGCATGGCCGGGGTGTGCGACTCACACCGGCGGGTCTCCGCTACGTCGAGTACGCGCGGCGCATCCTCGGCCTGCACGACGAGGCGATCCTGGCCGCACGCGGCGAGGCGGACCCGGAGAACGGGTCGATCCGGCTGGCCGCGGTGACATCGGCCGGGGAGTTGTTGATCCCGGCGGCTCTGGCCTCTTTCCGGGCCGAGCATCCCGGCGTGGTGTTACACGTCGAGGTGGCCGCGCGCAGCGCGCTGTGGCCGATGTTGTCCCGGCACGAGGTCGACCTGGTTTTCGCCGGACGCCCGCCGGAGGAGTTGCGCAGCAAGGTCCGGGTCAGGGCGGTCAGCCCGAACACGCTGATCGTGGTGGGCTGCCCGTCGGTTGCCGACGGGTTCGTCCCGGCGGCGGCCACCTGGCTGCTGCGTGAGCAGGGTTCGGGCACCCGCTCGACGCTGATGACATTGCTCGAGGACCTCGACGTCGCACCGCCGCAGCTGGTGCTCGGATCGCACGGCGCGGTGGTGTCGGCGGCCGTCGCCGGCCTCGGGGTGACCCTGGTGTCGCGGCAGGCGGTCCAGCGGGAACTGGACTCCGGCGCGCTGGTCGAGTTGCCGGTGCCGGGCACGCCGATCAAGCGGCCCTGGCATGTGGTCAGCCAGCCGACCCCGCCGATGGCCACCGAGCTGCTGATCAGACACCTGGTGTCGCATCAGGAGTTGGGCTGGCGGCAGGTCAGCGCGGTGCGGCGCGCGTCCTAGCCCGGCCCGCGCCGAGTCGCGCGACACTCGCGCCTCCGGTTCTCCCCGCGACACTGACACCACGCACACGACACGCCGCGGCGGGTGTGCGTGGTGTCAGTCTCGGCGGCGTTCGAGGGCCGAACTTTTAACGCCGCAGCGTCTCCGACGGCGCCTCACCCCACCGTTTGCGGTATTCCACGGCGAAACTGCCCAGGTGGTTGAACCCCCAGCGTTCCGCCACCGCGGTGACGGTCACGCCGTCGGAGGGCATGGCGTCCATCAGCTCCTCATGCACCCGCTCCAGCCGGCGCTCCCGGACGTAGGTCATCGGCGTCATATTGAGCTCCTCGCGGAAGCCTTGCTGGATCGACCGGACGCTCATGTGCACCGCCTTGGCCAGGTCGTCCATCGTGATGCGCTCGGCCAGGTGGTCGTCGATGTAGTTCATCGCGTCGTGGACCACCACGCGGCGCGGATCCGGCTGTACGGGCTGCAGGAACTCCTCGTAGTAGTTGGACGGCTGCAATTGCAGCAGCGTGCTCATCACCAGCTCCTCGATCGCGCCGATGCCCTGTCCGCGCTGGATCAGCGAACCGGGGTGGAAGACCTCGCTGTGGATCAGCTGCACCGCGGTGTGCCAGCGCATCGCGGCTTCGGTCGCGAGGTCGAATTCGGGATCGAACTCCAGCGGCTTGGTCAGACTGCGGCCGAGCAGCCGGGTGAGATGTGCGGCCATCGCGCGCTGTTCGATCCTGATCAGCAGCTGCGGAGAGTCGACGTCGAACTGGACGCGCAGCGCTTCGCCGGGACTGGTGACCAGCGCCCGGATCGTGTTCGCCTCGAAGCTGTGACCGCGGTGGTCCACCAGGGCGCGGCCGTTCATCGGCATGTGCACCCCGAAGTACTGACCCAGTGCCGGGATGTCGACGGTCGCCGCCACATGGACGTCGAGATAGAGCATGCTCACGTTGCGCAGGCGCACCCCGTGCATGGTCGCAGCAAACCCGTCGGTGTCCTCTGGGCCGACGTGGAGAGACAGCGGAGCCAATGCCTTGGCCATCAGTCGCATGGCCTCCGTCGGATTCTCCGTATAGAAGATCTCGTTGTCCGCCAGCGCCGGCGGGACACCACGCGAGCGCACCTTGCGGCGCACCGGATTGGAGGTCCGGCGGACGTCGATATACCCGAGTCGGGTCAGCCGCGACATCGGCGATCACCCCGGTAAAGGGCAGGTAAACCCCCTGGCAGCGGCCACCGCGACCGTGAACCGTTCATTAAAGAATCGGTGGCGATCATGCAAGCCTCTCGGTGGCCGAGCGCGCGCCAACGCGCTTAACTGTTCGCAATCCTGACAGCTGCTGCGCGAAAGCGATAGGCAGAGTTCGAACCGGCGGCTAGTTTGTGATCGAGGCCACAGGTAATCGGGACCAAGCCCGCCCGATTCGCTTAGGAGGTTCCCATGTCGGCAAACGGTCAGGTTGTCGCGCTCTCGCCGGGCGACCAGCTTCGTGACCGGCTTGACGACCCCGCGATCGCCGCGTCGCTCAACAGCCTGCTCGACCACGCCGACCTGTTGGCGATCCTGGTGACCGGCCTCGACGGCCTGGTGCGACGCGGTGACCAGATCAGCGAGTCGGTGGCCTCGGCCGTCGGCGAGATCCGGGGTGCCTCGTTGACGGTTCCCGGCTTCGACGAGGTGAAGGCCGAGTTGGGGTCGGTGGACGTGCAGGCGCTGGCGGCGACGCTGGCATCGCTGGCGTCGGCGTTGGTGGCCGCGGCACCCACGTTGAACAAGATCCTCAACTCGCCCCTGGTAGACCCGCAGGCCGCCGACGTTCTCGCCGACCTGGGCGAGGCACTCGTCGAAGGCAAGGCGGCGGCGGCAGCCGACCCGGGTGGGCCGAAGGGCCTGTTCGGGCTGTGGAAGGTCAGCAAGGACAAAGACATCAACCGTGGCCTGGGATTCCTGATTCAGGTAGCCCGGGCATTCGGTCGGCAACTACCGAAATAACAAAAAACTTTTCATCTAATAAAAACGTGGTCGCGCCCTCGGCCGCTATTCGAGAGGAGTTCCTATGGCTTCCGTTTTATGGTTTCAGGGCGGGGCATGTAGCGGTAATACCATGTCATTTCTCAATGCCGAAGAGCCCAATGTCGTCGATTTGATCGTCGATTTCGGGCTCGATCTGTTGTGGCACCCGTCCCTGGGCCTCGAACTCGGCAAGAACGCGCAGAAGGTGTTCTGGGACTGCGCCAAAGGGGAGCGCCCGCTGGACATCTTCGTGTTCGAGGGCACCGTCATCGAGGCACCCAACGGCACCGGCCGGATGGACATGTTCGCCGACCGCGCGATGAAGGACTGGGTCACCGACCTGGCCGCCGCGGCCCAGATCGTGGTCGCCATCGGCGACTGCGCGTGCTTCGGTGGCATCCCGGCCATGGAGCCCAACCCGTCGGCGTCGACGGGCCTGCAGTTCCACAAGCGGGAGAAGGGCGGCTTCCTGGGGCCGGACTTCCGGTCCAAGATGGGCCTGCCGGTGATCAACATCCCGGGCTGCCCCGCACACCCGGACTGGATCACCCAGATCATCGTCGCGCTGGCCACCGGGCGGGCCGGTGACATCACCCTCGACGAGTTGCACCGGCCTGAGACGTTCTTCAAGACATTCACCCAAACCGGTTGCACCCGAGTGCAATTCTTCGAGTACAAGCAGTCGACGATGTCGTTCGGCGAGGGCACCCGCACCGGTTGCCTGTTCTACGAATTCGGCTGCCGCGGCCCGATGACCCACTCGCCGTGCAACCGCATCCTGTGGAACCGCCAATCCTCGAAGACCCGTGCCGGCATGCCGTGCCTGGGCTGCACCGAGCCGGAGTTCCCGCACTTCGACCTGGCGCCGGGAACCGTGTTCAAGACCCAGAAGGTCAGCGGCATGATCCCCAAGGAAGTGCCCGAGGGCTCGGACCACCTCACCTACATGGCACACGCCGCGGCCGCGCGGATCGCGGCACCGCAATGGTCCAAAGAAGACATGTTCGTGGTCTGACGACCAGCACGCCAACAGCCCTGGTAGTGCACGAAATCATTTGGGAGGATTCATGACCGCGCTCGACCTGTATGTCAGCCCGCTGGGCCGCGTCGAGGGAGACCTCGACGTGCGCGTCACCGTCGAGGACGGTGTCGTCACTTCGGCCTGGACCGAGGCGGCGATGTTCCGCGGCTTCGAGATCATCCTGCGGGGCAAGGACCCGCAGGCCGGCCTCATCGTTTGTCCGCGCATCTGCGGCATCTGCGGTGGCAGCCACCTGTACAAGTCCGCGTACGCGCTGGACACCGCCTGGCGGACGCACATGCCGCCCAACGCGACCCTGGTCCGCAACATCTGTCAGGCGTGCGAGACGCTGCAGTCGATTCCGCGCTACTTCTATGCGCTGTTCGCGATCGACCTGACCAACAAGAACTACGCCAAATCCAAGCTGTACGACGAGGCGGTCCGCCGTTTCGCACCCTACGTGGGCACGAGTTACCAACCGGGCGTAGTGCTTTCGAACAAGCCCGTCGAGGTGTACGCGATCTTCGGTGGTCAGTGGCCGCACTCCAGCTTCATGGTGCCCGGCGGAGTCATGTGTGCGCCAACGCTTTCCGATGTCACTCGGTCCATCTCGATTCTGGAGCACTGGAAGGACAACTGGCTGGAGGGCCGCTGGCTGGGCTGCAGCATCGACCGCTGGCTGGAGAACAAGACCTGGGATGACGTGCTGGCCTGGGTGGACGAGAACGAGTCGCAATACAACAGCGACTGCGGCTTCTTCATCCGCTACTGCCTGGACGTCGGCCTGGACAAGTACGGCGCCGGCGTGGGCAACTACATCTCGACCGGTACGTACTTCGACCCGTCGCTGTACGAGAACCCGACCATCGCCGGGCGCAACGCCGCGCTGATCGGCCGCTCCGGTGTGTACGCCAAAGGTCAGTGGCACGAATTCGACCAGGCCAACGTTCGCGAGGACGTCACGCACTCGTTCTACGAGGGCAGCCGGCCGCTGCACCCGTTCGAGGGCGAGACCATCCCGATCGACCCCGAACAGGGCCGCAAGCAGGGCAAGTACAGCTGGGCCAAGTCGCCGCGCTACGCGGTCGGCGATCTGGGCAACATCCCGTTGGAGGCTGGGCCCCTGGCCCGCCGGATGGCCGCCGGTGGTCCCAATGCGGCCGCGCACCAGGACAACGACCCGCTGTTCGTCGACATGTACAACAAGATCGGGCCCAGCGTCATGGTCCGTCAGCTCGCTCGCATGCACGAGGGCCCCAAGTACTACAAGTGGACCCGCGAGTGGCTGGACCAGCTGAACCTCAAGGAGAGCTTCTACTCCAAGCCCGTCGAGCACGCCGAAGGCATGGGCTTCGGCTCCACCGAGGCCGCCCGGGGCGCGCTGTCGGACTGGATTGTGCTGGAAGACAACAAGATCAAGAACTACCAGGTGGTGACCCCGACCGCGTGGAACATCGGCCCGCGGGACAGCTCCGAGGTGCTCGGCCCGATCGAGAGCGCGCTGGTGGGATCGCCGATCGTCGACCCGGAGGACCCGGTGGAACTCGGACACGTGGCGCGGAGCTTCGACTCCTGCCTGGTGTGCACCGTGCACGCCTACGACGGCAAGACGGGACGCGAACTGTCCAAGTTCGTCATCAACGGGATGGTGTGATCCTGACTGCATACGACTGCGGACTGGGCGCCCCCGACGACACCCAGGACCTGGCCCCGCCGGGATGCGAGGTCCTGGTGATCGGGTGCGGAAACCTGTTGCGCGGCGACGACGGCGTCGGACCCGTTCTGGTCCGGCATCTGTGGGAGCGGGGCGTTCCCGACGGGGCGAAGCTGGTCGACGGCGGCACCGCGGGCATGGATGTGGCATTTCAGATGCGCGGCGCGCAGCGGGTGGTGATCATCGACGCCGCGGCCACCGGCTCGGCGCCCGGCACCATCTTCAAGGTGCCCGGCGAAGAGCTGGAGAACCTGCCGCCCCTGCAGGGCCTGCACACCCATTCCTTCCGGTGGGACCATGCGATCGCCTTCGCCCGCTGGGCACTCGGCGACGAATGCCCCACCGACATCGCTGTCTACCTGATCGAGGTGGCCGGCGTGGAGCTCGGCGCCGAGCTGTCCGAAACCGTCGAGGCAGCAATGGAACTCGTCATCGACCGGATCGAAGCCGAGTACTTGGCCGAGCTGCGGCCGGCGCCGGACACCGACGTCACCGTCGAGTTCACCCCTGACGGCTACCTGCGTCTGGACGCGTCGCTGGCCGCCAGCCGGTTCCCGTCCGACGCCGTGGTCGCCGTGGTACGCGACGGCGATCTCTGGTTGATTCCGCTGCGCGGGCCGCGCAGCGGCGGTCTGCTGTTGAAGCAACGCAACCCCGCCGGAGATCGCTCACTGCTCATTCGTGAGGTGATCGAAGGCAGGGTCGGCGTGACTGGTGCATTCTGGGACGATGCACAGAAGTCGCTGCGGATCCCCTTGCATGACGGACTGCGCGACGCGCCGGAGCCGCCGGGGTGATTCTGATGGCTGAGCGTCCGACCGTCGGGGGGCAACAGGAGGAGCCGGAGCGCCCGCCGACGGTTGTCCGCGCCGACAGTTCGGCCGACGAAGCGCTGGACGTTCAGACCGTAGTCGTGGAGGAAGACGGCCGCTGGGCCGTAGAGATCGTCGTGGTGTTTGCCGACGGAGTGGTCCGGCGGCGCATCGACACCCACCACACCAAGCGGCGCGCCGAGATCTCGGCAAGCCTGATCAAACGCGCCGCCGAGCGCAATATCCGAGGACCGATCAATGGGTGAATGCCATGACCACAGCGCCTGAATTGGCCCGGGGAGCGCTGGCTACCCGGCCGCAACCGCTCGGTGCCTTCCCGCTGCCGCTGGGCTATCTGCTGATCCCGGCCGGCGCCGACGATGTCCGCGCGGCGCTGCTGGACGGCAGCGAGCCGGACGGCTGGCCGGAAGAGCTTCGCGGACTTGAACTTGCGCACGGCGGCGACGTCGACGCGGCGCTGCTACACCTGACCGCCGAGGATCCCGTCACCCGCTACAACCGGTTCGTCCTGCAACCCGAGGGCGTCGACACCGACGCGCTGCGGACCGATCTGGGCGAGTTCGGGGTGCTGGTCGACTTGGTGCTGTTCACCATCGGCCACCGTGATACCCCACCCGACGCCGATGAGGCCACCGGTGAACTGGCCGCCGTTGCCTTGTCCGCCCAGGCGAGTCATGCTCTGGCCGAGGGTAATTCGCTCAAGGCCCGGGCTCTGCTCGAGCGCGCGGCCGAGGCCGCCGCGACGGTGTCGCGGTGCCTGGAGGGCACCATGGTCGCGGCGGCCGGATCGATCTGCCGTGACCTCAACGACCCGTCGGCCCAACAGCTGCTCGAACGCGCGCTACGGCTCCTCGACGGCGCCGAAGGTCTGCGTATCGCGCGCGCCGAGCTGCACCTCACCGTCGCCGGGATGATTCACGAACGTGCGCAGGACAATCCGGGGCTGCTGGCGCAGGCGATCCCGCACTATCACTCCACGCTGCAGCTGGTGTTGCGGGATGAGGCACCGCTGCTGTGGGCCTCCGCGCATGCCAACCTCGCGACCGCTTACCTGACGATGCCGATGGTGGAGGCTTCCGGACAGCTGCGCCTCGGTGTGGCGGCGCAATCGCTGCGGTCGGCGCTGAAGGTGTACACCCGCGAGGAGTATCCCGAGCAGTGGGCCAGCGTCCAACTGAATCTGGCCAACTCCCTGGTCTACACGCCGTCGAAGCATCAGGCCGACAACCTGATGGAGGCGGTGGAGCTCTACGAAGGCGTGCTTGCCGCGCGCGATCGCGAGACCGACCCGCTGGGCCGGGCCAGGGTGCTGGCTAACCAGGGCAACGCGCTGGCCCACCTCGGAATCTTCGACCAGGCCAAGGCCAAGTTGTACGAGGCGCGGTTCCTGTTCGAGGAACAGCAAGACCACGATTCGGTGCGGGCTGTGCGCGGCGTGCTGGACGAGATCGCGCGACAGTCAGCGCTGCTGCGCTCCGGGGACGAGCAATGACCGCCGTCGCGGAACCCGGTCTGGAGGAACTGGCCAAACGCGTCGACGACGCGGTCGCCGCGCTGGCCGACCTCGAGCCGAAAGCCCGCGCCGTCGCCGAGGAACTCAAGGCCGCACTGGAAGCGGTCCATCGTGCCGGACTGGTGACCATCGTGCGCCGCATGCGCGACGACGAGGCTGCTCGTGCGGTGTTGTTCGAGTTGGTCGACGACCCGGTGGTGCACCTGCTGCTGTCGCTGCACGAGATCATCCGGCCGGACCCGGTGACCCACGCCAACCGGGTGCTGGTCGCAGTGCGACCTCAATTGCAGAGCCACGGCGGCGATGTCACCCTGGTCCGCGTCGAGGACGGCACCGCCTACGTGCGGCTGGAAGGAGCCTGCAACGGCTGCTCGATGTCGTCGGTGACGCTGCGCAACCTGGTGCAGGAGGCATTGGTCGAGGGGGTGCCGTCGATCACCGCCGTCGAGGTGCTGCCGAACGAGCCGTCACCGACCTTGATCCCGCTGGAGGCGTTGCGGATCGGTCCTGCGCGGGACGGCTGGGCCAGGCTCGGTCCGGCCGCCGACGTTCCCGACGGCGACATCACCGTCCGTAACCTCACCACGGACTCCGGCGAGAGCGCCGACGTGCTGGTGGTCAGTGTGCAGCATCGGCTTTCGGCATACCGCAACGAATGTGCCCACGAGGCAATGCCATTGGACAATGCGATACTCGACCTGGGCAACGGAACCCTCACCTGCCCCTGGCACGGCTTCTGCTATGACGCGACCTCCGGGGAATGCCTCAGTGCGCCCGGGGCGCAGCTCGAACAACTACCGCTGCGGGTCGACGACGGAGACGTCTGGGTCCGAGTGCGCGGATGAGCCGCTATACCGTCCGGCACAACATCTCAGCCCTGCCGCCGCGCACCGACCCCGTCGCCACCATCGACCTCACCGACGGCTGGTCGCCCGAGGTCTGGCTGGGCGCGCCGGCCCCCGGCGGCTTGAGCCTGCCGGCGGCCAAACCCACCATGGCGTGGATGTATTCACCGCGCGGTGTTTTCCTGGGCGAGGAGCATCTGGTGGTCGCCGACTCCGGAAACCACCGCGTGCTGGTATGGCACGGCATCCCATGCGACGACGAGCAACCGGCCGACGTGGTGCTGGGACAGCCGGACGGCGAGACCGAAGGCCGCGCGGCCGGCGGCCGCGGACCCGAACGCGGCATGAACCTGCCCACCGGCGTGCTGGTGCACGACGGGCGGCTCATCGTCGCCGACGCTTGGCACCATCGAATCCTGGTGTGGAACAACGTTCCCGACACCAGTGACGTCGCGCCGGACGTCGTCCTCGGGCAATCCGACGCCTCGGCCGTCGAACCCAATGCCGGCGGAGAGTGTGGCGCATCCTCGTTCTACTGGCCGTTCGGCATCGCCATCATCGAGGGCACCTTCTGGGTGGCCGACACCGGTAACCGGCGGGTGCTGGGTTGGCGCCACGGGATTCCGGATCCGGGACAACCGGCCGACGTGGTGCTGGGACAGCCGACTCCTTCCCACCGCGAGGAGAACAGGGGAGAAGTGCCCGGCCCCGCCAGCTTCCGTTGGCCACACGACATCGCCGGGCGCGAGGACCTGCTGTTGATCGCGGATGCCGGAAACCACCGCATCCTGGGCTGGACGCCGGCTCCCGACACCGACCGCCCCGCCGACATCCTGCTGGGCCAGCCGGATTTCACCAGCGCGGACGAGTGGCCGTACGGCCCGCATACCGGCGACCGGTTCCGCTTTCCCTATGCCATCGGCCTGGACCACGAACGCCTGGCCGTCGCCGACACCGCGAACAACCGAATCCTGTTGTGGGACGGGATACCCACCGACGGGCGCGCCGCCGATCACGTTCTCGCCCAGCCGGGGTTCGGATCCAACGGGGAAAACCGCTGGACGTCGGTACAGCGCGACACGTTGTGTTGGCCCTACGGCCTGTCCCTGCGCGGTGACCGGCTTGCGGTCTCGGACTCCGGCAACAACCGCGTGGTGCTCTGGCGGCGGCGGTGAGACCGCGAATCGTCCAGTCCGACGGTCAGATCGGATTCTTCTGGGCCACTCCAGCCGGCAGGCGCACGTCCCTGCAGGCATTGGTGGCCCTGGAAGACGAAGCCGACGAGGCCGACCGGTTGGTGGCCACCCACCTGGAAGCACTCGACGACGCGTTGATCATCGCCGCGGAGCGCTTCGGCGACATCCTGGGCGGGGGAAGGGGTCCCGCGGACGCGACCGAGCGCGACGATCTGGTTGACCTGCACCGCACCCTGGACCGGCTGTGTTTCGAGTACGCCGCGGCCACCGAATTGGCCGGATTGCAGCCCGATCTGCGAGCCGGAAAGATCATCGGGACCGCCGCGCTGTTCTCCATCCGGGCCCGCCGGCCACTCGGCCTGCTGGGCCCGGCGCCGCTCGACCAGGAACTCGACGAGCCCACCCTGGGCGTGGTGGGCGGATTCGGGGAGATGCTGCAGGTGGACCCGGACCGACCGTGGCTGGGTGGTCGGTGGGTGGTACGAACCGAAGCGGGCCAACGCTTTCCGCTGACACTGTCCATGCTCATGTTCGACAGCTCAGGTGTGAACAAGGACGCCGCTCGCAAAGAGCACCTGGAAGCGTTACGGTCCGTCATCGCGGCGGCGCAGCGCGCCGAGGCCGATCCGCTGGCTGTGACCTGTGCCGTCGATTGGCTGCTGTACGACTGGCTGATGGCGCACCGCGACGGACCCGACAGCGCCGAGATCGTTTTCCCGAAAGGCCACGAAGCCGACGCCGGGGTGGTGGTCGCGGCGGCTGCCACCTCGGTGACGGCCAGGGCGACGTTCGACCCGGGCTTAGTGGGCCTGGGCTGACTCGGGCTGACACCGGGCCCTCAATCACCGTGCGCATCCCCCGATTCGGGGTTAAGCCGATAGGCGCCAGACGCGCACGCTGTCAGGCGTGAACTTCTCTATTCTGATCATGGTTGTGGCGGCGATCGCGGGGGCGGTCGGTTTCGAGGTGGTCGTGGGCCTGGCGATGAACGTTATGGTCAAACGCGACCACGCCGATCTGGACGACTCCGGCTTGCTGGGGCATTGAGCGCCGTGGCTGTGTGGGTGCTCATCGCGCTGCCGTTGACCGGCGCGGTGGTGTTGCTGCTGGGCGGTCGGCGCGCCAACGCATGCGGGCCGCTGCTGGGATGCGTGGCCGTCGCGGTCTCTTTCTGCTGGGGCGCAGTGCTTTTCGTCGAGCTGTTGCGGCGCGCCCCGGCGGACCGTGTGATCCAGGAAACGCTGTTCACGTGGGTGCCGTCGCTCGGTGTCGACTTCGGTCTGCGGGTGGATGCGCTCAGCATCTGCTTCGTGCTGCTCATCACTGGTGTGGGTGCGTTGATCCACGTCTACTCGATCGGCTACATGCGCGAGGACCCCGGCCGTCGCCGCTTCTTCGGCTACCTCAACCTCTTCGTGGCCGCCATGCTGCTGCTGGTGCTGGCCGACAACTATCTCGGACTGTACTTCGGCTGGGAGGGCGTGGGTTTGGCGTCCTATCTGCTGATCGGCTTCTGGTCTCACAAGCCGACGGCCGCCACCGCCGCCAAGAAGGCTTTCATCGTCAACCGGGTCGGCGACGTCGGACTCGCTCTGGCACTGATGATCATGTACGCGCAGTGCGGAACACTCTCCTATGCAGGAGTTTTCGCTCAGGCCCCGACGGCCTCCGAGTTCACTGTCACCGCGATCGGGTTGGCGTTGTTGCTGGCCGCGTGTGGCAAGAGTGCTCAAGTGCCCCTTCAGTCCTGGCTCGGCGATGCGATGGAGGGTCCCACCCCGGTCAGCGCGCTGATCCACGCGGCCACCATGGTCACCGCCGGGGTGTACCTGATCGTGCGTTCGGGCCCGGTGTTCGACCAGGCCCCGACCGCCCGGACCGCGGTGGTCACCGTGGGTGCGGTGACGCTGCTGGCCGGCGCGATCATCGGGTGCGCCAAGGATGACATCAAGAAGGCGTTGGCCGCCTCGACGATGTCCCAGATCGGCTACATGGTGCTGGCAGCCGGCCTGGGGACGGCGGGTTACGCGGTGGCGATCATGCATCTGCTCACGCACGGGTTCTTCAAGGCGGGCCTGTTCCTGGGCGCAGGATCGGTGATGCACGGCATGAACGACGAAACAGACATGCGCCGCTACGGTGGTCTGCGCGGGTCCATGCCGATCACGTTCGCCACCTTCGGACTCGGCTATCTGGCGATCATCGGTGTGCCGCCGCTGGCCGGGTTCTTCTCCAAGGACGCCATCATCGAAGCCGCGTTCGCGACACACTGGCTGCTCGGCACCGTGACGCTGCTGGGTGCCGGGATCACGGCCTTCTACATGACCCGGGTCATGGTCATGACCTTCTTCGGCGAAAAGCGTTGGGAGCCGGATGCTCATCCGCACGAATCCCCGTCCGTGATGACCGTGCCGATGCTGGTCCTGGCAGTCGGTTCGGTGGGCGGTGGGGCGGTGCTTGCGGTGAATGGGACCCTGCGGCACTGGCTGCAACCCGTGACCAATCCCGCCGATGCGGCAGAGGCGCACCAATTCATGCCCGGGTGGGCGCTCACAGCGCTCACCCTGGCCGCGGTCGGCGTCGGCATCGCCGTCGCGGTCCGCACGTACGTCGCCCGCCCGGTGCGGACGAGCGCTTCGGAGTGGGCGTCTGGTGCGGTGATCGCGGCACGTCATGACCTGTTCGGGGACAACATGAATGAGGCGGCCTTCATGCGGCCGGGTCTGCGTCTGTCGCGGGCAATGGTGGACGTGGACCGGGTGGGCATCGACGGTGTTGTCGAGGGCATCGCCCGGCTGATCGGCAACACCTCGACGGGTGTTCGGCGGATGCAGACCGGTTTCGCGCGCTCGTACGCGTTGACCGTCTTCTTCGGCGCCACCGCACTGTTGCTGGGTGTCGCGCTGGGGAGCGCGTCATGATCCTGACCGCACTGTGGTTGGCGCCGCTGGCCGGGGCCGGGCTGGTGGCGGCGGTACCCACCGGCAGGCCGAACGCCGCCAAGTACGCCGCTCTTGGTACCTCGGCGGCGGTACTGGTCATCGTGGGCATGCTGGCGGCGCGCTTCGATGCGGCGGATCCGGGATATCAGTTCGTCGAAAGTCATTCCTGGATCAAGTCGTTCGGTGCGAGCTATATCGTCGGGATCGACGGTGTCGCGATGGTGCTGGTGGCATTGACCACCGTGCTAATGCCGCTGCTGCTGCTCGCCGGCTGGAATGACACCGGCCGGCCCGGAACGTATCTGGCGCTGATGCTGGTTGTCGAGTCGATGATGCTGGTGGCCCTGGTGGCGTTGGATGTGTTGCTGTTCTTCGTGTTCTTCGAGGCCATGCTGGTCCCGATGTACTTCCTGATCGGCCGGTACGGGGGAGATGGGGCACCGCGAACCGCACTGAAGTTCCTGCTGTACAACCTGTCTGGCGGGTTGTTCATGCTAGCCGGGCTCATCGGCCTTAATCTGATTTGTGGGACGTATGATTCGCGCATCATCGTGGCCGGGATGTCGTCCGGCGCAATCGTGGCCAACCCCGACGTCATGCATCTGCTGTTTCTCGGCTTCCTGCTGGCCTTCGCGGTGAAGGCGCCGCTGTGGCCGCTGCACACCTGGCTTCCCGGGGTCGTCACCGAGGCGACACCGGTGACCGCGGTACTGATGATGGCCGTCGTCGACAAGATCGGCACGTTCGGAATGCTGCGCTATTGCCTGCGGCTCTTCCCCGATAGCGCGGTCCTGTTCCGGCCCTTCGTGATCGCGCTGGCCGTGATCGGGATCGTCTACGGTGCCCTGGTGGCGATCGGGCAGAGCGACATCATGCGCGTGATCGCCTACTCCTCGATCAGCCACTTCGGGTTCATTGTGCTGGGTATTTTCGCGATGACCAGCCGGGGACAGTCCGGCGCAACGCTGTACATGGTCAACCACGGGCTGGCCACCGCGGCCCTGTTCCTGATTGCCGGATTTCTGGTCTCGCGCAGCGGAAGTCGGCTCATCGCCGACTACGGCGGGGTGCAGCAGGTGGCGCCGGTGCTGGCCGGGACCTTCCTCGTCGCCGGCATGGCCTCACTCGCGCTGCCCGGCCTGGCGCCCTTCGTCAGCGAATTATTAGTGCTGATCGGCACTTTCGCCCGGTATCCGGCGTTCGCCGTGCTGGCGGCGACCGGGCTGGTCCTCTCCGCGATCTACATCCTGTGGCTCTACCAGCGGATCATGACCGGTCCGCGCAGAGAGGCGGTGGGTGACCTGGTGCCCCGGGAGCTGGCTGTCGTGGTGCCCCTGTTGGCCATGCTGATCGTGCTGGGCGTGTATCCCAAGCCGGCGCTGGACGTCATCGACCCGGCGATCGGACAGACTGTCGCCGGCCCTTAGCCACGGCGCGATCTGGGCGCGAGCAGACGCAAAATCGCACGTGGAACGCATGCTCCACGGCGATTTTGCGTCTGCTCGCGGGCCTCAGGACACTGCTCGCGGGCCTCAGGTACCGCTAGCGCGCCGCCGCCAACTGCGCCCTGCGGCGTTCGAGTAGCCGCAGCACCATCGGGGTGAAGATCAGCTGCATCGCCAGATCCATCTTGCCGCCCGGACACACGATGGTGTTCGGCCGCGACATGAACGAATCATGCAGCATGGCAAGCAGATAAGGAAAGTCGATGCCGTGCGGGTCGCGGAATCGGATGATCAGCATCGACTCGTCGGCGGTCGGTATGGATCGGGCGATGAACGGGTTCGAGGTGTCCACCACGGGCACCCGCTGGAAGTTGACATCGGTGTGGGAGAACTGGGTGCACATGTAGTTCACGTAGTCGGGCATCCGCCGCAGGATGGTATCGGTGACAGCCTCGGAGGTGTAGCCACGGGACACCTTGTCGCGGTGCAGCTTCTGGATCCACTCCAGGTTGATCACCGGAACCACGCCGATCCGCAGGTCGGCGTGCGCGGCGACGTTGACCTCATCGGTGACGATCGCACCGTGCAGCCCCTCGTAGAACAGCATGTCGGTGTCCGCCGGGATCTCCTCCCACGGCGTGAACGTGCCCGGTTGCTGCCCGAACGGCTCGGCCTCTTTTTCGTCGTGGAGATAGCGGCGCACCTTTCCGGTTCCGGTTTCGCCGTAGGTCTTGAAGAGGTCTTGCAGCTCCTCGAACAGATTGGACTCCGGACCGAAGTGGCTGAAGGTGTGATCGCCGCGCGCGTGTGCATCGGCTATCGCGGCCTTCATCGCGACCCGGTCATACCGGTGGAAGCTGTCGCCCTCGACGAACGCCACGTTGATGTCTTCGCGGCGGAAGATCTGATCGAAAGTCCGCATCACTGAGGTTGTTCCGGCCCCCGAGGAGCCGGTGACGGAAATGATCGGGTGCAGACGTGACATGGTGATTACCCCTTACGATTCAGCCGGCCACGACGCGGTACAGGCCCCGCACGCCATACAGCGGTGAGCTGGAAGGCCGGACGTAGTCCTTGCGGTGGTACTCCTCGATCAGCTCGACCTCGTCGGCCGCTCCGAAGATCAGCGGCACCCGTTGGTGCAGTTCGGTCGGGACCACGTCCATCAGCCGCTTGCGGCCGGTGCTGGCCAGTCCGCCGGCCTGCTCAACCAGAAACGCGATGGGGCTGGCCTCGTAGAGCAACCGCAGGCGTCCCGGTTTGGCCGGGTCCTTGGCGTCGCGCGGATAGAGGAACACACCGCCGCGGGTCAAAATCCGATGCGTCTCCGCGACCAGCGATGCCACCCAGCGCATGTTGAAGTCCTTGCCACGCGGACCCGTCCGGCCGGCCAGGCATTCGTCGATATAACGCTGCACGGCGGGCTCCCAGAACCGCCGGTTGGATGCGTTGATCGCGAATTCCACAGCCGAGCGCGGAATCCGGATGTTGGCGCGGGTCAACACGAATTCACCGAGCGCTGGGTCGAGAGTGAACGCATGCACGCCGGTGCCCACCGTCAGCACGAGCATGGTCGACGGGCCGTAGATCGCATAGCCCGCGCACACCTGCTGCGAGCCGGGTTGCAGGAAGTCCTCGACGGCCGGGTCGGTGCCCGGCTCGGGAGCGCGCAGGATCGAAAAGATGCTGCCGACCGAGACATTCACGTCGATGTTGGAAGACCCGTCGAGCGGGTCGAAGATCAGCAAGTATTTCCCGCGCGGGTAGTGCGTCGGCAGCTGATAGGGTTCGGCCAGCTCTTCGGAGGCCATCCCGGCCACCTGCCCGCCCCATTCGGTGGCCCGCAGGAAGTAGTCGTTGGCCAGCACATCGAGTTTCTGCTGCACTTCGCCCTGCACGTTCACCACGTCGGCGGCACCCAGCACGCCACCGAGCTCGCCCTGCGCCACCCGGGTCGAAATGGCCTTGCAGGCCAGAGCGACATCGAGAATCAACGAGTTGAGGTCGCCGCTGGCATCGGGGTGACGACGCCGTTCCTCGATGAGGAACTTCACCAGCGTCGTGTGGCGGGTGAGCATGCGCGGATACCTCCAATGGGCAGCAGGAAACCTAGAGACATGCTCTGACCTGGGCGCCCACGGTCCATCCCCCTGTTGGGTGGTCCGGTGGGGGTATCCGCGCGTTTGGCCTGCCCCGGACGTCAGCCTCCCCTTACTGTCACGCCATGACCGTGCGCGCCCTGGTATACAGCAACGACAGCAGCCTGCGCCGCCATCTCATCGAATCGCTGTCTGATACAGACTTTCTCGCGTTCGTGTCGTGCCAGTCGGCGTTGCTGGCGCAGGTGCTCACCGGCGGCGTCGATCTGGTGATCCTCGACGGTGACGCCACACCGGCCGGCGGTGTGGATGTCGCCCGGCAGCTCAAGGACCGGGTCGCAGACTGCCCACCGATCCTGCTGGTGGTCGCCCGTGCGGCTGACGCCTGGTTGGCGCTGATGTCCAAGGCCGACGCGACCGTGGGACCCGGCCGTCGGCCGCTGGCGCTGGCCGCAGCCGTCAACCGGCTGACGTCAGGAGATCGAGGCGCAACGAGTCGCTGTCGGCGTGGATTCCGCTGAGGTCCGGGGCGACGAACGTCGGCCGCAGCTGGGGCGGCGCGGCCAGCGCCTCAGCTGCGGTCGTCACTCCGCTCAGCACCAACAGGCTGGGCAGCCCGGCGGAGTTGGCGCCGGCGATATCGGTGTCCAGCCGGTCACCGACCACCAACGGTCGGTGAAAGTCACCGCGCGACAGGGCGTCCCGAAAGATCGGGGGGTAGGGCTTACCGACGATACGCGGTGTGCAGTCGGTGGCGGCCCCCAGCGCTGCGATCATCGAGCCGTTCCCCGGGACCAGCCCGCGCTCGGACGGCAGCGTGACATCCGGGTTGGTTGCCACCCACGGTGTGCCCGCGCGGATCGCCAGCGCCGCTTCGGCGAGGTCCCCCCAACCGATGTCGGGGGAGAAGCCCTGCACCACCGCGACCGGATCGTCAGCCCACTGTCGCACCGGACGCAGGCCTACATCCCGCACCTCGGCGGCCAGTGCCTCCGAGCCGATGACCAGAACTGCTGAATCGCATGCCAATTCGGTGCTCAACAGCTGCGCCGCACATTGGCCACTGGTGATGACGTCACCCGGGTCGGCATCAAATCCCAACTCTCGCAGATGCTCTGCGACCGCCGTGGCACTGCGAGAGGCGTTGTTGGTCAAATACAAGGTACGAGAGGCAATCAGGGACAGCGCCTCGGCGGCACCGGCAATCGGTCGCGAGCCTCGGAACAGCGTGCCGTCGAGGTCGAGGAGCAGACAGTCATGCAGCGTTGCCAGCTCAGCCATTGATGTTCTCGTGTTGCTTCCAGTCGTGGTGCGCCGAGATGGCAGGCGCGCCCGGATGATTCGAGACCATACGGCGGGTCCGCGTCGGGGCAGACCCCCGAATGGGGGAACGGCCGGGGGCTCGATGACCTGAGCAGGTGCGTGAACTCGCATCGGCCATCGGGGGTTGCCGTGTGACGAGCTGCCACTCCCGAAGGACGTCTGCGCCATAACCGGGGTTTACCGGGGAGTGCGCAATCTACTCCGACAAGAGTTCCGGCCTCAGCAGCATGCGGGCCAGGGCGTCGGCCAGCCACTTCTCGTATTCGTCCGGTGACCGTCCCAAATCGACGGTAAACAGGGAAAACAGGTAGGGCGCCTGGATGGTGACCAGAATGTCGGCAGCGTCGTCTTTGGTGAGGCTCGGGCGTAGTGCCGGCCCAAGTTGCTCCACCCATGACGCACAGTCAGCGCGAATCTTGTGGGTCACCAGCGTGCGCAGGTCGTCCAGGCCCGCTTGCAACATCACCTGTATCAGCGGTGCCACCCGTTCGTGCAACTCCCGGACGAAGTGCGCGGCGGTCGCGAAGAACATGCGCTGCGGCTCGCTCGACATATCGGCGAGCAGCGGCGCTCGGTCAACCAACGATTCGGGCCCGTAATCACCCAGGACTGCGACGTCGATTGCCTTCGAGAGCACACCGGCCTTCGATCCGAATGCCGCGTAAAC
This sequence comes from Mycobacterium sp. TY814, assembly GCF_030755175.1. Lineage (NCBI taxonomy): Bacteria > Bacillati > Actinomycetota > Actinomycetes > Mycobacteriales > Mycobacteriaceae > Mycobacterium > Mycobacterium sp. TY814. The sequence goes on from NZ_JAUFRY010000002.1 coordinate 855,132, forward strand.
CGTTTGCGGTGAGACGCCTGCAGTTTGCGCGATCTGGTCGATCGACGTCGCGGCGAAACCCTTCTCGACGAAGAGAGCCGTCGCTGCCGTGACGATCCGGCGTTGACGAGCCTCGGCCTCGGCCTGCCGACGGCTGTTGTCATACGTTCGCCGCGATTCGCGTTCAGACGTTGACACCCGCATCTCACCTTCCATATAGTCAACTCTATTCAATATAGTTGACTCTCTCTAAATCATACGACAAGAGGGTGAGCGCCATGCAATCCACGCGCGTACCACCGGTTCGGTTGGTGAAACTGGTCGACCGCCTGCGGCATGGCGTCTATTGCTTGCATCAGCGACTTGCTCCACCGCCTGTCGTGATGATGGAGCTGATACTTGCGGGCTGGACCTCGCAGGCGATAGAAGCCGCCGCCGAATTGGGTATCGCAGACGCGCTCGCGGCGGGGCCGCTGCGGCCCGACGATCTTGCCGCAAAGGTCGGTGCGGACCCTGATGCGGTAAGCCGGCTTCTGCGGGCGCTGGAAGGGCGTGGCATATTTCGTCGGCTCCCAAGTGGCGCCTATGGCCTCACGCCTCTCGCGGACACGCTGCGGACAGACGCTTCGGGTTCGATGGCTGCGGCAGCGAAGTTCTACGGATCGCCGCAGCATCGCGAGCACTGGAGCATGCTTGCGGAGTCCATCAGAACCGGCAGGGCAAGCATTCCACGCCTTCGCGGCAAGGATTTCTTCGACTACCTCGGCGACGATCCCTACCTGGCAGAGCTTTTCAACGGTGCCATGACCAGTGTTTCGGGGTTGGCGGAGGGCCCCATGGTTGCCGCCTATGACTTCACCCCCTACCAAACGATCATGGATGTCGGCGGCGGACACGGCCGCTTGCTGGCCGCAATCCTGGCGGCAGCGCCGGCCGCTCGCGGTGTGCTGCTGGAAATCCCGGACGTTGCCGCCGGGGCGCTACCACTGTTGCGAACACTGGGCGTGGCAGAGCGGGTTCGCATCGAGTCGGGTTCGTTCTTCGACGCCATCCCCGCAGGGGCCGACCTCTACGTCCTGAAGAACATCATTCATGACTGGCCCGATGAGAAGGCCGAGGCTATCTTGCGCAACCTGCGTACCGCGTGCGGTGCGGACTGCACCGTGGTCCTGGTCGAACTCGTCATACCCGAGCACAACCGCGACTTCGTCGGCAAGTGGGCCGATCTCGAGATGCTCTTGGGTTTGGACGGCAGCCGCGAACGCAATGCGGAGGAGTACAGGACGTTGCTCGCGCGCGCTGGGTTCAGGATGACGCGGGTGATTCCGACCGCTTCGCCGTTCAGTCTCGTGGAAGCAAAGGCGTGCTGACAAACCGGGAGGCTGGAGTAGCGGCCAGCCGAGCTGACCACGAGGTTGTCGCTTGGTCAGTCGTGGCCGCGCAGTTGACACGCTGCCTACCATCCCTCCCCGCAACGCAGTAGCAACTCGTAAGAAGGCGCGAGAAATGTTGCTGCGCAGTCATTTCCGGTGGAGGCGAGTCCAGGTTAGTCGAAGCGCCCTGGTGCGCGGTCACCGCGTCGAGCCTGCAAGTTTGCAGCGAAAAGGCGAGTAGGGGCCGCCCAATTTACAGGCTGGGCATCGGGCTCAGGCCAAAGTGACCTTGACCGACACCCGACCGCGGCCGTCGCGGTGTGCGATCGCATGACCGGTGCGGTTGGCGCCGTCGAAGTTGAGCAGGGTGAGCGGCGCGCCGTCGCCGAGAAAGTTGCGCCACCAGGATTTCGAGTCGGGGCCGGCCACTCCGATCAGCACGGTGCCGTCGGCGCGGCGGCGGTAACCCACCGGAAGCTCGACGGTCTTGCCGGAGCGGCGCCCGACATAGCGGATCACGACCAGACCACGGCGGACCAGGCCGCCCACCACGGGCGCGTCGATGAGCCTGACGGCCACCGCGTTCACCGTGCGGACGAAGGTCGAGTCGGACAGTCCGGGGGACATGGGGCCAGGCTAACCGGCGTTCCGCGGGTCGTCGACGACCCACGACCATGTCACCACCACCCCCCGCCCACGCGGCGATGGCATCTCGCTACATTCGGACGCAAAATCGATCGCAGTACGTCGCAGGAGGAATCTCATGAACGCGCAGGTCGAGCAGTTGGAATTCCAGGCAGAGGCCCGGCAACTGCTGGATTTGATGGTCCACTCGGTCTACTCCAACAAGGACTCGTTTCTGCGGGAGTTGATCTCCAACGCTTCTGACGCGCTGGACAAGCTGCGTATCGAAGCGCTTCGCAACAAAGAACTCGATGTGGACACCTCCGACCTGCACATCGAGCTCGAGACCGACAAAGGGGCCCGCACCCTCACCATCCGCGACAACGGCATCGGTATGACTCGTGCCGAGGTGGTGGATCTGATTGGGACGCTGGCCAAGTCGGGCACCGCAGAGCTGCGCAAGCAACTCCGCGAAGCCAAGACCGCCCAGGACGCTCAGGCGTCCGAGGAGCTGATCGGCCAGTTCGGCATCGGCTTCTACTCGTCGTTCATGGTGGCCGACAAGGTCGAACTGCTGACCCGCAAGGCCGGCGAGAGCGAAGCCACCAAGTGGGAATCCAGCGGCGAGGGCACCTACACCATCGAAGCCGTCGAGGGCGCCCCGCAGGGCACGTCGGTCACGCTGCATCTCAAGCCGGAGGACGCCGAGGACGAACTGCACGACTACACCTCGGAGTGGAAGCTCAAGAGCCTGGTCAAGCAGTATTCCGACTTCATCGCCTGGCCCATCCGCATGCAGGTGGAGCGGCGGACACCGGCTACCGAGGAAGGCGGCGAGGAGTCGGTCACCCTCGAGACCGAGACCCTCAACTCGATGAAGGCGCTGTGGGCCAGGCCCAAGGACGAGGTCTCTGACGAGGAGTACAAGGAGTTCTACAAGCACATCGCGCACGCCTGGGACGACCCGCTCGAAGTCATCTCGATGAAGGCGGAGGGCACCTTCGAATACCAGGCGTTGCTGTTCCTCCCGTCGCAGGCGCCGTTCGACCTGTTCAATCAGGACGCCAAGGTCAGGGTGCAGCTGTACGTCAAGCGCGTGTTCATCATGGCCGACTGCGAAGAGCTGATGCCGGTATACCTGCGCTTCGTCAAGGGTGTGGTGGACGCACAAGACCTGTCGCTCAACGTGTCTCGCGAGATCCTGCAGAAGGATCGGCAGATCAACGCGATTCGCCGCCGGCTGACCAAGAAGGTGCTGTCCACGATCAAGGAGATCCAGTCCGAACGGCCCGATGACTACCGCACCTTCTGGACCCAGTTCGGCAAGGTCCTCAAGGAGGGCCTCATGTCGGACTTCGACAACCAGGAGGCCCTGCTCTCCATTTCCTCGTTCGCTTCGACGCACAGCGAGGAGGAACCCACCACGCTCGCCCAGTACGTGGAGCGGATGAAGGAGGGGCAGACCCAGATCTTCTACGCCACCGGAGCCTCACGTCAGCTGCTGGAGAAGTCGCCGCATCTGGAGGCGTTCAAGGCCAAGGGGTACGAAGTGCTCCTGCTCACCGACCCGGTCGACGAAGTCTGGGTGGGCGTGGTCAACGAGTTCGACGGCAAGCAATTGCAATCGGTGGCCAAGGGTGAAGTGGACCTGGACGCCGGCGAAGAGACCTCCGAAGCCGAGCGCGAAGAGCAGCAGAAGGAGTTCGCCGACCTGCTGACCTGGCTCAAGGAGACCCTGAGCGATCACGTCAAGGAAGTCCGGCTGTCCAGCCGTCTGACCGACTCGCCGGCCTGCCTGATCACCGACGCCTTCGGGATGACGCCGGCCCTGGCCCGCCTCTACCAGGCGTCCGGGCAGGATGTTCCCATCGGCAAGCGGACCCTGGAGCTCAATCCGCACCATCCGCTGGTCACCGGGCTGCGCCAGGCGCACGCGGAACGTCCCGACGACACCTCGGTCGCCGAAACCGCGGAACTGCTCTACGGCACCGCGCTGCTGGCCGAGGGCGGGGCGCTGCAGGACCCAGCGCGCTTTGCCGAGCTGCTGGCCGACCGGCTGACGCGCACCGTGTAGGTCCCCGGCGCTACCGCCCAGCTCGCCCAGCCGCCCGGCGCGACCGCCGCCACGCACACCCGCCGCGGCGCGTCGCGTGCGCAGGTTCAGTGTCGCTGTTCGGGTCAGGTAAGGGATCGGCGATTGAAAGCCGGCCGGAACGGATATTCGCATTTCATGACTGTGTTTCGGGCCATCGATCCGCAGGGCGTGATCGTCGCCACCAGGGATTTCGACAGTGCGGAGGATGCGCACCGGTGGTTTGCCGACACCATCGCCGGCCGCTACCAGCTGGGTTGGCGCATGGAGGTGTGCGACGACGGTCAGTGGGCTGGCTTCGACGACACCGGCGGCTTCACGGCTCCGTTGAGCCGCCGGCGCGTCACCAGCTGACTCAGAACGGCAGTTTCTCGCGCACCAGGTTGGTGAGGAAGCGCCCCGCCGACACGGGTTTGAACGCACGCGCCGCCTCGGTGAGTGCGTCGCGCGATTCGGTGGGAAGTTCGACCTCGGCGGCCGCCACATTGAACTCCAACTGCTCCACACTGGACGCGCCCGGTATGGCAACCACTCCCGGCAAACTGATCAGCCAGGCCAGAGCCACCTGCGCCGGCTTGGCGCCCACCTCGGCCGCCACATCGCGGAGCGTCTGCAGCAGTGGCTCGATGCGGCGCAGGTTTTCGGTCCCGAACAGGGGATTGACCGCGCGTACGCCACCGGGGCGGTTGTCGACGCCGTACTTGCCTCCCAGCAGACCCTGGGCCAGGGGACTGTACGCGATGACGATCCGGTTCTCTCGTTCAGCAAAGGGCACCATGTGGTCAAGGGCGCGCGGGTGTGCCAGCGAGAAGTGCACCTGATTGCTGATCACGGGGCGGCCCAGCGCCGCGTCAGCCTGCTGCCAGCGGGCGAGTGAATAGTTCGAGACACCGGCCGCGCCGATCTTGCCCTCGTCGAGCAGGTCACGCATGCCCGGCATGATCACCGTGTCCGGGACGACGGGATTGGGCTGATGGATCTGGTACAGCGGGATGCGGTCCAGCTGCAGTCGCCGCGCGCTGGCACGTTCGCGCTGCTTGATCACTGCCGGGAACGGCGCGACCGGAAAGATCTTGCTGGCCACGGCCACCTCGGCGCGTTCGTCGCCCAGCGCCTCGCCCAGGATCCGTTCGCTCTTGCCCAGGCCGTACACCTCGGCGGTGTCGAACAGGGTGACGCCGAGGGCGCGGGCGCGTTGCACGATGTCGCGTGCCCCACCGGAGGCGTAGGTGTCCCCGTATCCCCACTCGCGCGAGCCGAACTGCCACGTGCCGAGCCCGATCCGGCTGACCTGGCCGACTCCGTCGACCTGAATGTATTTCATGAGCCCACCGTATATCGGCGGTCGGCGGTGGCCGGCGCTCAGCCGTGATAGAACATCGGGCGGGGCCGCCTGACGAAGGGGAACGGCTGTGAGCCGAATATTCGGCAGTATCAACCAGCTTGGTTATGTGGTGCGCGATATCCAGGCCGCGATGGACCGGTGGATTCGGCACGATGTCGGGCCGTGGTTCTACATCGAAACCGTAATGCCGGAAGACTTCCGTTACCGCGGGGCGGATTCCGACCTCAGAATGAGTGTGGCCCTGGCCAACTCAGGCGATGTGCAGTTGGAGCTGATCCAGCAACGGAACGACGCGCCGTCGATGTACAAAGACTTCCTCGACTCCGGCCGCGAGGGAGCCCAACACGTCGCGTACTGGACGACCGACTATCAGGCCCTCTACGACCGGGTTCTGACGGCCGGTTACACGGTGGGCCAGGAGGGCGACATCGGCGGGCGTTTCGCCTACCTGGACACCGAGCGCGAGCAGGGCACGGTCATCGAGATCAGTGACATCAGTGGGCCCAAAGGGCACCTGTTCGCCTACATCCGCGAGGTCGCCGCCGAATGGGATGGCGCAGAGCCGATCCGGGTGCTCGGATGAGTCCGGCCGGCGCGATGGGAAGGACGCAGTGAAAGTTCACCATCTCAACTGCGGAACCATGAAAACGCCCGGTGCGCCCATGGTGTGCCACGTCCTGCTGATCGAAGCCGGCAATGCACTGGTCCTGGTGGACACCGGCTTCGGCTCGCACGACTGCCGGGATCCCGGCCGCGTCGGGCCACTGCGCCATGTCATCAGACCGGTGTTACAGGAGAGCGAAACGGCACTGCACCAGATCGCACAACTCGGGTTCCAACAGTCCGATGTGCGGCATATCGTGTTAACCCACTTCGACTTTGACCACATCGGCGGGCTTGCCGACTTTCCCGACGCGCACGTTCACGTGACCACGGCCGAGGCCCGCGGCGCCATCCACGCTCCATCGCTGCGCGAACGCCTGCGGTACCGAAGCGTGCAGTGGGCACACGGGCCCAACCTGGTCGAGCATGATCCCGATGGCGAGTCCTGGCGCGGATTCGCCCGTGCCAAAGCGCTTTCCGAAATCAGCGACGGCGTCGTCCTGGTGCCGATGCCGGGTCATACCCGGGGCCACGCGGCGGTGGCCGTCCGCGCCGGCGAGGGAGCCGGGGATAGATGGGTGCTGCATTGCGGGGACGCGTTCTACCATCACGGAGCGCTGGACCGGTCCGGTGTGCCGTTGATGCTGCGCACATACGAAGGCGCGTCCGCCTTCAACCGCGGGCAACTGCGGGAGAACCAGGCGCGGCTCGCTGAACTGTACGAGCGCGGCGAACGCGATCTGGAGATCGTGTGCGCACACGACCGGGGCCTGTTCGAGCAAGCCCGCTGTTGATTCAGCTGGTCGGCGGGGCCGTGGGGCCCTGGTGGCAACGCCATGCTCCTAAAACGATAACCCCGTTCTCGTCGGAGGGTGGCGGTGTGTCATGCTCGGCGGCGGAGGTCGCTATGGCAAGAACAGTGGTAGTTGGAGCTTCGAGCGGGCTGGGGCGCTGCATCGGCATCGGCCTGGCGCGGCGCGGTGACCGGGTTGCGCTGCTCGCGCGGCGCCGCGAGCGCATTGACGCGGCCGCCCAGGACGCAGGACCGGACGCGTTCGCCGTCGAGTGCGACGTCACCGATCAGGAATCGGCCCGCTCCGCCATCGATGCCGCCGCCGAAGCGCTCGGGGGCATCGACAACCTTGTGTACTCGCCCGCGATCAGCCCGCTGGTACCGCTGGCCGAGACCGATGCCCAAACATGGCGGCGCGTCTTCGACACCAATGTGATCGGGGCGTCGCTGACGACGGCGGCGGCCATTCCGCACTTGACGACGTCCGCGGGCAAGGTGATCTATCTATCGTCCGACGCCGGTACGTTCGGGCCGCCCTGGCCGGGCCTGGGAGCCTACGGCGTCAGTAAGGCGGCGCTGGAACGGCTGGTCGAGGCGTGGCGGGCCGAGCACCCGAACATCGGTTTCACCAATCTCATCGTCGGCGAGTGCGCGGGCGGGGAGGGTGATGCGCAGACCGGCATGAATGCCGGGTGGGACCGCGATTTGGCGATGCAGGCTTACCCGCTGTGGGTGGCGCGGGGCTGCATGCCGGGCAGGCTGATGCCCGTCGAGGACCTTGTCGAGGTGGTCCACACCATCCTGCGCACCAACGCATCGACGTCGATGCCGGTCGTGGTCGCCAGAGGCGCTCCCGCTGCCGGGGGAGCGGTGCTCGAATACGGGCAGCTGCCCTAACTCCCAGGACCGGTCACGAAGCAGCGGCCTCTGCTGGTGTCGAACAACACTTCGGCGACGGCGGATTTGTCGATTGCCGGGAACTCGAACCGGTGCACCTGCTGGCCGGCTTCTATTGCGGCGTCTTGAGATTCGGTGCTGCCGTCCTTTTTGCGGACCACCGCGGTGACCTTGTCGGGCGTCGACATGTTCTGCGGCTCCTGGAAGTACCAGACCTCGATGCCGGCGCCGGTCGAGCTGGCCTGCCAGCCGTCGGAGTAGAAGCACGCCGGGTTGCCGTCGGCGTCAGGCGGCGGGGGTGGGCAGATCGAAAGCCCGACGCAGTCCGGCGCACCAGTCGTGGAGGTGGTCGTCGTCGTGGATGGCTTGGTGACCGGGGCCGCGGAGGCTGCCGGCGTGGCCGGTTTTGCCGGGGTGCTGGACGAGGCCGGCGGTGAGGCATGCGGTGATCCGCACGCCGCCAACGTGATCAAGCCCGCCGCCAGCGGGGTCATGAACCGCCTTGCCTTCGACATCGATGTCCTTTCGCCACGGGTGCCCGGAACCCTAGGGCAGCCTAGGGAAGGCTCACCGGATCTGTCCCGGAAACGGCGCGGGTTGTCGCTCCAAGGTGGGCGTGGAGCCAGCCGGATATTCCAGCGGCTGCCACCGGTTACTAGGTGCTCAGATTCCGCGGGTGAATGAAGATGCCCTCCGCCGATACCAGGACGCCGTCGGCGCCGCTGATCTGACCGACGGCGAAGGTCTTGACGCCCTCGACCCGGTCCACCCACGCGTCCGCCCGTAACGGCTGCAGCAGCGGGGTCCGCTGGTGATAGCGCAACGTCAACGTGCCGGTGTAGGCCGGCCGGCCGGGTCGGTGCGCGGTGGCTCCGAGTATGTGGTCGAGGATCATCGCCGAGACACCGCCGTGCACGTGCCCCATGGGACCTTCGAATGCGGCGCCGAGTGTGAATTCCGTCCACACCGATCCGTCGTCCTCATGGTGGACCACCAGCGGGGGAGCCGACGGATTGCGAACGCCGACAACGACATTGCCCGACGCAATGCCCTGGCCGTCGTCGATTGCGCGTTGGCCGAACGTTCCGGGCATCAGTTCGGCGCTGAGTTCGGCTGTGACGCTGTCAATCTTGGCCGCCGCGGCCGCGATGACCTCGTGGTCCACTTCGGTGCGGATCGTCGCGTCGATCAACCGTCGCACCGATGCGGCCAGCGACTCGTATACCGGCTAACGAATCAGTCATCGACTCAAACGAATCCACCATGTCCGTCACCCTAGAGCAGCGCTCGATGTCCCAGTCAGCGGTCCGTCGTCAGCCACCATCGACCTGCGGGTTGTTAATCTTGGCGGCGTGAACGCGCCCAGCGACAAGGTGAAGTCGGCACTCGCCGCCACCAGCTGGGCCCTGCTCGGCATGATGTCCTACGAAGAGGAAGTCTCCGGCTACGACCTGAAGAAGTGGATCGACTGGAGCGTCGACCTCTACTACTGGAGTCCCTCGTACAGCCAGATCTACACCGAGCTCAAGAAATTGGAAAGCCTGGAGCTGGTGACGTCCCGGGTCGAGCGTGACGAAGGCACCCGCAGTCGCCGGCTCTACAAGATCACCGAGGCCGGCATGGCCGCCATCACCGACTGGACCAACAACGCGCCCCTGGATCCGCCGGTGCTCAAGCACAGCATGCTGCTGCGGATCACGTTCGGCCACCTCAGCAACCCGACCCGTCTCAAGGAATTGCTGCAGGAATACGTGGCCTACGTCGAAGCCCGGCACCGCAAAGCCGTCGAAGACGCCGAGGGCGCCGAAGCCGAGCCCGGCTGGGCGTACTCGGTGATCGCACTGCGTTGGGCAGCAAAGTATTACGCTGCTGAGCGCGAGTTTGCCCTGGAGCTGATGAAAGAGATCGACGAGACCGACGCGATCCTCGGCAAGGCCGGCAAAGGCAGTTTCGGCAAGCCGCGCCCCGCCCCGGGGTACTGGCGTGAGGTCGAGAAGCAGATCGAGGCCAAGCGGGCGGCCGAATAAGCCGCCGCGTCAAGCGCCGCGATGTAGCCGAACACCAGGCCCTGCGCGATGGTCGCGCCGGCGCCAGGGTAGGTACGGGCTCACCCGGGTAACGCTAGGCCCTGCGACAGGTCTGCGAAATGCGTCTCCTGGTCAGTGGAACAGCTGACCGCGCCGCCCGGCGCAGAAGCGTTCAATGGCCGGTATGGGGCTGCAATCCGACACCGGGGAGATTCGGTTCATCGAGGCACAGGCCGCGCCGGCCAGATTCGCCCGCGGCTGGCATTGCCTGGGCCTGATCCGCGATTTCGTCGATGGTAAACCGCACGGCGTCAACGCATTCGGCCAGAAGCTTGTCATATTTCGTACCGGGGACGGAAAGATCAACGTGCTCGACGGCTATTGCCGGCATATGGGTGGAGACCTGTCCAGGGGTGAGGTGAAGGGCGACGCGATCGCCTGCCCTTTCCACGACTGGCGTTGGGGCGGTGACGGCCGATGCAAGCAGGTGCCGTACGCCAAACGCGCGCCGCGGTTGGCCCGCACCGCAACGTGGACCACGCTCGAGCAGGACGGCATGCTGTTCGTCTGGAACGACCCCGAAGGCAACCCGCCACCACCGGAGGCCATGATTCCGCGCATCGAGGGTGCCACCAGCGACGAGTGGACCGACTGGCACTGGTACACCACCCTCGTCGGCAGCAACTGCCGCGAGATCATTGACAACGTCGTGGACATGGCGCACTTCTTCTACATCCACGGGTCGTTGCCCACCTACTTCAAGAACATCTTCGAGGGGCACGTCGCCACGCAGTACATGAACGGTGAGGGCCGGCCCGACATGGCCGGCGAGGGATCGAAGATGCTCGGCACCACATCCGTGGCCTCATACTTCGGCCCCTCCTTCATGGTCGACGACCTCACCTACCACTACACGGCCGGAGACCAGCAGACGATCCTGATCAACTGCCACTACCCGATCGACGCCAATTCCTTTGTGCTGCAATACGGCATCATCGTCAAGAAGTCCGAGAACCTGCCCGCCGAGGAGGCCGTGCGGGCCGCGACCAGGCTCGGCGACTACGTCAAGTTGGGCTTTGAGCAGGACGTCGAAATCTGGCGCCACAAGGCCCGGATCGACAATCCGCTGCTGGTGGAGGAGGACGGACCGGTCTACCAATTGCGGCGCTGGTATGAGCAGTTCTACGTCAACGCCGCCGACGTGCAGCCGGACATGGTGGACCGCTTCGAGTTCGAACTGGACACCAGCAGGCCCTACGAGACGTGGATGAAGCAGATCGAGGCGAACATTGCGGCGAGGGCGGACTCGATGTCATGAACCGCCCGGTGCGGACCGACAACCGGCTCGACGGTATGCCGATGGCACCGGTCGACTGCCTTCGATGCGGAGCGCATGTGTTGGCGCGCAAAGCGAGCTGGAACCAGACCAGCGTGCAATGGAACGCCGACGCTTCTGCCCGGTGTCTTGAGCGGCGGGATGCCGGGACCGCACACCACCAGTCGTTATTCCTGGCGTGTTCGGCGTTGCGTGATTCCATCGAGGCCGCCGTCGCCGCCGGGGACCTGGCCGTCGTTGACACCGATTAGGGTGGCTGGCGATGCGAATCGCGGTGACAGGCGGCACCGGTTATGTCGGTGCCCATATCGTCAATGCGCTGCTGGCCGCCGGCCACGGCGTTCAGCTGCTGGCCGAGCCGGGCTGGTCCAACGATCTGCTGTTGCATCGGCTGCAAACCGTCGGCGAGGTGGCGGTCGTGCGTGGCGATCTGCGTTCCCCGGACCTTCCCGAAGGCTTGCTGGACGGCTGCGACGCGGTGATCCACGGCGCCGGCGTGGTGGGTACCGACGACACCCACGAGCGATTGATGTGGGACATCAACGCGTATGCCAGCGAACGGATCATGCTGCGCGGCGTCGCACTCGGGTTGGACCCGGTGGTACTGGTGTCGAGCTACAGCGCGTTGTTCCCGCCGCCGGGTCCGGTGATCGGTCCGGATTCGCCCACCGCCCACGGCAGATCGGCCTATGCGCGGACCAAGTCCTATGCCGACCGGGTAGCGCGACGACTGCAGCGCGACGGAGCCCCGGTGGTGGTCACCTATCCGTCCAGTGTCGTCGGGCCGGCGATGTACACCGCGCCGGGCATCACCGAACAGGGTTGGCAGACCATCGTGCGGTTCGGGGTGGCGCCCAAGGTCGCGCACGCGGGGATGATGATGATCGATGTCCGCGACGTCGCCGACGTGCACGAACGGTTGATGCGGCCGGGGCGGGGGCCGAAGCGTTATCTGTGCGGCGGGCAGCTGCTGACGTTCGACGACATGATCGCGGCGATCGAGTGCGGCTGCCGACGGCGGATCCGCCGGATGCCGCTGAGCCCGGCCGCGTTTCGGTTGCTCGGCCGCGTGTCCGACCTCGCCGCGTCCGTCCTGCCGCTGGGTAGCGGGTTCAGTTACGAAGCGGCGCAGTTGATTACCGCAGCGATCCCGACCGATGACTCCGCGACACTGCGCGACCTCGGGCTGACCTGGCGATCGGCTCGCGAGGCGATCGTGGCGACGTTCGCGCAACCACTAGTCTGACCAGATGAGCGGTCGGGTTGCGGTGGTGACCGGCGCGAGCCGCGGTGCCGGACACGGCATCGCCGCCGCGTTGGCCGCCCGAGGCTGGCGGGTGTACGCGACCGGTCGCAGCATCTCCGACGCGCCACCGGGCGGTGTCGCAGCTCGGGTCGACCACGCCGACGACGACGCGGTCGGCCGGTTGTTCGAGCGGGTGCGGTCCGAGGAGGGCCGGCTGGATCTGCTGGTCAACAATGCCGCAGTCGTCTCCGATGAACTCGTCAGCCCAAAGCCGTTCTGGGAGAAGCCGCGTGCGCTGGCGGACGTGCTGGACGTCGGATTGCGGTCGTCCTATGTCGCGTCGTGGTACGCGGCGCCACTGCTGGTTGCCGGCGGGCGGGGCCTGGTCGCGTTCACGTCCTCGCCGGGATCGGTGTGCTACATGCACGGCCCGGCGTACGGGGCCCAGAAGGCCGGGGTCGACAAGATGGCCGCCGACATGGCCGTGGACTTCCGCGGCACCGGCGTTGCGACGGTGTCGATCTGGATGGGCATCCTGCTGACCGAGAAACTGCGCGCCGCGTTCGCCGGAAAGCCTGAGGCACTGACCAAGACCGCCGAGCATGCCGAAACACCGGAATTCACCGGCTATCTGCTCGATGCGGTGTTCGACGACCCGGAGTTGGCCGCGCTGAGCGGTCAGACGTTCATCGGCGCCGAGTTGGCCGAACGGTACGGCATTGTGGACGAGGGCGGTCGCCGCCCGCCGTCGCATCGGCACCTAGGTGCCCCGCGGGAGCCGAGCGCCGTCGTCATCCGGTGATCAGACCCCACAGCCCGCCCGCACTGGCATACAAAGCCGAGTCCGTCACCTTCTCGTCCCAGTACCGCAGGGAACCGAACTCCGACCGCCAGGCCAGCGCGGCGCGAGTGTACTCGTGCAGCCGATGCTCCCGGGTGGTGCCGATCGCGCCGTGCACCTGATGGGCATTGCGCACCACCACCGACGTCGCGTGTCCCGTGCATGAACGTGCCACGGCAACAAGGAATTCCACATTGTCGGCCGACCAGTCGCTGGTGACGGCGAGGGCGAGCGCCGCTTCGGTGGCGGCCCGGGCGAGCGCCGCCTCGGCGGCGACATCGGAAACCAGATTCTGGACCGCCTGGAATTTCGCGAGTGGGCGGCCGAACTGGATCCGGGAGCCGACGTGCTCGATGCACAACTGCAGGATCCGGTCCAGCACGGCGCAGACCTGGATGGAGCGCACCAGACCCGATTTCAGCCGGAGCCGATTGACGACGGCCAGGGTGGTCGGTGACCCTCGCAGAGCGGCGAGGTTGGCACTCACCGCGTCGCGGGGTTCGCCGATCAGGTTGGTGCCCGGGGTGATGGTGAGCTCCCCGGCCGCGACGTCGGCGACGCGGAACCCGCCTTCGGCCCGCCAGGCGAGTACCACGCGGTCGGCCGTGGCCGCCCAGGGCACGTCGGTCGCATGACCCCGCTTGTCGAGCATGCACACGGTACGTACCGCATCGTCGACGGGTAGACCACTGGCCTCCAGCAACCAGCACGCCAATAAATCATGCTCTGCCAACGGGATTCGTACTCCGTGGCGGGCAGCCGCGGCCAGCAGTTCGGCGGCTTCGAACCACCCGGCACCGCTGCCGCCGTGTTCTTCGGAGCCCGTCAGCCGCAGCAGGCCGAGCTCACGCAGGTGCGACCAGAGATCGGACGTGGGCGATTGCTTTTCGCGGTGGTCCGCGAAAACGGCGTCCATCATCTGGACGAGCTCAGGGTCGACGGCAGCACTCATCGCATGCCCAATCCGCGCGCCATCACTCCGCGCAGGACTTCGTTGGTGCCGCCGCGCAGGGTGAAACCGGGCCGCTGGTCAAGTGCAGTCCGAACCAGCGTGGTGAAGATGGCATCGGGGGAGTCGAGCGTATCGGCGAATTCGGCGATGTCGCCCTCGGCGGTGGTGCCCAGGACCTTGACCACTGCGGCGGGCACGTCGGCGGCTTCGTGGCGTTCCAGGGCCCCGGCCACCGCGGTGGACATATGGTGCAGGCCGGCGACGCGGGCGACCAGTCGGCCCAGGTTCGGGTCGCGGGGGACGGCGTTGGCTGCCATCCGGTCGGCGCAGGCCGTCAGCAGCACGAAGGTGGACAGAAAACGCTCTGGACCGCTGCGTTCGAAGGCCAGTTCCGACGTCACCTGTCGCCAGCCGTCGCCGACCTTCCCGAAGACCATGTCGTCCGGCACGAACGCTTTGTCGAAGATGACTTCGTTGAAGTGGTGGGCTCCGTTCATCGAGACGATCGGCCGGATCTCGATGCCTGGTCCGTGCAGGTCCACGAGGAACTGACTGAGCCCGTCGTGCCGGTGTTGCGGATCGACCGGTGCCGTGCGGGCCAGCGCGATGAAGGCGTGGGCCAGATGGGCGCCGGAGGTCCAGACCTTCGTGCCGGAAAGTGACCAGCCGCCGTCGACGCGCTCGGCCCGGGTGCGCACGCTGGCCAGGTCGGAGCCGGAATCGGGCTCGCTCATGCCGATCGCGAAGAAGCATTCGCCGCGGACGATCGGCGGGAGGAAGCGTTGCTTCTGGGTCTCGGTGCCGTACTTGAGCAGCGACGGCACGATCTGGCGGTCGGCGATCCAGTGTGCGGCGACCGGTGCTCCGGCGGCCAGCAACTCCTCGGTGACGACGAAGCGTTCCAGAAACGACCGTCCGTGCCCCCCGTACGCAACGGGCACCGTCATGCCGAGCCAACCCTGCGTCGCCAGCGCCGCGGTGAACTTCTCGTCCCACTGCGACAGCCACGCATCGACCGACGGCGTGAAGGCACCGGCGGCCAGTTGCTCGGCGATGAAGGTGCGCACCTCCGCACGCAGGGCGCCGGTCGCCTCATCTTCGATTCCCGCCGGCGGAACCAGCCTGGGCGCGGTCATCAGGTGGTCCGCCACTTGGCGATGCGCCGCTCGTGTTCGGGGTCGCGATGGGCCAGTGGCTGCATGGCCGCCGCCATACCCAGGGTCGACTCGAGCGAACCGGTGCGCGATTCCTGCAGCAGCCGCTTGGCCATCCGCAGTGCGTGTGAGGGATTCTTGGCGATGCGCTCGGCGAGCTCCTGCGCGGCCGGGAGGAGCTCATCGTGCGGTACCACCCGGCTGACCAGACCCCACTCGAGCGCGGTCGCGGCACCGATCCGGTCGCCGGTGAGGGTCATCTCGGCGGCGCGCTGGTAGCCGATGATGCGCTGCAGGAACCAGGTGCCGCCGTCGCCGGGGATAAGCCCGAGTTGTACGAAGCTCTCGGCGAAAGAGGCACGCTCGGAGGCGATTCGGATGTCGCACATCATCGCCAGGTCGCAGCCGGCGCCGATGGCGGCGCCGTTGACGGCCGCGATCAGCGGGACTTCGAGTCGCGCGAGTGCGCGCGGGATCCGCTGGATACCGTCGATGTAGGCGTACCGCTGGTCGAGGGCACTGAGGCCGAACATGCCGGCCTGGTCTGCCATCTCTTTCACGTTCCCGCCGGAGGAGAAGATCTTGCCCTCGCCGGTCAGGATGACGGCGTGGACGGCGGTGTCAGCGTTGGCGCTGTCGACCGCATCTTCGAACGCGGCGATGACGTCCTTGCCGGTGATCGCATTGCCCACGCTCGGCAGGTTGATCGTCCAGGTCTGGATCGGCCCGGTACCGCTGATCTCCAGAGGATTGCTCATGCAGGCCACTGTGTCATGGCGTCAAGCCGGTTCGTCGCCCGGGCGTGGCACGGCCAGAGGCGCTATGCCGAGCGTGCGCATAATGCCGTTGCGCTCGGCGTGCCGCCGGCATTTTATGCACGCTCGCGACCGAAGCTGTTGATATCAGGGGCGCGCGTCATCCGGCCGAGCCCGCCACCGCTGTCACATGTGCGCAAACTTGTTGGCGTGCTTCACGTGCGATATCCAGAACTGGGATGGACAGGAAGCCGTGGATCGCACCCTCGATGTACATCTGCGTCACCGAAACTCCGGCCGATTCTAGCGCCGTAGCGTAGGCGAGTGCCTCGTCGCGCAACGGGTCGTGGCCAGCGACGACCATGACGGCCGGCGGTAACCCGCGCAGATCGCCGTGGACGGGCGCGACATACGGGTGCACCCGATCGGCGACGCGCGGCACGTACTGGTCCCAATACCACTGCATGGCCGGCTTCGGGTTGTAGTAACCACGCCCGAACAGGCGGTAGGACTCGGTGTCGAAGTCGGCCGCGATGACGGGGTAAATCAGCAACTGTGCCGTCAGCTGGGGGCCGCCGCGATCGCGTGACATCAGCGCGGTCACCGCCGCGAGGTTCCCGCCCGCGCTGTCACCTCCGACCACGAGCCGGCCGCGGTCTCCGCCGAAGATCCCGCTTGCCGCCAAACCGGCAACCGCATACACATCCTCGGCCGCCGCCGGCCACGGATGTTCCGGCGCCAGCCGATATCCGATCGAAACCACAACGGCTGGAATCAAATTCGCGATACTGCGGCACAAACCGTCGTGGCTGTCCAGGTCGCAGAACACGAATCCGCCGCCGTGGGCATATACGAGCACGGGCAGGTCATCTCCGGCGGGGCGATAGATCCGCACCGGGATATCGCCACCGGGTCCGGGAACCAGCTCATCCAGGATCTCGGCGACCGGCTCCGGCTCGTCGGGCAGCACCAGCCGGGAACGGATGACCGCCCGCGCCTGCGCACCCGTCATCGTATGCACCGGGGGAAAGCCGGCATCCAGTGTGTCGAGCAGCTCGGCGACCTGTGGGTCGAGCTTCATACGTACTGCAATGCGGGGCGCAGCGGGCGCAGCGGCTGCAGCGTCGGTGCCACCGAGTCGCTCTCGACATTGCGCCAGATGCCCATCGCGGTCATGCGTACCGGTGCAGTCATCCGCTGGTCGAATCTCATGCGATTCATCGGACCGCACACCGACACGGCGGCGACGGCGTCGCCTGAGGCGCCGATCGGTGCTGCGACGCAACCGAATCCGAGCAGCGACTCTTCTCGCTCGAAGGCGACACCGTGCGCTCGAACCTTGGCCAGTTCAACGGCCAGCTGCGAACTGGTGCAGATCGAGTACCTGGTTCGGCGGACGTGCAGGTTGACCTCAGAAGTGTCGTCGCGGTAGGCGAGCATGGCCTTGCCGACTGCTGTGCAATGCGCGGGCTGGCGGCCACCGACGCGGGTGGGAAGTCCGTCGCAGATGCGGTCGCCGACCTTGTCCAGATACACGACGTCGGAGCCGTCGAGCACGGCGAGGTGCACGACAAGCCCAGTGGCGCGGTGCAATTCGCCCAAGAGCGGCTTCGCCGCGCGCACCAGGCGGTCTTGGTGGACGGCCAGCGATCCCAGCTCGACCAGGCGCATGCCGAGTTCGTAGTCGCGTCCGCTGCGGCGCAGCCACCGCAGTTGCACGAGCCGCTCCAGCATTCGGTGTGCGGAGGAACGCGGCAAGCCGGTGCGCCGCACGATCTGGGCGAGGGTAAGGCGTCCAGGTCCGTCGAAGGCATCGAGGACGAGAGAGATGCGGTCGATGACGGCGCTTGGGGTTGCGGTGTCGGCACTGGCTGACATGGGTCCTCCCGGAAGTAGTCATATTCCTATTAGGAATATGACTACTTGTATCATATGGGTGTGGCCCCTGTCACTCACCACTCTCGTCGAGAGGCAGCAAAGCACCCGTTTGGGCACACGAACGGGTGCTTTGCTGCCTGCTCGCGCAAGGAACTCGCGCACGGAGCTCAAGGGCGCATGGCCACCGGAAGATCTGCCGCCCACTGGTGTCCCCAGTAGCTGTCAGCGGTGATTTCCTCTGCGGTGTAACGGTTTTCGTCAATGCGCATGCCATCGGTACCGAACTCGATGTCCCAGTCGCCGGGCGTGCGGATACCGCACCGTGGCATATCTCGAGGGTGGCGCCGCCCGGGTCCAGCCCTCCTAGATCAGCGCGCGCAGCGGCCCCATAGGTGGCTCGACGCCGAACGAACTCAGCGCAGAGGCGTGGTAGGTGGAGCCGGGCACATGGATCGCGTGCAACTGGCCGACATGTACGTCGCGCCAGTACCGCTGCAGGGGCTTGTCCATCCGCGCGGCGTTGCCGCCGGAGCGGGCGAAGATCTCGTCGACGGCGGACACCGCGCGCCACACCGCGCGCACCTGGGTGCGGCGTCCGGCCGCGCGGTCGGCGAACGACACCTCTTTGCCGGCGGCCACCATGTCGTAGATGCGGTCGGCGTTGGCCAGCAGTTCCTGGCGGGCGGCGTTGATGTCGGCGGCGGCCTCGCCGATCGCATACATCACGTAGGGGTCGTCCTTGATCGCGGTTCCGGTGGCGCCGACGCGTTCCCGTTGGTAGTCCAGGTGTGCGGCCAGTGCGCCTTCGGCGATGCCGATGGTCGCCGCGGAGATGCCCAGGGGAAACATCGTCGACCACGGCATCAGGTACAACGGCTCGGTCATGCCGGCCTCGCGTTGCGCGGTGCCATCCATGACCTTCGTCGCGTCCATGGTCCGGTAGCTCGGTACGAATGCGTCCTTGACGATGACGTCCTTGGAGCCGGTGCCGCGCAGCCCCACCACATCCCACGAGTCGTCGACGATCTCGTAGTCCTTGCGCGGCAGGATCATATGCAGCATCCGGGGCGGCATCAGCGGAACGCCTTTGGCGTCGGCGAGCATCGCGCCCAGGATGATCCAGTCGCAATGGTCGGTCCCCGAGCTGAACTGCCAGCGCCCGTTGAAGACATATCCTCCCTCGACGGGCCGGGCCACGCCCTGCGGTGCATAGGGAGAAGCCATCCAGGTGTCGACGTCGTCGGCCCAGATCTCGGCGGACACCTTCGGGTCGGCATAGGCCAACTGGTACGGGTGCACGCCCACCACGCCGACGATCCAGCCGGCCGCCGGGTCGAGTGCCGCAGTGGCCATCGTCGTCTCGGCGAACTCGCGCGGGTGTACCTCGAAACCTTGGTACTGCTTGGTCTGTAGCAACCGGATCAGCCCGGCGGCCTTCATCATCTTGACGGTGTCGTCGGTGAGCCGGCCGATGCGCTCGGCCTCCGGCCCCTGCTCGCGCAGTTGGTCCGCCATCTCCACTACCCGGTCGAGTACCCGCTCGCTCATGCTGTCGTCCTAACGTTCGGTGGGCTACTTTCTGGTTTACCTCAGCCGGTCGCCGAAATCGCCCCCACGGCCCAATGACCGGGAACCTGCTAGGTCTGGGCGAGCACGACGACCTACCGTGGGTTCTTGTGAACGGTGAGCACCCTTTAGACGCATTGGTGGTGGGGGCGGGATTCGCCGGCCTGTACGCCCTGCACACACTGCGCGCCCGGGGCCTGCAGGTGCGGGTGGTCGAGGCCGCCCCGGAACTCGGCGGCACCTGGTACTACAACCGGTATCCCGGCGCCCGCTGCGACGTGGAGAGCGTCGACTACTGCTACTCGTTCTCCGACGAGCTCCAGCAGGAATGGAACTGGACCGAGAAGTACGCGACCCAGGCCGAGATCCTGCGCTACCTGAACTGGGTCGCCGACAAACTCGACCTGCGCCGCGATATCGCGTTCAACATCCGCGTCGCCGCCGCGGTGTTCGACGAGGACGCGCTGCGCTGGACGGTCACCACCGACACCGGGCAACGGATCGAGGCACGCTTCGTGCTGATGGCGACGGGTCCGCTCTCGGATGCCATGACCCCCGAGTTCCCGGGATTGGACACGTTCGCGGGCGAGGTCTACCACACCGCGCGCTGGCCACACGAACCCGTCGACTTCACCGGTAAGCGGGTGGCCGTGATCGGCACCGGATCCTCTGGTATTCAATCGATTCCGATCATCGCCGAGCAGGCCGCGCACCTGACCGTTTTCCAGCGCACCCCCAACTTCAGCGTTCCGGCAGGCAACAAAACGCTGTCCGGCGAAGAACTCGACGAAATCAAACGCGGGTACGCGGAGCGGCGCCGGCTGTCGTGGCGCAGCGGCGGTGGATCGCCGCACCTCACCGCGGCCAAGCCGGCCATGGAGTTCAGTGCCGAAGAGCGCCGCGCGGCATTCGAAAAGCGTTGGCAGCTAGGTGGAGTCTTGTACTCCAAGACCTTCCCCGACCAGACGGTCGACCCGGCCGCCAACGACGCGGCCCGCGAGTTCTACGAAGAGAAGATCCGCGCCGTCATCGACGACCCGACGGTCGCCGACCTGCTGATCCCAACCGACCATCCGATCGGAACCAAGCGAATATGCACCGACAGCAACTACTTTCAGACCTTCAACAAGCCCACTGTGACACTGGTCAGTGTGCGCGACACCCCAATCGATTCGGTGGACAGCACCGGCATCAACACCACCGACCGGCATTACGACCTCGACATGATCGTCCTGGCAACCGGTTTCGACGCGCTCACCGGGGCTCTGGCGAAGATCGACATCGCCGGACGCGGCGGCGCCAGGCTGCGCGATCGGTGGGCCCACGGGCCGTGTAGTTACCTCGGACTGGGTGTCGACGGCTTTCCCAACCTGTTCGTGATCTCCGGGCCGGGGGCGCCAGCCGTGCTGGCGAACATGGTGTTGCACGCCGAGGCGCAGGTGAACTGGATCGCCGACGCCGTCGAATACCTGGACAACCACGGCTACGCCGCAATAGAAGCCGGCGCCGAGGCAGTGGACAGCTGGGGCGCCGAATGTGCGCGACTGGCCGACGCGACGTTGTTCACCAAGGCCAACTCGTGGTACATGGGCGCCAATGTGCCCGGCAAGCCCAGGGGTTTCATGCTGTTCATCGGTGGCTTCGCCACCTACAACCAGATTTGCGCCGAGGTCGCCGATGCCGGCTACAAGGGGTTCGAACTCGTCAAGAAGCCGGGAACGCCATGACGGACGCGGCACGGTACGGGCCTTGGGCGGTGATCGCCGGGGGCTCGGAGGGCGTCGGGGCGGAGTTCGCCGCGCAGCTGGCGCAGGACGGGGTCAACCTGGTGCTGATCGCGCGCAAGCCGTCCCCGCTGGAGGAAACGGCGCGCCGCTGCCGCGACCTCGGCGCGCAGGTGCGCACGATCGCCGTGGATCTGCTTGCGCCCGAATCGATCTCCCGGATCGCCACCGACACCGCCGACCTGGAGGTCGGGCTGTTGATCTACAACGCAGGAGCCAACACCTGCCGCGCTGAGTTTCTCGACGCCGAGCCGACGGACGTCCAGAACGTCATCGACCTCAACGTGACCCGGATGCTGGAGCTGGTCCGGCATTTCGGCCGCCCGATGCGGGAGCGGCGCCGCGGCGGCATCATCCTGGTCGGCTCCCTGGCCGCCACGTACGGGTCGATGCAGCAGTCGGCCTACGCCGGGGTCAAGGCTTTCGGCCGGCTCTTCGCCGAGAGCCTGTGGCTCGAGCTCCGCGAGTACTTTGTCGACGTGCTGGAGCTCCTGCTGGGCGTCACCCGCACCCCGGCGATGGAGCGTGCCGGGTTGAATTTCGATGTACCCGGTCTGATGGTGTCGGAGCCGGCCGACGTGGCCCGCGAGGGATTGGCGAATCTGCCCAACGGCCCGGTGCTCGTCGCCGGTGACAACGCAGCCGCGTTCCGGTGGGGCAGCGGACCTGACCGGGCCGCGATCGTCCTGGGCGCGCACAGCCGCGTTCAGGCCCTACTGGGCGGCGGGAAGTAGGCATGACCGACATCGAAGACCTGCTCGCCCGTGTGCGCCTACTGGAGGACGAACGCGACATCGCCCGGTTGGTCGCCTCCTACGGCCCGGCGGTGGATGCGGGCGACGCCGACGCGGCGGCGCGCCTGTGGGCCCAGGACGGCGTCTACGACATCGACCTGATGCGGATGCAGGGCCGCGACGAGGTGCGCGCCATGGTCGACTCCGGGGCGCACCAGAAGATGGTGGCGCACGGATGCAGCCATTTCCTGGGACCGGTGGTGGTGACGGTCAACGGCGACGACGCGGAGGCGGTCTGCGAGTCGCTGGTGCTCGTCCGCGTCGGCGACGGCTACCGCGTATGGCGGGCTACCGCAAATCATTTCGCGCTGCGCCGGATCGACGGGCAGTGGCGGATCGGCATCCGCACCGGCCGCGTGCTCGACGGGAACCCCGATGCCCACGCCTTGCTGGCCAAAGCGTGGAACGGCGCTTAACCCCGATTCAAGAACGCCAGGACCGTGCTCTCGAACGCGGCCTTGGCCTCGATCATCGCCCAGTGCCCGCAGTTGGGGAACACATGCAGCTCGGCGTTGGGGATGGTGCGCATCGGGATGATCGCCATGTCCAGGGGGCTCACCCGGTCGTCGCGCCCCCACGTCAGCAGCGTGGGGGTGGCCACCTTGTGCATGACCGCCCACGGCATCGGGCGGTCGGTGGCACCCATCGCCGCCATCATTGCCGCGTATGCGGCCTTGCCGTACATGCGACGCGCGGAGGCCAGCGTCTCGGTGCCGGTGGCCAACTGCCAGCGCTCCTCGATCAGTTCCTCGGTGACCAGTGACTGGTCGTAGACCATCGACTTGAGCCAGTCGACCAGCCGTTGCCGGGTGGGGTCCTCGGTGAACTCCTGCAACAGCCGGATGCCCTCGCTCGGCCCGGGGCTGAAGGTGTTGGTCCCGATTCCGCCGATCGTCACCAGCCGGTCGATCCGGTCGGGGTACCGGATGGCGAAATTGATGCCGACGCCGCCGCCCATCGAGTTGCCGACGATATGGACACGTTCCACCCCGAGCGCGTCCAGAAACGGTGCCACCACTCCCTGGGCGGTGATCATCGGGTGACCGCCGAAGTCGGCGGTCACCCCGAATCCGGGAAATTCCAGAATCAGGCACCGGAACTGCTCGGCGAACGCCGGCAACACCCCGCGGAAATTGCGCCAGCCGCTGACGCCGGGGCCCGATCCGTGCAGGAGCAGCACCACCGGGCCGTCGCCGTGGTCGTAGTAGCGCAAAGTGCCTACCGGAGTATCGATTTCACGCAGGTCCGGCCGGGATGTTTCGGGACTGTCAGACACGTGTCTCACTGTGCCATGCCGGCGCGCCGAGCGGCAGTGGGCGTCCCGGCCGCGGCGGACTAAGTTCGAGACCGGCCGGCTAGGAGAAGGGACTGCAGTGCAGACCGCCACAGAATCGTCGCGAGAGCGTCTGATGGCCCGGTTGCGGCTGCTCACCGGGCCCGTGTTGACGGTGTTCGCCGTCGGCGCGTTGGCCCTCGGTGGCGTCGCCTGGTTGGCCGGTTGGCGGGCCGTGGCCGACGGGTGCTGGATCGCGGGCACCGTCAGTGCGATCGGGCCCGCATCGGTGTGGGTGCTGGCCGCGTTGCGCCGGGGCCGCGTCGGTGTGGACGTCATCGCGGTGCTCTCGCTGGTCGGGACGCTGTGGGTGCACGAGTACCTGGCCGGCGCGCTGATCGCGGTGATGTTCGCCGGCGGCAGGGCGCTGGACTCGGCCGCCGAGCGCCGGGCATCGCGGGACCTGCGGGCGCTGCTGGACCGTGCACCGCGATTCGCACGGCGACGGGTCGGGACGCAGATCAGCATGATCGATCTGGCCGAGGTGGCGGTCGGCGATGTGCTGGTGGTCGGACCCGGCGAGGTGGTGCCCGTGGATGGGCGGGTCACCGATCAGGTCGCGGTGCTCGACGAGTCGGCCCTGACCGGCGAGCCGCTGCTGGTCGAACGCCCGGCCGGTGACATGGTCCGCAGCGGTGTGGTGAACGCGGGCAACGCTTTTGAGTTCCAGGCCCGCGCGACCGCCGCCGACAGCACCTATGCCGGCATCGTCCGGTTGGCGCAGCAGGCGGGCGCGCTGAACGCGCCGATCGTCCGGCTGGCCGACCGTTTCGCGGTCTGGTTCCTCCCGTTGACGTTGCTGGTGGCCGGTGCCGCGTGGTTCGTCAGTGGATCGGCGGTACGCGCCGTCGCGGTGCTGGTGGTGGCGACACCGTGTCCGTTGCTGCTGGCCGCGCCGGTGGCCATCGTCTCCGGACTGTCCCGCGCCTCGCGGGCCGGGGTGGTGATCCGCGGCGGGGGAGCGCTGGAGAACCTCGGCCACGCCAAGACGCTGGTGATGGACAAGACCGGCACCCTGACGATGGGACGGCCGACGGTGGTCGACGTGGTGGCGGGACCGGGGCGCGAGGCAGCCGAAATATTGCGGTTGGGCGCCTCGGTGGACCAGTTCTCCCCGCACGTCCTGGCCGAAGCCATCGTCACCGAAGCACTCGGCCGCAAGCTGCGGTTGAGCCTGCCCACCGAGGTGGTCGAACAGCCGGGCAGCGGCGTGACCGCGACGGTGGACGGGCATCGGGTCATGGTCGGGAAGTTGCCCGCCGGCGATCTGGACGGCGCGTGGACCACCGCAGTGGTCAGTCGCGCCCGGCTGGACGGGGCCGGAATCGCCTGGGTCAGTGTGGACGGCGCCGCGGCGGGAGCGGTATTGCTGCGCGATCCGTTGCGCCGGCATGCGCCGCGGACGGTGCGGCGGTTGCGCGAAGCCGGACTCGAACGGTTGCTGATGCTCACCGGCGACCGTGCCGAACCCACCCGTGACGTCGCCAACATCCTGGGACTGGACGAGGTCCGTGCGGACCAGACGCCGGAGGACAAGTTCGCCGCGGTCCGTGAGGAGAGCGAACGTGCCGTGACGGTGATGGTCGGCGACGGCATCAACGATGCTCCCGCACTGGCCGCGGCCACCGTCGGCGTCGCGATGGGCGCGCGCGGTGCCACCGCGTCCTCGGAGGCTGCCGACATCGTGCTGACCACCGACCGCCTGGACCGGCTCGCCGACGCGATGGATATTGCCCGGTGGTCACGGCGCATCGCCGTGCAGAGCGCCGTCGTCGGCATGAGCCTGTCGCTGATTGCGATGGTGATCGCCGCGCTGGGCTGGCTGCCGCCCGCCGCGGGTGCGCTCTTGCAGGAGGGGATCGACGTTGCGGTGATCCTCAACGCGCTGCGGGCGCTGCGCGGCAATCCCACCAACGATATGCAGGTTGACCCAGAAACCGAGCGGATGCTGTTGCGCTTCGCGGCCGAACACGACGCCCTGCGCGACACCCTCGGCCTACTGCGCGAGAGCGCCAACCACCTGGCCACCAGTAGAGATGCCTTGCCGGTGGAGTCCTTGGCCGCCGTGCACTCTCTGTTGGTCGACCGGATACTGCCGCACGAAGAGGCCGAAGAGACACAGCTCTACCCGGCGCTGGCCCGTCCGCTCGGCAGCAGCGAAGCGACCGCCACGATGAGCCGCACCCACGCCGAGATCAGGCGACTCGCCGACCGCATCGGCACCCATCTGACCGAGGCGCAGGCCGCCGGTGCGATACAGCCCGACCAGGTCGACGACCTACTGGCGTGCCTGTACGGGCTGTACACCCTGCTGCGGCTGCACTTCGTCCAGGAAGAGGAGAACTACTTCACCCTCGCCGAGGACGACAACGTGCCGGAGGAGTGAACCCCGTCACGCCGCGCGCGGCAGATCCCGTGGCGCCGCTTCGGTTTTCGGCTCGGGTGCGGCCGGCGTGGGACGCCAGCCGACGTAGGTCAGGTACAACCCGGCCACCGCGAGCAGGATGCTGGCCGTGATCCACATGCCGTCCATACCGATCGTGGCGTTGGCGGCGGCCATGAACGCCTTCGGGAAAGCGAGCAACATCGTTCCGCGAAGCGTGATGGCCCAGCCCATCACCGAAACTATGATCGCCGCCGCGCCCCGCCAGTAGGGGTGCAGCCCCACGATCGTCAGTCCGACAAGGAGTACCAGCGCACCGGTGACCCAGAACCAGACCGGACTGGACTCGAAACCGGTGAGCAGAGCGCGCATTTCGGATCCGCGCGAGACCGTCGTGATGCCGATGATGGCGAAGTAAGGGCCGAGTACGCGGGCGAAGTCACGCGTGCGGGGCTGCAGTGGTGTGGTGCTCATTTCAATACCTCCCGAAAGGGAGACACTCGTCTCCCCATACCACCATCTGAGCACCGGGAGCGGCCGTACGGGAGGGACCGAAGTCCCGAACCGAACGGACATTGGTCGCCGGCAACCGGTTTGGGGACTAAAGCCTCACGACCCGGACCACCTGGGCAGATACCGTTTGCCATGACAAGGAGTCCGGCATGAAAGTCAGTCAGCGCCCGCACCGCGCCACCGCCGCGCTCGCGTCCGAACGCATCATCCTGCGCACCGACCGCCGCTCGGCCCGGCTGGCGAGTTCGCTGCTGCTGGTCTGCGTTGCGGGTTGGTTGATCGTGGTGACCATGCATGAACGCCCGGCCGCGAACTGGTATGCCGAGGGCCGGTTCGGGTGGTCGGTCGCCCTGCTGGCGGCCGTGGTGCTCATCGCGCGCGGGGTGTTCCTGGGGCGACCGGTCACCCCGCGGCACACGGTCGGCTCGGCGGCGCTGCTCTCGGCGGGCCTATTCGCTCACTTCCTGGCCTTCGGCGGGTGGGGCAACGTGCTGGTCGCCGCCAGTGGGCTGGTGCTGATGTGGCCCACTTCGGCCGAGCCGCAACCGGAGTTGCTGCAGCGGGTGTGGGAGCTTGTCGATGCCACCGAAGCAGACCCGCTGGCACCCTTCGCCATGCACTCGCTCAAGAGCTACTACTTCAATGCCACCGGCACCGCCGCGATCGCGTACCGGACGCGGCTGGGATTCGCCGTCGTCAGCGGCGATCCGATCGGCGACAAAACGCAATTCGAGCGGCTGGCAATCGATTTCGCCGTCATGTGCCGATCGCGGGGCTGGCGGGTCGTCGTCCTGGCGGGCGCGCAGCGCTACCTCGGTCTGTGGACCAGGGAGCTGATCGGGCAGGCGATGCTGGCGGTCCCGATCGGGCGCGATGTGGTGGTCGACGTCGAGCACTTCACTCTGACCGGCCGCCGCTACCGCAATCTGCGCCAGGCCGTGCAGCGCACCCGCAATCGTGGTGTCACCACGGAGATCATCGACGAGCGAGATCTGGACGCGCGCCTGGTTTCCGAACTGAGTGAGGTGCTCTATGCATCACACGGCGGGGTGCGCACCGAGCGCGGGTTCTGCATGAACCTCGACGGAGCGCTGCAAGGTCGTTGCCCTGGCGTCGCATTGGCCATCGCCCGCGACAGTGCCGGGCGCGCGGTCGCCTTTCACCGTTACGCCAGCGCCGGAGCGGGGTCCGAAATCACCCTCGATGCGCCGTACCGTCGGCCCGACGCCCCCAACGGCATCGACGAGCGGCTCACCGTCGACATGATCGCCGCCGCGAAAAGCGTTCATGCACGGCGCCTTTCGCTGGCCTTCGCGGCCTTTCCGGAAGTGTTCGACGCCGCCCACCCCGGAATACTGCAGCGCATCGCCTACCGGCTGATCCACCTGCTGGACCCGTTCATCTCCCTGGAATCGCTCTACCGTTATCTGCGAAAGTTCCACGCGCTCAGTGAACGCCGGTACGTGGTGTTGTGCACCCACCATATTCCGAGTGCGCTGGTGGTGCTGTTGTCGCTGGAATTCGCCCCCAGGCGCCGCCGGTTACGGCCGACGCATCACCGTGTTGACGCCGGCGCGTGACTCTCGACGTAGCCGACCACGTCGGACAGGGTGCGCAGCGACGCGTACTCGGACTCGGGGATGTCGACGTTGAATCTTTTGTGGATGCCCAGCAGGAAGTTGAGCCAGTCCATCGAGTCGAGGTCGACCTGGTCGCGTAGCAGGTCGTCGTCGGTGATGTCGTCCGCGTCGACTTCCGGTGCAATCGTCGTCAACACGGACAGGACAATGCCACGAGTGTCTTCTTGTGTTGTCATTCTTCACTTCTCCAATACGTCGGGCTGTTGCAGTAGTTCGTTGACGGCGGCCAGGAACAGGGCACCGCGATGCCCGTCGCTGGCGCGGTGATCGGCGGCCAGGGTGCCCTGCACGGCGTTGACGACCCGGATTCCGCCGTCGATGACGCAGACGCGCTGGGTGGTCTTGCCGAAGCCCACCAGGGCGACCTGCGGCGGGTAAATCACGCCGAACACGGTGTCGACGCCCTGGTCGCCCAGGTTGGTGACGGTGATCGTGGGGTCGGACATCTCCGAGCTGCGCAGTGAGCCGGCGCGCGCCCGCGCCACCAGATCGGTGAGGTCGTTCATCAACTCGTCGAGTTTCTTCTCGGCGACGTCGTGAATGGCGGGTGCGACCAGACCTCCGCCGCGCAACGAGATGGCGACACCGACATGGACGGCGGGGGCCGGTTGGTAGCCGCTATCGCGCCAGAAACCGCTGAACTCCTGGAAACGCTGTGCGGCCAGGGCGACCGCCTTGAGTTGCAGGACGGCCGGCAGTACCCGTTCGGTGATGGGCCGCTGCGCATTTCGTGCCGTGAGCCACGTCAACGCGGTGTCCATCAGGATCTCGTCGGCCAGGTAGTAGTGCGGAATCTCGCGCTTGGACCGGCTCATGGCGGCCGCGATCGACTGGCGCATGGCGGCGCCGCGCTCGGCCATCGACATGCGTTCGCCCGCGGGCTTCGGTGCGGGTTTCTTGACCGGTTGCCGGGTGGCGGCGGCGTGCTCGACGTCGATGATCGTCACCGCACCTCCCGGACCGGTACCGCTAACCGCGTCGAGGTCGACGCTCAGGTTCGCCGCCAGCCGCCGCGCGGCGGGGGAGACCCAGCGGCGGTGTTGCGGGCCGCTGGGCCGTGCCGGAGCCGGGCCGGTGGGCGGCGCCGGCGCTGCGGCGGCCGGCTGGGGGGCTTTGCGCGGCGCTTTCGGGGCGCGTTTGGGAGCCGCCTTCTTCGGTGCCTTCTTGACGGGAGCCGCGGGAGTCTCGCCCGCCTCCACCAGCGTGGCCAACACCGTTCCCACTTCCACGGTGTCGCCGACCGGGACCACCAGCTCGTCGATGGTGCCCTCCTGCCAGCACTCGATCTCCACCGCGGCCTTCGTGGTTTCGATGACGGCGACGACCTGGCCGCGGGTCACCTTGTCACCGGGCTTGACCAGCCACTCGTTGAGCGTGCCTTCGTCCATGTCGGAGCCCAGCGCGGGCATCCTGAACTCGATCATGAGCGATCTCCGAACAGGTCATGCACGGCGGCGACGATCTTGTGTGGCTGCGGAAGTGCTGCTTCCTCAAGGTGTTTCGCGTACGGGATGGGTACCTCTTCGCTGCAGACCCGGCCGACCGGCGCGTCCAGATCGTAGAACGCCCCCTCCATGATCTGTGCGGAGACCTCGGCCGCCAAACTGCCGCTGCGCCAAGCCTCGTCGATCGCGACGGCGCGGTGAGTCTTACGGACCGACTCCAGGATCGTTTCGGTGTCCAGCGGCCGCAGCACCCGCAGATCCACCACCTCGCAGTCGATTCCGGCCAGGGACAGCTCGTTCGCCGCGTCCAGTGCCTTGCCCACGCAGCCGCCGTAGGCGATCAGAGTGACGTCGCTGCCCTCCCGGCGTACTGCCGCCCGGGTGATGTCCGTGGGCTCCAGCGTGTCGATGTCGGTGGAGGTGTTGTAGAGCTGGACGTGCTCGAAGATGACCACCGGATCCGGGTCGGCCAGGGCCGGTCCCAGCATGCCGTAGGCGTCCTCGACGGTCGCCGGTGCCAGCACCTTGATGCCCGGAATGTGGGCATACCACGGTTCCAGGCTGTGCGAATGCTGCGCGGCGAGTTGCCGCCCGGCCCCGGTGGCCATCCGCACCACGATCGGTACCGAGAACTGGCCGCCGGACATATGACGAAGTGCCGCAGCGGTATTGACGATCTGATCGAGCGCCAGCAGGCTGAAGTTCACGGTCATGACTTCGACGATGGGGCGTAATCCGTTGAGGGCGGCGCCGATACCGATGCCGACGAAACCGAGTTCGGAGAGCGGGGTGTCACGCACCCGGTCCTCACCGAATTCCTCCAGCAACCCTTTGGATGCGGCGTAGGTCCCGCCGTAGCGTCCCACGTCCTCACCCATCAGGACCACGCGGGAGTCGTCGCGCAACGCGTCGCGGATCGCGTCGTGAACGGCGGTGCGGTAGGTCGTCTTCATCGCGCCGCCTCCACTGGGGTGAGCACGTCGCGGGCCAGATCGGCCACGTCTTCCCGGGTTCCGGCATCGGCGTAGGCCACCGCGTCGGCGATCTCGGCGGCGGCCGCCGCTTCGATGTCAGCCACGTCGGAATCGGTGATCAGGCCGTCGCGTCGCCGTCGCTTGACGAACATGTCGATGGGGTCCTTGTCGCGCCACTGCTCCACTTCGACCTTGTCCCGGTACAACTCCGGGTCGAACATCGAGTGGGCGCGGAACCGGTAGGTGCGGAACTCGATGAAAAACGGCCCACCGGTGCTGCGCACGTGGTCCACGCCTTTGCGGGTGGCCTCGTAGCATGCCTCGACGTCCATCCCGTCCACCGCCAGCGCATCGACGCGGTAGGCCGCCGCCTTGGCGGTGAGGTCGGTCTGGGACTGCGCGCGATCCAGCGCGGTCCCCATCGCGTAAAGGTTGTTCTCACACAGGAACAGCACCGGCAGGTTCCACAACACGGCCATGTTCAACGACTCGTGGAAGGCGCCCTCGGCCACCGCTCCGTCACCGAAATAGCACGCGGTCACGCGGTTGCGTTTCAGCATGGCGTCGGCCAGCGCGATGCCCACCGCCAGCGGCAGCCCGCCGGCGACGATCGCGTTGCCGCCGTAGAAGTGCCGGGATGCGTCGAACAGGTGCATGGACCCGCCGCGACCGCGGGAGCAGCCTTCCTGCTTGCCGAACATCTCGGCCATGATCCTGGTCATCGGGATGCCGCGCAGCAGTGCATGCGCATGCTCACGATAGGTCGCCACCACCGCGTCGTCGTCGGTCAACGCCCGCAGCGAGCCCGCCGCCACGGCTTCCTCACCGACGTAGAGGTGCAGGAAGCCGCGAATCTTGGCCGCGCTGTAGAGCTCCGCGCATTTCTCTTCCATGCGGCGTACCCGGATCATGTCCGACAGCAGCGAATGCGTCAGGTCCTTCTCTGTCACAACGACGCTCCTTGAGGTTGGTGGTGCTGCGGTTGTTCGATCGTGGAGGTGTCGCCTTCGGGCAGCCCGAGTTCGCGGGCCTTGAGCAAGCGCCGCAGGATCTTGCCGCTGCTGGTGTGCGGCAGCGAGTCGGCGAACTCGATCTCTTTGGGCGCCACGGCAGGTCCGAGACGCTTGCGGGCATGACCGAGCAGCTGCAACCGGAGCTCCTCGCTGGCCTGGTAGCCGTCCTTGAGGGTGACGAAGGCTTTGATGACCGAGCCGACCGTCGGGTCCGGTTTGCCGATGACGGCGGCCTCGGCCACCGCCGGATGGTCGGTCAGTGCGCTTTCCACCTCGAACGGGCCGATCAGGTGCCCGGCCGACTTGATCACGTCGTCTTTGCGGCCGACGAACCAGAAGTAGCCGTCGGCGTCCCGCTTGGCCAGGTCGCCGGTGAGATAAAGCCCGTTGCTGAAGCACTTTCGGTATCTCTCGTCGGCGTGCAGATAGCCGCGGAACATCGACGGCCACCCTGGTGTGAGGGCCAGTTCGCCTTCGACATCCGGTTCAGCAATCACGGTGACGGCGCCTTCGTCGCTAGCGTCGTCGTTGTCGCGCACGATGCAGGCCTCGACCCCGGGCAGCGGCCGGCCCATCGACCCCGGCTTGATGTCGAACGCGGGCGTGTTGGCGATCATGATGCCGCCCGTCTCGGTCTGCCACCAATTGTCGTGAATCGGCAAGCCCAGCACCTGTTTTCCCCACCACACGGCTTCAGGGTTGAGCGGTTCGCCCACACTGGCGATGAACCGCAGGTGCGGAAAACTGAAGCGGGCCGGCAGTTCCGGACCGGCCTTGATCAGCATCCTGATACCGGTCGGCGCGGTGTACCAGACCGAAACCCGTTCGTCCTGCAGGATCCGGTACCAGCGCTCGGCGTCGAATTCGGCCTGGTCGATGATGGACGTCACCCCGTGCAACAGCGGGCTGATGATCCCGTAGGACGTTCCGGTGACCCAGCCGGGATCCGCAGTGCACCAATAGATGTCATCGGGGTGGAGATCGAGCGCGTACAACCCCGTGACGTAGTGCATGGTGACGGCGCCGTGGACGTGGATCGCGCCTTTGGGTGTGCCCGTGGTCCCGCTGGTGAAGTGCAGCAGAGCCGGGTCGTCGGCCGTCGTCGGCTCGACGGGGGCGTTGGCGTCGGCGGCGTTCATGCAGTGCCAGAAGTCCAGCGTTCCCGAGGGCGGCTCCCCGTGCGTGCCGTCGTCCACCACGATGACGTGTCGCACCGAGGTCAGCCGGCTGTGGATCTTGGCGATCTTGCGCTGATAGATCGCCTTGGTGGTCACCAGCACGGTGGCCTGCCCGATGTCCACGCGGGTGGCGATCGGTTCGGGCCCGAAGGCGGAGAACAGCGGTGAGACCACGCTGCCGTTTCGCAGCGCGCCCAGCATCGTGATGTACAGCTCGGGGATGCGGCCCATGATGGCGAAGACCCGGTCGCCCTTGCCGATGCCCAGAGCGCGCAGCACACCGGTGAACCGGGTCACCCGGTCACTCAACTCGGCATAGGTCAGGTCGTGCGCCGCATCCTCGGTGAGGAAGCGAAGTGCGGTGCGGGCGCCGGCGGGTCCGCTCGCGTGCCGGTCGACGGCGGCATAGGCGATGTTGCATTTCCCTTCGCCCATTCCCTCGCACAGTTTCGGCACATCGGTCCAGTGGAAGTTCGCCCGGGCCTGGTCGTAGTCGGCGAGATTGGGCTGGACGCGGTAGTCGCGGGGGGTCTTGTGAATCACATCCATGTGCGGGTCCTCATCCCCAGGGTGTTGGCTCCTCAAGCCTGTTGCGCCAACCCCGGGCGCAATAGGGAACAAGGTCACCGATCACCCCGGCCGGACGTCGCTTACCGGTGTCCTGTGACGCGACGATGGTGACCAAGGACCCTGGCATCGGACTGTCTGGTGGCGCAGGGTCGTACAAGGAGCAGGACGCGGAGCAGGACCTCGTACTCAAAGCAGAAAGGTGGGTGCGATGACCCGAACGCTGGTCGAGACCGCGGTGATCACGAACGCCCTGGAATTGGCATGCCACGCTCCTTCGCTGCACAACACCCAGCCGTGGCGGTGGGTGGTCCAGGGTGCCGGCGTCGACCTGTTCGTCGACCGGGAACGCATCGTGACCTCCACCGACGGGTCGGGCCGGGAGGCCGTCCTGAGCTGTGGCGCCGCCCTCGACCACCTCCGCGTCGCGATGGCCGCCGTCGGATGGGAGACCCACGTCGACGCGTTCCCCAACCCGAACAACCTCGATCACCTGGTTTCGGCCGACTTCACGCCGATGGCATATGTCGGGCGGGCCCGGCGCGACCGCGCGGACGCCATCACGGTTCGCCGCACCGACCGGCGCCCGTTCCGTGCTCCCAATGATTGGCCGTCGCTGCAGCCGCTGTTGCGCAACTGTGTCAACCAGGATCTAGTGGGGCTGGAGGTGTTGGGCGATGACGCGCGCCCGCGGCTGGCGGAGGCCACTCGGCTCAGCGAGGCGCTGCGCCGCTACGACGACAGCTACCACCACGAATTAAGTTGGTGGACAGCGCCTTCCAGAGAAAATGAGGGTATCCCGCAGGCTGCTCTGGTGTCAGGCGCCGAAGCCCGGGGCGTCGGTGTGAACCGGGAGTTCCCCACCGAAGGCGACACCGAGCACGCCGTCAGACACGATCAGGCCAAGATTGTGCTGCTGTGGACGCCTGCGAACACCCGCGCCGATGCGCTCAGCTGCGGGGAGGCGCTCTCCGCCGTCCTCCTGGAATGCACCATGGCCGGACTGGCTACCTGCCCGATCACGCACGCGACGGAGCTGGAGCCCGGTCGTGCCATCCTGCGCGAGCTCACCGGCGGTCGCGCGTCCGTTCCGCAGGTTCTGATTCGAGTCGGCATCGCACCATCGGGTCCGATACCCGCGGCGACCCCGCGGCGCCCCCTGGGTGAGGTGCTCGAGGTCGTCGGCTGAGCCGGACAAATGGCTTCTGTACACCTCAGGCCGGGACTTCGGTCCCTACCGACGGTGCCGGGGGATTGGTCGAATGAAGCATTGCCATCGAGGAATGTGTGCCTCGCAGGGTGATCTGAGTATCAGAGGAGTACGTCATGACCAGTGCAGCCGAGGCCTCGCGGCCCGCACCGCGGCGGGTGTTCCGGGACCGCCGTGAAGCCGGCCAGGTGCTGGCCAACCTGTTGGGCGACTACCGCGACAACCCGAACGTGATCGTGCTGGGCCTGGCACGCGGCGGTCTGCCCGTGGCGTGGGAGGTGGCGGCGGCGCTGCACGCCCCGCTGGACGCGTTCATCGTGCGCAAGCTCGGCGCCCCGGGGCACGAGGAATTCGCCATCGGCGCCCTGGCCAGTGGCGGTCGTGTCGTGGTGAACGACGACGTGCTGCGGGGACTGCGGATCACCTCCGCGCAGCTGCGCGACATCGTCGAGCGGGAGGGCCGCGAACTGGTCCGCCGCGAGGCCGCCTATCGTGGCGGTCGCCCGCCGGTAGAGGTGGCCGGCCGGACGGTGATCCTCGTCGACGACGGGTTGGCCACCGGCGCAAGCATGTTCGCGGCCGTTCAGGCGTTGCGCGACGCCGAGCCGGCCCACATCGTGATTGCGGTGCCCGCCGCCCCGGAATCGACCTGCCGGGAATTCGCCAGTCTGGTCGACGAAGTGGTCTGCGCCTCGATGCCCACGCCTTTCCTCGCTGTCGGAGAGTCATTCTGGGACTTCCGCCAGGTCAGCGACGAAGAGGTGCGCGAACTGCTGGCCAAGCCCACCACGGGGCTGGCCCTGGTCAAACCCGTCGTCCCGACGGCGGCCGAGCTGATCGCTGACGTGGCCATCGATGCGCCGCAGGGCATTCCGCCGCGCGACGTTCTCGACGCGATCGTCGGTGACGCACGGATCGTCCTGATCGGTGAGAGCTCCCACGGCACCCACGAGTTCTACGAGGCGCGCTCGGAGATCACGAAGTGGCTGATCGAGGAGAAGGGCTTCTGTGCCGTTGCGGCCGAGGCGGATTGGCCCGACGCCTACCGGGTGAACCGTTACGTGCGCGGCCTGGGCAAAGACACGACGGCCGAGCAGGCGCTCAGCGGTTTCGAGCGCTTCCCGGGGTGGATGTGGCGCAACACCGTCGTTCGCGACTTCGCCGACTGGCTGCGCGAGCACAACAGGGGCGCGCAGCGGCAGGCCGGGTTCTACGGTCTGGATCTCTACAGCCTGCACCGGTCGATGCACGAGGTGATCACCTACCTCGACACGGTCGATCCCGCGGCGGCGGCCCGCGCACGGGTCCGGTACGCGTGCTTCGACCACCCCGCCGGTGACGACGGGCAGGCATACGGTTACAAGGCGGCATTCGGTGCCGGCCCGAAATGCGAGCACCAGGCGATCGAGCAGTTGGTGGAGCTGCACCGCAACGCGCTGGACTATTTGCGCGCCGATGGCCTGCTCGCCGAAGACGAGCTGTTCTATGCCCAGCAGAACGCGCAGACGGTCCGCGACGCGGAGGTCTACTACCGTTCGATGTTCAGCGGCCGGGTGTCCTCCTGGAATCTGCGCGACAAGCACATGGCGCAGACCCTGGAAGCGCTGCTGCAGCACCTGGACCGCCACGACGGCCCGCCGGCACGAATTGTGGTGTGGGCGCACAACTCCCATGTCGGTGACGCGACCGCCACGGAGGTGTGGGCCGATGGCCAGCTCACCCTCGGGCAGCTGGCCCGGCAGCGCTACCACAGCGAGGCGCGCCTGATCGGCCTGAGCACCTACACGGGCACGGTCACCGCGGCCAGCGAATGGGGCGGCATCGCCGAACGCAAGGTGGTCCGGCCGGCGCTGCCCGGCAGCGTCGAAGAGCTGTTCCACCAGACCGGCAAGGACGCGTTCCTGGTGTCGGCGCGGATCAACGAGAAGGCAGCCGAACCGTTGTCGGCCGTCCGGCTGGGCCGCGCGATCGGTGTCATCTATCAGCCCGCGACCGAACGGCAGAGCCATTACTTCCACGTCCGGCCCGGCGATCAATTCGATGCGATGATTCACATCGACACGACCCATGCGCTGGAGCCGCTCGAGACGACAAGCGTATGGATCGCCGGCGAGACGCCGGAGACCTATCCCAGTGGTCTCTAGCCCCACCACAGTCCACCCTGACGAGCGGAGTTGAGGATGCACGCCGGTTTCACACCGGGGCTACCGCGGATCGTCACCTTGACGATGAATCCCGCGCTCGACATCACCACCAGCGTGGAGGTGGTGCAACCTACCAGTAAATTGCGTTGCAGCGCAACGCGTTACGACCCGGGCGGCGGCGGGGTGAACGTGGCGCGGATAGCCCACGTGCTCGGTGGTTCGGCGTTCGCGGTGTTGCCGTCGGGCGGGTCGCATGGGGGCCTGCTGACCAGGTTGCTCAGCGATGCGGGTGTGCCCTTCGGTGAAATCCCGATCGCCGGTGCCACCCGGGAAAGCTTCACCGTCAACGAGACCAGCACCGGACGGCAGTTCCGGTTCGTCCTGCCCGGGCCGGTGCTGACCCAGGCCGAACAGGACCGATGCCTGCAGGAGCTGCGGATGGCCGCACGCTCCGCGGACTTCGTGGTGGCCAGTGGCAGCCTGCCGCCGGGTGTGCCCGCCGACTTTTATCAGCGGGTGGCCGACGTCGCGCGCGACGTGGGCGCCCGCCTCATCCTCGACACCTCCGGTGGCGGGCTGCGGGGCGTCTCGTCAGGGATCTACCTGCTCAAGGCGAGCGTGCGGGAGTTGCGCGAATGTGTGGGACGCGAGCTGGCCACCGAGGCAGAACAGATCGGCGCCGCACGCGAACTCGTGGACAGCGGACGCGCGGAGGTGGTGGTGGTGTCGCTGGGTTCGGCGGGTGCACTGCTGGCGACCCGGCACAGCTGTCAGCGCTTTGCCGCGGTCCCGATGGAAGGCGGCAGCGGCGTGGGTGCCGGTGATGCGATGGTCGCGGCCATTGCGGTCGGCCTGACCCGCGGGTGGCCACTCGCCAAATCCGTGCGATTGGGGATCGCCGCGGGTGCGGCGATGTTGTTGACGCCCGGCACCGCGGTATGCGAGCGCTCGGACGTGGACCGGCTTTTCGAGTTGACCGCCGAGCCTGACGAGGTGGGCGACGGGACGAAGGGCATTGCAAACTCAGGCCCTACGACCCCTGCAGAAACGGCTGACCGCGCCATAGATTGATGGTGAGCGAAAGTCAGGAGCTGACATGAACCAGCTGGACGCGAAGTCGGTGGTGGTGGGTGTCAACGGCTCCCAAGCCGCGGTCAACGCCGCCAAATGGGCGATCGACGAGGCGCTGAGCCGCCAGATGCCGCTTCGCCTGGCCTACGTGATCACGGGTTCCGGCAAGGACGCGGGTGCGGCGTCCGAATGGGATCTCGAACGCGCCGAAATGGTGCTGTCGCAGGCGGAAAGCGCGGTCCTCAGCGAGGCGCGGGCCCAAGAGAAGCCGGTCGAGATCGAAACCGCCATCCTCTCCGGTGACCCGGCGCAGGCCCTGATCAACACCTCACACGACGCGGCCCTGGTATGCGTGGGTACGTCGCGGCGCGGATGGGCCGCCGACGGCCTGCTGGGCCCCACGGCCGCCGCGCTCGTCACCCATGCGCACTGCCCGGTCGCGGTCATCCGCACCAACCCCGACGGCACGCCCACCCAGGTGGGCGTGATCGCGGTCGTCCTCAACGACGACCCCGACAACGACGAAGTGGTCCGCCTGGCCATGGAGGAAGGCCGACGCCGGCACGCGATCGTGCGCCAGATCGACCGCCGCCTGGACAGCTGGGTTCGCCGCTATCCCGACGTGCCCGTCCAGATCGTGGCCTCCGGCACCGGCGCCAGGTCCGTCGAGAACCACAGTCGCGCAATCGATCTGGCCGTCGTCGGGGAGTCCGAGGCGGCCGGGCTGCCCGGACTGGAGACCCCGAACTGCCATCCGATTCTCGGGTATCCGGATTGCTCGGTGCTGCTGGTCCGGCACTGACACAGCGCGCCTGAATCCTCTTCCGCGACCCGTGGCGGCCGCGGCCCGTGGCGATCTATCCGACTTGGATCGTGCTGCCGGGCAGCAGCCGGTGA
Source organism: Mycobacterium sp. TY814 (assembly GCF_030755175.1). Lineage (NCBI taxonomy): Bacteria > Bacillati > Actinomycetota > Actinomycetes > Mycobacteriales > Mycobacteriaceae > Mycobacterium > Mycobacterium sp. TY814. The sequence continues at coordinate 893,539 of NZ_JAUFRY010000002.1, forward strand.
ATCCGGCCCCGGCACTCGACGTCGATGGGTCCCGCTCCGCCGGATTCCGCGGTCAGGGTCGCGCTGCGCCCGCTGATCTGCAGATGCAGGCGGTGACCGCGGTACCCGAACGGAAACTCGATCGGCCCAAGCCCTTCCGGCCACTGCGGGCTGAGGATCAGCCGGTCGTCGCGCGTTTCCAGCCCGGTGAAGCAGCGCTGCAGCAGATCGATGCTGCCCGCCATCGCCGCCAGGTGGATGCCTTCCGCGGTGGTTCCGCCCTGGATGTCGGTGACATCGGAATCGAGCACCTGCTGGAAGTACTCCAGAGCGTTGGCGCGGTTGGCGCGCGCCAGCACCCAGGAGTGCACGACGGCGCTCAACGTCGAACCGTCGGAGGTACGGGCAAGGTAGTAGTCGACCGTTCGGGGGATCTGCTCGGGCGCGAAGTGGTAGCCGAGCCGGCCGAACAGGCCGAGCAACTCTTCTGACGACAGCAGGTAGAACAACATCAGCGCGTCGGCCTGCTTGGACGCCTTGTAGTTGTTGACGCTGTCGTTCTCGGCTTCCAGGATGCGGTCGAGTCGCTGGATGTTGTCGTACCGCTGCCGATATCCCTCCCAATCCAGTTCGGCCAGTTCGGCATAACCTTCGAACTGGCTGATGACGCCGTCGTGGAACGGCACGAACATGCGCCGGCTCACGTGGTCCCAGCGCTCCCGCTCCTGAGTGGTCAGGCCGAGCTTGGCGACGAGTTCGAGGCGGTCGCGCAGTGGCAGCAGGTCCAGTGCCTCCATCGCCCGCAGGATGACCCAGACCGCCATCACGTTGGTGTATGCGTTGTTGTCGATCCCGTCGTATTCCCGTCCCGGATAACCGGAATGGAACTCGTCCGGCCCGATGATGCCGCGGATCGTGTAGCGGCCGAGGCCGGTGTCGAAGTTGGCCAGGCCCACGAAGAATCGCGCGATCTCGGCCAGCATCTCGGCGCCGTAGTCGACCAGAAACTGGCGGTCACCGCTGACCTGGTAGTTCTGCCAGGTGTTGTAGGCGACCGCGAGCCCGACGTGGTGTGCCCGCGCACTGGCGTCGGGTACCCAGCGCCCCGACTGGGGATTGAGATGCACTTCCTGGCTGACTTCGCGTCCGTCGCTGCCCGACTGCCAGGGGAACATGGCGCCGAGATGGCCGGCGCGGTGCGCCGCCCGGCGGGCTTGCGGCAACCGCCGGTACCGGTACAGCAGCAGCGACCGCGACACGTTGGACATGCGCAGGCTCAGCACCGGAGAGATGAACAACGAGTCCCAGAACACGTGCCCGCGGTAGGCCTCGCCGTGCAGCCCGCGCGCCGGAACCCCGGCGTCGAGTTCGGCGGTGTGCGGTGAGATGGTCTGCAGCACATGCACCTGATGCAGCCGCAAGACCCGCAGCGCGTCGTCGCTGTCGGACAGCCCGACGTTGCACTGCTCCCACAACCGCGCCCACGCGCGCGCGTGCGCCCGGTGCAGTTCGGCGTAGCGTCCGGCGGCGTCGAGGCTTTCCGCCGCGGCCGCGGACGGCTCGGCGATGGCGGCATCCCGGCCGGTGAAGATGGTGGCGATCTTTTCCAGCGTCACCGGCTGACCGGCGGACACCGCGACTTCGATGTGTTGGCCGCCGCGGTTGTGCTCGCGAATCATGGTGTACTGCGCGTCGGCCGGGCTCATCGCATCGCTGCCCTGCCACACCGTGCTGCGGGCGGCGAGTGCGATCGCGATGCGGGACTGCGATGTCTCGGTGCGCAGCACCACGCCGTGCGGCGCGACGTCGTGCATCACTGCCTCGGTCAGGTGCGCGCTGGACAACGGCTTGTAGCGATCGACCATCGTGTTGCGTACGGTGGCGTCCAGCAGAGACTCGAACTCGACTGTGCCGGACCAATTTTCCGGATACACGGTGGCCTTCATCACCAGCACGTGCGGATCGTGCATGGAGGCGAAGCGTTGCTGGTCCAGGGTCGTGATCCGGCCGGCGGCATCCTGGAAGCGGACCTTCCGGGACAAGGTGGCGTGGCGTAGGTCGAACACCTGCCGGTAGGAGAGGATGTCGGCCTGGTCGATGTCGAACCACGGTCCGCCGTCGATCCGCAGGGTCAGGGACAGCCAGTTGGGCAGGTTGACCAGGCTCTCGTTCTCGATGGTCCGGCCCGCGATCTGGTCTTCCAGGATGTTGTAGACCCCGGTCGCGTAGGTGCCGGGGTAGTGGTGCTGTGACGCGGTGGCCTCGGCGGCGCAGCCGCGGGTGGCGACATAGCCGTTGCCCACGGTGCACAACGTTTCGCGCAGCCGCTCGGCGGCCGGGTCGTAGTGGTCGTAGACGAGTTCCCACGCGTCGTTGGGCGCCTCCGACTCCTCGCTGAGGTCGTTGGCCAGCCGGTGCAGGAATTCGGTGACGGCAGCCGGACTTTCGAGGCTGAACGTCGCGGCCGACGGCCGGTCGCCACCCTCGAGGTGGCGCACCGCGATCCCGACCCCGTCGAAGCGAATCGCGTCGAATGCGTCTTCGTCGCTGATGTCGTCCCCGATGAAGATCGGCAATGTCGTGGTCGACGCTGAATCCTGGTGATCCGCAAGGCGTTCCAGAACCCAGTGCAGCGTCTTGCCTTTGTCCCAGGACACGTTCGGCCGCAACTCGACCAACTTGCGTCCGGTCGTGACGTGCAGCCCAACCGAACGCCCGAGCCGGCGTACCGCCGCGATCACCCGGTCGACGTCCTGCGGATCGGCGTTGCGGTAGTGCACCGCCACCGCATAGCGCTTGCGTTCCACGATCGTGCCGGGGATGTCTTTGAGCTCCTCTGCCAGATGCGTTGCGGCACGAACCAATGCGCTGATCGACCCGGCAGCCTCGCCGTTCTGGTGCAGCGTGCCGTCGGGCGCGACGAGTTCGAAGCCGTGGCTGCCGGCGAACCACAACCCCTCGACGTCGACGCGGGCCCGAAGGTCGGCAAGGTCGCGGCCGCTGATCACCGCCACCGGACACTGCCGCGTCAGTGCCCGCAACGCCGCGGCGGCGCCGGGCACCAGCTTCGCCGACTCCGGCTGACCGACGATGTCGGACAATGTGCCGTCGAAGTCGACGAAGATCACCGGTTGGCGAGCGGTGACGAGCTCCTCGAGCTGGCTGTAGACCTGCAGGGCGTCGGTGATGGCCGAAATCACCGCGTCGGCATTGCGCACCGAGATTTCGGCGAGGTCGGCGATAACGGCGTCGGCTCCGCGGGAGGTGAGTTCCTCCCCGCCGTGGTCGAGCCCGATCACCAGACTGAAACCGGCGGCGCAGGCGTCTTCGACGGCCGCCGGATCGTGCTCGATCACCGCGCACCGGTCCGGGCGAACCTTCAGCCGGGCCGCTGTCCGGGTCAGCACCGAGGAGTCGTGTTCATCGGCGAACTCGATCGCGTCGACCTCGCCGAGGTCGTCGATGACACCCTCGGACAGCTGCGCACCGCCCCGGGTGGTGGAGTAGACCGCCGTACCGATGCCCGCGTCGCGCAGCCGGCGCAGCAGCGGCCCCGTGGAATCGGAGGCGCGGAAGCCGCCCGAAACCGCCGCGGACAGCACCCCGTCGAGGTTCAGGATCACCGCATCGTGAAAACGCCGGTCAATGGTGGCGGGCCAGTCGGTCACGTCAGTGACGATGCCACAGCGCGAGCTCCAGTTGGCCGCCGAAAAGGCAATGAAGGTCCCACGTCCCTGCACTTGGTGACTAAAGCCCCACGACCCAGGTCGGTTCGGGCAATAGCGTTTTCGGTAACGGAGGGAGAACGAGATGGACGCGCTGGCTGAGCGCCACGGCATCCTCGTCGGCGTCGACGGATCGGAACCATCGAATGCCGCGGTGGTGTGGGCGGCGCGGGAAGCCGTGCTGCGCCACGTCCCCCTCACGCTGATCCACATGGTGACCGCCGCGGTCCCCATGTACCCGGAAATGCCGTTGTCGATGGGCATGGGGATGTGGAGCGACGAGGACGGCCACCGGGTACTGCAACATGCCGTCAAGGTGGCCGAGGACATTATCGGCACCTCCCGGCCCGTTCCGGTCTCCACCGAGTTGAAATGCTCACCGCCGGTTCCGACACTGGTGCGACTGTCCGAGAACGCGGAGCTGATGGTCGTAGGCAGCCACGGCCGCTCGGCAGTGGGGCGGGGACTGCTGGGCTCGGTCAGCTCAGCGGTGATCCGGCGCGCCAACTGCCCCGTCGCGGTGATCCGTGATGAAGACGTGCGGGCGGGCGCTCCGATCGTCGTGGGAATCGACGGATCGCCCGCTTCCGAGCTGGCGACGGCCATCGCGTTCGAAGAAGCCTCCCGGCGCGGAGTCGAGCTGAAAGCGGTGCACGCGTGGAGCGACATCGAAGCAGTCGAATTGCCCGGGCTGGACTGGACCATCTTCAAAGAGGACGCGGATCGCATTCTGGCCGAACGCCTGGCGGGATGGCAGGAGCAGTTTCCCGACGTGACCGTGCACCGCGTGGTGGTGTGTGACCGGCCCGCTCGACAACTCATCAAGCAGGCGGAATCCGCGCAGCTGGTGGTGGTCGGCAGTCACGGGCGCGGCTCGGTCGGCGCCATGCTGTTGGGGTCGGTCAGCAACGCGGTTGTCCACTCCACCCGCACACCGGTTATCGTCGCGCGACCGGTGCAGACCCCGTCCCGGCGACTGACGGCCTGAAGTCATGGAGCTTGCGATTACCGCCGAATGTTCAACTGATTCGACCACTGCCCCCTTTCTGGATGTCCGGGAAACCCACACCGGTGTTGTCGTGCTGGCCGGCGATCGGGCATACAAGGCCAAGAAGCCGGTGCTGACCGATTTCGTCGACTTCCGCACCACCGAAGAGCGGGAGCGCGCCTGCCGGCGGGAGGTCGAGCTGAATCGCCGCCTGTCGCCCGAGGCGTACCTCGGGGTGGCCCACCTGTCCGATCCGGCCGGAGGCGCCGCCGAACCGATCGTCGTCATGCGCCGCTACCGCGACCAGGACCGGCTGGCATTCTTGCTCGGCCACAAGGCGTCCGGCGAATGCGAGCGGCTGTTGGACGCGATAGCCGCGGTGCTCACGGACTTTCACAGCCGGGCCGAGCGCAGCCCGTTGATCAGCATCCAGGGTGAGGCCGGTGCGGTCGATCAGCGATGGCGGGCCAATCTGAACGAACTGCACCAGTTCACCGCGGTTCCGGGAGTGACGCAGGAGACCGTCACCCGCATCGAGCGCCTTGCCGCGGAATACGTTTCAGGCCGGGGCCGGCTGTTCGCCCGCCGCATCGACGAGGACAGCATCCTCGACGGCCACGGTGACCTGCTCGCCGACGACATCTTCTTCGTCGACGGTCAGCCGGTGCTGCTGGACTGCCTGGAGTTCGACGACCAGCTGCGCTATCTGGACCGCATCGACGACGCCGCCTTCCTGGCCATGGACCTGGAGTTCCTGGGGCGCAGAGACCTTGGCGACCACTTCATGGCGCGCTACGTCGCGCTGACGGGCGATGCGGCGCCGCCGTCGTTGCAGCACTTCTACATCGCCTACCGGGCGGGTGTGCGGGCCAAGGTCGATTGCGTGCGGTTCCTGCAGGGCAGGCAGCAATCCGCCGACGACGCCGCGCGGCACCTCGCGATAGCGGCAGAGCACCTCACCGCCGGAGCCGTCCGGCTGGTACTGATCGGGGGGAATCCCGGCAGCGGTAAGTCCACCGTGGCCCGCGGGCTCGCCGAACAGGTTGGTGCACAGGTGATCTCCACGGACGATGTGCGACGGGAGCTGCGCGAGTCGGGTGCCATCTCCGGTAGCCCCGGGGTGCTGGACTCCGGTCTCTACAGCCCCGATAATGTCGCCGCCGTCTACGAAACGGTGCTGCACCGGGCCCGCGTACTGCTGCACGAGGGGCGGTCGGTGATCCTCGACGGCACCTGGCAGGACCCGGGTCTGCGCGCCCAGGCCCGGCGCATGGCCGGTGAAACCCATGCGCGGATCGCCGAGATCGTGTGCGCCGTGCCGGTGGAGACGAGCGCCGGACGCATCGAGCACCGTGCACCGGGCAACTCCGATGCCACCCCCGACATCGCCGCCGCCCTGGCGGCCCGACGCGACGCCTGGGAGTCGGCGTATCGAATGGACACCTCCCAGCCGCTCGACGCTTCCGTGGCCCAGGCCTATGAGGTCTGGAGCCGCGCGACCGACGACACTCTGCACCGAAAGGAACGGGCATGACCACGAACAACAGCTACGTCGCGGACATATCGGCGTTGCGCTTGACCGACGCCGAGGAGGCCGGCGGCAAGGGCGCCAATATGGGTGAGCTGGTCGCCGCGGGTCTGCCGGTTCCACCGGGTTTCGTCCTGCTCCGTGGTGGCTACCAGGCGGCGATGCGGGCCGGCGGTGTGGACACCGAACTCGCCGCGCTGCACCGGGAGGCGCTGGCGCAGGTCGACAACAGCGCCCGGCTGGGCGAACTGTGCCAGCGCATGCAGAAGCTGGTGGCCAAGGCGGGTGTCAGTGACGACGTGCGCGTGCAGCTGCTCGATTCCTACGCCAGGTTGGGGTCGAACACCGTTGTGGCGGTGCGCTCTTCGGCCACCGGCGAGGACGGCAGCGACGCCTCCTTTGCCGGGATGAACCGGACGCTGACGAACATCACCGGTGGCGAGGACCTGATCGATGCCGTGACGCAGTGCTGGGCCTCGCTGTTCAGCCCACGGGTCATCACCTACCGGGCCAGTCGCGGTTTCACCGCGGACCCCGCGATGGCCGTCGTCGTCCAGCAGATGATCGCCTCGGAGAAGTCCGGTGTCGCGTTCAGTGCCGACCCCAGCACGGGCGAGCGGGATCACCTGGTCATCGAAGCCGCGCTGGGCCTGGGTGAGGTCGTGGTGTCCGGAAAGGTCCAGCCCGACACCTATGTCATCGACAAGAAGACGCTGGGGGTGCGCGATTTCTCGATCGGGTATCAGGCCTTCAAGATCGAACGTGGTGCCGACGGTCACGACGTCATCGTCGAACTGACACCCGAGCAGGCCGAAGCGCGCGTACTCGACGACGATGCGCTACGGCGGGTCGCGGAACTCGTTGTCGCGGTGGAGAATCACCACGGCTGCCCGCAGGACGTCGAATGGGCGATCGCCGACGGCAAGACCTGGCTGGTGCAGGCCCGGCCGATCACCATGCTGTACGACGACGAGGCCGACGAATCGGGGGAGTCCGGGGAATCCGGGGTGTTGGTGCGCGGACTGCCGGCCGCGCCCGGCTCGGCCTCGGGTCGCATCCGGGTGCTGCGCACCCCGCAGGAGGGTAACCGCCTGCAGGACAACGAGATTCTGGTCGCCCCGATGACCAACCCCGACTGGCTGCCGGCGATCCGCCGCGCCGCGGCGCTGGTCACCGAGACCGGCGGGATGACCTGCCACGCGGCCATCGTCGCGCGCGAGCTGCGGGTTCCGTGCGTGGTGGGCGCCCGCGACGCGACGACAATCCTGCACGACGGTCACGTCGTCACCGTCGACGGCGGCCGCGGCACCGTCACCGCCGGCGCCGCCACCGCACCGGCGCAGGTGGTCGCGGCGCCATCGGCCACGGTGGCGACGGTCAGCGAGACCACCGGCACCAAGATCTACGTCAACCTGGCGATTCCGGACACCGCCGAGGCGGTCGCCGCCCAGGACGTGGACGGAGTGGGCCTGCTGAGGGCCGAGTTCCTGCTCACCCAAGCCCTTTCCGGGCGCCACCCGCGCGACCTGATCGCCCGCGGCGAGCAGGCCGGCCTGGTTGACGCCATGGTGGCCTCCATCGGCCGCATCGCCGCCGCCTTCGGGTCCAGGCCGGTCGTCTACCGGGCCACCGACTTCCGCAGCAACGAATTCCGCGGTCTGCAGGGCGGCGAGGCCTACGAGCCGGTCGAACACAACCCGATGATCGGCTACCGCGGCTGCTACCGGTACGTCAAGGAGCCCGACCTGTTCGCGCTCGAACTCGAGGCGCTGGCCCGGGTGCGGGAGCGTAACCCTAACGTGCACTTGATGATTCCTTTTGTCCGGACGCGGTGGGAGCTGGAATCGTGCCTGGCTCAGGTGGATGCCAGCCCGCTGGGCAGGCAGCGTGGTCTGCACCGGTGGGTGATGGCCGAAGTGCCGTCGGTGATGTTCTGGCTGCCCGAGTACATCGCGATGGGCATCGACGGGGTGTCCATCGGCAGCAACGACCTCACCCAGCTGGTCCTGGGCGTCGACCGCGACTCCGACATCTGCGCCGAACTGTTCGACGAATCCGACGGCGCGGTGCTCGATGCGATCGGACGCATCATCGCCACGGCGCGCAAGCACGGCATCACCTCGTCGCTGTGCGGCCAGGCACCGTCGACTAACCCTGCATTCGCCGAGCACCTGGTCCGGATGGGCATCACCTCGGTGTCGGTCAATCCCGACGCGGTGACGGCCACCCGGCGCACGGTCGCAGCCGCCGAACGCCGGTTGTTGCTGGAATCGGCTCGAGGTTGACAGCCTGACGGCACGGAAACTCGCGGTTGACAGCCTGACGGCACGGAAAGAGGTGTCACCATGACGCGGCACTGGCTGGTGATGGAAACCGACGGTCAGGGTGCGCGGGCGCCCTTTGCCGCCCGGTTGGCGGGTGCCGGCCGGCACCTTCCCGAAACCCGTTTGACCACAGACGACCTGATGGCGACCACCCGGCACCGCACCCACATCGATCTGGAGAAGCTGACCGGGATCCGGGAGCGGCGGGTGTCTGCGGGGGAGGAGGATTCGCTGTCGCTGGCCACGTCGGCGGCGCTGAACTGCCTGGCCAAGGCACAGCAGGATCCCGCCGACATCGACGTGGTGATCAGCTGCAGCATCACCAAATTCCGCGGCGGCCTCACCCAGTGGCTGGAGCCCACGATGAGCGGTGCGGTGGCCCGCAACGTCGGGGCCTACCGGGCGATGACCTTCGACGTGTCCAACGCCTGCGCCGGGATGCTCACCGGGGTGACGATCTTGAACAACTGGATTCGTCAGGGCATCGTGCGGCGCGGGCTGGTGGTCAGCGGCGAGTACATTTCGCAGCTCGGCCAGAACGCGGCCAAGCACATCCGCAACATCATGAGCAAGGAGCTGGCGTCTCTGACGCTCGGCGACGCCGGTGCGGCGCTGCTGCTGGAACGGGCCCCGGCCGGCGCGGCGGGTATCGAGCTGGCCGGGTTCACCACGGTCGCCGACTACAGCAGACTCTGCCTGGCCTATCCCCAAGGACACGACCCGGGCGCGCGAATGTTCACCAACTCGCGCGCCATCCAGAAGGCCGCGATCGCCAACACGCCGCTGCTGCTGCACGAAGTGCTTGACACCGTGGGCATTTCGATTCACGACATCGACCATGTGATCACCCACCAGACCTCGGCCCGCGCCATCCGCAAAGGCATGACGCGAATGAAGGAGTCCTTCGGTGACAGCCCGCAGCACGACGCGGTGATCACGGTCGACCGTTACGGCAACACCGCGTCGACGACGCACACGGTGGCCCTGGTCGAGGAACTGGAAGCCGGACGGATCGTGGCCGGCGAGCGGGTGGCACTGCTCGCGTTGGCATCGGGCCTGGAGATCGGTGTGGTCCTGGTGACCCTGGACGAGGATTTGGTGAGCCGTTATGGGCACAGTGATTGACCGCGTCGACGTCGCACACCCGCGGTTACGTGGCCGGCACAGCGCGTTGCACCTGGCTGTCGCCGCGGCGAAAGACTGTCTGCGACAGGCCCGATGCGAGCCGCACGAGCTGGACCTGGTGGTCAACGCCGGGATTTACCGCGACAAGAACCTCGGCGAGCCCGCGCTGGCCGCGCTGATACAGGACGACATCGGGGCCAACCCGGAGGATCCGCATTCCGGCGCACACGGCACCTTCTCCTTCGACATTGCCAACGGTGCCTGCGGCGTGTTGACCGCACTGCAGATCGTCGACGGGTTCTTGCGGACCCGCAGCGTGCGCCGCGCACTGGTGGTGACCAGCGACGCCGATCCCGGTCACGGTATGAGCGAGCACTTCCCGTTCTCGCCGACCGGGGCGGCGCTGTTGTGCGGCTGGACCGACGACGACTACGGGCTCAGCGACGTGGCCTGGGCGAACGCGAGCGACGCCCTCGATGATCTCGACACCTACTCTGCGACAGTGGGATTCGCCGACGGCCGTAATGTCCTGCGGTTCCGGCAGTCGGCCGACGCGGATGACAGGTTCGCGGCGGTGGCTTCCGATGCGGTACGGGCCTGCCTCGAGCAGTACGACGTGTCGCTGGACGACGTCGACCTGATCATCGCCGCTCCGGCCCGGCCGCGGTACCGGGAGGCGCTGAGCTCGCTGCTCGGCGTGCCCGCCGAAAAGGTGTGCGTGGCAGACGATCACCGCATGCATACCGCGGCGCTCGCCGCGGCTCTCGAGCAGCAGAGCGCCGGCCTGCGCGCGGGCGGCCGGGTGCTCTTCGTCGCCGCCGGCGCCGGCGTTGTCGCGGGTGCTGCTCTCTACCGCCAGCCGCCGCGCCGGTAGTTCACCCAACCACGACGCGATGTTCACGCAGTCGAGGACTTTAGGCCCACGACCGAGCGGCGTTCGCGCAATAGCGTTTTCGTGTGCCGAACGCGAGGAGTGAAAAGTGACGACATCGGAGCAGGGTGGAAAGGGCCTGGTCGTCGGAGTCGACGGGTCGGCGGCGTCGAACGCCGCGGTGGTATGGGCCGCTCATGATGCGGCGATGCGCAACGTCCCGCTGACGCTGGTCCACATGCTCAGCACGTATGTGCCCACGTTCCCCCAGATTCCGCTGCCCGGCGGCGTGGCGGTGTGGCAGGAGGACAACGGCCGGCAGGTGCTCGAGGAAGCGGCCAAGCTGGCCCGCGAGACGGCCGGTCAGGCCCTCGAGATAGCGAGCGAGCTGAAGTCGTCACCGCCGATACCGACGCTGGTAAAACTGTCCGAAGCCGCCGAGATGATCGTGGTGGGCACTCACGGACGCGGCGCGGTCGGGCGCGTGCTGCTGGGATCGGTGAGTTCGGGCGTACTGCGCGGGGCCGTCTGCCCGGTCGTCATCGTCCCCGCCGAGCAGACCGACGTCCGCGACGACGCTCCGGTGCTGGTGGGCATCGACGGGTCCCCGGCTTCTGAGCGGGCGACGGCCATCGCGTTCGACGAGGCATCGCGCCGCGGCGTGGATCTGCGAGCGGTGCACGCGTGGAGCGACGCCGAGATACTCGACCTCGGCGGCCTGGACTGGCCCGCGCTGCAGGTTGAGTCGGAACAGGTCCTTGCCGAGCGCCTGGCCGGCTGGCAGGAACGCTATCCCGATGTCGCGGTGCAGCGCCTTGTGGTCTGTGACCGGCCGGCCCACGAGCTGATCAACCAGTCGAAGTCCGCGCAGCTGGTGGTCCTGGGCAGCCGCGGTCGCGGCGGCATCGCCAGAATGCTGCTCGGTTCGGTGAGCAATGCCGTGGTGCACTCGGTACACACGCCGACGATCGTGGCCCGCACCGCAGACTAGGACGCCAGTGCACTGCGATCCCGCCGTCGCACCGCTCGGGTGGTCAGCAGGGTGCCCCAAGCACGAGCGGCGTTGTGGCGCATCGCATCCGGGTCACCGGTAGTGAGAAACACCTTGCGGGCCGGGCGTGCCGGCCACGCCATCTCGGGATAGCGGTAGGCGATCGCCGCGGCCAGGTGTTCGGCCGGATCGATGAGCAGGGTGTCGGGGAGGGCGGCCGCGAACCAGCGACTCGCCGCCGGGTAGTGCGTGCAGGCCAGAACCAGGGCCTGTGCCTGTCGCAGCGGGGCGACGATATCGGCCAGGTCGGTCTGGAACTGCGCGGAGCCGGTGCGGCCGGCCTCGATGTGCGCCGACAGCGGCTGCGCCACCCGGGGCCACACCACCCGTCCGGGCCGGGCCAGCCCGCGCTGATAGTGCCCGGCGTCGATGGTGCGCTGGCCGCCCACCACGCCGACCGAGGTGAGGTCTTCGGGAACCGAGGCCAGACCGTGGGTGATGATGCCCTCGACCACCACCGGCGCCGCCGTCAGCCCGGCTACCACCGTGCTGGCCGCGTTGCAGGCGAGCACCACTTCCGTTGCGCCGCGCTCGGCCAGCGCGGTGACCACCCGCATCAGCCGGTCGGTCAGTTCGTCGGCATGCATCCGGCCGTAGGGGGTGGCCCCGGCGTCGGACCAGTACACCACCGGCAGCCCGGGGACCAGCCGGTCCAGGGCGTTCACCAGGCCCACGCCGCCGATGCCCCAGTCGATGATGCCCAGGCAGGCTTCGGTGTCCACGGCGGTCACGGGTAGGAGAGCGGGGCGGTCTGCCCCTTGGCCAGCGGACCGGAATCGAACGCCACCACTCGGGCCGACCTGGTGGTCGTCAAGGTCTGCAGCCTCCGGTCGGGGAAACGGCTGCCGAAATACCAGCGGTATTCGTGCTCCGCGCGGATCGGATTGTGTTGCAGCATGTTCCGCCATTCTTCGTGGTTGGTCAAGGTGGCCAGGTCATGGGCGAACTGGGGGCGCTGTCGCCGGGTGCGCAGGTGCGCGACGGCAGAGCGGGCCAGTATCGGCAGCTCGCGGATCCGCACCGGTTGCTCCACCATGTCGACGACCCACAACCGGCCGCCCGGGGCCAGCACCCGCCGAATCTCGGCCATCACCGGGTCCCAGTCCAGATAGCGGAACGACAGGAACGAGATCACCACGTCGACATGGTTATCGGGCACGTCGAGGTCCGGGCCGTTCACCTTGCCGAATCGCAGCCGGGACCGGTCGCGACTGCGTTCGCGGGCCCGCGTCAGCATCCCTTCGGAACTGTCGACGCCGACGGCGAAGTCAATGTCGCCGTTGTCGTCCAGGGCTCGCAGCAAAGCCCCGTTGCCGCAACCGATTTCCAGCACGCGCACCCGGCGGCCGAGTTCGGCGTGGGCGGCCGCCAGCCGGCCGGCCACCCACTGCCATTCGGCCTCCCGGACCCGGATGTCGGCGTAGGCCCGGTCGTAGAGTTCGGCCACGCGGTCGTAGGAGCGTTCATGTTGTGCGGCGGCGGGCCGGCTTTCCACCATGGGTTCGGCGGTACAGCCGAGGTACTTGCGCACGCTGCCGGCCCAGCCGTGTGACTTCTTGCCGGGGGCGGCGATCAGGTAAAGACTCGGGCGAGCCGCCGGTTGACGGCCCGCCCACGCAAACCGGTCCGGGCGGGCGGACACGGTGGTGTAGTTGTGGTTGCCGAACGCGGTCACACCGAACACGTCGGCGAAGAACGGCGTGAACCAGCGCGCCGTTCGGCAGGCGTGAAAATATGCCTGGCCGCCGGGGGCAAAGGGGATCGTCATGTCCCGCCACTCGTGCGGTGAGAACTGTTCTGGCCAGTCCGTGGATCCGAACATCGGGCCGTACATGCCCGAGTGGCTGATCAGGTGCAGCTGGCCGATCACCCGGCCCGACGACGCGAACCCGGCAATTTCTGCGGCGAAGTCGGCCTTGCGGCGCAGACCGGAGACCACCACCTCGGCATCGGGGTGTGCGGCGGCCAGTTCACGGCCCATGGTGGCCGCGGCGACCGCGAACTCGGCCGAACCGCCGCGGTAGTGGGTGGTGTGGGCCACCCAGATCACCGGCTTGGGTTGGGCGACTGCGGGTTTCGCAGCGGCGAACGGGATGCGCGGATGCTCACCCGAGGGGATCCAGGCACCGTAGTTGCCGACGAGTTCCAGCATTTCGGCCCGCTCGACGTCGAATACCCGCATGCCGGCCGGCGGTGGACTGTACAGATGCAGAGACAGCCCGCCGGACGGGGCGGCCATGTCGTGGATGACCTCCGGCGAAATCTGAATGGCCGTACCCTGGTGACGCGCAAGCTGTTCGGAGACGTTCAACCCCGTTCCCGCCCAGCAGAACCGGCGTTCGCTGAAGGAACCCTCGATCGCGATCACGACACCGCCCGCGCCGCCGTGGTCATGCGGCGCGCAGCGGTGGCCCGGGCGCCAGCGGGCTAGCATGATCTCCACCTGGTCGTCGACCCGCAGGATGGAGCGCGAATACGGCTCCCCGTCCCCGGCGTCGCCGGCGAGCGCTGACAGGGCCGGCCGGGCCGCGGCTGCGCGGGCCAGCAGCTGCGCGTCCGGGACCGCGCCGCGCACCGCAACGGCGGCCAGTTCGTCGAGCAGGGGTGCCAGCTCGGCGAGCTGGTCGCGCGTGGTGGCCGGCAGGTGGTGCGCCGTATCGGTCATGTTCTTCCCCCTTTGACGAGCCCGGCCGGGGAGCCGCCGTATTGGTTTCGGTTTGGCAACCAAACGGTCTCGCCAGGCTCTTGGAGGATCCTTGGAGGATTCTTGGAACGCGCGACGTCACTCCCCGACCGCGTGGGCGTCGAGCGGGTTGAGCCGGTTGACGATCAGCGGGTCGGCCTTCGTGAACGGGAAATCGGGCAGGTCGTCGATGTGGGTGTTGAACGTGGCCGCGAGTACTTCGCGAGAGTAGGCGCTCACCGACGCCCGGTAGCCGATGTCGCCGGGAGTCGGCTGGTCGAAGAAGATGCAGAAGTGCATCTCGGGGGCGTCGAAGACCTCGATGTGGTGGGGGTAGGCGCGGGGGATGAAGTACACGTCACCCTGCCGCAGGTGCCAGGTGTCCAACTCGCCGCCCGGCCCCATGACGGTCATCCGCGCCGCGCCCCGGTTGACGTATCCCATCTCCGCGGTGATCGGGTGCCAGTGCGGCTCCCGCATTCCGTCCTCACGGATGCGCAGCGAATACATCGACAGGTCCTTGAGCGCCGGCCAGTACTGCAGCCGCGCGGTCCGGGCCGAGCCGACCGCCAGGCTGACCGGGGGAGTCATCGCCTCGACGGCGAACTTGTGGGGGTCATTGAAGAATGCCGTGGCAGGGACGTCAGGTGCTCCGGCACGCGCCGCCAGCGCGCGGTCGGTGGTGCTGCGGCGCAGCGAGGCGAAGTCCGAGGCCGGCAGGTCGTAGGTGTTTCCCAGCACCGCATCGGTCATGGCGCCGAAGGCGGCGCCCAGGCCGAAGTCTTCGGGACGTTCGTTGCGGAAGGTGATGATGAACTCGCACACGTCGGTGCCGATGTTCTCGATGTGGTGCAGTGAACCCGAGTCGATGTGGAACATCTCGCCGGCGCGCACCACGAAAGAGCTGAATTGGCTGCCGGTGTCGAGCACGGAGACCAGAGCGGTGCCCGACACGCAGTAGGTGAGTTCGTTGGCGTTGGCGTGCCAGTGCGGGGTGCGCATCGCGCCGGGGTTGATCAGCAGCCGCTTGATCGACATGCCCTGCAAGATGGGGAAGTTGTCGGCCGTCAGCCGCTGAATGGAACCGAGGTCGGACTCCTCCACGACCTCACCGTTGACCAGTGATGCCACGTGCGTGCTTGTCTGCGTGAGCATTTCATCCTCCTTAATCATCCTGCCTTCAGGATCGGGCCGGGATGAGCGCACCGTCCAACACCCGTTTTCGATGTTTTGATCGGCGGTGGTTATCAAAGGGGTGCGCGGACGCGGGTGACAGACTCGTGGCATGTCTGACATCGAATTCACGTCGTCGGCGGCAATCGTGCCGGTGCGGGACCTCGACGCCGCTCTCGTTCGATACCGTCGGCTGGGATTCGACGCGCGCGGCTACGCGGGTCCGGAACGCTACGGCTTCGTCGATCGTGGCCCGGTCCAGATGCATCTCACCGAATGGGCCGAGCATGACCCGTTGACCACGTCGTCGAGCGTGTACTTCTACGTCAGCGACGCCGACGCGCTCTACGCGGAATGGAAGGCGTTGGCGGATCTCGGCGGGCGGCTGCACCCGCCGCACGACACACCTTACGGCTTAAGGGAATTCGCTTACGTCGACCCGGACGGCACGTTGCACCGCGTCGGGTCGCCGCTCTAACTGTTGCGGTAGACCCTGAGCGCCGCCGTGATCATCGGAAACTGCAGCGGCAGGCGGGCCAGCGCGAGGACACGCATCGGCCACGGTTTGCCCCACCACAGCCGAACCATGTTGAGGTTGCCCGGGTAGACCCCGATGAACAGCGCGACCGCCGCGGCGGCGGCGGGTCGCCGAGTGTTGCGCGGCAGCAGCAGTGCCCCGATGACCAGCTCGGCCACCCCCGACGCGTAGGTGTAAAAACGTGCGCTGAACGGCAACTCGGCCGGGATGATCTCGTCGAACGGCTTCGGCGCCACGAAGTGCAGGGTGCCTATGCCGAGCAGCATCGCCGCGAGGCGGTAGGCCGTGGTCTGGGCGGGGGCGCGTTCGGCGAGCGATTCGGTGGTCATGGCGCTAATCATGCCCGCGGCCGGCGACCGTTGCGTCGGCGGTGCCGGCCGTCGGCGTGGATCGTCGCACCCGCACGGGCGCGTCACCGTCCCCGAATGTCTACTCGGCCTAACATCAGGTTCCATGGTCGAGATTCACGTGCAGCGCACGATCGCCGCACCCGTGGAGCGGGTCTTCGACTGGCTGGCCGATCCGGTGAATCTCGCCACGGCGCCGCTGGTCTTGAAGTCCGCATGGAGCAAAGACACCAAGGGGCCCGGCGTCGGCGCCGTTCGCGAGGTACTCGGGACCGGCATGTGGTTCCGGGAGGACATCACGGCCTACGACCGTCCGCACAGCTACTCCTACCTGATCGTGGGCGCGTTTCCGGCCTTCGATCACGACGGCGGGACCCTGACGTTCACCCCCTCAGGCAGCTCATCCGGCGAGGGCACCCACGTCGACTGGCTGACCAACTACACCCACCCCGTTCATGCCGGCGGCAAGCTGATGCAGCTGGTCAGCCGGCCGCTGTTGCGGGTGAACTTCCTCGCGATCCTGGCAGCTTGCGATAAAGCGCTTGTGAGTTAGCTGTGAACCTGACCATTCGCTCCTCAAAAAACCAAACCTCGTGCCGTTGCGGTGTAGGACTACCCCTACCCGCCACATACGGTTGCCGAGGGGTCAGCCGTAGTGGCGGCACAAAGCAGGAGCGCCGATGAGCGCCGACCGCGCCAAAGGGCGCACCTTGGTGGTGACCGGGCGCCGCATCGGGCATCGGGTTGGCGACAGCCCGGCGACTGTTGGACGAGGGCGGCACCGTCATCGGCGCCGACCTCGTCCCGCCGCCGGACCTCGGCCCGCAATTCCACTTCGTGGCCGCCGATGTCAGCGACGAGACCGCAGTGGCTTCGCTCTTCGCCGCGGTACCCGAGCGGCTGGACGGGGTGGTGCATTCCGCCGGAGTGGCCGGCGGAGGTCCGGTGCATCTGCTGCCGCAGTCCGAGTGGGATCGAGTCATCCGGATCAACCTCACCGCCACCTTCCTGGTGGCCAAGGCGGCACTGGCCAGAATGATCGAGCAGCCCCGGGTGGACGGTGAGCGCGGCTCGATCGTGACGCTGGCCAGCGTCGAGGGCCTGGAAGGCACCGCGGGAGGCAGCTCCTACAACGCCGCCAAGGGTGGCGTCGTGCTGCTGACGAAGAACATCGCACTCGACTACGGGCCGAGTGGGATCCGGGCCAACGCAATCTGCCCCGGTTTCATCGAAACACCGCTTGCTGAAAGCGTTTTCGGAATACCAGGGATGGAGGGCCCGCGGGCCGCGATCACCAGAGAACACGCACTGCAGCGGCTGGGGCGACCCGAGGAGGTGGCGGCCATGGCGGCGTTCCTGCTGTCCACCGATGCCTCATTCGTGTCGGGTCAGGCCATCGCGGTCGACGGCGGCTATCTCGCCGGCCGCGACCACGAGGTGGTCAAGCTGTTCGGACTGCCCGACTGAGTCAGTCGCCTTTTCCGCCCTTGGGTTTCTTGCCGGATCTGCCTGGCGGCCCGCCCGGAGGCGGCGGCGCGGGTTCCGGCGTGCTGGCGACGGTCGCTGTATCCGGTGTCGTGGCCGCCGGTGGTGGCAGCGGTGCTGTGGTGCCGGCCGGCGACGAGGGCGGCGGGTTCGAGGAGGGCGCGCCCAGTGCCATCAGCATGATCGCGAGCAGCAGCACGGCCAGGATTGCCGCGGCCCACAACTTCCGGCTGACACGCGTCGGCTCGGATTGCGCCGGCACGTACGCGGACGTGGCCACGACCGGAGGCGTCGGCATCACCAGGGTGGCCGGGCGAACCGGAGCCGGACGGGGAGCGGGGGCATTCAAAGCTTCGCGCATGGCGTCGGCCTGGTAGAAGCGCTGGGCCGGGTTGCGGGTCATCGCGCGCTCGCAGACGGCGGCCAGTTCCGGTCGCACGTCGGGCCGCAGCGCGGCGACCGGCGGCGGCGATTCATGCAGGATGGCGTTCGCCAGCGCGGCGAACTGCTGCTGCGGGAACGGCCGCCGTCCGGTCAACGCCTCGTAACCGACCACGCCGACGGCATACAGGTCGTCGGCCGTCGTCGCCGGCTTCCCCGCCAGCCGCTCCGGGCTCAGGTACGCCATCGTGCCGACGACCTGCCCGGTCATCGTTTTCGCTCCGCCCGCAGTCTTGGCGATGCCGAAATCCGCGAGCTTGGCTTCGCCGGACGCGGTGAACAGGATGTTGCCGGGCTTGACGTCGCGGTGCAGGATCCCGGCGCCATGGGCCGCGGACAGCGCGGCAAGTACCGGATCGAGAACCGTCTTGACGAAGGGCTGCGGGAGCGGGCCGCGCGCAATGTGGTCGGCCAGCGACACCCCGGGCAGGCGCTCCATCACGATGAACGGCAGTCCCTGGTGTTCGCCGACATCGTGGACGATCACGATGTTCGAACTGCTCAGCGCGGCGGTGGCCCGCGCCTCGGTCTCGAAGCGCAGCCGCGTTTCAGGCCCGTCCTCGTTGCCTGGACCTGACTGCAGCAGCTTGATTGCCACCGGGCGGCCCAGCTTGAGGTCCCATCCTTCGCGGACTTCGGACATGCCACCCCGCCCCAGGACCTTGCCCAGTTCGTAGCGGCCACCAAGCACGCCGAGCGGCTGCGTCAGCGTTTCGCGATACTCCATGGTCATTTCCCCTGTGAAATAACCACACATGTTCGAGCTGAAACTTGTGGCGTACGGTCGACGTGTCGTTTTTCGTGGCCCGGCCAGGGTCAGCAATCACGATTGGAAGCGCCGATGACGTCGACAACCGAGGTGAGTGGCCAGGTCGTTGCACTGGCCCGGGGAATGCGGGATCTGGTCCGGGCCGAGGCGGGTGCGTGCGAGCAGCTGCGGACGCTGACGGACGCCGTGGTCGACGAGATGTGGGACAGCGGGCTGATGACCGCCCTGAGCCCCGCCGAGGCCGGCGGCAATGAGCCCCCGCTCGCCGAGTTAATCGACACCTGGATCGAAATGGCTTGGCAGGACGGCTCTTTCGGATGGATCGGGATCGCCAACCTGCCGTCCAGATTCGCCGCGGCCACCTATCTCGACGACCAGGGTTTCGCGGAAGTGTTCACCGCGCACGACAACCACGTCACGATGGGCGGACAGTTCTTTCCCAACGGGCAAGGTGTCGTCGTCGACGGCGGATACCGGCTCAGCGGTTCGTGGAGCTTCGGCTCGGGCACCGGCCACTCGCAGTACGTGGCCGCCGGGTTCTTCCCGATGGACAACGGCGAGATGCGCTGGATCAGCGAGGGCATCCCGGACATGCAGGTGGCTCTGGTGCCGCGCGAGGAGATCCAGTTCAACGACGGCTGGCACGTGCAAGGCCTCAAAGGCACCGGTTCCTATGACTACAGCGTGCAGGACGTGTTCGTGCCCAGCAGCAGGACCTTCGGGCTTTTCGACCGCCGGCCGCGCCGCGGGTCGTCGCCGGCCGCGCACATGGGATTGATGCCGGTGACGGCCGCCGGCCACGCCTCGTGGGCACTCGGCGTGGCCAAGAGCATGCTCGACGACGTGGCGGAGTTGGCCGCGACGAAGTACCGGATGAGCGACATGGCGTCGCTGGCGACTCGCCCGACCTTCCAGAAAGGTCTGGCGCACCATGTGTCCGCCTGGCGTGCGGCCCGGCTGCTGGTGCTGGACGCGTTCGGCGCCGCCGAAGCCGCCGTCGCCTCCGGGGACGACCTGAGCCCGATGCTGCGGGCGGACATGCGCGCTGCCGCCGTCTTCGCCACCGACGTGTCGCGCGAGTGCGCGGAATGGGCGCATCTGGTGGCGGGAACCAGTTCGATCCGGGAAGGCAGCCGCCTGGAACGGGCCTTCCGCGACATCTACACCGGCACCCAGCACGCCTTCATCAGCGAGAAGGTCGCGATGGACTCGGCGCAGATCTGGCTCGGCCTCATCGAGGACCAGTTCGGGCTCTAGGTGTAGCTGCCTTGCGCCGAACGTGAAGCCACGGCGAAAAAATGCGCTGATTTTCGCCGTGGCTTCACGTTCGGCGCGCAGGGTCCCTCACAGCCAGGCGAGGATTCTCTCGGCGAGTTCCGGTCCGCTGTCCTCCTGAATGAAGTGGCTGGCGTTGATCCGGGCGTGCGGTTGTCCTTTGGCGCCGGGGATGTGCGCGATCAAGGGGCGGTCGGCCCGTCCGAGAATCGGGTCGCGGTCACCGAAGATGGCCAGGCACGGCTTCTGCCATCGCCCCAGCGCCTCCCATGCGGCGCGGTTGGCCGGTATCGCCGGATCGTCGGCCGAGGTCGGCACCAGCTGTGGGAAGGCGCGCGCCCCGGCCTGGTACTTCTTGCCGGGGAAGGGTGCGTCGTAGCCGGCGCGTACCGCCGCCGGAACCTTTCGGACGGTGCCGACCGCGACCAGGCGGCCGGCTGACAGCATCGGGGTGAACCGCGCGAAGGCGCGCCAGACATAGAACGCAGGTGGAGTTCGCCGCGTCGCGGTGGGCAGAAACCCGTTGGCCACCACGATTCGCGCGATACGGTCGCTCTGCTCGGCGGCGATCCGCAGCCCGATCAGCGACCCCCAGTCCTGGACGAACAGCGTCACGTCGCGCAGATCGAGTTCCGCAAACCACGACGTCACCCATTCGACATGCCGTAGATAGGTGTAATCCGTTCTGCGCGTGAGCTTGTCGGACTTGCCGAAGCCGATCAGATCGGGTGCCAGCACGCGGTGACCGGCAGCGGACAACGGGGGGATCATGGTGCGGTACAGGTAGCTCCAGGTGGGTTCGCCGTGCAGCAGGACGATGGGTGAGCCGGCGGCCGGCCCCTCGTCGACGTAGTGCATGCGCAGCGAGGGGGTGTCGCTTGCTGCCACGTCGACGTAGTGCGGCGCGAACGGGTAGCCCGCCAGATTCTCGAAGCGGGAATCCGGGGTTCGCAGGACGTCCATGGGGTTACTCCTTTTGCGTTGACCGCGACTGTGCACCACCGGTGATATCGCACCATGCGTAGCCGGGTAAAGTCGGTTAACATAGCCAACATTTTCCCGGACAGGTGAGGAAGCCGCTTGCCATGAATGACCACGCACTGGCCGCCCAGTTGGCCTCCGAGGCCGGCCGGTTACTGCTCGGGGTTCGCGCGGAGTTCGCCGAAGCTGACGCCAGCGAACGGAAGGCCGCGGGGGACAAGCGGTCTCACGACTTTCTGATGGAGGCGCTGGGCCGGCAACGGCCGGGCGACGCGGTGCTGTCTGAGGAGGGTGCCGACGACCCGGTGCGGCTGCGCAGTGAGCGGGTGTGGATCGTCGACCCGCTGGACGGCACCAGGGAATTCTCCGAACTGGACCGTGAGGACTGGGCGGTGCACGTTGCGCTGTGGGAGTCCGGCGAACTCGTCGCCGGCGCGGTCGCACTGGCGGCACAGGGGATCACCCTGGCGACGCCCGAGGTGCTGCCGCCGCCGGAGTCTTCGGGCAGACCACGCATCGTGGTCTCACGCACCCGCCCGCCGGCGATCGCGCTGTCCGTGCGCGATGCGCTGGACGGGGAGCTGGTCGAAATGGGTTCAGCCGGAGCCAAAGTCGCGTCGATCGTGCAGGGCCTGTCGGATGTCTACGTGCACGCCGGCGGTCAGTACGAGTGGGACTCCGCCGCACCGGTGGCGGTCGCCCGGGCCGCCGGACTCCACACCTCGCGCATCGACGGATCTCCGCTGCGGTACAACCAGCCCGATCCCAAACTGCCCGATCTCGTGGTGTGCCGACCCGAACTCGCCGAATCGGTGCTGGCTGTCACCCGTCAGTCCTGATCGCCGCTGCAGCAGCGGTACTTCTGCGACGGTGTCAGGCGTTGACGACCGTTCGCCGGCCGAGCGCTGCGACAATGATGCGATCTCCTGCCAACTGCGATGACAGGCAACGGGTTCCGGTCAGCGTAAGGGCCGCGGCGGCGATGACGACTCCGATCCAGGGCAGCGCGGCGGGCAGGTGCGCCGAGGCCGCCAGCGCAGAACCGGCTCCGCACACGGCAATCCCCATGGCCTGGCCGACCTGGCGTGCGGTCGAGACGAAGGCGCCGCTGGCACCTGCGTAGGCCACCGGCAGCTCGGACATCGCCAGGGTGTTGGTGGGGGTGTTGGCCATCCCCATGCCTGCGCCCAGAGTGGCGGCGACGGCACTGACCAGCGCGGTGGGGGCGCCCATGCCGACGAGCACTGCGACGGCGACGCTGGACGCCAGCATCAGGAGACCGGCGGCGACGACTGCCTGAAACGGCCCGAACCGGCCCATGACGATCGGTGAGATCCGTGCACCCACGGCGTACCCCGCCGCCAGCGGGACCAGCGCGGCACCCGCGGCGAGCACCGAAAGATGTTGGGTGCCCTGGAAATAACCGGTCGCCAGCAGAAAGATGGAGCCTCCCACGCAGATATAGTTGCCGACCGCCACCGACATCGCGGCCCGGAATTCGCGCGACTGGCAGGCCTGCTCGGGGACCGGGAAGCGACCGCTCCGCCGGCGCCGGAAAAGCAGGCAGGCCAGCACCATCGTGACAGCGACGAACAGACCGCCGGCCGCCATCAGATGGCGCTGCCCGACGGCGATGAACCCGCCGATCACGCCGAACATCACCGCACCGAGCGCGGCGATGCCGGTCCAGTCTTGGCTCGGCGAATCGTGCGCCGGGGTGGAAGGCAGCAGCGCAATCGCGAGCACCGCGAAGACCCCGGCCAGCAGCGCGGTTGCCAACGGCAGCATGCGCCAGCCCATCGCTCCGGAAATGAACCCTCCGGCGAGTGGTCCACACGCCATGCCGAGACCTACCACCGCGCCCCAGGCGCCGGTGAACTGCTGCAGTTCCCGCGAGGAGCGAGCGAACACCCGGACCATGGCCAACCCGACCGGCACCAGGATCGACGCGCCGACTCCCGCCACCACCCGCGCTGCGATCAGCGCAATGGCGTTGGGAGACAGGGCCGTAATTAGCGAGCCGGCGATGTAAACGACGAGCCCGGCCACCAGCAGACTGCGTTTGTTGAACCGATCGCCCAGGGCGCCGGCAATGAAATAGAGGGCGGCCAGGGTCAGGATGAACCCGTTGAGGATCCACTGGCCTTGCGCGAAGGTGGCCGGCAGAGTATCGCGAATCTGCGTCAATGCCACCTGATACGCGGTGGTGTCGATGTTGATGATGAACGTCGACATGGTGCAGACGGCGACCGCAAGGCCGCGATGACGAATGTTGATCATGGTGCGACGGCTCCTACCGGTTCGGCCTCGACGAGGCGGGACAGGGCACAGAATCCCGTGCGTTGCCGCACCGCGCGGGGGTCGCTGAGCAACTCCGATCCGCAACTCTCGACCATCGCTCGCACCTGATGAGCAAGTCCGAGATTGTCGGTCAACGTCACCTCACCAGCGGGTGTGACGATGTACGGGGTGTCTTCCATGCCGGAGCGGATGATGTCGACCTCGCTGTCAGCCTGCGCGGCATAGCACGCCAGCCGCTCCACAGGGCCTGCGAGTTGTCCTTTGCGCGAACCGAATTCGAGTTCCTTGACGTGGTGCTGGGCGTGCTGCGGCAGGACTGCGGCACCCACCGAGATCGTCACATTGCGGACCCGGCGACCGGAGAGGTCGTATTCCAGGGACTTGGCCAGCGACACCGCGCGCCGGAAGTCGGCATAGCTTTCCGGGAACGGGAAGCGCGGTGAGAAGCCGAACAGCAGGGTGATGTTGAGCTGACCTTCGGAGCCCAGCCCGATCAAGGGGTGTTCGGTGGCGAACCGGGTCATGGCGTAGCTGCGTTGCAGCTGAACCCATTCCACTTCGTGCAGCAGGTGCAGCCGACGACGCGCGTCCACGGCCTTCCGGTACACCTCGAACTGGGTGTGCGGCGACGTGCTGCCGTAGCTGCCGCCCCCAGAGGTCGAGTGCACGTCGAGCGCGGTCTCGTTTTCACACTTGGACGGGACGTAATGGCGGACCTGGCGCGCGAACTCGGGCTGCGATGCCGCCTCGATGCTGATGTCGTGACCGCTACGCTCCAGGTCGAGGATGACCTGTAGCTCTACCGCGGCCTGCTTGGTGACGAAGTGCGCGCCGCCGAGGTGCAGCGGCATCGCCGCCTGGCTCATACGCTCCCATTCGCCATAACGCTGGATGGCCTCCTTGACCTCGACGCCGTTACGGCTGGCGCCGAAGCTGATCAGCATGCCCGGCAGCCGGTCCTGCACCTCGAGGCTGACCGCCGAGTAGAGCGAGTTCGCGGTGCTCTGCTCCTGAGTCAATGGGTTGCGCGCATGGTAGTGGTAATAGCGAACGCCGATGTCGAACAGGGCAGAAGCCTCGGCGACGAGCTGGCCGACGTCGGACTTGATGGTCTGGCCCTGGGAAACCAGGTCGATGAACGGGTTGCCGGTCTTGGCGTGGTTGCGCGGAGTGAACTTCGCGCCCGTGACAGCTGAACCGAGGATGAGGTCGCCTCGCATCGGAATCTCCTTCAATCAAATGACATAACTACGAATTGCAGTGTTGGGAGCGCCCGTCGCCTCAGAGCTTGGCGAGAATTCCCGACACGAGGCTGCCGCCCGCGATCATCGCGATGGCCACGGCGACATCGATGGATCCGGTGATCAGCCCCACCACACCGGCGGTGACAACGAAACCCGGTAGCCAGTCGATGATTTGCACTACCGAGGGCACGTCGGCTTCCTCGCCGTTGTCCAGCGCGAACATGGCCGAGGCGTAGTCCGGATAGAACTCGGTGAATGCGACGGCGAAGAAGATGGCCGCCAGCTGCAGGATCCAGCCTGTCCAGAAGTTCTCGGGGTCATGCAGGATCCAATTGCCGGCCAGGCCGACGCCCGCGGCGAAGGTGAACGCGCCCGCCCACACACCGGTGATCACGCTGTTGATTCGCTTGAACAGCGGGCTGTCCCAATGTTCCTCCGGTGTGCTGTCTTTGGCGTAGGCCTGGGTGAATGGACGGCCGAACAGCAGAGTCAGCCAGGCGAAAATCGCCAGCGAGATGTTGGTCAGTTCACCGGACCACATCTCCAGGAATCGGACCACGGTCCCGCCGGCGAACAGGCCGACCACGGCGAGAAGTGCGAAGAACACCGCGCCGAAGACTTCCAGCGCGTGGATCTTGATGCCGCGTGCCAGTCCGACCACCATCACGAGCACCGAGAAGCCGAGCGCGGACACGACCGCGATCTCGAAGTGGCCCGGGGTGGCGAGGATGGACAACAGCGCCCACGGCGCGATGCCGGCGAACGGCGACGTCAGGAACCCATCCAGCATGCGCGTGATGCGGTTGTCCTTCCGCGTGATGCGGTTGGTGTTCGTTGTCTGTGCGCCGTGGTTGACGTTTGCTGGCTGGGTCATGATCGACCTCCTTGAACCTTGACATTCCTAAACTGACATGTCGATACTGACATGAGCGCTCGTGACATGTCAATTATGGAAGGTTAAGATGGGTCTCGTGAGTTTGCGACATGCCGCGTTAGGCTTGCTGTCCCAGGAGCCCGGAAGTGGCTATGACCTGCTGAAACGGTTCAAAGAGTCGATGGACAACATGTGGCCCGCGACACAGAGCCAGCTGTACGGAGAGCTCAACAAACTCGCTGCGGCGGGGTTGATCACCGTGTCCGACCTGGGCCCGCGCGGCCGCAAGGAATACGCGATCACCGATGCGGGGCGTGCCGAGCTACACCGGTGGATGTTGTCGCCAGAAGAGGACCCGCCGATCCGCAACGCCGCGTTGTTGCGGGTTTTCCTGCTCGGTGAGCTGGCGCCGGATGAGGCGCGTCAGTACCTGAAGTCGTTGCTGTCGCTGGCCGAGCGGGAGCACGCACACTACGTCCAGATCCTCGAGTTGCACGACTGGACCGACGACGACGCCTTCTTCGCCCGAGCTGCCCTCGAGCAGGGGCTGCGCTGGACGCAGCATGAAATCGAATGGGCCAATTGGGTGCTCGACGCGATGAACAAGCGCGATCTCAACTGACTATGGCGTGCTGCTGCGTGCGGGTTCGGCCGGCGCGCGAGGCATCGCCTGATGTCCAGACCGCTACGCCCGGGCGCCGCGGCGGCTGAAATGCACGCTGTCGGATAGGGATTGCGGATTACGCAGCTCAACCTCGCGCGGTGGCCCGGTCGGTCAGCGCCTTCTGCATCCGCAGTACGGCCTCGGTCAGAATCGCCTGGGAGGTGGCGAAGTTCAGGCGCACGTGTCCGGCGCCGCCGGTGCCGAACACATGACCCGAGCTGAGGGCGACCCGAGCATGGTCGCGAAACCATCGGGCCGGTCCGGAAAGGTCCGATACCACCTTGATGCCCTCGGTGTGTTCGTCGGCGAATCCGAGTTCGCGGCAGTCCAGCCATGCCAGATAGGTGCCCTGCGGGCGCAGCAGCCGGACACCGGGAAGATGCTCCTGAACGAGATGTTGGAGGAGGGTGCGGTTCTCGTCCAGTCCGTGCAATAGCGCGTCGAGCCAGTCGCCGCCCTTGCTGAAGGCGGCCGTGTGCGCGATGAGGCCCAGATGGCTGGCGCCGTGGCCGACTTCTTCGGGCATGCGCCGCAATTCGGCCGCTGATTCCGGACCGGCCATGGCAAGCGCTGCTTTGAGCCCGGCCAGATTCCACGCCTTGGATGCCGACGTCAACGCCAGCGCATTCTCGGCGCCAGGAACGCTGAGGTAGGGGGTGAACCGGGCGCCGGGCAGAATGAGTGGTGCGTGAATCTCGTCGGACACGACTCTGATGTCATACTGCCTGGCCAATTCGGCTATGGCGTGTAGCTCTTCGGCGGTATGCACCGCGCCCGTCGGGTTGTGCGGATTGCACAGCAGATAACCGACTTTGCCGGTAGGGCCCGCCGACTTGCGGGCGCGGGCGAACGCATTTTCCAACGTGTTCAGGTCGATTCGTCCGTCGCTGCCCAGCGGCGCCTCGGCGACGGTGCGGCCATCATGCGAGACGAACGCGTAAAACGGCGCGTAGACGGGGGAGTTGACGATGACGGTGTCGCCGCGATCGGTGACCAGTCGCAGCATCTCGACGACACCGAGCATCACGTCGGGCACCACCCTGGTGCGGCCGACCGACAGACCGTCCCAATGCCAACGCCGCCTTGCGAATTCGCTGATCGCCTGGGCGTAGCCCTTGCCGTGCGGGTATCCGGTGTCGCCGGCATCGACGGCTCGGTAAATGGCCTGCGCCACTGCGGGTGCGAGGTGGACGTCCATTTCGGCGACCCACAGCGGCAGCACATCGGGCGGGTACGCGCGCCACTTCATGCTGGTGCGGTGGCGCAGTTGTTCGAGCGTCAACTGCTCGAGCGGGTTGCTTTCCTTGCGCGAGCAGTCGCGAACTCGCACAGTTTCGTCGGCCATCATGCGATTTTGCGACTGCTCGGCAGTGGTGTCCACAGGGTGACTGGTCCACCACGCGCGGTGTCAGCATGCTCGGGCTGTGCTGGCCGACGCGATAGCGCTCATGGAACAGGGCGGCGGATTCGCCACGACTGCTCAGTTGCTGACGCTCATGACTCGTCAACAACTTGACGTCCAGGTGAAAGCGGGCCGCATTCGGCGCGTGTGGCACGGGGTCTACGCGGCACGCGAGTCGAACCTGTTGGAGCGCTTGAGCGCACTGGACATCTTCGCTGGTCGGCGTGTGGTCGTGTGTATGGGCACTGCGGCTCGCTTGTACGGGTTCGACACAGAGAACACCACCGCTATTCACGTGTTGGATCCCGGCATTCGAATGCGCCCGACTGTTGGTCTGATGGTTCATCAGCGAGTCGGAGCGAGGCTGCAGCGGGTCTCTGACCGTCTGGCGACCGCGCCGGCGTGGACGGCAGTCGAGGTTGCCCGGCAGCTTCGGCGGCCGCGCGCATTGGCCACGCTGGACGCCGCGCTGCGTTCCAGGCAATGCAGCCGTATCGATCTCGAGTGTGCGGTTGCCGAGCAGAAGGGTCGCCGCGGGATCGTCGCTGTGCGAGGCCTTCTGCCCTTTGCCGATGCGCGTGCCGAGTCATCGATGGAGAGCGAAGCGCGACTGGTCATGATCGATTTCGGGCTACCGCCTCCTGAACTTCAATACGAGATCCGTGGCCTGGACGGCGATTTGTTCAGGGTCGACTTCGCCTGGCCTGAGCTGCGCCTGGCCGCAGAATACGAAAGCATCGACTGGCATGCGGGTCGAACAGCGATGCTGCGAGACAAAGCGAAGTGGGCCCAGCTCCAAGAGGTTGGCTGGACGATCATTCCGATAGTGGTCGATGACGTCAGGCTGTACCCGGCGCGGCTTGCCGAGCGCATCCGTATCCACCTGAACCGCGCAGCCTGACGCCGCGGCGCCCAACGCGCCAGGGGGGTGGCGCCTCGCGCGGCCGATCTACAGCTCCGGAACAAAGGTTAGGTTATGGTGCGTAGATGTTCACGCTGCGATTCGACATGCGTGCACCGGGGTGGGGCGCCCCGGCCGTAGACCTGTACTCCGCCGCGGTCGACATGTGTGAGTGGGCGGAACCCAGGGGTGCGGTAATGGTGGTGCTGTCGGAGCACCACGGTGCCGAGGACGGCCATCTGCCCGCGCCGCTGCTGCTTGCGTCGGCGATCGCTGCCCGTACCAATCGGCTGCCGATTCTCGTTGCGGCGGTGCCGATTCCGCTCTGGGATCCAGTGCGGCTCGCCGAGGAGATCAGCGTACTGGACCTGATCAGCCGGGGACGGGTGTCCTACGCCCTCGGTGTCGGCCATCGCCCCGAGGAATACGATCACTTCGGCATCGACATGACCATGCGCGGCCGAACCGCAGACGAAATGGTCGCGGTGCTGGGTGCATTGGTGCGCGGCGAGCCCGTCGACTACCACGGCCGCCGGGTCCGCGTGACTCCCCGCTGCGCGTCGAGCAACGGACCCCCGATGCTGATCGCCGGAGGCAGCAGGGCCGCGGCCCGCCGCGCCGGCACCCACGGCCTCGGTTTCCTCTCTCAGACAGCCGAACCCGGCCTCAAGCAGTACTACGAATCCCAGTGCCTCGAACACGGACATCAGCCGGGCATGTTCCAGGGTCCGTCACCAGGTTCGCCGACAACGGTTTTCGTCGCCGATGATGTCGACGAGGCCTGGGACGAACTCGGGCCCCACCTGCTGCATGACGCTCGCATGGCGGCGTCCTACCGGCCGCACGATGACGGGGTGGCCAGCATCACCCGCGCCCACACTGTTGCGGCCTTGCGTGCCGAAGGCGGCCCGTACCGGATCCTGACGCCGCAGCAGGCCGCCGGTTACCCACAGCCGCTCCCGTTGCATCCGCTGTGCGGTGGCCTGGCACCGGAGGTGGCATGGCGGTATCTCCAACGCGCCGAATGAAAGGGAACAATGCCTGTGCGTGTCGTCGTATGGTCCACCGGGGGAGTCGGGTCCAACGCGATCGAGGCCGTGCGGGGTCGGCCTGACCTGGAACTCGTTGGCGTGTGGGTGCATTCGCCGGACAAAGTGGGCAGGGACGCCGGCGAGCTCGCCGGGGGCGCACCGCTGGGACTCCGGGCCACCGACGACGCCGAGGCGCTGATCGCCCTACGGCCGGACTGTGTGGTGTACGCCGCCAGTGGGCCCGAACGCGACGCAGCCGCGGTGCCCGACTACCTGCGGTTTCTGTCGGCCGGCATCAATGTTGTGTCGACGTCGTCGACGAGCCTGGTGTACCCGCCGTCGTACTTCTCTCCACAGTGGCGCGACGAGTTGCAGCAGGCGGCCCTTGCCGGCGGGGCGTCGTTCTATGCCTCGGGCATCTTCCCCGGCTTCGCTTCGGATCAACTCGCTCTGCTGCTGACCACCCAGTCCAAGAGCATCCGCCGTATCACGGTCAGCGAGGTGTCGCTCAACGACCACTATCCGGTGGCCGACGTGATGATGAACGGCATGGGCTTCGGCCACCCGCTGGACTTCGAGCCCATGCTCAAGACCTCCGGCTTCATCGAAATGGCATGGAGTGCACCGCTACAGCTGATCGCCGACGGACTCGACGTAGGGATCGAGGAGGTGCGCGGCACCCTGGACCGCCGGCTGACCGCTCGGGACATCGACGTCGCGTTCGGCACCATTCCCGCCGGGACCTGCGGCGCCGTGCGGACCAGGGCCGCCGCAGTGATCGACGGCCGGGACGCCATCGTCATCGAACACGTGATCCGGATGGCGCGCGATGTCGCACCTGACTGGCCGGTTTCCGACAGCGACGCCACCTACCGAGTCGACATCGACGGCGATCCGGACGTGCACTGCGTGCTGACGCTCGGCGCGTCCGTCGGCCACGGCGCCGGGCATGCCGCGATGGCGGCCACCGCCATGCGTGTGGTCAACGCCATTCCGTATGTCGTCGAGGCGCGGCCCGGCCTGCTCAGTTCGCTGGATCTGCCGACGACCTTGCCGCGCCGCGTGTTTGGCCGCTGAACCCCCGCTGAGCAGACACAAACTCGCACCGGAACACGTGTTCCGGTGCGAGTTTGTGTCTGCTCGCGCCAGGGACGCGGCCCGCTAGGCCAGTTGGGCGCGGCCCGCTAGGCCAGTTGGGCGCGACCCCCTAGGCCAGTTGGGCGCGGCCCGCTAAGCCAGTTGGACGCGGCCGGTGATCAGGTCCATGATCGCCTTGCCCGGGGCGAACGAGCCGGTGATCGACGCCATGGCGTGGCCCTGGTCGACGTTGAGCGTGATCCCGTTGACCGATGCCGCGGCATCGCTGTTCAGCATGATCATCGCCTTGCCGATGTCCTCGGGAGTCAGCGTCTCGCTGCCGGTGTCGTCGCGGTAGTCCTGGGCGAAGGTCAGCCACAGGTCGGCGTTCGCGCGGGCCAGGGGAGTGTCGGTGGGGCCGGGGCACACGGCGTTGATCCGCACACCCTTCTTCTGGAACGGGTAGCCCTGCCAGGCCACATACCCGTTGATCGCCTTCTTGCTGAACCCGTAGTGGATG
The DNA here is from genome assembly GCF_030755175.1 of Mycobacterium sp. TY814. NCBI lineage: Bacteria > Bacillati > Actinomycetota > Actinomycetes > Mycobacteriales > Mycobacteriaceae > Mycobacterium > Mycobacterium sp. TY814. The sequence goes on from NZ_JAUFRY010000002.1 coordinate 924,836, forward strand.
ATGCCCTGCGGCTCGCGCTCCTGACACCAGTCGTGAGCGGACTTGTAGTCCGGTGAGGCCAGGAAGTCCTGAACGAGTTCCAGGTCGTTCTCCCAGCCCATCCCGGCCACCGAGGAGATGAAGCAGATTGCCGCGCCGCGGGGGAGCAGATCCTTGTCGAACAGTCGCTCGATCAGGTGGCGGTGCCCGATGAAGTTGACCCGCATCAGCTTTGGCCCGTCGGCAACGCCGGCGGCGGAGAACAACTTGTGCACCGGCCCGTCCAGCTCGTCGACCGCCCGGTCGATCGAATCCTGGTCGCTGAGGTCCAGCGAGATCACCCGATCGACGTCGAAGTCCACCGGCGCGAAGTCCATCACGGTCACGTGTGCGCCGAGAGACTTTGCGATCTGTGCTGCCGCGGCGCCCATGCCGGTCGCGCCGCCGACCACCAGGACCCGCTTGCCCTCGTAGCCCAATAAGTCTGACGCCGTCGTCATTTCTTGCCCCTTATTCCCTGGTGGTTCGTGCAACGACGTTACAGTATCCGGACAAGATGTAAGTTTCAATCGGGTGGTTGACCGTGGTCGCGGATCCCACGTAGCCTACGTGGGACAAATTTTAGGTCAGGCGGAATCAGCTGTGTTCACCCTGCGCTTCGACATGCGGGCTCCGGCTTTCGGAGCCGATCCGGCGGCGTTGTACGCCACCGCGCCGGAGATGTGCGCATGGGCCGAAAACCACGGCTGCCTGGCCGCCGTCATGTGTGAGCACCACGGATCAGAGGACGGTTATCTGCCGTCGCCGCTGTTACTGGCGTCGGCGGTGGCCGCGCGGACGCAGCGGCTGGCCCTGAGCCTCATCCTGATTCTGCCGTTCTACGACCCGGTGCGGCTGGCCGAGGACATGGCGGTCCTGGACATCCTGAGCGCCGGGCGGGCGTCCTACATCCTGGCGCTGGGCTACCGGCCGGAGGAATACGAGATCTTCGGCCTGGATCTGGGTGACCGCGGTCGGCTGGCCGACGAGAAATTGGGAATGCTGCGCCGGTTGCTTGCCGGTGAGACCGTGATTCAGAACGGCAGGCGGATCGCGGTGACGCCCCGGCCGCTGACCGAGAACGGGCCCGCAATGATGTGGGGCGGTGGCAGTCTGGCCGCGGCCCGGCGCGCGGGGCGGTACGGGCTGGGCATGCTGGCCAATGCGAATCTGCCGGGGATGCGCGAAGCCTACGAAAACGCCAGCCGCAAGCACGGCTACGAGCCGGGGCCGGCGTTCTTTCCCGACCGCAGCACCCCGTCGGTGTGCTTCGTCGCCGACGACGTCGACGAAGCGTGGGCGGAGCTGGGCGAGTATCTGTTGCACGACGCACGCACCTACGCGGCATGGAATCCCGGCAACGAGGTCTCGGCCGGCTTCACTCACGTCGATACCGTGGACGAGTTGCGTGAGGCCGCCGCCTCGCACGTGATCTACTCAGTGCCGGAGGCTGTTTCGCGGGTGCGCGCCGGCAAGATGCTCGCGATGTCACCGCTGTGCGGCGGGCTGCCGCCGGAGATCGCGTGGCCCTATTTGAAGCGGGTTGGCGAGGTCGTGCTGCCCGAGGCCGCCGAGCCTGCGGACAGCACGCTCGGCGAATTGCTGTCGAACAGGAACGGGTGATTGATGACTGGGGCTAGCACCACCGAGATCTACTACGACCCTTTTGATTTCGAGATCGACGACAATCCGTACCCGATCTGGAAGCGGATGCGTGACGAAGCCCCCTTGTATTACAACGAGAAATACAACTTCTACGCGCTGAGCCGGTACGAGGACGTCGCCCCGCAGCTGACGAACTGGGAGACCTACCGCTCGGGCCGCGGCACCACCATGGACATCATCATGAGCGGAATACAGGTGCCTCCCGGGGTGATCCTGTTCGAGGACCCGCCGCTGCACGACTTGCATCGCCGTTTGTTGTCAAGGGTTTTCACGCCGCGGCGGATGGAGGCGATCGAGCCGCTGACCCGGGATTTCTGCGTGCGGGCGCTGGACCCGCTGGTGGGTTCCGGCCGGTTCGACTTCATCGAGAACCTGGGCTCGACGATCCCCATGCGCACCATCGGCTACCTGCTCGGTATTCCGGAGGAGAACCAGGCGCACATCCGGGATCGCGGTGGGCGCGCCATCAACCTCACCGAAGGAACGTTCCGGGCGGTCGACGACGACCTGTTCGAGAAGAGCTACGAGGTGTTCTCCGACTACATCGACTGGCGTACCGAGCATCCCTCCGACGACCTGATGACACAGCTGCTCAACGCCGAGGTCGAGGACAACGGCACAACCCGGCGCCTAGATCGCACCGAGGTGTTGATGTACACCAGCATGATCGCCGGCGCCGGCAACGAGACGACGACCCGACTCATCGGCTTCATCGGCCAGCTGCTCGCCGAGCACCCCGACCAGCGCCGCGAGATCGTGGCGAATCCGTCGCTGATCCCGAAAGCCATCGAAGAAGTGCTGCGCTACGAGGCGCCGTCGCCGGTACAGGCGCGGCATGTGGCCCACGATGTCGAGTGCTACGGCACCGTGATTCCCGAGGGCTCGATCATGTTGCTGCTCAACGGGTCGGCCAATCGCGACGAGCGCAAGTACGTCGACGGCGAACGGTTCGACATCCATCGCGGCGCCGCGCATCTGAGCTTCGGGCACGGCCTGCACTTCTGCCTGGGCTCGGCGCTGGCCCGCATGCAGGCCCGGGTGGCGCTCGAAGAGGTCATCAAGCGCTGGCCGGACTGGGACGTCGATTACGCCAATGCCGTCAAGGCGCACACCAGCAGTGTGCGTGGCTGGGCGAAACTGCCTGTCCGCACGGGGTAGTGTCGGCCGGTGTCCGCCAACCGGTTGCCTGCCCTCGTCGTGGCGCTCGCCGCTGCGGCCGTCGGGTGCGGTCACCCGGACAACCAGGCGCCGAGGACCAGCAACGCCGTCAGAGTGACGATGACCAACAGCGGCGGCGGAAATCGTTGCGTGCTGGACACCACCACCGTGCCGGCCGGCCCGGTGACCTTCACCGTGTCCAACGCGAGTGCGGTGGGCATCTCACACGTGGAGTTGCTCAAAGACCAGCGCGTCATCGGCGAGAAGGAAAGCCTGGACCCTGGCGAGGACCCGGTCTCGTTCACGGTCACCCTGGACGGCGGTGCCTACCAGATCTTCTGCCCTGGAGCGGACATCGAATACCAGACGCTGACCGTGACGGGGCGCGCGCCGGCACCGGCCGACGGCCCGGTGGCAGCGATGTTCGCCAAGGGCGCCAAAGACTTCGCGCCGTATGTGGTCAACCAGATGACTCAGCTCAACGACGCCGTGCGGGCGCTGGACGCGGCCGTGCAGTCGGGCAACGTCGAGAACGCCAAAGCCGCCTACGCGCAGGCGCGACCGTTCTATGAGCGGGTGCAGTCCAGTGTGGACGGCTATCTGCTGCCGGGGTTCACCGTCGGTGACAACGCCGGAAATCTCGACTACCTGATCGACATGCAGGAGGCGACTCCGGTCGATCCCAAGGTCGGCTGGAAAGGCTTTCACGCCATTGAACGCGACCTTTGGCAGGCCGGTGCGATCACTGCCGGCACCAAGGCGCTCAGCACCGAATTGGTCAGCAACATCGGGACGTTGACCACCACTGCGACCACGCTGCAGTTCCGGCCCGAGGATCTGGCCAACGGCGCGGCCGATCTGATCGAGGATGTGTACAACACCAAGATCACCGGGCAGGAGGAAGCGTTCAGCCACCTCGATTTGGTCGATTTCGCCGCCAATGTCGAAGGCTCGCAGCACGCATACTCGCTGCTGCGGCCGGGGCTGGATCGGATTGACAGCAGTCTGGTTCAGCAGATCGACCAGCAATTCCAGGATGTCCTGGCCATGCTCGGGCACTATCGCGATCCGGCGGCGCTGGGCGGCTACCGCATCTACACGCCGGATCTGCGTGAGCGCGACACCCCGAAACTCACCGCGGTGGTTGTGCCGCTGCATCAAAGCCTGTCCGCCGTCGCGCAGAAAGTCGTCTCGGCGAACTGATCGCCGCGGACCGGCTCAGCGCGGCGGCTCGGTTTCGATCTAGGATTGGTCCACCAGGACCGCGCCCTCGGGCCGGTCGCCGAGAGTCTGCAACTGCAACGCGATGCTGGCACCCTGGGCGGTGAGCCGCACGATCTGGGCCAGCTCTGCGGGTGCGTCACACTGCAGATAGTGGTCGGCACCGGGCACCACCCAGTAACGGCTTCGGCCCGACATGCCCCGCAGGTAGGTGTGCCAGACATGGTTCGCCACCCGCAACGGTGCCACCGCATCGTGCAGTCCCCACACCAGCGTGACATTCACCGGCAGTGTGGACAGCGCCTCGAGCCAACGTTTCTCATCGGCTGCCCGCTCATGCAGATACTGGATCGTGTCCGGCAGCACCCGCATGCCGTCGTTGAACGCGAAACACTTTGCCAGCGCCGCGATCTCGGGATTTTCCGGCGTGCGCCGGGGCATGAACGTGGTGAACCCCAGCCCGGCGGCCAGCAATTCCGGCGTCGTCTCGGCGGCGGTCGCCCGGCCCGTCTTGCCGTTGAGCAGCGCGGTCTGGAAGGCGGTGAGGTTGGACAGCGGCAGGTAGATGTTGCCGTTGGTGATGATCAGATCTTCTGGCAGTGAGGATTTTTCGGCCAGCATGCCGATCGCGATCATGCCGACGCTGCAGCCCCGGTCATGGGTGATCATGCGGTAGTCGGTCAGTTTCCACACCTCGGTGATGGCGTGGACGAGCAGACGCGCGTCATCGTATAGCGAATAGACGTAGGGTTCGGGCGGCTTGTCGGATACGCCGTAACCGGGAAAGTCCAGCGCGAAGATCTCGAACTCGTCCTTGAGCTCACGCGCCAACGGGAAATAGTCGATGCTGGATGTCGGAAAGCCGTGCACGCACACCAGCGCCGGCTTGCCAGGAGTGCCGTAGCGCCGCAGGAACACCGTGACGGATTGCCCGTCGTTGGCTTCAGTGGTTGAGCGCCAGCGCAATTCCGTTCCACCGTTGTTCCATTCGACGAAAATGTCCATGGCTGTGGCCTTTCTAGGAATTCGGGAACGTCACAACGGCCAGCAGCAGCGGCAACTGGTTGCCCTTGAGCTGAGGGCTTGGCAGCATGTCCGGGCCGAAGAACGAGCCGCTGAGGTAGTTGTCGGCACTCCACACCTGTGCTGAGTTGACCTGGCCCTGGTAGCTGAAACCCTCCATGACGTAGGGCTGCCCGTCGGCCTCGAACAGCGAGGGTCCGTTCATCAGCTGGAAGTGCAGATGCGGTGCGTTGGAGTTGCCGGTGTTGCCCAGTTTGGCGATCTGCTGGCCCTTCTTGACCTTGTCGCCGGGTTTGACCAGCAGCGAGCCCTGGATGAGGTGGGCGTACATGGCGTACAGGCCGTCGCCGATGTCGAGAATGATGTGGTTGCCGTCGACGTTGTCGACGGTGAGCTTGGCGGCCAGGACGGGGTCGGAGGCCGGCAGGATGCCGGGCACATTGGCTTCGACGTTGTCGAGCGTGGAGACGACGGTGCCGTCGGCGACGGCGTAGATCGCCGACCCGTAGTCGATGAAGCTCTCGTTCTTGGTCCGGTCGCCGGCGTAGAAGTTGCCCTGGTCGTTCATGCGCATCCAGTCGATCGCGAAGCGCTGGCTGTTGTTCAGCTTCATGTTCAGCGGAAGGATGGCGTCGCGGTGCGCCCAGCCGGGGTCGCAGCAGCCGTTGAACGCCACCCAGTTATTGCCTTTCAGCGGTGACGCGATGACGCGTGGCGTGCCGGCGGAGATGTTGAACGGCGTACCCGTGGTGTCGAAGGGGCCCGGCTCCTTCGATGCCGGGTTCGCCACGCCGTTGCCGTGGAAGCGCAGCATCACGGCCTTGGGGAAGTCGGACAGGTTGTCCTGCCGGAAGTCGATGAGCAGCGAACGCGACGTGCCCGGAGCGATGGTGAAATCGGGCGCGGGAACGGCCGGTAGCACGCGCAACCGGTTGCAGTTGCCGTAATTGCAGGCGGGATCGACCAATTGGTTCCCGGAGAACGACGCGAGCACCTTGTTGGGGTCGCGCCCGTCGACCACATCGACGGCGTTCAGCGTGGCCGGCTGCGCGCTGGAGTTGGTGACCTGCATGTCGAATGCCAGGTGGTATTTGTCGTCGGTGCCCGGGAAGGGGAAGGTCGGCCGGCTGATCGGGGCGACCGTCAACGGCGTGAAGGCATTGGGAACCGTGACGCCGGCTAAGGGGTCTGGCGGTACGGGGGCACTCGTCGCGGCGGGTTGCTTCGGTGACGTGGTGCACGCGGCCACAATGAGTACGAACCCGAGGACCGCCAAACTCCGCCGTTTCGCCATCGGGTGAGCATAGTATTCCCGCCCGCGATTGCTGCTGCTTACCATGCTGGGCATGTTCAACACGCGGGTGATCGGGCTTGCCGAATACCGGATCAGCGCCGGAAAACCCGGTGTGCTCACCGCCCGCTACCTCACCGCGGGTTCCCGCGCGCTCGGCTCCGGTCGTGCCAGAGGGGAAGCCACCAGCGGTTCCGACAGCTTCGCCGGCCTCTATCGCATCCAATACGTCGACGACGCAGGCAAACTCACCGGCGACCTCGATCTGCAGATCCAGCGGACCGGCGAAGGATATCGACTGACCTGGCGGCACCGTCCCGAGAACGTAAGGCTCCCAGTGGCCATCGGTGAGGTGGTTTACGAAGGTATCGGTTTTCTGACGAGCGCGGACACGATGGCCATCACATACTGGATGGCGGAGAAGCCGTCATCGGCGCTCGAGCTTCGTCCGCTGCTGTGAGAAGGGGCACCAGTCGTGGAATCTGATCGGCACGTTCAGCTTTCGCGCAGTTCGCCTTCCGGAGCCGCCGCCGGTGCGGTACCGCACTGGTGTAACGACATGAAATCGCTAGTCAAAGAATGCGATAACGAATCTCCAACTATCGGCCGGGTCGCGCGAAAATCGTTCGTCGATTACTTCAGCCGCGCCCGCGAGATAGGGGGATCGTGCTCAAACGGTTCCGCGCTGCTCTGGTGGTGGCCGTCGCGCTGGGTCTGGGAGGCGGGCTGGCGACGGCGGATCCCGGGGGTGTGCGGACCGTGGTGACCTCGAGCTGCGAGCAGCGGACGCTGGTGCTGTCGGCGTTTCCGGCCGAAGCCGACGCGGTGTTGTCCCACACCTTGCTCGAGCCCAATCCCGTTGCCGTGTATGACCGGCAGTACTACTACCGCGGTTCGATCGCCGGCAAGAAGGTGCTGGTGGCGATGACCCGGATCGGGCTGGTAAATGCGACGGCCGTCACCGAGGCCGCGCTGAGCCGCTTCACCTGCGCCTCGGGCACCTCCGTTGAGGCAGTGATCTTTTCCGGCGTCGCGGGCGGCGCCGGCCGGACCAGTGTCGGCGACGTGGCCGTGCCGGCGCAGTGGACGCTCGACAACGGCGCCACCTACCAGCCCGTCGACCCCGCGATGCTGGCGGCGGCCCAGACGCTGACCGTCCAACTCAGCAGCGTCAACAATCTGGGCAACCCGATGTGCCTGTGCCGGCACGTCCCGACCGTGAAGCTCAATGATCTGGGGCGTCAGCCGCAGTTGTTCGTCGGCGGCAACGGGTACAGCCACGACGCGAACAACGGTCAGGCGTTCCCATGCGTCCCCAACGCCGGCGACGTCTTCGGTTGCCAGCCCTGCAGCCCACCCGGCCGCTCATTGTTGTACAGCGGCAACTTCTTTCAGGCCATCGGCCCGTGGCTGGCCAAGGGTTTGCTCAGCAACCTCAACATTCAGACCGCGGACAATCCGGCCTACGATGCGGTGGACCAGGAGACGGCCGCGTCGCTGGCGGTCGCGACCGCACATGGGGTGCCGTTCCTGGGAATTCGTGGGATGTCGGATGGGCCGGGGGACCCGCTGGGGCTTCCGGGATTTCCGTTTCAGTTCTTCTTCTACAAGCAGATCGCCGCGGAGAACGCGGCGCGGGTGGTGGAAGCGTTCATGGCGAGCTGGGCGGGCCCGTGACGCGGTTTGGTGCTGGAAGGCGGCCAGCCGGTTGGCATCAGAGGCGAAGGCCAGTGTGCCTGATGGCGGTTGGCTGCCCGTCTCGCAGCGACTATTCGTCTCCGCGGGCGACCGGCCGGGAGGGATCCGAACTCCATTCCGACCAGGATCCGGGATACAGCGCGACCTGCCGGCCCGCGGCCGCGAACGCCGCGACCACTACGGCAGCGGTGACGCCGGAGCCGCAGTAGGTGCCGACCTCCCCGTCGGGCAGCAGCTGATCGTCGACGATCAGCGTCCCGTCCGGCGCGAGCAGCGTCCCGAACGGGAGGTTCCGAGCGCCGGGTATGTGTCCGGCGACAGGGTCGAGGGGCTCGACCTCGCCGCGGTAGCGCTCCGGCGCACGGGCGTCGAACAGCAGCACGTTCCCGGTCTGCTCCGCCGTGAGTGCCGGCTGCGCACCGGCATACAGATCCGCATGCCGCACCGTCACGTTGCCCGGTTCCGGGTCGACGTCACCGGTCTGCAGCTCGCCGCCCGTCGACAGCCACGCCGCCAGCCCGCCGTCCAGCATGCGCACGGTGCGAAGGCCTGCCGCCCTCAGCACCCACCACGCCCGCGCCGAACCGGCGCGATTCCAGTCGTCATAAACCACGACGGCGTGGTCCTCGCGAACTCCCCAGCGCCGCAACGCGTCCTGCAGCCGGCCACCGGAAGGCAGCGGATGGCGGCCCCGCCCGGTCACCGAATGATCGCTGAGATCGTCGTCCAGCGAGACGTACACCGCCCCGGGAATGTGGCCCTCCAGGTATGCGGGCCGCCCGTCCGGAGTGTCGAGCCGCCACCGCACATCCAGGATCGTCACGGGTTGCCCGGACTCGATCAGCCGGGCGAGCTCGGCGGCGGTGATCAGAACCTCGTCGCGCGCATTCACGCGTTCACCCTATCCTCGACCGCGTTCACCCTATCCTCGACTGATGGTGCGACGGTTCCTCCCGTGCTGGGCTGCGGGTGCGCTGGCCTGCGGTCTCGCGACGGCAACCCCGGCCGGTGCCGTGCCCAACCCGAAGTGCACGCTCGCCACCGCCGTGCAGGAGGTGCAACACGTGTCCGAGCTGCCGGCCGAATTGCGCGGCCTGCTGCCGCCGATCGCTGATATCGGTGCGCCGTTCAACAGCACCGATGCGGTCAACGACCCGAACCTGCCGTTTCGCCGCCTGATTCGCGCCGGCCACCGCGGCAGTGACTGGTTCGTCTGGTACGAACACGGCGGAATCGGCTACTTCTGGCAGGCTGTCGTCGCCCGGGTCACGCCCGGCGGTTCGCCCACCGTATTGGCCGATGCCGGAACCATTTCCGACGCCCTGTGCACGGTGACCGACGGGGTCTACGCCGGCACGGTTCCGCCTTATCCGCCGGGCACCTGGGAGGCCGGTGCGCTCTAGGCGGGCCAGGCGTCCCAGCGGATCATGCTGCGCAACGGGCCGGCGAACAGTGGCCGCACCACCCCCGATTCCCACCGCTGCTCGACGACCGGCGCGAGCGCCGCGCTGACGGTCAGGGGGTCGTCGTCGAGATAGACGACGGTGACGTAGTGCGGATCGGTGCGCCACCCACGCGGGGCTGGGGCGCAGACCGAGCCGAACGTCCAGACTCCGGCCACACCGGCGCAGGCGAGCAGCGCCGGACTGTGCTCGGCCCGCAACGACCTGAGCCAGGCATCGGTTCGCCCGCCGGCGGGCTCCGCGGGTTCTTCCAGGATCAACAGCACGCCGCGGTGCGGCCGGAACGGTACCACCTCCGCCGACACCAGCGCCGGTGGCGCCGAATCCCATTGCAGCAGGCGAAGGCCGGAGATCTGCAGCAACGGCCGCATGGTGGGCATCCGCCCGTTCTCCCGTAGCACGCGGCCGAGTTCGACGAAATCGGCCAGCGTGTCCGCGACGGGTTCGCCGACGAGATAGTGCACGACATTGCCGATGTCGCCGAGCGGGCCGTGTGCCGCGATGCGGTGGGCGGGGTAGTCGCCGTCGGCGATCCAGCGCAGCGCGTGCACGATGCCGGGCAGCTGGAACTGCTCGGGCATGTGGTCCAGCAGGTGCCAGCGCAGGTATCCGTCGTCGGCCGGCGCCGCGGCGGTGAGGCTGAAGATCCCCGCCCTGACCCGGTTCATCCGGCGTTCAGTTCCGCGAGTGCCTGCAGGTTCTCCAGGTAGTGCTGCAGCGAGTCGTGGCGGAAGGTGGCGCTGACGATGGTGGCGCCGTGGGCGACGGTCTCGGCGATCAGTTCTCGGGCGCGGTCGGGTTCGCCTATGGGATCCAGCCGGTGCGCGGGTCCCAGTACCACCTCGAAATCCGGGGGAAGGTCGCAGCTGCCCAGCCATTCTCGCGCCTGCGGCAGGCTCACGTTGAACGGCGCCCAGCCGTCGGCCAGGGTGACGGCCCGCCGCAATGACCGCAGCGTGCGGCCGCCGATCCACAGCGGCACCCGCGGTTGCACCGCACACGGGTCGACGACCATGCCGTCGAATGAGTAGAACTCGCCATGGTAGGCGGGCTCGGCCACCGACAGGGCCGCGCGCAGCGCCCGCAACGCGTCGTCACCCCGCGTTCCGCGGTCCTCGAACGGGGCACCGATCAGGTCGAACTCCTCTTTCAACGACCCGACGCCGACCCCCAGGATGAGCCTGCCGTTGCTGACCTTGTCCAGCGTGCCGTAGCGCTTCGCGATCTCCAGCGGGTGGTGGTAGCCCAGCACCAACACGTTGGTGGCCAACCGGATTCGCTGGGTGCGGGCCGCCAGATAACCGAAGGTGGCCAGCGGATCCCAGTAGCGCGCGCCGCGGCGGGCCTGCTCCGCGGCGGGCAGTGCGATGTGTTCGCTACAGGTCAGATGGTGATAACCGAGCCGGTCGGCCTCCTCGGCAACCCGCGCGATGTCCTCGATCGACGCGTCGATCTCCCAGTCGGCACTCACCCCGGGGAACATCGTCACCACCGGTGTGGAGACGGATAACTTTGCGGTCGCGGCGCTCATCGCGCTAGATTCTAACAGTGCTCGAATTGATTCGAACATGGCTCGAATGACGGCGCGGCGCGCATACGGCGAACTCGACCGCACTCAGGTGGTGTCCTCGCTGCACGCACTGGCGCGTCGGGTCGGCGTGCAACAGGTGACGATGCGGGAACTGGCCGCCGAACTCGGCGCCGCGGTACCGTCGGTCTACTACCATGTGCCCGGAAAACAGGCCGCGCTGGACCTGCTCGCGGAATCCGTGCTGGCCGGCATCCCGGTGCCCGATACCGGCCCGTGGGATATCAGGCTGGCCGAACTGTACTGCGCGGCGCGCGAAGTCATGCTCGATGTGCCGGGCATCGCCGGCATCCTGCAGACCCGCGGCGGCGGGGAGCGCGCCCGCCGCCTGGACCGGCTCAGCCGTTCGCTGCTGGCCGAAGCCGGGGTGTCCAAAGCCGTTGCCGCGGCGGCGCACACGGTGCTCTACACCTACCTGCTGGGCTCGGTCAGTCTGGACGAAGCCCGCGGTAAAGCCAATTCCACCAGGCGTTTTCGGGCCGGGCTGGACGTGATCATCGCCGGTATCAAGGCATCCGAGGGGGAGTCATGACCGTTCCGAAGCTGGGTTCGCTGGTGGTCGAGAACCAGCAGACGCAGGCCGACCGCGACGCCGCGGCGTTGCTGAACCCCGACACCTTCGTCACCGGCGCCCCGTTCGACGCGATGGCCAGGTTGCGTGCGGATGCGCCGGTGCACCCGGTGCAGATGTCCGGCCTGCCCCGGGCGTGGCTGTTGACCCGGCATGCCGACGTGCGGCTGGTCAGCCGCGACACCGACACCTTCAGCAGCAGCAGGGGCAACACGCTGGTCGAGGTGGGGGCCGGTCCCACCTCGGCGATGCTGCCGGGCATCGACCCGCCGCGGCACGTGCACTATCGCAAGCTGATCAACCAGGGTTTCACCGCGCGCAATGTATTGCGGCTGGAGCCGCACATGCGCCAGGTCGCCCGTAACATCGTCGCCGACATCACCGAGAAGGGCGAATTCGATGCGGTTCCCGACATTTCCGCGGAGATGTCGCTGCAAGTGATCGCCGACGTGCTCGGGGTGCCCGCCGAGGACCGCATGGAGGTTTTCCGGTGGAGCAACGCGATCGGGACGTTGGGCATCGAAGATCCCGACTATGCCCCCACTCCGGAAGCCCTCGGGCAGGCCGCGGCCGAGATGTTCCGCTATTGCGGCGAACTGGTCAAGCACCGCCGCACGCACGGTCTCACCGACGACATCCTGTCGGCGTTGCTCGCCGCCGAGGTGGACGGGCAGAAACTCAACCGCGATCAGCTCAACGAGTTCTTCCTGCTGCTGGCTATCGCCGGCAACGAGACCACCCGAAACACGTTGAGCCACGGCATTTTGGCGTTGTCGCAGCATCCCGATCAGCAGGCGCTGCTGGCCCGCGATCCGGAGGCGGTCAAGCCGGCGGTCGAGGAACTGCTGCGCTGGGCGAGTCCGGTGATGCACTTCCGCCGCACCGTCACCCGCGACGTCGAGATCCGCGGCCGGCGCATTCCCGAGGGCGACTGGGTGCTGATGCACTACCTGTCGGCCAACCGGGATGAGGAGGTGTTTGATCGGGCCGGCGAATTCGACGTCACCCGCCCGGATGCCGGGCACGCGGCGTTCGGCGGTGGGGGAGTGCACTTCTGCCTGGGGGCGCAACTGGCCCGGCTGGAGATGCGGGTGATGCTCGAGGAGTTGTATCCGAACGTGCCGGGCCTGACGGTGACCGGTGAGCCCGACCGGCTGCGGTCGTCGTTCTTCCATGGGATCAAACGACTTCCGTGCAGTACGGGTTAGCCGCCTTCGGCTTTCGTGATCTGCTCGCCCATGTCTTCTGCGTTCAGTCGCGCCTGCAGGAATGCGCCCGAGGTCGGCAGGCTCAAGTGCAATTGTGAGGCGCCGCTGACGGCGACCTCGCCGCGCTGAAGCGTGAAGTCCAGGACGTGGCCGCCGGCGGTGCGGTCGTCGTTAAGGAAGTGCAGGTGATAGCCCGCGACGGCAATGCCTTGTTCGAAGTCGGGGGTGCGAAACCCGACCAGGGTGCCCGAGATGTCGGTGAACCGGGTTTCGGCCTGTCCCTCGGTCGCCTGCGTCAGCGGCGGATACGGCTTCTCCTGCTCCATGACGGTGCGGGTGTGCAGGTCGGCGAAGTGGCCGGTGACTTTGACGGCGTAGATGAGGTTGGGGCTGGTGATCCGCTGGTCGATGGCGGCGATCACCGCGGCGCGTTCGGTGCGGGCGTTGATGGCGATCGCGAAGTCACGGTGGAAGCGGGTGACGGCCGCGAACGGGGTGCGGTCGGTTTGTGCTGCGCGCGTGGCGGTTCCGTCGGCGCGCAGCCGGTAGCACATACCGTCGAGGATCACCATCTCGCCGTCGAGGTGGTTGAACGTGCCGAGCCCGAAGTCGCCGTGCTGCAGGATGTCGGCCACCGTGGCGTCGCCGTCGTACACGCCGTCGAGCAGGGCGCTGATGGTGGAGTACTGGTAGACCTCGGACTGGTGCCCGATGAGCCGCGCCGCCCACCGGCGGAAGTGCTCCTGCGCGGTGCTCATTCGAATGTGTCGTCGTGTAGGTGCGCGGCGAGGTCGACGTTGTGGCTGTAGTCGACGGGGACATCGATCAGCGACGGCCCCGGTTCGGCCAGCGCCTGTCGCAGCACCGCGCCGAATTCCTCGAGGCTGCCCACCCGGTAGCCGTGTGCGCCGAACGCCTTCGCATAGGAGACGACGTCGTAATCACCGAGCTGCACCCCGGATTTGCGGCCGTACTTGAGCTCCTCCTGAAAGCCCACCATGTCGTAGCTGTTGTCGCGAAAGATGATGTGGGTGAACGTCAATCCGAGCCGGGCGGCGGTCGCGAGCTCCTGCGCGGAGAACAGGAAGCCCCCGTCCCCGGACACCGACACGACGGGAGTGCCCGGCCGCACCAGGCAGGCGGCCATGGCCCAGGGCAGAGCGACTCCGAGTGTCTGCTGACCGTTGGAGAACAGCAACCGGCGCGGCTGGTACACCCGGAAGTGCCGCGCCAGGTAGATGTAGACCGAACCGATGTCGCAGGCGATGGTCGCGGTGTCGTCGAGTTCCTCGCGCAGCCGCAACACGACGGCCACCGGGTTCAGTCCCGGGCCGTCCGGCGGCTGGTTGCGCGCGGTTTCGTCGATGTCGGTCAACGCTTTTCGCTGAGCGTCGATCTCCGCCTGGTAGTCGGGGGTCGGGGCGAGCCCGGTGAGTGAGTCCGTCAGTGCGGTCAGTGTCGCCGCGATGTCACCGCGCAGTTCCACCGTCGGCTGGTAGTGGTTGTCGACGTCGGCGGGTACCGAGTCGATGTGCACGATCGGTCGATCGACGTGGTCGTTCCACAACGCCGGGTCGTATTCCACCGCGTCGTAACCGATGGTGACGATGACGTCGGCATGCGCCACGATGACGTCGCCGGGCTGGTTGCGGAACAGGCCCACTCGGCCCAGGAAGTGGTCTTCGAGTTCGCGGGAGATGACACCGGCGGCCTGAAACGTCTCCACTACGGGCAACCCGGTCGCGGCCACCAAAGCCCTTAGCGCCGTGCAGCTTTCGGGATCGGCGCCGCGGATGCCCACCAGCAGCGCGGGGCGCTGTGCGGTGCGGATCAGTTCGGCTGCGCGTGCCACGAGATCAGCCGGCGCCGCGGCCAATCGCGGGATCGGCAGCGCCGCGGTGATGCCCGCGGTGGTTGGGGCGGCCAGCACGTCGGAGGGCAGGACCACCGCGGCGGCGCCACAGGGTTCGGTCAGCGCCGCGCGGAACGCCGCGACGGTGGCCTCGGCGGCGTTGTCGGGATGGTCGATCTCACCGGTGAACTTGGTGACCGTGCGCAACAGCGCCGCGGCGTCCATCGACTGGTGGGTGCGCTTGAGCCGGTCCTCTCGCTGCACCGCGCCACACAGCGCCACCACCGGATCCTGTTCGGTGTTGGCGGTGAGCAGGCCGGTGGCCAGGTTGGCGGTGCCCGGCCCGGAGGTCACCAGGACGACGCCGGGGACGCCGGTGAGGCGGCCGACCGCCGCGGCCATGAAGGCGGCGTTCTGCTCGTGCCGGCACACCACCACCTCGGGTCCGCCGTCGAGCAGCGCGTCATAGACGGCGTCGATCTTGGCGCCCGGTACCCCGAAGATGTGCCGCACGCCCTGCGCGGCCAGCACATCGACGATCTTCTGGGCGCTGCGCACGGGAGTCACCCAGGCGACGCTACTTGTTCGTCGGCCATGCGGTGACCCCTAGTCGACGTCGGCGGGACCGAGCAGCCGCACCTCTTCGAGGTCCATGGTCTCCTGGATCTCCCGCAGCACGATGTCGTCGATGCGCCGCTGGTTACGCAGTTCGGTGATGGCTTGGCGTTTGCGCTCCAGGACGCGCAGGTGCACCTCGCGGATCTTGTCCCGGGCCTCGGTGAGGTGATTGCTGTCGTCGGAGTCGTCGCCGTCGGCTTCGGCCAGCCGGGCCTTCTCCTCGTACTCCTTCTGCAGGCGGGCCATCAGCTTGGGGCCGATGCCGACCTCGGCCGCGACCTCCGGCAGTGCCTCCAGCGCGATTTCGGCGCCGCGGGTGCGGGCCAGTTGCACCTCCTCGGCGCGGGCCACGTCTTCGGGCAGCTGTGCCCACCGGACCACCAGCGGCAGCGTGCTGCCCTGCATCAGGACGGTCACCAGGATCACCACCGAGACGACGAAGATGATCAGGTTGCGATCCGGGAACGGGGCGCCGCTGTGCGTTTCCAGCGGGACCGCCAGCGCCGCGGCCAGGGAGACCGCCCCGCGGAAGCCGGCCCAGCTGGTGACGCTGCGCTGCCGGAAGGGGACGTGCCGGGTGGGCCGGTTGGTGGTTCTGTCGATGGCCAGCCCCAGCATGGTGGTGAGTTCGACCCAGAGAAACCGTGTCGCGATCACCACGCCGCACACCACCAGAGCGAGGTAGAAGGCGTGCCGGATTCCGCCGTGCACGTCGGCGATCCCGCGCATGGCGTTGGGGATCTGGACGCCGACGAACACCCACAGCGAACCGTTGAGCAGGAACGTGGTGATGTCCCAGAAGGCGAACGACTGCAGTCGCGAGCGGGCCCGGATGACGCGCGGGCTGACATACGTGAGCATCAGCGCCGACACCAGCACCGCGACCACGCCGCTGCAGTGGGTCGACTCGGCCAGCAGGAACGCCGCGAACGGTGTCAGCAGGCTCAGCGCGCCCTCTTCCAGGGGCGCGTCGATGCGGCGCCGCAGCAGCGTCACCAGTCCGCCGACGATCAGCCCGGCCAGGATGCCGCCCAGGTAGGAGTAGACGAATCGCAGGGTGAGGGCCAGCGGTCCGACCTCGCTGCCGCCGACGGCCACCGACACGGTGACGCCGAACAGCACCAGTGCGGTGCCGTCGTTGATGAGGCTCTCGCCGCGCAGCACGGTCAGCGAGCGGCGCGGCAGTTTCTTCGCCAGGCCGGCGACGGCGGCGGCGTCGGTCGGGGACAGCACGGCGCCCAGCACCGCGGCCGCGTGCGATTCCATGCCCATCGCGCGGGCGGCCCAGGACACCGCGAATGCGGTGGCGATGACCAGGCCGATGCTGGTCATCACGATGACCCGCATGTTGGCTTTGATCTCCCGGAAGCTGGTGTTCAGGCTCTCCCAGTACAGGATCGCCGGCAGGAACAGCAGCAGCACCAGCTCGCCTTCGATGTGGACGTGGGCGAAGCGGGGGATCAGGCCGAGCAGTGCGCCGAGGAAGATGAGCAGCACCGGGGGACCGACGCGGAAGCGGCGGCCCAGGAGGGTGCCCAGGACTACGGTGGTGACCAGCGCGACGATCAGAACAAGCGCGAACACCTGTCCCATCCTTGCGTAGCGTCACGCCGTCGGCGCGGCGGCTGGTGTTTCAGCTGCAGTCGCAGCAGTCTCCGCAGTCGCAGCAGCAGCTGTCGCCCTCGCAGCAGGTGTCGCAGCAGCAGTCGCATTCGCACTCACAACAGCAGGCGTCGGTGCAGGTGTCCCAGCAGCCTCGTTTGGGCTTCGCTTCGGGCGGAAGCTCACCGGGCGGGATCTCGCCGGGGTAGTTGGTGAAGGGCTGGTCGCCGAAGTTGATGCCGTCCTGCTGACCGTGCGGCGTTCCGGACGGCCCGTTCGGATAGTTGTTGAAGGTGCGCGAGACCGAGCGCCTGAGCTCTTTGGTCAACAGCCGCGTGGGCAGCCGGCCGTCGGTGAAGTCGACGTCGGCGAGTGCGAGCTGGATGCCGAGCACCGCGTCGTCGCAGAGGGTGCGCGCCTCCTCGATCGGTGTCCCGGTGGCGGCCAACGGGTTCCACTTGCCGTGTGCCACGTCGTCGCGGTAATCCTCGACGGCGTCCAGGAGGTGCGCCACGCGGCCGAAGAGCAGGCCGATCTCGCGCAGCGGCGCCTCGTTGGCCGGGCGTCCGGCCAGTACGGCGGTATGCGCGAAGGCGGCAGCGACCGCGGTCTCGGTGGGTTCGGTGACCGTGAGCAGTGAGCTGCCGGGGCCGGCTTCGGCTTCCAGCTCGGTCTGGCGGTCCATCGCGGCGACCAGCACACCGGCGTCGAAGCCCAGCTCGTGTCCGGTGTCGGTGCCGCGGCGCACCCAGCGTTCGGCGAGGCGTCGCGCGGTGGGGCGTACCGCGGCCACCCCGACCAGGCCGTCGCGGTCGTCGACGTGATCGCGGACCTTGGCCGCGGCCAGTGCCAGTGACACCACGGCGGCCAGTCGCACGCATTCGCCGGTCGCCACATCGGCACGCTTCATGCCGCGCAGTGGGCACGGGCCGGCCGTGCGGCGCGTCGGCTTTGCCGCCGACTGCGCCTCGACCAACAGCGAGACGATCAGGCCGTCGTAGTTGGTTGCGATCCGGGCGGCCTGGCCGTAGTCGTCGCGCAAAGCCAGACACAGGCCGCAGAGCTGGGCGCGCCAGGCGGCGGTGAGTTCGCCGCCGAGCCGATGACGGCAGGGCCGAATGATGCCAAACACGCATTGAAAGTACCGGACCGTTTGCTGGTGCGCCGGTATATCCGGGTGCCGTGGCGGCGGGATTTCGCAGGTGTGTGCGCCGTCTGTGAACCTGCAAAGCCGTCGGCGCACACTCGGTCAGCGGGGGTTTATTGTGCACTGATGAAGGTCAAGTTCATGGCCATCCTTGCCGCTTTCCTGATGCTGGTGGGGTGCTCGAGCCCGAGCAAGGCGGCGACCAAGACCATCGAGGTCTCCATCGACGAGGTGCTCAAAGAAAGCGCGATCACCCGGGACGTCACGCTCGCGGTCGGTGACACGCTGAAAATCTCGCTGGGCGCCAATCACAGCACGCCATACCGCTGGACGGCCGATCCGAAGATCGCCGACGCCGCGCTGCTGAAGCAGGACACCCACGAATATCTGCGCGGCAACACCGACCGGATGGGTGCGCCCGGCACCGAGGTCTGGACGTTCACGGCGGTGAAGTCCGGGAAGACGACGATCGTCGCCAACTACGGCAGCGTGGTGGGGGATGCCGCACCGACGTGCGTCTTCACCGCGAACGTCACGGTGCAGTAGTGCGGTAGTTCCACGCCGCCTGCGTCCCCACCCGTCGTCAGAGAGGAGTCCCGCGATGACCGAGGAACTGAACAAGGTCGACTTCCACTTCGATCCGATGTGCCCGTTCGCGTATCAGACCTCGGTGTGGATCCGGGATGTCCGGGAGCAACGAGGCATCACCATCGACTGGCGCTTCTTCAGCCTGGAAGAGATCAACCGCGTCGAGGGCAAGAAGCATCCCTGGGAGCGGGAGTGGTCCTACGGGTGGTCGCTGATGCGGATCGGGGCGTTGTTGCGCCGCACCGACATGGATCTGCTCGATCGCTGGTATGCCGCGGTCGGCCATGAACTGCACGACCTCGGCGGCAAGCCGCACGACCCTGCCGTGGCGCGGCGCCTGCTCGGTCAAATCGGCTGTGACGCCGACATTCTGGATGCCGCGCTGGCCGATCCCTCCACCCACGACGAAGTCCGCGCCGAGCACCAGCGCGTCGTCGACGCGAGCGGATACGGCGTTCCCACACTGTTTTTCGAGCACGGACAGTGTCTGTTCGGGCCGGTGCTGGTCGACCCGCCGACCGGGCCGGACGCGCTGAAGCTCTGGGATGTGGTCACGGGCATGGCCTCGCTGCCGCACGTGTACGAATTGCAGCGGCCCAAGACGCCGGCCGACGCCGAGCTGATCGGTCGCAGCCTGCGCCCATATCTGGACGGGCGCGACTGGGTGAGCATCAACCGGGGTGAGGTGGTCGACGTGGATCGGTTGGCCGGGCGGTCCTAGACCCTCGCGCTAGGGATTTCATTCCCATCGCCCATTCGCCGGCTGACGCTCGGCAAAGTTTCCTAGCCGGAAATTACGCGCGAAGCTTTTAGGGCCTTTAGTCCCTTATTTCCGCATTCCGGTACTCGTAGCATCTGCGCTGGGGCGACGCGATTCCACTCGGGCATGGCCGCATCGGGGCGGCCGGGAATCGGGTCAGGAGGTCAACCATGGCTAATTTTCCGATGCTGCCGCCTGAGATCAATTCTCTACTGATGTTCAGTGGCGCGGGTTCCGCGCCGATGGTCGGCGCCGCGGCGGCGTGGAACGGGTTGGCCGATGAGTTGGGCGCGGCGGCGGATTCGTTCTCCTCGGTGACTTCAGGCCTGACCAGTCAGGCATGGCAGGGCCCGGCCGCGGCGGCGATGACCGCCGCGGCCGCGCCGTATGCGGGGTGGCTGAGCGCGGCGTCGGCCAGTGCAGCCGGTGCGGCGGCGCAGGCCCAAGCGGTCGTCAGCGCCTTCGAGGCCGCGCAGATAGCGACGGTGCACCCGTTGCTGGTGGAAGCCAACCGCAGTGCGTTCGTGCAGCTGGTTCGCTCGAATTTCCTCGGCATCTTCGGACCGGCGATCGCCGCCTTCGAGTTCGACTACGAGGCGATGTGGGCCGCCGATGTCGCCGCCATGACCGAATACCACGCGAGCGCGGCGGCAGCTGCCGCCGGATTGAACCCGTTCGAGCAGCTGTTACAGGCATTGCCGTTCAACGTCGGCATCGGCAATAAGCCTGGCAGCAACGGCAATATCGGCAACGGCAACAACGGCAACGCCAACATCGGCAGTGGAAACACCGGAAGCGGAAACCTCGGCGGCGGAAACGGCAGGTTGGGTACCACGGCCAACGGGAACATCGGCAGCGGGAACCTCGGCAACAACAACTTCGGCAGTGGCAACAGGGGCAACGACAACATCGGGTTTGGAAACACCGGCAACGCGCTAACCAGCACCAACCCCGGTGCCAACTTCGGCGCGGGCAACGCCGGCAACGGAAACTTCGGCATCGGCAACCGTGGCGACCTCAACGTTGGCGCCGGCAACACCGGTAACGGCAACGTCGGCTTCGGCCTGACCGGTAACAAGCTGGTCGGTATCGGGGGTGCGTACTACGACTCGGTGACCGGTCAGTTCGTTTTTAACGGCCTGAACTCTGGGACCGGCAACATCGGCTTCGGCAACTCGGGCACCCATAACATCGGCTTCTTCAATTCTGGCGACGGCAACGTCGGCATCTTCAACTCGGGCTTCAACCCCGTGTTGGCTGATGTGGGCAAGATTCAAGGTATCGGCATCGGACAGTCCGGCTTCGGCAACATCGGTCTCGGCAATACCGGTAGCGGCAATTTCGGCCTGGGAAACACGGGAACGTTGAACACCGGCTTCTTTAACACGGGCACGTTTGACACCGGCTTCGGTAATGCGGGCAGCACCGACACCGGCTTCTGGAATTCAGGCAACCTGAACACAGGCAGCGGCAATTCGGGCAACACAAATACCGGCTTCGGGAACTTCGGCAACCTCAACACCGCCATCGGCAGCGTGACCAACCAACCCGGCCCGAACTCGGGCTTCGGCAATACCGGCACCGGCGTATCGGGCTTCTTCAATTCGGCCACCGGCGGAGCGTTCAACGGCAACATGTCGGGTGTAGGAAACACCGCCAGCGGTGGCTCGAACATAGACGCCGTCGTGTCCGGCTTCTTCAACAACGCCGTCACGAGCGCTTTGAGTCCCAACAACGCCTTCAGGGTCTCGGGCTTGCTGAACACAGGCAACCAGGTAGCGGGGCTATTCAGCATTGTGCCGCTGTTGAAACAGCTGACGGGATAAGGGGCCCGTCACACCATGGCGATCGGCGAGATCTTCAGCCCAATTGCCAAGGCGCCGGACAACTCTCGGCTGGTGTCGTAGTCGAAGATCACGTGCCCGCTGATCACGTCGACGTCGCGCTTGGCCCGCTGCAGGGGGTTTTCGAGGAAGTGCGCGCTGGCGCCGGAGGCTTCGAGCAGATCGGCGATCACGCCGCGGGATTCCTTGACGATGTGCGCGGCCGCCAGGCGTGCGTCGGCGCGCACCGCGCGGGGCACGGTGTTGCCGCTGGCCAAGATGTCGTCGATGCGGTCGGTGGTGTCATGCAGTAGGCCGTGCAGCGCGCGCAATCTGATGCGGGCCTGGCCGAGGCGCGCCTGCGCTGCGGGCTTGTCCTTCTGGCTGGTGCCCTCGTAGGCGATGACCCGTTCGCTGAGCCGCTGGGTGTAGATCTCCGCGACGCGTTCGGCGGCGCCGAGGGCCGGCATGGCGGCGGTGAGCGCGAGTGCGGGTACCAGGGGCCAGCGGTAGACGTCCGCGTCGTGCAGCCTGGCGCCCGGTGTGGTGCCGGCGTAGATGTCGGTGATCTTGACCAGGCGGTGCTCGGGCACGAAGACACCGTCGGCGACGATGTCGTTGGATCCGGTGGCGCACATGCCGTCGGTGTGCCAGACGTCGACAATGCCGATGTCGTCGGCCGGCAGGAGCGCAAGCGCCGGGTAGATGGCGTCGTCGGGGCCGCAGAGGGCGCCGACGATGGCCCAGTTGCCGTCCATCACGCCGGTAGCCCAGGACCAGCGTCCACTCAGGGTGACCCCGCCGTCGGCCGGCGTGCCGCGGCCGGTAGGTGCCAGCGGAGCAGCGGCGAGGAACGGCTGGGCCGCGAAGCCCTCGGCCTGGGCCCGCTCGTCGAACAGGGACAGCATCCAGGTGTGCAGGGTGTAGAACGCGGCAGTCCAGGCGGTGGAGGCGCAACCGTGTGCCATGCGGCGTACCGGGTCGAAAATGGCTGAGAATTCGGCTTGTTGGCCGCCGTAGCCCTTGGGCTTGAGCAGCTCGGTGAAGCCGGATGCGCGCAGCTCGTCGACGGTGGCTTCCGGGAGCCGGCGCAGCCGCTCGGCTTCCTGGGCGCGCTGTTGCAGGCGGACGACGAAATCGTCGGTGATAACCGTCATCGTTACACCATACCTTTTGGTATGGTCAGGGGCGAAGCAGGAAGTCCAGGAACGTGTCGCGTTGCCGCTTTTCCGGCGTCGCTACGGACAGATGCAGCAGACCGATCCCGGCGGCGAACGTGGTGCTGGCCCGCAGGTCGGCGTCGTCGGCGCCAAACCCGTAGTCGCGGAAGGCTTGTCGTACCTGCTTGAACAGCCGGCCGTCGGCGGCGCGGACGGAGGCGGCGATGTTCTCGTCGGAGCGCGCCCACTCGCGCATGGCGCGCTCCAGGGTCCAGTGCCGCGGCCTGACGAGCATTGCGATCATCTGCGACAGCCGTTCGCGGGGTTCGACGTCGCCGAGTTGCTCGATCTCGCGGAGTTCGTCGTCTTTCATCCGGGCCCAGGATTCGATCAGCGCCTGGCGGTAGGCCGCCATGTCGGTGAAATGCCAGTAGAAGCTGCCTTTGGTGACGTTCAGGCGGCTGCAGAGCCGGTCGAGTTTGAGAGCGTGGAGTCCTTCGTCGGCCACTGTCGCATACCCGGCCTGTAGCCAGTCGTCCACCGTGAGACGGCTGCTGGTCGCCATAGACGGCAGCCTACGTGGAAGGATCGGGAGATGACTTCGCCGCGTGGCGGGTCGCGTGTGGGGACCCGGTTCGGACCGTATGAGCTGCGGTCGTTGCTGGGTACGGGCGGTATGGGCGAGGTGTACCGGGCCTTCGACACGGTGCGTGGGCGGATGGTGGCGCTGAAGCTGTTGCGCCCGGATCTGGCCGCCGATCCGCAATATCAGCAGCGATTCCGCCGGGAATCCCAGATCGCGGCGCGATTGCAGGAACCGCACGTCATCCCGGTGCATGATTTCGGGGCGATCGGGGGCGTGCTGTTCATCGACATGCGGCTGGTCGAGGGCGGCAGCCTGCGGGACGTGTTGCAGTCGCGCGGCCCGATGGACCCTGCCGATGCGGTGGCGGTGGTGGCCCAGGTGGCGTCAGCGCTGGATGCCGCCCACGCCGACGGGCTGGTACATCGCGACGTCAAGCCGGAGAACGTGCTGATCAATGCCGAAGGTTTCGCCTACCTGGTCGACTTCGGCATTGCCCGTGGCGGCGGAGATCCGAGTTTGACGGGCGTGGGCCTGCCGATCGGGTCGTATGTGTACATGGCGCCGGAGCGGTTCAACGGTGACCGGGTCGGGCCGGCGACCGACGTCTATTCGCTGACCTGTCTGCTCTATGAATGTCTCACGGGCAGGCCGCCTTTCGACTTTCCTGAACCCGCTGCGGTGATGAGCGCGCACCTGTTCTCCGCGCCACCGCGGCCGAGCATCATGCGCCGCGGGGTTTCCCGGGCCTTCGACGGGGTGATCGCCAAGGGGATGGCCAAACAGCCTGCGGCACGGTTTGTTTCGGCCGGTGATTTGGCCCGTGCCGCTGGCGCGGTGCTGCGTCCGCCGTCGGGCACGCGTCCATTTCCCACGGATTATCCGAATCCCGAGGACACCGGTTACAGTCCGTATCCTGCTCCGGCGCCCGCGCCGGTCCCGGTTCGGCCGGTGCGGAGGCGCCTGCCGGTGCTGCTGGGTGGATTCGCGGCACTGATGCTGGTGATTGCGGCGGTGTTGGCGGCGTTCCTGGCGTTCGGCAGCCGGTCCGGTCCGTCGACGCCGTCGGCTTTGCCGACGACGTCGTTGGCCCCGTCGTTGTCTCAGCCCGTGGACGGTGCCGACGGGCTCGGCTTCGTCGGGCACACGGCGCGCTGTGACCCCGGGAACCCGCCCGCGGCGGTGCTGCGCACAGCGAAATCACTGGTGGTGGTGTGTCAGCGTGGGTCGGGGAGCTTCTACTACCGGGGTGAGCGCATCAGTGACGGTGCGCATATCGAATTGGGTGGTGCGGTAAGGGCTTCGGGAGGATTCGACGTGGTGAATCCGGCGAACGGGGTGCGCTATCAGATTCGTCCGCAGATGCTGACCATTCTGAGTGGTAGTCACGTCGACTCTGCGGAGCCGGCATTGGGGTATGCCGCGGGTGGTTGACGGGGGCCGGCGTCACATCGGTCAGGTTGAATTGCGGTTTGGCGCCAGTGGCGCCAAAATGGCGCCATGCCGAGCGTCCAGATCAAGGATGTCCCAGAAGAGACTCACCGGGTGTTGCGGGAACGCGCGGCGCGCGCTCACCAGTCCTTGCAGGAGTACCTCCGCAGTCGGTTGATCGCCGAGGCGAATCAGCCGACGGTGGAAGAGGTCCTCGACCGAGTGGCCGGACGACGTGGGGGTCGAGTGTCGAGTAGGGCGGCTGTCGAACATATCCGGGCCGAGCGTGATCGTCGTTGACGCGAGTGTCTTGGCTGTCGCGCTAGGCGACGACGGAGACGAAGGACAGCGTTTTCGGGAACGGCTCGAGAGTGAAATATTGGTTGCCCCAGAACTCTTCGACCTCGAGGTGATTTCGGTGTGGCGCCGCCACGTCACCGCGAAACTGATGACCGCTCGAAGGGCCAGAGCCGCGGTCGAAGATTTGTCCGACCTCCCGATCCGACGCTGCTCGCATCAACCAGTTCTGCAACGCATCTGGGAACTACGGCATACCGTGACGTCCTACGATGCCGCTTACATCGCGCTGGCCGAGACGCTCGCTGTCGCCCTGGTCACCGCCGACGCACGCCTCGCGCGAGTATCGGGCGCCAGATGTGAGATCGAGACGCTCGGTGGCTGACCGTTTACTCGCCGAACACCACGCCGGGATTGAGGATGCCCGCCGGATCGAAGCTTTCCTTGATCCGCCGCATCAACGCCACCTTCGCGGGGTCTTCCAGTTTCAGGTAATACGGCGTCTTGGCCCGTCCCAGCCCGTGCTCACCGGAGATCGCCCCACCCAATTCCATTGCCAGCGCGAAGATGTCGGTCATCAGCTGCTTGCGGGCCACCTCATCCTTCAGCAGGATCGCCAGGTGCACATTGCCGTCGCCGGCATGCCCGCAGCCAGCCACGCCACCGCCGGCCGCCGAAGCCAAACCCCGCACCGTGCTGAGGAATTTGGGCATCGCCGAACGCGGTACCACGGTGTCGATGATGTCGTCGGCCCCGATCGCCTTGGCCGTCCAGAAGGCCTTCTCGCGCGCCTCGATCAACCGCCGCGCCGAGCCGCCTTCCAGCACGTACGCGTCCACGGCACCCAGCTCGGCCAGCAGCTCGCCGGTACGTTCGACGTCCTCGTCCAACCGGTCTGAGGTCCGGTTCTCAAGTCCCACAACCAGATACGCCGCGCAGCTGTCCCGGACCCGGTCCGGGATACCCAGTTCGAGATTCTGGGTGTGGATGATCGCGGCCATCGTCAGGTTGTCGATGTACTCGAGGATGTAGGGGGCCAGCCCGGCGGCCAGCACGGCCGGCACCGCCGTCATCACCTGGTCGAAGTCGGCGAACGGGGCGACCACCGTGGCGCTGTGGTCCAGGCGCGGGTACAGCTTGACGGTCACTTCGGTGGCCAGCGCCAGCGTGCCCTCGGAGCCGACGATCAGCTGTGTCAGGTCGTAGCCTGTCGACACCTTGGCGATCTTGCCGCCGGTGCGGATGATCTCACCCGTCGGCAACACCGCCTGCAGGCCGAGCACGTTGTGGCGGGACACCCCGTATTTGACCGCACGCATCCCGCCCGCGTTGGTGCCGACGTTGCCGCCGACGCTGGCCGACAGCTCGCCGGGGTAGACCATGTAGCGCAGGCCGTACTCGTCGGTGGCGGCGTCGAGTTCGGTCAGCGTGATCCCCGGCTGCACGACGGCCACCTGGTTGGTGGTGTCGACCTCGAGAACCTTGTTCATCCGCTCGAACGAGATGAGCAGCCCGCCGTCTGCGGGGCGCGCGGCACCCGACAGGCCGGACCCGGACCCGCGGGCCGTCACCGGCACGCCGGATTCGGATGCCGCCTTGAGTAGTTGGGCGACCTCCTCGGAGCTGGCCGGTTTGGCGACGTACGCCGGGCGCACGGGTGACTGGGTCAGTTCTTCGTCGTGGGAGTAGTCCTCGGGGACCGCGTCACCGGCGAGCAGGTGCTCACTGCCGACGATCTCGGCGAACCGCGTTGTCATGTCGCTCATCGGCATCAATCTATCCTTCGTTCGGCCCTGGAAGGTGAGGACTTCTGACTCTCACCAGCGCACCCGTTGGGGCGGATAGTAGCGGCCATGGAGCACCTGTCTGCCCTCGACGCCGCATTCCTTGAAGTCGAAGACTCCGATCCACACGTGAGCCTGGCGATCGGCGGGGTGTCGATCATCGAGGGGCCGCCGCCCACCCATGAGGAGTTCGTCGAGGCGTTCGCCGAACGCGTGCAATCGATTCCGCGCTGTACGCAGGTGCTGCGGACTCACCCGCTCGACATCGGTCCGCCGGAATGGGTGCAGGATCCGCACTTCGACATCTCGCGGCACCTGCACCGGCTGGCGGTCCCGCAGCCCGGCGGCGACGTGGAGCTGTTCGACGTGGTGGCCGATGTCATGGAGCGCCGGCTGGACCGCGAGCGCCCGCTGTGGGAGTGCTACATCATCGAGGGTTTGAGCGACGACCGATGGGCGGTGCTGACCAAGCTGCACCACTGCATCGCCGACGGCATCGCGACCACCCAGATGATGGCGAAGTTCAGCGACGAGGGCGGCGGCGAGTCCTTCGCCACCGACATCCACGGCGCCCAGGAGCCGGAGCGGCGGTGGTGGGACGTGAAGGTGAGCTTGAACCCGGTTAGTTGGATGAGTGGCTTGGTACGCGGTGCCCTCAGCGCGGCCTCTGCCGTCGAACATGCGGCGCTGGGCGCGGCCGAGCTGACGGCCAGCATGCTCACCTCGGCGCCGGACACGTCCTTGAGTGGCTCGGTCACCACGAGGCGGCGCTATCGGGCGGCCCGGGTCCGGTTGGCCGATCTGCACGAGGTCGGCGACGCGTTCGACGTGACGATCAACGACGTGGCGCTGGCGGCGATCACCGCCAGCTACCGGCAACTGCTGCTGGACCGCGGGGAGCAGCCCGGACGCAGCTCGCTGCGCACGCTGGTGCCGGTGTCGGTGCGCGGGACGAACCACTTCAACATGACCGACAACGAGGTGTCGGCGATGCTTCCGCTGCTGCCCGTCGACGAGGCCGATCCGGTGACCCAGCTCGAGTTGGTGCACAAGCGGCTGCTGCACGCCAAGGCAAGTGGTCAGAGCGAAGGCGGCAGTGCGATGCTCTCGGTGGTCGGGAATGTGCCATTCGCGTTCTCGGCGTGGGCCGTTCGACTGCTCAGTCATCTGCCGCAGAAGGCCGTGGTGGCGCTGGCGACCAATGTCCCCGGTCCGCGTGCTGAACAACGGCTGCTGGGCCGTCGGGTAGTGGAGATCCTGCCGGTGCCGCCGATCGCGCTGCAGTTGCGCACCGGCATCGCGATGGTCAGCTATGCCGAGCATTTCGTCTTCGGCATCACCGGTGACTACGACGCCGCCCCCGACCTCGACGCGCTCGCCTCGGGGATCGAAGACGGGGTGGCGCGGCTGTTGGAGCTCGGCAGGGCGCTTCGGGTCAAACGCCGGAAGCCACGTAAGGCGTTGGCCTAGGCCACCTTCGGGGCGAAGGTGACGGGCAGCGTGCCGAGGCCGGTCATGGCGGGGTTGCCGAGGTAGACGGCAACACCGTCCTCCTCGACCGCATAGTCGGGAATGCGGTCGAGGACGGCCTTGACCATCACCTCGGCCATGGTTCTGGCCAGGTGCGATCCGATGCAGCGGTGGGGTCCGAGGCCGAAGGCCAAGTGGCGATTCGGGTTTCGGTCCAGGATGATCTCGTCGGGCCGGTCGAACTCATTCTCGTCGTGGTTGGCGGCCAGCCAGCTGATGATGAGTTTGTCGTTCGCTTTCAGGTGTTGGCCATTGAGCGTGACGTCTTTGGTGACGGTGCGGCTAAGTTGCTGATTGACGGAGAAGTAGCGCAGGAACTCGTCGGTGGCGGTGCGGTACAGCTCGGGGTTGTGTCTCAGTTGGTCTCGCAGCTGGGGGTGGGTGCCCAGGTGCAGCAGGGTCAGCGCGGTTTGTGAGGTGGTGGTGTCGACGCCGCCGCCGATGAGGTTCCAGATGATGTTGAGCAGTTGCTCGTCGGTGAGTCTTCGATTCTCGAACTCGAACTGGAGGAGGAAGCTGGTCAGGTCTTCTTTCGGATTGCCTCGCCGCAGGGCGGCGTATTCGAGGACACCCTGCATCATCTCCGGGACGGCGGCGATAGCGGTGGCGTATTCGGGGCTGTCCTGGGGGACGGCCATGACGGCGTGGAAGAGGTTGGCGTAGAGGTGCCAGTTGTCGTAGGGCAGGCCCATCAGCTTCATGGTGAGGATGGCCGGGACGGGGCTGGCGAAGTCGAGGACCAGGTCCATGTGCCCTTCGGTGATGTGTCGGTTGAGGAACTCGTGCGCTTTCTCTTCCATGAACGGCCGGAGTTTGTCGACGGCGCCGGGGGAGAAGAACGGGGCCAGGGCGTGTCGCAGGGCCTGGTGGTAAGGGCCGTCGATTTCGCCGATCCCGAGGGCGGGTTGGCCGTCGGGGCGCGGGACGCCCATCTCACCCTGGTAGTCGATGCCGTCTTCGGCGTTCGGCTCGTATTTCTGCGCGAAAGTGTCGCCTTCGCGGGCGGTTTCGCGCACCGCGTCGTAGCTGGTAAGAAACCAGAAGCCGCCGTAGTTGGTGTTCCAGGCGACCGGGCATTTGTGCCTGAGCTCGGCGTTGATGGCGAGTTCGTTGAGGTTGAACTCGTCGGAGTGGTGGTCGAAGTCGACGATGATCTCGGGTGGGATGTCGGGCCGGGCTGTCACTGGTCGGTGCCTCTCGGGGTGCGCGGCTGGGTGTGTGTCTGGGTCGGCGGCGGGGTGCGCGGCGGAGCGGGCGGCGCTTTTTACGCTATCTTTGCATTATTACGCAGGAGGTGTGGGGCCATCGAGGACTGGGCGGCTGGGGCGACGATCGGCGGGCAGGTGGTCCCGGCGCTGCCTGATCTGGCTCGCATGCGGCGCGAGCGGTTTGCTCGGCTGCAGGCCGGTTTGGCTTCTGCCGGCTTGGACGGGCTGGTGTTGCTGGGGTCCAGTGCGGTGTCGTATGCGACGGGAGCCTTGACGCCGTCGATGGACGGTGACACGGCGGCGTTGTTCCGGCCCGTGGCGGTGGTGGTGGCGGGGGAGTCGGCGCCGCATCTGTTCACGATGTTCGCGGACGGCGCTCCTTCGGACGTGGTTCTGCACGGGCCGTTGTTTCCGGATCTGGACGACGGGGTGTTTGCGTCGGAGTTGGCTTCGTTGTTCGGTGGTTCTGGCGCGCGGTTGGGCATTGACCACTTGTCGCACGCCATGTTTCGCGGGCTGAGCGGCTATGAGTGGGTGGACGCGTCGGGGGTGTTGGGTTCCGCGCGGGTGTTGAAGACGGTGGACGAGGTGGCGTGTATTCGGCACGCGCAGTTGCTGAATGAGCTGGCGATGGAGGATGCGCTGGCGTTGCTTCGGCCGGGGGTTCGGCAGGTTGACTTGAGTGCGGCGTTTCTGCGGCGGGTGTTCGAGTTGGGGGCGTCGGCGGGTGGGATCGATCCGATCTGGCAGGTGATGGCTCCTTCTCGTTCGGCGGGCCCCTGGACGGTGCACGGTGACTTGGCGTATCCGACGGTGACGTCGGATCGTTTTCTGCGGTATGGCGATGTGATCTGGGTGGACGCCGGGATCATGTACGAGGGGTATGCGTCGGACTACGGTCGGACGTGGGTGGTGGGTTCGGCTTTGGATGCCGTGCAGCGTGGCCAGTTTGGACGGTGGCGCGAAGTGGTCGATGCGTGCCTGGACGTGTTGCGGCCGGGGGTGTCGGGTTTGGATCTGTGCAAGGTTGCGGTGGCGGCCAATGACGGGGTGCGGCCGTGGATCGAGCATTTCTACCTGGCGCACGGGGTGGGGACCGACAGCGCGGAGATGCCGTTGATCGGGACGGACCTGGGCGAGGAGTTCGATTCTCGGCTGGTGGTGGAGCCGGGAATGGTGATGGTGTTCGAGCCGGTGATCTGGGATGAGGGGTCGGCGGGATATCGCGCGGAAGACATTGTGGCCGTGACGGATAACGGGTGGGTGAAGTTGAGCGGCTCGGATTATGCGCCTTACGGGCGTTTGTCATGAGTCCGGTGGCGCGGGACCGTGGTGTGCGGGTTGGGGTGATGTCTTTGGAGGATTCGTGTCGGGTTGACTTCGCTGGGTTGCGGGCGGAGCGGCGGGCAAAGGTGTTCGCCGGCATGGACTCTGCTGGTCTTGACGCGTTGATTCTCGGTGGCGCCGGCAATGTGCACTACGTGTGCGGTGCTCGGTTGTTGGGCCGGGCCGGGGTTTTGCCATTCGCGCCGGTGTGTGTGGTGGTGCGCTCGACCGGGCGGGTGCATCTGCTGTCGACGTGGGACGAGGGGGTGCCGCCGGAGATCGCGCGGGAGGATCTGTATCCGCTGAGCTGGAATCCGGCGAATCTCATGGCGTCCGTGGCTTCGATAGCGGGATTGCGGGAGGCGCGGCGGATCGGGACGGATGGTTTGACCGCAACGTCCGGGGCGATGATCGAGTCGTTGGCTCCGAGTGCGGAGTTGGTGGACGGCGGCGTTGTGGTTGAAGCGTGTCGACGGGTGAAGACGGACGCGGAGATCACCTGTCTTGAAGTGGCGGCGGCGATTTCGGAGTCAGCGTTGAGTGTTATGGCTTCGGCTTTGGGTCCGGGGGTTTCGGAACGGGAATTGCTGGGGGTTTACTCCGAGCATGTGGCGCGGTTGGGGGCGCCGGTGCCGCCGTCGGAGAGTGTGTGTTTCGCTACTGGTGGCTCCGTCGGGTTCCGTCACGTGCCGTCGGATCGGGTGGTGGGGGACGGGGAGTTGGTGGTGTTGGCGCCGGGGGCGCTGTATGCCGGGTATGAGGCGGGGTTGGCGCGGACGGTTGTGGCCGGTTCGGGTTCGGGTTCGGGCGGTGGTGGTGGCGGTTCGGCTTTGGGGGAGCGTTGCGTGGCGGGGATGGACGCGTTGATGGGGGCTTGTCGTGCAGGCGGGGTTGGGGCTGATCTGTATCGGGCTTGGGAAAGGCTTGGCGTTGGGCCGGCGTCGGTGGTGCTTGCGCACGGGCTGGGGTTGGGAGCTGAGCCGCCGGTGATCGGGTTCGGGCTTGGGCGCGATGCGGTGTTGGAGGAGGGGATGGTGTTGAGCGTCCAGTCGTGGGTTGTCGAGGAAGGCGTTGGTGGGTGTCTTCAGCGTGACACGGTGGTGATTGGCGCCAGCGGCCCCTTGGTTCTGACGCGGTATGGGAGGTCGTAATGGGTTCGCGGCCGGTCGTTTTCAACCATGTCGGGTTGTGTGTGCGGGACCGGGCGGCGTCGCGGCGGTTTTACGAAGGGCTGCTGGGGTTTCAGTTCTGGTGGGAGTTGGATGCGCCGGAGGAAAGCACGGCTGCGCTGTTGCAGCTATCCGGGCCGGTGGGGTTGCACGCGACGTATCTGGTGCGGGATGGGTTGGTTCTTGAGCTGCTGGACTATTCAGGTCGTACCGTGTCCGCCGGCGGCGAGCGGGTTATGGATCAGGTTGGGCTGACGCACATTTCGTTTTCGGTGTCGGATCTTCGTTCGGTACTGGGGCGAGTGGGGGAGTTTGGGGGTTCCGTTGTTGAGGGGACCGTGTCGGAGGGGGCGGCGATGGTGCGGGATCCGGATGGGCAGTTGTTGGAGTTGCTTTCGGATGGGTGGTTGAGGGCGTTGCCGGCGAAGCCGTGAGGGCGTGAGCGCGCCATAAATGGTCGCGACCAACAATCCAGCCGGCTCGCTCTGGATATAGGGATCCATCCGAATACAATCGTTAGGGCAATGCGACGCTTCTCTCAGGAGAAGCGAATTCATGTATGAATTCCCTATGGGTTGTTGCACCGACCTCGCTCGACCTGAAGGTGAACACTAAGTTAATCACCATTTCAAGGGATCCGGGGAGGTGGATTAGTGTGAAATCTCTGTCTTTCACAACGACCGCTCTCGGTGCCGCTTTGATGGTAGGCATGCCAATCTGGGCGCCTCCCGTGTCCGCGGATCCGTCATGGACGATGCCAAACCTCATCGGTAAAGATCTGCAGGGAGCTCAAGACGCAATACAGTCTTTGAGTAACGGTCAGGTGTGGTATTCGGGCTCGAAGGACCTGACAGGCAAGGGCCGCAACCAGATTGTCGATCGAAACTGGCAGGTGTGCACCTCGGTTCCGCCGCCCGGAGCGACGTTCACGACAAGCACAAGTATCACATTTGGCGTGGTCCGCATCGATACTGAGAAGTGCCCGTGACAGGATTCGCGCGCGCGAGGCGGCACGCTCCGAGGTGATCGCGGCGCGGTTGCTTTCCTGGCTATTTCGTCCAGAGGCCGAAGAATCTCCTGCATCGCCTCATGGTTGTCGGTGGTCCCCCCTAGAGTGCACCAAGACTTGTATTTGAGGGTGGGGGCAGATCGTGTCGTTGTCAGATTGGATGGCGGACAAAGACTTCGAGTGGCGTGGCCGCTTGAGGCCCGTGAAGTTGGTCATCGAAACGGATTTTTCCGCGGAGGATGTCAGGACTGCGCAGAGCAAGTACGGCGCGGCAGCAACGCATCTAATCAACCGCGGTTGGACGCACGAGAAATTCATCAAGCGGTTCCCGGCGCTCACGCTGATGATCCTGGTCGGGCACGCAGCTCTGGCATATGACCACGGCGCTTACTGGGAAAGCTTCTGGGACGAGCTCGGTATGTCGCGTGATGGCGACTTCGAAAACGCGATCCGTCGAAGCACTGTCCCACTGCTCGATAAGTTCTCGCTGGCGCGTTTCCCTGCAATCGAGCTGGAGAGCTCGCGCAGATACGTAATGATGTTCGCGTTGCACGCCGGCATCCCGGTGCATTGCCTGGGTGATCTGCTAACGGTGATCAATGAGCACATCACTCATGGCCGGCCCGCGACTGGCGCAGCGGTTATGGAGTGGCTCGAGGAGCCAGGCAAGGAATATCGCACCGATACGTTAACGATGCCCGTGCGGAACTTCCTCCACAACGGAGCGGAGTTCGCCGTCGATATTCTCGACCGAATCATCGAATTCGTCGAGGCAACTGCCGTGGACCCCTCATTGTTCGAGATGCAGTTGGATGCCTCGACGACCGGGCTACCGGGTGTCTTGCTTGAACAACTGATCTCTCGTTTGCGGGAAACGCCGGCGCCGACTACGCGCAAACGCACTGTTTCAAGAGCACCGCAACGACCGGAAGTCACATACAACATCGACGATGACGAGATCGTTCTCGTGCTTCGCGCGGGCGCGATCGATACCCGTCAGCCTTGGCGCGTGTCACTCGATGGAGACGTCCGCGAAGTACATGCAGCTCGACGATGGGGTGGCGATGCACAGTCAGCGGTCGTCCGAACAGTAGTCCCTGGCCCGATTCGGGAAGCGGTAGTTACCCCGCCGGACGGTTCGTTGGGCACCGCTGTGCCTTTGGTTTTGAAGGCCGACCCCCTCCTGACTTTCGACAGGACCGGTCACTGGATTCCGCGGCGTGACGGTTTGAAGGACTACGTGTGGGCGATCTTTCCACGCGATCATCAGCTGGTCGACGCACGCACCCTTCAGCCGATCGAAATCGGCGACACCGGCTGTCCTGTCGGATGGCATGGCTGGCGCAGCGCTTTCGTCGAGCTAGGCCACGTGAACGCGCTGCAGCTTTCGCTGAACGATGAGCTTGTAGGCAGCCCGCGCATGGTGCGAAAGGACGCACGACCCCGCTTTCAACTCGGCTCCATCGTGCCCGGAGTGCTTGCGGCAGATGGGCGCACGGTATGCAACCAGCGCCCGTGGGTCATGCTCCCACCGTCGGAAACTTATCCTGCACCTCAGTGGAATGTACGAGTGCGGCGGCTCGGGGATACCGAATGGATCGCCGATGAGTCGTGGACCGCTGAAGATGTCGAGACGTGCGTAGATCCTTTCGACGACGCCGAAGAGCCCCAGTTGGGGCTCTTCGAAATCATGGTGAGCGGCCCCCTCGGTACCGATGCGCGGTGCGTCGTGTTCCTCGCCGAAGGGCTAGAGGTGGCTTTCGACACGCAGGTGCGTGTTCCTGCACTGGGGGGCCTGACGCCGTGCGTTGGCGAAATTGACGTCGCTGAGTTCTCGCTTTTCCCCAGCGGCCCATTCACATTCGCCCCTCGAGACATGGAACTCAAAGTTGAACTCTCCGGATCCTCGTCAGCGGCTGCGTTGCTGCTCCGTCCTCCGCATGTCGAAATCCGAAGCGGCGAGGTCGGATCACCCGCCGCGTGGCGGATGACGGCCGATGTATGCGACCCCGAGGACTTTGTACAAGACCGCTTCGTCGCAATCCGAGCGCCGGGTATCGAAACCGTTGAGTTCGGCTATGTCTCGGCGGTCGGCGACCTCCTGCAGCGTGACCCGACCCCGCGCAAGCGCCAAGGAGATGTGTTCGAGTCACGGACCCAACAATTCGCTGACACTGTTCGCCGTCAACCCAATGGCCGAATTGTCGCGTCCTGGGTTACTGAGACTGGTCTGACGGAAGTCACAGTACTCTTGGCTCAACCGCGGCGGCTCGCGTCCGATGTGCATCTGACCGATGGCGTTCTGGTATTCAACGGTGTTGCCACAGTTGATGACTTGGCCGTCTACGTATGGAGCGGCACCGCCCCGTGGCGTCGGGCGGAGATCATTCCTGTTCTCGACGGCACAGCCACGCTCCCTAGCCATCTCGTAGAAGCCGGCGAATTGTGGTGCCAGCTCTTCATCGATGACCCGTGGGTCTCGGTCAATCCACCATTGGCGCCAGGTGAAAACGCCTTCCGGGTCGAGCAACTAGGCTGGCGTGAGGATGGCACGAGTGCCCAAGTGAAGCTGTCCCGCTACCTCGTCGGTCGCCGCAGCGCGCCGATGGAGGTCGGCTCTATCCCGGAAGTCTGGGCGGCCCTCGCGAAGCTGCACTCGGATGGCAACGGCGTGCGGTTCGCCGGGCTCATTCCGTTACTGGCCGATGATCCCAGAAAGGCACTTGAATGCCTGGGCGACACCACAATTCCGATCGGCGACAAGATGGCGATGCTGATACGCAGCGAGCTCGTAAATCAGAACTATTCGGCCGAGCAGACCATCAACAAACTGCATTCGCACCCGTGGTTCGGATGCATGGTGGAAATTTCCGACCTCCCTTCGCTCTACCAACGTCGTACCGCGGTACGAGCAGAACGTGCCGAGACTCTCGCTTATCTGCGGGACCGAGGCGGAGAGCCGTTGATGGAGTTGCTCGAAACGGGCAAGTCCGCCTCCTTGCACAGCGCTTGTTTCGACGCGAACGTTTTGTCGATGAGTTCCGTGCCGGGTAACCAGGTTGAAGCAAAATTAAGTGAGATCCAGCTCGTACCGCGTGCCCAGTTACACCCGGACACGCTGCGCGCTGCCGTTTACGAGGCGTTCTCCCGACGTACGGAGTGGATCAATTCGGGGTGGTCTCACAGCTTCGCCCAACAGACGGCCTTCGTTGTCAGTCCGATCAGACGAATCTCAATGCTGGCCTCCGAGAACATTGCGATGCGTAGTGACCGCGTCCGCGGAATCGATGTTGTTGAGCATCCCTGGATGCTGATGTCCGTTCAGTCGCTGACGCTGGCATTCCTGGCCCGGCTCGAGGCTCACGGCAGGATCAGCGGGCAATACCTGAACTCTGGCTTACTTGCTGAATGGGCGCGGCTGGCGCAACTCTGCCCGACGATGGTGGCCAATGACTTGTTGATTGCCGAAGCTCTGATGCTGTACGACCGTCGAGGTGATCTCATCGAAGGAGGCCGCCATGATTGATCGGCTGGATCCGTTGCAAACTGCCAAGCAGATCGAGGGCAGCTACAAGCGTTATCTCAAAACACTTCTCGCGCCGCGCGACGAAGGCTTAGCGGCCGCCTTCGACGCCGAAATCGATGCCAGCACGATGCTGATCAAAGGGCCGATCCTCGAGATGACACCGCCCTACGAGACCGGCGCGACATGCCGTCAACTTATCGATGAGGGTGTGCTCCATCCCGGATTCGCCAAGATCAACAGCGAGGCTCTCCCCATCGACCAGCCTCTCTACGTTCACCAAGAAGCTGCCATTCGAAAGTTCCTCGCAGGTCGGAACTTAGTGGTTAGCACCGGGACTGGGTCAGGCAAGACGGAGAGCTTCCTCATACCGATCATCAACTCGCTTGTCGAGGAAGCAGCGCACAACAGATTAGGGCCCGGTGTGCGAGCGCTGCTCCTTTATCCTATGAATGCCCTGGCGAATGACCAGCTCAAGCGCCTTCGTTCCGTCCTCGCCAACTGCCCCGACATTACGTTCGGGCGCTATACGGGTGAGACCGAGGAATACTCGCGAGCGGCGGAAGCCGACTTCCTGCAAAATAATCCAGGCGCCCGGCGTCTCCCCAACGAGTTGCTGAGCCGGGAGGAAATGCGAAGCGCTCCGCCCCACCTCCTGCTCACCAACTACGCGATGCTCGAGTATCTTCTCTTGCGGCCCGAAGACATCGACCTCTTCGACGGGCCCTACAAGGGAACTTGGCGGTTCATCGTGATGGACGAAGCCCACGTCTACGACGGTGCCCAAGGTTCTGAGGTTGCGCTCCTACTTCGCCGGCTTAAACAGCGGGTCGCTCCTGGCTCGAGTATTCAGTGCGTTGCTACTTCCGCCTCGCTGACAGGATCGACCCGCGACGACCCGCGCAGTGAAGCAATGGAGTTCGCGAGCAACCTATTTGACGCTCCGTTCGAGTCTGTCGACGGCGACCCAAACCGGCAAGATCTCGTCGAGCCATTACGGAAGCGGCATTCGCCGTCACCGCAGTGGCGTCTGACCGGGGAACAATTGCTGGCGCTGCGGACCGGTCAGATCGAGCCTGCCGCAGTGTTGCCTTCAGGGATCGGGCTCGCCGAAGCGCTCAGCAACGAGCAATCGATCATCGAACTGAAAGAGGCGCTCAATAGGAAGCCAGTCGACGTACGAGCGTTGCGGGAGCAGCTTTGGCCAGACGACGAGCAGTCGGCTGAAAAGCTGGATTCGCTTGTGCAACTCGGAAGCAGTATCCACGACGCAGCTGGCCATCCGGTGCTGTCTGCGCGGTACCACCTTTTCGTGCGCGCTACCGAGGGCGCCTTCGTCAGCTTCAATGACGATGGGCCACATATTTTCCTGGCCAGGCACGAAGTCGATCCTTCCACTGGGCGCGCCGTCTTTGAATTCGGAACGTGCACCCGGTGCGGTGCGGTTCACCTTGCTGGGGAGTTAAGTCGTCGCGACGGCCGGGAGTATTTTCTGCCTTCCAAAAAGGCTGATGCGTCCGTGAATTGGCTCGTCCTGGCGGACGAAGAGGGTGGAGTGCTCCTGGACGAGGATGAGCTGACGTTGGCCGAAGACGAAGCCAAGTCGGCGAAGTCGGACCCAACTACGGGTCGGCTGTGCACGGGGTGTGGCCTACTAGCCGATGCAGCGGCGGCGACGTGCCCGTCGCCTGACTGCGGCGGAGGACCGTTGCTCACGGTGCGGGAGCACCCCCGATCAACGCGAATCATGACCCGATGCACCGAGTGTGGTGCGCAATCGCGTCAGGGTATTCGACGGCTCCGGACTGACGTGAATGCTGCACCAGCCGTGGTCACCACGGCGCTCTATCAGCAACTGCCGGAGGCACGTGATCAAGCCGCGGATCAAGTCGGTGGCGGTCGGAAACTTCTGATGTTCTCCGACTCGCGGCAGTCGGCGGCTTTTGCTGCGCCGTACCTCGACCGAACGTACTCCCGCATGCTGGAACGGCGTTACATCGCACAAGCTCTGGCTGACCCAGCCGCAGCAGGCGGTGAGCTGACTATCGGTGACCTGGCCATTCTGACTCGTGAAAAGGCCCAAGCTGCAGGGCACTTCGCAAAAGGCATGGGAAACATCGAGATCACGCAAGCTGTCAATCAGTGGGTATCCGGTGAGATGATGACGCTTGAGACGCGTCAATCGCTCGAAGGCCTAGGGCTGATGCGGGTGGCGCTGCGGCAAGATCGCCCAATCGAAATGCGCGGATTTGCCTCCTTGGGGCTCACGGAAACAGAGACCTGGGCGCTGCTGAATGAACTCGTGAAGACAGTACGGCTTCAAGGCGCCATCACGGTGCTCGATCGCGTTAACGTCAAGGATGAGCGTTTTGCTCCGCGTAACACTCGGGTGCGCATGCGCTCCACAGGTTCAGACCGAGGCAAACAGATCATCAGCTGGAGCCCAAGCGGCACAGGAACAACGAACGGCCGAATGACGTATGTGAGCAAGGTGCTTGCCGCCTTGTCAAGCGAGGTCCCACCCGGTCGAATCGTTGAAGGTTGTTGGAAGACACTCGAATCTGGCGGGTTTCTGACAGCTGAAACCGATCGTGTGCTCGGACGGGTCCATCAGCTCGATCACACCATGCTGTCAGTCTCCAACGGTGCCGATATCCAGTGGTACCGGTGTGGCACCTGCAGGCTGCTAACTGCCTTCGCGATCCGCGGCATCTGTCCCAACAGCCGCTGCATCGGCACGTTGGAGCCTTACGAACCCCCAGCTCCCCAGGTCGATACGAACCACTACCGAGTGGTTTACCAGACGATGAACACGGCGCCGTTGACTGCCCGCGAGCACACCGCGCAATGGGACGCCAAGGTAGCTGCCGAGATTCAACGCGACTTTGTTGGTGGCAAGGTTAACGTGCTCTCTTGTTCGACAACGTTCGAGCTTGGCGTAGACGTTGGCGACCTCCAATCAGTGATGTTGCGTAACATGCCCCCGAAGACAGCCAACTATGTGCAGCGCGCTGGCCGCGCTGGCCGTCGTGCCGCCTCCGCGGCTCTCGTCGTCACCTATGCGAAGCGCTCCGCGCACGATCTAGCGCAATATCAGGACCCGAACGCGATGATAGCGGGCCGGATGCGTATCCCGTGGGTGCCGACCGACAATGCGAGGATTGCGCGCCGCCATGGGCACTCCGTAGCGCTCGCTTCATACTTCCGATATTGCTTCGAACTGCGCAATGAGAAATGGACGAGAGCCGGGCAATTCTTCTCAGCCGCACCGGATGGCGGTCCCTCGCCCGCAAGCCGAGTGCATGAATACCTAACACCGGTTCCCGCGGCGGTGGAAGAGGCATTGCGAGCAGCGTTGCCGGCGAGCGTGCAGACGGAGATAGGTGTGAGCGACGGCACCTGGGTCGGAGCACTGGTGGACCTGCTGACCTCGACGGAAGAGGAGCTGACCAAAGACGTAACCGACATCGAAGCACGGATCGAAGAGTCGGTTAAGCAGCGGAATTTCGGTCTAAGTAAGCGACTCCAAGACACGTTGCGAACCATCACAGGGCGAGATCTCCTCGGGTATCTTGCTAGCCGAAATATTCTGCCTAAGTACGGATTTCCGGTGGACACGGTTGAACTCAGTACGCTCCATGCCGCGGATCCGGTTGGACGCGATCTTGAGCTCGGCCGTGACCTCAGCTTGGCAATTTATGACTATGCGCCGGGTAACCAAGTAGTGGCCGGGGGCAGAGTCTGGACGTCGACGGGACTTAAGAAGCGCCCAGGCAAGGAGCTCGTGCGCCACAGCTACCGAATCTGTCATGCCTGCAGCCGTTTTCAGCGTGGTGCCAAACTTGATCCAGGCGACCTCTGCCCCAGTTGCGGAGATCCATTCAAGTCGATCGGCACTCTGATCATCCCCGAGTTTGGCTTCATCGCCGGCAGCGATACCCACGACGTAGGCAGCGCTCCACCCGAGCGGCGTTGGCACGGAGGTAGCTACGTGGAGACTCCGGGCGACGATGCCGGCCAATATCACTGGTCTGGGCATAACGGATTGAAAGTAACTGCGCGCGCTGGCGTAAGGGCTTGGCTGGCCGTCGTCTCTGATGGCACCGGAGAGGGATTTCAGCTTTGTGAATGTTGCGGCTGGGCCCGCGCCGCCGAGCGGGGGAGCCGACGCCGCAAGCATGAGCGCCCGGACAATGGACGTGACTGCGACGGGCCGCTTGAAAGGATCTCGCTCGGCCATCGGTATCAGTCCGACGTTGCCGAATTCACCTTCGACGTAGTCGCTTATCGCCATGAGCACCAGGCGAACTGGTTGTCCTCGCTTTATGCGCTGTTGGAGGGCGCCTCATACGCACTGGAGATCAGTCGCGACGACATCGACGGAGCATTATCGTGGAGCTCTGAGCACCGCCGGAGCATCGTCCTGTTCGATACCGTTCCCGGGGGCGCCGGCGCGGCAAAGAAGATTGCCGAGAATATCGGTCTGGTTCTGGAGACTGCGGTCAAGCGGGTGACGGACTGTGACTGCGGCGAAGAGACGTCTTGCTATGGGTGCCTTCGCACCTACCGGAACGCGCGATTTCACGAGGATCTTTCGCGGCGCGCGGCGCTGAACTTACTTGGAGGGGTGGCGGGGTGATTGCAATCTTGTCGCGGCGGAAACCATTTTTTCGAGTGATTTGAGACGGCCGTGACGGGTTTCCAGCAGCCATCAGTTCGAGCGATCCGTACGGCCTTGGAGGAAGTTCCTGGTGCCCTACGCGATGAGGCGCTACCTGAAGAGGCAAGCGAGGGTCGCAGCCCTGCAAGCCAAGTCCTCATTTGGGACCCCGAGTACCGTCACCGACGCCGACATCTGGCGAATACTTGGCGAGGAACGGTTTGGTGCACTCGACGCCTTACAGCAGATCCGTGGTATCGACGCCCTCGGGTGGTATATGACCTTTCACCAGCGCAGCTCACAACATGGAGTGCATATCCCGGTCGAAGGTGTCCTTTGGTTGGTGTTGAACGTGTTTGACAAAGTCCGGTTGCCACTTGCGCGACGAATCGAAATCGCTTTCCATGCGATTCTGCGGCATGAAATCTTCCACTTCGCCGCGGACTGTATGGCGGCTAACTGGGAGTTAGCAACGGGCGTCGAGGTTTACTGGTCGTCGCGTGGGCACCAGAACGCATTGGGGCATATCGAACTCGAGGAGGGGTTGGCGAACGCGTACATGCTGCGGGGGTTCAAGCATCCTTCCCGTTTGCTTGTGATGAGTCGTGTCATCGGTTATAGGTGTGTCGCGTCATGGGTCACAGATTGCTTGGCCATTGGCTGGGTTTTTGTCGGTGCGCCAGTAATCGTGTCGGGTTTGATAGTGCGGCTGCTCACACTCGGTACGTTGAGGCCGCCAAATTGGTGCCGCTATTCGTCGTCCTTCCAGACGACCTCGTAGTCCTAAGACTCGTAGACCAGCTCTGCGAGGGTGATTTCTCCCAGAGTGCCGCCGTCATACTCCAGGTATTCGTCCATGGCGGCGACGTCCTCGGGTGTCATCGCGTCGATCTGCGGCTGGAATACCGCCCACATTTCGTCCTCGGTGAAGATCTTCCCGTCGCTCATTCGGCGGTATCTCATCCAATTATCCGGTCGCAAAATCCGGCGATCTCACCGGCGAGATCGACCCACGTCTGCAGCGTGTCCAGCGCGGTCCTGTTCGGCGCGGCATTCGCAAGAGTCTCCTCGCCCTCTTCTCCGAAATCCGTAGCGGAATATGTGATCTCCACGTCGTCCGAGTCATCGGACCACGCCGCGGTCCCGTAGAACGGAGCACTGGACACGACCGACATTCCGGGGTTGAAAGTGCTGATGTCCCAGGACCACTCCGCGTCTTGTCTACCGTCCCAGGTGAAGAAGAAGTCGTAGACGACGTGCTCGACTTGGAACCCGGTCTTCCAGAACTCAATGGCGATTTGGCCCGGCGTGATGGTTTCGGGCATCGCCATGACCGGGCTTCGGTTCCATGGCGCATTGGATCGTGGTCATCCAGGTTCCATGGGTCGGTATCGGTCATGAGGCTTCACGCCCTTCAAATTTCCCAGGAGTTGATCCAGCGTTGTGGGGGAGTTGATCGGGTTGCCTACTGGGATGCCACGGGTGACGAGTCCATCGGGAAAGACGATCCATACACAGTCGTCGATCAGAATTTGCTCAACGTCTCGTTCCTGTACGTACCACAGCCCGTCGTGAATCGACCCTTGCGGTGCACGCCAAGCCTCGTAGCTCTGCGGGTTCAGACCGCGCTCCGCCGATACAGCGACGGTTGCCTCAGCTTGTTCCATTTGCATCTCCTTCGACTGATCGCTATGCAACTACTGCGCTTCCCAGAGCAACTGATCGAGAACAAGCAGAGACAAGCCGACTTCTTGGGCGACCGCCTTTACAATGACAAGCACGGCGTGGTCGCTGTCGGCTGGGACAGAAAAGCCTAATCGCGCCAGTGCTTTTCGTACGCGTACGTCGACCTTGAGGGCGTTCGCGCCGGAGCGCATCCGCATATAAGACCACAGAGCCAGGCCGATTCCCTTCACCGATCCGACGACCGGGTCGAGCCGGGGCGCGTGCTCGAAGGGCCCGTATCGTTCAGCCCACAGCCGACAGAGCCGGTCCTCTTCGGCGCTATCGGTCAAACCTTCTCGCTCGGCGAACTCCCGGAACCCTCGCGCCACGGTGGCGATCGTCTCCACCTCAGCTGCGGACAGTCCGTATTGCGCGGCACCGAGACGGTTCTGGTCAAGAGCGGCGATACTGTGCTCGTCGTTCGCGGCCAACCATTCTGCAACCAACGGCCTCACTCGCTTTTCGTACCTCCGTTGCCGCGAAGCAACCACGTCGACGATCATTGCTCCCCGGCGGCCCGCATACACACCGACGTAGTCGGCGGCAGCCGCCTCCGCCCGTGCGCCGCGGGATTCCTTCAGCGTCTTCAATCTAACGACGGCAGGTCCCCAGGCAGGATCCTCCCGCAACAATTCGAGCGCCTGATTCATGCTGCCCCCCGAAACTTGGCCGCCCGTCACGGCCGTACTAGAGAAAAAGGATAGGGGTTAAGGCCGACATCGGGGTGTCGGACTGCCTGGGCTAGGGTTCGGCGTTCGGAGTATTAGTCGAATGCTGCTGGTCGGGCCGGCATCCAGGCCTTCGGGAGTGAGACGCTCACGTAACTGCACCACCGCGCAGGTTGATGACAGGCCGGCTGACGCGGATTCTACTGCGTCGAGACCAATCCTCGCGGTAGCGCTTGAGCAGCCGGTAGATGTGTTGTCGAGACAACTTCTCCGCACGGGCAGCTTCAGTCACTGGCAGATAACCACTAGTGAATTCGATGACAACCACTCGCGCTCTGCGACCCGACCCGCGTCGATTGGTCCAGGTGTCCGATCATCCTGATTGTCAACGGCCAAGTTGAAGTATCCGCTGGTGGCCAGATGAAAGTATCCACCCCGTGCGGTAGTTCCTATGTTGGCTTGGGAGGCTCCTTTCGGTGTTGGGCGTCTTTCATGCGGTAGGAATCGCCGTCGGTGATGACGACGGTGGCGTGGTGCAGGAGGCGGTCGAGGATGCTGACGGCGGTGGTCTGCTCGGGTAGGAATCGGCCCCATTGTTCGAAGGGCCAGTGCGACCCGATGGCCAGGGATCGGCGTTCGTAGGCGCCGGCGACGAGGCGGAACAACAATTGGGTGCCGGTGTCATCGAGTGGGGCGAAGCCGAGTTCGTCGAGAATGATCAGATCGACCCGCAGCAGGGATTCGATGATCTTGCCGACGGTGTTGTCGGCTAGGCCGCGGTAGAGGGTTTCGACGAGGTCGGCGGCGGTGAAGTAGCGGACCTTGTGCCCGGCGTGGATCGCCGCGGTCCCCAATCCGATCAGGGTGTGGGACTTTCCGGTGCCGGCGGGGCCGATGATCGCCAGGTTCTGTTGCCCCCGAATCCATTCCAGGCTCG
The DNA here is from genome assembly GCF_030755175.1 of Mycobacterium sp. TY814. Classification (NCBI taxonomy): domain Bacteria; kingdom Bacillati; phylum Actinomycetota; class Actinomycetes; order Mycobacteriales; family Mycobacteriaceae; genus Mycobacterium; species Mycobacterium sp. TY814. Next base: position 969,140 of record NZ_JAUFRY010000002.1, read on the forward strand.
ACAGGTAGTCGAACACCTTGGGCTGGATCGAGGAAAAGGCCACGTCGAACGATTCCAACGTCTTGGGTACGGGGAACGCTGCGGCCTTGAGGCGGTTGACGATGTTGGAGGCATCGCGGGCCGCCAACTCGGTTTCGATGAGGGTGCGGAGGACTTCCTCGGGGGTCCAGCGTTGGGTCTTGGCGGTGATTAACACCTCCGGTGCGGTGCGTCGCACGGCGGCCAGCTTCAACCGCCGTAGTCCGGCATCGAGATCGGCGGCCAGTGGTGGAACCGATGGTGGTGCAACGAGTTCGGCGTCGGTGAGAGGTGGGGACTTGGTCATGAGATCACCTCGCCGTCGATGGCCGGTGTGATTTTGTAGGCGTCCAGGGACCGGGTCGGAGCAACGGGCAGGTCCAGGATCAACGCGTCGCCCGCGGGGCGCGGCTGGGGTGTTCCGGTGCCGGCGGCCAGGATGGAGCGCACGTCGGCGGCCCGGAACCGGCGAAACGCCACCGCCCGGTGCAGAGCGCAGACCAGGGCGTCGGTGCCGTGAGCGGCGCCCAGTGCGAGCAGGATCTCCAACTCCGAGGCCAGGCGGGTGTTACCGATCGCCGCGGCACCGACCAGGAACGCCTCGGCGTCGGCGCCGAGGTCACAGAACCGCTTCTCGACCGTGGTTTTCGGGCGGGGTCCGCGGTTGGGTACTGGCCGGGGTCCGTCGTAGTGCTCGTCGAGGATCGACACGCTGCCGGGTGCAACGAGTTCGTGTTCGGCCACGATCACCCCGGTGGCCGGTTCCAGCAGACAGATCGCGCCGTGATCGACGACCACGGCCACCGTGGTGCCGATCAACCGCATCGGCACTGAGTAGCGGGCCGACCCGTACCGAATACAGGACAGGCGGTCGACCTTGCGCAGCACCGAGACAGCCCCGATCTGCAGTCGCAGCGATGGGAGTGGTTGCAGCAGTTCACGTTCAGAGATCAGCCGCTCCTCAGGAATGGCGCAGATCTCTGAATGGGTCGCGGCGTTCACTTCCGCGCACCACCCCTGAGCCGCCGCGTTCGCATCGCGCAGGCTAATCGGCGCCCCGGTGACGGCGGCCTCGGTCAGCAAGGGTACGGCCAGATCGTCCTGGGCATAGCCGCACAGGTTCTCGACGATGCCCTTGGACTGCGGTTATCCGGCTAATCTTTGTGCGGTCTCTGCTGTTGAAGATGGGTCTTCAGTCAGGTTTTGCTTTTCGTAGGCGGCGGATTTCTTCTTCGTGGCGGCGCACGGTGGTGGCGATGGTGTCCAGTGCGGTGCGTAGGTGGGCGATCTCGGTGCTCAGTCCGGAGAGGGTGTGGGCTTGCTTGCCGCGGGTGCGGTGTTCTTCGATGATTGTGCGCAGGTCGGGGTTGCGGTAGAGGGTGGCGCGGCCGAGTCCGGTGCGTGCTGCGACATCATCGAAGGTGACTTGATGTCCGTCGAGAATGATTGCTGCGCAGGCGTCTTCGACGTCTTGGCGGCGTTGTTGGGGGGTCATCCGGTTTGGGCCTGGCTGAGGTGGGCGTCGAGGCGTGCGATGAGTCGGCGGTGGCGTTCGGCTTCACCGGTCCAGCCGCGGGCTTCGGCGTCACGGGCCAGGGTTTCGGAGTCGGCACGCTGAGCGGCCAGCACTGGCAGGTAGCCGGTGTCGGTGCGGAAGTTCGGGCAGTGTTCACAGATGTTGGCGTAGGCGCACGGGCCCTGGACCTGGGCGCGGATGCAGAAGCCGCCTGCCAGGCGGGCTTTGATTGCGGCAGCCTCTTTCCAGTCGCCGTCAACGATCGGCAGCGAAAGGCGTCCCTGGGGTGCCTCGGTGGGCAAGGTTCCGAGGTGGGCCTTGGCGGCAGTCAGGGCTCGCTCGTATTCGGTGCGCACGGTCGAGTCGAACAGCCGTCCGTAGCGCAGACTCATCTCGGCCGAGACATGGCCGAGCAAGGCCATCAGGCTCTGCAGGGAGACACCGGCGTTGACTAGTGCTGTGGCGTAGGTGTGGCGCAGTTGGTGCGGGGTGATGTGCGATAGGCCGGCATCGGTGGTGACGCGGGTCAAGACGTCACGGAGGTGATCGACCGTTAGGCGGCGGCCGTGGTGGGTGAACAGGTAGTCGGTGGGTCGAGCCGTGCGCGGGTGCCGCAACGGTCGCCCGGGTGAGCGGTGGGCCACGATGCGGTCGATCAGTGCGACGGTTTCCTCATCGAGGGGCACCATGCGTTCGGTGTTCAGCTTGCCCAGCGGAACTTTCAGCCACGCGCCTTGGCCGGGGATCTCGTGGACGCTGTCGAGTTCGAGGTCAACGAGCTCACCGATGCGCAATCCGGTGGCTCGTTGCAGCAGCAGCGCATCGGCGGGCAGCCGCTCGGGCCAGGCTTGCAGCGCGTGGGTCAGACGCCGATCCAGGTCCGGGGTGAGATAGCGGGGCAAGGCGCGGGGCAGCTTGGGGATGTCGGAGCGAAACACCAACCGCCGCTGCGGTGCTTCCGGCCAGCCCCATTCGGCGATGTCGTTGAGCAGGCAGTGCACCGCCAGGACCCGTCCGCGGCGCTCGGAGGCCTGGATGGGTGTCCCGGTGCGCGAGTTGGTCGCCTCGGCCGTCGCCGTCAGGTAGGTCTCGATGTGGCGGCGGCGGTCCAGCTCAGCCAGGCTCGGTAGTGCCGGATCGATGGCGGCCAGATGTGCGGCGAAGTGGTTGAGTCGGGTCGCGGTGCCGGTGACCGTGCTGCGGGAGTGGGTGGCGGTCAGCCGATCGAGGTAGGCCACAAACGATCCCTGCAGCGCCGGGCTGGCATCGCGCATCCGTTGGGCGAAGCTCTGCCGTAGCAGGCTGGTCGCATTGACCGGCTGTTCGGTAAACACGCCGAGGTGAAACATGACCTGTCGGGCGGTGTGCGTGGAGCTGCTGTAGTGACGACTGGCTTTTCCTGCACCGTGACGGGCAGCGCTGGCGGTCAGTAGGTCGTCGAAATCGTTGTCGGTCAACGCGTCCAACCGCCGGCCGGTCTGGATGAGCAGCCTGCCGATCACCTGGGATGCCGACGCGCTGCTGGTGCGCTCGGTGAAGCCGAGTTCCTGCGCGGCGCCCAGGAATAGCGCCAGGTCGTCAGCCAACGGCCCCGTCGGCAGATGCCGCCAGAACACGGCCAGCTTGCGGCGGATCAGGTAGTCATAGCCGGGCCGCAAGTAGCCGGCCAACATCAGAAACGTGACGAACGAGCGGGTGGGATGAGAAATCGTCAACCGCGCCCCGAGCGGCTCACCGGCCCAGGCCTGCGGATCGGGCCAGTGTCGCAGGAACGTTCGTGCCGCCGAGCCAAGGTTCACACTGATCAAACCCAGCCGAGTGCAATAGTCGCCGTATTCGGTGAGCAGGTCGGTCTCAGGAACGGGTGCGTAGGCGAGTGCGGGCGGCATCGAACTCCTTCCGCAGAAACGTTGGGGCCAAATGGATGTAGGCGGCAGCAGAATCAACATGGTCGTGGCCCATCAGTGCTTGGATCACCGACAGATCGACTCCGGCCTCGGCCAATGCGGTGCCAAACGAATGCCGCAACGCGTGGGGATGGCCTGCCGCAACGCCGGAACGCTCGCGGTGATACCGGAACACCGTGCGCAGCCCGGCAGGGGTCAAGGGCTGACCGCGATGGGCACCTTTGGCGACGACGAACAATGCTTCCGCGTGAGTTTCTGGGCGCTCGGCCAGCAGATAGGTTTGGATCGCACCGGCCACGTCGGTATCGATAGGCACCGAGCGTTCCTTGCCGCCCTTGCCGAACACCCGAACCCAGCGGCGTGCGATATCGACATCACTGACCCGCAGACCGAGCACCTCCGCCGACCGCAGACCCGACAGCAACATCAATCCGCCGATCGCACGGTCACGCCAGCTGCGGAAACTGCCCAGCAGCGCCGCTGACTCCTCCCGCGACAACCCGCGAGGCAACCGGCGCGGCTCGCGGACCCGCAACGGTGAACGCGCCTTCGGTTTCGCGGTATGCGCCAACAAGCCGGAACGCTCTCTGCCCGAACGCAATCGAGCCGCGCGGCCGCTGCTGACCGGGCTTCGTGCCTGCGGGTCACGCATCTCCCGGAACGCGAACAGACTCGAAATCGCCGCCAGTCGCCGATTGATCGTCGCCGGCGCATACCCCTGATTGCGGCCATCACGAATCGAATAGACGTTGCCGCCAGGTCGGCCCGGCAACCTCGCCTCCCGGCATGCCGTCAGAAACCGAAGCAGCACATCAACATCCACGTCCACCAGAGCCGCCTGCTCGCCACGCAGCCATCGCGCGAACGCCAGCAGGTCATAGGCGTAGGCCCGGCACGTCCGAGGGGAAAAGTTCCGGTCAGCCAGATACCCCAGGAATTCGTTGACCAACTCGAACTCGCCTGCAGCCGTCCCGCGCAACTGCCACACGCCGTCATCGCCGACAGCCGCGCACAGCTCCTCAGCCATGAGATGTACATATCCCATCTCGCACTACCGCCGTCAAGGAACCGCAGGAAAACGGCGTGTCGATGATAGACAGTTCTTCCGATTAGCCGGTTAAGAGAGGGTCGCTGGCGTGACAGAAATCCGGGGCGAAACCGTAGTGACCAGCCAACCGCACGTAGTCCGGGGTCGGGACGACGACATTGGCGACAACGCCGCCCTTGAGGCAGGCCATCCGGTCGGCCAGCACCCGTGTCGGGACCCCGCCAATCGCGGCCAGCGCCTCGGCGATCAACGCCAGCGTGGTCGATGCCCTCTGATCGGTGGCGAACCGCACGAAGCGCCACCGAGAGAACGCCAGCACCGCGCAGAACAGGAACAGTCCCGGCGCGACTTGGGCCCAGTCGATCACCAGGTACTGGCCCGGTTCCCACACCGCCGGACGCCGGCCTCGATGATTAGTGCTGCGCCACAACGCTTTCGCGTCCGCGACCAGCCGCCGGAAGTTACGTGCCGAACCCTCGTAACCAGCGGCCTTCGCGATCGGCAGCAATCGCTTGGCCGAGATCCGACCGTGTGACTTCTCCACGCGTTCGACGACCAGGTCGGCCACCGAATCGTAGTTATGTGCCCGTTCGGCCCGCGGTGGCGGCGGCACACCGGCCTGGCCGGCCTCGAACTTGTCCACGACCTTCTTGACGGTGCGGTGCGTGGTTCCGCACTCCGCGGCGGCGGCTCGGTAGGACCCGAGCTGATGGTAGGCGGAAATGATGTCCATACGGTCCTTCGCAGACTCAGACGAAACTAGAGGCGAGGGACCCATGCGACGTGCGCAGTGGCTGCACTCAAATAGTCAGGCAGCTGGGCTGATCTCCACGTTGTAGCCGAGTTCTTTGAGCTGGCGCACCAGCCGTGCCTTATGGAAATCTGGATCGTTGCGCTCGGCGTAGAAGTCCGCACCCAAGTCGGTGTAGGCGACCTCATCGTGAAGGACGTGCCAGACGATCACCAGGATCGTGTGGGCGATCGCGACGGCAGCCTTCTTCCCGCCCGCTTTGCCGAACCGGCGATGCAGACGCCGAAAGCGTGCGCCCAATCGTGTCTGGGTGCGCGAGACCGCCCACGCTGACTCGACGAGCACGCTGCACAGCTGCGCGTTGCCGTTGCGGGTCGCGGTCTTCTTCCGCTTGCCGGCGGACTCGTTGTTCCCCGGGCACAACCCTGCCCATGAAGCGAGATGGTCGGCGGTCGGGAACCGAGACATGTCCACACCGATCTCGGCGATGATTGTCTGCGCAGCGCGTGTACCGATACCGGGAATCGTCATCAGCAGATCCCTCTGAGCAGCGAACGGGGTAACGGCGGCGTCGATACTGAGCTCCAACCGGCCGATCATCAAGTTCAGGTCGTCGATGTGCGCTAAGTGAAGCCCGGCCAACAGAGCGTGATGCTCGGCGAATCGACCCGCCAAAGCCCTTGTCAAGTCAGGGATTCTCTTTCGCATCAACCCACGCGCCAGGTCGGCCAACGCCGCTGGATTACGCTCTCCGGAAATTAACGCCGCGATCATCGCCCGACCTGAGACACCGAGGGAGTCAGACGCTACGGAGTCCAGCTTGATGCCGCCGTCCTCGAGCACCTTGTGCAGCCGCTGGGTCTCCCTGGTCCGCTCCTCAGTCAACTTCCGCCGGTAACGGGTGAGCTCACGAACCGCAGCGATCTCCGCCGGCGGGATGAAGCTCCCACGCAGCAGCCCCACCTCACATAACTGCGCCAACCACACCGCATCAGTCGCGTCGGTCTTGCGCCCCGGCACATTCTTGACGTGGTGAGCGTTGCACAACAGGATCTCAAACGCGTCGACCTCGGCCAGAGCATGAAACACCGGCCGCCAATACACCCCCGTCGCCTCCATCGCGACATGCGTAACCTGTTCAGCACGAAGCCATTCCGCCATCTCCAGCAACGCTGCGTAGAACGTGGCGAACCGTCGCACCTTCTGCGCACGCGCTTCGCCACCACGCTCGCCTGCGCTGTCCGGGACGCGAACTGCCACCGTGACTTGTCTCTTGTGCACATCGATTCCGGCGACCCTCGAGAACATGATCTCCACGTCAACGCCTCCTTCGCTCATCCTCAAGGCGCGTCACCCGCGGAGCCCGCGAAATAGTCGAAACTCAGACACGCGCTCGTAGCAGCAACCCGGAGTACCTCCCGGTGCGGACTCCAGCGTCACTCTTCAATACGGACTTTGAAGATGCCAATCTGCACCGACGTCAGCGGGTGACGCACCACCAAGTTTCAGCCACCCGAGCGCCCCACCAGGGGCATCACCCTCTTCAATGGAACTCCCCGATGGTGATGGCGATTGGTTGGCGCCTTCACCGTCACCATCGGGGCCCGCAGTTCCTGATCGACACGACGAACACGGGGTGGATACTTTTACCTGGCCAAAAACGGATACCTCGACTTGGCCACCAGTGGGTACTTTTTCATGGCCACGGACACTGATTGAGGACCATAATGTGTTGCGCCAGATCGGATTACCGTTTCGTACTTCGAATTGGTCGCCGAGGTGTTTGAAACCGCCAAGTTTGAACGGGAGCTCGCGAAGTTGGACCGGCGCCTACAGGAACTCTGGCAGATGACCAAGCGGGATCTCACCCGATCGACTTCTTTGAAGAGCCTCGATTTCAAACAATGGAAGAAAGGCGGACGCGACTGGTATTCGGTTCGCGTGACGGGAAATTTCCGCGCCCATCTTCGGTACGACCGCGCCAAATCAGTCTGGTACGCCGAGGAAATCGGAGACCACAAAGCTATGGGTCACGGCTGAAACACTGCCCTGGGCTTTCGAGCGACTCTTCATTTGCACGGGCGACCATTATCGAATCTTAGGAAGGGTCAGTATGCCATCGTCACTGGCTACTGCCTTACCGTCGTTGACGAGATGGTCGATGGCTTCGTTGAGGCGACGCTCGACAATTGCTCCGCTTCGGGTCCAACCGAATACGCGGGCGACGCCCTGGACAACCTCGGGGCGGCTGACCGCACCGACATCTCGGATCGTCAGAATCACAGCGAGGGAGAGCTCGTCTAAATGTACATGCTCGACCCGTCGTGCGGCGCCATTTGCCGGCGCGCGAACCTGTGTGACGTCGCTGCCAGGCAGCATGAGGAAGTTTCCGTCGCGTACGACGTCTGCTCGTTGAATAGCTAGGTCGATGTTGTGTCGGATGTTGGATCCGATACGTCCTATGTTCCACCAATTACGAAGGCGTTCATAAGCAAAATCGAGATGGACTGGTCCCTCGACATTGACGAGCGTCTGAATCGAGTCGACCATGTGGAGGTGGCCGCCCGGCTCACCTGGCTCAACCCACCGCGGAAGCGGGCGTGCTGGGGCGAGTCGATAGTCGCTCGTCCATGTCGGTTCGACGGCGAAACTGGCTTCCTCGATCTCAACATTTGGGCGATCAATCACGGGCGTCTTCTTGCTTCGGTTCTCTAGGGGCGCGTTGATTGCTTCCTCAATGGCAGCCCGCAGACGCGTCTCTTCCGTAGCGCGGTCTCGGTACCACGCCGTGCTCCAAATGCGATGGAGTCGCCAGCCGAGTCCATTGAGGATCTGGTCGCGGAGCCGGTCTCGGTCTCGTGCAGCGGGCGCGGAGTGGTAGTGGTACCCGTCGCACTCGATCCCGATCGCGAACATGCCGGGATAGGCCGGATGGCGCACCCCAATATCGATGCGGAAACCGGCGGCTCCCACCTGTGGCTCGACAACATAGCCCCACGTTCTAATGGCGTTGATCACAGACTCCTCGAAGGGTGAATCGGGTTCAAGCCCGGTCGAGGAGTAGGGGACAGCGAGCGTTTGGGAGCCCTTCTCCGCATAGTCAAGGTAGGCGCGGAAGTACTCGACATTCTCGTTCAACGACGGTGGAATCTGTCCTGCCTGCATGGAAGCGACAACCTCGACGCGTTGCCGTGCACGGGTGATGCCAACGTTGAGGCGTCGCCATCCTTTTTCTTTGTTTAAGGCACCGAAGTTAGCTGATATCTTGCCTGCTTCGTCAGGCCCATATCCAATAGAGAAAATGATGACGTCGCGTTCGTCGCCCTGTACCTGCTCGAGCGCCCGAATGAAGAAGCCATTTAGACGGTCTTCGCTATCGAAGAATCGGTCGAGATCTCGCCTATTGATTCGAGCTTCATCAATCGCATTTTGGACGGCATCTGCTTGAGTGACCGAAAAAGTTACAACCCCAAGAGTCAAGTCAGGGCGCTTCGTGAAGTGCTCGATGACACGCTCGGCGACTTTAGCGGCTTCGATGGGGTTGAATGCTCCCCCGCCGCGACGGTACATACCGTGGGCATGGAAGAACTCGACTCCGACGTCGTCGCCTTCAGCATGAGCGGACGGGAAGGTAACGAGTTTGCCCTCGTAGAATTTGTAGTTAGAAAAGGCGATAAGATCTTCGTGACGGGATCGGTAGTGCCAGCGGAGTCCAAGGTTATTCAAAGCGCCGGAGGCTTTTGCGAGTTCGAGGATAGATTGAAAGTCGTCGACATCCGTTTCCTCGTCGTCGTCATCTTCGATGTGTCGTTCAAAAAAGGAGGTGGGTGGCAACTGTTTGTCGTCGCCAGCGAGAATCAACGCCGTACCTCTGTAGATGCAGTTGATCGCATCACCAGGCGTGACTTGGGACGCTTCGTCGAAGATTACGACGTCGAACTGCATGTCCGGCGGAAGATATTGAGAAACTGCCAGCGGCGACATCATAAACACTGGCTTGATACAGGGCGTGACATTGCGGGTCAGCCCCATGAGTTCGCGAACCGGCCTGTGCCTCTTTTGCTTCGCACCTTCTCGACGAATCACGCCCGGCTCGCCCATGGTCGTATTGATTGGCCGGCGACTGTTGGCGGCGGTGATGATGTCCGCGGTCGCTGCGCTAATCAGGTTGCGATCGAGGTTTCGGTATTCATCAACTAGGGCCTCGCGCTGAGTTGCTAGCACGGGACGGAGCCGCGCATCACCTTGAACGACCGCGTCTGACCAGGCCCGCAGGAGAGCCCGAAGGACTACTTTCGGCACCTCGCGGTCAGTAAGCCGGCGCTCGATGCAAAAGTCGACAGCAGTGTCGAGCCCACGCTTGGCGAGGTCTGCATACGCTTGCTGATATTCAAACCACTCTTGCTGGCCGACGGTGTCGACGCGGAACTCATTCATTAGTTCAACAGCGTCACGATAATCATCGAGTTCTGTCAGCAGCTCAATGTGTCGACTTTGGGCGAATGCCTGGACAACGTGGTCGCGGGATCGGACCCACTTCTCGTAGCTGGGTCCCATCGCATCAACAGGGTTGGAATCTGCTAGTGCCTTTATTTGTCGCGTGGTCAAGGGACCACCAGCGAGACCACGCAGGTCAGTAGACCAAGCAATGGCCTTATCTAGGGCATCGAGGTCGGTGTCGCCAAAATTGAAGTAGTCACCAAGCACAGAGCGCTGGGCCGGTTCGGCAGCTTGCAGGTCTTGTGCGGTTTGCCTCGCTGCACCGGCGAGGACAAGCAATTGATTCGCTTCAGCCAGGGTGTGATTTTGACCGGTGACGCTGCTGACCGCGCGGATCCGGGTTGCGGCGCAGTGCATGGCGTCGATGTGGACTGATAGCCACTCGATCGCATCCTTGATGGCGCCGAGCGCGAGTTCTGGGCGAGCCGCAAGGCTCGGAGCCGGCCTGAGGCCGCGCTTCCACCCGTCGAAGTCAGCACGGGCGGTGTGAGCCACGGCCTGATAGGCGTCATTGGACTCACTGCTAGTCATGTACCTAACCAGTGATCCGGGCACGTTGTTATCGTTCAGGCCTAGGACCGCCTCTGCGACATCGAAAGCCTGCTGTAAAGCCGAGTAGTCCGTATTGCGTCCGAGCCAGTGTGTACCGAGAATGCCGCCGCGCATTGCGGAGAGGTATTCAAAGTTTATTTTGCTTTGGCTCCATGCGATTGCGTCATGTAGGTGGCTGATCCCATCTTTGATTTTGGCTGCTTCTGTGATCAGCCCAGCAACAACCTTCTTATCGGCGCGATAATTTCCAGATAACTTCCTTAAGCCCTTGTGTAAATTCGTGAAGCGGTCATGCAGGTCCTGCAGCGGCGCGCCTAATGCTTCGGGAGTGAATATCGAGGACGCCTTCGCCTCGGCGTCGCTGAGGCCCATGGCGTGCCCTTGGAGGGCCGTCGCAGCTGCACGCGCCTCTGCCAATCCTGCAGGGGTGAACCAGCGTGGGTCTGGGCGGGTGTTCAGTGAACGCAAGTCGATGATCCGGTTCAATCGGTCGACGTCGGCGAAAGTCGAGATCGCCGGCAGCCCGAGACTGAAGCCAAGCGAAGACAATGCGTCGAGACGTTCTTTCAACATGCGCAAGTCGATCTCGAACAGTTCGGCGGTTGGCGTCAGGTCGGAGGCCGACACCGTTTGAAGGTTGATCGGGGAAGGGGACACCGCAATGGGTGCTGGGCTCCGGGGTACCGATGCGGGGTCAGGCAAGTCGGTCCAGGAGACGCCGGCCGCTTGGGCGACTGCTGATTCTGCTTCTTTCAAGCGGGTTATTTGCTGCACCAGCGCGTTACGCGCGGACACCAATTGGGCTGTGGTAGGCGACGTCAGCCATTGATCCATCACGTACGTGGGACGGTTTCGATGCTGCTGAGCGATGAGTGCCAGCAGTTGGGGGGTATCGGAAGGTTTTGTCAGCTCAAACGCATCGACAAGGTCTGAATTGAGGGCAACCGTGCCGCGTAACTCTTCCAGCGCGGATTCGGCATAGTAGAGACGTGCCTCCAGGGACTGCTCGTCCGCAATTTCGCGCCAAAGAAATGACTTACCTTGTGCAGCTGGGCGCCATGCGCGAGCCAGCTTGGAAAGTGTGTCTTGGATATCCAGGTACTCAGCCTCGGTCAGGTTCCTTGGAGGCTCGTCTGGGATCGGAGCGATCGGTTCGTTGATGAGGTTTGCGCATAGCCCAATAACGTGGTGCAGCGTCATGTTCAACGGCTTCCGGACCTCGTTCATCGCGGCCGAATAGTCGTTGAGTTGTTTCCGGCGATCCTGCACACCACGCCTGGCTAATGCCGGCATCGGCATAGGAGGCTTGGGCACGTTGTCAAGAGTCTTGAGCAGTTCAGTCGCCACTTCCTTCCGGCTCGCTTTATGTGAATGCAGCTCAAGCAGATACGAGCCGAGTCCTGCATCAACGAGGCGGTTACGGACGACATCGAGTGCGGCGATCTTTTCTGAAACAAATAGGACCGTCTTGCCGGCGTGCAGCAATACACCAATCATGTTCGCGATAGTTTGTGACTTGCCGGTGCCGGGAGGGCCGTCCATGACGAACGTTCTTCCCGCGAGAGCCGCTGCGACGGCGGCGCGCTGAGACGAATCTGCGTCAAGCACAAGCGGCGTCGATTCGGGGGGTGCAAGCCGGTCGATATCAGTGGGCTCAATCGGGTCGAACTGAAACTCTGGCGACTGTTGCGACGGGTCTGATGTAGCCAGTGCTTGCACAATTGGGTGCTGAAGAATCACTGCTTCGTTATCTTCGAGATCCTTGTACATCGCCTCCTTGGTGAAGGAAAACGTTGCCAGGTAAGTAGCCTCACGAAGGGACCAGCCGGTGAATCCTCTGTGCCTTTCCAGCTTGGCGCGAATCGTCACGAAGATTTGCGATACTGACAGGCCCTCGATGTCGTCAGTTGTAGGCAGTTCGATGCCGAATTCTTTCAGCCGTAGGACAAGTGCCGGATTTAGTACCGGTTCATCGTCGCCTTGCGTGATGCGTGGGACGTCCTTCGGACCCTGAGGGAGCAACTGAACCGGGACGAGCAAGAGCGGGGACACCATTGCTGTGTCGTCAACGTCGCGCCAGTCCAGCATTCCGAAGGCCAAATAGAGCACTGATAGCCCGCGGTCTAGGAACTCTGCGGAACTTTTTCGCATTAAGTTCCGGATAACCGGGCCCACCTCGCTGTTGGGCCGCGGCGAGTGAAAATAATCGCCGCGGAATGACGCTATGCCATCGCGTTCATCAGGGTCCGCGTCGCCCCGGAAAGCTTGTGGCTTACCCGAGCGTATGCGCGTCAGCACCTCGTCTGGTGTCGGGTCATCAATAAGAAGAGAAGACATCTTCGGGGCACGAAATCTGATGAGTGAGCTTTGCCTTGTTAGGCCCACCAGCCCATCACGCCACTTCTTGAGGGCTGCCTGAATCTCGCGTTGCTGAACCATTCTATTTCTCGGATGATCCTTTGAGGCGCACGCTTGACTCCTCGATCTTGGGCATTTGTGGATTTAGCTCGCACCTAACGTTCGAGCCGCAAGAAATCGCGGAAGGAACCCAACCACACGCACCGCGCGCAGTCCCTTGGGCATCGCCCTGTGCTCGTCGTTCGTTGCAGTATTCCACTCGTAACAGGCTATTCAACTTCGAGACGCTCAAGCAACGGCGCGGACCCGTACGTCCGATCTTGGCGTCATAAGCAAGCTGCGATCGTAGGCCCGATTGCGGCTGAAGCAGACCGGACGCAGCTGGCGTCATGCCCTCGGTTCTCCACACCCCCAGGCTAGAGCCGCCACGTTTTTCGGTGGCCGGCACGCACGCGGGAGAAGTGCTGAGATGCCCGTCATGAGAAACCATGGAATTGGATGTCACTGGTGCATGCCACACGGCTCATACCCGAACTGGTCAAGTCGGCGACGTGCAACTTCAATCTCATTCTCGCTGAACAATTCTGAGAAAGTCGGGTCAACGACTAGCGCTTCAACAGTGAGGTCGAGTCGCCCGCGCTCCCATAGTTGCGCGAACCCATCGGAGACCGCGGGGGATGCCAGAAGCTTATGCGCCGTTTCTTGAGGGCCATACTGAGACAGCATGCTCAAGAAGTAAGTGGCGTTGTATCCCGCTTCCGACCGACCGCGTTCATATATGGCCTTCATCCGCTCGCTGAACTGAGTCTCAGCGGGGCTCGCCTTCGGCTCGGTGGTGACGGCGACGACCGGAGGCGCTTCACCAGCGGCGGCCACGCTCTCATTGTCTACGAAACCCAGCAGCGCATCCACGGAGGTGAATACTTGGTACCCAAGTTCCTCCAGCCGAGGTAGATCGGCATCATCGGGATCCAATTCTAGGACCACAGGCGAACCAATGCCCTGTTGGAGGCCTTCGGGCCAAAACGCTTCTGCCACTGCAAGTTCGGTTCCACTCACAGGATCAGGGATTTCGGCATCGACAACTGGACTTGCAAATCCACGGCTCGCCAGTTCGGCGATCAGTGCACGAACCTGCTCGCCGCGAGGGTCGTCGACGACTTCGTCGACTACCTGGAGTCGCTCTAGCGTCACGTTGTCATGTGGGGCCTTGGGACTGCGAAGACTTTCGAGGAACGACTGCGCGGATGCAGCGAGCAGTTCACGGCGCGCTGCCAAGAAATCTGCGTAGCGCTCCACTCGCCACAATTCTGGATCGGTCGGAATCCATTGAGATTCAAGGATACCGGGGTGCTTAGCCTCCACCTCCGGCAAGTACTCTGCCGGCGCGCGCATCCCTATCTTGATGTTGGTGTCCTGCGTCAGGAAACAGAAGTTGGCGATCGCATTGATCTCGTTGCGGTCCAACCCATGCTTGCGCAGCAGCGCCTTCGGGAAGATGTGGTGCATGAATCGCCCTGGAAATCCCGGAGGCTCCTGACCTTGGAAACGAGGATGCAGGTATGCCGAAGGAACAGTCGTCTGGGAAGCCCACGGCGCGTCGCTATAGCCCGGAGGAAAAGGCCGCTGCGGTGCGGATGGTCCGAGCCCTGCGCGCCGAGTTGGGCACCGAGCAGGGCACGGTGTCGCGGGTGGCTCGCCAGTTGGGGTACGGCGTGGAGTCGGTGCGTTCCTGGGTGCGCCAAGCCGACATCGACGACGAGTACGCTCCCGGGGTGTCCAGCGCGGAGTCTGCCCGGATCAAGGAGCTGGAACAAGAGAACCGAGAACTCAAGCGCGCCAACGAAATTCTGAAGCGAGCGGCGAGTTTCTTCGGGGCGGAGCTCGACCGCCAACACAAGAAATAGTGGACTTCATCGACGCCCACCGCGAGGAGTTCGGGGTCGAGCCCATCTGCACCGTCCTGCGATCTGCAGGGGTGTCGATGGCCCCGAGCACTTACTACGACACCAAGACCCGTGCCCCGTCAGCGCGCGCCCAACGCGACGCAGAGCTTGGGCCGGTCCTGGTAGGACTCTGGGAGGACAACTACCGGGTATACGGGGCCCGCAAGCTGTGGAAAACGGCACGTCGGGCCGGCCACGACGTCGGCCGGGATCAGGTCGCACGGCTGATGCGTACCGCCGGCATCGCAGGGGCGCGGCGCGGCAAACGCGTACGCACCACCACGCCGGATCCCGCCGCGGCGCGACACCCCGATCTGGTAGGGCGGAAGTTCACTGCGACCGCGCCGAATCAGCTCTGGGTGACGGATCTGACGTTCGTGCCGACCTGGGCTGGGGTGGCCTACGTCTGCTTTATCATCGATGCCTTCAGCAGGATAATCGTCGGCTGGCGAGTCGCCACGCACATGCGCACCACGATGGTGCTCGATGCGCTGGAGATGGCGCGTTGGTCACGCGGAAACCTGTTGGCGGGCTTGACATGTCACTCCGATGCAGGATCGCAGTTCACGTCCATCCGCTACGGCGAGCGGCTCGCCGAGATTGGTGCGGTCCCCTCGATCGGGTCGATCGGGGACAGCTTCGATAACGCTCTGGCGGAGACGGTGAACGGCTACTACAAGGCCGAGCTGATCTACGGGCCCGCCCGCAGCGCGCCGTGGAGGACCGTCGAGGACGTCGAGCTGGCCACCCTGGGCTGGGTCTACTGGCACAACACCAGCCGCCTCCACGGCTACCTCAACGACATTCCACCGGTCGAGTTCGAAGCCGCGTTCTACGATGCACAACGGACCGACCAACCACTGATCGGAATCCAATAGCCCGAGTCTCCGGCAGAACCAGGGCGATTCATGCACCTGCAACGACGTCAGTTTGCCAAGGAGTTCGGCACGCAACTCGAGGCCACTCCCAAAATCGCGTGCTCCGTCGACCCGAGTCAGTAAGTACAACAGGGGATAGAAACGTGAGCCACGGGTGGCTCCGCCGAAGTCGTCGGGGCTCACAGTCAGATGACCGCCACGAACTCGCTCCAGGGTGGCAATAAGCGCGTCGACTCCACCACGCTCGGCGGCGTCGTAGTCCTGCTGCAGATACGTCTCCGTTGAGCCGCTGAACCTGCCCCACAACGCCGAGTGGACGTACCAGTAGAGCACCTTGTCGCGGTGGACGCTGTCGCTGAACCCTCCGCTATTCAGGTGAAGAAGGCGCGTGATGACCGGCGTGGCGTACCGGCCCATAAGCACTCGGTCGTGATCCAGGCCGAGCCGACCGGATGCAGCGTCAAGAAAGGTTCCGATGTGATTCACAGATTTCGCGAGTGCCGCCTCGAAGTCGACAGCGGACACCTCACTCAGGGAGGAGAACAACGCCCTCCCGGTCGCGACCGCGGTCGCGTTCCGCAGCAGCCAGTCAAGTGAGAACCGAAAGCCAGCCTTTTTCCAACGATCTAAGCTGTCGCGCAGCTCTTTTCGCGCTTCAGGCCACTCGGCACACAGCTTCGCCAACGCAAGGTCGCCTTTAGACAGTTTGGTGCCGCCCGAGTTGACTTTGTTGAAGATGTCGACGACCTCATCAACCGTCTTGCCTGCACCGGTGATCTTCTCGGAGTTGAAGTTGCGGTTCTCGATCTCCTTGATGCGGTTGAGACGCCCCAAGTACGTATTGAGCAAATCACGTTCGACGTTCGGGAATGCCGACAGGTATTCGAACGGGCCTTTATGGAATAGCTCCGTGACGTTCACCCACGTCGGATCGCCCGCCATCTTTGTCGGAGCATGAAATTCGAACGACTCGGCCTCGACGTTGAAGTACAGCCCGGTAAAAGCACTTTTGTCGCCCTCGAAAAACGGAGGAGGGGTACCGCGGACCACCCCGTACATCGAGGTCACTCTCTGCTGACCATCCAGCAGGAGCTGTCTGGTGCCGCTACCGCCGGACGCGCCGCGGACGGTGATGTCCTCCGATGTGGTCTCCCACATCAGCAGCCCGCCGACCGGGTATCCGCGGTACAACGATCGCATCAAGCCGCGAACCTGGTCACGATTCCAGACATAGCCGCGCTGAAACTCCGGGAGAAGTACAACGCCGGAATCGATTTCGTCGAGTAGCGTAGAAAGTCGGGTCACTGAGAAACCTCCTATTACGTCTTGTCTAGGGCGGTCAAGAAGGGGCTGCGTGGGCCATGCCAGCTGACCCGCAGTTGTTCGCGGGCGCGAGTGCAGGCCACGAAGAGTAGACAGCGTTCGCGCTCTAGGTCTTGCTGGTGCGTCTGCTTGTCGTCCTGGATTGGAGTGACGGCGTTGGTGGCGGGCACCAGCTTGGCGCCAACACCGGCGACGCACATGCAGCGGAATTCCAGACCCTTCATGCGGTGCATCGTGCCGACGCGTACCGCATCGTCGTCGTCCGATGCCTTCGCGAGGTCGACGCTGTCAATCCCCGCCTGCTTGAGGGCTCGCTCGATCTTCGAAGTCAACCACTTGGCGCGAACAGCGATTCCAATCTCCGATGGGGTGATCCCGCTGTCAATCCAGTCCTTTGCAGTCGCAGCGATGAACTTTGCCTCCGCCTCCGCGGTTTCGTGCCCGCTAAGAGTCGGTGACTGCCCATGCACGTACGACTTGCAGCCGGCGATGGAGTCCAGGCCGCCTTCCATATCGTCGATCGGTTCGCCTCGCAGCAAACCCAGGCTCCAGCCGAGTATTTCAGCGGTGGTGCGGTAGTTGATATTCAGCCGCGACGATCGGCCCGCGATGTTGATCCCGACCTCGCGTAGGCTGACTCGATTGTCGTAGATGCGCTGGTGCGTGTCACCAGCGATGAAGATATCGTCGGGTGCCGCTGCGACCGCCGCGCGAAGTAGCCGCCACTGGTCAGGGCTGAGATCCTGGGCTTCGTCAATGATGATGTGGCGGAACGGCTTATCGGACAACTTCTCCAGCAGGCCAGTCGCCTCGCGCCGGATGGTTTCGTGGGTCCACGTACCCTGCCGGTTGAGGGTCTGCTCGAATTCCCAGATCGCCTGCCAAACTTGGGCGCGCTGAGCCGCTCCAAGGGCTCGACCGCGTCCGGTGCGTTTCGCGGCAAGGTATGCGTCGGCGGTGCTGATGCGACGGGCCAGTACGACCTGCCGCCACTCCTCGGACAGGAAGGTTGGCGTGAAGGTGAGTTGAAGCTCATCGATCAGTCCGGCCCACAACGCCTTTTCATCTTCAAAGCCGAGCATGTGGGGTGCGCCATGGGTCTTGCGAAAGATGCGGTGCGCGACCCGATCGACATGCGTTATCTCGATGCGGCTTTCGATCTTCTCGTCGTCGACGAGCATGTCGAGGGCGGACTGCAGCGTCTCGGAAAGCGTTGAGGTGAAGGTAGTGACAAGCACTTTGCCCTCACCGCGTTGAGCGAGCGTGCGTGCCCGATGAAGTGCGACCACTGTCTTGCCGGTGCCGGGTCCGCCCGTGACGCGGGCGGGCCCCTTATAGCCGGCGTCGACGACGGTGCGCTGGGTCGGGTGAAGATACACGCGCCAGCTGGCGAAGGGGTAGGCGAAGACGTCCATGAGTTCGTCGGGTCCGCTGACGAGTACAACGCGGTCGCTGCTCCGCAAGATCGCAGCATCGATATCTTCTGTGTCAACGGGTTCGCTCAGAATCTGTGCGCCGAGGTCCGCCCACACTTCCTCGGGCGTAAATCCTGCAGCGAGACCGAACAGCACGTCCCATTGAGTCTCGGGCAAGAAGGATTTGGCCGCGTCTAGCTGTGCGGCGTCAGTGACGGTTCGCGCGAACGCGAGAACCTTCTCGTCGATTCCGAGCTTCGACAGTTCTCCGTCGCTGATGTTGCCGAAGATCGGGGCGCCGGAGCTCTTCGCGGCCGCTGCCATCTCGGGGATCTGGCGGTCGAGTTCGGCTTCGTCGCGGATTTCGATGCCACCGGTCGCCGAGTTGACCGAGACGTTGCTGCGTTGTGCCCATGCATAGGCGTCGTCGTGAGGTAACACCTTCAGCAGGGTGTAGACATCACCAGCGTTGGGGGCGAGGATGATTCCGCGCCAGGACTGATCGATGCGTATGGAGCGGAACCGTGGGTTTCGGGCGTTGGCGATCTTTTCCAGGTGTAGCCCCGTGTGCGTGGCGGCGTCGAATTCGTCGAAGACCTCGGTTACGCGATTGTAGACGGGCTTCTCCAGCTTGCCCAGGTCTTTGAGGAATCCCTTGTCAATAGCGAGTGGCATTGTTCTTCCGTTGCTTAATTATTCGGAGTGACGGGGCCCGTGCCCGGCGGGCGGATCTGCGAGTGATTTCCAGCCCTTGCCGCCGTTGGCGATGGCTTCGGCCATGCGGTCGTAAGCCTCCAGAACGAGGCGCTTGGTTCGGTACTCGCCCAAGTCGCGCTCCTCGTACTTGCGGGTTACGGGGAATGAGTCGAGGACATGTGCGGCTTCGTCACGGTTAACGCCGTAAATGTGGAAAAACGCGGCATCCAAGTCGCCACGGAGTAGGGCCCGACGTGCTGGGTCCCATCGGAATGGTGGCCCCGCGTCCCCGAGCGCTTGGGCATAGGGCAGAAGCCGGTCTGATGTGTATTGAAGCTCGACGACGTACGGGGTAAGCCATCGAGCGATTGACACCGAGTGCCGCCACGGGGCCGCTGCCTCAAAGCGTTCAGGGGCCGGGCATGCGATCTGCTTCACTATGAAGTACTGCATGTTGCTGCCTGCGAACTTTTGCCGGACCACGTAATCGAATATCAGAGACGTTGCGATTGCCCCAAGCATCGGGCCATTCGTGGGCGCTTCCGGCAGCGATAACAGACATGTGTCACCAGCAGCGGCACGCGGGAAGACGAACGGGACGAAGGTCCGTTCATTTCCGGCGCTTGAAATTTTGCGCCAGCCCATCAACCAATCGCATTCCCACTTGTTCTCTATCTTGGCGTTGACTTCTTTGCGATCAACCCAGTACCTTGCCAGAGGTTCAAGCTTGGGATCACCATGCTGTTCATCGGTAAACCTAGGAAGCGCACCAACATTCAACTGCGCCTGTGTCGCTCCCCGATATGTCGAAAACCGATGATCGAAGTGGCTGAGCATCTTCGCTTCGTAGAGTGGCACGTACTCTTTGTTGCCCCGTTTGTAGGACCAGCCATTGAACTTCGCGTCGGCCAGGTCGGCCGGTGTATGGAACAGGCCAGAGTCATTGGCCATATCGAACAGCCGCGCGAACGACAGTCCCCACGGATTGCCGTCGGGATCATCGTCACGGATGAGCACAGGATGGCGTGAGTAGATGCCGAGGGTGATGTCAGCATCCTTGCGGCTGCGGAACATCGGCAGCGTACCGGTGTTGGGGTTAAGCGCAAGAACTTCTTCGGCTGCCAATTGAAATCGCTTTTCTGGCACATCGGAGACGTGGCGGTTCAGGAAGGCGAATTTGGTGCGCTGCACCGTGCGCTGGCTCCCGGTCATCGCCGTGACCGCGAACCGGACGCGATGGTCGACGTCGTGAAAGATCTTGGCTTCGTTCTCGAAGTCGTAAAAGGCATAGAGACGATGACTGCTTAATGTGTCGGCGAAGAATGGCGCGGTCGTCTTGTCAGTGGCCAGCCCAGTTGGGGTGATGATCCCCGCCGAACCCCCATCATTCGTCACGGTGCGCATGGTTTCGGCGAACACGCTGTAGGTATTGACGTCACCTTGCCCGGTGAAGGGATAGCGGCCGCTCTTCAGAAGCAGGTGTGCGGTGCCGTCGGACTGGCGGAGCGCCGCGAGGTACGCCGCATGGAGGTCGGGATCGCTGTCGGCGAGCCTATCGATAATTCGTTTGCGAATCGCCGCAGTGGACGCGCCTTCAATGTCGACTCGGCCGGCATTGCCGAAAAACTCCTTATCCTGAATCTTCACACGCTCCCACGGCGGGTTGCCGACTACACAGGAGAAACCGCCTTTCCAACCTGTTGGGGTGTCGGCACTGCCGTCGTCGGGGACGGTGAAGATTCCCGGAAACTCCAAGTGCCAGTGGAAGAACCGATACTGTCGGGCCAAGGTGTTGACCCGAGTCACAATCGAGTCGGTCACCGACTCCGGCGTTTCAGACAGTGCGCGGACAGTCGAATGAGTTATGCCCTGGCCCGAGCTGATCGCCCCAGTCTTGGGTTGCACGAACGCCGCACACCACGCATCGGCCACCAATTTGCGAGCCACCAACTCGGGATCGGCCTCCAGACGCCGCCACGCGTCCGCGCGGGCCCGCAAGGCGGCCACCGTGCCGACTGCCCCGCTGTCAGCTTCTCGCGCGGCCTTGGTGAACTGGCTGGTTTCAACGTTTAGGGTTTCGGAGCCAAAGTTAAGCGTCAGCTGATCCTGGTCGGCTTGGCGTTCGGACTTGTTGCGTGCCTTGAGCTTCGACGTCCAGGTCTTGTCGTCGTCACCCAGCGGCACAAACGCCGCGTCGGGGATGTTGTGGCGCAACAACTCTGGGGTGGTCCCGAGCAGTGCGTTGCCGACACGGAAATGCGCGTCGAGGAAAGGAAAGGGGCGGTCTGCGTCGAAAGCCTCCAGCCACAGCGCGACCTTGGTGATCTCGATTGCAAGGTCGTTGAGGTCCACGCCGTAGACGCAGCGTTCAATGACATCGGCGGTTGCTGTCCGCAGCGCCGCAGGAGTGGGTTCGGTTTCCCCGGTGCGTCCTGTGGCCAGCGCGGATGCGATCCGCCGTGCAGCTGCAACGACGAAATGTCCGCTGCCGCAGGCTGGATCAACGACTGTCAGTGCCAGCAGTGCTTGTTCGGGGGTAGACGAGCGGACGGCTTCGTCGATCAACGGGTCGAGGGCTTCGTCGAGCACGAGCGCGATGAGGTCAGACGGCGTGTAGTAGGAGCCGGACTTCTTGCGCTCGTTGCCGGTGGACACGGCAAGGGTGAAAGCTCGTTCATCGGCGTGGTAGCGGGGGGTGTAAGCCAAAAGGCCCTCGTACATGCCGCCGAGTTCTTCACTGTCGAGGTTGCGGTAATCGACGGGCCGCGGCAGCCCGGTCACCGGGTCATCGATCTGGGACAACGCTCGCACCGCGGCAAGCAATGCCCGGTTCGGCAGTTTCGCGCCATCGAGAATACTCAACGCGTCACGTGAAAAAAGGCTTGCACCAAGGCCACTCAGTCCGAGTGGCGTCAGTCCGTCACCGGCGAGAGCGTCGGTGACGATCTGGTGGGCCTCCCACAGGTCGATGTGCCAGCCGCCGATCGGCTCGGCGGCCAGTCGCCGGAGCCGTGCTGTAGAGAAGTAGTCCGCATAGAGAGTGCGCGCGCTGGCGGGGACGTCAGAGCGGTGGAGTAGATCGCGGTCCTCGACCACGAATAGCACGATGAGCCTGTAGGCAATGCGCAACAGCGCGCGTTGCAGGTCGCGATCGGCGTCGGTGGCGGCAGCCAACGTCTCGCGCAGCGCAGAATTGGACGGGTGCGAAACGAAGCCGGTGCCTAATTCCTGCAGGGCGGCCGCGACGCCGTGCTGCAGATTCAATAGGGCGCGGGCGCCGTCGTCGATGGCCGTGGTGCGCCAGCGTTCTAGCCAAGAGTTGTCGAGTTTGGGTTCGGCCTTTTCGAGCTCGGCGTCCTCTTCAGAATCTTCACTGCCTGCAAGAGCTTTGGCGGCTTTGTCGTCGAGGCGCGGTGCGAAACGGCTTGCATGGATGGTCAAGAACAGGATGCGGAAGTCGGCGTAGAGCTGGTCGGTGAACATGGCGTCGAGGTCGAACTCGACGAAAGATTGGCGGGTCAGGCTGGAGGCGTCGCGCAGCAGCCTTAACCGATGACCGTTGGACAGAATCGCCCATAGCGCGTGGTCTTCGCGGTTGAGGTAGTCCTGCACCATGGCTTGCGGGGCCCGGGCGGTAATCGACGGCGTTTTGGTGTCAAGGTCGATGCCGGCGCCAACGAGATGCAGTGGTACCCACGCCGCGGCGTTCGCGGCGTCAGGCCAGGCGACACGGTGCGAGATTGGGAAGTGCGGTGCCTCCGTCTCACCGAGCCCTGGCGGCACGACCAGGCCGCCGCTAACGACATCGGGCCGGCCCCAACCCAATTCGTACAGGAGCGGCAGCAGCCACTTGTCCCGGGTGAGTTTGGTGGCGGCGTCGCCCTCCGGTAGCCGTTCCAGGGCGGTACACCAGGCCCGGTGGGCGGCGAGCATGGCTTCCCATGCGCGGGCGATGGCTCCGTTGACGGCCATCCCGGGTGGAAGTTGATATGCCTCCGCGGTCTGGCCGGGCATCCGCAATTCGTTCGCGCGCGGGATGGCTTCGGCTGGTAGTGCGGTGCCAACGGTGCGGACGGCGCGGAAGACCGTGAGCGCGCTCATCGACCACCGGCTTCGGGTAGAAACACGTAGAGGCCGAGGACGTCTGCGGGCGGTAGAAACCGGACGGTGGGTGTGCGGCCGGCGGCCTTGGAGGCGCTGCGCACCGACTGGTGTTGGGAAACAAGGTCTTTCGCCGCGTCCTTACCTGCGGTGGTGAGGTGTTTGGCGAGTACGGGCAGCCGGCCCAGAGCGCGACCCAACTGCACTCGGGCCAGCGCGTCGTCAACGTTGCTCGACGGAGTCAGCGGCAGGAGCGCGTTCACTTCAGACTGGGGCAACCAGGTCAGGTCGTCACCGGTAGCTGTGAACGCTAGGAAGGTGGCATCCTCGGCGACTTGGGTAACGGTGGTGGCCGAGCCGGGAATGCTTATTTCCAGCCGGTGTCGCACCATGACCAGCGTGGTGACCTTGCTAACCGCGCGGGTGCGCATGACCCCTGCGCGGCGCGCGGGCCGGGCTGCTGGATCGAGCCGGGAGTCGAGTGCGGCGTCGAGAACATAACGCGAGAGTGCGTCGACTGTGGGGTCGGTGCGGGTGAGCACGTTGTGACGTGCGGGCACAGGCAGGGAGCGGTGAAAGTGTAGACGGCCCTTGGTCGGTGGTAGCTGGTCGCGCACCGCGGCGGGCAAGGTGTCGACATTCGCGGTGAACCCGACTTCGGTGTCGCTGATGGCGGCACCCATGAGCGATAGAGCTGTGCGCGTGAAGGTTTCGACGTCGGCCGGACCACCCAGGGCGCGCCGCACCTCGTTCAGGGCTTGTTCGACAGTGTCCGGTTTAAGCCCGGCTTGGCGGAACCGCGAGCGGGAGGCCTTTTCCCGTTCGGCTGCGTTGGTCCACTCGATCTCGACCTTTTCGGCGAGTGATTTTGAGGTGGCCTCGGCGAAGTCAAGGGTCAGCTGCTCGGCCTCTTTGCCGCGCAGCAAGAGCGATTCCCAAATCGCCTTCATGACCGTGGTGGAATCGACTGGGATCGGCACCGAGACGCCGATGCTGCGCTTGATGTGCTCGTGACGGCGGATGAGGACCTGCAGGACGATACCGTCGATGCCGTTGTCCTCGCCGTAGTAGGTCACGGTGCGCACGGTGGGGGCTTGCTGGCCAAAGCGGTCGACGCGGCCTTCGCGTTGCTCGTGGCGTGTGGGGTTCCAGGCGAGGTCATAGTGGACGACTGCGGTGAAGCCGTCCTGCAGGTTGATGCCTTCGGAGAGGCAGTCGGTAGCGATGAGTAGCCGGGGCCCGTCGTGGGTGCTTAGGGCGGAGACGCGAATTTCGCGCTCTTCAGGTGGAAGTGTCCCGGTCACGGCGTCGATCTTGAGATTCTTGACCTTCGACAGCGCAGCGCCAAGGTGCTCGGCCAAGTATTCGGCGGTGGGGATGTAGCGACAGAAGATAATGGGGTGGTAGCCCCCTTCTAGCAGCTCTTTCATTAACGGGACGAGGCGTTTGAGCTTTGCGTCGGAGCGCGGTCCCTTGAGCGCTGCGGCCGCAGATGCTAGTTCCCGGAGGCGTTTTCGAGCGGCGGAGTTCGGCATGTCGGTGTCGCCGGTGTCGGCGCCGACGGTGACGTCTTCGGCCTCGAGCGTGTCGTCTAGGTCGGTGTCGAGAACGCGGGGCTCGGCGTAGGCGTCGACTTCGCTTTCATCCTCCGAGGCGGCGACCGCGGAACGGTTGAGGAGGGTTTGTTCGGCGGCGGCTGGGCTGGAGGCGAGGCAACGCAACAGCGCGATGGCCGACCACCACCGGACGCGCTGCCGTACCGCGCTCAGCTTGGGGTCGGCGACCTGTTCGCGGACGTAGTCCATAATGTCGTCGAACAGTTGGCGGTATGCGGTGGTGAGCTTGTATGCGGTTTCTGTGGTTTCGCGCTCTGGGAATGGCGTGTCCTCGTCGAGATACTCGCGGATGTCGGCGCGTTGCCGCTGGACCATGAATCTGGCGAGCAGCTTGCGGTCGTCTTCACGGTCGCGGCCGGAAAGGTCGGCCGGCAGGCTTCCGAGCCGGTGGTCAAGCAGGCCGATGAGCGATTGCCACGCGGTGTCGTCGCCGCTGTGAGGGGTCGCAGTGAGCAGGACCAGGTGCCGAGCGGGGTTGTCGGCCAGCTTGCGGAGGAGTGCATACCGCAGGTGCGCCTGGGAGGACTTACCAACTCCGGCGGGTGCCACGCAAGTGTGGGCTTCGTCAACGATCACCAATTGCGGGCAGTGCAGAGCGAATTCGTCGCGGCGTGTCTTCTGTTTGATGAAATCGGTGGAGATCACCAAATACGGATGGTGCTGGTAGACGTTGGAGCCGAACGGCACCGTGCGCATTAATCGGTTGACGGTCGAGGGCAGAAGGAGTTGTGCTTCGATGCCGAACTTATGTCGAAGCTCGCTCTGCCATTGAGGTGCCAACTGGGGTGAGCAGAGAACGGCCAAACGCTGGGTCTCGCCGGTCGCGAGCAGTTCGGCGGCGATGAGTCCGCCTTCCACTGTCTTTCCGACCCCGACGCCGTCCGCGATCAGCAGTCGGGTGACGTCTTGGTTGGCCGACATCATCAGCGGAACCAGTTGGTAGTTACGGGGTGTGACGGCTAGTCGGGCGAACGACCGGAAGGGGCCGCCGCTAGCACGAAAAGACAGTCTGAGCGCGTCGCGGAGGAGGCGGGCTCTGGTGGCGTCCCCGCGGTCTTCGACGGTCGGTGGATCGAAGGTGGCGGCGGCGAAATCGTCGACATGTGGAAGGAGCACGGTGGTTTCATGCTCGTGGCCTCCCAAGGGACGAACTAGTAGCGTGCCTTCGGGTGAGCCTGGCAGAACAAGCCAGTCTCGTCCGCGGGCGTTGACTAGCGTTCCGGCGGGATAGTCGAGCGTAGTCATGCGGTCGCCTTACTTTGGCCGAAGACGCTTGGGTTCTGAGCGATAGTCTTGAGCCAACCGCCGTCGCCATCCTGATAGTTGAAGCGCAGCACCAGCCAGGCAGCCTCGGGGTCTGCTGCACGAATAGGTGACATCTGAGTTGGCTTGCCCAGCATGGGCGGGCTGGAAGGATGTCCCCATGGCAAGGCCCTACCCCCGCGAGTTCCGCGACGACGTCGTCCGGGTCGCTCGCAACCGCGATGACGGTGTAACGATCGAGCAGATCGCCACCGATTTCGGAGTGCACCCGATGACGCTGCAGAAATGGCTCCGTCAGGCCGACATCGACGAAGGCACCAAGCCCGGCAAGAGCGCCAGCGAGTCCGGTGAGCTGCGCGAAGCCCGACGGCGGATCAAACTGCTAGAGCAAGAGAACGAGGTGCTGCGCCGGGCCGCAGCGTATTTATCGCAGGCCAATCTGCCGGGAAAAGGGTCTACCCGCTCGTGAAAGAGCTCGCCGCCGACGGGATCCCCGTCGCGGTGACGTGCCGGGTACTCAAGCTCTCCCGCCAACCGTATTACCGCTGGCTGGCCGACCCCATCACCGAGGCCGAACTCATCGAGGCCTACCGCGCCAATGCGCTGTTCGACGCGCACGCAGACGATCCGGAGTTCGGCTACCGCTACCTCGTGGAGGAGGCGCGCGATGCCGGCGAGCCGATGGCCGAGCGCACCGCATGGCGGATCTGCTCGCAGAATCGACTGTGGAGCGTGTTTGGTAAGAAACGCGGCAAGAACGGCAAAGTCGGGCCGCCGGTGCACGACGATCTTGTCGAGCGTGACTTCACCGCTGAAGGGCCAAATCAGTTGTGGCTCAGTGACATCACTGAGCACCGCACCGGTGAGGGCAAGCTCTACCTCTGTGCGATTAAGGACGTGTTCTCCAACCGGATCGTCGGCTACAGCATCGACTCCCGAATGAAGTCACAACTGGCCATCCGGGCACTACACAGCGCGGTAGCCCGACGCGGAGATGTCGCGGGGTGCATTCTGCACTCGGATCGCGGATCTCAGTTCCGGTCAAGGAAATTCGTACACGCCTTGAATCAACACGAGATGGTCGGCTCTATGGGCCGTGTCGGAGCCGCCGGCGACAACGCCGCCATCGAGAGCTTCTTTAGCCTGCTGCAGAAGAACGTGCTCGACCGCCGCCGCTGGGACACCCGAGAACAACTCCGCATCGCGATCGTCACCTGGATCGAGCGCACCTACCACCGGCGCCGCCGCCAGTCCGGCCTCGGGCGGTTGACCCCGATCGAATTCGAAGCAATCATGACCACACCGGCCAGTCAGGCCGCGTGACCGAAACTGTCACCTGATCGTGCAGCAGACCCTCGTCCTCTAGCCTCACTTGTGCTTGTTGGTCTTTCTCGTGCTGATGTGCCGTGTCATGAATGGGTCCGTCGATGAAGATTGCGACGCTCATGCCGTCTGTGTGGTAGGCGAAGTCGGGCCTGACGTAGTAGCCGTCGACGATTTGTTGGACATCGTCTGGCAGTCGGTATCCGTGCTGGTCGAGCAACGTGAGAAACTGCCTCTCCAACTCGCTGTCGCATGCTCTCTTTAGTCGTTCGAGCTGTTCCGCTCGCTCTTCTCCACCGGCCCCGACGGCCACACCCGCCGCTGCGAGCCGCCGCAGTAGGTCTTTGACCGAATGCCGGTCGAGGTGCTGGTGATCCCACTGATTGCCGTAGGAGAGCAGGCAGTCGTAGCAGGCTTGGGCGCAATCTTCGATCGCATGTGGTGCGCGTTTAAGATCTTCACCTGAATCAGCGTCAAAATGCAGGATCTCAAGTGCTTTTCGTGCGACGACGCGCAACTGTCCATCCTCGGTGGCGAGGCGGCGCAACACGCCCGCCCCGCCCTCAGCGGCCTCAAAGAACAGTAACCGTGACCATGCGTGGTCGCCGGTGTTGCTGGGCAACGCCTCGACGGCGAGTTCGGAACCTTCCAATTGGTAGACCGCTTCGATGCCGCGCTTGAGTGCATACATTGCAGCCATTCGTTGATCCGCGGGGATCGATGGGTCCAGTTGCAGCAGAAGCGCATTGCGGTGATCCTCGACATGGGGTATCACCCTTTGATAGCGCGGGGCTTCGCCATGCACGTTCTTGGCGAGGTCTTCCTCTTTGCCCCAGCGCCCCTCGACCGTGTCCAACACGTAGCCGCGAACATCTTTGTTTTTGCGGCGGCGCAGGCCGACGTTCATGCGCCGGATCAGTGCGGTGTCGCCGTAGGTCATCGTGCCAAGCCCTACTTGGCCATCGGTGATGGTACTAGTGAGTTGTCCGGCTCGAACTCCATGCGGCACAAAGCGAATCGTCGTGACGATCTCGTGCCCCGCGCGCTGTCGTTCCTCCTCGTCTGCACTAATCCGATCCCGGCGGCGAGTCTTCACTGAGAGCAACCGCATCAGGTTGGCCATGGTGCTTTCCGGTGGAAACGGCGCATTGCAGTGTTGGCACAAATCAGGTTCGGTGGATTCGTGGAGATAGCCGCAAGACCCGCAGCGCTTGATCTCGGTGATATTGATGCCGGTGCCATCGTCGCGAGCGGGCAGGCTCACCCGATTCACCTCGTACCGTGCCCCCTCGTGGTAGATGAAGGCACCCGGGCCAAACTCGCTGATCGCCATGAATCTAGGTCGCTGGATGAAATCGCCTTCACCACCGCTGCGGGTGCGTCGCTCAGCGGGAATGAAGGCCGAAATCGGCAGCCTTGGGAACGAATAACCCGGCAGGAAACCTTCCGATGCGAAGTAGCGGTAGGTGTAGAAGTCGCCTTGCAGCACATCGTCGACTTGACCTTTGAGGAGGTCGAGAGCGGCGCGCGCTTCTGAGATTCGGCCGCGCGCGCGCTGTTTCGAGCTCTCGGACGCGCCGATCGTCTTCAGAATCTGATTTGCGCTGTCCAGTTCGTTCTGGGCTTCGTTGTAGAGCCCGCGCCAACGGTCCGTGGCGTGGTTGAACCGAGTTGGCGCCTGCTCGACGGTGTCAGCGATCCAGGTGTCTGTCCACCAGGGGGCGGACGTAACTTCTTTGGTGGCCATGAGGACGGCCGTGATGGCAGCGATGGCGGCCGCTCGGTTCGACGACGATTCGATCGTCGTGAGTACTTCTGGACGGAGCGGCTGCCCTGGCTGATCGATCTCGAGAAGGTCAACCATGCTGGCTTTCAAGTCCAATCCGCATTTGACTAGCCAGATGGAATGGGCGTGTGCTCGAACGAGATCCTGGTTACCAAGTTCGAGCCGCGGTGGCGCCACCGCGCCTGCGACCATGTCCTGGCTGCGGCGGAAGTAGTAGGCGTCGTGCGCGTTACCGGTGGCGCAATACGTCAGGGCGATTGCTGGTTGACCTGAACGCCCGGCACGTCCTGAACGCTGCGCATAGTTCGCTGGGGTGGGTGGAACATTGCGCATACCAACGACATTAAGGCTCTTGATGTCGACGCCGAGTTCCATGGTGGGGGAGCAGTACAGCACCGGAAGGCGGGCTTCGCTGAACTCCTCTTCCCGCTTTTGGCGTTTAGACGGTTCAACCTGAGCGGTGTGTTCACGGGCTTCCAAGCCGACGAGTGCTTTGGCGGTCTCGGCGTAAAGAGCGCGAAAATAGGGATTTACCCGGCCTTGCGTCACATTGCTGCGGATGGGGTCCGGTGCCCGATGTTCGCCGGTGCCAGGGTGCCAGGCGATGAGGTCGGCACGCAGTTGGTAGCCGGTTGAGCGTTTGGGAATCGGAACCCGCACCAGAATCCCCGCGCCGGCCATGACGTGCATCAGAGTAGCGATGATGACTTGGGCATCAGCCGTTTTGAGCGCATGCTGAAATGCGGGAAAGCGATTCGGCCGTCGTAGCCAGCGCCCGTATGCTCCTAACCCGGATACGTAGAGGTCGGCGCCGAGGCCGCCCACACCTTTCGGTCGACCGCCGGGGTAAGCGAGCCCGCTCTGTGTGCCGGCGTCGTCTGAAATGGCCCAGGGGTCCTTCAGCCACTCTCTGCTGGCACGCCTGACCGCATCGAACTTTTCGTCCGTAAGGAATTCAGTGTCGATGCATAGGTTTCTGCGGAGCTCATCCAGGAGCACATTCATTACCTCTTGGCGAGTCTTGGCGCTCGCGCTTGCAAGGGGTTCGCCGGAATCTGCCCACTTTTCGTCGTTGCCGGCGAGTTCGTCGACGCCGTCGTACGCAAGGCGCAGCTGCCCAGTCTGTTCCAGGTTCGGCATGGTGATGCGCCAACCGCGCTTGAGGTCGGCCCACAAGCGATAGGTGACGACATCGCGTAGTGCGCGAGCGATCTTCTTCCGGGGGATGTGTTCGTCGGCCGTTTCCTCATCACGGGCGAAGAACTTCAAGCTTTCTCCGCTCAGCGCTTTGACCACCTCAGGTCCGAGGTTCTCGTCGGTGAGCGGTTCTCCGGGGTTTTGCTTCTGGTAGTCGGAGGCGGCGCGGTAGAGGGCCGAGCGAATCATGCCGACGAGAACGAAGTCGTTGAAGTGACCGGCCTGCAGACTCGCGTCCTGACGATTATCGCTGAAGGCGAGAAACTTTCGGGCTTCATCGTCGAGACCGGAACCCGCTCTCAGGGCCCTGACGACCGACTGGGACAGTACTGTCACAGCACTGGCGCGGCCTTCTGTTCCAAGGCTTGCGACGCGGGAGAACTGCGACTGGCGGGTGCTCTCGTAGCTGGTCTTACACGAGGGACAGAATTCCAGACGCTCGAAAAATGCCACCGGTATGCCGTCGTCGGTGATCGTGCCATATTCGTCGACATGTAATGACCTGGGCAACTTGGGGATTCGGGCCTTATCTAGGACCTCTCCGCTTCCGCTCGCGACTACCCAATCCTCTGGAACCAATTCGAGCAGTGCGGGATCGTGAGGGTCCGGCCAGGGCGTATCGGCCAGGAGCAACAGTCCATCGGCCTCCGGGTGTTCGACCAGATCGGAATTGGGGATCCGCGGGCTGAAGTTCTCACCCCCGCGCTCTAGGTTGACGACCAGGTATTCCTGACCGCACTCCCGGCAGAACGCCAATGGAAACAGCGGTTGGCCAGAAGCGCGGTTAGGTGCGCTGCGCTGGTATTGCGTGGTGAGGAAGCGGGTGGCCGGCGGTTCGAGGGTGGTGTAGACCGTGTCGCCTTTACCGATGAATTGATGAAGCTTGAAGGCGAAAAGGGCACGGCCTTGCATGTCGCGCGCACGCGAGCCAGCGAGCAGCAGCTCCTGCAACTTCGCGCGGCATGTCGACTCGTCGACGCCTGTTTCGTCGTGCAGTTTCTTGGCGGCATCGCTGAGTTTGGATGGTGGGCGCCGAGCGAGATTGCCCTCGTCGTCCGTGTGCAGACCAAAGTGCTGCTCGGTCCAAACGGCCAGCTGATCCTTCTTCAGGTTTTCCCATTCTGCGGGGGTTTTATTGGTGAGCCGTTCCTTGAGCGCAATCGGATCAACCTCGCCGATTGTCGCGCGACGCAGTGTCTCCCCGACGATGTTCTGGGCGGGGATCTTGACGCCGAAGATCCTCGTAGCCAGTTCGGCAACCTGCTGACGCTGCTCGGCTTTGGTTCCAGGGCCTGCAAGAGTCGCACTGGTGCCGATGCATTGAACGGCTTTTGACGTCACCGCTCCACGCAACCGGCGGACGAGCATCGCGACGTCGGCGCCCTGGCGTCCGCGGTATGTGTGAAGCTCATCCAGAACCAAGAATGAGAGCGCTTCGGCGCTGTTGATGAGGCGCTTACGCTCGTTCGGGCGGGTGAGCATGAGCTCCAACATGACGTAGTTCGTCAGCAGGATGTCCGGGGGAGAGGCGAGTGTCCGTTCACGCTCTTCCCTGTTTTCCTGCCCCGTGTACCGGGCGAAGGTGACCTTCTGTTTCGTCGAGCCGAGGAACTTTTCGAGCTCGTTCCGCTGGCTGTTGGCCAAGGCGTTCATTGGGTAGACGATGATGGCTCGCACACCGTTGCCGGATCCGTCGCGCAGAACGCGGTCGACGATAGGCACTATGTAGGACATCGACTTTCCGGAGCCGGTCCCCGTCGTTAAGACGTATGACTCGCGCCTGTTTGCGATCTCGAAGGCGTCGGTTTGGTGGCGGTGAAAGGCGATCTCTCTGCCGGTCTGATCCTGATCCGTCCGTGCGCGGAAGATGTGGACTGCCTCAGCGTGTAGGACATCTTTCTCAACCAAATCACCAACAGTGCCTCCGGACTCGAACGCCGGGTTGAGGGCCAGCCAGGGTTCGGGCCAAAGGAGACCGCCGTCGATCTCCTGCTCGACCTTCGTGCGGATTTGCTCGTCTTTGATGTCGAGGAAGCCTTTGACAAAGCTCTCGTAGTCGTCCAGAACCTCGTCGAGGACACCGAACGCGTCCATCAGGCATACCCCCTTTCCGCGCGCCG
Organism: Mycobacterium sp. TY814; assembly: GCF_030755175.1. NCBI lineage: Bacteria > Bacillati > Actinomycetota > Actinomycetes > Mycobacteriales > Mycobacteriaceae > Mycobacterium > Mycobacterium sp. TY814. The sequence goes on from NZ_JAUFRY010000002.1 coordinate 1,001,454, forward strand.
CCACTATGGAACTTACGTGACCATACTTGCGGAGTACGACACACTCGCCGCAAATCCCGACCGTCGCGCGGCCTGTCGGGGCAAATTCTGCGGGGTAGCTGGAATTCGGACTCAGTGACGGGGGTTGCAGCGGCTGGCAGACGGCACTGAACCCAACAGCCCGAAACATCTGACCTAGCTATAGGATCCGATGCGAGACAGGCCCGAAGCATCACGAGACATGTTGGTGCCTGGCGCACCATTAGCTAGATGGTCTATTCATAGCAAATTCTTCTCATATAGATAGGGAGTTTCGTTTCTTGGCTCCCGCGGCCGCGAGCTGGTGTTGCGGATTCGGACTTTTGTGCTGTCGCCTTGTTATTTTGCGTTGGGCCTCCCGTGTGCCCGTATACCGTGGTAGACCTGTAGGCGATGGGAGGGACGATGGCTCTGGTTCGCGAATTCCAGGAAGTTGGCTCGGACAGAAACGGAGTCCATAAGCCGGTTCTTTGCGGCTGGCGGACGTTCCAGGCGGGCGGTGAGACGATCCTCCAACTGGACACCTACGGCTCCGATGAGCGTCAGATACCCAACAAAGTTTCACAGTCATTCCAGTTCGATCGAGAGGGTGCCGCGGTTCTGTCGAGGTTGATCCGCGATACGTTCGGCGATGTCTGAGACCGGGGACATCGCCGCCGCGGTTCGACTCGCCGATGCCGTCCTAGGCCGCCACCGAAGATGCCCGTGTCTTAAACCATGCGTGAGCTAAGCACTTTGAACGGCGTCGATAGGTGGAAGACTGTGCGCGAACAAGAGAACCACATGGCTGTGCCACCGCTACCTGGCCTTCGCTACTTGAGCATGCTCAGAGGTGCGTTCGACGAACCATGTCTGGGGGTTGTCAGCCGGCCTTCCGTCAGCGCGCACACATTGGTTTAATCGGTTGTCAGGGCGCTGATATCGGGGGTATGAAGTGGCCGCACGGTTGACCAAGGAGGACCGGCTCGAGCGCTTGCTGGATCAGACGAGCAAGCGTGTCGATGAGATACCCAAGGAGACAACTTCTCTCAGGCAAATGCCTTATAGCAGGCTCGGGGTGTTGATAAGGGCGGCCGGGTATGAACGAGCTTCAGACAGGTTCCTCGATCTGCTCGAAAAGCGTATGCGCGACAAGGGAATTGGTTTCTCTCCCGAGCTGACCGATCCGGCGAATAGTGTCAAGACCCGCATCTACTTTTTCGATGCGAAGCGTCCGGTCAAAGGCCTGCGCCCCACCTACGAGTTGTTCAAGGAGGAGAAGGACCTTTCGCGCTTCCTCTGGCTCAACAGAGATGTTCTTTCCTACATGAAGAAGAAGAACCTCAAGATCCTAAGTCGCGAAAAGCGCCTGTCGAATGGCGTGATCATTGATCTGGTTGCCGAGGACCGGAAGACGGGCGAGCTCGTCGGAATTGAGCTGAAGGCCGAAGAAGCTGACGACCGTGTGGTGGGACAGGCCGCAAAGTACATGCGCGCCCTTAAGCTGCAGGCAGACGCCGACGGCCGACCCGGTGCTCGGTTGCTAATCGTGACTGGGCAGCCTGACGACAATCTTGCTGAACTCGTCCAGGATGACGCTCAGAAGTTCGGAGTTCCTACGCAATGGTTGCTTTACCGCGTCCGTCTGGAACTGGCGGAGGCGTAGTGACCCGCCGATCGCCGCGCGCCGCCGAACTCGATGATGATCTGTTCGATCGAATCTGCGCCGTCGTACGGCGCAGCGACGAGATCACCACTCTCAGCATCAAGCGAGTCAATAGGGTTGCTGCGGTTGATCGTTCGGGGGTGTATGTCGAGACTGCAAGGTCGGACCGTCTCGGCACAGGGCCACAACTCGTCCCAGCCTGGATGATCGCCGTCGCATGGCAACACTTGCGCACTCATGGCGAGCTGACGCAAGACCAATTGTTGAATGATCTGAACGTTAAGCGCTCAGCTTTCGTCTGCGCACTTCTCGCTCAGTTCGATGACGTGAAGGTCGCCTCGACAGGCACAACGACGCTGAAACTTGTTCGAGGTCAATAGAACTCCCGCTTGCGATAGGTAGCCCACCAAGCTGCGGGCCGCCGCGCCAGGAATTAAGATGGCCGATGAACTCGATGGTCGGAACAGTTCATCGAGGCTGTTGATTCGGACAACTCGGTGGCACCGCGTTGGACGAGCAGATCCCGCCGCACTGGGAGCAGGCGCGGCGCCTGGTCGTATCGACTGCCTGCGATGCCGAACCCAAATTCGCCGTGTTGCGTTCTGCGGCAAGGGCGGAACAACAGAAATCGCGGTGGGCGGATACCGTGGCTGCTGACCGCGCGCGGCTGCTCGAGCCGACACCGAGCCTGGAACTCCATGAGCACCGCAGCGACCAGAGCTGTCCCGTCTGTGGCCTAGGGATTCTGGACGCGAACTGGGCCGTTGCCGCGCGCGCCGCTTTGGAGCAAGCGGAGAACGCCGCGCGGGACCTAACTGCGGCTCGTGCCGAGAGCCGGCAGGCCCAATCGGCGGTTGTCAATATGGCGCGAGCCGCGGTCCCCAGCTGCTGTCCTGTGCCGAGTTGCTCGGAAGGTGTCGGACACGCAGGACTCAGCAGCGACACTATCCGGCTAACCTTAAGCAAGGATGTTGGGGAGAAGCCGCGCCAACATTCGTCGCTGCACTGAAATGCTTTGTAACGCAGATGAGTTGCGGTTGAGAGTTAATCAGAATCTTCGCTGGGCTGCACTTTGCGCTTATCGACAGGCTCTCGCTCTGTTGATGTTTCCTTCAACTGAGCGCCGAACCGCAGAAGCTCGTGCCCGGCGGCCTCAAGCACGCGACCTGCAGTCGATTTTGCGCTGTCAAGTGTCGCAGTCGCCGCCTCAAGGAAGCTGGGGATATGGAAGTCCTCCCACGCCTCGACTTGGTGGCGGCGGGCTTTGGCGAAAAGGTCGAGTTCTTCACGGAGTGTGGCGCGGTGAGCGGCCAGCTGGCGAACCGCCAAAAATCGGAAGCCTTCCACGGCATCCGCCTTGGCGAAGCCATCCAGGACGCCTTTGGCGCGTCGGTAGATGTCGGCGTCTTCACGGAGGTGGTGCGCGATGAGCTCGCGCGCCTCGTCAATCGCTCGCAAAAGATGCTCTGGCTCGGTCGACTCGACGCGTGCCAGATGTAGGCGTTGCCATTTGTAAAGGGATTCCTCTGCAACAACCAGCAAGCTCAATGTCTCGCCAAGGCGATTGTCATCGATTGCGTCGCGCAATTTTTTGCTGCGCTCTTGCACCGCGAGATTGCGGTCGAATGATGCGAGGACGCGCCGTATATGGTCGCGTAGCTGCTCGACGGTGACGTTGAGCGTTGGTCCGAGGCTGGCAACGGAATCCCAGTAGGAATTGGGTAGCGAGCCGTAGCGCTCCAAAGAGTCGACCATTCGCGAAATGGTCAGGTTGCTGCCCAGTACATCACCCGCTCGGGTAGCCTTTGCCAGTTCGAGGACTGATTCAACCTTGCCCTGAACTCGACGAACGGCTTCTTCCACGTCCGCGATGGCCGCTTTCAGCGCCACCTGCACAGCGATTATCTGCGCGGACAGCATTACTTCCGGGCCGAGCTTTGCCTCTCTCCACTGGAGCTGTGCGAGAAAACGGCCGTCGTCGCCGCGGGTCATCATCCGATGGAAGCCGTCAGTTCCTGGAATCAGCTTGCCGTGCGCTAGCGCGTTCACACTGTCAGGATGCAGCTGAACATACTTGCCGGAGTTTCCGAGTATTGAGGCCGCTCCTGTGAGCAGGCCCGTCACATTGCCAAGCGACACGCTGTCTACCCCGGCCACTTGTGCGGCGCGACCCGCTGTCTCCCTCAACCGACTCAGGTACGACTCGACCGCCGCAGCATCGCCGCCAATCAGCAGTCCCTCGTCGTGATAGGACACCACGATCTCGCCACTATCGATCGCCGCCGGCAAGTTCGGCACGTCATCACCCATTTCGTCTCCCTAATCTTTGGGCAGTGTATGCAAGGCCACTGACATTTCGCAGCCACTCGTCGCAGGCGCGGAGCGCTGAGTATTACTGGGGACTATGCGAGGACTCCGACCTCGTTCTCGCGTACCACGAGTGTCATGGTCTGACCGGCAATGTCCTTAGCTCTGCACGCTGAGTGAACTTGAGGATGTCGGGAACCGCGTAGCGAACAGTGAGTTCTACGACGGGTTCACCACCTCGGCCGCGCTCTTGGCGCCAGAACTCGAACGGATAATCCGCAAGGGGAGTGAACACGTCGGGTCCTCTTTTGGGTGCATTTGGCACATGCGCGCTCCCCGTGTTGTAGGGCGCGAGGTCCACTTGGGGCGCATAAGCGGCGAGCAGCTCTCGGGTGTCAATCGACAGAATGAGGTGACGGCGGCCCCGGTACGCCCTTGCGTTGAGTAGCCGCTCCAACCGCTCTTCGGCCACCCAGAAGTAAACTCGTCCGTTTAGAGCATCGAGGAATGCCTGCCGAGACACGCCCTCCTTGAGGCACGCATCAAGAAACTTCAACGGCAACTGGTCTCGCACTGTGACGTCGTCAAAACCATCGCGGCGGAGGATGATCGACGAGCGCCGAACTTCTGACAGGATGGCATCCCGAACTCCTGCAGTCGGCTGAAAAAGGTCGACGATCGCCGCCGTGCTCAGAAGACTGTGACGCTGAATCGACGGCCAGGCGCCTTCTTCGGCCATGTGGTAGAGCGTCGGGTAGCGAGAGACGAATTCCTCGGGCGTCACCTGCACCAAATTACGCCCTCGTCCGCGCATATTTTCCCCTTGCATCGCGTTGAGGAGCACAGAATCCGACAGAAAATTGGGACAACGGGACGCCGCAGCATTCTCGGGCCTCGGCGTCGTTGTGGCGGGCTGCCGCCGTGACTACACGAATCCTTCGTCAACCAGGATCGCGCCCTGCGTGGTGACCACGTGTGCCTGGCCTGAACCGTCGACGACGCGACACCAACTCTTCACGTCGAGATGGTCCTGCATCAAAGTGATGTCGAAGCCCCCGTACATCCCGGGCACGGGGAACCAGATGCGCTGACCCGGAACCTCATGCATGATCTCGACTGGTGGGTATCGCAGGACACGTTGGGGGTCGCGGCGGTCAAAGAGCACGCCACAAATGCGGCTGTCGATGACTTCGGCGAGATGCCAGTTGAGCGCGCGGATTTGGTGTAGCGCCAAGAGGGAAGTCGGAGGCTTGAGATAGCGGGTGCGGAGAACCAGCGACTTTCGCTTTTGTGCGGCAATGTCTTTGGGATCATTCGCCTTGAGGTCGCGTTCGCGCCGAATGTCGCAGGCGGTGCGTCCCCGAGCGTCGGTGAGCGACTTCAAGGCGCCACGTCGGATCAGTTCTGCCGCGACCTCGTTGGGTGCGCCGTGCCAGGCCGCTTGGTGCAAAACGGTGAACCACCTGGTTCCGCCGGGGCGCCACCAGTTGACGTCTACTTTCTGTTCGTCGTCGTCGAGCAGCTCGAAGACCGTTGACCAGTCAGCCACTTTGGCCGCATTGGCGAGTTCATGACCCGCCGACACGGCATCGTCGAACAACAGGTCGGGGTCGAGTATCCCGCGCCACACGAAGGGTTCGTCGGTCGGTGCGTTTTCACGCTCGGTCATGACGTTACCTCCTGTCCCGCAGGGGTTGAGTATCTGCGAGGCTATGACAATGCGAGCCCCGGGTCTCCGTGCCCCGCCGAGCAAGACCGTCAATGCAACAGCACTTCCCGCGTCACCCTGGTTCTTCACACCCGTGACGGCATCCAAAGGTGATCGTCCCCGGCATCAGCACGGCTCACGCCGCATCGTGTATCCGTGGCGGCCCTTGTAATACCCTGAGCACACGCCGATTTGGTCGAATCCCACACTGCAGTACAGCGCGATGACTCTCCCGTTGTCGGTGTGAACCTCTAGATACACGACGCCGGCTTCGGCGAACGTCAGCAGCCCGCGAACAGTCGGCGGCCGATACCGAGGTCCGGTGTGAACGCCGAATCCACTCCGATGTTCGAAGAATTACACGCGCGGGAGACCTGTGAAACCCCAATCGCGCGATACCGGGATAACTGATCAGAGTGCCTGCCGTGCGGGCGCTCATAGACCAACTGTGCTCACTGGCCAGTTCGCGTTCGAACACCGCAGCCGACCACGGCGTCACCGTCTAACGGGCGTGAGTCCAACTCGGCGCATCTGTGACATCGGTGCGTGTCACTGCGCCGATGGCAACCGGCTTTGGGTGGCCGGTTCAGTTTGCGTTAGCCGGGGGTTGATATCCGGCGGGGCCAGATGGGACGCCCAATACGCAACTCGTCCACCCCCAACAAAGGACCTTGTCCTCTGGCCGCGCCCCCGCACTCGTCGGACACTCGGGAGTCAGCAATAGTCCCGCTCAGTAGTCGAAGGAGCAGGAAGGAATGGTCGAAGCCGACCCAGCCGTGGTCCGGCACCCCAGCGGAGCACTGGTGTCCACGCTGCCGCAAGCCTTCCAGGAGACGGCCGCCATCAAGCCGGACTCGATCGCCATCCGGACGGTCGGCGACGAAGTGGTCATCACCTGGCGTCAGTACGCCGACCGAGTCCGCAAGATCGCCGCCGGCCTTGCCGCCCTGGGGGTCGCACACGGTGACACGGTCGGGATCATGCTGCGCAACCGCCCGGAGTTCCACCTGGTCGACACCGCGGTCATGCATCTGGGCGCGATCCCGTTCTCGATCTACAACACCTCGGCGCCGGATCAGATCCGGTACCTGTTCAGCAACGCCGGGAACAAGGTCGTGGTCACCGAGAAAGAGTTTCTGCCCGCGGTGGAGGCGGCCGGGAGTCAACCCAATCACGTGATTGTCGTCGACGCTGACGTCGAGGGCTACCAGAGCCTTGAACAGCTCGAATCTCACGGAGCAGAAGCCGATCTCAACCCAGCCTGGCGCGCGGTCCGGCCCGACGACGTCGCCACGATCATCTACACCTCGGGCACCACCGGCCCACCCAAGGGGGTCGAGCTCACCCACGCCAACGTCATGGCCGAATTCTCGGCGATCGTCGACCTGGTCGGCTTGCTACCGACCGATCGGATCACCTCGTACCTGCCGCACGCGCACATCGCCGACCGAGTGACCGGGCACTACGCCAACATGGTTCTGGGAGTGCAGGTTACCGATGTCGCCGACCTCCACGCGATCGCGCCGGCGCTGCAGGATGCTCGCCCCACGGTGTGGCTGGGGGTGCCCCGAGTGTGGCAGAAGATCAAAGCCGGAATCGAAACGAAACTCGAGACCGAGGCCACCGGCCTCAAGCGCCGACTAGCGTTGTGGGCCATCGAAACCGGCGTGCACGCCGCCCGCCTGTCGTTGGCCGGCGAGCCGCTGCCCGCATCCCTTGCCATCCGCCGCAAGATCGCCGATCGCCTCGTGCTGGCCAAAGTGCGCGATGCGCTCGGGCTCGACCGGCTGCGGTGGGGAGTCACCGGTGCCGCCGCCATCCCGGTGGAGACAATCGAATTCTTCTGGGGGCTAGGCATTCCCGTCTACGAAGTGTGGGGGGAGTCGGAGTGCGTGGGCGGCGCGACCTCGAACCGGCCCGGTATGAACAGGGTCGGTTCGGTCGGGCCGGCGCTGAACGGCGTGGAGGTCTCGGTGGCCGACGACGGCGAACTGCTGATCCGCGGGCCGATCGTGATGCGAGGCTACCGCCATCAACCAGAGCAGACCGCGGAGGCAGTCGACGCCGACGGCTGGCTGCACACCGGTGACATCGGCACGATAGACGCAGGTTTCGTGACGATCGTCGATCGCAAGAAGGAGCTGCTGGTCAACGAATCTGGCAAGAATCTCTCCCCGACGAACATCGAGATGGCGATCCGTGCCGCCTCTCCGTTGATCGACCAGGTCGTGGCGTTCGGCGATGCGCGGCCCTACGTGACGGCACTCATCGTCCTCGATTCCGAAGCCGCCGCCGCGCAGGCCGCGGCGCTCGGCATGGCCGACGAGTCGGTGGCCGCATTCGCCCAGCATCCCGACGCGCGCGAAATGCTCACCGCCGCAGTCCTCGACGGGAATTCCAAGCTGTCCCGCGTCGAGCAGATCAAGCGATTCCTCATCCTCGGCACCTCGTGGGAGCCGGGCGGCGACGAGCTCACCCCGACGATGAAGCTCAAACGCAAGCCGATCGCAGAGAAATACGCGACGGAGGTTGACAAGCTCTACTCGGCGACGCCAGGCCCGGACGTCATCAGCCTCTCCGGCAGCAGCTGAACCCCGATGAACCGCACCTTGCGCGCGAATGCCGACGAGAGACCAGTGCAGCCATGAAGCGGTTGTCAGCCCTCGATGCGACGTTCTGGTTCGCTGATACGCACGAGTGTCCGCTGCACGTCGGGGGACTAATGATCTGCGACCCGTCCGATGCGGAGAATTTCAGCTTCGATCTGATGAAAGACCTGCTCGTACAACGCCTCCCGGAGCTTCCCATGCTGCGTCACCGGGTGAAGGGCGCGCCGCTGGGTCTGGACCGGCCGTGGTTGGTCGAGGACACCAAGCTCGACATCCACTATCACATGCGTCAGATCGCGGTGCCCGCACCCGGAGGACGCCGCGAGCTCGACGATCTGGTCGGCCGCCTGATGTCCTACCCGCTCGACCGCGACAGGCCGCTGTGGGAGATGTGGTTCATCGAGGGTGTCGAGAAAGGGCGGGTCGCGATATTGACCAAGATGCATCACGCACTGATCGACGGGGTGTCCGGCGCCGGGCTGACCGAGATCATGCTCGACGTCACGCCTGAACCGCGACCGCCCGCCGTCGTAGCCGGCGCATCATCGACGTCGGGCATGCCCCGATTCGAGCGGCGCATGTTCGGCGCGATCGTCAACGTCGCGATCATGACGCCCTACCGCGTGCTGCGGATTATTCAGCAAACGCTGTTTCAACAGTTGGCGGTGCGCGGGCTGCCCAACAAACCGCCGCGATTCTTCCAAGCTCCCACGACGCGTTTCAATGCCGAACTCACCCCCGAGCGGCGGGTCGCCACGTGCAGTCTGCCCCTGGACCGGCTCGAGGCGGTCAAGCGAGCCCATCTTGTGAAGCTCAACGATGTTGTGCTCGCACTGGTTTCGGGAGCAATGCGCCGTTACCTGCAAGACCGTGGCGAGCTGCCCGAGCGGCCGTTGGTGGCTCAGGTCCCGATATCCACCCACCACAACGGCGCCGAAGTCGGCAACCAGATCATCTCCACGACGATCAGCTTGGCCACCGACGTGGTCGAACCGGCCGAACGACTGAAGAAAATTTTCGCCAATTCCCAAGGCGCCAAGGAAATGACCAAGACGCTGACCGCTCATCAGAGCTTGGGGCTGACCGACACGACACCGCCTGGGTTGGTGGGACTGGCGATCCGCGCCTACACCGCAAGCCATCTCGGCGGGCACGTCGCCCCGATCAACCTGGTCATCTCCAACGTTGCGGGCCCTGACCACCCGATCTATCTGGCGGGCGCGGTCGTCGAGCGGCTGGTGCCGGTAGGACCGCTGATGCTGGACGTGGGGTTGAACATCAGCTGTTTCAGCTATCACCGATTGATCAATTTCGGTTTCGTCACAACACCCGAGATCGCCGACGACATCGACAAACTTGCCGACGGCATGGAGCCGGCCCTGCAGGAGTTGGAAGAGGCTGCGGGCCTTCACACGGTGAACTGATCAACAACGATGAGCCAACCTGAGATTGCGGCCGGTGAGGCCGTGGCGACCGTCGAAAGAAGAGGCCTCAAGGGCGGCGCACTCGGTTTGCTCTCCAGCGTGATCGTCGGGTTGGCATCCACGGCGCCGGCGTACAGCCTGGCCGCGACATTGGGTCTGATCGTGGCCAGTGGCGGTGGGCAGCTCGCCGGTGTCAAAGCCCCTGGCGTCGTGCTCATGTCGTTTGTCCCGATGTACCTGATCGCGGTGGCCTGCCGGGAACTGAACGAAGCCGAACCGGACTGCGGCACCACGTTCGCGTGGGCGTCGCGGGCATTCGGGCCCGTCGCCGGATGGCTTGGCGGTTGGGCAATGATTGCCGCGGAAGTGATTGTGATGGCCAACCTGGTCGAGATCACCGGGGCGTACTCGTTCAGATTCGTCGGCGTCCTGGGCTGGCATTCGGTTGCGGACCTGGCCGACAACAGGATCTGGTCGACGGTCGGAGGCGTCTGCTGGATCGTGTTGATGACCTACGTCTGCTATCGCGGCATCGAGATCTCGGCCTCAGTGCTCTCCGCTCTGCTGTCGATCCAGATCCTGATGCTGATGGTGTTTTCGGTAGTGGCGCTGGTCAAGGTGTATACCGTTAGTGCCCAGGCGAATTCACTGCATCCGTCACTGTCGTGGTTCTGGCCGGACGGTCTTGATTTCGGGACTCAAATCGCCCCAGCGATTCTGCTGGCCATCTTCATGTACTGGGGCTGGGACACAGCTTTGGCGTGCAACGAGGAGTCCGAGGACCCCACCCGCACCCCGGGCCGGTCGGCAATCATCTCGACTTTCCTGCTGCTGGCGACCTACACCCTGGTGACCGTGTCGGCCGTCGCGTTCGCCGGCGTCGGGACGGCGGGCACCGGGCTGGGCAACCCACACAACTCCAAAGACGTCTTCGCATCCATCGGTCCGGAACTGTTCGGCGACGGCACACTCGGCACGATTGCACTGCTGTTGCTGGCGGCGTCGATCCTGACGTCTGCCGCCGCCTCGACGCAGGCGACGATCTTGCAGACCGCGCGCACCACCTTGTCGATGGCGAGGTACCAGGCGCTGCCCGACTCGTTCGCGAAGATCCACCATCGCTACCTCACGCCGACCACATCGACCATCGCGGTCGGCGCCGTGTCCATCCCGTGCTACGTCCTGTTCACTCTCGTCAGCACCAACCTGCTAACCGCGCTGGTCGGATCGGTCGGGTTGATGATCGCGTTCTACTACGGGCTCACCGGGTTTGCGTGTACGTGGTACTACCGCAAGACCCTCACCAGGTCGGTGCGGGACTTCGTGATCCGCGGCGTCGCCCCGCTGCTGGGCGGAGCGGTCTTGCTGATCGTGTTCGGCTACGGGCTCATCCAGTACGCCACGCCGGGTTGGCTGACCGACGACGACGGCAACGAGATCACATTCCTCGGGTTCGGCGCTGTCGCGGCGGTTGGTATCGGGGCGTTGGTGCTCGGACTGATCCTGATGGCGGTCTGGTGGGCGATAGCCCCAGCCTTCTTCCGGGGCCGCACCATGACGCGCGGCGGCAGCTGACGGAATTGTTCAGCGGTGCCCGACACCGCGGACCAGCTGGCCGCCAAGCACGACCACCGCAAACACCCCGCCAACAATCCCCGAAACCAACAGTGGCAGTTGCCCGTTCGACCCCCACAGCAGCCCCGCCCACAAACCCGCTACCAGTACTCCGAAACCGGTCCCGCCCTGGAACACCCCCTGCGCGCTGGCCTGATGCTCCGGCCCGACGAGCCCGGAGATCCAGGCCTTCCCGACCCCGTCGGTGCATCCGGTGAACAGTCCGTACGCCCCGATGAGCAGCCAAGCCGTCACCACGTCGGTGGTCAGTCCCAGCCCGATGTAGCCGATTGCGAAGAACGTCAGCCCGAAACCGAACAGCGCCGGCCTGCCAACCCGGTCGGCCAGTGCCCCGGCCGGGTAGCTGGCCAGCGCATACACCAGGTTGTACCCGACGTAGGCCAGAATCACCTCGACCACCGAGAAGCCGATCTCGTTGAGCCGCAACAACAACAGGGCGTCGGGGAAATTCACCACACTGAACGCGATGAGCAGCGCGGTCACCCGCCAATACGGCCGCGGCAAGCTGCGCACACCGGCCCACATGGACGGCCGTTGTGCTCGTGGCACGGGACGGCTGCGCTCCCGTACCAGGAACATGAGCGCCACGCTCAGGACGGCGGGCACGATCGCGACGTACAGCAGCGGCTTGATCTTGTGGTCGAGCAACTCGTAGCACGCCAGGCCCAGCAGCGGGCCGACGACAGCGCCCAAGGTGTCCATCGCGCGGTGGAAGCCAAACACGCGGCCGCGCAACGCCTCGTCCACCTGGTCAACCAGCAGGGCGTCCCGCGGCGCACCGCGGACACCCTTGCCGAGCCGGTCGACCACGCGACCCGCGAGCACACCCGGCCACGCCGTGGCCACGGCGATGATCACCTTTCCGAGTGCCGCCATCCCGTACCCGGTGGTGATCAGGGGACGACGCGAAAACCTGTCGCCCAGCGGGCCGGCCGCGAGTTTTGTCAGGGAGGCCGCACCTTCGGCCACGCCCTCGACGGCTCCCACCACAGACGGCGGAGCACCCAGCACGGCCGTGAGGTAGATCGGCAGCAGCGGATACAGCAGCTCACTCGCGCTGTCCTGCAGGAACGACACCGCCGAGAGCACCCGCACGTTACGAGTCAGCCAGCCGGGCCCCGAGCGGCTCGGTCGCACCATGTCTTCCTGGTCCACGGTGGTCAGCGTAGGCAACGACGTTGCCGTGGGCGCCATTGGACTTGTGGCCAGTTGTCACCGGAACGTTGTTCAATCATGAAATGGCGGTAACCAAGTCGACGGCACTGCATGCCACAGCCCCGCGCCTGGCGAACGGCGCCGAGCGCTGTGTGTACCACGCGCTGATCGACCAACTGCAGCCCAACGATCTGGTGATCCCCGGCCAGCGTGTCACCGACCATCTCAAGGACCACGAGGTCGACTTCGTTGTCGGTATCGAAGGTGCGGGCATCGTCTGCTTGGAGGTCAAGGGCGGTGAGGTGTGGCATGACGGTGAGGGCTGGTGCCAGATCCGCGGTGGGAAAAAGGTCAACATCGAGCCGATCCGCCAAGCGCGTGAAGCGTGCTATGCGCTACGGAGCTATGTCGAGAGCGATCCGCGCTGGAAGCGGGGGCGCCTGCGCTGGGATCACGTTGTGGTTCTGCCCAATGTCGAACTGCCGAAGGACTTCTCGCTGCCGGAATGCCCACGTTGGAAGATCATTGATCGCACCGATCTTCCTACGCTGGTGCACAAGCTGCGTCGCATCATCATCCGGCAAGAGTTGGACCGGCCGCTGCTGGCCGAAGACGGGATCACACAACTCGGCACCGTGCTCAGCGGTAGGGGATTACCGCAACGCGACGTGGTCGCCCGCGCCCTGGCGAATGAGGACGCGGCCGATACGCTCACCGGTCACCAGTCCGTCATCCTTGACGCAATTCGTCTGATCAACCGCGTTGAAGTGCGCGGCGGTGCAGGCAGCGGCAAGACTTTCCTCGCCATCGAACAAGCCCGCCGGCTCGCTCAGCAGGGCCAACGGGTGGCGCTCGTGTGTTACTCCCACGGCCTGGCGTCCTACCTGGAACGTGTCAGCGCCGCCTGGCCCCGTCGCCAGCGGCCCGCATATGTAGGGGAATTCCATGCGCTCGGAGTTCTATGGGGCGCACCCGAAGGCCCGGACGAATCGTTACGCACTGAGCAGACCATCCGGTTCTGGGAACACGACCTCCCGCAGCAGATGGCAGAGCGCGCAGCGCAATTGGAGCCTGGACACCGCTATGACTCGATCGTTGTCGATGAGGCACAGGACTTCGCCGACGCCTGGTGGGATCCACTGCTCGCCGCCTTGAAAGACGAGGAATCAGGCGGTCTGTACGTCTTCAGCGACGAGGGCCAGCGCGTGTTCAGCCGGCATGGCACGCCGCCCGTTCCCTTGGTCCCGCTGATCCTGGATCACAACGTGCGCAACACCAAGCAGATTGCCAACGCTTTTCAGCCGCTCGTGGATCACCCGATGCGCTTCCTGGGTGGCGACGGGCCCGCCGTCAAGTTCGTGGCCTGCTCGCGCGACGACGCTATGGATGTCGGTGACGACGAGGTCGAATCACTCCTGGAACAGGGATGGCGCCCGGAAGACGTCGCTCTGCTGACTACTGGCAGCCGACACCCGGAGCAGAAGGAGCGGCAAGCCGCGGGTAACGCCGCCTATTGGGATAGCTTCTGGGATGCAGAGCAGGTCTTCTATGGACACGTGCTGGGCTTCAAGGGACTTGAGCGACGGGCGATCGTGCTGGTCGTCAACGAACAGTCAGCATTCGAGCGCTCGCGGGAACGGCTCTACGTCGGGCTTTCCCGGGCGCGGGATCAGCTCGTGGTGTGCGGAGACCCGGAATTCATCCGGGAAGTGGGTGGCCCGGACCCTGCTGCCAGACTGAATCTTCCTGCTGGATAGTGCGCACCGGCATCGATATGAGTGTTGCGCATGGCTCCGCCATGCGGAGGATTGAATGGCGCATGGTGGAAAGAGTCTGAACTCATCACCGAGCAGTTCCATCGGGACCGGGTCTGTCGGCGCATTCGCCCTGCAGGTCCTGAAGAGTTAGGTGAAATGCAAGCGCTGGGCTTGCTACGCGGCCTGCAGCGCAAAGTCAGCCGCATCACCTCGGCTGATCCGTTGTTTCCTGGGAGCAGTCGGCGGTCAAATCCCGCTGGCGGCGACTCACGCCCTACTTGAAGTCGCGCGGTGAAGAGGCGGAAGTCGTTTCCGTGCCAGGGGACAAGCGCTTCTGCTGCCCTGGATTGCCGAATAGACGAATTTCGTCAACAACTCCCGCGCCTACCCGCCCTACGACCAGAACCCATTCATCGGCGTCGCATACATGTCATTAAACGTCAACGGCGCCAACGGAACTCCCGGCATCGGACCCAGCGCGTACTCGATCGTCGACATCAGGCTGTACTGGTCGTAGTAGCTGTGAGTCACGAACTGTCCGGACAGCATCCCCGATGTGATGGCGCCCTGGTTGGGGATGACGATCATCGGAACGTGGTTGCCCTGGTTGCCGATTCCCAATCCCAGATTGTTGAAGTCCTCGTCCCAGGTGATGATGATGGCGTCGCGCTGGCCGGCCGTGTTCCACGCGGTGGAGTTCTGAATCTGCGAAACCTGCTGTTGCAGGAACTGGTCGCCGGCGGCCACGTTGTACTGGTGATTGGTGAGCTGGCTGCCCACGAAGTTGAGGATGCTGAGAGGCGAATCCACCGGCCCTTCCATGTCATTGGCGTTGTTGGCGACGATCCAGCTGAACCGCGGCGTGGTGCTCGGGTTCTGCAGATCGATGCTCAACTGTGTCAGCGGCAGCAGATGCTCCTGCTGATATGCCACGGTGTTGTTGAAGACATAGCTGTACTGAGCGGCTGGTATCTGGAACGTGCTGTAGTCACCGGAGGAGACCAGCGCGCCGGGGTAGGGCATGCCTTGCGCGTAGTTGGCCCACGAAACCCCGGCGCCGTCCATTTCTTGCATCAGGCTGGGTGCGTTGATGGACGGGGGGTTCGGGTTGTAGGTGAGGCCGAAGTCCGAGCCGCCGAGAATCCGGAAGTAGTTCGGCGCGCTGGGGTGGCTGTTGGCGAAGTAGTTGTCCGCCGACCCGTAGGTGCCGAGCAGGCTGTTGATGTACGGCGCGTTCACACTCCCGACGATGTCGGTGAAGCCGTGGTTTTCCATGTAGATCAGGAACACATGATCAAGTTGGCCGACGTTGGAGGTTGGCACGGTCAGCGCCGCGGGGGTCAGGCCGGGCGCACCGACAGTGAACGACAGGTTGTCGGCGTAGGCGTTGTTGTAGTGGTTGGTGATGGGGTTGGAGTCGTTGAAGGTGGCGGTGACCACCGCGGAGGTGGTGCCTACCGGGATCGTCCCGGAGACCGAACGCGGCTGCAGCCCAATGGTTCCCAACCGATCGATGGCGCTGACCGTTGTCGTCGATCCGGTGCCCAGCACCGCGCCGTTGGAGTTGAGGAAGCTGACCTGCAGCGCGGTCGACGACGGGTCTACCAGGTATCCGCCGAGCAGCCCGCTGAGCGTGTAAGGCGTTGTGCCGGTGTTGATCTTGGTGGCTGCGGCGCTCAGATCGACCGTTTGACTGATGCTGGACGTCGCCACCGGCCCGCCACCGGCGAAATTGGCACCGGCGCCCGGGGGAGCGGTGCCCGGGAAGCCCAGGAAGCCCGGTAGGTCCGGGAACGGGAACGAGACTCCCAACACGTAGCTGACCTTGTCGGTTCCATACGCGATGATCGTCGGGGTGCCGCTCACGGACCAGCCTGGGAAGGTCACCGAGCTGGTGCCCGACGGTGACGGGGTCGCGATTTCAAAGTTCCCGTTGACCAACAAGTTCGGGCTCATCGGCAACCCGGGGATTCCGTTGAGGCCCAACAGCATTCCGCCGCTGCCGACGGTACCGGGGCCGCCCAGCAACGCGAGCGTCGCCGCGTTGCCGGCGTTGCCGCCATTGCCGCCGGTGCCGATCAGCGGGGCGTCGCCGCCGGCCCCACCGTTTCCGCTACCGAACCCGGGGGCACCTTCAGCGCCGGTCCCGCCGGGCCCGCCGTTGCCCAGCAGCGCCCCGCCGACTCCGCCACGGCCGCCGGTCCCGCCGATGCCCGCGTCGGAGAAACCACCGGTTCCACCGGCCCCGCCGGAACCCAGCAGGGTGGCATCACCGCCGATGCCACCTCGACCGCCGGAGAAATGCCCGGCAAGGGGCACTCCTGCCGCGCCTCCCGCACCGCCGGAACCGCCGGAGCCCAGCCATCCTGCGTTGCCTCCGCCGCCGCCGTTGCCTCCTCCTGCGCCAAATTGTGCGGGTGACAGCACCGATCCACCGGCTCCGCCGGAGCCTCCGGTGCCGGCGAATTGTCCACCCGCCCCACCGCTTCCACCCGGCCCTCCGGTTCCGGTCAGGCTGGCCCCGCCGTCGCCGCCGGCCCCGCCGGTACCGACCACGGAGCCCCCGATGGTGCCCGCTCCGCCCCCGAACAGCGAACCGGCGAGGCCGGCGGGCCCACCGTTTCCGCCGGCACCCCCGATGTCGCCGGCCCCGCCGACCCCGCCGTAGCCGCCGCCGGCACCGACCAGCCCGCTGAGGGCGCCACCGGCCCCGCCGGCCCCGCCTGCACCGCCCAGGAGAATGGGGACCGAGATTCTCGCCATCCCGCCCGTCCCACCGACCCCACCGGAGCCGAAGATCCCGCCAGTACCGCCGTCCCCGCCACCGCCACCGTTGCCGTCGGCCCCGACCGCGCCGGCTCCGCCGGCTCCGCCGTTACCGAACAACAAGCCGCCATTGCCGCCCTGACCGCCGGCGCTGCCGACCCCGGTCGCGCCGTACCCGCCGGCCCCACCTGTGCCGCCGCCGCCCAACAGTCCCGCGGACCCACCGGGCCCGCCGGGTATGCCGTTGGCGCCGGACCCGCCGGCTCCGCCGTCACCGAGCAACCACCCACCCGGACTCCCGGCGGCCCCACTGCCGGCCGCGCCTGGGGCGCCGTTGCCGATCAACGGGCGCCCGGTCAGCGCCACACTGGGCGCGTTGATGGCGTCGAGCACTGCCGCCGGCAGCAACAACCCGTTCGCGCCGGCGGCGCCGTTGCTGCCCGCCGGGGCCCCGAGTCCGCCGATCCCACCCGTTCCGCCGAGTCCGAACAGCGTGGCCTTTCCGCCGGCGCCACCGGCCCCGCCGGCGAAGAGCGCCGGCGCGGCCTGGGCGCCGGCCCCGCCGGCCCCGCCGCTGCCGAATATCAGGCCGCCCGCGCCGCCGTTGCCGCCGGCCCCGCCGGCACCGGTCGCGAACCCGCCGAACCCGCCGGCGCCGCCGAAACCGAACAGCCCCGCGTCACCGCCGGCCCCGCCGTGGCCGCTAGTGCCCCCGGCCCAGTTGCCGCCGCCGGCCCCGCCCGCGCCGCCCGAGCCCAATAGCCAGCCGGCGTGCCCGCCGCTGCCGCCCGACCCGGCGCTGCCGTGCAAGCCGGTGCCACCGGTGCCGCCGACGCCACCGTTGCCGAACAGGGGACCGGCCGCACCACCGGCGCCTCCGGTTCCGCCACCTCCGGTGCCGCCCAATCCGCCAGTGCCCCCGCCGCCGCCGGCGCCGAACAGCAGGCCACCGGCGCCGCCGGCCCCACCGGTACCGCCGGCGATGCCGACTCCGCCCGCCCCGCCGGGCCCGCCTCCGGCGCCGACCAGCCCGGCGAGTAGCCCACCGGACCCTCCGGCTCCGCCGACACCGCCCGCTCCGGCCGCCGCGAAGCCGCCGGTCCCGCCGGCGCCGCCGGCGCCGAACAGACCGCCCGCACCGCCCGCGCCGCCGGCCCCGGCCGTCCCGGCCGCCGCGAACCCACCGACCCCGCCGGCCCCGCCGGTGCCGATCAACCATCCGCCGTGCCCGCCCGGCCCACCGGCACCGCCAGTGCCTCCCGCCCCGCCGGCCCCGCCGGTGCCGATCAACCCCGCATCCCCGCCCGCGCCGCCGCCGTAACCGAACGGGGGACCGGCCGCACCTGACCCACCGGCCCCGCCGTCCCCGATCAGCCAGCCGCCGGGCCCCCCTTTGGCTCCCGTGCCGGGTGCGCCGTTGGCGCCGTTGCCGATCAGCGGACGTCCGGTCAAGGCGAGGACGGGTTCGTTCACCGTGTCCACCACCTCGAGCAGGGTCTGCCCGATGGTCTGCTCGAATGCCTGCAGCGACAATCCGTTGACGGTCTCGGCGGCCGCGTAGGCACCGGCGCTGGCAGTCAACGCCTGCTGAAACTGCTTCTCGTACAGCGCAAGCTGAGCGCCCACTGACTGGTATGACTCGGCGTAGCCGCCGAACATCCGGGCGATCGCCGCGGACACCTCATCAGCGGCGGCGGCCGCGATCTGAGTGGTCGACGGGGCCGCAGACGCGGTGGCTTGCCTGATCGCCTCCGCGATCCCGTTCAGATCCGCTGACGCCGAAGCGAAGGCTTCAGGTGCTGCAACGAGAAAAGTCGACATCTGCGGCTCCCATCGACGGGGCGAGGTGATCGGCTCACTCTATTCACAGCGACTTCAAATGTGAACACACCTTGAGGTGCCGCCGGACATGTTTGTGCGCCGGCACCAAAAACTGGGGGCTCGACCCAGCCCGAGGTTCGAGATCGCGCATCGAAACCTGGCCAAGGATGCCGCTGGACGTTGGCATTCTGCCAATCACGTTGTCAGAGAACGGTACTGCGACCGCAGAACCTCTACGACCAGAAGTCGTTCATCGGCGTCGCATACAGGTCGTTGTTCGTCAGCGTCACCAGCGGGGTTCCCGCGGTCGGGCTCAACGCGTACTCGATCGTCGACATCAGGCTGTAGTGGTTGTAGTAGCTGTTGGTGACGAAGTGTCCGGACAACATCCCGCCGGAGGTCACGGCGGCTTGATTCGGGATGACGACCATCGGAATGTGGTTGCCCTGGTTGCCATTTCCGGTCGACAGGTTGTTGTAGTCCTCGTCGAAGGTGATGATGATGACGTCTTTGGAGCCACTGTTCCATGTCGGCGAGTTCATGATGGTGGACACGTTCTGTTGTAGATACTGGTCGCCGGCAGCGATGTTGTACTGGTGGTTGGTGAGCTGGCTGCCAAGCCAGTTGGCGATGTCGAGAGGCGAGCTCACCGGGCCTTCCATGTTGGTTTCCTCCGAGCCGCAAATCCAGGCGAATCTCGGAGCGGTGAGCGGGTTCTGCAGATCGGCTCCCAGTTGTGTCAATGGCAACAGGTGGTCGGCCAGGTAGGTCGGAGAGCTGTTGTAGACGTAAGTCAAACGGGGGAAAGGCAATTGGTCGACGCTGTAATCGCCGGACGACACGATCGCGCCCGGGTAGGGCATGTTCGGTGTGTAGCCGGCCCACGAGATGCCCGCGGTGTCCATCTTCTCCACGAGGTTGGGCGCGGTGACGGTGTTCGCTGTCGGGTTGTAGTCGATCCCCAGGTCGGTGCCGAGCAGGATCCGGAGATAGTTGGGCTCGCTGGGGTGGCCCAGTGCGTAGTAGTTGTTGGCGTAGCCGTAGGTATTGATCAGGCTGTTGAGGTAGGGAGCGTTGACGCTGCCGAGGATGTCGGCGGCGCCCTTGTTCTCCATGTAGAACAGGAACACGTGGTCGAGTTGGCCGACATTCGACGTGGGGACGGTCAGAACCGGCGCGGTCAGGGTGGGGTCGCCGACGGTGAACGACAGGTTGTCGACGTAGGCGTTGTTGTAGTTGCTCAGGATCGGGTTGCGGTCGGTGAGGGTGGCGGTCACTACCGCCGACGTGGTGCCGACGGGAATGGTCCCGGAGATGTCGCGGGCCTGGAAACCAGTGGCTCCCAAGCGATCCAGCAGGTTGACCTCTGAGGTCATACCGGTGCCCAGAACTGCCCCGTTGGCGTTGAGGAATGTGACTTTCAGTGATGCCGCAGAGGGGTCCAGGAGGTAGCCGCCGAGGAGTCCGCTGAGCGTGTACGGGACGGTGCCGGTGTTGATGTTGGCGGTTGCGGCGGTCAAGTCGACGGTCTGGCTGATCGAGCCTGAGCTCACCGGTCCACCGCCGGCGAAGTTGGTGCCCGCGCCCGAGGGAGCGGTGCCCGGGAAGCCCAGCACCGGTGGCGTATCCGGCAACGGGAAGGAGAAGGGCGAGGGGTAACCGCGTGGCGTTCCGTAGGAAATGATCGTGGGGGTGCCGGTGACGGACCAGCCGGGGATGGTCACCGAGCTGAAGCCCGACGGCGACGGTGTGGCGATCTCGAAGCTGCCGTTGACGAGCAGGTTGGGGCTCATGGGCAGGCCGGGGATGCCGTTGTGGCCGGCGAGCCAGCCGCCGGTGCCGATGGTGCCGGGGCGGCCGAGCAGGTTGAGGGTGGGGGAGTAGCCGCCGTTGCCGCCGTTGCCGCCGTTGCCGATGAGCACCGAGTTGCCGCCGATGCCGCCGCGGCCGCCGGCTGCGGTGGAGGCTTCTGCGCCGGCGCCACCGGGACCGCCGTTGCCTAGCAGGGACCCACCGATTCCGCCGTGGCCGCCGGCGCCACCGGGGCCGGCGGCGGCGTGTCCGCCGGTTCCCCCGGCCCCGCCGCCACCGAGCAGTCCCGCGGCGCCGCCGATGCCGCCCTGGCCGCCCTGGATTCCCGCGGCGCCGCCGACGCCGCCGCCACCGCCGGAGCCCAGCAGGCCGGCGGTGCCGCCGGGTCCGCCGAGACCCCCGGCGCCGGCTTGGCTGGTACCGCCGGCCCCGCCCGCGCCGCCGCTGCCGATGAACTGTCCGCCGGTGCCCCCGGCCGCGCCGGGACCGGCGGTGGTCAGGCCGACACCGCCATCGCCGCCGTGCCCACCGCCGCCGATCAGTGAGCCGCCGATGGTGCCGGCGCCGCCGCCGAAGATCGAGCCGCTGATGCCGGACGGGCCGCCGGCCCCGCCGGGACCGCCGATGTCGCCGGCACCGCCGACCCCGCCGCCTCCGCCGGTGGCGCCGAGCAGCCCGCTGAAGGCGCCGCTGGCCCCGCCGACCCCGCCGCCGCCGCCGCGCAAACCAACGCCAGCTGGATCGGCCATGCCGCCGGTGCCGCCGGCGCCGCCGCCGCCGAACAGCCCGCCGGTGCCGCCGGCGCCACCGCCGCCGCCGTTGCCATCGACACCGAGACCGACACCGGCGCCGCCGGCCCCGCCGGCGCCGCCGGTGCCGAAGAACAGCCCGCCGTTGCCGCCCTGGCCGCCGGCGCGCCCGACCCCGGTGGCGCCCAGTCCGCCGGCCCCGCCGGTCCCGCCGCTGCCCAGCAGACCGGCGGCCCCACCGGGGCCACCGGGGATGCCGTTGGCGCCCGAGCCGCCGGCTCCGCCATCCCCGAGCAGCCAGCCGCCCGGCCCGCCGGCGGCCCCGCTGCCTGCGGCCCCGGCTGCGCCGTTGCCGATCAGCGGGCGCCCGGTCAGCGCCACGCTCGGGGCATTGATCACGTTCAGTGCCGCGGCGGGCAGCAGCAGCCCGTTGGCGCCGGTGGCGCCGGTGGCGCCCGCGGGGGCGCCGAGTCCGCCGACTCCGCCGGCTCCGCCCAGCCCCAGCAATACGGCCTTGCCCCCGGCCCCGCCGGCCCCGCCGGCCAACAGCGGGGCGCCTTGGGCGCCGGCGCCGCCGGCCCC
The DNA here is from genome assembly GCF_030755175.1 of Mycobacterium sp. TY814. NCBI lineage: Bacteria > Bacillati > Actinomycetota > Actinomycetes > Mycobacteriales > Mycobacteriaceae > Mycobacterium > Mycobacterium sp. TY814. The sequence goes on from NZ_JAUFRY010000002.1 coordinate 1,023,442, forward strand.
GCCACTGCCGATCAGCAGCGCCCCGGCCCCACCGGCCCCACCGGCGCCGCCGGCCCCGGCCGCGGCGAACCCGCCGACACCGCCGACCCCGCCGAACCCGAACCAGCCCGCATCCCCGCCGGCCCCACCGTGGCCGCCGGTACTACTACCGAACGTGGCCCCGCCGGCCCCACCGATGCCCCCCGAGCCCACCACCCCGGCGTGCCCGCCGGCTCCACCGGCGCCGGCGTTTCCGAGCACGCTGGTCCCGCCGGTCCCACCCGCGCCGCCGTCGCCCCATAGCGGGCCCGCCGCGCCGCCTGTCCCGCCGATCCCGCCTGCTCCGGTCAGGCCCAACCCGCCGGTGCCCCCGGCGCCGCCGGCACCGAACAAGGGACCGCCGGCCCCGCCGGCACCGCCCGCGCCGCCGACCTGCCCGGTACCGCCCACCCCGCCGACTCCGCCACCCGCCCCGACCAGCCCACCGAGCAACCCGCCCGCGCCGCCGGTCCCACCGGCCCCGCCCGCCCCGGCCTGGCTCAACCCACCGGTCCCGCCGGCCCCGCCGGCGCCGAACAATCCACCGGCCCCCCCGGCGCCGCCGGCGCCGCCGGTCCCGTTGGTCACCAATCCGCCGGTGCCCCCGGCTCCGCCGGTGCCCAGCAGCCATCCGCCTTGTCCGCCGGCCCCGCCGTGGCCGCCCCCCGCACCGCCGGCCCCACCGGCCCCGCCGGTGCCGATCAGCCCCGCCGCCCCGCCCGCGCCGCCCGCCAAGCCCGCCGCCCCCGTCCCGCCGGCCCCGCCATCACCGAGCAACCAGCCCCCGGCCCCACCGGCCGCACCCGTGCCGGGAGCGCCGTTGGCGCCGTTGCCGATCAGCGGACGCCCGGTCAACGCGACCACCGGACCGTTGATCGGAGCCAAAAGCTGCTCGCCCAGCGCATGCAGATCCACATTCTGCAGCGCCGACAGATTCACCGCCTCCGCGCTGGCATACGCCCCCGCCCCCGCACTCAACGCCTGGGCAAACTGCGCCCCGAAGACCGACGCCTGCGCATCCAGCGCCACAAACGTCTGCGCGTAATTACCGAACAACCCCGCAATCGCCGCCGACACCTCATCAGCGGCGGCCGCCGCCACCGACGTGGTCGACGGCGCCCACGACGCCGTCGCCTTCCTGACCGCCTCCCCGATCCCACTCAAATCCGCCGCCGCCGCGGCCAGAGCCTCAGGTGCTGCGATCAGAAAAGTCGACATCTGCGGCTCCCATCATTGGGGCGAATCGATCGGTAATGTATTGCAGAAATGCGGGAATGTGAACCACCTTCTTGCCGGGTATTCGACCGCGATCGGGGTGGGGAATGCGGGCGCCGTGGAGTCCCTGATCCTTCGTCGCTCTCCTCCGAGAGGGGTTCGCGCCACGGCCGCGCGCGCCTAACCCAAAAGTCTCAACTAGAGGTTTACCCTTCACTCCGTGATGGTCGGGGAGTGCGTACTGCTGCCGGAGTTCGAGGTCCTGTCGGCGCTGGATTTCGAAACCGAGATTCCATGCATCTGCCGGAAGTTCTGCAGCGAGGCGGACCACGCCGCCGACTGGTGGATCACCCTGTCGTGCGGATGCCGATACCCGTTCTGCAGCAAGGCGTTACGGATGTCGAGGCTTCGGTTGAAGATCCGGCCGCTGACGTGCCGGCTGTGCTCGTCGCACGACATCGTGATCAGCAAGGTGAAGCGCACATAGCTGCCCCGGGGAGCCCCCTCAGTTGTACGCCGTGCTCCCCGCCACCAGATGCGTCGTGCTCACGATCTTCGCGATGCAGTGATCCCGGTCGAAGCCCTTGCTGCTGCACCACATCAGCGCACCCCGGGCGTCGGCGAAGGTGATCCCAGCGATCGTCACCCAGAAATTCGGCTCGGAGAATGTCGACCAGTCACCCGACCACAGCAACTTGGCGTTGTACAGCTTGCGAAATTGCAGGTGTTCCTGCAGCGCCATTTCGTTGTCCCACACCACCCCGTTGTCGCGAATACCGGGACGCTTGGAACTGAGCTGCGGCACCCACTTGTCGGCGGCCTCGGTGGCGACGATCGAGCGGTCGAGGTTCACGTACTGGCGCAACTGCTGCTCGGCATCGCGCACCGCGGCGGCCGAAGTCGTGGGAATCGCCGCGGGCCGCGTGGTCGAGGGCGTCGTCGTCTGATAGGTCGGCGCGGCGCTCGTCTCGGGCGACGGCTCATACGTCGGTCGCCCCGACGTCGGATAGGCCACTGCCGGCCGGTCCGGATCCGGGTTCTGTTTCCCGGCGACAACCACCACCAAGACCACCGCCACAACGACCAGGGCGGCCGCCACGGCGACGAGCGTCGGCACCAGATAGCGCCGCGAGTCGTCCCGCGGCTGATACGGGGGAACCGTTGGGGGAGAAGGGAAATGCTGCGGCGGCGGCTGGTACTGCGCGGCATACACGGTGTCCGCGGCAGCCGGCTCCGGAGCCGACAACGCGCGCTTGGCCGCACGTGCCAACGCCCCGGCACTGCCGTACCGGTCATCCGGGTGCTTGGCCATTCCCCGGGCGACAACCTGATCGAGCGCCAGCGGCACGCCCGACCGGCCGACGCTGGGCCGCGGCGGCGGCGCCGTCAAGTGACCGGCAATGATCTGCTGGGTGTCGCCGACAAACGGCCGACGGCCGGTCAGTGCCTCGTACAGCACGCAGGCCAGCGCATACACATCGACCGCGGACGTCGCCGGCCCATCGCCGTTGAGCCGCTCGGGCGCCATGTAGGCGAAGCTACCGACCTGGTATCCGGTCATCGTCAGATGCGACTCGCCCCGCGCCTCGGCGATGCCGAAGTCGACAAGGTAGGCGAAGTCGTCGGGGGTGACGATGATGTTCTGCGGCTTGACGTCACGGTGGATCAGCCCGTTGGCGTGGGCGGCATCCAGCGCCGCCGCCACCTGACCGATGATCTCGACGGCCCGCTCCACCGGCAGCGCACCCTTGGCGAGGATGTCGTGCAGGGTCTGGCCCCGGACCAGCCGCATGTCGATGTAGAGGGTGTGGTCGATCTCGCCCCAGTCGTGGATCGGAATCACATGCGGCTCTTGCAGAATCGCCGCGGCATGCGACTCACGCAGGAACCGCTCCCGGAAGGTCTGGTCGTCGGCGTACTCGTCGGGCAGCACCTTCAGCGCCACGGCGCGCCGCTTGTCGGTGTCGAATGCCTCGTACACCTCGCCCATGCCACCCTTGCCGAGCAGCCGGCTGACTTCGTATTTGCCAAAGGTTTCACCCACGAGTGACTTCATGGCAATTCCTGCCTTCCTCCCGTTCGCCAGTATGCGATGGAGGTCTGACAAGCGGCGGGCGTTTTCGGGGAATGGATATCCGTTGCGCAAAGACGCCGGCGCGCATGATTCGCCCATGGGCTTGCCTGCAGGACGGGCTGGACGCAGGCCGACACTGCTGGGCTTCGGCCCCAAATCACTTGTGTCGCAACGCGACAATCTTGTCGTTGCGCCCGCCGACGTAGACGGTGCCGCTGTTGTCGACCGACAGGCCCCACGGGTAGTCGAGGCCGGTGAACGGCAACTCCTCCTGCGTCGAGGATCCGACCGCGAGTTTCAGCGTGCGATTGTGGCCGGTGTCGTTGAGGTAGACGTTGCCCTTGGAATCGAGGGTCAGGCCGCCCGGTTGCTTGAGACCCGAAAACGGAAGTTCCGCTTGCTTTTTGGTCTCGACCGGCAAAATCAGCACCCGGTTGTTGCCGCCGTCGGCCACATACACGGTGCCGTTGCCGGTGACTACCAGACCCGTCGGATTGTTCAACCCGGTGAACGGGACCTCGGAGATGGTGGTCGACCCGGCGGGAAGCGCCACGACGTGGTTCTTACCCGTGTCCGCGACGTAGACGGTGCGGCTGCTGTCGACAGTGAGGCCCGTCGGGTTCTCCAGGTCGGTAAAGGGCAGCACCTCTTGGGTTTGCGACCCCGGACGCAGGACCAGCACCCGCTTGTTGCCCGCGTCGTTGACGTACACGGTGCCGGTGTTGTCGGCGGTCACACCGGTCGGCAGGTTGAGGCCGTCGAACGGCAGCGTGTGCGGTTCGGTGGCGCCGGCGAACAACGCCAGAATCCGATTGTGTTCGGTGTCAGCGACATACACCGTGCCGCCGATGTCCACCGACAAGCCCTGCGGGTCGCGCAGCCCGCTGAACGGCAAGGTCACCTGTTCGTAGTCATTGTTCGACCCGGACGTGCCGATCACGACGATGGCCACCACGGTCACGATCGCGACCAGGACGGCACCCACGGCGACCGCCTTGCGGCGCCACCACGGGCGCGCCGGGGGAGCAGGCGGCGCGGGGGCCGGACGGGGCACTGACGGTTCCGGCGGGGGGACGACGACGGGCCGCGCCATCGTCGGGTTGACGTTCTGCGGGGGCGGCGGCGGTGCCGGCCGCCGCGGCGGCGGCGGGGGCGGCGGCGGTGGCCGGGGTGGCGCGGGGGGTTGGCGCCAGTTGGTGTCGGGGCGGGGCAGCCGATTGGTGTAGGCGGCCGGAGCCGGATTCATCCTGATGGTCGGGGTCACCGCCGTGGCAGTGAGCGCGTTGGCCGCGTCCCGGGCGAGCTCGATGGCGGTGTCGTACCGATCGCCCGGGTTCTTCGCCATGCCCCGCGCGATGACCATGTCCAGGCTGGCCGGAATGTCCGGGTTGGTATTCGACGGCCGCGGTGGTGGCGCACTGCGGTGGCCGGTGATCTGCTCCTGCAGGGTGTCACCGGGAAACGGCGACTGCGCGGTCAGGCATTCATAGAGCACACAGGCCAGCGAATAGATGTCCGAGCGGGAGTCCACCTCTGCCGCGGTAAACCGTTCCGGGGCCATGTAGTGGTAGGTGCCGATGAAGTTACCGGTCGCCGTCAACGACAGGTCGTCGGCGGCGCGGGCGATGCCGAAGTCGATCAGGTAGGCGAAGTCGTCATGGTCGAGCAGGACGTTCGACGGCTTGACGTCCCGGTGCAGCAGCCGTTCGCGGTGCGCGGCGTGCAGGCCTTTGGCGACCTGGTCGATGATGCCGACCGCCCGCGCCGGCGGCAGCGGGCCCTGGTTCAGCACCCACTGCAGGTCGTGCCCCTCGATCAGCCGCATGTCCACATACAGGCGCCCGTTGATCTCGCCGTAGGTGTGGATCGGAATCAGATGCGGGCTGTTCAGCCGCGCGGTGGCGTGGGCTTCGCGCCGGAAGCGCTGCTGGAACACCTCGTCGTTGGAGACGGCCGACGGCAGGATCTTCAGGGCGACGACGCGGTCGGTGTCGGCGTCATAGGCGCGCCATACTTCGCCCATGCCGCCCCGGCCCATCAACTCGATGAGCCGGTACTTGCCGAACGAAGTCTCCTGCAACGACGCCTCCCACAACCGCCACCACTGGCCCGACTGTAACGCGGGCGCCTGTGACCAGTCACAGCATTTCACCGGGCCCGTCGTCGCGCCAGGTTAGCTGCGCGTTTGCCGTCCGTTAACCATATTGGCAGTTCGCCGGCTGAACTTTGGGTTCGGTAGTCGACTGCATCGCGTTGACTTATCGGCGTGAAGCCGTGGATACCGGTCGTCATCACCACGACGGTGCTGGTTGCGGGGTGCTCGGCGCACCGGTCAGCCCCGCGCAACACGATGCCGGCCCTGCCCGGTCCGACGACGGTGCAGCAGCTGTGCGAGGCGCAGACCTGGCCGCGTCCGCTCCCTAACGTCGTCGGGCGACTGCTCTTCCAGGCCAAAGACGGAGCGTTGGGGTGCTGGGACAACGTCCGGGGGGTCGCGCCGGACGGGCACGACCCGCTGCACAGTCCCGCGCAGCCCGCGGAGAAGACCTATCGGATCGTCGCCATGTCGCCGGCTGCCGGCACACCGACCGGTCGCCACGACAGCGTGACGGTCGACCTCGCCGAACTCGACCCGACGGAGCCGGCGGCGCTTCGCCCGTGTGAGTGGGTGAGTGAGACCGAAGCCCGCCGATTGCTGGGTGGGCAGGTCAGCCTGGAGCCCTATGGCGACCAGGCCGGGTCGGTCGACATCGCCTGCATCTACAACAAGCCCGGTGACATGGGCGACGGCGTCGAGGTCGACCTGCAACTGCCCGGCGCGTTTCTGGTCGATGCGGCGTCGCAGTTCACCCTCGACGCGCGGCAGGCCATGAAGGTGGACGGCGTCGGGGTCAAGGCCGCCTGTGTCGACGACCCCACGACGTCGCCGCCGTCCACCACGCTGATCGTCGCGCTCAACGGCGACCGGCTGCTGCGGGTGATCCAGGGCAACGGATCGTGTGACACCGTGAAACGCTTCGCGCAGTTGGCAATTGGCCGGATTGGATGAAGCCGGGCCGCGGGCTAAGAGGCGCCGCCTGCGCGGTGAGATATGGCAGGTCGACCTCAACCCAACTCGAGGCAGCGAGGCGAACAAGGTTGGTCCGGCCGTCGTAGTGAGCAATGACCGGGCGAACGCGATTGCATCCCGTCTCGGCCGTGGAGTCGTGACCGTCGTGCCTGTAACGAGCAACGTGACTGCGGTTTACCCGTTCCAAGTGTTGCTGGCGGGCGACGCCATGGGTCTCGCTGTCGATTCGAAGGCCCAGGCCGAGCAGGTCAGATTCGTTGCGGCCGAACGTCTCCGCCGCCGACTCGGCCGGGTGTCCGGAGCCGAGCTGGCGCAACTCGACGATGCGCTGCGGCTGCACCTCGACTTGTGACGTGAGCCCTGGCGATGCAGGTGCGCGCGGCTATCCGAGCTTGAACGAGTCCCGGGAAACCTGGAAGTAGTGGCCGCTGCTGCTGTCGGTGCACTTCACGCCGGCTTCCTGGCTGACACAGCTGATAGTGCCGGCCGACGCGGTCTGGCCGTAGTTCAGGGTCGGTTCGCCGGGCACGCCCAGGGTGTCCCCGTGACAGTGGATCGCGGCCGGTTTGCCGACGTCGAGAACGAACCGGTTACCCCAGGCGATGTGCTGGGCGCATTCCGGCGGCGGAGGTGGAGTGTAGGTGTACTCGTTGATGTCGCACGCCGCGCCAGAGCTGTCCAGCGTGCAGACGATGTTGCCCGACGGGGTCCGGAAGTTCTGCGGGTTGGCGTGCGCGACGGCGGGCAGCGCGACGGCGGCCGCGGCCGCGATCGGCGCGAGCAGGAGAATTCGCATCGTCCGGTCTTAGCACGCGGATCCACCGAGTGCTGGCGCTTTGGCAACGTCGGGATTGCCGTCATGGTCGTGGATGAGCCGCCATGCGCAACCATTGCGGCAATCTCGCGGCCAGCCGAGCGGCCCCGTCGCAGGTGAAGGGCGCTGCGCCGACCCCGGTTGTTACCATCGCGCGGTGAGCCGATTTTCCAGGCGCGACGTGCTGAAATGCGCCGCCGCAGCACCGGTCCTCCTGGCCGCGCTGGCCACCGTCCCGCCCGCCTCAGCCGCCGGCATCGCCGGGATGAGCGTCTTCCTGGACCCCGGCCACAACGCGGTCGCTGACGCATCGATCAACCAGCAGGTGCCCAACGGCCGGGGCGGCACCAAGCCGTGCAACACCTCGGGCACCGCCGCCGGTGACGGCTACCCCGAGCACGCGTTCACCTGGGAGGTCACGAATATGGTCGCGGCCAACCTGCAGAACCTGGGCGTCAACACGCAGCTCTCCAGGGGGGACGACGGCTCCGTCGGACCCTGTATCGATGCCCGCGCCGCCCGCGCCAACGCGATGCACCCGGACGCGATCGTCAGCATCCACGCCGACGGCGGGCCCACCTCCGGGCACGGCTTCCACGTGAACTACTCCAGCCCGCCACTCAATGACGCGCAATCCAACGGCGCGATGCAACTCGCCAACGCGATGCGGTCCGCGCTGATCGCCGGGGGCTTCCAGCCGTCGAACTACATCGGCTCGGACGGCCTGTACGGTCGCGCCGACCTCGCGGGCCTAAACCTGGCCGAGTACCCGGCCGTGCTCGTCGAACTCGGCAACATGAAGAACGCCGAGGACGCCGCCCAGATCGAAAGTGCCGACGGCCGAGCGAAATACGCCGCCGCCGTAACGCAGGGGATCGTCGCTTATCTCCAAGCCAAGGCGGGCTAGCGTCCGCACCGTGATCGCGGTCATCGCAACACTGGTTGTGGCGGCCGCGATCGTCACATTGACTGCCGTCTACACCTACCGGCACGCCCCCGCTCCGCAAAGGCCACCGATGACGTCCCCCGCAAGCGCCCCGCCCCCGCAGAACCCGGATCTGGCAAGCGAATTCGCCCAACTCGCCACTCGCGTGCACGCCACGATGGGACTGGCCGTCACCGCGGTCGGAAGCACCGAGCCGGCCACCACGTACGGCGACTGGCACCAGGGCCCGGCCTGGTCGACGATCAAGGTGCCACTGGCGATCGCCGCCTACCGCCAGCAGCATCAGGTCACCGCCAAGATCAACATCACCATCACCGAATCGGACAACGCAGCGGCAGAAGCACTTTGGCAGCAGCTCGGCGACCCGGTCACCGCGGCGGGCAAAGTCCAGGACGTCCTCCGGGAAACCGGCGACCCCACCACCGTCGAATCGCGCAAGCTGAGACCGGAATTCACCGCCTTCGGCCAGACCATCTGGTCGCTCACCGATCAGGCCCGCTTCATCGCACAGGCGTTCTGCGACAAGCAGAACGAACCGATCTTCGCGTTGATGGGGCAGATTGCGCAGCAACAGAGTTGGGGCATCGGCGCGCTACCCGGCGCGCAATTCAAGGGCGGCTGGGGCCCGTCCCCGGCCGGGCGATACCTGGTGCGTCAGATGGGTGTGCTCAATTCGGGCAGACTCGCCGTCGCCATCGCGGCCGAGCCCGCCTCAGGATCGTTCGAGGACGGCACCCGCGCCCTCGACGAAGCCGCCGCCTGGCTCAGCGTCCATCTCTCGCAGCTGCCCGCCGGCCAGTGCCCGGGAAACCCTTAGACATCCCGGCAACGTGCCGCATAATCCCTACGGAGGAGGGCTTCAGCGGTGGATCAGCAGGTCGGCTCGACTTTCGGCAAATACACGATCACCGGCGTCGTCGGCAAGGGCGGCATGGGCGAGGTTTACGAGGCCTACGACAACCAGATCGGCCGCACCGTCGCGCTCAAGATCATGAACAGCCAGTTCGCCAACGACCGCCAATACCGCACCCGTTTCGAGCGTGAATCGCACGCTGCGGCCACCCTGCAGGAACCACACGTCATCCCGATTCACGGCTTCGGGGAGATCGACGGCAGGCTGTTCATCGACATGCGACTGGTCCGCGGCAAGGATCTGGACGGCTTGCTGGCAAGTGGGCCGCTGGAACCGGAGCGGGCGGTCGCCATCGTCGCCCAGATCGCCGCCGCGCTGGATGCCGCGCACGCCGAAGGACTCGTGCACCGGGACATCAAGCCGCAGAACATCCTGGTCACCCCCGCCGACTTCGCCTACCTGGCCGATTTCGGCATCGCCGAAACCATGGGGGAGCACACCCGTCTCACCGCGGCCAACATGCGCCTCGGCTCTTGGGCCTACATGGCACCGGAACGGTTTTCCGACAGCGACATCACGCCGTCCGCCGACATCTACTCGCTGGCGTGCGTGCTCTATGAAGCGCTGACCGGTCAGCCTCCGTTCCCGGGCGATTCCCAGGGCGCTTTGGTAGCCGCGCACCTGTCAGCACCGCCCCCGCGGCCCAGCCTGGCCAACCCGCGGGTTCCGGCTGCTCTGGATGAGGTCATCGCGCGCGGTATGGCCAAGGAGCCTGACGACCGGTACGGCAGCGCCGGGGCATTCGGGCGGGCGGCCGAACGGGCGCTGCGCAGCGGAGTACGCACCGCGGTCGACCCGGTCACCCCGGGCGACCCCACCCCGACCCGGCCCGCATCCTGGCCGCCCCCGCCGCCACCGCAACCGCCGACGATGCAGGCGGTCTATCCGCAACCGTTCCCGCAATCGTTCCCCCAGTCCGGCCCGCAGCCGGTGGTCGCCTCCGAAGCTCCAGCGAAGCCGGGACGTCGCTGGCTGGTTCCGCTCGTCACCGTGGCCACTGCGGTGCTGGTGCTCGGCGGCATCGGCGTGGCCGTCGGACTGCTGGCGAAGGAGGAGGACTCCCCGCCCGCGTCGACCGCCACCGTGCCGCCGACCATCCCGCCGTACTCGGGCGAGACGTCCACGGTGAGCCCGGAGCCCATCCCGTCGCGGCCGACCACCGCGGCACCGCCGCTGGTGACCGGCCCCGACCAGAGCGCCAACCACCAGAGCTGCGACCAGGGCTTCCAGATGAACGTGACCGGGTACGGCTCGCACGGCGGTCGCGGCTCGCCGCAGACGTCGTGCTACTTCGCCAACGCCGTCCTGCACGCGTACTGGAATACCTACAACAACGCCACCAACGGCGCGCGCACCGTGTCGTCGCCCGGAGCCGTGGACTGCTTCACGGTCGCGGGTGCGAATTGCGATCCGAAGATTCCGGCGAACTTTCTGATGCAGTGCGCCGGTGACGGAGCCAACCCATGGATCCGGTGCACCGGCGGCAAAGACGCCGTCGTCTATCTCTGGTAATCCAATCCCGTTACAGCAGTTGGGCGATGGCGGTAGTGGTGATGAGGATCAACGCCGCCACGCCGATGATGTGCACTTGACGGCGGGCAGTGATCCTGACCGGAAGCGGGCGCAAAGCAAGCGTTCGCTGACGTCGCAAGGCGATGGAGTAGGTGACCAACGCGGCCGCGCAGGCGATCCCGGCCGGAAGCAGTGCACCGGGCCGTTGTCCGGCGCCGTGTACGTCCTTGATCGCCAACAGCACGCCATTGGCCAGGAAGGCGATCGATGTCCTGGTCCACGCCAGGGTGGTTCGTTCGGCGGCGCTGCCGACCGGCTCGGGCGCGGTCACCCGTTGACCGATTTATAGATCACCAGCCCGAGCGCGATCATCCCCAGCACGATCAGGCCAACCGCCAGGAAACCTGGCGAGGGATGCCGGGGTAGCGGCTCGCCGCGGCGCATGGCGCGATCCGCATGCACCCAGCGGCGCAGGCCGATCCCGCTCGTGCCGATCGCCAGCGCGGCGAGGCCGATGCCGAGTAGACGTCGCGCCCCGGGTACGGCAAGCTCCGGTACCAGCTGCACCAACGCGACCGCGGCCGCCAGCAAACCCAGCGCGGTGCGCTGCCAGGCCAGGAAGGTTCGCTCGTTGGCGAGGGTGAATCGGTAGTCGGGCTCGGTCTCTTCGACGCTGTCTTCCACGGGTTTGCCTCTGGGCACGGTGCACATCGTAGATTCGGTCGGGTGCTCAAGGCGCTGTTATTCGATGTCCAGGGAACCGCGACCGACTTTCACTCCACGGTGTGCGACGACGCGCGCCGGATCAGCGCCGGCCGGGATGCCGGGGTGGACTGGCCGGAGGTCGTGCGGCGTTGGCGCGCCGGCTACTTCGCGGCGCTGAACCAGACGCCGCGCCAGGGGGCCTGGCTCTCGGTCCACTCCGTCTACCGGGACGTGCTCGACAACGTCCTGGCCGACGCCGGCTTCACCGCCCTGACACCCGACGAGCGCGACGACCTCGCGCTGGCCTGGCAGCGTCTGCGGCCCTGGCCGGACGTCGTGCCGGGGCTGACTCGGCTGCGCCGCGCGTACCTGCTGGCGACCCTGTCGAACGCCGACGTCAGCGCGGTGATCAACATTTCCAAGCGCGCCGGCCTGCCCTGGGACGCGATCTTCACCGCGGAGATGGCCGGGGCCTTCAAACCCGACCCGACCGCCTACCGGATGGCCGCCACCTACCTCGGTTTGCCGTCCGGCGACATCATGATGGTGGCCAGCCACAAATACGACCTGCGCGCGGCCGCGCGGCTCGGTTTTCGGACCGCCTTTGTCGCCCGGCCACTCGAGTTCGGCGCCGACGGTGTGGCGGACGTCGCCTACGAGGACGAGTTCGACGTCAACGCTTGTGATTTCGTTGACCTGGCCGACCAGCTCGTAGGGTGAGGCATATGCACTCTCTCTCCAAGGAACAGATGTGGAGGCAGCGCACCGAGTGGCCACTGGCCATCGTGGCCGTCGCCTTCCTGATCATGTACTCGGTGCAGATCCTGGCCCGCCCGCATGGTTCGGAGGCGCGCATCCTGTGGCTGCTGTGCTGGATTGCCTGGGCACTGTTCGTCGGGGACTACTTCGCCCGCCTGGTGCTGGCGGACAACCGGCGGGAATGGTTTCTGCTGCACATCCTCGACCTGGTGATCGTCGTGCTGCCGTTTCTGCGACCGCTGCGGATGGTGCGCCTGATCGTGCTGCTGGGGGTGTTGCAGAAGGCCGTCGGCCATGCCGTGCGCGGCCAGATCCTGATCTACACGGTGTCCGGGGTGCTGCTGCTGGTCTATACCGGCGCGCTGGCCGTGCTCGACGCCGAACGCCAGCAGGTCGGCACCACCATCAACAGCTTCGGCAAGGCCGTGTGGTGGGCGATTACCACGGTGACCACGGTGGGCTACGGCAATCTGTATCCGCTGACCGTCACCGGCCGTGTCGTCGCGGTCCTGCTGATGATGGGCGGCATCACGCTGATCGGTGTGGTGACCGGATCGCTGGCCTCCTGGATCGTGCAGCGGGTCTCCGAAACCGATGCCGCGACGCAGACGGCGACGGCCGCGCAGATCGAGGAGCTGCGCGGTGAGATCCGGGAGCTGGCCGAGCAGCTACGGGCGACGTCGGGCGGGCACCTGGCCGGCCATTCACCGGCGTCCGCGGCGCAGCTCGGCGTGAGCCCGGCCGGAACGTGACGGCGCCGAGTTCACGTCGGTCAGCGACGTGCCCCGGGTCTCCGGCAGCCGATAGGTACACCAGAGGCTGACGACCACCAGCACCGCCAGCATGAGCCCGATGGCCCAGCTGCCGTAGCGCGCTCTCAGCGGTTCGGCGATCAGCGGCGGAACGGCGCCGCCGAGGATGCCGGAGACGTTGATCGCCAGCCCGGCGCCGGTGTATCGGTGCGAGGTCGTGAACAGCTCAGGCACAAACGACGTCATCGGGGCGTAGGCGAACGCGGCGATCGCATAGGTGCCCACGATCGCCACCACGAACAGCATCGGGGTGCCGACATCGATCAACGGCAGCACGGCGAACGACCACGGCAACGCGACCGCCCAGCCGGACAGGATGACGGGACGGCGCCCGACCCGGTCGGACATCCGGGCCGACACTGGGACCACCACCATCCACGCCAGCCCGCCGAGTAATCCGGCGACCAGGATCGCGGTGCGGGAGAGCCCTAACTGGCTGTGGGCATAACCGGTCAGATAGGTGCCCGCCATGAAGACAAAGGCGAACAGCGCGACGAAGCTGCCTGACGCCAGCAACACCGCGCGCCACTGCCGGCGCAGGACGTCGGCGAGCGGCACCCGCGGTGGCGCGGTCTGCTTCGCGAATACCGGGGTCTCCTCGATGCTGACCCGCACGTACAACGCGAACGCCACCAGTAACCCACTGAGCAGGAACGGGATTCGCCATCCCCAGTTCTGGAACGCCGGACTCGTCTCCCCGACGGTGGCGTTGACGAGCAGGAAAGTCACGCCGGTCAGCACCATCGCGATCCCGGCACCGACGGCCGTGAACACGCCGTAGCGGCCGCGCTGGTCCGTCGGCGCGAATTCGGCGGCCAGCAACGCCGACCCGGCCCACTCGCCACCGACCGCGATGCCCTGCAACAGGCGCAGCGTCAGCACGATCAACGGCGCCGCCACACCGATCGTGGCGGCACCCGGGGTAAGACCCACCGCCACCGTGGATAAACCCATGATCAGCAACGTGGCGACCAGGGTCGCCTTGCGTCCGATGCGGTCACCAAAGTGGCCGAACACCGCGCCGCCCACGGGACGGGACACGAACGCGGCGGCGAAGGTGCCCATCGAGGCGACCGTGGCCAGACCGGGGCTGAGGTCCGGGAAGAAGACCTTGGGGAACGTCAACGCCGCGGCGGTGCCGTAGATGTAGAAATCGTAGAACTCGACGGTGGTACCCACCATGCACGCGAACGCGATACGTCTGACGTTCACGAACCCGGCACCCTCCTCCGCAGCGGGAGTCTAGGCGCACAACGCCGGCCGGGAAGCGCTTTCGCGCGTGCTAGGTTGAGCCGAGATGTTCCGCCGCCGCCTCTCCGAAGCCCAGCACGTCATGCAGCCCGCCGTGCGGTTACGCGAACAGGCCGAATCCCTCGCCGATTACGTCGGCCGCGGCGACAGCGTCCTCGACGTCGGTTGCGGGACCGGACTTCTCTCGTCCTACCTGCGGGAGATGTACGGGGCGGTCCCAACCGGCATCGACGTCAAGGACGCCCGGCAGGCCGACATCCCCTTCACCGAGTTCGACGGAACATCGATCCCGTTCTCCGACAACTCCTTTGACCACGTGATCCTCAGCGAGGTGCTGCACCACAGCCACGACCCGGTCCGGCTGATCGCCGAGTGTGACCGCGTGGCACGCCGGCGTGTCATCGTGTTCGAAGACATGCCTGAGGGGTTGGTCGGCAAGCTCGCATTGCAGGCGCACGTGCAGGCCTTCGCGCGCTACCACCGGTACCCGTCCCGTCCGGCACGCCTCGACGAATACCGGCAGGCGCTGGCCTGGCTTGCCACCAAAGCGACTGGTGTGCAACGAATTCCGCAACCACCGCAGTGGCTGACCTGCTATCCGCGGGTGCTGTACATCTATGACCTGGCGGCAGGACCCGCTACCAGCTGACCGGCAGCACCTTGATGCCGTGGATGAACTGCGACAGCAGTCGGCGCGGCTCGGCCGTGGCCACGATCTCCGGCATCTCGCGGCGCAACTCGTCGAACACCACCCGGATCTCGCGGCGGGCCAGGTTGGCGCCCAGGCAGAAGTGAGCGCCGCCACCGCCGAACCCGACATGCGGGTTGGGGTTGCGTGCCACGTCGAACCGCCACGGGTCGGCGAACTTCGACTCGTCCCGGTTGGCCGAGCAGTACCACAGCGTAACCTTGTCGCCCTCAGCCAGTTTCGTGCCGGACAGCTCGAAATCGCGGGTCAGCGTGCGGCGCATGTACACCACCGGTGAGGCCCACCGCACGATCTCTTCGGTCGCGGTGTGGGCCAGGCCCTCGTAGTCGGCCCACCACTTGTCCCGCTCCTCGGGATAGCGGGACAGCGCGAGCACCCCGTGGCTGATTGCATTGCGGGTGGTCTCGTTGCCGGCCACCACCAGCAGGATGAAGAACATCGCGATCTCCGACGACGAGAGGCGCTCGCCGTTGACCTCGGCTTCCACCAGCGCGGTGGTCAGGTCGTCGTGATGCTCCACCCGCGCGCTGCGCCGGTCGTCGGCCATCGCGGTGGCGTACGCGCCGATGTCCATCGAAACCTGAAGAAACTCACCGAAATCGGTGGCCAGGTCGGGATCGCCGAAGCCGAGGATGACATTGGTCCAGTGGAAGATCTTCTGGTGGTCTTCCTCGGGGATGCCCATCATGTCGCAGATGATCTGCAGCGGCAGCGGTCCGGCGATCTCGCTGACCAGGTCGGCCTGCCGGTCGGGGTGATTGGCCATCATCGACGTCACCAACTGGTGCGCGCGGTCGCGCACCGACGCTTCGATGCGTGCCACCACCTTCGGGGTGAAGGCCCGGCTGACGATGGAGCGCAGCCGTTGGTGACGCGGATCGTCCATCACGATCATCGAACCGAAGTACTCGGCCAGTTCCGGCGTCTGGTCGTTGATGGTGATGTTCGGGCTGGAGCTGAAGACCTCCGGATGGCGGCTGGCGAAGAAAACGTCGTCCAGCCTGGTCAGCGCCCAGTGCCCGTTGCCGCCGGTGAACCCCTCCATCTCGATCGCGGGCCAGAACGAAATGGGCGCCTCGCGGCGCAGAGTGGCGAAGGCGCCGTCGCGGTAGTCGTCGTCGAGGGCCCAGAAGTCCAGCGAACCCAGCGCGATGTCGGCCAGCGGAATCTCCGGCGGCGGCGTCCCGTTCACCCGAGGCTTGAGGCCCGAGTGTGCGTCAGTCTTGAGGTCCATTAATCCTCCTTTGCCTCCTCAACGTTGAGGGGGCGCCACCGCCGAGCCTAGACGCGTCAGTGCGAGCACATGGCGTGACCGGGAGTCCCGGTGGAATGCGCGTCATTGACCACGTTGCCGTCCACCACGATCTTGCACGCGATGGTGCCCTGCCCCTGCGCGCTCAACACGAAGACCTGACCGCCGAAACCCTGGAAATCCGTGGAACAGGGCAGTGGCACGTTGACGGCACGCTGCTGTCCGGATTGCGTCTGGTACGAGATGTATTCGGCCATGCCGGTGCCGCTGACCTCATAGTGGACCTGGGGGAAGGCACCCGGTGGCTTGAAAGGATCCGCGTGCGCCACACCGTAGGTGGCCCCGAAGGCGGTGCCGGTGGCAATCAGGATCGAAGCTGCGCGACGGATGGTCATGGTTGTCATCGTGTCATCACCCGCGGCGCCACACCAGAGGTTTGCCCGCTTTGACCGGAGCCATCACCAGGTCGGCGGGCACCGCGCGCAGGGTCGACTCCTGGATCCCCACGGCGGCGCCCCACAGCAGAGCGCCCGCGATCACCAGCGCAACACTGCGACCGAACGCCGTCAGGGCCACCAGGATGGACAGACCGGCAGTGCGACAAGGGTTTTGGCGCCGAACCGGTCGTAGCACCAACCGGAGGCGAGCGCCGCGGCCTCGCCGATGCCGGCGACCACCCCGACCACCAGCCCTGTCGTGCCGACGAACCGCCACGGGCTCAACGCCGGGACTGCTCGCACGGTCCGATGCTAGATGTCCCCTCGCTGCCCGCTTAGGGTGAAGCGATAAACGAAAGAGGTGGCCGATTGATGACGCAGAGTGGCGTTAAGCGAGTGGTGGTGTGGGGCACCGGCTTCGTGGGGCGGATGGTGATCCCCGAGATCGTCAAGCATCCGTTGTTCGAGCTGGTCGGTGTGGGCGTCAGCAACCCGGACAAGGTCGGCCGCGACGTGGGCGACATCTGCGGCATGGCCGAACCGGTCGGCGTCACCGCCACCGACGACGTCGACGCGCTGATCGCGCTCAAACCCGACGCTCTGGTGCACTACGGCCCGACGGCGATGCACGCCAAGGACAACATCTCGTTGATCACCCGGTTCCTGCGGGCCGGTATCGACGTGTGCTCCACGGCGATGACGCCGTGGATCTGGCCGACCATGCCGCAGAACCCGCCGAACTGGATCACCCCGATCACCCAGGCCTGCGAGCTGGGGGAGTCGTCCTGTTTCACCACCGGCATCGACCCCGGCTTCGCCAACGACCTGTTCCCGATGACCTTGATGGGCCTGTGCTCCGAAGTGAAGCGGGTGCGCGCCTCGGAGTTGCTGGACTACACCAACTATGAAGGCGACTATGAGCGGGAGATGGGCATCGGCCGCGAACCCGAGTTCAGCCCGATGCTGGAAAACCGCGACGTGCTGATCTTCGCGTGGGGCGCCACCGTTCCGATGATCGCGCACGCCGCCGGAATCATGCTCGACGAGATGACCACCACCTGGGACAAGTGGGTGACTCCTACTGACCGCCCGTCGGCCAAGGGCGTGATCAAGGCGGGCAACGTCGCCGCCGTCCGGTTCACCATCAACGGCCTCTACCAGGGGGAGACGAGGATCCAGCTCGAGCACGTCAACCGGATCGGGCTCGACGCTGCCCCGGACTGGCCGACCGGCCACGACAACGACGTGTACCGGGTGGACATCGAAGGCACCCCCAGTATCTTCCAGGAAACCGCGTTCCGCTTCACCGACGGCTCGGGCCGCGACGCTGCGGCCGCTGGATGCCTGGCCACCGGCCTGCGGGCGCTCAACGCCGTTCCCGCGGTCAACGAGCTGTCGCCGGGCTGGGTGACCGCGCTGGATCTGCCCCTCATCCCGGGCGCAGGTACGATCCGCTGACCGGCGCTCATACAGCTCGCGCATAGCTGATACTGAGAGTACCTATAGGTTTTACCGAGAAAATGAGCTGGGCGACACGGGGGTGAGGCCAGATGGCAGATGGAGCTAGGCCCGCACTGGGTCTGTCGATCGGTGCCACCAACCTGGCTGCCGTCACGCCCGACCATGCCATCACCCGAAAACCCGTGCTGACCCTGTACCGGCAACGTCCGCCCGAGGTCGGGATCCCCTCGGAGAATCCCCGGCTGGACGAACCCGGCCTGGTGATCACCGACTTCGTCGACCGGGTGGGCGACCGGGTCGGCATCGTGGCGGCAGACGGTTCCGTGCACCGCAGCGAAGCCCTGGTTGCCGACGGGTTGCGGGCCCTGGCCTATGCGGCCACCGGCGGGCGCGCACTGCCCGACAATGTCGCGGTGACCTACCCGGCGCACTGGGCGCCGGCCGCGGTCGACGCGCTGGGCGGTGCGGTGAGCCGGGTGGCGGAATGGTCCCACCAGGCCACGCCGGTCACCCTGATTCCCGACGCCGCAGCCGCGGTGTTCGCGGTGCGGGCCAATCCCGGCATACCGGCGCGGGGAACGGTCGCGGTGTGCGATTTCGGTGGCAGCGGAACCAGCATCACCCTGGTCGACGCGAGCGGCGACTATCAACCGCTGGGTCCCACGGTCCGCCATCACGACTTCTCCAGTGATCTGGTGGATCAGGCGCTGTTGAGCTACGTCATGTCCGAGATGCCCGCGACGGGCTCGTTCGATCCGACGGCCACCGCGGCGATCGGATCGCTGACCCGGTTACGAGCCGCCTGCCGCGCCGCCAAGGAGCGGCTCTCGGCGACGACGGCGACCACGCTGGCCGAAGCGGTGCCGGGACTGCGCGGGGAAATTAGACTCACCCGCAACGAACTCGAGGAGACGATCCGCGACTCGCTGGCCGGAGTAATGGCGGTCCTCGAAGAAACGTTGCGGCGCAACGCAACAGGATTGGTCGCCATCGTCACCTTCGGCGGCGGGGCGAACATCCCGGCGGTGACGACGTCGCTGTCCGGGCGGTTCGGGGTGCCGGTGATCACCACGCCGCGCCCCCACCTGACCGCCGCCATCGGTGCCGCCCTGCGCGCCGCCCGGGGCCCGGGTGACACCAGCGCCACCATGTTGACGCCCGCCGCGCCGCCCGCGGTGCCGGCGCCGGAGCCGCCCGCCGAGGAATACGAGGACGTGCCCGCCGCGGCACCGGTATCGGCAATGCAGCCCGCGCTGGCCTGGTCGGAAACTCAGGACGAGTCCCGGGTGATGCTGGCAGTCGGGTCGGGATCTGGATCGGGCTACACGGCCGCCCGGCCGCAGATGAAGTTCGAACACGACGAGCGCCCGGAGCCCGAGCAGAAACCCTCGCCGATTCCGTGGTACCGCCTGCCGGCGGTGATCATCGTCAGCACGGTGGTGGCGGTCCTGCTGGTCGGAACCGCAGTGGCTATCGGGCTGACGTCGCACGACAGCAAAGGGACCAAGTCGCCCGGGGTGAACACCACCCCTCGCAGCTCCGCGCCCCCGGCGCCGCCCACCTCCGCAAGCCCCAGTCCGGAGCCGCCGCCGGCGTCGACGCCCGAGCCCGCGCCCACGACCCAAGCGCCCGCCCCGCCTCCGCAGACACAGCAGGCGCCACCGGCCACCCAAACGCCGGCGCCCACGAGCGAGGCGCCGGCGCCGACGACGGCGCCACCGCCGGCGACCACCCAGCCGCCGGTCACTACCCAGCCGCCAGCTACCACCCAGCCGCCGGTGACCACCCAACCGCCGGTGCCGCAGATACCTCAGCTGCCAGGCCCTGGCAATCCGAATCCACCTGCGCCACCGGCGATTCCGCAGATCCCCCAGATTCCGGGGCTGCCGCAGATCCCCGGGATCAGCTGGCGCTAAGCCTCCGCCTTTTCCGAGGCCTTCTCCCGGTCCTCGCGGTCCTGCTTGGTCGCCTCAATGATCTCCTTGTTGAACTCTTTGTCCTTCTCCAGGTTGTCTTTGACGCGTTGTTCGGCTTCTTCGTTGAGCTGCTCGATCGACTTGTTCTCGTCCTCCGCCGTTTCGTCGGCTTCAGAGGCGCGCTCACTCTCGGCGGTGCTCTTGGCCCGGCTGCCGCCTTCGTTGTCGCCGTCGTCGTCGGCCCGGTCTGTGCCCGCATCGTTTCCGTCCGCCGAGTCGTCTCCCTTGGTGGCGTCGGATCCCTCTGACTTGGCCTTCGCCGCCGGCGAGTCCTCGTCGTCGGCGTACTTGGGGTTGCCGTCATCGTCGAGCCACTCGTTGACCGCGGTCCCGGTGATGGTCTTGCCCGACCCAGGCATCACCAGCGTCGGCTTGTCCTCGTAAGCCGTCATCATTTCGGCGGCCTTTTCCTTGGCCTCGTCGTCCGGCTCCGGCTTTTCGGTGGTGTCCTGGACGCCGCCGCTGTTCTCGTTGTCGTTCTCGTCGGCCTCGGCCGTACTCACGGCACCCTCGTCGGTCTTGCTGGCGTCCTGACCAGCCGATTCGTCCTCGTGCGCGCTCATACGTGTGGCCCCCTTATGGAGTTGCTCTGCGACCCGACCCAAAGTGAGGGTTACCACATCGACGTCGGGCCGAAACTCCCGTTACTGCGAATCCCGCTTGGCCAGCACCAGGGACGCGAGCGGAATCCGCATGGGCTCGGGTGCCTTGGCCAGCCGCTCGGCCACACCGGCTTCGAGCCGCTCGACGAAGTCCGTCCCCCGCGGATCGTTGAATCCGCCGGCCAACCCTGCCCGCAGCGTCGGAAACAGGGCGGCCCGGGCGAACGCCGCCCACTGCGCGCCGAAAGCCTCTGCGTCCGAATCCTTTTGGAACCTCGCCCAGAACCGGTCGTCGGCATTGAACATCTCGAGGTGCTCGATCGTCAGGCCCTCGAACCAGCCACGCGGTGCGAACGGGGCGCGGAAGTCCTTCTCGGTGCGGGCGACGACGGGAATCACCATGCGCCGCATCTCTTCCCGGCGCAGCAGACCCTGTTCGGCAAGCTCCTCCAGCGTCGCCATCAAAGCCTCGTTCATCGGTCGATAACCGAATTCGCCGTCTTCGTCGAGGGCCATGGTGAGCACCACCAACCGGCCGCCGGGGCACAGCTCCCGGCCCCGGAACGCGACGAAGTCATTCCAGTCCAGCGCAGACTGGTGCTGGTATGCGCGCCGCGCTTCGGCGCTGCTGCTGTAGGCGATCTGCACATGGTCGGCGACTTCCGGCGCACCTTCGGGGACGCGGCTCAGCCATTGGATCGCCCAGGACGACCACCCGAGGTTGACGGTGCCGGTGGGCAGGATCTGCTGATAGAAGGACCGGCCGATGGCCGAGGTGAAGCTGGCCGTGTCGTTGTTGAGGTAACTGTCCGGGTCGTCGGACAGCGTGTTGAACAGGGCGGTGAAGTCGTTCTCCGGCACGTCGGTGTGCACCACCAGGATGGCGTGGTCGTGGCGGGTGCGTGCGCGCAACACGTCGACCGCGGTGGCCATCGGCCGCAGCGAGTTGTGGCCGGTGGCCGCACCGTAATCGGCGATGACGACCGGTTGCGGAGGTTTGGGCAGCGGAACCTGCTGCGCCGCCTGTTCGAACAGCGCGACGGCCGGCAGCAGTCCCGCCGCCTGCAGACGCGACGACTGGGTGTAGGTCGCGGAGTCCATCGGTTCCGGCCGCACCACGACGCTTGATTCGGGCAGGCGGACCTTGGGCTGCCGGTCAGTGCGACGAGGGGTAGCTGACACCGGTGAGCCTTTCCGAAATCTCCCAAAGTCGTTTGCAGTCATCGTCATTGGCGGCGCGCACGGGCACCTTGGCCTCGGTGACACCGCCGCCGGCGGCCTCGTAGAACCCGCGCGGCCCGTAGAACGCGCCGCCCTCGGCGCCGGGCGTGACCGCCGCGTACAGCACCGGCAGGATGCCCTCGTCGATCTCCTGCCACAGGAATGGTGCGTACTTCCAGGACGTCGTGTACAGGCGCTGCATCAGCGCGGGTTTGTCCCGACCGTGCGACGGCCCGCTGATCTGCAGGTTCGTCTTGGTGAGCCCCGGATGGGCGGCGTTGGACATGATGCCCCAGCCACCGCGCCGGCTGCGCCGGTCCAACTCGCGGGCGAACATCAGCATCGCCAGCTTCGACTGGCCGTAGGCCGACATCGAGGCGTAGGACTTCTCGAACTGCAGGTCGTCGAAGTGGATGCGGCCACGGCGGGCGGCGATGCTGCTCAGCGAGACCACCCGCGGGGCCGGCGTCGCGCGCAGCAGCGGCAGCACGTGGCCGGTGAGCGCGAAGTGGCCGAGATGGTTACTGCCGAACTGCAATTCGAAGCCGTCGGCGGTGGTGTCGCGCTCGGGTGGGGTCATGACGCCGGCGTTGTTGATCAGGATGTCGATCGGGCGGCCGTCAGTGTTGAGCTGTGCACCCAGGGCGGCGACAGAGGCCAGCGACGACAGGTCCAGCGACTTGATCGTCAGGCTGGCATCGGGCACGGTTTTGCGGATCTCTTCGATGGCGGCCTCACCCTTGGCCTGGTTGCGGATGGCCATCACGACGTCGGCGCCGGCCGCCGCGAGACGCTTGGCCAGACCGAATCCCAGGCCGCTGTTGGATCCGGTGACAACTGCCAGCTTGCCGGACAGATCGGGCACCGTGGCGACGAGATCGCTGGCCATGGGAGAACTCCTTTTCCGGTTGCGTCGTCTGCGGTCGCAAACAGTGTCCCCCGTCGCCGCCGGTCGTGACACACTGCCTGGATGAATAGCAGACGGGTCGCCAAGGTCTCGTTGATCCTGGCGGTTGTGACGCTGGTGGTGGCGGTCGCCGGCTTCATCACCACGCTGGTACTCAATGTGTTCTTCCTGGATGACTTCGACGCCTACGGTGAGGTCCCCGTCCCGGGCACCGGCAGCGTGCACCTGCCCAAAGGGGAGGCCACCGTCAGCCTGCACACGCTGGTGATCGGCGGGACCGACGGCGGCGGGTTGCCGGTGCCGCCGCTACGCATCTCGATCACTCCGCCGGACGGAGTGGCGCAGCCCGAGGTCACCGAAAGCATCGGCAGCACAACGACGGTGAACAACGACGCCCACATCCGGGTATGGAACGTGCGGGTGCCGGCCGAGGGCACCTACAACGTCATCACCGACGGCCAGGTCAACGGTTACATCAATCCGCGACTGGCTTTCGGCCATCAGAGCTCGTACGGCTACCTCGTCTGGGTGTTCGTGGCCCTGTTCGTCGTCGGACTGGTCGACCTGACGCTCTCGATCATCTGGCTGGGGCGGGCCCGGCGGCGCCCGGTGCCGTCCTCCGGATCACCCGTCGCTTTCGCGGCGCCGGCGGTGGCCTACGAGCCCACCGGCGAGGGCGTGCGTGTCGAGCGGCTGAAAACTCTTTCCGCGCTGCGCGATTCGGGGGCGTTGACGGAAGACGAGTTCCAGCAGGAGAAGCGCCGGATCCTCGACGGGCTGTAGGGGCCTACGTCTTCGTGCGGGTGGTGCCGTGGCGCGAGCGTGCCCGGATGTACAGCGGCACGCCAGCAGCGGCGGCATTGAGTGCACGCCCGGCGATGACGCTGAACCGGCCTAGTGGCCGCGCTTCTCCCACTCCTCGTAGTGCACGATCTCGTCGCCGATCGTCGTGCTGTCCCCGTGTCCGGTGTGCACGACGGTGTCGCCGGGCAGCTTGCCCAGGCGCTCGGAGATCGACTGCAGGATCGTCGGGAAATCCGAGTACGAACGGCCGGTCGCGCCGGGCCCGCCGGAGAACAGCGTGTCGCCGCTGAACACCACGCCGAGGTCGTGGATGTACCAGCACACCGATCCGGGGGAGTGCCCCGGCGTGTGGATGGCGCGTATCTCGGTGCCGCCCACCTTTAGCGCCTCACTTTCGGAGATCGGCCGAAAGTCGCTGTCCGGATGCGTCATTCGCCACAGCACCTCGTCCGCAGGGTGCAGCAGCACCGGCGCGTCGAGCTCCTTGCCGAGTTCGGGCGCCACCGTCACGTGGTCGTTGTGCCCGTGTGTGCACACCACCGCCACCACATGGCGCCCGTCCACGGCCTCGATGATCGGCGCCGCGTCGTGGGCGGCGTCGAACACCACCACGTTGGAATTGTCGCCGACCAACCAGATGTTGTTGTCGACTTCCCAACTGCCGCCGTCGAGTTCGAAGGTGCCGCGAGTGACCAGCCGGTCGATGACCACCATCAGAGAATCACCACCGAACGTAATACCTCGCCGTCATGCATCTTGTGAAACGCCTCCTCGATGCCGTCTAGCCCGATTCGCTCGGAGACAAACTTCTCCAGCGGCAGCCGGCCCTGCAGGTAGAGGTCGACCAGGGTGGGGAAGTCGCGCTCGGGCAGGCAGTCGCCGTACCACGACGACTTGAGCGAGCCGCCGCGGGAGAAGAAGTCCACCAACGGCATGTCCAGGCGCATGTCCGGGGTCGGCACCCCCACCAGCACCACGGTCCCGGCGAGGTCGCGGGCGTAGAAGGCCTGCTTCCAGGTCTCGGGCCGCCCGACGGCGTCCACCACGACGTCGACCCCGAAGCCACCGGTGAGGTCCTGGATGGTCTCCACGACATCGAACTCTCGGGCGTTGACTGTGTGGGTGGCGCCGAACTTGCGCGCCCACTCCAATTTCTTGTTGTCGGTGTCGACGGCGATGATCTTCTTCGCTCCGACCAGCGCGGCGCCGGCGATCGCGGCGTCACCGACCCCGCCGCAGCCGATCACCGCAACCGTGTCGTCACGTGTGACGCCACCGGTGTTGATCGCCGCGCCGAGGCCGGCCATCACCCCGCACCCGAGCAGGCCCACGACGGCCGGATCGGCTTCCGGATTGACTTTGGTGCACTGCCCGGCCGCCACCAGTGTCTTGTCGGCGAACGCTCCGATGCCAAGGGCGGGAGTGAGTTCGGTGCCGTCGGTCAGCGTCATCTTCTGCTCGGCGTTGAAGGTGTCGAAGCACAGGTGCGGCCGACCCCTTCGGCAGGCCCGGCACTGACCGCACACCGCACGCCAGTTCAGGATCACGAAGTCACCGGGTTGGACGTGGGTGACGCCGGGACCGACCGCTTCGACCGTGCCTGCGGCCTCGTGCCCGAGCAGGAAGGGGTACTCGTCGTTGATGCCGCCCTCGCGGTAGGTCAGGTCGGTGTGGCACACGCCGCAGGCGGTGATGTCGACGACGGCCTCGCCCGGTCCGGGGTCGGGAATGACGATGTCGACCAACTCGACGGGTTGCCCTTTGCTCCGCGAGATGACGCCGCGCACTGTCTGACTCATGGCGTCCAACCTACGGTGTAGCGTCGCTTGCCATGACGGCACCCGAGACCGGCACCGAAACCGTCCCTGAAACCGTGGAGGCCTTCGCCGACCGAATGGTCTCGACGATCGACAACGCAAGCCTGACGCTGCTCCTGAGTCTGGGGCACCAGACCGGACTCCTGGAGACCATGGCTCGATTGGCGCCATCCACTAGCGCGGAGATCGCCGAAGCCGCCCAGCTCGACGAGCGTTACGTCCGAGAGTGGTTGGGCGGCATGACAACCGGCCGCGTCGTCGACTACGACGCCGAGACCGGGACCTATAGTTTGCCCGCCCACCGTGCGGCGGTACTGACCAGTGCGGCCGGGCCGGACAATCTCGCGCTGGTCGCACAGTTCGTGCCGCTGCTCAGCGAGGTCGAACAGAAGATCCTCGGCTGCTTCCGGGCCGGCGGCGGTCTGCCGTACAGCGAATATCCCCGCTTCCACACATTGATGGCCCAGCAGAGTGGTGTGGTGTTCGACGCCGGGCTCATCGACGTGGTGCTGCCCCTGGTGGACGGCCTGCCGGAACGTCTGCGCGCCGGCGCCGACGTCGCTGACTTCGGTTGCGGCAGTGGGCATGCCGTGAATGTGATGGCGCAGGCGTTTCCGGCCAGCCGGTTCACCGGCATCGACTTCTCCGAGGAGGCCATCGCCGCTGGCCGCGACGAGGCGGCGCGGCTCGGCCTGACGAATGCGGCTTTCGAAAGCCACGACCTGCCGACGCTGGACAGGGAGGCGGCCTACGACGTCATCGTGGTCTTCGACGCCATCCACGACCAGGCCCAGCCGGCGCGGGTGCTGGAGAACATCTACCGCGCATTGCGGCCGGGCGGTGTGTTCCTGATGGCAGACATCAAGGCATCGAGCCGACTCGAGGAGAACGTCGGCGTACCGATGAGCACCTACCTCTACACGGTGTCGTTGATGCACTGCATGACGGTGTCGCTGGCACACGGCGGAGCCGGGCTGGGAGCGGCGTGGGGCACGCAGCTGGCCACCTCGATGCTCGCCGACGCCGGCTTCGGCGACGTCGTGGTGGCCGAGGTCGAGTCGGACCCGATCAACAACTACTACATCGCCCGCAAATAGATGGCCGCCCTCGACGTCCTGGACGACTGGCCGGTCCCGAACGCCGCCGCCGCGGTGGTCGGACCGAAGGGGGTGCTGGCCTCCCACGGTGACACCGCGCGCGTCTTCGCGCTGGCATCGGTCACCAAGCCGATCGTGGCACGGGCCGCGCAGGTCGCGGTGGAGGAAGGCGTCGTCGATCTCGACACCGAGGCCGGCCCGCCCGGCTCCACCATCCGTCACCTGCTGGCGCATGCCTCGGGTCTTGCCATGCTTTCCGGCGATGTGCTGGCCCGCCCGGGAGCGCGCCGCATCTACTCCAACTACGGGTTCGCCGTGCTCGCCCAGACCATCGAGCGCGAGTCCGGCATCGAGTTCGGCCGCTACCTCACCGAGGCGGTATGCGAGCCGCTCGGCATGACTTCGACGCGACTCGACGGGGGCGCCGACACCGCCGGCTACGGCGCAACCTCCACGGTCGACGACCTGGTCCGGTTCGCGGGCGACCTGCTGCGCCCGGCGACGGTCTCGGAACAGATGCACGCCGACGCGACCAGCGTGCAGTTCCCGGGTCTGGACGGGGTGCTGCCCGGATACGGCTCCCAGCGGCCCAACGACTGGGGCCTGGGATTCGAGCTGCGCGACTCGAAGTCGCCGCACTGGACGGGCGCGGGCAACTCGGTGCGCACCTACGGTCATTTCGGCCAGTCAGGCGGCTTCATCTGGGTCGATCCCGACGCGGACCTGGCCCTGGTGGTGCTCACCGACCGCGACTTCGGCGAGTGGGCGTTGCAGCCGTGGCCGGCGCTGTCCGACGCGGTGCTCAGCGAGTACGCGTCAAAGGAAAATGCACACTAGCGCAACACAGGCATCACAGGGCACAATAGACACGCAAGACACAAGAAAAGATATCGCGCAGTATCTGCTTGATCGGATTCACCAGGTCGTTGGGGAAGACGTCCCTCGTGAAACCGAAGGAGCAAGAAGATGCGTGCGTCGAATCAGTTCGCCGACGTGACGGCTGGTGTGGTGTACGTCCACGCCTCGCCAGCGGCGGTGTGCCCGCATGTCGAGTGGGCGTTGTCGTCGACCTTGCAAGCCAAGGCGAATTTGGTGTGGACTCCGCAGCCGGCCATGCCCGGGCAGTTGCGCGCGGTCACCAATTGGGTGGGTCCCGTCGGGACAGGTGCCCGTCTGGCGAACGCGCTGCGCTCATGGTCGGTTCTGCGGTTTGAAGTGACCGAGGACCCCAGCCCCGGTGTCGACGGACACCGGTTCAGCCACACTCCGCAGCTGGGGTTGTGGAGCGGGCCGATGAGCGCCAACGGCGACATCATGGTGGGCGAGATGCGGTTGCGGACGTTGATGGCGCAGGGCGCCGACACCCTTGCGGCCGAGATGGATTCGGTGCTGGGCACCGCGTGGGACGAGGCACTCGAGCCGTACCGCGACGGCGGCGACGCCGGCGAGGTCACCTGGCTGAGCCGGGGAGTGGGCTAGCTTCGGCTTGCCGAGCAGACACAAACTCGCGTTGGAGCAGCCGCTCCCACGCGAGTTTGTGTCTGCTCGCGCCGGGAAGGCCACCAGTTGGCCCGCCCGACCAGTGCCGCCATCGCCGGCACCGTGATGGTGCGCACGACGAACGTGTCGACCAGCAGACCCGCGCCGATGATGAAACCGGTCTGCGCCAGGGTGGACATGCTGGCGCACATCAGCCCGAACATCGACGCGGCGAAGATGATGCCCGCCGAGGTGATCACGCCACCGGTCGAGCGCACCGCCCGGATGATGCCCGAGCGGATTCCGGCCGCCGCCTCTTCCCGGATGCGGGTGATCAGCAGCAGGTTGTAGTCCGCCCCCACCGCGACCAACACGATGAACGCCGTCGCCTGCACGTTCCAATAGATCGCCTGGTGCAACACGAACTGGAAGAAGACCACCCCCAGTCCGACCGCCGACATATACGAGATCACCACGGAGGCAATCAGATACAGCGGCGCCACCAGGGCGCGCAGCAGCAGAACCAGGATGAGGAAGACCACGACCAGGGTGGCGATGATGATCAGGGTCACGTCCCGGTCGTAGTACTGGCGCAGCGTGCTGTACATCGGGGTGGTGCCGACCATGGATATCGACGCGTCCGCCAGCGAGGTATTCGGCTGCGCACCGCGCGCGGTGTCGAGGATCGAGGCCACCTGATCCATCGCCGCCGGGCTGAACGGGTCCAGCTTCGTCTCCACCATGTAGCGCACCGAGTGCCCGTCGGGAGAGATGAACATCCGTGCGGCGTTCTTGAAGTCCTGCGAGGTGAGCACCGTGGGCGGGATGTACATGCCGGCCATGCCGGGCTGTGCCGCATCACGTTTCATCGACAGCAGCAGATCGGCCGCTTGATTCATGCCCGAGCCCATCTTCTTGGTCTGCTCGACGAGCGTCCGGACGCCGCGCGCCAGCTGCTGGCTGCCGTCGGCCAGCTTGTCGGCCGCCGCCTGCAGTTGTGCGATCCGCTGGGTGATGCCGGCGGCTCCGGCGCTCGCGGTGCGCAGGCTGTTGTCCGCGCTCGCGAGCATCGCGCTCACGTTCTGCACCGCGGCCTGCAGGTTCTGCATCGCCGACGGCACCAGGCGCGAGCGGCACGTCGTGTCGTCGGCGCAGAACGGACTGTTGGCCAGGGCATCCAGGACCGGGTTCCCGGCAACGTTGCTGGCCGTGACGGCTCCGTTGGCGAGCCCGCGCAGATGGTCCAGGAGGTTGGCGGCCCCGGTGAGCTGCTGTTGCACTCCGTTGAGCGTGCCGGTCACCTGTGCCACCGGCCCACTGGCGCCACGGATCTGGTCGCGAACCTGGGCGAGCGCCGCGGCCAGTTGGTCGGCCCCGTTGGTCAGCGCATCGAGGTCGTCGGTCTTGTCGCTGATCTGGGTCGAGGCGTCCGCGAGCTTGGAGCCCACCGCACCGGCCTGCACGCTGAGCTTGGCCTGGTCGAGCGGCTGACCGTCGGGCCGGGTGACGCCGCGCACCGCGGCGATGTCGGGCAGCTGGGACACCCGCTGTGCCATCTGGTCCAGGTCGGCCAGCGCCCGTGAGGTCCGCAGGTCATGGGGTGAGCGCACGTAGATGTACTGCGGCAGTAGCGCATTCGTCGAATAGTGCGCCGCCATCGTAGTGAAGCCGACGTTGCTCGGCGCCGACTGCGGTAGCTGCAGGCGGTCGTTGAAGGTGGGCCGCAGCAAGGCCGCGCAGTCGGCCAGCGTGAGCAGTACGGCCAGGCTCACCACCAGGTGGGCCTTGGGCCGGCGCACGATCGCGACGGCAGAGCGCCGCCACAGCCGGTCGGTCAGCCCGGGGCGCGGGGCCACCCAGCCGCGCCGGCCGGCGAGCACCAGGATGGCGGGCAACAGGGTGACGGCCGCGAAGAATGCGATCGCGATCGAAACCGCAAGGGCCGGGCCGATACTGGTGAATGCGGGCAGCCGGGTGAACACCATGCACAGGAAGGTGACCGCGACGGTGGCCGCCGACGCCGCGATGACTTCGCCGATCGAGCTCAGCGCCTTGCACACCGCCTGGTCGGAATCGCTGCCGGCGCGGATGTGCTCGTGATAGCGGCTGATCAGGAACACGGCGTAGTCGGTGCCGGCGCCCACGATCATCGCCGTCATCAGCGCGACCGTGAGCGCCGATACCCCGAGCCCCAGTTGAGCCAGGCCGGACACCACGCCCTGGGAAGTGGCGACCGAGATGCCGATGGTGAGCAGCGGCAGCAGCACGGTCATCGGCCGCCGATAGATCGCCATCAGAATGAGCAAGACCAGTATGGCCGTGGCGATCTCGATGATGTGCATGTCGTGGGTAGTCAGGATCGACATGTCGCCGACCATCGCCGCCTGTCCCGTCACCGCCGCGGTCAGCGACGAACCGGCGGTGACGCGTTGCGCGGTCTGCGCGATCCGCTGGTAAGCCTGCGACGACTCCGGGGACCCGGCCGGCGCCTTCAGGCTCACGGCCAGATAGATGGCCTTGTGGTCGGCGCTGGCCATGAAGGTGCGCAACGCGGGCGTGGTGAGGACGTCCTGCACATTGGCCACATCAGCGGTCTGACTGCGCAGCGTGGCGGCCAGCTTCCGGTAGGTGTCCTCGTCACCGGGTTGCAACCCCCGGTTGTCGGTGAGGACGACCAGCAGCAGGTTCTGTGCGGACTCGCCGAAGTCCCTGGCCATCTGATCGGCTGCCGCCATGGCGCTGGGCGGCAACGGCTGCAGCGGCCGGCTCTCGACCACCGTGGTCAGCGGTGTCAGGGTGGCAGCCAGCGCTGCGACGACGACGATCCAGGCGGCGATGACCACCCAGGGTGCGCGCACGGCGACCCGTCCCAACACCGAGAACACGCCGATCGGCATCGAGGTCCGCGCAGGGGCGAAGCGTTTCAACATGGTGACGTCCTTCTCGGTCAGGCGTAGGCACGCCCGCCCCGGCAGGTGCACAGCCTGCCGGCGGGCGTCGTGTTGACACCGAAGCTACGGCCGCCCCGGCGCCCGGTCGCGCTTGTCAGCGATAGTCGGACTTAGCCACGTTTGGCGAGGTTGTGCGCATTGTGCTCTGCTGCCGGCCAGCCCGCGGCGGAAGGGATGCCGAATTCCCGCAGAACCTCCGAAATATCCTTGAGCAGTTGGGCATTCGAGTTGCGATCGCACGGCTGATGGGACAGCGCCGAGAGGAAAATCTGTCCGTTGACACGCCCGGACACGAGCCCCAGCAGGCCGCCGGTCGGGCGCATCGTCGCCGCGGTAGACCGCGGATACAGCGACCTCATGGCCATGCAGTCGGCGTCGGTGCCGTCCGGCCGGTTGACCGCCGGGTCGATCACGCCGAGGTTGGAGGATCCGCTGGTCGTCGCACCCCCGAGAGCCACACCGACCATCCGTCGAACCGCCCACCGCGGCAGCCACGGAGTCAGGGGGAGCAGCGCCGAGCGCTCGTCGGGCATGGTGCCGCGGCGAACCAGCGCGTGCTTGATGGCGGCCCGGACCGGGGTCAGGTCCGTCGTCACCATGGTGGAGTCCACCTCGACGTCGACGGCCGTGATGGCGTTGGCCCGGGTATCGCCGTCGACCCGCTCGTTGACCGGTATCGCCACGGTGGCGCAGCCCGCGTCGGTGACGCGTCCGGTCCGCCGGGCAAGCCGGGCGGTGACCGCCGCCAGCAGCGCGTTGCCGGTGCCCCCGAGCGCCCGGGCGCGAGCGTCCCACCAGTCGCCATAGATATGCACCGTCGCCGTGGCCAGCGCCACGCGCTGGGGTGACCGCGGAGACCGGGCCGGCCGTGCGGTGGCGGTCCGGTGGGTGCCGCGTGCCAGACGTGCGGCGTCCCGCAGAGCCCGCCGGGTGGCGGGCAGGTCGCGCCGGGTCTGGCGGGTGTCCTCGCGAAGTGCCCGCCACCGCCGCCGCGAGCGGGCGGCCGGCCAGCTGACCGGATCGTCGTGCCCGCAGGCGGCGTCGGCCAATGCGGCGCAGATGCCGACGCCATCGGTGAGGCAGTGCGTGGTCACAAAACTCACCCCAGCGCCACCGTCGGTGAACGGGAGCACCGCCAGATGCCAGCCAGGTCCGCGTTCCGGGTCCAGCGCGATGTCCGCCTGTTCGTCCAGCCAGCTGTCGAAATGCTCACGCGGACGGGGTGATTCGATGATCTCGAGCTCGGGCTGGGCGGGTGTGGACACCCAGCGGTGGCGGCCGAAGGGTAGCGGTGAGCGTTCGATGCGCCGCGCGAGGCGTCCCCGCTGCAGGTGGTGGTGGAATCGGCGCAGACCGTCGAGATCGACGCCGCCCTGGTAGAGCCAGGCGCACTGCAGCACATTCGTGGAGCCCGTGGCACGCTCGGCCAGAAACGCGGCCTGGTCCATCAGATCGAGGACGTTACTCATCGCCGGGACGCATCCTGGTCCGCCAGCTGGGACAGCTCTGCGACGGTCAGCGAGAAGTCGTTCAGCACATCCGAAAGATGTTGTCGCAGTTCGGGCGTGGAGTTGGGGCGGCCCAGCTGGTAGGCCAGCACCGAGACGAAGACGTGCCGGCCCGTGCGGCCGGACAGCACCATCAGCAACCCGCCCAATCGGTCCATGATCGCCGAGGTCACCCCCGGCGCCAGTGACTTCATCGCCAAATGGTCGGCCTCGGTGCCGTCCGGCCGCAGGGCGGCTGCATCGATCGCTCCGAGGTTGGAGGCGATCACGCTGGCCGCCCCGCTGGCCGAGAGACCGACCCAGCGCCGCACCAGCCATTGCGGCAGCAAAGGAACCAGGGGCAGCAGTTGCCAGCGCTCGTTTTTCGACGTGGCGGCGCTGGTCAGCGCGTCCTTGATCGCGGCCCGAAGCGGCCGCAGGTCCGTTGTCGTCGGCGCGACCGCGAAATCGACATTCGTGATCGCGTTGGCCCGGGTATCGCCGGTCGTGCGTTCGTTCACCGGCACGGTCAGGGCAACCGTGCCGTCGGCGGTCAGCCGGCCCACGCGCTGGGCGAGGCGGGACGCGACGCCCGCGAGCAGCGTGTTGGGCGTCCCGCCGAGCGCTGCGGCGCGGGCGTCCCACTGGTCGGCGTCGACGAAGATCGTCGCAGTCGGGAGCGTCACGGGCTCGTCGGATCTGTCTTGCGGTGGCGGTGCGGCCGAATCCTGCTGCCGCCGAGCCGCTCTGGCGATGACGACGACGGCGCGCCCGATGGCCGGGATGTCACGCAGGGTCTGACCCGCGTCTTGGTACAGCGCCTGCCACCGGGGTCGGGAACCGGCGGCCGACCACCGGAACGGGCTGTGCCGCCCGGACGCCGCGTCCGCCAGCGCCGTGCACAGCCCGACTCCATCGGTGAGGCAGTGCGTGACCACCAGGCTCACTCCGGCCCCGCCATCGGTGAAGGGCAGCACCGCGAGATGCCATCCCGGCCCGTGTTCGGCATCCAGCGCGACGTCGGCCTGCTCGGCCAGCCAGGACTCGAACAGGGCACGCGGCCGTGGTGTTTCGGCGATCTCAAGCTCGCAGTCGCGGCGGGGTGAGACCCAGCGATGGCGGCCGAACGGCAGGGGTGAGCGTTCGACGCTGCGCGCCAGCGGGCCGTGCTGCAGGTGGCGGTGGAATCGTCGCAGCCCGTCGAGGTCGACGGCGCGGTCGTAGAGCCAGAAGCACTGCAGGAGGTTGGTCGCTCCGGTGGCGCGCTGGCCCAGAAACTGGGTTTGGTCATAGAGGTCCAGAACGTCGCTCATGATCGGGAACCTTTCGCGGTGGTCAGGTCGTCGGATGTGGTCGCGGTGAGCGAAAACTCGTCCAGCACGCACGAAATATGCTGTTGGAGAGCGGTATTGGAGTTGATCTGGCCCGGTTGATAGCCGAGCACCGAGATCGCGATCCGCCGGCCCACCGTCATCGCGTGCAACGACAGCAGGCCGCCGATCTGGCCCAGCATCGCCTCGGTCAGATCCGGGTAGACCGACCGCACGGCGACGTAGTCGGCGTCGAGGCCGTCTGGCCGGCTCAGGGCCGGTGGCGCCGTGCCCAGGTTGGACGCGACGACGACATTGGTCGCGCCGCCGGTGGCGACCCCCACCAGCCGGCGGGTGAGCCGCCGCGGCAGCCAGGGGATCAGGGGCAGCAGTGTCCGCCGCTCGTCGGGCAGTTCCCGGTAGCCGGTCAGCGCATGCTTGACGGCGGCCCGGATGACGCGCAGGTCGGCGGCCACCCTGGCCGGGTCCACCGTGATGTTCACCATCGTGACGGCGTTGGCGCGGGTGTCATCGGCGGCGCGTTCGTTGACGGGTATCGCCACGGCGACCGTGCCGTCGGCAGCCACCCGTCCGACCCGGTGCGCGAGCTTGACCGCCACCGCCGCGAACAACGTGTTGCTGGTTCCGCCGAGCGCGTGTGCGCGAGCTTCCCATTCCCCGGCGTCGACGAAAACCGTTGTGGTGGGCGCGGTGTACGGTTCGTCGGCGCCGGCGATCGGGAGGATCGGGGTGGCCCGGCCGCGGTTCTGCCGGGCGAACCGGGCGGCGGCGGCGAGGGCCCGGCAGACGGCGGGCATGTCGCGGGCGGTCTGCCGGGCGTCTTCGCGCAGCGCACGCCAGCGGGTGCGGGAGCCGGCGGCAGGCCAGTGCGCGGACGGCTCCCGGCCGCACGCCGCCTCGGCCACCGCGATGGCGCCGCCGACACCGTCGGTGAGGCAATGGCTGAGCACCAGGCTGACCCCGGTGCCGCCGTCGGTGAACGGCAACACCGCAAGGTGCCAACCCGGTCCGAACTCGGCATCCAGCGGGGTGTTGACCTGCTCAGTCAGCCAGGCGTCGAATTCCGCACGGGGCCGGGGCTGGTGAGCGATCTGCAGTGCGGACGGTCCGCGCTGGGACACCCAGCGGTGGCGGCCGAACGGCAACGGTGAGCGTTCGATGCTGCGCGCCAGCCGCCCCTGCAGCAGCTGGTGGTGAAATCGGCGCAGCCCGTCGATGTCGACCGGGCGGTTGTACACCCACACGCACTGGCCGACGCCGGCGGCTTGTTCGAGCCGAAAGAAGGTCTGATCGACCAGATCAAGGACGTTGCTCATCTGCCGGGGATCCTTTCCTGCACCGGCCATCCGGTCGTCGTGCTGAGCGCGAATTCGCTCAGCACATCCGAAACAAGGCCGTTGACAAAGCTGTTGGAGTTGCGGCCGTCCCGCTGATAGGAGACGACCGAGACGAAGACCGTGCCCCGCACGCGGCCCGAGAGCACCGACAGCAGCCCGCCGGAGCGGTCCGTCATCGCGGTAGTGGCATGCGCGGTGAGCGACCTCATCGCGAAGTGGTCGGCGTCGGTGCCGTCCGGCCGGTTCACGGCCGGATCGATGATCCCGACGTTGGATGCCCCGACGCTGACCGCACTGGTGGCGGCGGCATCGACCCATCGTCGGCCCAGCCGCTCGGGTATCACCGGAACCAGCGGCAGCAGGCGCCACCGCTGTTCGGGCTGCTCCGCGCAACGGATCAGCGCTTGCTTTGTGGCAGTGCGGATCTCGCGGAGATCCGTCGCGGCGTGCGTGGGGTTTGCCGTGAAGTCCACATTGGTGATGGCGTTGGCGCGGGTGTCGCCGGGGGCGCGTTGGCTGACCGCCATCGTCACCGCGACCGCACCGTCCGGGGTGGTCCGTCCCATCCGCTGGGCCATGCGGGCGGCCACCGCGACCAGCAACGTGTTGCTGGTCCCGCCGAGATCGCCGGCGCGGGAGTCCCACTCGTCGGCGTCGACGAAGGCGGTTGCGGTGGGGATGGTGATGCGGGCAGATGGTCCGGTCGGTGCGGCGACCTGTCCGCCGTCCCGGCGGTTGCGCCACGCGAACTGTGCCGCGACGGCGGCTGCCTTACCGATGGCCGGGACGTCACGCACGGTTTGCCAGACGTCTTCGCGCAGGGCCTGCGGCCGCGGGCGCGACCCGGCTGCCGGCCAGCGCCGTGGGAGATCGCGGCCCTGCGCCGCATCCGCGAGCGCTTCGCACAGCCCGACGGCATCGGTAAGGCAATGCGACGCAACCAGACTCACGCCCGCGCCGCCGTCGCTGAAGGGCACTACCGCCAGGTGCCAGCCGGGTCCGTGCTCGGCATCCAGCGGGGTGTCGGCCTGCCGGGCCAGCCACGTGTCGAAATCGGCGCGTGCACAACGCTCCTCGGCGATCTCCAGCTGGTTCTGCTGCCAGGGGGAGACCCAGCGGGGACGCCCGAACGGCAGTGGCGAGCGCTCGATTCGGCGGGCCAGTCTGCCGCGCTGCAGATGGTGATGGAACCGCCGCAGGCCGTCGATGGCTACGGGGCGGTCATACACCCAGGCGCACTGGATCACGTTGGTGACCTCGGCGGCCCGCTCGATGCGGAAGAAGGTGTGGTCGACCAGATCGACGACAGTGCTCACGGTGCTCACACCGATCCCTTGCTGATGACCGGAATGCCCTGCCCCGAGTTCGCATGCTCGGCAACCTCTTCCAGCCACGGCGGGGTGGACGGGGCGACGATACGCGCGAAGGCTCCGGCCAGTGCCGAGAGGTAGCGGCGTACCGACGTGCGTGCCTCGGTGTTGTCCGGAAAGGAGATGGTCGCGGTGGTCTTGTCGGCGTGCCGGGTGATCCAGACGTTGACCCCGCCGCGTGACAGATTGTCGCCGTAGGCGCCGAAGTTCGTTTGTTCGAACAAGGGCGCCAGGGGTAGCTTGCGGACGTCGATGAACGACACCATCGATTCCGAACGCTCGGGGGGCGCGATTCCCAGCTGTTCCGGCGTCGCCAGTTGCAGTACCCGGTCGAACGGGACACCGGCCAGACGCTTGGCGGCGTCGAACGATTCCTGCGCGGCGCGGGCCATCCGGGGGAAGGATCCGGAGCCGATGGAGACACTGATCGGTACCAGGCTGGCGAACCAGCCGACGGTGAGAGTGTCCAGGCCGGGTGTACGGGTGTCGTAGGGGGTGAATCCGTAGTAGGTCGTGGCGCCGGTCAGGTCATGCTCGGCCTGCGCGGCACAGGCCAGGACACCGCCACTGAAGCGTGCACCGGCGGCCAGGCAGGCGGCGTCGAACGATTCCGTCCCGGCGGCGTCGAGCAGGTCGACCGTCAGAAAGTCGCCCGTGGTGGTGACATCGACGTCCCCGAGCGGAAGCGGGAAACGGGGCCAGTGTCCACCGGTGCCCTCCATGAAGGAGATCCACTCCCTGACCTCTGGCGATGTGAGCGTCAGGCGCGCTATCCGCTCGTGCTGCCGCGCCGCGTAACGCCGATAGCTGGCGATCTCCGGAGTGACGGGTTGCTGCGCCGGGTTCTGCGTCAGCGCGTCATAGGAGAGATGGATATCGAAGAAGATCAGGCCGGCCGACATGCCGTCGATGTAGAGATGGTCGACGCTGGTGTAGAAGGTGAAGTAGTCGGCGTGCTGGATGACCCCGAAGGTGATGCAGCCCCACTCCAGCGTGCCCGGGGTGCTGGTCAGCGCATGGTTGCGTATCTGTTCGGTGTTCATCCGGCCGAATTGGACGGGGTGGAAGGCGATGACATCGGGGTTCTCGATGCGCCGGCGCTGGATTGCCGCACCGTCGAATTCGAACCAGTCGTGGTAGCTGTCGTGGCGGCGCACATGGGTGTTGATCGCGGCCGTCATTGCGCCGATGTCGCAGGTGCCGGCGATGTCCCAGGCCACGACCATCAACCGGGGCAGGGTGTGGCCGGCTTCCTGAGCGGCCAGGGCCGACCGAAGGTGTTGCTCCCGTTGGTAACTGGGAGCCAGAGTGCTGTGCGGCGCCGTCCGTGCCGCGGCGCGTGCCGCCGGGGTGGCCGTCCAGGTGGTGACCAGCCCGTGCGGCGG
The DNA here is from genome assembly GCF_030755175.1 of Mycobacterium sp. TY814. Classification (NCBI taxonomy): domain Bacteria; kingdom Bacillati; phylum Actinomycetota; class Actinomycetes; order Mycobacteriales; family Mycobacteriaceae; genus Mycobacterium; species Mycobacterium sp. TY814. The sequence continues at coordinate 1,061,154 of NZ_JAUFRY010000002.1, forward strand.
TCGCCATTCGTTGATCGTGCCCAGTCCTACCATCGCTCGATCCCTTTCGCGTGTGCCGGCCGTGTATGGCAGGCAAAACCACTGGGGTGCCTGGATTTCGCCGGCGGAAATCCTGTGCGTGGTTGGGCGGAGCGCGCCTGCCAATCGGTTGATCACAAACCTAGGAATTCGGCGGCGAGCCGTCACGGTTGTGGTCGATAGCCGGAGTAAACGACGATTGCAGGGTTTTGCGCGTTATGCTCACGCAGTGGTGCGGCGGACGTGGATTACGTCGCGGGAACGTGCGCGAAATGGTCGATCAGTGCTTGCTGATCGACGCCGTCTCGCGGACGGGCACTTAGGTGACGGGCCCTGATATCGGCTTGGCCGACACCGGCATATCGACATTGCCCGCGCAGGTGCCGCTGGCGATATCGGTGTGGAAGACGCCGGTGAGAATGCCGTATTGCCCTGGGGTGTAGACGGTTATCGATTTGGCCGGGTCGTATTCGATGGTGCCGTCCGGCAGCAGGCAGTCCCATTTCCAGGTCATCTCGCGCACCCATTGCGAGCCGTTCCAGGTGAATTCGATTGTCCGGGGCATCGATTCGTTCTTCGGTACCGGCGGGTTGTCGACCGTGGCGACGCAGACGCCCGCGGCGCAGCTGGAGGTGAAGGAGACGGTGGAGCGGTGGGCGAATTCGGGCTGGCCCGCTGCCACACTGGTGCCGGATTTGGCGTTGGCGCCGAGCACGACGAGGTATTCACCGTTCCAGGAGGCGACTTCACCCGCGTGCGCCACCGGCGCCACGCACAACGGAACCCCTATGGCCGCTACCGCGGCCAACCCGGTCTTGACGAACACTGACATGCTGAACATGTCGCGTCGCGTGACCGGTTCGTTACACCTTGTGGGCCGGCCTCAGCACCTGCAGCGCGGCCGGAACCGCGGAGATCTCGGCCGGCAGCGGACAGGCGAAGTCACCGTCGGCGTACACGTTGATGCCGGGGCATTCGACTTCGACGGTCTTGGCTCGCGCGGTGGTGACTTCGTCGAGCCCCACATGCGTGCCTTTGAGGGCGGTGGGGAAGAAGCGGATCAGCTTCGTGCGCGACTCTGACCGCACCATGGTCAGATCCAGCAGGCCGTCCGAACGGTCGGCGTTCGGGCAGATCAGCATCCCGCCGCCGTAGCTGCGGGTGTTGCCGAAGGCAGTCATGGTGAGGTCGGTTTCGATCACCTGCTGCCCGTCGAGCACCAGCCGGAACGGCAGCAACCGCAATTGCGACAGCTCGGCGAACATGGCGATGTAGTACCGCATCCGCCCGTGCGGCCAGGTCATCCGGTTCGCCCGATCGGTCACCAGCGAGTCGAATCCCGTTGCCGCCACGGTGCCGAACCACTTGTTGACGCCGTGCTGGTCGCGGATCCGGCCCAGGTCAATGGTTTCCGTCCAGCCGTCCACCACGATGTCCGCCGCGGCTTCGGGATCCTTGGTGGGGATACCGAATTCACGCGCGTGGTCGTTACCGGTGCCCGCCGGGATGATCCCCAGCGGCACATCGGTTTGCGCCAGCACCTGCAGGGCGTTGGAGATGACGCCGTCGCCGCCGGTGACGACGACCGCGTCAGTGCCCTTCTCCAGCGCCGCGGCGACCAGAAAGCGTGCGTCTTCGGCGCCGTCGCCGATGATCTCGACGACTTCGATGCCGCGTTTGTGGAACCGGGCGATCGCGCGTTGCGCCGCCTCGATCGCGGCACCGTGTCCCGACAGGGGATTGGTCAGCGCGGTGACCTTGGCGATCTCGCGCCGGCTCAGGACGGGGGACTGCTGCGTCACGGAATCAGTTTGCCGGGGTTGAGAATTCCGGCTGGATCCAGGGTGGCCTTGGCCGCGCGCAACAATTGCACCCCGAGGTCGCCCACTTCGTCTCGCATCCATGCCCGGTGGTCGGCTCCGACGGCATGGTGGTGGGTGATGGTGCCACCGGTGGCCATGATCGCGTCACACGCCGCCTTCTTCGCCGCCCACCACTGCTCGACCGGATTGCCGCGCTGGCCGGCGACCACGGTGAAGTACAGCGAGGCGCCGGTGGGGTAGACGTGCGACACGTGGCACATCACCAGCGCCGGGGTGCCCGACTCGCCCAGCGAACTGGTCAGCGCCTCGGTGACGGCGGCCTTGAGGGCGGGAATGTTGGACCAGTCGGTGGCGGTCTCCAGCGTCTCGCAGAGCGCGCCCGCGGCCAGCAGTGAGTCGCGCAGGTACGGAGCGCTGAACCGGCCGTGCTCCCACGTCTTGGCCGGGCCTTCGCCCAGCGAGGTGCCGCCGCTGGCTTCCAGCAGCGCCCGGGTCTCGGCGTGTCGGCTCTCGGCGTGCTCCTTGGTGCCCTCGAACAGCGTCAGACCCAGACATCCACCGCTGCTTTGGTTTTCACCGATCGTCTCGTGAGTGGCGAGGTTGATGCCGGTCTCCGCCTCATCCGAAAGGCGCACCACGGTGGGGCCGGTGCCGGTCTGGGTGATGGCACGCAATGCGGCGACCCCGGTTGCGAAGTCCGGGAACGACCACGCCTCGTAGCTGGTGGTCTCCGGGACGGGGTGCACCCGCAATCGCACCTTGGTGATGACCCCCAGGGTGCCTTCGGAGCCGATGGCCAGCTGGCGCAGATCCGGACCGGCGGCCGAAGCCGCCACCCGCCCCAGGTCCCAGATGCCGACGGGGGTGACCATGCGCAGTCCGATGATCATGTCGTTGAACCGGCCGTAGCCGGCGGAGTCCTGGCCGGACGAGCGGGTCGCCGCGAAACCGCCGATGGTGGCGTACTCGAAGCTCTGCGGGAAGTGCCCGAGGGAGAAACCGTGTTCGCCGAGCAGGCGTTCGGCGTCCGGGCCGGTGACGCCGCCGCCCAGTTCCGCGATGCCCGACACCGGGTCCAGGGAGTGCAACTCGTCGAAGCGACGCAGGTCCAGCGAGATGACGGCGGCGAACTGCCCGCGGGTGGGATCCAGGCCCCCGGTGACGTTGGTGCCGCCGCCGAACGGGACGACTGCGATGCCGTGGTCGGAGCAGTAGCGCAATATTTCCAAGATCGTGTCGTCATTGCCGGGGAGCAGCACCGCGTCGGGCGCATCCTGGACGCCGCGGTCTTTGCGTCGCAGCATGTCGGGGGTGGACTTGCCGCCGGCGCGCAGCAACCGGTCGCGGTCAGCGGTACGGAAGTACTCGCTGCCGACGATCTTGGCGAGCCCGTCCCGGGCTTCCTGCGACAGGGCGCATTCGCGCAGCTTCACCTCGTTGGGCTGCAGCTCGTCCTCATCCGAATCTTCAAGGCCCACAACCTGCTTCAGCAGACCGCGGATTCCATCGGAGAGTGGCTTGGCCGCGGCGGGATCCCCCCACGCGTTCCATTTCATCGGCGGAAGGAGTTCCTCAAGGTGCGTCATGCGTTACAGTATTACACATGGTGTCAATGAGTAATGACCCAAATTTGGATACCGGGGACCGAATATTAGCTGCGGCGGCCAGCTGCGTGGTCGATTTCGGTGCCGACCGGGTGACTCTCGCCGAGATCGCCCGCCGCGCCGGCGTGAGCCGTCCGACGGTCTACCGCCGATGGCCGGACACGCAGTCGATCATGTCGACGCTGCTGACCGACCACATCACCAACGTGATGCGCGAGGTGCCTTTCGCCGGCAACGACCGGGAGGCGCTGGTTCGGCAGGTGGTGGCGGTGGCCGACCGGTTGCGCCGCGACGAGCTGATCATGTCGGTGATGCACTCGGAGCTGGCCCGGGTCTACATCACCGAGCGCCTGGGTGCCAGCCAGCAGTTCCTGATCGAAGGGCTGGCCCAGCGGCTGGCCGAGGCGCAGCGGGCCGGCACCGTCCGGCCCGGTGACCCCCGTCAGTTCGCGACCATGATTCTGCTGATCGCCCAGTCCACCATCCAATCCGCCGACATCGTCAAACCGATCCTCGACGACGAGGCCCTGGCCACCCAACTCGCCTACACACTGAACGGATACCTGTCGTGATGGACAACCTGACCGCGCTCAACGCCGCTCGTCGCACCGCAGACCTCACCGCCCTGGCCGACGGCGCCGAGCTCGACGTCGTCGTCATCGGTGGTGGCATCACCGGCGTCGGCATCGCCCTGGACGCCGCGTCGCGCGGCCTGCGCACCGCGCTGGTGGAGAAACACGACCTGGCGTTCGGCACCAGCCGGTGGAGTTCGAAACTGGTGCACGGCGGTCTGCGCTACCTGGCCAGCGGCAATATCGGCATCGCGCGCCGCAGCGCCATCGAGCGCGGAATCCTGATGTCGCGCAACGCCCCTCATCTGGTGCACGCGATGCCGCAGCTGGTTCCCCTGCTGCCGGCGATGAACCACTTCAACCGTGCCCTGGTGCGGGTCGGCTTTCTGGCCGGTGACGCGCTGCGGGTGATGGCGGGCACGTCGTCCTCGACGTTGCCCCGGTCGCGGCGGATCTCGGCAAGCCGGGTGGTCGAGCTGGCACCCACGGTGAAGCGCGACGGCCTGGCGGGGGGACTGCTCAACTACGACGGGCAGTTGATCGACGATGCGCGGCTGGTGACGGCGGTGGCGCGTACCGCGGCCCAGCACGGCGCCCGGATCTTGACCTATGTGGCCGCCTCGGAGGCCACCGCCACCTCGGTGCGGCTGACCGACCAGCGGACCGGCGAGTCGTTCGAGGTGAAGGCCGGCGCGGTGATCAATGCGGCCGGGGTGTGGGGCGGTGACATCGACCCGGCCTTGAAGCTACGGCCCAGCCGCGGAACACATCTGGTGTTCGACGCTGCGGCGTTCGGCAATCCGACTGCGGCGCTGACCATTCCGATCCCGGGCGAGGTGAACAGGTTCGTGTTCGCCATGCCCGAGCAACTCGGCCGGATCTACCTCGGGCTGACCGACGAGGATGCGCCCGGCCCGATTCCCGATGTCCCGGAGCCCTCTTCGGCAGAGATCGCCTTCCTGCTGGACACGGTAAACACCGCGCTGGGCACCACCGTTTCGTCGTCGGACGTGATCGGGTCTTACGCCGGGCTGCGGCCGCTGATCGACACCGGTTCGGGCCGGACCGCCGACGTATCCCGCGACCACGCGATCTTCGAGTCGCCGACCGGGGTGATCAGCGTGGTGGGCGGCAAGCTCACTGAATACCGTTACATGGCAGAGGATGTGCTCAACCGGGCGATTGAGCTGCGCACGTTGCGCGCCGGGCAGTGCCGGACCCGCAACCTGCCGCTGATCGGGGCGTCGGCCAACCCGGGCCCCGCCGCGGGGCCGGGTAACGTGCCGGCGTCCATGGTGGCGCGGTACGGCGCCGAGGCGGCCAACGTGGTTGCGGTGGCCACCTGCGAGCGGCCGACCGAGCCGGTTGCCGACGGCATCGACGTGACGCGGGCGGAGTTCGAGTACGCCGTGACCCACGAGGGCGCACTGGACGTCGGTGACATTCTCGATCGCCGGACCCGCATCGGTCTGGTGCCGCGTGACCGCGAGAAGGCGGTCGCGGTAGCTGAGGAGTTCCTGGCAGGTGTCGGCTGACCCTCGCTATGCCACGACGCGAGTTGTAGTTTCGTATCCGTGACGGGGGAGGACCGTCGGGTATTGATTGTCGGAGCCGGGGTGGGCGGCCTGGCGATGTCGGCGTTGCTTGCCCAGCACGGCGTGCGCTCGTTGCTGATCGACCGGCGGCACGAGACCTTCGTCTATCCCAAGGCGCGCAACCTGAGCTTTCGCAGCCTGGAAATTCTACGCGGGCTCGGTCTGGGCGACGAGGTGCACGCCGTGGCGGAGCGGGTGTCCACCATGGTGGTCAAGCCCACACTGGACAGCACGGCCCCGGGGCACCCGGCGATCGATATGGATGCGATATTCGCCGGCCTGGACGCGGTGAGTCCCGAGCCCGCCGCGCAGTACTGCCCGCAGAGTGAGTCGGAGCCGATGTTGTTGCGAGCGACGCGAAGTCGCGGCAGTGAAGTGCGCTATGGAACCGCACTGGTGTCGTTCGAGCAGGACGGCGACGGTGTCTCGGCGGTCCTTGCCGACCGGGAATGCGGGCGATCGCAGACAGTGTGGGCCGAGTATCTGATTGCGGCCGACGGGGTGCACAGCCCGATCCGCAAGGCGCTGTCGGTACCGACTTCCGGCTATGGCGCGTTGCCGATCTTTGTGGTGTTCGTCTACTTTCGCTGTGCATGGCGCCGGTTCGCTCCGGATCTCACCAACGGCGGTGCGGTGCAGATTAGCAATCCGGCTGCGCCCGGCATCTTCCTCGCGGTCGACGAGGACCGCGGCATGTTCATCACGACCTATTTTCCCGCCAAAGGCGAAACGGCCCAACAGTTCACGCCCGAGCGGTGCGCCGAATTGGTGACCGCGGCAATCGGACAGCGGGCCGAGGTACAGATCATCGAGGTCGCCTCGTGGCAGCCCTATGAACAGGTTGCAGATCAATTCTGTTGTGGCCGTGTCCTTCTGGTCGGTGATTGCGCGCATACCATGCCACCGTTCAAAGCCGGCGGAGCCAATACCGCCATTCAGAGTGCGCACAACCTCGCCTGGAAGCTGGCAGCGGTTCTGCAGGGGCGAGCCGGGCCGGCGCTGCTGTCGAGTTACCACAGCGAGCGGCACCCGGTCGGCCGGTTCGCCGCCCACCAGTCACTGACGGGCCCCACGCTGGCCACTCTCGAATTGGGAGACCAGCGGCCACGTTTAGCGCCCGAGCAGGAGTGCTCGATGTTCGAGCTGCTGATCGGCTACCGGTATCGGTCGGCTGCGGTGCTGACCGACGATCCCGATCCCGGGGCGTTGGAGCTGGTGCAGGAGTTGCGCGGACAGCCCGGCACCCGAGTTCCACACGTGTGGCTGCAGCGCGACGGGAAGCGGTTGTCGACGCTCGACCTGCTGGGACACCGGTTCACGCTGCTGTCTGCCGACGAGCGGTGGCGTGCCGCGACGGCCGGTCTCCAGGTAGCCATGCACCGCATCGATGAGCCAGAGTGGTTGGACGTCAACGGTTTAGGCGCGACGGGAGCGCTGCTGGTGCGCCCCGACGACTTCGTGGGATGGCGGGTCGAGGAGCTGCCGGACGCCCCAGCCGGTGCACTGCGACAGGCGCTGAGGGCGATCCTGGCGCACGGGTGAGCAGTCGCAAAATCGCACGTTTCCCGAAGGAAATCGTGCGATTTTGCGTCTGCTCGCGAGTGGGTGGTGCCCCCTGCTCGCGAGTGGGTGGTGCCCCTGCTCGCGTAGGGAGCTGGCCCCCGCTCGCGAGGATTTACAGCGGGATGTTCTTGTGGCGTCCGCGGCGAGCCGGCGCCTGCGCCAGCGCCTCGGTGAGCTTGCTGCGGGTGTGCGACGGGTCGATCTTCTCGTCGACCACACCGATGTCGATGGCGCTGTCCACACCACCGGCGATGCGCTCGTGCTCAGCGGCCAACTCGTCGTGCAGGGCCTCACGCTCGTGGTCCGGCGCGGCGGCCAGCTTGCGCTTGTGCAGGATGCCGACGGCCGCCTTGGCGCCCATCACCGCAACCTCGGCGTCCGGCCAGGCGAACACCTTCGTCGCGTTCAGCGAGCGGGAGTTCATCGCAATGTAGGCCCCGCCGTAGATCTTTCGCGTCACCAGGGTGACCCGCGGAACCGTCGCCTCACCGAAGGCGTGCAGCAGCTTCGCGCCGCGGCGCACCACGCCACCCCACTCCTGGTCGACACCGGGCAGATACCCCGGCACGTCGACGATGACCACCAGCGGGATACCGAACGCGTCGCACAACCGCACGAAACGCGCTGCCTTCTCGGCACTTTCGGAGTTCAAGCAACCGCCCAGGCGCAGCGGGTTGTTCGCCAGCACGCCGACCGTCCGGCCCGACAAGCGGCCCAGGCCGACCACCATCGACGGCGCCCACTTGGCCTGGAATTCCTCGAAAGGCGCGTCCGAGTCGAGCACGGCGCTGACGATCGGGTGCACGTCGTAAGCCCGTCGCGACGACTCAGGCAGCAGCGCCCTGATGTCGGTGTCGCCGGCCTCGGCCTTGCTGCGGTCGAAATGTCCCTGCTGGCAGAACAATCCGACCAGCCGGCGACCACGCTCGAAGGCGTCGAGTTCGTCGTCGGCGACGATGTGGCACACCCCGGACTTCTTGTGGTGGGTTTCGGGCCCACCGAGGGACGCCATGTCGACGTCCTCGCCGGTGACGCTGCGGACCACGTCGGGCCCGGTGACGAAGACCCGGCTCTCCGGCGCCATCACGATGACGTCGGTCAGGGCCGGCCCGTAGGCGGCGCCGCCGGCCGCGAAGCCGACGACCACCGAGATCTGCGGGATGTAGCCGGATGCCCGGATCATGGCCTCGAAGGTCAGCCCGACCGCGTGCAGCGCTTTGACGCCCTCGGCAAGCCGTGCGCCACCCGAGTGCCAGATGCCCACGATCGGGCACTGTTCCTCGATGGCGGTGTCGTACGCGTTGACGATGTGGGCGCAACCCTCGACTCCCATGGCGCCGCCCATGACGGTGCCGTCGGTGCAGAAGGCAACGGTGCGTACGCCGTTGACGGTGCCCGCCGCGGCCAGCACACCCGAGCGGTCCCGCTCGTGAAGCAGCTCGATGCTGCCGTCGTCGAGGAAGTTGCTCAAACGCAGCAGCGGATCGCGGGGGTCGAGCGACTCGCCAACCGCCTCAGGGGCCATGATTGTCATCGCAGATCTCCTAATTCGCCTGTGGTGCTCTGGGTTTATCCCGTGATCCTTGGAGCTTTCTAGTAACGCCCGAACGCGATCGCCACGTTGTGACCGCCGAACCCGAACGAGTTGTTGATCGCGTACTCGAAGTTGCCGGACCGGGGCTTGCCCGCCACCACGTCGAGGTCGATCTCGGGGTCGAGGTTGACCAGGTTCAGTGTCGGCGGAATGACCTGATCCCGCAATGCAAGCACGGTCAGGATGGACTCCACGGCACCGACCGCACCCACCGAGTGCCCGAGAGCACCCTTCGGGGCGAACACGGCCGGCTTGTTGCTGCCGAGAGCGTTGTTGATCGCCCTGCCCTCGGCCACGTCGCCGACCTGAGTGCCGGTGGCGTGCGCGTTGACGTGGCCGATGTCGCTCGGCTGCAGACCGGCGAGCTGGATTGCCCGCGTGATCGCGTGTCCGGCGCGAATCCCGTTGGGGTCGGGCGCCACCATGTGGAAGCCGTCCGAGGTGATGCTGGCGCCCATGATGCGGGCCAGGATGTTCGCGCCGCGGGCCTTGGCGTGCTCCTCGGTCTCGATCACCATCAACGCGGCGGCCTCACCGAACACGAAGCCGTCGCGGTCCTTGTCGAACGGGCGGCAGGCGCCTTGCGGGTCGTCGTTGTTGGTGGACATGACGATTCGCATGTTGGCGAACCCCGCGATCGGCACCGCCTCGATCTTGGTTTCCACACCACCGCAGATCGCGATGTCGGCCTCGCCGAGCGCAACCTGCTGCCACGCCCGGGCGATGCCCTCGGCTCCGGACGCGCACGCCGAAATCGGGGTCATCACACCGGCTTTGGCGTGGCGCTCCAAGCCCACCGCCGCGGCCGCGCCGTTGGGCATGTACTTCTGCACGGTCAACGGCGAGATGGCCCGGAAGCCACGCGCCCGCATTTCGTCGTACCCGAAGACGAGCTCTTCGGCGGAACCCAGCCCGGTGCCGATGGACACCATCAACCGGTTGGTGTCGACCTCCGGTGAGCCGGCGTTCTCCCAGACCCGCCGGCCCATGATGGTGGACATCCGCTGCAGGTAGCCCGTGCGGCGCAGTTCGATTCGCGTCAGTTGACTGTCGAACTCCTCCAGCAGGTGCCCGCCGATCTTCACCGGCAGGTCGAACTCCTCGACGAAGTCGTCCTCGAGGACCCGAATCCCACTTTGCCCGTCGAGCAAGCACTTCCACGTGTTCTCGGCGTCGGTTGCCAGTGCGGTCGTCATGGCAATGCCGGTAACGACAATATTCGGGAATGCTTTCCCGGTAACCAGCTCTGTCATGGCTTGTGCCACGTTCCTTCCGTATTCGTCCGGCACGGGCCGGGTGCGGCCCGCATCATCGCCGAACCCCGTGCCTCAGTAGCGCCCAAACGCGAGCGCCACGTTGTGGCCGCCGAACCCGAATGAGTTGTTGATCGCGTAGCGGTACTCGCCGTAGCGAGGCTCGCCGGCGACCACGTCAAGATCGATCTCCGGGTCCGGGGTCTCATAGTTCAATGTCGGTGGTATGACTCCGTCCCGAAGGGTCAGCACCGTGAGGGCCGATTCGAGTGCGCCGACGGCGCCGATCGAATGTCCGAGCGCCGATTTCGGCGCGTAGACAGCGGCGTTTTCGCATCCGGCGACCCGGATGGCGTTGGCCTCGGCACTGTCACCGATAGGTGTGGCAGTGCCGTGCGCGTTGACATGGTCGATGTCGCTGGGGGACAGGCCCGCCAACTCCATTGCCCGTCGCATCGCTCCGCCGGCACGGGTGCCGTCGGCAGCGGGAGCGACCATGTGGAAGGCATCCGAGGTGATACCGGCACCCATCAACCGGGCCAGCGGCTTGGCGCCACGGGCCTTGGCGTGCTCCTCGGTCTCGATGATCATCATCGCTCCGGCCTCGCCGAAGACGAATCCGTCCCGGTCCTTGTCGAACGGCCGCGACGCCCGCTCGGGCTCGTCGTTGCGCGTCGACATGGCCCGCATCATCGAGAACGCGGCGATCGGCAGCGCCTCGATCGGTCCCTCGACACCGCCGCACACCGCGAAGTCGGCGTCACCCATCACGATCTGACGCCACGCGTGCGCGATGGCCTCCGACCCTGACGAACAGGCCGAAACCGGGGTGATGACACCGGCGCGGGCACCGAGTTGCAGACCCACCACCGCCGCGGCGCCGTTGGGCATGATCATCTGAACGGCGAGCGGCGACACCTTGCGGGGGCCACCCTCGTTCATCAGGTCATAGCTCTCGACGATCCGCTCGGCGCCGCCCAATCCGGTGCCGACCACGACGCTGAAGCGATCGGGATCAACCTCGGGGCTGCCGGCGGTCTCCCACAACTGGCCGCTCAACCACTTGGCGAGCCGCTGGACATACGACATCCGTCGCATGTCCAGGCGGCCCATGTGGTTGTCGACCGGTTCCTTGAGGTGTCCGCCAATTTTGGCGGGCAGGTCCCATTTGGAGACGAATTCGTCTTCGAGGACGTGGATACCGCTTTCGCCGGCCAGCAAGCTCTTCCACGTGCTCTCGATGTCCGGCGCGAGACATGTCGTCGCCGCGACGGCGGTTACCACAACGCTGGGGTAACCGCCATTAGCAGTGGAAGGCTTGGTCACTTGCTGTCTGCTTCCAGCCTCGCCTTGACGTTGGCAGCCGCCTCGGGGTTGTCGGTCTCCAGCTTGGCGCGCAGCGCCTCGGCAGCCTCGGGGTTCTCTTCCTCGAGCTTCTGGATGTAGGCGACGACGTCACCGACGGTGCGCAGGCCGGCGAGGTCCTCGTCCGGGATCTTCACGCCGTACTTGTCCTCGGTCTGCACGGCGATCTCCACCATCGACAGCGAGTCGATGTCCAGGTCGTCGACGAACGACTTCTCCGGGGTGACCTCCGAAGGCTCGATACCGGTGACCTCTTCGATGATCTCGGCGATACCGGCGATGATTTCTTCCTGACTGACGGCCACAGTTAGTTCCCTTCGTAATATGTTGTGTGTAAACCGATTTGACGTGCTTATTGGGCTCTGGGGTAGAGCGGGCGATTAGATGTTCGCCAACTCGTCCAGATCTGCGGGTGACTTGACGGCTCGCGTCGGAACCCCCCGAAGTTCGCGTTTGGCGATACCGGTCAGAGTGCCCGCGGGCGGGAACTCCACGATCGCCGTCACATTCTTCTCACGCATGGTGGCGGTGCACAGGTCCCAGCGCACCGGCCGGGTCAGCTGAGAAACCAGGGTCTGCATCGCCGAGGCGGCAGAGGTCACCGGCTTTCCGTCGTAGTTGGACAGCAGCGTGGCCGTCGGCTCGGCGGTCGCGATGCCGGCAGCCGCTGCGGCGTAGCCCTCCAGGGCGGGGGCCATGAATTCGGTGTGGAACGCGCCCGCGACGCCCAGCGCGCGGACCCGGGCCTTGGCCGGCGGGTCCTCGGCAAGCTTCTCCAGCGCGGTCAGCCGGCCGGCGGCGACGATCTGGCCGGCGGCGTTGCGGTTGGCGGGAACCAGGTCGAGCTGCTCGAGACGGGTGAGCACCTCCGACTCGTCGCCGCCGAGCACGGCCGACATGCCGGTGGGCTCGGCTGCGCACGCCTTGGCCATCTCGGCGCCGCGGGTGGCGGCCAGCATGACGGCGTCATCGGCGGCCAGCACCCCGGCGATCGCGTAGGCAGCGATCTCGCCGACGGAGTGGCCCGCGATGATGAGGTCCTGTCCCGACAGCAGCCCGCGCCGGGTCAGCTCCTGGTGGGCCAGCAGGGTGGCCGCAACGATCAGGGGCTGGGCGATGGCGGTGTCGGTGATCTCCTCGGTCGATGCCGTGGTACCGAGCCGGGCCAGATCCAGGCCGCTGGCCGTCGACCATGCCGAAATCTGGTCTGCTGCTCCTGGCAGTTCCAGCCATGGCGACAGCATTCCCTCAGTCTGGGAGCCCTGTCCGGGCGCAAGCAAAGCGATCACGTGTCTAAGAGAACACTGTGAAGACGGTTTTGCGGGGTGTAACAGATTATGAACCTCGTCTTAGGTTTTTGTAGATCTCCTACAAAATAGCTCCGTAAGCTACATGTTTGAGATACACCCGCTATCTGTCATCTAAATCACTTTCGGCCGGAAACGGCGCCGGAACCCCCTCTGACCGGCGACGGAAGCTGCGGGACCGACGTACCGGCGGCGCTGGAACTCTGCGTCGGGTAGTTGAGCTGGCCTACCGTCGCCGCCACGCGGAGAACGTAGGCGTCGCGCGGCTGGGTGGGATCACGCCCGGTGAAGTCGGTGATCCGCTTGAGCCGATAGCGCACGGTGTTTGGATGAACGAACAACTTCCTGGCACAAGCCTCAATAGCACCGCCAGAATCTAAGAAAGCATCCAAGGTCTCAACCAGCGTCGGCCCGGCGTCGGCCAGCGGGCGCATGACGTCGGTGTGCAGCGCCACGATCGCCGACGCGTCGCCCATCAGGGCCCGTTCCGGGAGCAGTTCGCGGGCCAGCACCGGGCGGGGGGCCCCGCGCCAGCCGGCGACCGCGTTCATGCCGGAGATGGCCTCACTGGCGCTGTGGTAGGCGGCGGTGAGCATGGGCGCCGTCGGCCCGATCACCACCGGTTCGTCGGCGAAGGCGATCAGCAGGTCCTTGAGAAACTTGTCGGTGAGCGACAGCTGTCCCGAGACGATCGCAACGAGCCAGGTGCCGTGCACGTCGGTGAGGGCCGCCCGGCCGTGTCGCGTGGCGATGTCACGCAGATGCTGGCTGGCCCGCTCGCTGCCGGCCTCGCCGTCGGCGCGTCCCGGTGCCGGGGTTCCCACGATGACGGTGGCCGGCGCGGTGGTGTCCCAGTTCAGCGCCGCCGCCCGGGAGAGCAGCTCCGGGCCGGTGTCGCCGCGGACGACCGCGTCGACGACGCTGGCCTCCATCCGGCTGTCCCAGTTGCCGCGCGCCTCGGCGGCGTCGGCGTAGGCCGAGGCGGCGGTGAAGGCCAGGTCGCGGCTGTACTTCAAGATTCCGACCGTCAGTGCGGTCAACTGCTCTTCAGAGCGGGCCAGCAGCGGCACCACCTCTTCGAAGAACTCCATGGTGACCCGCACCATGTCCACGGTGTGGCGCAGCGCGATGCGCCGGGTGAGGTCTTGCGGCACCAGTTCGAAGGCCTGCGCGGTGTAGCTGACGTCGCTGTGCGGGTCCTGCATCCACTCGACGAAGTTGACCACCGCCGTCTGGACGACCAGTGCCACGCTGGCGCGCTGGGAGGCTTCCAAGTCGGCGAAGAACGGCAGCCGTTCCTGCATGGCCGAGACGGCTTCGGTGGCCAGCCGGCCCGAGTACTGCTTCAACCTGCGCAATAAGGAGTCCGGCACGGTATCCAGCAGCTCCAGCGGCGACCGGGGACGCCCAAGCTGCTGCGCCAAGTTGTTGTCGCCCACCCCTAAAAGCTACGCCCCTTTTCTGTCGGAGTCCGCTAAAGGCCCCTGGCGCTTCGGCGCCGAGTGTGGGCCTAGCCGCACACTCGGCACCGACGGTGCGGCGGGCCGCACATTCGGCGAGAGAACGAGCGGGGGCTAAGCGACGCCCGGGTCGGAGGTCTGCTCCGGGGCTGCCTGGACGTCGTCGATCTTGTACTGGCGCGCGGCGGTGACGGCCACCGACGGGTCGATCTCCCCGTCGCGGGCCAGTGCCTCGAGCACCGCGACCACGGTCGACTCGGCGTCGGTGTTGAAGTAGCGCCGCGCGGCCGGTCGGGTGTCGGAGAAGCCGAACCCGTCGGTACCCAGCGTCACATAGGTGCCGGGCACCCATGGCCGGATCTGCTCGGGGACCCCGCGCATCCAGTCCGACACCGCGACCACCGGGCCGCGGGTGTCTTTGAGCACCTTCGTCACGTACGCCTCGCCCGCCGGCTCGTCCGGGTGGCGCAGCCGGTGCTTCTCGATCTCCACACCGTCCCGGTTGAGCTCGCCCCAGCTGGTCACCGACCACACGTCGGCGGCCACGTCCCATTCGTCGGCGAGCATCTCGGCCGCTTTGAGCGCCGAGGGCATCGCGACCCCGGACACCAGGATCTGGGCCGTGCTCGAGCGCTGCTCCTTCGCCGAGCGGTAGCGGTAGATGCCGCGCAGCAGGCCTTCGGGGTCGAAGTTCTCCGGCTCCGGCGGCTGCGGGTAGGGCTCGTTGTAGAGGGTGATGTAGAAGTAGACATTCTCCGGGTCCTTGCCGAACATCCTGGCCAGACCGCTTTCCACGATGTAGGCGATCTCGTAGGCGAACGCCGGGTCGTAGGACACCACGGCCGGATTGGTGGCCGCCAGCAGCAAGGAATGCCCGTCGGCGTGCTGCAGGCCCTCGCCCACCAGGGTGGTCCGTCCGGCGGTGGCGCCGAGGACGAAGCCGCGGGCCATCTGGTCGGCCGCGGCCCACAGGCTGTCGCCGGTGCGCTGGAACCCGAACATCGAATAGAAGATGTAGAGCGGGATCATCGGCTCGTCGTGGGTGGCGTAGGAGGTGCCGACCGCGGTGAACGAACCCACCGAGCCGGCCTCGTTGATGCCCTCGTGCAGGATCTGGCCTACTTCGCTCTCCTTGTACGCCAGCATCAGTTCGGCATCGACGGCGGTGTAGAGCTGGCCGTTGCGGTTGTAGATCTTCAGCGACGGGAACCACGAGTCCATCCCGAAGGTACGTGCCTCGTCCGGGATGATGGGGACGATGCGGTGACCGATCTCCTTGTCCCGCAACAGCTCCTTGAAGGTGCGCACCAGCGCCATGGTGGTGGCGACCTCCTGGTTGCCCGATCCCTTCTTCAGCGCCTTGTACACATCGCGACTGGGCAGCTTGAGCGCCTTGGCCTTGGTCCGGCGTTCGGGGACGAAGCCGCCCAGGGTGCGGCGCCGGTCCAGTAGGTAGCGGATTTCCGGGGCGTCCGGGCCGGGGTGGTAGTACGGCGGCAGGTACGGGTCTTCCTCGAGCTGGGCATCGGTGATGGGGATCCGCATGGCGTCGCGGAAGTGCTTGAGGTCCTCAGCCGCAAGCTTTTTCATCTGGTGGGTGGCATTGCGGCCCTGGAAGTGCGCGCCCAGCGAGTAGCCCTTGATGGTCTTGGCCAGGATCACCGTGGGCTGCCCCTTGTGCGCGACTGCGGCGTGGTAGGCGGCGTAGACCTTGCGGTAGTCGTGGCCGCCGCGCTTGAGGTTCCAGATCTCGGAGTCGCTCATCTTCTCGACCAGCGCCTTGGTGCGCGGGTCGCGGCCGAAGAAGTGGTCGCGCACGTAGGCGCCGTCGTTGGCCTTGTACGTCTGGAAGTCACCGTCGGGCGTGGTGTTCATCAGGTTCACCAGCGCGCCGTCGCGGTCGGCGTGCAGCAGCGCATCCCATTCGCGGCCCCACACGACCTTGATGACGTTCCAGCCGGCCCCGCGGAAGAACGACTCCAGCTCCTGGATGATCTTGCCGTTGCCGCGCACCGGGCCGTCCAGGCGCTGCAGGTTGCAGTTGATCACGAAGGTGAGGTTGTCCAGCGCTTCGTTGGCCGCCACCTGGATCAGTCCGCGGCTTTCCGGCTCGTCCATCTCGCCGTCGCCCAGGAAGGCCCAGACGTGCTGGTCGGTGGTGTCCTTGATGCCGCGGTCGTGCAGGTAGTGGTTGAACCGGGCCTGGTAGATGGCGTTCATCGGGCCCAGCCCCATCGACACGGTGGGGAATTCCCAGAAGTCGCGCATCAGGCGCGGGTGCGGGTAGGAGGGCAGGCCGCCGCCGGCGTGGCTGTGTTCCTGGCGGAAGCCGTCCAGGCGGTCCGAACTCAGCCGGCCCTCGAGGAAGGCCCGTGCGTAGATGCCGGGGGAGGCGTGCCCCTGGATGAACACCTGGTCGCCGCCGCCGGGGTGCGCCTTGCCCCGGAAGAAGTGGTTGAAGCCCACCTCGTAGAGCGCCGCCGAGGAGGCATACGTCGAGATGTGGCCGCCGACGCCCACCCCGGGGCGCTGCGCGCGGTGCACCATAATGGCAGCGTTCCACCTGATCCAGGTGCGGAAGCGGCGTTCCACGTCCTCGTCACCGGGGAACCACGGTTCCAGTTCGGTGGGGATGGTGTTGACGTAGTCGGTCGACGTCAGCGCCGGGATGGAGACCCGCTGCTCACTGGCTCGCTCGAGCATTCGCAGCATCAGATACCGGGCCCGCGCCGGCCCCGAGCGGGCCAGCAGGTCGTCGAACGACTCCAGCCACTCCGCGGTTTCCTCGGGATCGATGTCGGGCAGATACGACGCGACACCCTCGCGAATCACCCGGACGCGATCGGGTTCGCTTGTGCTGCTTGGGTTTTTGGCCAGATCGTTGCGGGCGAACTCGGTGGTCAACTTCCGCTCCTGTAGTTGGCATGGGTGATGCTCGAGTGGTCGTCCCTCTATCGTGCCGCACCGGCGTGCCCGGCGGGTACCCGTGTGCCGCTCGCCGGTGCCACACCGAAGTCGGTGCTAATGGGGCAGTTGGGATCGCGACCCGGTAACGTCAGGTCCCGTGCTCATCGGATGGCGTGCCGTCCCTCGCAGGCGCGTGGGGGCGTTCCCCAGGCGAGGCGCCCTGGCTCTCGGGTCCGTCGCTGTGGTGGCGATCGGCATTGTCGGCTGTACCAAGGTGACCGAGGGGACCGGGGCGCCGGACACCAACGTCGCCCCCGCCTACCGGTCCTCGGTGTCCGCGTCGGTTTCGGCGTCGTCGGTGACGTCCAGCGTCCGCGAATCCCAGCGCATCGCCTCGGTGACCACCAGGGCGATTCGCACCTCCTGCGACACTCTCGCCACCACCAGCAAGGAAGCGATCGACAAGGTGAACGCCTTCGTCGCGGCCTTCAACGGCGGCAAGAACACGGGGCCGGCCGAAGGCCCGGCCATCGACGCGCTGAACGCCAGCGCCTCGGCGGTGGAGAACAGCTACAGTGACGCGCTGCCGGGCCAGATGCGCGACGCGATGAACACCTACAACGACGCTGCTCGTCAGGTCGCCAACGCGATCGGCACCCACGCCTCGACCGGTGAGTTCAACCGGCGGGTGGACCGGCTCAACGACGCCAAGACAAAGGCGTTGAAAATGTGCGTGGGTTAGCCGTATGAAGCTACTAGTGCCTGTGCGACGATTACGTTCGTCGCTCTCGGTTGTCTTGCTCTCGTCTGTTTAGGAGGTTCCACGGTGGTCGCGGCGGATCACGCTCGCAAACTGGGCATCCAACGGGACCAAGTCGTCCAAGAGTGGGGTTGGGACGAAGACACCGACGACGACATCCGCGCTGATGTCGAGGATGCCTGCGGCAGCGAATTGCTCGACGAGGACACCGACGAGGTCGTCGATGTCGTCCTGATGTGGTACCGCGACGGTGACGGCGACCTGGTTGACCTGCTGATGGACGCAATCAGCCCGCTGGCCGAGGACGGCGTCATCTGGGTGCTGACGCCCAAGACCGGCCGGCCGGGGCACGTCCTGCCCGCCGACATCGCCGAGGCAGCCCCGACTGCGGGCCTGATGCCCACGTCGTCGGTCAACCTGGGCAACTGGGCGGCCAGCAGATTGGTTCAGCCGAAGTCGCGGACCGGTAAGCGCTGATGCTCGACGTCGGAGCAACCGCCCCCGACTTCACGCTGCGCGACCAGAACCAGCAGCCTGTCACGCTCAGCGGCTATCGCGGCGCCAAGAACGTGCTGCTGGTGTTCTTCCCGCTGGCGTTCACCGGAATCTGCCAGGGCGAGCTGGACCAGGTGCGGGACAACCTGCCGGAGTTCGAGAACGACGACAGCGCGGTGCTGGCCATCTCGGTGGGGCCGCCGCCCACCCACAAGATCTGGGCGGTGCAAAGCGGGTTCTTGTTTCCGGTGCTGTCGGACTTCTGGCCGCACGGCGAGGTCAGTCAGGCCTACGGGGTGTTCAACGAAGTGGCCGGCATCTCCAACCGCGGCACCTTCGTGGTGGACAAGGAGGGCATCATCCGGTTCGCCGAGATGAAGCAGCCTGGCGAGGCCCGCGATCGTGCGGTGTGGACCCAGGCGCTGGCGGCGTTGCGCGTTTAGTTTTGGGTGGTTGGGCTTTCGGCGTGTAGCCTGCGCCGGGGCATAAGGGCGCGTAGCTCAGTGGTAGAGCTCTGGTTTTACACACCAGCGGTCGGCGGTTCGATACCGTCCGCGCCCACTTTTCACGTGGCGAACAGACGCAAAATCACCCATTTCGGGCCGAAATGAGGTGATTTTGCGCCTGCTCGCGCGGGTCAGGGGCGCCCGCGCGCTATCGGCACGCTCGGGCGGCGTGTTCCCGCGATCGGCGTCGGACGTAATGTCCGGTAGGACGCGATCTGTCTAAAGGAGCCCGATGACCGCACGCCACGATCTCGCCGGTGCCGCCCTTGAACAGCAGTGTTTCCGTGCCGAGTGCTCGCCGCAGAACTGGGAAGCGCTGGGCGCCTGGCTGCGTGGCGGCGGGATGGTGCTCGACGCCGTTGAGCCGCGTCAGTTCGCCAACGGTCTGGCCAATCTGAACTACCTGATCTCGGTGGACGGCCAACCCGTGGTGTTGCGCCGGCCGCCGGGCGGACAGCTGGCCGAGGGCGCCAGCGATATGGCGCGAGAATTCCGGGTGCTGAGTCGCCTGCACGCGCACTACCGCCGCGCGCCGCGGGCAGTGGCCTTCTGTGACGATGCCTCGGTACTCGGAGGACCCTTTCAGCTGATCGAATACCGCCCCGGCACCGTCGTGTCGGACACGATTCCCGAGCAACTCGCCGCCATCCCCAGCGCCAGGCTCGCCGACGAATTCGTGACGGCCCTGGCGGACCTGCATGCGATCGACCTCGACACCCACCCCGAGCTCGCCGAGCTCGGGCGGCCCCAAGGCTTCATCGCGCGACAGATCGCCGGCTGGAACCGGCGGGCACACAACGCGTTCGACGGATCACCGCCGACGTCGGTCGAGCACATCGTGACGTGGCTGGGCGCCGCTGCACCCGACCCGTCGATCAAACCCACTGTGCTGCACAACGATTTCAAGTTTGACAACGTCATCTTCGATGCCACCGGCGCGGCTGCCGCGGTGATCGATTGGGACATGTCGACGCTGGGCGATCCGCTCTTCGATCTCGGCGTCACGCTGTCCTATTGGGCGCAGGCCGACGACGCGGACGTCATTCGCGACCTCGGATTGGCCCCGTCCCTGCAGCCGGGCTTCCCGGACCGGAAAGCGCTCGCGGCGAAGTACTTTGTCGCGGCCGGACGGGAAGCGGTGCCGGTCGGCTTCTACCTGGTGTTGGGCCGGCTCCGCCTCGCGATCGCCTGGCAGCAGCTATTCGTGCTGCACCAACGTGGTGCGCTCGTCGGCCCGCAGTACGCCGCGTTCAACCGCATTGCCACATCTGTTCTGACGGTGACCGCCGATTCCCTTTCGGCAGAAGACATCTGATCGCCCACAACCCAAAAGGATGGCTCCGTGATCGACTTCTCCGTACCCCCGGAACTGACGGCACTCGGCGAGCGGGTCCGCCGATTCGTCATCGACGCGATCGTCCCCTACGAGCGCGATCCGCGGCTCACCCAGCACGGCCCCAACGACGACCTGCGCCGCGAGCTCGTGGAATTGGCACGCAAGGAAGGACTTCTGACCCCGCAGGCATCCACACGATTCGGCGGAAAAGGCATTTCGCACATCGAGCAGTCGGTGATCTACGAGGCGGCCGGGTGGTCCACGCTCGGGCCGGTCGCGATGAACTGCGCCGCGCCCGACGAGGGGAACATGTTTCTGCTCGACAAGCTGACGACCGACGAGCAGGCCGAGGTCTTCCTGAAACCCGTCCTGGACGGCACCGTCCGATCGGTGTTTGCGATGACCGAGCCCGGTGGAGCAGGTTCGGATCCGTCGCAACTGCGCACCGAGGCGCGACGCGACGGCGACTCCTACGTCATCAGCGGCCGCAAGTGGCTCATCACCGGCGCCAACGGCGCGGGAACCTGGATCGTTATGGCCAACGTGGTCGGTGACGAAAACCGTAACGGGCCAACGTTGTTCCTGGCTAAGGGTGATGACCCCGGCTCTGGAGGGATTGTCATCGAGCGGGTGATGAACTCCATGGACCGCAACTATGTCGAAGGGCACGGCGTCGTCGTCTTCGACGACCTGCGGGTGCCCGCGTCGAATGTGCTCGGCGAAGTCGGCGAGGCGATGCGCTACGCCCAGATGCGCCTGGCCCCGGCACGTCTCACCCACGCCATGCGCTGGCTGGGGGCCGCCTCACGTGCCCAGCACATCGCCCTGGAGCACGCGAAGACCCGGACGGCGTTCGGCGCCCCGATCATCGATCACCAGGGCGTCGGATTCATGTTGGCGGACAACGAAATTGCCCTCACCCAGTGTCGGTTGGCGATCTGGCACACGGCGTGGATCCTGGACCAGGGGCACAAAGGCCGGCACGAGAGTTCGATCAGCAAGGCATTCGTGTCCGAGGAGCTGTTCAAGGTCGTCGACCGTTGCATACAGGTCATGGGTGGAATCGGCGTCACCGACGAAACGCCGATCGAGATGATCTTCCGGGACATCCGGGGATTCCGGCTCTACGACGGGCCCACCGAAGTCCACAAGTACGCGATCATCCGGCGGATGAACCACGTCGGCTCGGCGGCGGCGCGGGTGCCCGGATCGGACACCGTCTGAGATCGGGCATCGGTTCCCTATCGAAACCTCAACGGCTTTGGCTGTTTGACCAAGAACCCGCGGTGCGGGGTCTAGCATCCTGTGGCGTGCGACGACTTCTGGTGCTGGTTGTGGTGGTGGTGACGATGCTCGCCGGCTGCGGGAACAAAGATGCATCATCGGGCAAACGTCCGGCCGCTCAGGCCGTGGTGATCGTCTCCGGGGGAGATGCCACCAGCCCGTTCACCACCCCGGACCAGGCATGCGCAACCGGACTGGCGGCGGGCAACACCGACACCGCGATCCGCGAATACCTGCTGAAGCAGGCGTACACCGTCTACACCTCGCCGGCGATGGCCGGGCGCGGGCAGGTGGTCGACCAAACCGGATTCGGCCCGTTCGCGATCTGCCCGGTGACGCTGCCGGAGAACATGACCGTCGACTCCACGGGAAGTATCGACACCGCCGGTGAGCACCTCGCCCGGTTCCTCACCTACCTGCACACCGAGAAAGGGGTCAACGACGTCGACCTGGTTGCCCACTCGATGGGCGGTCTCTACTCGCGTGCCGCGATCCGGGTGCTGTCGAGCACGAATTCCCCGCTGCATATCCGCTCGCTGACCACGATCGGCACCCCGTGGCAGGGCTCGTATCTGTCCGACTATGCCAACGGCATCCTTCCGCTCACCGATTGCCTCGGAGACACGTTCTGCGAGAAGGCTATGAACGGATTCAAGGACGAGGTGCTGCGGCTGATGGCCGGCTCGGGCCGTGAGGTGAACCAGGCTTTTCTGATGGGCAAGAACGGCTGGAACGACTTCCAGTCCGGTGTGCTGGACAAGATCCCTGTCGTGCTGATCGGCGGCAAGAAATTCACCAAGCCCGGTCAGGTGAACCCCGCGGTGTGGCCCAACGACGGTCTGGTGGCGTTGCAGAGCGCCCTGGCCAAGGACATCGGCGATCCGGTACTGCCGCACCGGCGCTGTTACACCTTCGACGACACCCACAGCATCTTCGTGTCCAACGCCGCCGGGTTGGACTGGCCCACCGCGCTCACCTGGGATCCGCAGGTGCTCGACGTGGTGCACAAGGCGATCGAGGGCGCGCCCAAGGCGCTCGACGGGGTCAACCGCGAGGGTTGCCCGGCCAGTTGAGGCAACGCGCGCGCTACCGCCGTTTGAGTTTCAGCCACGTGCGGCGCGGCTGGGTCGCCCGGACCTCGCGGATCTGCGGGTAGCGCGCCTGCACGCTGCGGGTCACCAGGTCGCCCAGGGTGCGACCGCTCAGCGGGCAGCCCAGGCAGGCTCCGGTCAGTTCCACGGTGAGAACACCGTCGTGCACCGAGTGCACCTTGATCGCGCCTCCGTGCGAGGCGGCGATCGGCGACACGTCGCGCGCCAGAATCTCGTCGATCCCGTCGCGCAGCTCCTGTTCGCTGACGTCGGGGGTCTGACCGGACAGCGCATCGAACAGCGCCGAGCGCACCCGGGGACCGTCGACCTCCCAGGATCTGTTGGCGCACAACCGCGTTCGCACCTCGCCGGCGCCTACCTCCGCCCGTTCCAGCACGCCCTCGGTGATCAGCGCGGTCAACTGCGGCGGGACATCGGGCAGCTGCCGTGTCCCGGTCAGCCACCGCATCAGGCGGGGGTCGTCGGTGGTCTGCGGGTGCAGCAGCGGAACCGTCACGATCAACCCGTCAGCCACAAGGTGATGTGCCGGGCGGCGAACGCCGCCACCCAGGCGAGCACGAACATGTAACCCCACGCCACCAGCGGCCAGCGCCACGAGTTGGTCTCGCGCCGCAGCGTGGCGATCGTCGACATGCACTGCAGGGCGTAGGCGAAGAACACGAGCAACGCCATGATCGTCGGCGCGGTGAACACCAGCTGCCCGTGATGCGGGCCGGAGGTGAAGACGGCCGAATGCGCGGCCGAGACCAGGTCGCCGGATTCGCCGGTGGCGAAGATCTGCCCCAACGTGGCCACGAACACTTCACGGGCGGCCATCGCGCCGATCAGGCCGACGCAGAC
The DNA here is from genome assembly GCF_030755175.1 of Mycobacterium sp. TY814. Lineage (NCBI taxonomy): Bacteria > Bacillati > Actinomycetota > Actinomycetes > Mycobacteriales > Mycobacteriaceae > Mycobacterium > Mycobacterium sp. TY814. Next base: position 1,084,548 of record NZ_JAUFRY010000002.1, read on the forward strand.
CCGCCAGTCGAAACCCAGCGGCGCGAACAGCGGTTCGAGAATCTTGCCCAGGCCGGCGGCGAAGGAATGGTTGACGACGTAGGCCGAAGCCGCGGTCTGGTCCATACCGGCGGTCTCCGCGGTGCGCGTCGGCAGGTTGAGCAGAAACCACAACACGACAGAGGTGCCCAGGATGATGGTTCCGGCCTTGCGCAGAAACACCTTTGCCGAGTCCCACACGGTCATCACGACCGACTTGAGCGACGGGAATCGGTAGGGCGGCATCTCCATGTAGAACGGCAGCAGATCCCCGCCGAGCACCACCGATTTGAACAGCCAGGCGGTGAGCATCGCCGAGACGCCGCCGAGCAGGTACATGCCGAACATGACCACGCCCTGCATCGAGACCGGCCCCCACCTGTCCTGCGGACTGACCAGCATCCCGATGAGCAGGATGTACACCGGCAGGCGGGCCGAACATGTCATCAACGGCGCGGCCATGCAGGTGGCGAGCCGGTCTCGTGACGACGGAATGGTGCGGGTGGCCATGATGGCGGGCACCGCGCACGCCAGAGATGACAGCATCGCCACGAAGGCGCGGCCGTCCAGTCCGGTGGTCGCCATGATGCGGTCCACCAGGAACGCGGCGCGCGTCATGTAGCCGATGTTTTCCAGCAGGGAGATCAGCAGGAACATCAGCACGATCTGCGGGATGAAGACCAGGACGGCGCCAACTCCGCCGATCACCCCGTGGCCGAGCAGTCCCGCGATCGCGCCGTTGCTGATGTGGTCGTCCACCAGGGTGCCCAGCCAGCTGAACGACTTCTCGATCAGGTCCTGCAACGGCGCGGCCAGGGTGAAGACGATCTGGAAGAACGCGAACATCACCGCGACGAAGAACAACGAACCCCACACGGGGTGCAACAGCACCCGGTCGATCCGCGCGCTGCGGCGGTCCGGCTCAGGTGCCCGGTACCGGCCGGCATGGAGGATCGAGGCGATCCAGCTCTGGTATTCGGCGTCGTCGGACGGTGGCGGGATGGCGACGCGCTGCCAAGTCTGCGGCGCGGCCAGCAGTGCCCGTAGCGGTTCGAACCCCTTGCCGCGGCTGCCGATCACGCTGACCACCGGGATGCCCAGCGCGGCGGCGAATTTTTCGGTGTCCAGCTGGCCGCCGCGGGCCGCAAGTTCGTCTCCCATGGTGAGGATGAGCAGGGTGGGCTTGCCCAGTGCGAGTACCTGCGACACCAGCGACAGCGACCGCTCCAGGACGGTGACATCGACGACCACAGCGAGCGCATCCGGTGCGGTGATGCCAGGCAATTCCCCGCGCAGCAGGTCGGCGACCACCTGTTCGTCCGGGCTGACGGGGTGCAGGCTGTAACACCCCGGGACGTCCTCGACGAGGAACGTCGTCGTTTCGTCCTCGCTGCGGAACTTCCCGGTGCCTACCCGGCGGGCGACGGTGACACCGGGGTAGTTGCCGGTGCGTGCCCTCATCCCGGTGAGCTGGTTGAACACGGTGGTCTTGCCGGCGTTGGGGCTGCCGATCAGCGCCGTCCGGGACAGGCCGGGCGGGGCGGCGACCGCACCCCCGTCGTCGTGGCAGGACGCGGTCATGACTGCTCGGTGATCTCGATCTGGGCGGCTTCCCGGCGCCGCAAGCACGTGTCGTAACCCAGCAGCCGGTACACCGCAGGGTCGCCGAGCGGGGCGGTGCGCAGCTTAATGACTTGGACGCCGGGTCGGAAACCCAAGTGGCGCAGGCGATTTGCGATATCCGGGGCAATCGCTGGGTCGAACGCGACGATCTCGGCGCCGGTTCCGGGAGCCAGGTCGGCGAGGGTCGGCCGGCGGTCCTGACCAGGCCGGGACTTCGGCGCTGATCGCTCCAACCGGCTGTTGGGCATCGTTGGTACCTCCGGATTGCCGACACGCCCGCACGCGGGTGATAACCAAGAGTATCCGTAGTTAGGTCAGCCTCACCAAGGGCAAGGGCGCCAAGGGCTCAGCGGCATATCACGCAAAGGAGTTTCGAGGCCGACTCAGCGGTGTTGCGCCCGATGGCTTCGGATGCCACCGCACTCTCGGCGCGTTACCATGGCCGTTGCCCTGCACGGGTTGTTGTGGGCCGACGACGGCCGCGTGAACGAACGTACTCCCGAGGCCACACAGAGTAGGCGGGTGCGCGATGAGCAAACACTACGGTCTGATCGCGTTCACCGATGACGTCCGAGCCGTGCAGCATCAGTACGGCAGCGATGCCTTCTACGATCGCAAACGGGTTCAGGCCAAGGCCGTCCCCGGCGCCGACCCGCTGACCGATGACGAGCGGGATTACCTCGGCGAACGCGACAGCTTCTATCTGGCCAGCGTCGGAGCGACGGGCTGGCCCTACGTCCAGTTCCGGGGTGGGCCGCCCGGTTTCCTTCGCGTCATCGACGACCACACCATCGGCTGGGCGGACTTTCGCGGCAACCTGCAGTACATCAGCACCGGCAATGTCGCCGGGGACAACCGGGTCGCGATCATCGCAATGGATTACGCGCACAAGCGGCGCCTGAAGATCTTCGGGCGAGCCCGTGTCGTTGCCGCCGACGACGACCCCGTCCTGATCGCCCAGCTTGCCGAAGTCAGTTATGACGCGGTCGTGGAGCGCGCCGTCGTCGTCGACGTCGAGGCCTACGACTGGAACTGTCACCAGCACATCACTGCCCGCTTCACCGCCGCGGAGCTCGAACCGCAGCTCGCCTCGTTGCGCCAACGACTTTCAGCCCTGCAGGCCGAGAATGCGGCGCTTCGTGAACAGTTGCGCCCAGATCGGTGACCCGCCACGAAAAGCTGCCCTTCGTGGACGTGCCTAACCGGGTATGGCACGCTCGACACCGTGGGTGACCTACCTGGTTCTCAGAGCGACAGCGCAGCACGCAAGACATCGGGGCCGCCGGTGCGGCCGTTGTCGTCGGACCAGCAGCCGGCAACCAAGGCCGACCTGTACGCGGCGGTGGATGCCATGCGCGCCGACATGCGTGAACTGCTCGAGCAGATCAGCACGCTGATCAAGGACGCGACACAAAAGTAGGGTCGATCGGGTGAAGCCGTTTCGCATCGACGTTCCCGACGACGTACTCGACGATCTGCGCCTTCGGCTGCAGCGCACCCGGTGGCCCGAAGCCGAATGCGTGGACGACTGGAGCCAGGGCATCCCGTTGCGCTACACCCGGGATCTGGCCGCGTACTGGTCCACCGACTACGACTGGCGCGCTCGCGAGGCGGCGCTGAACCGCTTCGACCACTTCGTGGACCAGTTCGACGGTCTGGACATCCACTTCATCCACCAGCGTTCGCCGCACGACGACGCCTTCCCGCTGCTGATCACCCACGGCTGGCCGGGGTCGATCGTGGAGTTCCACAAGGTGATCGAGCCGCTGACCAACCCGACCGCCCACGGTGGACGGGCCGAGGACGCCTTCCACGTGGTGTGTCCGTCGCTGCCGGGGTACGGGTTCTCGGGTAAGCCGGGCCGCACCGGCTGGGGTGTGGAGAAGATCGCGCTGGTCTGGGAAGAGTTGATGCAGCGGTTGGGCTACGACCGCTACGGCGCGCAGGGTGGTGACTGGGGCTCGGCGGTCACCAGTCAGATCGGTCGCAATGCCGGTTCGGGGGGCGGCAACTGCGCCGCGATCCATCTGAACATGCCGTTGGGTACGCCCACCGCCGAGACGATGGCCAACCCGACGCCCGAGGAGCAGCAGGCGCTGGCCGCGCTGGCTGAGCACCGCAAGAACGGGACGGGGTATTCCAAGCAGCAGTCGACGCGGCCGCAGACGGTGGGGTACGGGCTGGTCGATTCGCCGGTGGGTCAGCTGGCCTGGATCGTCGAGAAGTTCCAGGCGTGGATGGACTGCGACGGGCACCCGGAGAACGTTCTTACGCGAGATGAGTTGCTGGACAACGTGATGCTGTACTGGGTGACCGAGACGGCGGCGTCCTCCGCGCGGCTGTACTGGGAGAGCTTCAAGAAGTGGGGGGACACCACCCGCGTCGAATTGCCCACGGGCGTCGCGTCTTTCCCGAAAGAGATCCTGCGGGCTCCGCGCCGCTGGTGCGAACCGAACTTCGACATCACCCACTGGACCACCATGCCGCGCGGCGGGCACTTCGCCGCGTTCGAGCAGCCCGAGCTGTTCGTGGACGACGTGCGGAAGTTCTTCGCGACCGTACGTTGACGTGCGTTGCCGCCGGCTAGACCACCCGCCAGCCGCGGCGTGCGCGAAACCTCATGTCCCACAAGTACATCCGATAGACCAGAAGCCAGGCCCGGTGCGGTATCAGCCGGTCGGCCACCCGCAGCGTCGAGAGCAGCAGCTCGAACCGGTACTGCTGTGACTCCGACCAGTCCAGCCGCATCATCGCCCGGAACTCCGGCGCCAGAAACCCCGTCGTCGCAAACAAGTTGAACGGTCCGGCCAGCGTGCGCAGCGGCCACGGCAGGAACGCCATCGAGGCCACCCCATGCAGGTGTTCCCGCACCGGCGGGTCGATCTGCAGTTCGTCCAACGACCGCTTCCAGTACTCATCGAAGGCGACCCGGTCGGCCGGCCAGAGCCGCTCGGGCACCTGCAGGGTGGTGCCCAGTCGTTTGGCGTCCTGGTAGACGGCGTCGGCGGCCGCATCATCGAGCGGCCCGTGCAGGAACTCGTGCTGCTCGACGTAGTAGCGGTACAGGCAGGCGGCGACCCACAGCTGCAGCGCGGGATCGAAGGCGCGATAGGCCACCGGGCTCGACGCCGTGGAGCGGACCTGCCGGTGGGCGATGTCGACGGCCTTCCTGATCAGTTTGCGATCGGAGTCCGTGCCGATGGTGGCCACCGCGAGATACGTCCCGGTGGTACGGGCCCGTTTGAAGGGGTGCTTGTAGACGTTGCCGCTGTCCACCGGGCTTTCCAGGACGCCGTACCCGACGCCCGGCCGGGACAGCTGCATGATCACATTCGCCGCCGGCAGCAAGAACGCCGCCGGGTTCAGCAGGTCGGCGACGCGGCTGACCGGGCGCTTCATCGCGGGTCCTGGCTCATGTCTTCGAGTAGACCACGCGCGACAGCGCCTCGGGTCGAGATCGTCCACGCACGGCACGGTCACTGGCAGACATGGTGTCGGGCGATCCGACGGTTGCGGACCACGCCGTAAGCCAGGGTGACAACCCTAGTTGACAAAAGCTAGCTGAGACCTACGATAGTTAATGTCAACTTGGGTTGACAATATGGTCAGCTCTCCCGGAGAAGAGGGTGAATATGCTCGACGAGCAACTGTTGCTAGCGGCCGGCAGGGACGCTGGAGATGCACACTTCGATGTCGCCGATCGACTTGCGGTGATCAACCTGTTGGGCGCCTACGCCTACACCTATGACCACGACCGCCTCGATGAATTCCGCGCTTTGTTCACCGAATCACCGGAACTGGTCCTGTTGCATGAAGGTCGAGTGTTATCCGAGCACATCGACGTCGTCATGAAACTGCTCGCCGCCAGGAAGTCAGCGTTCAGGGCCGAACACAACACACGACGCCACGCGGTGAACTCGCTCTGGATGACAAGTCAGACCGACGGGGAAGTGACCGGACACTGTTATGTCCAGGTGTTTGCGATCCGGGGTGGCGGTTCGCCGGTGCCCGATCTGACGGGTTGCTACGACTTCACGGCCGTCAAGCGGCACGGCGTATGGCGGCTCGACCGGTGGGTCGTGACGGTGGACCAGACCACCACCGGTTTGCCCAGCGACCGGCACTCCGGTGAACCCGGCCGATTAGACGCTCCCAGCGGGAGGAGCGAGGCGTGACCGCGTGCGCAAAAGGGGTGGTTGAGGCCCGTCGCTGCTCGTGATCTGCGTCATTTCATCGGCGCGAGCTGGGCCTGCGCCTGGACCTGTGACCGAGTTCACCGCCGATTAAGGTTAGATCGGCTAGAAACGGGCATCTTGCACACATGTCAATCGAACCGTCAGTCGGCGAGCCCGATGTCTCGGCGGCCAAGTTGGCGAATTTTTTCCAGCTCGGACGCTCTCAGGCCGCGTTCAACTCCGTCCCGGAGATGTGGTGGATGCTGGCTGCGCAGTTCATCGTCCTGATCACCCTGCTCGTCGTCGTGGTGGTCATCTAGCCGCTCATCTGCGGTGTGAGACGCTGCCCGGGTGTTCGTGAAGGCGGGGCAGGCCCGGGTACTCGGCGTCGTCGCGGGTTATCTGGCCGACTTGATGTTCGCAGACCCAATGTGGGCCCATCCCGTCGCATTATTCGGGACAGCAGCAGCCAAGCTGGAACAGGTCAGCTACCGCGACAGTGAAACGGCCGGAGTAGTGCACGTCGGCCTGCTGGTGGGCGGCGTCGGACTGCTCGGTATGGCCCTGCAGCGTCGCGCGGGCCCCGCGACGGCCGCCGCGCTGGCAACCTGGGTGTCGTTGGGCGGTACGTCACTGGCCCGTACCGGCAGTCGCATGGCAGAGCTGCTGGACGGCGGCGATATCGACGGTGCACGACGCTTACTGCCGTCGCTGTGCGGACGGGATCCGGCCGCGCTGGATGAGGCGGGACTGGCCCGCGCGGCGCTGGAGTCGGTAGCCGAGAACACCTCCGACGCCCAGGTGGTGGCGCTGCTGTGGGCCGTGGCCGGCGGAGCGCCCGCGGTGCTGGCCTATCGCGCGGTCAACACCCTCGATGCGATGGTCGGATACCGATCGCCCCGGTATCTCCGATTCGGTTGGGCCGCAGCACGATTGGATGATCTGGCGAATTTCCTCGGAGCGCGGGTGACCGCCGCGCTGGTGGTCGTGTGCGCGCCGTTGATCGGCGGCTCGCCCGTCGCGGCGGTGCGGGCCTGGCGACGCGACGCGAGCCGGCATCCCAGCCCTAACGCCGGGGTGGTCGAGGCCGCGTTCGCGGGCGCGCTCGGGGTGCGACTCGGGGGCCCCACCCAGTACCGCCACGAATTGCAGATCCGGCCGACGCTGGGCGACGGGCGGACGCCGACGGCAGGCGACCTGCGCCGCGCGGTGCGATTGTCACAGCTGGTGCAGGCGGGTGCCGTTGCGCTGGTCGCGCTGGCCGGTATTGCACCGAACATGTTCCCAGGGAGAAGATTTCGTGGTTCTTCCGCCGTCAGGACACGCTCGTCGACCGCGCTTCAGCGCCGTCGGCCGTAGCGGTCGGCGAGCTTGTCCTCCACGGTCATCGCGGTCGGCTTCGGCTCGGCAACCGCCAACCCCTGCTTGTCCCGGCGCCGTGCGCGTACCTCCGAATAGACGAAATATCCCAGGGCGATCGGTGCGAGGACGCCGAAGAGCACCCATTGAATGCCGTACGAGAGATACGGTCCGGCGTCCAGATGCGGCACTCCGATGACGCCGAGTCCACCGGGCTGGTTCTCGATCAGCTGCAGATAGGACCCCGCCAGCGGCACTCTGGTCAGAGCCGAGACCTGTGCCGTGTTCACCGAGTACACCTGCTGGTAGCCGTCCCGGGTGAACGGGTCCTTGCCCTGCACCGCCGGCTCCGAATCGCGCAGCCGCGCGGTGATGGTCACCGACTGGGTGGGCGCCGGTGGGATCGGCGGCACGTGGGAACCCTGCTCGGGCCGCACGTAGCCGCGGTCGACGAGCACGGTCGGGCCGTCATCGACGACGAACGGCATCAGCACCTCGAAGGCCTGATCGCCGTCCACCACCCGCAACCGGGCCAGCACGTGCACGTCCGACAGATAGTGTCCGGTGGCCGTCACCTGCCGCCACTGAGCGCCAGGTGCTGTCGAATCTTGCTGAGGAAGAAGGGTTTTCAATGCAACGGCCGGCGTGTTCAGGGAGTCGGCGATCTGCTGATTCTCCCGTGAGGTCCTGGTGTTCTTCCCCAGCTGCCACGGCGCGAGCACGGTGAAACACAGGTAGGTGAACGCGACACACACCAGAATCAGCGCCACCCAGCCCGGCCGCAGCAGGAACCGCAAGCGCCTGACCATCAGCCGTAACCGTTCTGCGCAAGTCTCTCGTCGACCCACGCGTGCAGGCCCGGCAGCGCGGCCTCGATGACGACGAACGCCGTCTCGAAGTCGCTGTGGTCTCCGTAGTAGGGGTCTTCGACGTCGGGAGTGTGGGCGCCCGAGCGGGGATCGAACGAGCGCAGCATCCGCAGCCGGTCGTCCTCCACCCCCAGATCACGGAGCAGTCGCTGATGGTTGCGCCCGAGCGCGATCACCAGGTCGGCGGAAAGGTGGTCGTCGTCCACCTGAGCTGCGCGGTGGTCGGTGGGGTAGCCGTGGTCGCGCAATACCCGCTTGGCGCGCCGGTCGGCCCCTTCGCCGGCGTGCCAGTTGCCGGTGCCGGCACTGGTGACGCGTACGACGTCGCCGAGACCGCGTTCGGAGATCTGATGGGCGAACATCTTCTCGGCCATCGGCGAACGACAGATGTTGCCCGAGCAGACGAACGTCACGTGCAGCCGTGGATCAGACACCCAACGCCCTCCGGAGTTCGTCGATCGTCTCGACGTGGGTCACGCCGGTCAACGCGATCGGGCCGGCGAAGTCGCCCCGCCCGTAGCCCCAGCCCACGACCACCGTGTCGATGCCGTGCGCGGCCGCCCCGTGCACGTCGTGAGTGCGGTCACCGACCATCAGAACGCGCTCGGGAAGTGGCTGCAGCTGCGCCAGCGCGTGAGCCAGGACGTCGGTCTTGGACTTGCGGGTGCCATCGGGACTGGCGCCGGCGATGACTTCGAAGTGCTGGTCGAGTGCGAAGTGGGCGAGGATGCGGCGGGCCGTCGGCTCCAGCTTGGAGGTGGCCACGGCCAGCCGCACCCCGGCGGCCTCGAGATCGGCCAGCAGCGGCGCGATGCCGTCGAACAGGCTGTTGATCGCCCAGCCCCGGCTGCCGTACTCGGCGCGGAAGGCCGCGAATGCCTCATCGGCGCGCCCGTCGAGTTCCATGGCGTGGAACGTTTCGTCCATCGGCGGCCCGACGATCTGGGCGGCCAGATCACCCTCGGGAATCGCGGCGCCGATGTGGGTGAGCGCATGCCGGAAGCTGGCCACGATTCCGGCCGCCGAATCGGTCAGGGTGCCGTCGAGGTCGAAGATCACCAGTTCGGCCTTCTGGCCTGCGATCGAGCGTGTCACGGTGTCCATTGTCGTTGATCGCGGGCGGGCGCCGCCCGGGAGGCGACTCGGCGCGAAAACCGGGCGCGCGGGCTGACCGTTTGTCAGAATTGTGTCGCAACACGCGGGGGCCTGATTTCGGAGGTGCCCCCAGAGCGCGGAGATCGCCTCGCTCGAAATGCGACAACTCGTGGCACTGGGCGCCGGCGCACCGAGCCCCGCCGACCTGGACTTCGTCCTGATCGGTGACCCGATGAATCCCAACGGCGGCCTGCTGCAACGCTTCGTCGGCCTCACCCTGCCGTCGCTGGGCGTGAGCATGGTCGGGGCGACCCCGGACAATGTCTACACCACCACCATCTACACCCGCGAATACGACGGTTTGGCCGACTTCCCCCGGTATCCCCTCAATATCGTCTCGGACCTCAACGCCTTCTTCGGTATCGGCGCGGTGCACTTCGGCTACCCGCACCTGACCCAGGCTCAGGTCGACACCGCCGTCACACTCGGCACGCAGGGCCCGACGATGACCACCTACAAGATGATTCCGACGCCCAACCTGCCGCTGCTGGATCCGCTGCGCGCCCTGCCTTTCATCGGCACACCGTTGGCCGACCTGTTGCAGCCTGACCTGCGGGTCATCGTCAATCTCGGTTATGGCGACCCGGCCTACGGCTGGTCCACGACCGCGGCCAACGTGCCCACACCGTTTGGTCTTTTTCCGTCGGTGAATCCGGCCACCGTGCTGAATGCTCTGGCGCTCGGTACCCAACAGGGTGTGCACGACTTCCTGGTGGATCTGTCCACCGTCTTCACAGCGCCGCCGTCTGCTCAACCCTTGTGGCCCGATCTGCTGCCCGCGCTGCTGGGTCCGGCGCCGGGTGCACTGGCGCCGACGCCGGCCAACGTCGTCAATACGGTCGCGTCGATCATCTCAACGGACTACGCCGTCCTGCTGCCGACGGCCGACATCCTCACCGCCGCCGCACTGAGCCTTCCTGTTTACGACGCCGGCCTGTTCTTCAGCGGAATCGAGCAAGGCAGCCTGATTCACGCGATCGGTGACCCGATCGCGGCCAACACGGCGATCCTGACAATGGCCGGACTGTTGGAAGTGCTCTCCGTCGCCGAAGCGGGGTATCTCAACGTCGCCGATATCCAGAGCCTGCTGCGCTGATGCCAGGCGGTACTCGGCGCTTGGGCCTTCGCTGCGCGCACTAGTGTTTCTGTGATGGCAGGTCTTGACCCCGTCGCGTCGAGTCGTGTTGCCCGCGCGCGCTATCACGGCGATCAGGACGCCATGCCCGGGATGCTGGATTTCGCCGTCAACGTCCGTCGCGCCCAGCCGCCGTCATGGCTGATGCAGGAGTTGAGTGCGCGGCTGCCAGACCTGGCCCGCTACCCGAGCGCTGACGACGTGCGCAGCGCGCAGGATGCGATGGCCGCCCGGCACCGTCGGGCCCGCGACGAAGTATTGCCGCTGGCCGGCGCAGCCGAAGGTTTCGCGTTGCTGAGCAACCTGCGCCCGCGCCGTGCGGCAATCATCGCGCCGTCCTTCACCGAGCCCGAGGCGGCGCTGAGCGCGGCCGGGATTCCAGTGCACCATGTCGTCCTGCAACCCCCGTTCACCCTCGACGCGGCCTCGCTCGCCACGAAGGTGCCCGACGACGCCGACCTGGTGGTGATCGGGAACCCCACCAACCCGACGTCCGTGCTGCACTCGCGTGACCAGCTGCTCGCGCTGCGCCGGCCCGGACGGATCGTGGTGGTCGACGAGGCGTTTGCCGACTCGATTCCCGGTGAGCCGCACTCGCTGGCCGGTGACGCCCTGCCGGACGTGCTGGTGCTGCGCAGCCTGACCAAGACATGGGGGCTGGCCGGGTTGCGGGTGGGTTATGCGCTCGGGGAGCCCGGTTTGCTGGCCCGGCTGACCGCCCAGCGTGCGCATTGGCCAGTCGGCACCCTGCAACTCGCAGCCATCGCGGCCTGCTGCACCCCCCAGGCCGTCGCCGAAGCCGCCGCCGACGCCGCCCGGTCGGTGGCCGTACGCGCGGCGATGGCGACTGGCCTGCAAGCGGCGGGACTCGAGGTGGTCGACGGCTGCGCGCCCTTCGTGTTGTTCCGTAGCCCCGATGCTGGTCAGATCAGAAATCGGTTGCGGGACAAGGGAATTGCGATAAGGCGCTGCGATACTTTCGTTGGGCTGGACGAAACTTATCTGCGGGCCGCGGTGCGTCCGGAGTGGCCGGAGCTGGTCGAGTCGATCGCTCCCGCAGCTGTGCGCAGCGGTGGCTGCCGATGAGCGTGCGACTGGCCGACCTCATCGAGGTGCTGGACGCGGCGTACCCCCCGCGTCTGGCTGAGTCGTGGGATTCGGTGGGCCTGGTGTGCGGAGACCCCGCAGACGAGGTGCAATCGGTGACCGTCGCGATCGACGCGACGGCCGAAGTGGTCGACGAGGTGCCCGACAACGGACTGCTGCTGGCCCATCACCCGCTGCTGTTGCGCGGTGTCGACACGGTTGCCGCCAGCACGCCCAAGGGCGCGCTGATCCACCGGCTGATCAGGACCGGGCGTTCGTTGTTCACCGCCCACACCAACGCGGACTCGGCCGCGCCCGGGGTGTCCGACGCGCTGGCGGACGCGCTGGGCCTGACCGTCGAGGGAATTCTCGACACCTCACCCGGCGTTTCCAATTTGGACAAATGGGTCATCTACGTCCCGGTGGACAACGCAGAAGGGGTGCGCGAAGCGGTGTTTGCCGCGGGCGCCGGACACATTGGCGATTACTCCCACTGCAGCTGGACCGTCACCGGCACCGGCCAGTTCCTGCCCCACGAGGGCGCCGCTCCGGCGATCGGCAGCGTCGGTGCCGTCGAGCACGTCGTCGAGGATCGGGTCGAGGTGATTGCGCCGGCCCGGGCACGCGGGGCAGTGCTGGCGGCAATGCGCGCCGCGCACCCCTACGAAGAGCCGGCATTCGACATCCTCGCGCTGGAGCCACCGCCGGCCGGGACCGGACTGGGCCGCATCGGCTCGCTGTCGCGGCCCGAGCCGTTGCGTGACTTCGTCACGCGCGTCAACGCCGCCCTGCCACAGACGTCGTGGGGGGTGCGCGCGGCCGGCGACCCGGATCTCCCGGTATCGCGAGTGGCGGTCTGCGGGGGCGCCGGCGATTCGTTCCTGGGTGCGGTAGCCAAGGCGGACGTGCAGGCTTACGTCACATCCGACCTACGGCACCATCCTGCCGACGAGCATCGCCGGGCCTCAGCGGTGGCCTTGATCGATGTCGCGCACTGGGCCAGTGAATTCCCGTGGTGCGCCCAGGCGGCCGAAGTGCTGCGATCCAGATTCGGATCGTTGCCGGTGCGGGTATCCACCGTCCGCACCGACCCGTGGAACGTGATAACTGAGTGCTGAGAAAGAGACGTGGAGATCAGTGATGAAGGCCGATGTAGCACAGCAGCGTTCGCTACTGGAACTGGCGAAGCTCGACGCTGAGCTGTCCCGGCTTGCGCACCGCAGCACTCATCTGGCCGAGCGCGCCGCCTATGAGCGGGTGCGCGGCGAACACACCGCGGCCAGCGACCGGCTCGGTGCCGTCCGAATCGCGTTGGAGGACTTGGACGCTCAGATAGCACGTCTCGAGGCCGAGGTCGACGCGGTACGCAAGCGGGAAGACCGGGACCGCTCGTTGCTCAGCTCGGGTGCCACCGACGCCAAGCATCAGGCCGACCTGCAGCATGAGCTGGAATCCCTGCAACGTCGTCAGGCCACCCTGGAAGACTCGCTCTTGGAGCTGATGGAGCGCCGTGAGGAGTTGCAGGCGCAGCAGGACGCCGAGACCGGGACCACCGATCTGCTGCAGTCCGAATTGGCCACCGCCCAGCAGGCTCTCGACGGCGCACTCGCCGAACTGGAAGCGACCCGCGCCGAGCACGGGTCGCGCCGAGACGCCCTGAGCGCCGGCCTGAACTCCGACCTCTCGGCGTTGTACGAGCGGTTGCGTGCCGGAGGAGGGCCGGGAGCCGGGCAGTTGCAGGGTCACCGGTGCGGCGCGTGCCGGATCGAGATCGGTCGCGGCGAGTTGGCCCGCATCACCGCGGCCGCCGAGGACGAGGTGCAGCGGTGCCCGGAGTGTGGCGCGATCTTATTGCGCATCAAGGGTTTTGAACAATGAAAGTGGTACTCGAGGCGGACGGCGGGTCGCGGGGTAATCCCGGGCCGGCCGGGTACGGAGCGGTGGTGTGGAGCGCCGATCGCCGGACCGTGCTGGCCGAGACCAAACAGGCGATCGGACGCGCCACCAACAACGTCGCTGAATACCGGGGCCTGATCGCCGGCCTGGACGACGCCCTGAACCTGGGTGCCGTCGAGGTTCAGGTGCTGATGGACTCCAAGCTGGTGGTCGAGCAGATGTCAGGGCGGTGGCGGGTCAAGCACCCGGATCTGGTGGAGTTGCACGGCCAGGCGCGCACCCTCGCGACACAGTTTCGCCGGATCAGTTTCTCCTGGGTCCCGCGCGAGCAGAACGCCTATGCAGACCGGCTCGCGAACGAGGCGATGGACGCGGCGGCGCTGACTGATCGCCGGGTGGACAAGGTGGCCGTGCCGGTCACCGAAGCGGCGCGGCAGGCCGCGGCGGAGGAGGTCCCGTCCGACGCGAACAAGGGCCCGGGTTGGACCGGCGCGCTCGGCAACCCCACCCGGTTGCTGTTGTTACGGCACGGGCAGACCGAGTTTTCGGCGCAGCGCCGCTATTCCGGGCGCGGCAATCCGCCGTTGAACGAAATCGGTTGGCGGCAAGCTGGTTTGGCCGCGCGCTACCTTACCCAGCGGCGCGGGATCGCGGCGGTGATCTCGTCGCCGTTGCAGCGGGCCTACGACACCGCGACGACGGCGGCCAGGGCGCTCGGCCTGGAAGTCACCGTCGATGAGGACCTGATCGAGACCGACTTCGGAGCGTGGGAAGGCCTCACTTTTACCGAGGCCGCCGCGCGCGACCCGGAATTGCACCGGCGATGGTTGTACGACACCGGTGCGTTGCCGCCGGGTGGTGAGAGCTTCGACGACGTGCTGCGGCGGGTCCGGCGTGGCCGCGACCGGATCATCGCCAACCACCCGGGCGCCAATGTGCTGGTGGTCTCCCACGTCACGCCGATCAAGTCGATGCTGCGCATGGCGCTGGACGCCGGGTCGGGCATCTTGTACCGGCTGCATCTGGATCTGGCCTCGTTGAGTATCGCCGAGTTCTATCCCGACGGCGCTTCGTCGGTGCGCCTGGTGAACCAGACGGGATATCTCTAACCGACCTCGACGCGCGGGTAGGACTCGACATACTGCTCGCCCGCCACGCCCGTGTAGGTACAGGTGCGCCCCAGCAAGTCGACGTCGTAGTGCACCACGCCGGCCTCCCAGCATGATTGGGCGAACTGCGGGTAGGTGCTGTCGCCGGCCTGATCGGTGCGGATCGCGGTGACCACCGCATCCCGGTTCCAGGGCGCCACGTCGGCGATGCCCGCGACGACCGGGTCTCCTTGCATCACGACCGGTCCGTCGTCGGTGAGGTAGAGGGTGGAGCCCGACGGGATCGAGTGGTGGTATCGCTTCACCCCAGCCTGGCGCAGCACCTCGGCCAGGTAGGGAAACCCGTGTGATCGCGGCCGCAGTGCCGCCGCCCGCTCGTGTGCGTTCTGAAGATTAATGATTGCGCTGCTCACGTTTCTGCTCCAATCTGGCAGTGACACCATATTGCTAAATTGACAACATATTGTCAAAGGAGTGCGATGGCCGACGATATCGCCCTGCTGGTCGCCGACATCTACGAGGCGGCGGGTGCGCTGCGCAAGTCCGGCGAGGCTGTCGCCAAAACAGCAGGCCAGACGCAGGCTCGCTGGCAGCTACTCAGCGCGATCTCCGATGATGCGACGCCGGTGCCCCGTGCCGCCCGCCGGCTCGGCGTCTCACGGCAGGGAGTGCAACGCATCGCCAACAACCTGGTCGACGACGGGCTGGCGCAGTGGGCGCCCAACCCCGACCACCGCTCGTCGCCGCTGCTGATGCTGACCCCCGACGGTCGACGGACATTGGCGGCCATCACGGACCGGTCGTGGGCGGCGCACCGGGCACTCACCTCCGACATCGCGGAAGCTGATATCGCGGTTGCCCGGAATGTGTTGCAGCGCTTGGCTGCTGCGGTCCGCCAGATCTAATGAGCTAGGTGGCGTCGTGAAAGATCAAGCCGAGTGCAAAACGTTCACCGGAACGAACCGTCGAAATGCCGTGGCGCACGGGTGCGGCCGACCAGCCGCGGCTGGAGCGCACCGGCCGGTCGCGAGTGGTGAAGACGTACCCGTGCCCCTGAGGCAACTGCGTTGCGGTGCCTCGGGATTGCGCCCGGAATCGCTGTTCGACGAGCAGGAATTCCCCACCGGTGTAATCGACAGCGGGTTCACTGAGATTGATCACCACCTGGAGTGGAAAAACCAAGTCCCCATAGAGATCTTGATGTAGTGCGTTCCAGTCGTCGGCGCCGTAGCGCAACATCAGGGCCGTCGATCGCGTCTGGCCGGCGTGGTGGCAAGCCGTCAGCCAATCGTCGAGGCTGTCCGGCCACGGGGTGGCACGGGCCAACTTGGTCCACCAGTCGCGGGCAATCGGCAACAGCCGGGGATAGAGGGCATGCTTGAGCGCTTCGATCGGTTCGGGGTACGGAGCGCTGAAGTAGCGGTACTGTCCGGCGCCGTACCGTTTCGGCGCCATGTCGATCGTCTTGCGGAACAGGCTGTCGTCGGCGTAGAGGGCACGCAGAGTGTTCGCCTCGCCGGCCGTTACCAGTCGCGGCAACAGCGCGCCGCCGTATTCGTCGAGTTCCGTTCTGATCGCGCCCCAGTCCGCGGAGTCGACACGGGTGTCCCACCGGGTCATTGGGCCGCCTCCCGTCGTCGCGTGCGTGGTCGAACCGCGCTGTCCACGATAGGAGACCGGACCTGGCCTGTGCCCTGTTCAAGGGGTACCGTGTTCGTCGCGGACGAGTTGGCTGGACGGCCGCGGCTCGAGTCGGTCCGAGAGGTGCCGATACGAGTCGAGGAAAGTCCGGACTTCACAGAGCAGGGTGATTGCTAACAGCAATCCGAGGTGACTCGCGGGACAGTGCCACAGAAAACAAACCGCCACCGCTGCGGTGGTAAGGGTGAAACGGTGCGGTAAGAGCGCACCAGCATCCCGGGTGACCGGGGTGGCTAGGCAAACCCCACCCGAAGCAAGGCCAAGAAGGCCGCACCAAAAGTGCGGCCGCGCAGACGTTCGAGGGCTGCTCGCCCGAGTCTGCGGGTAGGCCGCTCGAGGCACCCGGCAACGGTGTGTCCAGATGGATGGTCGTCGCCGTGCCGCCGTGGATTAAAGCCGCGGCGGTGGGGAACAGAATCCGGCTTACAGGCCAACTCGTCCGCCTTCTGCGCTCGATGCCGGCTGTCTCTCAATGCCGGCTCTTGCGCACCGCCTTGTCCAGCTTGTGCAGTGCCGAACCCAGCTGTTCGCGACTGACTTCGGCGATCTCGCTCTCCTGCCGGTAGAGCAGGCCGTAGGTGAAGGTGTCTTCGCCCGCGAGGTGCGCCGCGTGGGCCTGGGACAGCAGGTGTTCGCGGCTGACCACGCTGTCCTGGTGATCGCCGAGTACGGTCTGAATCGCCTTGGCTTGCTGCGCAACCTGACTCGCACCGGTGGCGGAAGCGGTGTAGCGCAGGCGCTTGGCCCGCTTGCGGATCACGTGCAGCGTCTCATCGGCGTCTTCGGCGTGTGCGGCTTCGGCGGCCTTGAAGGCTTTGGTGGCCTTGCGGACGCGCTTGTAGGCCGCATCGATGGTCACCGGACGCGGTTCCTGACCGAACGCGGTGGCCGGAGGCTCGGCCACCATCGCGTCGAGTGCGTCCAGCAGGCGGAAGTACCGCTTGGAGCGCATCGCGGCCAGCGAGCGCCGAAGACCGAGCTGGTAACGGCGCTGGGCTCCGTTGACGAGCCGCTCGGCCACCGGTCCGCGAACCAGTTCGGGCGCCAACTGACTCAGCTGGCGCTCGTAACGCTCGGCGAGTACTTCGGCGTCGCGCGCCACACCCAGGATCCCGGCCAGCTCGCGCAGTTCGTCGAGAACCCATGCGCCGTCGGCCAGTCCGAACGAGTCCTGGGAATCCTTGAGCAGGCTGCGGATCTTGCGGATGGTGACCCGCATCTGGTGGACGGAGTCGTGCGCGTCCGCGCGCACGGCACGGTCCCACTTCAGCAGCTCCTCTACCTGCTCGGCCACCGCGCGGTGCACCGGATCGGATGGGGGAGCGGGCGTCTGCTTGGCCGGACCATCCGAGTCCAGCACCCGGCTCAGCTTCGAGCCGTGTCCGGCGGGGGAGGCGCCGGCGTCCAGCAACCGATTGCTCAGCCGATTCAGCAGCTCATGGCCGGCCGAGCGCTTCTTGTCGGAGTCGGCATCGAGGACCTCGACTTCCCATTCGCGCCACTGCTGCTCGGCGGGGCCGGTGTCGGAGTCGCTGGAGGCTGACCATGCGGTGACGTGGTCGTCGGAGAACTCCGCCAGCGCGTTGCCCTTGTCGTCGTAGAGGACCTGGCTTTCGCGCCGGGTGGTGATGCGTGCGACGGGTGCGACCGGGTGGTCGCGCACGATGGCGAGCACCACGTCAAGCAACTCGGCCGGCACCGTGTCTTTGACGTCGGATGCGTCGATCGGGGCGTGCACCTCGGTGCGCGCGTCCGCTCCCGCAGGCAACTTCAGGTGCCAGCCGGCGTCGTGTCCACCGGTGCGCCGGCGCAGGGTGATGCGGTTGCGCGCCAGGTCCTGCGTCGCGGTGTCGAAATAGACCGCGTCCAGTTCATGGGTGGGGGATTTGTCCACGCGGGACACCGCTGCGATGCCCTCGAACGAGGGGGAGACCGTCGACTCGACCACGTCGAACTTTCGCTCGACCTCCAAATGTCGCGCCGTCTTTGGCGCTTTAGCAGGCATTTCTTCTCCGTGAGAACACGTTGCGGCCGAGCAGAGTGGCTTGTCGGCGCCGAACGATAGGCCCCCATAGCCTGCCACACGGAGGTTGCCGCGCCGCCTACGGCATGTTCGTATCGACGTGCCGGACGTACCACCTATCGTGTGCGATGTGGTACCGGTCGTCGGGACGCCGGTCGCGAGTGTGAAGGAGCTTTCCATGTTGATGACCCGCGTGGTCGCCGGCGGAATCGCTGCCGGCGCGGTAAGTGCCGCAATGCTTTTCGGTGCCGCAGGATCGGCAGGAGCGGACCCGGAGCCGGCGCCGCCGAACTGTACTGCGGCCGACCTCGCCGGAATATCGGCCGGTGTGGCCGCGTCCACCTCGGCCTACCTGTTCGCGCATCCGGACGTCAACGACTTCTTCACCAGTCTGAAGGGTCTCACCCGCGAAGAGATGCGCGACCGGCTGCAGCAGTACATGGATGCCAATCCGGATGTGCACGCCGACCTGCAGGGCATTCGGCAGCCGGTGACGGACTTCCGGGCCCGGTGCGGGGCGCCGGCGCCCACGTCCTAGGTACTGATGGCGGCGACCCGCGGCGCGCGGCCGGGGCCGCGCTTGCGATCGCCGCGGGATCGATGGCGGCGACCCGCGGCGCGCGGCCGGGGCCGCGCTTGCGATCGCCGCGGGATCGATGGCGGCGACCCGCGGCGCGCGGCCGGGGCCGCGCTTGCGATCGCCGCTAGAAGCAGTGCTCTTCGGCCGGGAACGCGCCGGTGGCCACTTCCTCGGCGTATTGCCTTGCGGCGCGGCCTAATTCGGCACCCACGTCGGCGAACCGCTTGACGAAGCGGGCAGGCTTGCCGCCGCTCATCCCGGCCATGTCCTGCCACACCAGAACCTGGCCGTCGCAGTTGGGCCCGGCGCCGATCCCGATCGTGGGGATGGTGAGCTTGCCGGTGATCTGAGTGGCCAGTTCGGCGGGCACCATCTCCATGACCACGGCGAATGCGCCGGCTTCGGCGACGGCGATGGCGTCGGCGATGGTCTGTTCAGCGGCGTCGCCGCGGCCCTGGACCTTAAATCCGCCGAGGGTGTTGACGCTCTGCGGGGTGAAACCGATGTGGGCCATGACCGGGATGCCGGCCGCGCTCAGGCAGGCGATCTGCTCGGCGACCCGCTCGCCTCCTTCGAGCTTGACGGCGTGGGCGCCGCCTTCCTTCATGAACCGGGTGGCGGCCGCCAGCGCGGCCGCGGGCCCCGCCTCGTAGCTGCCGAACGGCAGGTCAGCGACAACCAGCGCGTGTGGGGCACCCCGCACCACGCCGCGGACCAGTGGGATGAGTTCGTCGATCGAGATCGGCACCGTGGTGTCGTAGCCGTAAACGACGTTGGCCGCCGAGTCGCCGACCAGCAGCACCGGAATGCCTGCCTCGTCGAAAACCCGCGCGGTCGAGTAGTCGTACGCCGTCAGCATGCCCCAGCGGTGACCTTCGGCTTTCCACTTCTGCAGATGGTGGGTGCGAATCTTGGGCCGGGGCGCTTGAGGGGCTGAAGCGGGGCCGGAGCCGTAAACGTTTTCAGACATCATTGTCCTCAGGTGATGGTCGGGTCGATCCTCGTGGCCCTTGGCTGGGTCCCCGGGTTCGTCTGACGTCCCCAGTCTGCCATCTTGTCAAGATCGATGCATCGTGTGGTGCGCCACGGGTCTTGATCGCAGCCGACCGGACGCAGCCGATGGAGCCAATCCTCGGCCTCGGTTGGTCTTCGGAGGAGCGGGAATTCGGTTCGAATTGCCGGCCGTTCTCGTTGTCGACCCGTCGCAACGGGTGATATAAGAGAATCGCACCAGCAGCCCGCATGGCCGGGTGCAGAATGGAGAGTCGCTACCGCGCTGCTTTGAATACATGACGTCTGAGTATCTGCTGGTCGGTTCTCACGCCGCCGCTCAGGGGGAAACGTCTTGCTCCGGCCTGTGTCTATGTCCGGACTGGGCGTTGAAAGCGAAATTGCGCGAAGTTACCTGCCGGGAGCCTTTTCGGTACGACCGCACCAATCGGTCGCAGAGTCTGTCGCCTGGCTTGCTGCTATGTCGAGGCAAAAGCCGCCGGTCAGAATCGCATGATGGCGGGTCAACAGGGTCCTTTCGGATTGGCCACCTGCCGTTATCGATGCCAGTCGAATCTGAATATGTGGTGTACAGACTGGGCTGGGTAAATTGACCCATTGTGATGTATTCATGGGCATCAAAGCGCAGGTTGGAGTACCTATCTTCGATTCTTGAACGCAAACGAAGAGGCCGTCCGAGTTGAACAAAATAAAATGAATTTTTCTCGCATCATTTCCCAGTTCATCGAGTAAAGTGCCGACTCGATTGAGAATGTGCTCAGCTTTGAGCTGAGCCTGGCGAAGGGAAACTCCCGATGACCTCTTTCGTGTTGGCCTTACCCGCAGACATCAGCGCGGCATCTGCTGATCTGACCCGCGTCATGACGACGATCGGGCAGGCCAAAGCGGCGGCGGCCAGCTCGACAACGCAGATCGCCGCTGCCGCACAAGATGAGGTGTCGGCGGCGGTCGCGAACCTGTTCGGCGAATTCGGTCAGGAGTTCCAGGCTCTCAGTGCGCAGGCGACGTTGTTTCACGAGCGATTCGCGGCAGCGGTGAGCTCTGCGGGGCTGGCCTACGCGGGCGCCGAGGCCGCCGCGGCATCGCCGCTGCAGACGTTCGAAGACGTTATTTTGGGTGTGATCAACGCGCCGACCAACGCTTTGTTGGGGCGTCCGCTCATCGGCAAGGGCGCAAATGGTGCGCCGGGTCAGCCCGGTGGCGCCGGGGGCCTGCTGTACGGAGACGGCGGCAATGGAGGTTCCGGTGCCGCGCCGGGGCAGGCTGGCGGGGCCGGCGGGGCTGCGGGCCTGTTCGGTAACGGTGGTGCCGGTGGGGCCGGTGGTACCGGCGCCAGCGGGGGAGCAGGCGGCTCCGCGCTGCTCTTCGGCAATGGTGGTGCAGGTGGTGCCGGTGGCGTCGGGCCGGGTGGCGGCTCCGGCGGGGTCGGCGGCAGCGGGGGCGCCGGCGGGTACCTGGGCGGTTTCGGTGGAGCCGGTGGTGTCGGCGGCGCTGGCGGCGCAGGCACCGGCCCTACGGGTGCCGGGGGTACCGGCGGAGTGGGCGGCGCTGGTGGTGCCGGCCGGACACTGATCGGTTGGGGCGGCGGTGCGGGCGGCGCGGGTGGCGTAGGCGGCGGGGGCGCGTTGGGCAATGCAACGACCGGCTTGGCCGGTGGCGTCGGTGGTGCGGGGGGTCAGGGTGGCGCCGGTGGCAGTGAATTCGGATTGTTCAGCACCGCCGGCGCGGGCGGCGCGGGCGGCAACGGTGGTCTGGGCGGCGACGGCCTTGCCGGAGTCAACGGTGCCGCATTCGGAATACCGGGCGGCGTTGGTGGCAACGGCGGAGCCGGTGGTGACGCCGGCCTGGGTGGTGCGGGCGGGTCCGCCGTTCTGGGATCCGCTGGGGCGGCAGGCTTGGCGGGTGTCGGTGGGAACGGGGGTCATGGCGGCGGCGGTGGCGCCGGCGGTACGACCGCCACGGGTGTCGCGCTGGATGGCGGTAGAGGTGGTGACGGCGGTGCGGGCGGTGCGGGCCGGATCGGCGGTACCGGCGGCGACGCCGGTGACGGTGGTGCCGGGGCGGCCGGCCAGAACAGCGGTGTGAAACCTTTCGGTGGCACCGGTGGCGACGGCGGAGTCGGTGGCAAGGGGGGCAACGCATTTGCAGGCGGAACAGGCGGTACGGGCGGTCACGGCGGCGCCGGTGGCCAGGGCGGGGCCGGCGGTGACGCGAGCCCGGCCATCGTTACCACGTTCAGCGGCGACGGCGGTGATGGCGGTAACGGCGGGGCCGGAGGTGCCGGCGGCGGCACACCTAACGGCGGGACAAACGGCACTGGCGGCATCGGCGGGAGTGGCGGTAACGGCGGCAGGGGTGGCGACAATTACGACCCGACGATCTCCATCGTCGCCGGGGGCGGTGGTGGCGGAGGTGCTGGGGGCATAGGCGGTAGTGCCGGCACGGGTACCGGTGGTGGCGGCAGCAGCGGTCTGGGCGGTGGCGGCGGCACCGGCGGCACCGGCGGTTCAGCGCTTGTCAGCCTCCTCGGCAATACGAGCTTTGCCGCCGGCGGCGCCGGAGGCACCGGCGGTAGCGGAACCCTGACATCTGCCGGGACCGGTGGCGGCGGTGGCGGTGGTGGTGTGACTCAAGGCACCGGGAGTATGACGGCCGGTGGTGGCGGCGGTGGCGGCACTGGCGGCATCGCCGGCAATGGCGGAGAAGGCGGCAATGTTCAAACGGCAACCAAGACGTATGTCGGCGGCGTCGGCGGAACTGGCGGAAACGGCGTTGGTGGCGGTGGCGGGAGCGGTGCGTACTCCTCCACGTTCAACAGCAATGGTGGCCTTCCGGGCAAGGATGGATCGGTCGGCGGGGCAGGCGGCCTCCCCGCTGGCCCACCCCAAAACCCCGGCGGCAACGGCGCCACAGCCGGTAACGGAGGTAGCGGCGGCGGAACGGTTTCCGCCCTCGGGGGCAAAGGACACGATGGACGATCGTGATCAAAGTCTGTCGATTTTCCGCGGCAAACGGTGCGCCGTATCTGATGCTGCTCGGCGCCCGGTAATCGGCCGCTAACCTGCGTCTTGTGTCGGCTCTGGCAGCATATGGTGCCATGTGCCCAACTCGCCGCGACAAGTTCGCGCGCACGCTGCTGATCTGGACCGCGCTGGCCTCCGTGGTGCTGGTCCTGACGGGTTGTGTGCGCGTCGTCGCCGGCAAGGCGCACATGTCCGAGCCGCGGCTGGGCCAGCCCGTGGTGTGGACGCCGTGCCGCAGCTCGAATCCGAACGCGAAGATTCCCGGCCACGCCATGTGCGGCAAGCTCGCCGTACCCGTCGATTACGACCACCCCGACGGTGACGTGGCGTCGCTGGCGTTGATCCGGTTTCCGGCCAGCGGCGAGAAGATCGGCTCGCTGGTCATCAACCCCGGCGGTCCCGGCGAATCCGGAATCGAGGCCGCGCTGGGCGTCTTCCAGAGCCTGCCCAAGCGGGTGCACGAACGGTTCGACCTGGTCGGCTTCGACCCGCGCGGCGTGTCCAGCTCGCGCCCGGCGATCTGGTGCAACTCCGACGCCGACAACGACCGGTTGCGGGCCGAACCCCAGGTCGACTACAGCCAGGCCGGGGTGGCCCGCATGGAAAACGAGACCAAGCAGTTCGTGCAGCGCTGCGTCGACAAGATGGGCAAGAACTTTCTGGCCAATGTGGGAACCGTCAACGTCGCCAAGGACCTCGACGCCATCCGCAAGGCGCTGGGCGACGCGAAACTGAGCTACCTCGGTTACTCGTACGGGACCCGCATCGGGTCGGCCTACGCCGAGGCCTTCCCGCAGAACGTGCGGTCCATGATCCTCGACGGTGCGGTCGACCCCAACGCCGACCCGATCGAAGCAGACCTGCGGCAGGCCAAGGGATTTCAGGACGCGTTCAACGACTATGCCGCCGACTGCGCCAAAGACTCGAGCTGCCCGCTGGGCAACGACCCGAACAAGGCCGTCGAGGTCTACCACAACCTGGTCGACCCGCTGGTCGACCCGGACAACCTGGCGGTGAGCCGCCCGGCGAAGACCAAGGATCCGCGCGGACTGAGCTACAGCGATGCCATCGTCGGCACCATCATGGCGCTGTACTCGCCGAACCTGTGGCATCACCTCACCGACGGTCTTAAGGAGCTGGCCGACGAACAACGCGGCGACACGATGCTCGCGCTGGCCGACATGTACATGCGCCGCGATTCCAAGGGGCACTACAACAACTCCACCGATGCCCGCGTGGCGATCAACTGCGTTGACCAGCCACCGATCACCGATCGCGCCAAGGTCATCGACGAAGACCGCCGGTCCCGGGAGCTGGCACCGTTCATGAGCTACGGCAAGTTCACCGGCGACGCGCCGCTGGGCACCTGCGCGTTCTGGCCGGTGCCGCCGACCAGTCGGCCGCACGCCGTCTCCGCACCCGGCCTGGCTCCGACGATCGTCGTATCGACCACCCACGACCCCGCCACGCCGTACCAGGCCGGCGTCGACCTGGCCTCCCAGTTGAAGGGTTCGCTGTTGACCTACAACGGAACCCAGCACACGGTGGTGTTCCAGGGCGAGAACTGCGTCGACGACTACATCACGTCCTATCTGATCAACGGCACCACACCACCCAGTGGCGCGACCTGCTGACCTGTCCACTGTGACGTCTGCGACGACCCGTCGGCGTGTCCGGTCGCGAAATTCACAGTCAGCGCAAGGCGCTGGGAGATCGACACCCGGCCAGACGCGCCGTCCCCTGCGACACCCGGCGCGACGCGCCGTCCGTATCGATTAGTGACCAAGGCGTAATTGTTCCGCGTCCAACCGGCCTATTTGAAGTGAGACGATTTCCGCCATGTTGCGCCTGAGACTGGTGAGCTCGGCGCTGTTGTCGTCCGGACTGGTTCTTCTGCAGTCGTCGGCACTCCCGCTCGCCGCAGCGACCCCCGAACCCGACACCGGCACCGGTCAGGCCCAGGTCCCCGCGGCCGCCACGACCCCGCAACAGAGTTGGGGTCCCTGCAACGCATTCGTCGGCGACACCGCAGACATCCCCACCGCGCGCTGCACGACAGTGTCGGTTCCCGTCGATTACGACAAACCCACTGGGGCACAGGCGAAGTTGGCCGTGATCCGCGTCCCGGCGACCGGTCAGCGGATCGGCTCCCTGTTGGTCAACCCCGGCGGACCCGGAGCCTCGGCCGTCGACATGGTGGTGGGCATGGCGCCCGATCTCAAGAACTCCGAGATCAGCCAGCACTTCGACCTGGTGGGATTCGACCCACGCGGAGTGGGTCATTCGACACCGGCATTGCGCTGCCGCTCGGACGTGGAGTTCGACGCCTACCGGCGCGACCCGATGGTCGACTACAGCCCGACCGGGGTGGCCCACATCGAGCAGGTGTACCGCGAGCTGGCCCAGCACTGTGCCGAACGGATGGGACTGCCGTTCCTGGCCAACACCGGCACCGCGTCGGCCGCGCGCGACATGGACATGGTGCGGCAGGCGCTCGGCGACGAGCAGATCAACTACCTCGGCTACAGCTACGGCACTGAGCTGGGAACCGCCTATATCGAGCGGTTCGCGCCCCATGTGCGGGCCATGGTGCTCGACGGTGCCATCGACCCGACGATCAACCCCATCGACGAGACGGTCAACCAGATGGCCGGATTCCAAACGGCTTTCAACGATTACGCGGCCGACTGCGCCAAATCGACGGCCTGCCCGCTGGGCACGGATCCGGCTCAGTGGGTCACCCGCTACCACGCCCTGATCGATCCGCTGGCGACCCGGCTGGGCAAGACGTCCGATCCGCGCGGCCTGAGCTACGCAGACGCCACCACCGGCACCATCAACGCGCTCTACACGCCCCAGCACTGGAAGTACCTGACCAGCGGCCTTTTGGGACTGCAGCGCGGAACCGACGCGGGTGACCTGCTGTTGCTGGCCGACGACTACAACGGCCGTGACAAACAGGGTCACTACGACAACGGTCAGGATGCGTTCAACGCGATTCGATGTGTCGACGCGCCGACGCCGACAGATCCCGCGTCCTGGGTTTCAGCGGATCAACGCATCCGTCAGGTGGCTCCCTTCCTGAGCTATGGCCAATTCACCGGCGCCGCCCCGCGTGACATCTGCGCGCTGTGGCCGGTGCCGGCGACCTCGGCCCCGCATGCCGCGTCGCCGGCCCCGCCCGGCAAGGTCGTCGTGGTCTCCACCACCCACGATCCGGCCACTCCCTACCAGGCGGGCGTGGATCTGGCCCGGCAGCTGGGCGGCTCGCTGATCTCTTTCGACGGGACCCAGCACACCGTGGTCTTTGACGGCAACCAGTGTGTGGACAGCGTGATCGTGCGTTACTTCCTGGATTTGACGCTGCCGCCGCCGAACCTTCGCTGTCAGGCCTGAGTATCCGCAACGTGTCTGGCGTGGCATCGGTAACACGGATTTAACAGAGCGTGCCTAGTGTGCGGGTATGGATCGGCAGAAGGAATTCGTCCTGCGCACACTGGAAGAGCGCGACATCCGTTTCGTGCGGCTGTGGTTCACGGATGTGCTCGGATTCCTCAAGTCGGTCGCGATAGCGCCGGCTGAACTCGAGGGCGCATTCGAGGAAGGCATCGGCTTCGACGGGTCCTCCATCGAGGGCTTCGCACGCGTCTCGGAGTCCGACACCGTCGCGCACCCGGATCCCTCCACGTTCCAGGTGCTGCCCTGGGCCACCCGGACCGGCCACCATCACTCCGCGCGGATGTTCTGCGACATCACCATGCCCGACGGGTCGCCGTCGTGGGCCGACCCGCGCCACGTGCTGCGCCGTCAACTGCAGAAGGCCAACGACCTCGGCTTCTCCTGCTACGTGCACCCCGAAATCGAGTTCTTCTTGCTCAAGCCGGGCGCCGAGGACGGCACCGAACCCGTTCCGATCGACAACGCCGGGTATTTCGACCAGGCCGTGCACGAGTCGGCATCCAAGTTCCGTCGCCATGCGATCGAGGCGCTGGAATTCATGGGCATCTCGGTGGAGTTCAGTCACCACGAGGGCGCGCCCGGTCAGCAGGAGATCGACCTGCGGTTCGCGGACGCGCTGTCGATGGCCGACAACGTGATGACCTTCCGGTACATCATGAAAGAGGTTGCGCTGGAAGAAGGTGTGCGGGCCACGTTCATGCCCAAACCGTTCGGCCAGCACGCGGGTTCTGCGATGCACACCCACATGAGCCTTTTCGAAGGCGACGTCAACGCTTTCCACAGTGACGACGATCCGCTGCAGTTGTCGGAGGTCGGCAAGTCGTTCATCGCCGGGATCCTCGAGCACGCCTCGGAGATCAGTGCCGTGACCAACCAGTGGGTGAACTCCTACAAGCGGCTGGTGCACGGCGGCGAGGCCCCCACCGCTGCGTCTTGGGGCGCGGCCAACCGCTCGGCGTTGGTGCGGGTACCGATGTACACGCCGCACAAGACGTCCTCCCGGCGGATCGAGGTGCGCAGCCCCGACTCCGCGTGCAACCCCTACCTGGCCTTCGCGGTGCTGCTGGCCGCCGGCCTGCGCGGGGTGGAGAAGGGCTACGTGCTGGGCCCGCAGGCCGAGGACAACGTCTGGGACCTCACGCCCGAGGAACGCCGCACCATGGGCTACCGCGAGTTGCCGTCCAGCCTGGACAACGCGCTGCGCGCCATGGAGGCGTCCGAACTGGTCGCGGAGGCGTTGGGAGAGCACGTCTTTGACTTCTTCCTGCGCAACAAGCGCAGCGAATGGGAGAACTACCGCAGCCACGTCACGCCGTTCGAGCTGCGCTCCTACCTGTCGCTGTAACCCGGGCGGCAATCACGCCGGAGCGGTTGCGCTACCGTCAGTATCGTGGGCGCCACTCCTTCTCATCGCTTCGCGATGCATCGTCGTCGGCGGGAGTCGTGACCAAGCCCGCGACGCAGCGACCCAAGTTGCCCAGCGTCGGCCGGCTCGGCTTGATGGATCCGCCCGCGGGCGACCGGCTGGCGCAGCTGGGTTGGGACAAACACGACGACCAGGCGCACGTCGATCTGCTCTGGGCGCTCTCGCGTGCCCCCGATGCCGACGCCGCACTGCGCGCCCTGGTCCGGCTGTCCGAGAACCCTGACACCGGCTGGGACGAGCTGAGCACTGCGCTGCTCACCGAGCGCAGCCTGCGCGGTCGGCTGTTCGCCGTGCTGGGTTCCTCGCTGGCGCTGGGTGACCATGTCATTGCCAACCCGCATTCCTGGAAGTTGCTGCGCGGCAAGGTCAAACTGCCCAGCCGCGAGAAGCTGAACCAGACCTTCCTGCGCTGCGTCGAGGAATGCTCGGGTGCGCCGGGCACGATCGTGCACCGGCTGCGCTCGGTGTACCGCGACCAGCTGCTGGTGCTCGCGGCACTCGACCTGGCCGCGACGGTCGAGGACGAGCCGGTGCTGCCGTTCGTCACCGTCGCCGCGCAGCTGGCCGACACCGCTGACGCCGCGCTGGCCGCGGCACTGCGGGTGGCCGAAGAGTCGGTGTGCGGCGACCGCACCCCACCCCGGCTGGCCGTCATCGCGATGGGTAAATGCGGTGCGCGCGAACTGAACTACGTCAGCGACGTAGACGTGATCTTCGTCGGGGAGCGCGCGGACGCGATCACCACCAGGGTGGCCAGCGAGATGATGCGGCTCGCGTCGTCGGCGTTCTTCGAGGTGGACGCCGCGCTGCGCCCTGAGGGGCGCCACGGGGAATTGGTCCGGACGGTCGAGTCGCACATCGCCTACTACCAGCGCTGGGCGAAGACCTGGGAGTTTCAGGCGCTGATGAAGGCGCGAGCCGCGGTCGGTGACGCCGAACTCGGCCGGCGCTACCTCGAAGCGCTGACGCCGATGGTGTGGACGGCGTGCGAGCGTGAGGATTTCGTCTCCGAGGTGCAGGCCATGCGGCGCCGGGTGGAGCAACTGGTGCCCGCCGACATCCGCGGCCGCGAACTGAAGCTCGGCAGCGGTGGCCTTCGTGATGTCGAGTTCGCCGCCCAGCTGCTGCAGCTGGTACACGGACGCGGCGACGAATCACTACATGTCGCGTCCACGGTGGACGCGCTGGCCGCGCTGGGCGAGGGGGGCTACATCGGCCGCGAGGACGCGGCGAACATGATCGCCTCCTACGAGTTCCTGCGGCTGCTCGAGCATCGGCTGCAGCTGCAACGGCTCAAGCGCACCCACCTGCTGCCCGAGCCCGGAGACGAGGAGGCGGTGCGCTGGCTGGCGCGCGCCGCGCACATCCGGCCCGACGGCCGCCACGACGCGGCCGGGGTGCTGCGCGAGGAACTCAAACACCAGAACGTCCGGGTGTCCCGGCTGCACTCCAAGCTGTTCTACCAGCCGCTGCTGGAGTCGATCGGCCACGCCGGGCTGGAGATCGTCGGTGGCCGCATGACGTCCGAGGCGGCGGAGCGTCAGCTGGCCGCGCTCGGTTACGAGGGCCCGCAAATTGCCCTGAAGCACATGTCGGCGTTGGTGAATCAGAGTGGGCGGCGCGGCCGGGTGCAATCCGTGCTGCTGCCGCGCCTGCTGGACTGGCTGTCCTATGCCCCAGATCCGGACACCGGGCTGCTGGCGTATCGGCGGCTCAGCGAGGCGCTGTCCTCGCAGAGCTGGTACCTGGCGACGTTGCGCGACAAGCCGACGGTGGGCAAGCGCCTCATGCATGTGCTGGGCACCTCCGCCTACGTGCCGGATCTGCTGATGCGCGCACCTGAGGTGATCCAGAACTACGGCGACCGGCCCTCTGGCCCGATGCTGCTCGAGGCCGAACCCGCCGCGGTGGCGCGGGCGCTGGTTGCCTCTGCGGGACGCCACGCCGACCCGGCCCGGGCCATCGCCGCCGCCCGCACCCTGCGCCGTCGGGAGCTCGCGCGCGTCGGCTCGGCGGACCTGCTGGGCATGCTCGAGGTCACCGACGTGTGCGCCGCGCTCACCTCGATCTGGGTGGCCGTGCTGCAGGCCGCGCTGGATGCGACGATCCGGGCCAATTTGCCCGAGGACGGCCGCGCCCCCGCGGTGATCGCGGTGATCGGGATGGGTCGCCTCGGTGGTGCCGAGTTGGGCTACGGCTCGGATGCCGATGTCATGTTTGTCTGCGAAACGGCCAACGGCGCCGCGGATTCGCACGCGATGAAATGGGCCAACTCGATCGCCGAGCAGGTCCGAAAGCAGTTGGGCCAGCCCAGCGTCGACCCGCCGCTGGAGGTCGATGCCAACCTGCGACCGGAGGGTCGCAACGGTCCGCTGGTCCGCACGCTGGCGTCCTACGAGGCCTATTACGCGCAGTGGGCGCAGCCGTGGGAGATTCAGGCGCTGCTGCGGGCCCACGCCGTGGCCGGTGACCTGGAACTGGGTCAGCGCTTCCTGCTGATGGTCGACAAGACGCGCTACCCGCCCGACGGCGTGTCGGCCGAGGCGGTGCACGAGATCCGCCGCATCAAGGCGCGCATCGAGTCCGAGCGGTTGCCGCGCGGCGCCGATCCCAACACCCACACGAAGCTGGGGCGCGGGGGACTGGCCGACATCGAATGGACGGTGCAGTTGCTGCAGCTCCGGCATGCGCACGAGATCCAGGCTCTGCACAACACGTCCACGCTGCAGTCCCTGGATGTCATCGCCGAATACGGTCTGGTCGACCAGGAAGAGGTCGAACTGTTGCGCCAGGCGTGGCTCACGGCGACGCGGGCCCGCAATGCCCTGGTACTGGTCCGCGGCAAGCCCACCGACCAGTTGCCCGGGCCGGGGCGTCAGCTCAATGCCGTCGCCGTGGCGGCGGGCTGGCACAACGACGACGGCGGCGAATTTTTGGACAACTATCTTCGGGTGACAAGGCGGGCAAAAGCCGTGGTGCGCAAGGTGTTCGGAAGTTGACCCAGGATGCCGGAGCGCTGGGCGCCCTGTTCGAGGTGCTGAGTGCGCCCGAAGCCGACCGAGTGACCGCCCTGTACGCACCGCTGGCCGACGCTGTCCGCGACCTCCTCGACGCCACCGTTCGCACCGAGGTCGACGCCGACACCGTCGCCCAGGCCCAGGCCGCGATCGAGGCGGTCACCCGGTCGCTGCGGCAACGCACCCGGCCCGTCGGGGTGAGCTACCGCGTCGACGGCCGTCCGCTGCCGTTGGGCAACGCCGTCGTCGGCGCATGCAACCCGATCGCGCCCCCGTTGGTGGTACACCACGACGGCGGCGGACGATGCTGGGCCGACTTCATGCTCGGCCAGGCCTACGAGGGGCCGCCGAAGCTGGTGCACGGCGGAGTCAGCGCCCTGGTGCTCGACCACATGCTCGGTGAGGCGGCCAGCGAGGGCCTCTCCAAGGCACGGTTCACCGGAACGATCACCGTGAAGTATCTGCGCGGCACGCCCTTGGGTCCGCTGCGCTCCGAAGCCTGGATAGACCGCAGGGAGGGCGTCAAAGTGTTTGCGCGCGGGTTCATTTCAGATGCCGAGGGAATCACCGTCGAATCCGAAGGCGTCTTCATCGAACCGGCATGGGCGCGCGACGGCGGGAATGGACAGTGAGGTTCTACGTCAGCAGCGCCTTCCTGAACACGCCCGACATCATCGAGATCGCCAAGGCCGCAGACGAACTCGGCTACGACGGGTTGGGCATACCCGATCACGTCGTCAACCTGGAGACACTGCAGACGCCCTACCCGTACACCAAAGACGGGTCGCGTCGCTGGCAGCCCTTCACCGACTGGCCCGACCCGTGGGTGCTCGTCGGTGCCCTCGCGCAGGTCACGACGCGGCTGAAGTTCGTCACCACGGTCTACATCCCAGCCATGCGCAATCCGTATTCAGCGGCGAAAGCCATTGGCACCGCGGCACTTCTGGCGTCGGGCCGGATCGAACTCGGAATCGGGGTGGGCTGGTGCCGCGAGGAGTTCGAGCTGATGGGGGAGCAGTTCGCGGCGCGCGGCAAGCGGACCGAGGAAATGATCGACCTGATGCGCGAGCTGTGGTCGCCGGGCTGGACCGAGTTCGACGGCACGTTCTACCACGCGCCGCGCCTGGAGATGCAGCCGACGCCACCCCCGATTCCGGTCTACGTCGGCGGGCTCAGCGACATCGCGTTGCGCCGCGCCGCCCGCTACGACGGGTGGATCGGGGACCTGATCAACACCGAACGTGCAATCGAGGCGGTGGACAAGCTGCGGAAGCTGCGCGCCGAAAACGGTTTGTCGATGGAGGGTTTCACCATCCTGACCCCGCTGACCGACGCGTTCACCGTCGAGCACTACCGGCGCGCCGAGGAAGCGGGCATCACCGGCATCATCACCATGCCGTGGATGTTCTACGCCGGCCCGGAAGCGACCCTGTCCGAGAAGATCGACGGGCTGCGGCGCTTTCGCGAGGACCTCGCGCTCGACGGCTGAGGCCGCCCGCGATACTCCCAATATGGCTTTCACGGTCGTTTTCGCCAACGGAGAAGCCCGTGACTACAGTGCCTTCGACACCTTCGAGGTGACCGACGCGGGCGTGCTGGTCATCTCGATGAAGCGCGAGGACATCAGCCGGCACTTCGTGGCCCCGGGCGCCTGGCTGGAGGTCGTGGAGGTGGTGGACGGAACCCCGGTGCGGATGTCCCGCGGCATCATCGCGCATCGCCCCAAATTCTGAGGCTCCCGGCGTCACTGCCGATACGCCGTCGCGACGGCCAGCCAGTCATCGGTGGCCAGCCGGCTCCTGTTCGCCGGGTCGTAGCGCCTCAGCAGCCCGGCGACACCCACGTGTTCGGTCGATCGGAATCCGTGGCGAGCGAGGAGAGCATCGAGACCGTCTTCGGTGAAGTCGGAGCGATAGGGCTCGCCGCGCCGGGCCACCAACCGGGTGATGCGGTTGGCGCCCGGCCACGGTGTGCGAGCCGAGACGACACCGTCGCGGAGGTAGTCGACGATCAATCGACTGCCGGGCGCGCAGAGCTTCTGCAGGTCGCTCAAAGTCGCGTCGATGGCCTCGGAGGTGAGATACATGCTGACACCGAGCCAGACGATCAGACTGGGCCGGACGGGGTCGAAGCCGGCCTCCAGCAGCCGCCGGTGTAGCACGTCGTGCTCGAAATCGCAGGATACCCAGACGGTTTGGGCACATGGGGCGAGCCGCTCGACCACCGGCCGTTTATGCGCCTGGGTGGCGGGTGCGTCGACCTCGAACACCGTCACCGCGGCGTCGGCGAGCCGCAAGCAGGAGGTGTCGAAACCCGCGCCGAGCAGCACCAACTGGTCGACGCCCGCGTCGACCGCAGCGGAGCAGGCGTCGTCGGCATAGCGCACCCGCAGCGCGATGTGGGCGTGCAGGCCGCCCCATACCCGGTCGAACACCCGAAGTGCGGCATCCGCGGTAACCGGGTGCGCCAGTGCGGCCCGCAACGCCGGATGCTCGACGAAGTGGCGGGACTGTGGGTCCTCGATCAGCCGGCGACTGGGTGGGCGCATGGATTCCGCGGCGCGCTGAGCCGCGTTGACCTGCGCCGTCAGGCTTGCCGTCCGGTCGAGACGTCGACGTGTTGCGGTGGGTGCCGTCATGTCTGCGACCTTACGAAAGAACCAGTTCATCGATAAGGTCCAATTCGATGTCTATTTCATGGACCAGTGAGCCCGGAGGGCTTGATCTCCACCTGGACCTGCCACCCGGCCGGGGCCGCCGGGTGGCACTGGAAAAAGCGCTGCGACAAGCGATCCGGGACGGTCGTCTGGCTCCCGGACAGTGGTTGCCGTCCTCGCGGGCGTTGGCGACGCAACTCGAGATCGCCCGCGGAACCGTCGTGGAGGTGTACTCGCAACTCGCGGCCGAGGGATACCTGCGGACCCGGCCGGGCGCGGCAACCGAAGTGGCACAGGGTTCGTTGGCGCCGGCCCGTGCCAGCGCCCAACCTGCCGCGCCGCGTGTCGTAGCTGATTTCCGGTTGGGCCGTCCGGATCTGAGTATGTTCCCGCGCGAGGAATGGCTGCGTGCGCTGCGGCGCGCTCTGCACGTCACCGCACACGCCGAACTCGGCCCGGGTGACCCGCGCGGGTCCGCGCGTCTGCGTGCGGTGCTGGCGGACTATCTGGGCCGGGTTCGGGGCGTGCTCACCAGCAGCGAGCAGATCGTGATCTGCAGTGGATTCACGCAGGGCTTACGGCTGGTATGCGACGCGCTGGCCTGCGGTGGTGCCCGATCGGTTGCGCTGGAGAACCCCTGTCTTCCCGACCACCGCGCGATCGCCGAGTCGGCCGGACTCACGGTCCATCCCCTCGATGTCGACGAAAGTGGCGCGAACCCCGACGGATGGCCGGTATCGGCGGCAGCGGCGGTGCTCACCCCGGCCCACCAGGCTCCGCTGGGGATGACGCTCGACGCCCGCCGGCGCACCGCGTTCACCCGGATCGCCGCGGAGCGCGGCGCATATCTCATCGAAGACGACTACGACGGTGAGTTCCGGTATGACCGCCACCCCGTCGGCGCACTGCAGGGCCTTGCCCCCGAACAGGTCGTCTACGCCGGAAGCGCCAGCAAGAGCCTGGCGCCGGGGCTGCGGCTGGGCTGGCTGGTGGTGCCCGGCGGGCTGGTCGAGGCGGTGACCGAAGCCAAGCGGCGGGCCGACCGAGGCACAGATGTGTTGGCGCAGTTGGCGCTGGCGGAGCTGATCGAGTCTGGCGCGCTGGACCGCCACGTGCGGCGCATGCGTCGCCGATACCGCGATCGCCGCGACGCGCTGGTGGAATGCCTGGCCGGCTGCGCACCCGAGATGGCGGTGCAGGGCATTTCCGCCGGACTACACGCCGTGATCTCGCTGCCGGCGGATCGCGCCGAGACCGCTGCGTTGCAGCTCGCACGCGGGCGCAACGTCGCACTGACGGGTCTGGCCCCGTTCTGGCACGGCGCCGGATCGCGTAGCGCAGGAATCGTGGTCGGCTACGGCACCCCGCCCGAGCACGAATATGCCGGCGCGCTCGACCATCTCGGTCAATTGATGCGGGCCGTCACTTCTTGTTGGTGACCTGACGCAGATGCGCAATCTCGTTGCCCCACACCGAGCGGGCGCCGGTGTCACCGACCCGGTAGATCTGGATCATCGACGCGATGCCCACCACCACCGCGAGCACTGAGACGACAGCTTTGGCGACCCGCCGTGGCTCGTCGGATCGGCGTTCGACCACGTGCAGCACGGCCAGCGCGATGGCGACGACCAGTAGGGCCACGGCGAAATAGACCATCCAGCTGCCGCGCTCCGCGTGTTGCTCCAGGATCGGGTCGGGGTTGCGGCGCAGATCGTAGAGCCACTCACCGGCCTCGACGGTGATCGGCGTCAACACCATGACGACGATCGACAGCGCCACATTGAGCCATACGATCTGCCCGCGGCGCACGGCCGGCCACAACGCGCAGAGCATCTCGAGCACCGCGGTCAGTGGCACCAGCACGACCAGGAAATGAACGAGCAGCACGTGCGCCGGCAACCCGCTGAATACGGTCATGGGGACTCCTGCCGTCGGGGTGTGGGTGGGCCTCCGATCCTGTCAGCCGTCGCTGGGCGGAAACTGTGGGGGTCAGGTGGGGGACTAAGGACTCTTGGCGAGCCTGCCTAGCGCAGCTGACGATTGAATTCGTCTCTGACATGGTGGCGGGAGGATTGGCCATGAATCGCGAAGTCTGCAAATTCCTATCGGGCTTCTTCGGGGCATTGGGCTGGGCGCACGCGGGGTACGCGATGGCGACGTCGGCCGGCCTGGTCAGCGAGCCGACTTTTCTCGGCAGAAGATGGGGCGTCGGGTACATGTGGACCGAGGCCGCTGTTTACACCGCGATCGGTGCCGGGCTGGGATATCTCGGCTGGTTCGCTGCGGCTGAGGAGGCGCTGCCGCAGCCGGCCGATGAACTGACCCGCACCGCTTAGCTGTTCAGCGGGTAAAGGCGGATCACCGCATTCATCGGCTTAGTTGGCGGTGCAGGAATTCGGCTTGCGTGCAAGCGATCTCGTTGCGCAGAGGTTCCAGGTAGACGTCGAAGTGGCCGACCGGATAATGATGGATCTCCACGTTCGGCATGCGCGCCGCGAGCTTGGCCGCGAAGGTGGCTGAAGCCTGTAAATCCCGGTCTGCGAGACACATCAGAACCGGCATGTGCAGTCTTTCAGCAGTCCCGGTGCGGTAGCGAGGCAGGCCGAAGATCATGCGTGGCGCCAACGCGTTACGCCAGCCTACGGATTCGCCGCCGAGTTCGTCGAACACTGCCTTCGCGTCGGGTTCGGTGAATACCGCGACGTGACCGGGTTCGTCGACCACCGGCACCAGGTACGGTGCCCGTCCGGCCCGGTCGTGGACGATATCTCGCAGGGCCGCGGCAGTGAATTGTGCTGTGCGCCAAGTGATATCCCAGGTCAGCCGTTGACGTAAGCCACGGCCGCGATGCCAGCCGTCGATGACGGGAACCTGCGCGACCACCGCAGCGATAGCCGGGTCTTCGGAGGCCACCGTCGATACGTGGCCCCGCTGAGGGAGGTGCCCCACAGCGCGATCCGGGCCGGGTCGACGCCCGAAAGATCCCGCGCGAAGCGCACCGCTGCCCGATAGTCTTCGTGTTGTTCTGCGATGTTGATGACTTGTCGCGGCTCGCCGGCGCTGGCTCCGAAGTGCCTGTAATCGAACGCCAGGACGGCCAGCCCCGCTGCGGCGAACCGTTCGGCGTAGCGGGGGAGTCCGAGTCGCTTGGTGCCGCTACCCCCATGTCCCATCACTACGCACGGCGCCTTCTCCTCACCAGTGTCGGGCCGGTAAAGGTCAGCTGCGCAACGTATTCCGCCAGATTCGAAAAATGCATCCTCAGGCACTGGCTTGGTCCGTTCCGGCGCAACATAGTGGTCCGGTGTCAAGCGTAGGCGAGGTTATCTGAACTGCACCGCGCTCTGCAGTGTGATCTCGGAGATGTCGGAATGACTCCCTCAAACCGCTCGGGGCAGGGCACCTTCGACGGGCGGTCCGCGTTCTAGACGAAGTGTTCGAGTTCTGTTCGGGTCTGGTCGATTTGGTCGCAGGCGTACGTCACGGGGGCGTTGGTGGTCATCAGTTCGCCCGCCCGGGCGAGCGATTCGAAAGCCTGGTCGCCAAGGGTCTCGCGTAGGTGCGACCGCGGCGACGTCGGCTTCGCGCCCGATCAGACTCGTGCCGGTGGGCCGCAGATTTCCCGGACCCGTATCCAGCGCCCGCAACGGCGGAAACTCCGTCCGCAAGCCCGCAGCCCGGACCTGAAACAGGCCGACCGGCACGGGGAGATCCCGCAACCGTCGTGGTCCCAGATCGATGAGGTCCACGCCGCTCAGCAGACATGCGGTCGACTCGGCCAACAGGATCTGCCCGCCATGCCCGGCGGCCATGACCCGCGCCGCACGATTGAGCACCACCCCGAAATAATCGGCCTCGCGCAGTTCGGCTTCACCGGTGGCCAACCCCATTCGCACCGGCAGGTCCAGCTTCCGCTGTGCAGCCACCGCAGCTTCCACGGCGGAGCAGGGCGAGGCGAAGGCCGCACAGACACCGTCGCCGGTGTGCTTGAACACGAAGCCGCCGTGGGTCTGGATCGTGTGGTGCAATACCTCGTCATGAGCGCTCAGAGCGGCGCGCATCGCAGCGGCGTCAGCCTCCCACCGACGGGTGGAGCCCTCGATATCGGTGAAGAGGAACGTCACCACTCCCGAAGGAGCAGCGGCCGGCGGAGCAGGCACATCGGCAGAATCTCATAACCGCCGCGCTTGCACCATGGTGCTTGCCGGCGGCCGTTGGTCCCGGCGCACAAACGAAACCACCCGCGCGGCGATCGGCGAAGCGATCGCGGCGCGGGTGGCTCGTCGCTGTCCTGGCCTACTCAGGCTGTAGGACCGGCGTGGACTTCGACGTCACTTAGACGTCGTAGTACAGCGCAAACTCGTACGGGGTCGGCCGGATCTGCACCGGCAGGATCTCGTTCTCCCGCTTGAAGTTGATCCACGTCTCGATGAGGTCGGGCGTGAACACGCCGCCCTCGGTGAGGTACTCGTGGTCCTGCTCGAGCTTGTCGATCACCGCGGAGAGCTGAGTCGGTGCCTGCGGGATGTTCGCAGCCTCCTCCGGCGGCAGCTCATAGAGGTCCTTGTCGACCGGCGCCTGCGGCTCGATCTTGTTCTTGATGCCGTCCAGGCCGGCCATCAGCATCGCCGCGAACGCCAGGTACGGGTTACCCGAGGAGTCGGGGCAACGGAACTCGAGGCGCTTGGCCTTGGGATTGCTGCCGGTGATCGGGATACGCACGCACGCACTCCGGTTCCGCTGGCTGTACACCAGGTTGATCGGGGCCTCATAGCCCGGCACCAGACGCTTGTAGGAGTTCACCGTCGGGTTGGTGAACGCCAGCAGCGACGGGGCGTGGTGCAGCAGGCCACCGATGTAGTGGCGGGCGGTGTCCGACAGCCCGGCGTAACCGGTCTCGTCGTACATCAGGGGGCTGCCGTCCTTCCACAGCGACTGGTGGGTGTGCATGCCGGAGCCGTTGTCACCGAACAGCGGCTTGGGCATGAACGTCACCGTCTTGCCGTTGGCCCAGGCGGTGTTCTTGACGATGTACTTGTACAGCTGCATGTCGTCGGCCGCGTGCAGCAGCGTGTTGAACTTGTAGTTGATCTCGGCCTGGCCGCCGGTGCCCACCTCGTGGTGGCCCTTCTCCAGGCTGAAGCCGGCCGCGATCAGGTTCTGCAGCATCTTGCTGCGCAGGTCGACGTAGTGGTCGACGGGCGCCACCGGAAAGTAGCCACCCTTGGGGCGGACCTTGTACCCGCGGTTGGGGCTGCCGTCGGCCTCGTTGGCTGCACCGGTGTTCCACCAACCCGAGATGGCGTCCACCTCGTAGAACGAGCCGTTGGTGCGCGAGTCGAAGCTCACCGAGTCGAAGATGTAGAACTCGGCCTCGGCACCGAAGTACGCCGTGTCGGCGATACCGGTGCTGATCAGGTAGTTCTCGGCCTTGCGGGCGACGTTGCGCGGGTCGCGGGAGTACGGCTCGAGGGTGAACGGGTCGTGCACGAAGAAGTTCAGGTTCAGCGTCTTGGCCTGCGTGAACAGGTCGATCTGGGCCGTCTCCGGGTCCGGCAGCAGCAGCATGTCGGACTCGTGGATCGACTGGAAACCACGGATCGACGAGCCGTCGAAGGCCAGGCCGTCCTCGAACACGCTGTTGTCGAAGAACGAGATCGGAATGGTGAAGTGCTGCATGATGCCGGGCAGGTCGCAGAAACGGACGTCGACAAACTCGACGTTTTCGTCTTTGGCAAGTTTGAAGACGTCGTCGGGCGTCTTTTCCGTCACGTGAAGGCTCCTTTACTTGGTGATTCGCGGCCGACGCTAGGGAGCAGTTGTTGCCCGTCAGTCAACCCCGTGTTGCGCAGAGGTTACGTACCACAGCGGCCGCAACAGCGCCCGGTGACCGCCGGGCCCTATTGTGAAGGCCATGGCCCGCAAGATCGTAACTGGTCCGCCGTCGATGCTGAATGGGCGATGCCAACCACGGGCGGCCGACTTCGCCGGACACCGTCGATGACGCCGGAATCACCTGCCGGTTACCCCGGCGAAACGCTCGGCCTGCCGCGGACCGGCCCGGGTTCGGTGGCTCCCATGGGACGCCGCCTGTTGGCATTACTGGTCGACTGGTTGATCGCCGGCGGGCTGGCGCTGCTCGCGCTGACCTTTGGAGCAATTTCCGACGCGTTGTTGTCGACGGTGCAAGCGCTGGTGTGGCTGGTGATCGGCGCGGTGTCGGTGCGGCTGTTCGGATTCTCGCCGGGTCAGCTTGCGCTGCGGATTCAGGTGGCGGCAACGGACGGCCGGCTGCCGATCGGCATCGGCCGTGCGCTGGTCCGCGGATTGCTGATCTTCCTGGTGGTCCCGCCGCTGTTCACCGATTCCGACGGGCGGGGCTTGCAGGACCGGTTGACCAGGACCGCGGTGCTACGCCGCTGACGCTCACCCGTTGGCGCCGGCGCTGCCGCCCGTTCCTGGCAGCGCGCTGCCCTGGCCGCCGGCACCGCCGGTGCCGCCGCCGGCGCCCGCGTTGAGACCACCGCTGCCACCGTTGCCGCCGAAACCGATTCCGGAGGCGGCGCGACCGCCGCTGCCCCCGTTGCCGCCTTTGATGACGCCGTTGTCGCCGGCATAACCATCACCGCCGGCCCCGCCGTTGCCGAACCACATCCCGGCGTTGCCGCCGTTACCGCCGGCACCGCCGAGCTGGCCGCCCCCGCCGCCGTCGCCACCGTTGCCCCACAGCACGCCGCCGTTGCCACCGCTACCGCCGTGCGCGCCGCCGGTGAAGCCGAAGCCGCCCAGTCCGCCGTTGCCGCCGTTGCCGATAAGCCCCACCGCTCCGCCGCCGTTGCCGCCGGCCCCGCCGACCCCGGCTACGCCACCGCCGATGCCGCCGAGTCCGCCGTTGCCGCCGAAGCCGAAGAGCAGACCGCTGGTACCGCCACTGCCGCCGGCCCCGCCGCTGCCGAATACGCCGTAACCGCCGACCCCGCCGGCTCCGCCGTTGCCGACCAGCGCGACCGAGTTGCCGCCGGAGCCGCCGACCCCGCCGGTGCCACCGACGCTGGTCGCGGTGCCGCCGTTGCCGGCCAGTCCGCCGTTTCCGAACAGGCGCCCGCTGACACCGCCGCCGCCGCCAGTACCGCCCGTTCCGTTCGTGGTGGCCCCGCCGGCCCCGCCGGCCCCGCCGTCACCGATCAGTCCCAGCACGCTGCCGCCGCGACCGCCGGCGCCACCCGCTCCGCCGAGCGTGTTGTACCCGCCGGCGGCGCCCGCTCCGCCGTTGCCGAACAACAGACCACCGGTGCCACCGTTGCCGCCGGAGGCCGCTGCCTGTGTGATGGCGGTAGCGCTCTGTCCGCCGACGCCGCCGGCGCCGCCATCGCCGATCAGTCCGATCGCATTGCCGCCGTTGCCGCCGACCCCGCCGAACCCGGCGGCACCGAGGCCGCCGGCTCCGCCATTGCCGCCGAAGCCGATCACCAGGCCGCCGTTGCCGCCGCTGCCGCCGGCGCCACCGCTGCCCGCAACACCATTGCCGCCGAGACCGCCACCCCCGCCGTTGCCGATGACGGTGAGCGCGTTGCCGCCCGCGCCGCCGGACCCGCCGGTGCCTCCGGCGGCGGTCGCCATGCCGCCGTTCCCGCCGATTCCGCCGTTGCCCAGCAGATGCCCGCTGCCGCCGCCGGCACCTCCGGCCCCGGCAACGCCCGTCGTGGTGTACCCGCCGGCGCCACCGGCACCGCCGTCGCCGATCAGGCCGAGCACGTTGCCGCCGGCGCCGCCCGCGCCGCCCGGGCCCCCGAAGATGTTGTATCCGCCCGCGCCACCGGCGCCGCCGTTGCCGAACAGCCACCCGCCGGTACC
Organism: Mycobacterium sp. TY814; assembly: GCF_030755175.1. Classification (NCBI taxonomy): domain Bacteria; kingdom Bacillati; phylum Actinomycetota; class Actinomycetes; order Mycobacteriales; family Mycobacteriaceae; genus Mycobacterium; species Mycobacterium sp. TY814. The sequence continues at coordinate 1,125,723 of NZ_JAUFRY010000002.1, forward strand.
GCCGTTGCCACCGGCCGGTGCCGCTACCGTTCCGTCGCCGGTTTGTCCGCCGACGCCGCCCGCGCCGCCGTTGCCGATGAGCCCGAAGACGTTGCCGCCGTTACCGCCGGCCCCACCGACCCCGCCGGCACCGACGCCGCCCGCGCCGCCGTTGCCGCCGACACCGAAGAGCAGGCCGCCGCTGCCGCCGCTGCCGCCGGCACCACCGACCGTGCCGAGTCCACCCGTTCCGCCGGCGCCGCCAGTTCCGATCAGGCCCATCGCGTTGCCACCGGCCCCACCGGCTCCGCCGGACCCGCCGAGCCCCAGTCCGCCGATACCGCCGGACCCGCCGTTGCCGTACAACCACCCACTGGTGCCTCCGGCGCCTCCGTTCGCGCCCCGTCCGCCGGCTCCGCCGGCCCCGCCGTTACCGAACAGGCCGGCGGCGCCACCGGTGCCGCCGTTTTGGCCGATCGCCCCCGAGCCACCGTTGCCGCCATTGCCGAACAGCAGGCCACCCGCTCCGCCGTTCTGTCCGGTACCGGGCAACCCGTTGGCGCCGTTACCGATCAGCGGTCGGCCGAGCAACGTCTGAGTGGGGGCGTTGATCGCCCCGAGCAGGTTCTGCTGGATCGTCTGCAACGAGGCGTTGACCGCGTCCGCACTGCCGTAGGCGATGCCGCCCGCGCTCAGGATGCGCACGAATTCCTCGTGAAATGCCGTCGCCTGGGCGCTGACGGAGCGGTACATCTCGCCGTGCCCGCTGAACAGCGCCGCGACGGCCGCCGACACTTCGTCGGCACCGGCGGCCAGCACCTCCGTCGTGGCCGTCGTTGCCGCAGCGTTGGCTTCGGTGATTGCGGACCCGATGCTTGCCAGATTCGAGGTGGCCGCCGCCACAGTCTCCGTCGAAACGATCACAAACGACACTGCTGTCCTCCCACCGTAGAGACCCGGCTACCGACGAGTCGCTTCGAATTTGCCCGAAATATCAGGCGCAAACGTACGGCGAGTTATGGCAAGATTCACACTAGTTTATCAAAACGTTATAAATAACTTATTACCTTCGACGTCAATGTGAAGCGGCTATACATAAATGGCTTTTCGCGGTATTTGTCGCGTATTTGTAAAACGGCTTTACAGCGCGAAGATATCCGGCGATGTGCAGAAAGCCCAGGCAGTCAGTGGGTAGAGCGGTGTCCGGAATCGGTGAAGGACGCGTACACAGCTATGAAAGCGGCGAAATTATAGGTCATTGTCGATTGAATTCAATTGGGCGGGCGGTCGAGGGGTTGAACCGCGCGGTGACGAATTACTTGCGGCGCACGGTGCGCTGCACGCCGCGCATTTTTCCGGAGTTCGGCAGCGGTCCTTTTGGCATCATCGCGGCGCCGGCCCGCGACCCGAGTGCGGCCAGTCGGGATTCCAATGTATCCATCTGCTTGACGGTGATATTGGCCGGAAGGCGGTTCAGGTGGCGCTCCAGCTTTGCCAGCGCAACCTCGCCGTCGCCGTTGCCCACGATGATGTCGTAGATCGGCACTTCGCCGACCACCCGCGCCGTACGCTTCTTCTCCTGTGCGAGCAATGGTTTGACGCGAGTCGCCGAGCCCTCGCCGACCAGGATGACGCCGGGCCGGCCGATCACCCGGTGCACCGCGTCGAAGTGTCCTGTCGCGGCCACTCCGGGCGTCACCCGCCACTTGCCCCGCAGGTTGTCCAGCACCCATGCGGCTGCGCCGGTCTGACCTTCGGCCTGCTTGAAAATGCTGCGCTGGGCCCGTCGGCCGAAGATGATGAACGCCACCAGTGCGCCGAGCAGCAGACCGATCGGGATCATCATGATCATGGTCAGTCCGCCGGCCCACACGCCGACGGCCACGCTGACGGCCACGATCAGCACGAACGCGCCGATCATGTACGGCAGCAGGCGCTTGTCCTGCTTGCGCTGCATGTTGAACGCCTGCCACAGCTGAGCTCGGCGTTGTTTGGAAGCAGCCTTGCGGGCGGCCGCCGCCTCGGCCTTGGCGGCCTTGTTCTCAGCAGCAGTTCGGGATTTCGCCATAGTTGTCAAGGATACGTATGCGCCGGTTATCCGGGCGCCGAGGTTCGCGACGCGCGGGCCTGCTCGTAGAGTCGGCCGGCCCGGTAGGAGGAGCGAACCAGCGGCCCGGCCAAGACCCCGGCGAAGCCCAGTCCTTCGGCGAATCGCGCGAACTCGACGAATTCATCCGGTGTCACCCAGCGTTCCACCGGATGGTGGCGCGCCGTCGGCCGCAGATACTGAGTGATGGTGACGATGTCGCAGCCGGCATTGTGCAGGTCGGCCAGCGCGGTGTGCACCTCGTCGGGAGTTTCACCCAGGCCGAGGATCAGGTTGCTCTTGGTGACCAGGCCGAAGTCACGCGCCGCGGTGAGCACGTCCAGACTGCGCCGGTAGGTGAAGGCCGGACGGATTCGCTTGAAGATGCGCGGCACCGTTTCGACGTTGTGCGCCAACACTTCCGGCCGGGATTCGAAGACCTCGGCCAGGCGGGTCGGTTCGCCGTTGAAGTCCGGAACCAGCAGTTCAACACCGGTTGACGGGTTGAGCTCCTTGATCGCCCGCACCGTTTCGGCGTACAACCAGGCGCCGCCGTCGGGCAGGTCGTCGCGGGCGACGCCGGTAATGGTGGCGTAGCGCAGGCCCATCGTCTGTACGCTTTCGGCCACCCGGCGCGGCTCGTCGCGGTCGAGGTCGGCGGGCTTGCCGGTGTCGATCTGGCAGAAATCGCAGCGGCGGGTGCACTGGTCGCCGCCGATCAGGAAGGTCGCCTCGCGGTCCTCCCAGCATTCGAAGATGTTGGGGCAGCCGGCCTCTTCGCACACGGTGTGCAGGCCCTCGCGCCGGACGAGGCTCTTGAGTTCGGTGTACTCCGGTCCCATCCGGGCCCGAGTCTTGATCCACGGCGGCTTGCGCTCGATCGGAGTCTGGGCATTGCGCACTTCCAGGCGCAGCAGTTTCCGACCCTCCGGAGCGACAGTCACATAGTCGATGCTACGCGGCCGGCCACGTGATCCCGTACCGGCAACAGACCATTCAGGGCGTCGCACACGGCATCGGCGACCGCGGCCCGGACGTCGTCGACGGCGACGCGGCGGCCGAGTTCGACGGATAACGTCGTGACTCCGGCGTCGGTGATCCCGCACGGCACGATCGTGGTGAATGACGCCAGGTCGCAGTCGCAGTTGAGCGCGAACCCGTGCAACGTCGTCGAGCGCGCCACCCGCACCCCGATCGCCGCTACCTTCCGGGCGGGCCGGCCGGCAACCCACACCCCGGAGCGTCCGTCCACCCGCCCGGTTTCCAGGCCGAGATCGCCACACACCTTGATCAGCGCCTCCTCGAGGACCCGCACGTAGTTCACCACGTCGAGGGGCTCGGCCAGTCCGATGATCGGGTAGCCCACCAACTGGCCGGGGCCGTGCCAGGTGATCTTGCCGCCGCGATCGGTGTCGACGACCGGGGTGCCATCCACCGGCCGTTCCTGCGATTCGGTGCGTCGGCCGGCGGTGTAGACCGCGGGGTGTTCGAGCAGCAGCAGTGTGTCGGAACCACCGGCGACCCGTGCGTCGGCAAGATCGCGTTGCAATTGCCAGGCGTCGCGGTAGTCGATCGGGCCGAGCTGCCGTACGTCGATCGGGGCGGGGCTGGACCGGATTGAACCCGTCACTCCAACGACGTTACGCGAAGCGCCCGCCCAGCGGCTCCACCACCGCTAATCTGCCTGCCATGGTTCTGCTGCAGATCGTGGACCACGTCGGCTCTGCCATCGACGTCGCAGGAGTGTCGGTGATCGTGATCGGTTGCGTGATCGCCTGTGGGCTCTTCCTCAAACGGTTTCCGCGCTCGCCGGATCAGGCCTACCGCGACCTCCGCAACAACCTGGGACGCTCGATTCTGATCGGCCTGGAATTTCTGGTGGCCGGTGACATCGTCAAGACGATCGTCGTCACCCCCAACACACAGCACGTCGCGGCACTGGCCGGCGTCGTGGCCATCCGGACCTTCCTGAGCCTTTCGCTGACCGTGGAGATGACCGGCAAATGGCCTTGGCGGGACAGTGATTCGGGGACGCAGGCCACCTGAGGCTAAACGACACCCGCACAGTCGACCGACCGCATCTCCTGCATCAGGGCGAGGTTCGCATGCGGGTCCACCGGGGCATCGATGATGTGCACGCCGCCGGCTGCGGCGGCCTTTTCGAGCAGGGCACGGAACTGGGCCGGGTCCTGCAGTCGGTGCCCGGTGGCGCCGTAACTGCGTGCCAGGGCGACGAAGTCGGGGTTGTCGAAATCGACGCCGTACCGCTGGTAACCGTCGGCAACCTGTTTCATCGCGATCATCCCCAGGCTCTTGTCGTTGAACACCACCACAATCAGATCCAGCCGCAGCCGCACCGCTGTCTCGAGATCCTGGATGTTCATCGCAAACCCGCCGTCGCCGGTGAGCACCACAACCTTGCGTGCGGGATGGACGAGCTTGGCCGCGATGGCGGCCGGCAGGCTGATCCCCATCGATCCAAGAGCGTGGTCGATCAACATGGTGTTGGGTTGGCGGGCATTGAAATTCCTTGTCGCCCACATCATGTGAATACCGTTGTCGAGTGACAGGATGTCGTCGTCGGCCATGAAGTCCCGCAATGTTGCGATGAGATGGCCCTGCTTGGCCGGAAACGACGTGTCGGTTGCCGAGTCTTGGATACTGCGCCGTGTCTGCTCGGCCAGTCGGAGGAAGCCGTCGTGATCCCAGTCGGGATCAGGGGCCAGCTGTGCGGTGAGCCGTTGCACGGCATCGGCCATCTCACCGACGATCTGAGCTTGGGGGAAGTAGCTGTTGTCGCCTCTGGCGGCAAAGGGATTGAGGTGGATGACGGTCTGGGTGCCGTCGGCCCGCATGAACAGAGTGGGCTTCTCCATGACGTCATGACCGATGTTGAGGATCAGATCGGCGGCCTGGATAGCGCAGTTCGGGTAATCGGCGGGCATGATCGAACACCCGACGTAGCGGGGGTGATCCTCGTTGGCGACGCCTTTGCCCATCATCGTCGCGACGAATGGGATCTGAGTCTTGTCGATCAGTTCCCGCACGGCCGCCGCGACCTCGGGGCGGTTGGCGCGGGTGCCGCCGCCGACCATGATCAGTGGCCGGCGTGCCTGGTGAATCAGTTGGGCCGCGGCGTCGATGCTCTCCTGGGTTGCAACCGGGATCTGGCTGTGCCGGCACGGGACTGACGGGCCGAGTTCGGAATCCCGGGCCACATCGTCGGGCAACTCGAGGTGCGCCGGACCCTGACGCCCTTCCAGTGCTGACATCATCGCCTGGCGCACCAGCGACCCGGCCATCGGACCGGATGGGATCTTGGCGGCGAACTTGGTGATCGGGCGCATCACATCGACCACGTCGACCAGCTGGTACTGGCCCATCCTGTTGTCGCGCACCGCCTTCTGCCCCGTGATCACCAGCATCGGCATAGCCGCCAAATAGGCGTGGGCCACCGGCGTCGTCAGGTTCATGGCACCGGCGCCCAGGGTCGACATGGCGACGGCGAGCTTGCCGGTGAGCCGCCCGTAGGCGGCCGCGGCGAAACCGGCGGCCTGTTCGTGGCGAAAGAGCACGAAAGTGATCCGGCCGTCTTTGCGGAGCGCCTCCATGAAATGCAGGTTTTCATCGCCCGGAATGCCGAAGACGTACTCGACGCCTTCGGCGGCCAGGGCGGCGACCAGCTGTTCGCTGGTGTTCGCCGGCGCGCTCACAGTTCGCCGCTGCCCTGACTGAGGACTGTCTCGGGGTCTTCGCGCTTGAGGCTTTCTTTGGCGGCGTCCATCTTGTGCATGATGTTGCGCGCCTTGGTCAGGATCGCTTCGGCCTCACCGCCCGGAATCACCACGGCCGTCGAACCTTTGGCGAAGATGACGTCGCCGGGTACGACGGTGACGCCACCGACGGCGATCGGGACGTCGGCCAGGTAGGGCTGGACTTCGTTCCCGCCGGCCCGCACCGTCTCGCCGCGGCTGTAGGTGGCGAACCGGTAGGTGTTCAGCTCTTCGTAGTCGCGGAGCTTGCCATCGGCGAGAATGCCTGCCATGCCGAGGTTTTCCACCCGGCTGAGCTTGGTGCCCCCGCCCAGCGACGTGTGTTGATAGCCGTTGGAGGCCATCACGAGCACCGCCCCAGCGGGATCATGTTCGGCGACGGCCCGGTAGATGGCCGGTCCGAGGCTGTGCCGCTCCGGATCCATCAGATCCTTCCGCACCGGCAGATAGGAAATCGTCACCGCCGGGCCGACGAGGACCCGGCTGGGATCGGGGCTGTCGAGCTCGATGATGTGAGCACGGTGCGCATGCGTCATCGTCATCGCGTCGACCACGTCGGCCACTCCGAGACCCGCAACCAATTCGGTCAACTCCATGCTTTCACCTCTCCAATCAGCGGATTTTTTCTTGGGGACCAGCTGGCAGCATCCGCAGCAGCAGACTCACCACCGGAATCATGCGGCCCATCGCATGAGGTATCAGCTGCTCCAGCGAAGCCCGCACGGCGGCCGTCGTAGCGGGCTCGGGAAGGCCGGTACGGCCCAGGGCTCCGCTGACTGTGACACCGCGGCGCCTGGCGTCGTCAACCACACAGTCGACGGCGGTGAGCAGTGACCCGCTGTCGTGCAGCGGCTGCAGGGCCGCGTAGTAGAGCACCAACATGCTGGGCCAACGGGCCAGATTTCTGGGCAGGCTGACCTGCAGGGTTTGTTCCTGCCCGCGCGCTCCGATCAGGTTGACGCTGCGCACCAATTCCGCAACATGGGTCGGCATCTGGTCGAAATTCAGTGGCGGAGGCACAGGTAGCGCCGAAGGTGCACGGGACGGTGGGCGCACCGGTGGGCACGGCGATGGTGTGGATCCGTTCAGGCGGGCCAGCACTGCGCAAAATGCCACCGTGTTCAGCGGGTTACCCCTGTCGTAGCCGGAAAGGGTTGCTCTGATCGCCATTTCTTGATCGGCGTCAATTCCGACCGCACGGAGCGCCGCGGTGGAGAACCGGGGCACCGGCGGCAGATCCGGTGCGGCGCGCAGCGCGTCGGCCTCCGAGTACACGGTGCCGTTGGCGAACAGCGGCTTCATCGTCGCCCAGGTCCACTCCAGGCCGTCTGGAATGGACGCCAGGTGACGCCACACCAGGTTGACGAAAGACATCCCCAGGGTCTTGCGGATGTCGTCGTAGAGATCGGCGACGCGCCCGGTCGCGTCGGCCTCGCTGATACTCGGGAGCGGATCACCCTGCATTGCCGCGTCGCTGCTCGACGAGTGCTCAGTCCGGCATGTTCTCGCGCAGGTAGCTGATCGCAAGCTTCATCGCGGCGGCCTTGACTTCGTTGCGCTGCATCATGATCGCGTTGTGCCGGGCGATGTTGACGGTGTACGGGTTGTCCCGCAGCAGCTTCGCGCCGAAGAGCAGGTTGAGCGCGGTCAGTTCGGCGTTGCGCCGCACATACGGCGACAGTTCGCCGCCCGCCTCGATATAGCTGGCTCCCGGCCCGGCATCGCCGACCCAGTAGAGATCGGTGTTGGGCGGCACGGTCACTCCGAAGTGCAACAGGTTTGCGAAGGTGTTCGCGACGCAGTCGTGGCTGCCGTCCTCGTTGCCGGTGACCACACAGCCCGCGACCGTTCCGTACAACGGGAACTGGCCGGTGCGCTCACACATCACCGTCTTGGTGGTGCCGTCCAGACGCTCGATCACGCGCTGCATCACCGACGACCGCACGCCCATCCAGATCGGCATGGCGGGCACAATGATGTTGCAGCGCTTGACTTTTTCCAGAATCATTGGCCATTCGTCGCCGTCGCCTTCGTCGTTTCCGATACCGGGCTTGACGTTGTAGTCCACGACGCGGACGATCTCGGTTTCGATGTCCGGTTCGTGGGCTCGTAGTCGTTCGATGAGCAGATTGCACAGCGCCTCGGTATTGGAAACCTCCGGCCCCTTCTTCAGGGTGCAGTTGAGGAAGAGTGCATACAGCGGCCCCTCCTTTTTCACGTCATGAAAAACCGAGGCAGTCACGCTTCTCCACCTGTCCGTCGTGTCGGCTAATCACGCCGGAAGCAAGATACCGCAGAAACCGCTGGTCGGGAATGGGTTCAGCGGAGGTATCTAGTCCTGTTCACGACGGGCCGTGGCGTAATCGAGTGCCTCGCCAATTGTGTTGTGGTGGAACTGAAAACCCGCTTGTTCCAAGGCTGTCGGAATGGCGCGCTGACCGGTGAGCAGACCCTCGTCGGCAAATTCTCCGAGTGCGGCGCGGACCGCGAACCCCGGCACGGCCATCGGCGTCGGGCGGTTGACCGCCCGGCCGAAGGCGGTGGTGAACTCTGCGTTGGTCACCGGCGCCGGTCCGGTCAGGTTGACCGGACCGGACAACGTTGGATTGGAGATGGCGAACAGCAGTGCCCGGACCTCGTCTTCAAGGCTGATCCACGACATGTACTGACGGCCGCTACCCAGTCGAGCGCCCAGGCCCACCGAGAACACCGGCCGCATCATCCGCAGGGCGCCGCCCGAGGGGGCCAGCACGACACCCGTCCGGGCCAGCACTACCCGGGCGCCTTCGTACTGCGCGGGCAACGTGGCCGCCTCCCAGTCGACGCACAACTGGGCGAGAAAGCCCCGCCCGGCGGCATCGTTCTCGTCGACCACGCGGTCTCTGGTGTCGCCGTAATAGCCGACCGCGCTCGCGTTGATCAGCGTGCCGACCCCTGCGTCGGCGACGGCCGCGGCCAGTACCTCTGTCGGCGCGAGCCGGCTGTCGCGCAGGCTCTGTTTGAACGCACCTGACCACCGGCGCTGGCCGACGTTGACGCCACACAGGTTAACCACCACGTCGACGTCTGCGAGCGCGTCCGGGTCGAATTCGCCGCTCTCCGGATTCCAGTGCAGCTCTTCGGAATTCGCCGGCGTACGACGGACGATGCGCAGCACGTCATGGTCGGACGCGCGCAGCGCAGCGGTCAGCGCCGAACCGATCAAGCCAGACGAACCCGCTATCGCGATTACCGCTTTGGCCACGGCTCGGGAATCCTTCTACAGCCCTAGATCGGCCTCGAAGGCTCCTTCTTCGAGCCGGTGCTTGATCGTGGTCAGGAAACGCCCGGCGTCCGCGCCGTCGATCAGCCGGTGGTCGTAGGTCAGCGGCAGGTAGCTGATCGACCGGACACCGATGGACTCGTTGCCGAATTCGTCGACGATCACCCGGGGACGTTTGACGATGGCCCCGGTGCCCAGCATGGCGGCCTGCGGCGGCACCAGAATCGGGGTGTCGAACAACGCGCCCTGGCTACCGATGTTGGTGATGGTGAAAGTGCCGCCGGACAGCTCGTCGGGCTTGAGGTTGCCCGTCCGTGCGCGGTTGGCGATGTCGGCGATGGCCCGCGCCAATCCGGCCAGCGACAGGTCGCCGGCGTTGTGGATGACGGGGGAGAGGAGGCCCTGCTCGGTGTCGACGGCGAACCCGAGGTGCTCGGCGTCGTAGTAGGTGATTTCCTTGGTTTCTTCGTTGTAGCTGGCGTTGACGTTGGGGTGGATTTTGAGGGCGTCGATGACGGCCCGCGCGATGAACGGCAGGAACGTCAGGTTCACCCCTTCGCGCTCGGCGAACGCTGCCTTGGCCCGGTTGCGCAGCGCCACGATCTTGGTCATGTCGACCTCGTGGGTCTGGGTGAGCTGCGCGGTGGCCTGCAGAGATTCGCGCGTCTTGGCGGCGGTGATCTGACGAATCCGGCTGGCCTTCTGCTTGGTTCCGCGCAAGTGGGCTAGTGACGGCGCCGACGCGGCCGCGGCAGCCGGCTTCGCCGCCGGGGCAGAGGGCTGAGCGGCGGGCTTGGCTTCTTCCTTGGGTTGCTGCTTCTTCTCCGCGGCCGCCAGCACGTCCTGCTTGCGAATCCGCCCGCCCACGCCGGTGCCGGTCACTTCGGCCAGGTCGACCTTGTGCTCGGCGGCGAGTTTGCGTACCAGCGGCGTCACATAGGGGCCGCCGTCGGACGAGGGCTCGGCTTGTGGCTCCGGCTTGGCTTCTTGCTTGGGCTCTTCTTTGGGTTCGGGCTTGGGTTCTTCCTTGGGCTCCGGCTTGGGTTCGGGTTCCTTCTTGGCTTCGGGCTCAGGCTCTGGCTCTGGCTCTGGCTCTGGCTCTGGCTCGGGCTTTGGCTCGGCCTCCGCCTTCTCCTCGCTGGGCTCGGGTTTCGGCGCGGGAGCCGAGGCCGCGCCCGAATCGGAACTACCGACCTTGGCCAGCTCGCCGCCGACCTGCACCACGTCGTCTTCCTCGGCGGTGATGCTGACCAGGACACCCGCCACCGGTGACGGGATCTCGGTGTCGACCTTGTCGGTCGACACCTCCACGAGCGGCTCGTCCACCTGGACCGAGTCGCCGACCTTCTTCAGCCATCGCGTGACCGTGCCCTCGGTCACCGACTCGCCCAGTTCGGGCATCACGACCGGCGTCGCGTCGCCGCTGCCACCGCTGGACTTCGCTGGCTCGGGCTCCGGCTCACTTTCGGGTTCGGCCTGCTCCGGTTCCTCGGATGACGAGGATTCCTGAGCCTCCTCCTTTGGTTCCTCCTGGGCGGGCTCCGAGGCGGCTTCGCCGCCTGCGTCGCCTCCGTCACCGGCGTCGTCGGCCGAGTCGCCGATGACGGCCAGGTCGCCACCGACCTCTACCGTGTCGTCTTCCTGGGCGATGATCTTGGTGAGCACGCCCGCGGCCGGCGACGGGATCTCGGTGTCAACCTTGTCGGTCGAGACCTCGACGAGCGGCTCGTCGACTTCGACCGTGTCGCCTTCCTGTTTGAGCCAGCGGGTGACCGTTCCCTCGGTGACGCTTTCACCAAGTGCCGGCATCTGGACGGAGAAGGCCATCTGAGTTGACTCCTCGAACGGTCGTCGGATCGGCGCAGGTAGACCTCTGGCTTACCACACCGTCAGAATCCGGGTGGGCAACCGTGTCGAGGTCAAAACCTATCCTTTCACTCTGCCACCAGCCACCCACATTCAGGGCGCGGCGACTTGGGGTGCGTGTCGTGACAGTCGGCCTTGCTACCGTGTGGCCACTGGTTCCCGAATCGATCCCAATTACGCGTGGCAGGTGCGGAGGTTTGATGCCGGCAACACAACATGCACCCCAACAGTTCGTCGACAGCGCGGACGGTGTCCGGATTGCGGTCTACGAAGAGGGCAATCGCGAAGGGCCAACCGTGGTGCTGGTGCACGGCTGGCCGGACTCACATGTGTTGTGGGACGGCGTCGTGCCGTTGCTGGCACAACGGTTCCGGATCCTGCGGTTCGACAACCGCGGGGTCGGCCTGTCGTCGGCGCCCAAACCGGTATCGGCTTACAGCACCGCCCGGATGGCCGACGACTTCGCCGCGGTGATCAGCGAGTTGAGCCCCGGACAGCCGGTGCACGTGCTGGCCCACGACTGGGGCTCGGTGGCGGTCTGGGACTACCTGGGCCGGCCCGGCGCAGCAGACCGGGTGGCATCCTTCACCTCGGTGTCAGGCCCGGCGCAGGACCAGCTGGTCAGCTTCATCTTCGGTGCTCTGCGCCAGCCCTGGCGGGTCCGCAAGCTCACTCAGGCGATCAGCCAGGTGCTGCGGCTGACCTACATGGCCTTCTTCTCGGTACCGGTACTGGCGCCGCTGCTGCTGCGGCTGGCGCTGTCGAGGGCGGCGGTGCGGCGCAACATCGTCGACAACATCCCCGTCGAGCAGATTCACCACTCCGAGAAGCTGCCCAGCGACGCGGCGACCTCGGTGAAAACCTATCCCGCGAACTACTGGCGTTCGTTTTCCGGCACATTCCGCCGCCAGGGCGTGCGCGTCATCGACACGCCGGTGCAGCTCATCGTCAACACCAGGGACAAGTACGTCCGGCCGCACGGATACGACGAGACCGCGCGCTGGGTGCCGCGGCTGTGGCGGCGCGACATCCGGGCGGGCCATTTCTCGCCGATGTCGCATCCGCAGGTGATGGCGGCGGCGGTGCACGACTTCGCCGATCTGATCGAGGGCAAGCAGCCCAGCCGGGCGATGCTGAGGGCGCAGGTGGGCCGCCCGCGGGGCTACTTCGGCGACACGTTGGTGTCGGTCACCGGCGCGGGAAGCGGCATCGGTCGCGAAACAGCGATCGCATTCTCGCGCGAGGGCGCCGAAGTCGTGATCAGCGATATCGACGAGGCCACCGTCAAGGAGACCGCCGCCCAGATCACCGCGCGAGGCGGTGTCGCGCACGCCTATGTGCTCGACGTCTCCGACGCCGATGCCGTCGAGTCGTTCGCCGAGCGGGTATGCGCGGAGCACGGCCTGCCCGACATCGTGGTCAACAACGCCGGCATCGGCCAGGCGGGCGGCTTCCTGGACACCCCGGCCGAGCAGTTCGACCGCGTGCTGGACGTCAACCTCGGTGGGGTGGTGAACGGTTGCCGGGCATTCGGCAAGCGCCTGGTCGAGCGTGGCACCGGTGGGCACATCGTGAACGTGTCGTCGATGGCGGCCTACGCACCCCTGCAGTCCCTCAGCGCGTACTGCACGTCGAAGGCGGCGACGTTCATGTTCTCCGACTGCCTGCGCGCCGAACTCGATGCCGCCGACGTGGGTCCGACCACGATCTGCCCCGGTGTCATCGACACAAACATCATCGCGACGACCCAATTCCACGCCGGCACACCGGACGACGAGAAGGTCGACGGTCGGCGGGGTCAGCTGGACAAGATGTTCGATCTGCGCAGCTACGGACCGGACAAGGTCGCCAACGCGATCGTGTCCGCGGTCAAGAAGAACAAGCCGATCCGGCCGGTTACCTTCGAGGCCTACGCGCTGTATGGCGTATCCCGGGTGCTGCCCCAGGCATTGCGCAGCACCGCGCGGATGAAAGTGATCTAGATGTCGACCGGCGCGCCTCTGGTGCGCCGCACGAGCAGCGCCCCCGCTACGCCGAGGATGCCGATCACCGTCAGCGGGATCGTCCACATCCGCCGGCCCGACACCGCGGACTCGCACTGAGCCACGAAGTCGGTGTGCGGGATGATCTCGTTGAGGATCGGGATATTCGCTCCATTGCGGTCATTGGCGGCCCGGGCTCCGGAGAGGTCCGTGGCGAATCCGTTCCCGCATGACACCGTTCCGCCGTTGCTGTTGGATACCTGAACCGGCACCAGCAAGCCGATCACGCCGGCCACCAAGAGCACGGCACTCACCGCGATGATCAACCGTCGTACAGTCACTTTTCGGCCTTTCCCGAGGAGTTTCCTGCTGACGGGGTAATAGCCGCACCGATTTGAGTTAAACCCGCAAAATGTTTGCCAGGACCCGGTTGCGGTACTTTCCGGCGGCCGGGGTACTCCGCGGTGGAGATTCCGACGCGGAAGGACCTGTGATGACTTTGACGAAGGAATTGACCACGATCCGAGACGTGACGGCGTCGCGGCAGGCGGTGTGGGACGTCATCGCCAACGGCTGGACGTACACCCAATGGGTGGTGGGCAACAGTCGGACTCGTGCCGTCGACGCAAACTGGCCGGAGCCCGGTTCGGCGATCAAGCACTCGGTGGGGGTGTGGCCATTGGTGATCAACGACAAGACCGAGGTCGAGAGCTGCACGCCCGGTGCGGAACTGGTGCTCAACGCCCGGTTGGGACTATTCGGCGCGGCTCGAATCACGCTGCGGCTCAGCGATGTTCCGGACGGATGCCGGATCGAGATGATCGAGGTGCCGGTCAGCGGACCGGCACGCCTGCTGCCCGACCAGATGGCGCTGGCGGCGGTGTACCCGCGCAACCGTGAGTGCCTGTGGCGCCTCGGCGCTTTGGCCGAACGTCTCAATCCCAGCCAGGTCAAGTAGCCATGGGCGTCGCCGATCCGGTAGACGAACTGACGCGGGGCCCATGGCGCTAGCCCCTTACCCGTTGCTGACGATGTCCTCGAGCACGGCGAACATCGTCCGCGTCGGAACACCGGTTGCCCCCTTGGGTGTGCATCCCCATGGGCTGCCGGTGTTGTAGGCAGGTCCGGCCACATCGATGTGCGCCCACTGCACCGACTCGGCGACGAACTCACGCAGGAACACTCCGGCCACCAACATGCCGGCGAAACGCTGTCCGCTGACGTTGGACAGGTCTGCCACTGTCGACTTCAGGTCGTCCTTGAGTTCGTCGGGAAGTGGCATCGGCCAGCCGTTTTCGCCCACCCGCTGAGAGATCCCCGCGACCCGGTCGCGGAACTCTTCGCTGCCCATCACCCCGGGGATACGGGCACCGAGGGCCACCGTCTGCGCGCCGGTGAGCGTGGATGTCTCGATCAGGTAGTCCGGTTTGTCCTCACACGCCCGCACAATGGCGTCGGCCAGGATGAGCCGGCCCTCGGCGTCGGTGTTCTGTACCTCGACGGTGATGCCGCCGTACTGGGTCAGCACGTCGCCGGGCCGTTGTGCCGTGCCGGACGGCATGTTCTCGGCCATCGGCACCGTGGCGATCACGTCGATCGGCAGTTGCAGCTGGGCGGCCAGCGCCACCGTCGCGATCACCGCGGCCGCCCCGCCCATGTCGGAGGTCATGTAGTGCATCGACGCGGCGGGTTTGATCGAGATTCCGCCGGTGTCGAAGGTGACGCCCTTGCCGACCAGGGCGACCGTCTTGGCCCGCTTCGGGTTCTTCGCCAGTCGCGACCCGCGATGGATCAGCCGCACCAGCCTGGGCGGCCGGGAAGAACCCTGACCCACCCCGATCAGGCCGCCGAAGCCCGCCTTCTTCAGCGCCTTCTCGTCGAGCACCTCTACCTCGAGGCCCGCTGATTCTCCCAAAGCCTTTGCGCGGGCAGCGAATTCGCCCGGGAAAAGGTGACTTGGCGGAGTGTTCACGAAATCGCGGGCGGTGGCCACGGCGGCGGCGACTGCCGCGCCGTGCGTGCTGCGCTTCTTGGCATCCCGGGCGGTCGATAGCACCGTGATCTTGCGTAGCCCGGCGTCTTTGGGAGCGGTCTTGGCGCTGCGGAACGCGCTGAACCGGTAGCTGCCCAGGATGAGGCCCTCGACGGCGGCCTCGCAGCTTCCGTCGCCGGGCAGCTCGGCCAGCGTGGTGATCACGGCTTCCGCGGTGCCGAGCGATCGAGCCGCGGCCCCCGCTGCCCGACGGACCAGGTCAGCCGGCCACTCGTCGCGCTTCTTGCCCAGGCCGATGGTGGCCACACTGGCCACCGGCAGCGACGGCACCACCAGTCGGTGCACCTGCTCGGACCCGCCGGTGGCGCCCAGCGCCTTCAGGCCGGCCTCGATCTCGGCCACCGCCTCGGCGGGCAACAGTGCGGTGCCGGCGGCGACGGTGGCTCCCGGCTCGTCCTTGTCGCCGGTCGAGACGACCGGTACCAGCAGGACTGAGGAACCCACACCGCGTTTAGGCAGGGATGTCGCAACGTTGACGGTGGGGGCCGCGTAGCCCGAAGCAGAGGTGGTCACCGGCTTAACTTAGTCGGGCGACGATGCCGGGCGCGTGGGCGGCCGGATAAGGAGTCCGACAAATGGAGTCGAGTCGGGCGACGATGCCGGGCGCGTGGGCGGCCGGATTAGGGGTAGCTTCCGCTTGGCAGGGGAGAGTCGGACAGTCGGGATGCGACCCGTGACGTTCGTGGCTACGCACCGCAAGGGGTACGTACGTCGCCGGCGTCCTCACCGCCGTTGGCGGCGCGTAACTCGAAAGCCGCCACCGGGACGTCAAAACCCTTCAGAGTCAACGGGCCGTGCGGTTTCGCGGGCCAATCTGGCAGCTGCTCGTGCAGCGCCGCGTCGGTCAGGATCTGGCCCGGCGCCGCCGCGGCCACCAGGCGCGCGGCCAGATTGACTGCGTTGCCGAAATAGTCGCCGTTGATCGCCAGGACCGTGCCGAAGGCAAGGCCGGCGCGGACCTGCAGGCCCTCGGCGCGTGCCTGAGGATGCTCGACGAGATCAACGGCGGCGTTGGCGAGCTGCTCCGGCGACGCGCTCACCCACATCACCTCGTCGCCGATGAACTTCACGACCCGACCGCCGTCGGCGTGGACCACGTCCGACACCGCGCCGGCGAACTCGTTGAGCAACTCCGACAACTGGGCGGGGGTGAGCGCCTGGGTGAGGGCAGTGAAACCCGACAGGTCGGCAAAACCGATGCCGCACACCACACTCGACGACGTGTCGCGGATAACGCCCTCGAAGTGGGTGCGCGCGCTGGTCAGGTGGTGGCGGTGCACGATGTCGATCAGCGCCCCGATCCGCGGAACGAACTCGGCAACCGATCGGTAGGCCTGCGCCGTAGCGAACTCGTCGTTGGTGTGCGTCATCTGGATGTCCGGGGTGCCGGCGCGGATCAGCGTGGACTCCGCCTCGGCGAGCCGGGCCATCGCGGCGCCGAGGACCCGCAGCAGGCCCAGCGCCCCGTCCTCGCCCACGACCGCCTTCAACCCCACCCAGGTCGCCAGGGCGTCAACGTCGGCCTGACTGAACACCGGCACGTCGGGGCCGGCGAAGGTCAGACCCAACAACCCCCAGGCGTGCGCGACCTGTCCGGCGGTCAATCCGAGTTGGTCGGCCGCTGCTGCCACGGTGTATATCGGGGCGCCGGACCACTGCAGCACGTCGCCAGCCAGCCCGAACAACCGGCCCCGGCGTTCGGCCTCCACCATCTCGTCGAGCGTGAATCCGAGGTCGTCGAGGTACTTGATGAGATCGGCGCGCTCCCGCGGGTTGGCGATTCCGGCGGCTTCCATCGCATCCCAATCGAACACCGCCCAAGTGTGCCAGCTGCTACGGGTTTGAGTGAGGTTGTGCGTCTCCATACGCGGGCCTCTTGGCGGGCCTTTCGATAGCCCCCTGGTTCGGCGCCTGCTTAGGCCTCTGCCGCGACGTTGGCGCTTTGTACGAATTGCTGGTGCAGGCCGCCCAGTTCGCGACTCAGTACCTGGTACTGGCTGGCGTGATCGTCGAACAACGCCGCAATCAAGGCCGAGACCTCGTCCGCGGCGGCCGGCGCCAGTGCGGTGGTAGCCGGTGCTGCCGTCATATCGGCTAGGCGGACGGCAGATCCAAGCCGCGCCAAAAGCGAAGCTGCTAGTGCCACGAGATCCGACGATGCGATGACGAACGACCTTGATGTACTTCTCTCTTGTTTTCACCACCAGCCCGAAGAGTCCGAGCAGTTGGACTCGGGGTCTTGCCTCCCGCAGCCGGCTTAGCCCGGGTTGCCGTTTTGCCCACCGTTGTTGATGCCGGTTCCGGTGCCGCCGGCGCCGCCGGTGCCGCCGGTGCCGTTGGGTTGTCCGCCGGTGCCGGTGCCTCCGGTTCCGCCGTGGCCGCCATTGCCGCCGATGCCGCCGGTCTGTCCTGGTGGTTGGGTGCCGCCGTCGCCGCCATCTCCGCCGTTGCCGCCCTTACCGCCGCCGGCGCCGGGACCTGCGCCGCTGGCGGTGCCGGCGTCGCCTCCGGTGCCGCCTTGACCGCCGGCGCCGCCGCTGCCGCCAGGCCCGTAGTTGCCGCCAAAATTCCCGGCGCCGCCATGACCGCCGTTGCCGCCGTCACCGGCCGTTCCGCCGGCCCCGGCTGCTCCGCCTGCCACCCCGGCCGCGCCCTGGCCACCGCCACCGCCGGCGCCGCCCTTTCCGCCATGACCCCCGGCGTTTGCGCCGTCGGATCCGGAGACGCCGCCCTGGCCGCCCTGACCCCCGGCCGCCCCGAAGCCACCGGCGCCGCCGGCGGCGGCTGTTCCGGCACCAGCGCCTGCTTGGCCACCGGCTCCGCCGGTGCCACCGATCCCGCCCTGGCCGCCGTCGCCGCCATTGCGTCCGCTGAAGTCGGCTTGGGGGCCGGGCGCCCCGTTGCCGCCGGAACCGGCCGCCCCGCCGCCCCCACCGGTTCCACCGGCGCCGTTGGTGCTGCCGACTCCTGCGGCGCCACCGCTGCCGCCGGTACCGCCGGCACCGCCGTCACCGCCGGAACCACCGTCGAAGCCTCCGCTGAAGAACGACCAATTCGAGGAGTCCGCGCCCGAACCGCCGGTGCCGCCCGTGCCGCCGTTGCCGCCGGCCCCGCCGCCGGCTCCTTGGCCGATGGCGCCGGTTGCCCCGCCGTTGCCGCCGGCCCCGCCCGCTCCGGCTTTGCCGCCTGCGCCGCCACCGGTACCGGTGTCGGCGGTGCCGGAGCCGCCATTGCCGCCGTTGCCGCCCTGTCCGCCGGCACCCCCGCTGCCGTTGACCCCGGTCGCGCTACCGGCGCTGCCGCCGCCGCCGCCGGCTCCACCCCGCCCCCCGGCACCTCCGGCGTGCCCGGTGGCCGCCGCTGCGTTCGCGCCGGTACCGCCCTGGCCGCCCTGGCCGCCCTGGCCGCCCTGGCCCACGCCACCGGCGGCGCCGACGCCGCTGCCCGCCGCGCCGCCGTTTCCGCCGCTACCCGCGGCGCCTCCGTCGCCGCCGCTGCCTGCGCCCAGTCCGCCGTCGGCACCACCGTGGCCGCCGTTAGCGCCCCTACCCCCGGCACCCCCGGCACCGCCGCTGCCGTTAACGCCCCCGGCGCCAGCGCTGCCGCCGGCGCCGCCGTTGCCGCCCTTGCCGCCGGCGCTGCCGCTACCGCCATCGCCTCCGACCAGCGTGGCGGTGCCGGCCACCCCGGCCTGGCCGCTCATGCCGTTGCCGCCCTTACCGCCGGCCCCGCCAGCGCCGCCGATCCCGGCGTTGCCCACCGTGGCGCCGGAGCCACCGGCACCGGCGTCACCGCCGACGCCCCCGGAGCCTCCGTCACCGCCGGCGATGCCCGCAGTGCTGCTGATGCGACCGTCAGCGCCCGCACCCCCGGCTCCACCATTGCCACCGGCGCCACCGGCGCCCTCGCTGCCCGCAGATCCTGCGCCGTCGCCGGCCGCGCCACCGGCCCCACCAGCCCCACCGGCCGCGCCGTTGCCGCCATTGCCGGCACCGGCACCGCCGTCGCTACCGCCTTGACCGCCACTGCCGCCGGCGCCACCTTGCCCGCCGGCACCACCCTTGCCGTTGACACCACCGGCGGCCGCGCTGCCACCGGCGCCGCCTTGGCCGCCATTGCCACCAGCAGTGCCGTTGCCGCCGTTGCCGGCCACCGACGTCGAGGTGCCCGGGATGCCGGTGCCGCCGGCCAGACCGGCCCCGCCTTTACCGCCCGTCCCGCCGGTGCCGCCAGTACCCGTATGCCCATCGGTTCCGCCGGTACCAACGGTGCCAGCCGCGCCGCCGAGACCCGCCGCACCGCCATTGCCTCCGCGGCCTCCGGTACCGGTCACCGCGGCATCGCCACCGACACCACCCACGCCGCCGTCACCGCCGACACCACCGCTGCCATTGACCCCGCCAGCCCCACCAGCGTCACCGCCAAGACCACCGTTCCCACCGGCACCGCCCTGGCCACCTGGATTGCCGGGACTGCCAAGAACGCCGCCGCTACCGACAGAGTCGCCCACGGCACCAGCTCCACCAGTACCACCGGCACCGCCCTTGCCGCCGCTGCCTGCGATGCCCGCGCCGCCTGCGCCGCTGCCCGCCGCGCCGCCAGTGCCGCCCTGACCGCCACCGCCGCCGGCACCGCCGGTGCCGCCTCCGGTGCCGGCGTCAGCCTTGCCGAGGGCCCCGGTGCCGCCGACGCCGCCTTGTCCGCCGTTTCCGCCGGCTCCGTTGGTGCCGCCTATGCCGCCGGAGTTGCCGCCGGTGCCGCCCGCGCCGCCGCGTCCGCCCTCTCCGGCCGCATCGCCGGTGCCCGGTGTTCCATTGCCGCCCGCGCCACCGGTGCCACCGCTACCGCCGGCGCCACCACTGCCGGCGGCGCCACCAGCGCCGACCGCGCCCACCGCACCACCGTCACCGCCGCGTCCGCCGGTACCGCCGGTGGCCCCGGTGCCGACCGAGCCCAACACGTTGTTGACGCCGTTGGAGCCGGCACCGCCCGCGCCGCCTAGGCCGCCCTTACCCCCGCTGCCACTGACCCCGCCAGGCCCACCGGCGTTGCCGCCCTGACCGCCGTCCCCGGCGTTACCACCAGCGCCTCCCTCGTTTCCGGACGAGCTGAGGGCGGTGGCTCCGTCACCACCGTTGCCGCCTGCGCCGCCCTGACCGCCGGCGCCTACCGCGCCCGCTGTTCCAGGTCCGCTGCCGGCCGCTCCGCCGACCCCGCCGGCGCCACCGCCACCGCCGGCGCCGCCGGTACCGGCGCCGAGTCCGAGGTCGGGGCCGCCTGTGCCGCCGTTGCCGCCGTTGCCGCCCTGGCCCCCGGTTCCGCCGGCGCCGTTGGTGCCGGTGGTCCCACCGGCGGCACCGCCTTGGCCTCCGGTCCCGCCACCGCCGCCCTGGCCGCCGACCCCGCCGGTGGCGCCGGCGGAACTGCCGGCGCTGCCGTTGAGCCCGGCACCGCCCGTGCCGCCAGTTCCGCCCTGGCCACCGTCGCCGGCTTTGCCCGCGATACCGGAGCCGGCGCCTGCGGCGCCGCCGGTTCCGCCCTGGCCGCCGTTACCTCCCAGACCGCCGGTGAACCCCTTGGCGCCGTTGCCGCCGATGCCGCCTTGGCCGCCGGTACCGCCGTCACCGTTTGCGCCGTTGACCCCGCCCGATGCACCCCCGCTACCGCCGGCACCACCGCGTCCGCCGACGCCGCCGGACTGACCGGAGCCCGTCACGGCGTCGCCGCCGGCACCGCCGGTGCCGCCGGAGCCACCGGTTCCACCGCTGCCGGCAATCCCGCCGGTGCCGATCACGCCTGCCGCGCCACCAGCGCCGGCCGCACCGCCGGCACCGCCGGTTCCGCCGGGGCCGACGACACCGCCGACCACGTTGAAGTCGGTGGCGCCGGCACCGCCGAGGCCACCCCGGCCACCGGTGCCGCCGTTGCCGCTGGTCCCGCCGGCACCGCCGGCATCACCACCCTGACCTCCGGCACCACCTGTCCCGCCGGCACCGCCGTCTGTGCTGCTACTGCTGATTCCGCCGGTACCCGGACCGCCGCCACTCGAACCGCCGCCACTCGAACCGCCGGCACCCGAACCGCCGCCACCCGTCCCGCCGCCACCCGTCCCGCCGCCGCCGCCTGTGCTGCCACTGCTGATTCCGGCGGCACCCGAACCGCCGGCCCCGCCCGTGCCGCCCTGACCGCCGCCGCCGACACTGCCCGCTGCACCCGGACCGCTGCCGGCGGCGCCGCCGGTGCCGCCCTTGCCGCCAGCCCCGGCGTCGCCACCTCTTCCGGCGCCAAGCCCGAGTTCAGGGATGCCCTGACCGCCGTCGCCGCCGTCGCCGCCGGTGCCGCCGCGGCCGCCCGTTCCGCCGCTGCCGTTGACGCCGCTGGCATCCCCAGCACTGCCACCCACACCGCCACGCCCGCCGGCTCCGCCGCTCAATCCGGTCCCACCGGTGGCCCCGCCGCTTTTGCCGGCGCTGCCGGCGTCGCCGGCACCGCCCACACCACCGGTTCCGCCCTGGCCACCGGTGCCCGCATGCCCGGCAAGCCCGCCGCTGCCCAGCAACCCACCGGTTCCGCCGGCCCCGCCAATCCCGGAGCTACCGCCGGCACCTCCCTCGCCGCCGGTGCCCCCGGCAAATCCGTAGCCGACACCACTAGCACCGGCACCGCCGGTACCGCCGGCCCCACCGGCCCCACCGACCCCACCGACACCACCGGACCCCAGTAAGCCACCCGCACCGAACAATCCGGCGTTGGCGCCGCCCGCCCCACCGCTACCACCGTTACCGCCGGCACCACCGATATCGCCGATTGCGCCCGCAGTCTGCCCGTCAGCACCCGCCAAACCCGCCCCGCCGGCCCCGCCGGCCCCGCCGGCGCCCCCGGTAAAGCCCACCACCGACCGGTTGTCACCCCCAGCACCGCCGTTGCCACCCAGGCCGCCGAGCACCCCCGACCCCCCAGCACCACCCGCGCCGCCCGCACCGCCGTTTCCGGCCAGCCAGCCCCCAGCACCACCCGCACCACCATTACCCCCGCCGCCAGCCCCAGCCCCGGCGCCACCGGCACCACCCGCACCACCAGAGCCCCACAACAGCGCCGACCCGCCAGCACCCCCGGCGAACCCCGCAGCCCCGACACCACCACTGCCGCCATTGCCGAACAACCAGCCGCCGTTGCCGCCCGCCCCGCCGATTGCACCGGCCCCGCCGGCACCACCGACCCCGCCGTTGCCGATCAACCCGGCAGCCCCGCCCGCGCCGCCGGCCTGACCGGCCGCCCCAGACCCACCGTTACCACCATTGCCCCATAACAACCCCCCAGCGCCGCCAGCCTGCCCAGAACCCGCGGCGCCACTGGCACCATCACCGATCAACGGCCGCCCGAGTAGAGCGTTGGTCGGTGCGTTGACCACACCCAGCACGCTCTGCTCGATGGCCTGCAACGGTGACGCGGCCGCAGCCTCTGCCCTCGCGTAGGAACTCGCGTTGGCCGCCAGGGTCTGTGTCAGCTGCTCACGAAAAGCCAGAGCCTGCGCGGCGACCTTGCCGTAGTCCACCGCATGCGCAGAGAACAGCGCCGCGATCGCCGTCGACACCTCATCGGCCGCCGCACTGATGACACCGGCGGTCGGCCCCGCCGCGACCACCTGAGCCCGCGCCAGCGCAGCCCCGATGCTCTCGACATCAGCAGCCGCCGAGCTGAGCAGTTCCGGTGAAACAAACACAAACGACATTGGAACCCCACATAGAGGAAAGAGTCTCAAACTGAGACATAAGCCGAATCGGATCAGAGCTTAAACCGAAACGATAGACAAATACGAACGTTTTCCTCGAGTCAAATATTTCTCCACAACATTCTCGTCGCTGGGACGTGACGCGGAGCGAGTAAGCCTGTGCCCGAGGGTTTTTGGATTTATTTTGAGCGGCGAGTCGATCCGACTCGCCGGCGCGGGGTGGATGACAAATCAACCTCGCTACACGCTTGTCGGGGCTTGCCAAACAGTTGAGGATATCGAAATCTATTATTCATCGATATGTGCAAAGTGCATACAATTCGGCCGGCAGTGAAGGCACTATGAACATTCGCGCGGGTCGTACCCGCACCGACGCGAGCCGGGATCGACACTGCCCGCAGGCCGGTGGAGCCGGTGATAAGCAGGATCACGGTGCACCGGCGACGCTATGGACCGCGAGGATGAAGCCCGCGCGGCGGACGGGGCGGGAGCGGTCACACCGGCACAGTCGTCAGTTCGGGTCGCAGCAGTCGAAAAGAGAACATGGCTGGCGTCAGGGCTCGCAAGCGTATCCGCCGCCGTGTTGCTTCGCCCGATAGAGGGCTTGGTCCGCACGTTGCAGAGCGTCGCTGCCCGGTTGCCCAGCAGCCATCACGCTCACGCCGATGGTGACACTTCCAGGGGAGTGGGTCCGTACCCGCTCAACCAGCGTGTGGGCTAGCTCCTGAGCCTTCTCGGCGGACGTATGCGGTAGTAGTGCGGCGAACTCATCCCCGCCAATGCGGGCAAATACATCAGACAGGCGCAGTTGGCGGCTGATGATCTGGGCCACGCTCTTGATGTAGCTGTCTCCCGCGGCATGGCCGTACTGGTCGTTGATTCGCTTGAGGCCGTCGAGGTCGATCATGAACACCGCCGCCTCGTCCTCGTGGCCATCTCGACTGAGTAGCGCTCCATAGCGGGCCAGTTCCTCGGTGAATCGCGCGCGATTGAGAACTCCGGTCAGAGGATCGCGAGTTGCCTGCTGCCTGAGCAGTTCTTCGTCGCGTTTGCGTGCGGAGATGTCCTCAACGAGGGCGATGAAGTGCAGAGGCTGACCATCCGCGTCACGCACCATCGAACCCGAGAGATGGATCCAGATGAGGTGTCCATCCTTGGCGTAATAGCGCTTGTCCATTTGATAACTGCTGATCTCACCGTGCAGGAGCCGGGTGGCTTCATGGACGTCAGAGTCGAGATCGTCGGGGAACGTGATGTCTTGGAACGTCAGCTGGGTCAGTTCCCGCTCGTCGTATCCGGTGATCCGGCACAGCTGCTGGTTGACCCACCGGAAGCTGCCGTCGAGGCCGACAACGGCAATACCAATGGGAGCGCTATCGAACACGGCCTTGAAGATGGCCTCGGTATCGCCCTGACGGGTTCGAGTCTCCGAAACCGCGGTCATGTCCCGAATGAGGGCATGCAGCCTCACGTCCGGGCCGGAACGGACCGCGGTGACGAACACTTCTACCGGTAGGTTGCTGCCGTCTTTTGCTTGCACGACGTGCGCAACGACGTTGCCGACCACCGGTGCCTGATCGGTGTGCACATAGTCCAGCAGTTCCTGCAACGCCCAATCGCTGTGCTCGCCATCGCAGACTCCCACGATCTCGGTCAGTTGCCGGCCCACCGCTTCCTCTGGCGTCCAGCCCAACATCGCGACCGCGGCGCCATTCCACTCCAGCACCCGCCCGTTCGAATCCAGGCCGACGCAGGCCTCCACCATCTGGCGCGGCAAGTGATCTGGCCTCCGCGCATCGTCGGCGTCAGACAAAGCGGTGATGGCTGGTTGATTGTTCAGAACCGGCGAGTCCATGCACTCCCTCCTGCGGCCGTCGGACTGCGAGATGGAGGATCCGGTGGGGCCTTTGCCACGGTCCTGTGAGTGAGTATGGCGCGGGAACAGCAGATCTGGCGCTGAACGAGACAAACGAAGCTTTTCGGCAATGTCCGAGGTGGCGTCGTCGTTGCGCCTCACACCTTTGCCGGCCCGCATCGTCGCACGACTGCGGCGATGGTCGTGCTCCTCAACGGGCCTTT
This sequence comes from Mycobacterium sp. TY814, assembly GCF_030755175.1. Classification (NCBI taxonomy): domain Bacteria; kingdom Bacillati; phylum Actinomycetota; class Actinomycetes; order Mycobacteriales; family Mycobacteriaceae; genus Mycobacterium; species Mycobacterium sp. TY814. The sequence goes on from NZ_JAUFRY010000002.1 coordinate 1,150,535, forward strand.
GGCGGCCCGCATCGTCGCCCGACTAGGGTGACGGCCGTGACCGATGCGCCGGAGTTGCTCAAGGGACCGCTGGAAGACCGTCATCGCGAGCTCGGTGCGAGTTTCGCCGAGTTCGGTGGCTGGCTGATGCCGGTGTCGTACGCCGGAACCGTCGGCGAGCACAACGCCACCCGCAACGCCGTCGGTCTGTTCGATGTGAGCCACCTGGGCAAGGCGCTGGTCCGAGGCCCGGGTGCGGCGCAGTTCGTGAACTCCGCACTCACCAACGACTTGCGCCGCATCGGCCCGGGCAAGGCGCAGTACACGTTGTGCTGCAACGAATCCGGGGGTGTCATCGACGACCTGATCGCCTACTACGTCGACGACGACGAGATCTTCCTGGTGCCCAATGCCGCCAACACCGCCGCGGTGGTGGCGGCGCTGCAGGCCGCGGCACCGGCCGACCTCGCCATCACCGACCTGCACCGCGACTATGCGGTGCTCGCCGTGCAGGGGCCCCGGTCCACTGAGGTCCTTGCCGCGCTCGGGCTGCCGACCGAAATGGACTACATGGGCTACGCGGATGCGACCTATTCGAATGTGCCGGTGCGGGTTTGCCGCACGGGTTACACCGGCGAGCACGGCTACGAGCTGCTGCCGCCGTGGGATTCGGCGGGGGTCGTGTTCGACGCGCTGGTAGCGGCGGTCGCTGACGCCGGGGGTCAACCTGCGGGTCTGGGTGCGCGCGACACCCTGCGCACCGAGATGGGCTACCCGCTGCACGGACATGAACTGTCGCTGGACATCTCGCCGCTGCAGGCTCGCTGCGGCTGGGCGATCGGCTGGAAGAAGGACGCGTTCTTCGGCCGTGACGCGTTGCTCGCCGAGAAGGAAGCCGGGCCGCGCAGGCTGCTGCGCGGTCTGCGTACCACCGGCCGCGGGGTGTTGCGGCCGGGACTGACGGTGCTCGACGGCGACAAGCCCGTGGGCACCACCACGTCCGGCACTTTCTCGCCGACGCTGCAGCTGGGGATCGCGCTGGCGCTGATCGACTCCGACGCTGGAGTGCAGGACGGCCAGCAAATCACCGTCGATGTCCGGGGCCGCGCGGTCGAGTGTGAAGTGGTACGTCCGCCGTTCGTCGAGCTGAAAACGCGGTAGGCCGCCGATGCGCGTGGCAAAAACCCGTTCGCGCACGGTTATAGAATCACCCCCATGACCAGCGGCCCCCTCGAGTTCACGGTTTCGCGCGCGGCAAATCCCGCCACCGAGGCCGAGCGGGTAGCGATCCTCGCAGACCCCGGCTTCGGCAAATTCCACACCGACCACATGGTCTCGATCGACTATGTCGAGGGACGGGGATGGCACAACGCCCGCGTCCTCGGATACGGCCCGATTGAGCTGGATCCGTCAGCCATCGTGCTGCACTACGCGCAGGAGGTTTTCGAAGGCCTGAAGGCGTACCGGTGGGCCGACGGTTCCGTCGTCGCGTTCCGGGCCGACGCCAACGCCGCCCGAATGCGTGCGTCGGCGCGCCGGCTCGCGATGCCGGAGCTGCCCGACGAGCTGTTCCTCGAGTCGTTGCGCCAGCTGATCGCCGTCGACAACCAGTGGGTGCCCAAGGCCGGCGGCGAAGAGGCGCTCTACCTACGGCCCTTCATGATCGCCACCGAGCCCGGCCTGGGCGTGCGGCCGGCGAAAGAATACCGGTACCTGTTGATCGGATCACCGGCCGGCGCGTACTTCAAGGGTGGCATCAGTCCCGTCACCGTCTGGGTGTCGACCGAGTACGTGCGCGCCAGCCCGGGCGGCACCGGTGCGGCCAAGTTCGGCGGGAACTACGCCGCGTCGCTGCTGGCCCAGGCGCAAGCCGCCGAGCACGGCTGCGATCAGGTGGTGTGGCTGGACGGCGTGGAACGGCGCTATGTCGAAGAGATGGGCGGGATGAACCTGTTCTTCGTGCTCGGCAGCGGCGGCTCCGCACGGTTGGTCACTCCCGAGTTGTCCGGTTCGCTGCTGCCCGGGATCACCCGAGACTCGTTGTTGCAGTTGGCGCTTGATGCCGGCTTCACCGTCGAAGAGCGCAAGATCGATATCGAGGAGTGGGAGAAGAAGGCGGCCTCCGGCGAGATCACCGAGGTATTCGCCTGCGGCACCGCGGCTGTTATCACCCCGGTCTCGCGGGTGAAGTACGGCGACGGCGAGTTCACCATCGCCGATGGCGAATCCGGCGAGGTCACGATGGCGTTGCGGGACACCTTGACGGGGATCCAGCGCGGCACGTTCGCCGACACCCACGGCTGGATGTCGCGACTGGGCTAGTCGGCCTCGCTCGGCGCCGTGAACGGCACGCTCGGCGCCGTGACGGCGCCGTTAGAAGCGCACCAGCCCGGCCAGCGTCACCGCGCACACCGTCGTCGTCAGCTCGATCGCGGCCCCCAGCACGTCGCCGGTGATGCCGCCGAACCGGCGCACGCAGTGCCTGACCAGAACCGCCCCGCAACACACGGCAACGACCACCGCTACCGGCCCCTGCCACGGCCGCGGACCTGCCACCACCGAGCCGGCAAGCAACGCGACCAGCCATGCCACCACCACCCACCCCGGTTGGCTTTCCGCGACCTGAACGCCCAGTGTGCTGCCCTCGGCCGCCGGAACCGACCGGTGACCGGCGAGTACCGCGCTCACCCGGCCGGCGCACACCGCCAGAACGATCGCCGGTGCACTCAGCGCCGTGAAGGCGGCACTTTGCAGGGCGATCACCAGGACGACGGCCGCGACCCCGAACGGTCCGGACGTGCCGTCGCGCATCACCGACAAGGCCCGCTGCGGGGGTCCGTAGCAGCCCAGCCCGTCCGTCGTGTCCGCCACGCCGTCGATGTGCAGACCGCGGGTGGCCAGCAGCAACGACGCCACGGCGAGTAACCCCGGAAGTGTGCTGGAATGCCCGAACGCTGCCGCGGCGCCCCACGCCACCGCCGCGGCCAGCGCGCCGAGTGCGGCGCCCACCACCGGCAGTGCCGTCAGTGCGCCGCGACCCATCGGGCCGGTTGCCGATCCCGGAACTGGCAGCACCGTGCCGAACGCGAAAGCGGTTGCCAGCGAACGGATCACGCGGGGTCCGGCGGAGTGATCGCGCCCGACACTCCGGCCTCGGTGAACGTCGACATCGCGGACAAGGTGGCCACTGCCGCCCGGAGCACCGGCAACGCCACCGCAGCACCGGTGCCCTCGCCCAGGCGCATCCGCAGGTCGACGATGGGCTCCAATTCGAGAGCCGCCAACGCCAGCGTGTGACCGGGCTCGGTGGAGTGGTGACCGGCCTGCCACCACTGCCGGGCGCCCGGTGCCAACCGTTCGGCGACCAGCGCCGCGGCCGTCACCGCCATGCCGTCGAGCAGCACCGGGGTGCGCCGGATCGCCGCCTGCGCGCAGAAGCCGGCCATCGCCGCGAAGTCCGCGCCACCGCAGCAGCGCAGTAGGGCCACCGGGTCGTCGGCGATCGACCTGGCCCGGAAGAGGGCATCGCGGACCGCTGCCGTTTTGCGCGACCAGGCGGCATCGTCGATCCCGGACCCGAAACCGATCACCGCCACCGGTTCGGTGTTCGTCAGTGCCGCCACCAGAACCGCGGCCGGGGTGGTGTTGCCGATGCCCATGTCGCCGGCGATGAGCAGATCGGCGCCGGCGTCCACCTCGTCGTCGGCGATCTGTTGACCCGCCACGATGGCCCGCGCCGTCTCTTCGTCGGACAGCGCGTCTTCGACGGCGATGTCGCCGCTGCCGCGACGGATCTTGTCGCTGAACTTGTCCGACTCCCCGATCAGATGCTCATCGACGTCGACGGCCAGATCGACGACCCGCACCGTCACGCCGGCGATGTCGGCCAGCGCGTTGATCGCCGCTCCGCCGGCGGCGATGTTCGCGACCATCTGCGCGGTCACCTCGGCCGGGTAAGCCGACACGCCGGACCGGGTGACGCCGTGGTCGCCGGCGAAGACCACCACCCGCGCCCGGTCGAATTGCCTTGGCGGGCATTGGGATTGGCACGCGGCGACCCAGACCGACAGGTCTTCCAGCCGGCCCAGCGCGCCCCGCGGCTTGGTGAGAGTGTCCTGCCGGGCACGGGCGGCGGTCGCGGCGTCGGCGTCGGGCGGCGACACCGGTGCGAACCCGATCATGTCGGCGTCTTGATCGTCAGCGGCTGTCCGGCGACCACCAGCACCACCCGGTCGCACAGCGCTGCGACCCGTTGGTTGAGACTGCCCAACTCATCGGCGAAGCGCCGTCCCGATGCGCTAGCGGGCACGACGGTCAGCCCTACCTCCGGACTGACCAGCACCAGCGTCGACTCGAAGGCGCCGACCGCGCGCAGTAGTTGCTCGACCGGTTCGTCCACCGAGCCGCCGTCCCACCCCTGGTGGTCGTCCAGGGTGCCGGTGAGCCAGGTGCCCAGATCGTCGACCAGGGTCGGAACCGCGGGCGGCTGCTGCAGAACGCGGGTGACGTCGCCGGTTTCCTCTGTCGTCCAGTGTCCGGGGCGGCGGGCGCGATGCTTGGCGATGCGCGCCAGCCAGTCCGGGTCGACCCGGACCGACGCGCCGGCGGCCAGATAGCGGACCGGCTGATCCGGGGCCAGCGCGTTCGCGATCGCGTCTTCCGCCCACCGGGACTTGCCCGACCTGATGCCGCCGAGTACCAGCGTGCGCACGTCAGGTCAGCTGGTCATTCGACATGGGCACCGCGTTCGACCTGCGGCCTGGGAGCGCGCATCCGACGCATCTGCGAGGCGCGACCCGCGGCGTAAATGCCCAATTTCCAATGACTTTCGGTGTTCTTGGGGAACTTCGCGTCTACCAGCCTGCCCACCTTGCGGCTCAGGATGATCCCGTCGATCGTCATCAGTGCCATCAACAACAGCATGATCGGGGACATGTAGTACTGCAGCTGTGGCAACGCGAACATGAACGCCAGCAGTGCCAGGGCCGACGGCATGAACAAGCCGAGCACATTGCGCCGCGCGTCCACCACATCGCGGACATAGCGCCGCACCGGCCCCTGGTCGCGCGGCAGCAGGTAGCCCTCCTCGCCGGCCATCATCCGATCCCGGCGCTCGGACATCTTGGCCCGGCTGGCCAGGCGATCGGCACGGCGCTCTTCGCGGCTGAGCTTCGGTCCGGACATGGACTTGCGGCGGGCCCGCGCCTCGGACGCCGTCATCGGCGCCGGTGCCACCGGGCCCTTCCTGCCCCGAGCCTGGTTGCGCTTGGGTGTGGGACGACCTTTGGGGCCGGTTCGCGCCCCGCGAGCCACCGTCTCCGCTGTCACAGAACCCTGCTCCGGCGCGGCCGAAGCGTCGTCGTCCTCGTCATGATCCTTGTTGCGGCCCAGCAGCTTCACAGTCGTCAGGTTACTTCGCCGATGTGAGCCTGCTTAATTGCGGCTGTATTGCGTACGGTGAACTGCGTGTACACCTACGCTGGCCTGTGATGAACGGGGCGCAGGCGGGGGGTGGGAATGCCGGTGGCTTCGGGCCCGGCAGGCTACAGCTGCCCGCGATGCGGGTGCTGGTCGCTCCGGACTGCTATGGCGACAGCCTGTCCGCGGTAGAGGCCGCCGCCGCGATCGCCACGGGCTGGACCCGTTCCCGCCCCGGTGACTCCTTCATCGTCGCGCCGCAATCCGACGGCGGCCCCGGGTTCGTCGAGGTGTTGGCCAGCCGGATCGGCGGGTTACGACGGCTGCGCGTGTCCGGGCCGCTGGACGCCGAGGTCAACGCCCGCTGGGTGTTCGACGAGCGGTCCCGCACGGCCTATCTGGAATGCGCCCAGGCCTGCGGTCTGGCCTTGCTGGACGGGCCGCCGACGCCGGAGACCGCGCTGGCCGCCCACAGCAGGGGAGTGGGCCAGCTCATCGCCGCAGCGCTCAAGGCGGGCGCGGTGCGGATCGTGGTCGGGTTGGGCGGCAGCGCCTGTACCGACGGGGGCCAGGGGATGGTCGACGAGCTGGGCGGCCTGGACACCGCCCGCCAATGGTTGTCCGGTATCGACGTGATTGCCGCCTCAGACGTGGAATATCCGCTGCTGGGTCCGTGGGGCGCGGCCCGGGTGTTCGCGCCGCAGAAGGGTGCCGACGCCGCGACGGTCGCCAAGCTGGAAAGCCGGCTGGAGGCATGGGCACTGGTGCTGGACACCGTCGCGGGCCGGGACGTGAGCGCGGAGCCGGGTGCGGGTGCCGCCGGCGGGCTCGGGGCCGGGCTGCTCGCGCTGGGCGGCCGGTGTGAATCGGGCGCGGCGATCTTCGCCGAACTGACCAATTTCGCCGATGACCTCGACGATGCGGACATGATCGTCACCGGTGAGGGCCATTTCGACGAGCAGTCGCTGCACGGAAAGGTGGTCGGCGAGATCGCGGCCGCCGCCCGTCCCCTCGGCATCCCGGTGATCGTGCTGGCCGGTCAGGTGTCGGTGGACAAGTCGACCACCCGCGTATCGGGCATCATGTCCGCGCTGGCCATGAGCGAATACGCCGGTTCGGTGCGGCTGGCGCTGGCTGACGCCGCCAATCAGCTGATGGGGCTGGCCTCGGAGACGGCCGCGCGACTCGGGAATAGCGGCCCGCCGGGGTACCGTTGACGTAGTGGGTTCTCGTGAGCAGGCCCCAGACTCATACCTGGCTTAAAGCTGGATAGGCCCCACCCGACGATGAGCATGTAGGAGAAGCAATGACGGTGCAGAACGAGCCGACCGCCGCGACCCACGGCGTGATCCTGACCGAGGCCGCTGCTGCGAAGGCGAAGTCCCTGCTGGACCAGGAGGGACGTGACGACCTGGCGCTGCGCATCGCGGTGCAGCCGGGCGGATGCGCCGGCCTGAGGTACAACCTGTTCTTCGACGACCGCACCCTCGACGGCGACCTGACCGTGGAATTCGGCGGCGTGACGCTGACGGTGGACCGGATGAGCGCCCCGTACGTCGAAGGCGCATCGATCGACTTCGTCGACACCATCGAGAAGCAGGGCTTCACGATCGACAACCCCAACGCCACCGGTTCGTGCGCGTGTGGGGACTCGTTCAACTAATACTGACCGGCGGTGCGCAGCACATAGGAACACACCAGGATCTGTCCACGCTGGAATAACAGCTGGGCGATGCCCTGGACCGGCCCGCGTGACGGTCCGCCGGCGGCGGGCGTCACCTGCATGCTGAACAGCACCTGAGCCTGGTACTGCGACAGGTAGACGATCTTGTCGATCGCCGTCACCTCGACCTCGGAGAACTGCTTCCGGAACGCATCGCTGCTGAGTTTGGCCAGAGCCTGGTCGGAGCGCTTGTCCTTGACGGCTTCGTACAGGCCGCACAGCGTGTTGCGTTCGATCGCGTCGATGTCCTTGTGCGCCAGAGCGTTGAGATAGCTCTGGATCGCGGTCTTGGCCGAGGCTTCCGACACCGCACTGCCGGCGTTGGCGCCGTTGGTGCGCACCCCGTACACGATCGCGGTAGTCAGTCCGGCCACCAGCGCGACCGCCAGCAACAACCCGATGAGCAGCCGTTTGGGCCGTCGCTTCTGATACGGCGGCGGACCGGCATAACCGGCCGGGGGACCCCCTGCATTGCCGGGCCCGAACTGCGGTTCGTTGTGCGGAAATTCCACGGTGCCGGACGGGTTTGGTCCGGTCTCGGGATATGGCTGCGGCTGTTGCGCTCCGTCGGCACCCACAGCGGGGTTCGGTGGGTGCGGACCGGCCATCGTTGTTCTCCTACGCTGGGGGACGAGGCGACAAGCGGGTTGCCGTCCGAATGTCCAGCCGCGGCAACCGAGTGAGTCTCTAGGCAGGCTAGCGCAAGGGCTGCGGGCCGCCTCGGACGTCGGCAGCGTTCGTCGCCGCATGACGTTCGTGAGAGGCTAGACGACTGACTAACGAAGGGTGGATTTTTCGTGACCATCGCGGTGACCGGTTCGATTGCGACAGACCATTTGATGCGCTTCCCCGGCAAGTTTTCCGAGCAGCTGCTGCCCGAGCACCTGCACAAGGTGTCGCTGAGCTTCCTGGTCGACGACCTGGTGGTGCACCGCGGCGGAGTGGCCGGCAACATGGCGTTCGCCATCGGTGTGCTCGGTGGTGACGTCGCGCTGATCGGCGCCGCCGGTGGCGACTTCGCCGACTACCGGGACTGGCTGAAGTCCCACGGCGTCAACTGCGACCACGTCCTGCTCTCGGAGACCGCGCACACGGCGCGCTTCACCTGCACCACCGACGTCGACATGGCTCAGATCGCGTCGTTCTACCCCGGCGCCATGTCCGAGGCGCGTGACATCAAGCTGGCCGACGTGGTTTCGGCGATCGGTACGCCGGAGCTGGTGATCGTCGGGGCTAACGACCCCGAGGCGATGTTCCTGCACACCGAGGAGTGCCGCAAACTCGGGCTGGCCTTCGCCGCCGACCCCTCCCAGCAGCTGGCCCGCCTGTCGGGTGAGGAGATCAAGCAGCTCATCGATGGCGCCGCCATCCTGTTCACCAATGACTACGAATGGGACCTGCTGCTGTCCAAGACCGGCTGGACGGAGGCCGACGTGATGGCCCAGGTGGATCTGCGGGTTACCACACTCGGCGCTGACGGTGTCGACATCTTCGAGCGTGACGGCGCCAAGGTGCACGTCGGCGTGGTGCCGGAAACCAGCCAGACCGACCCCACCGGCGTCGGCGACGCATTCCGCGCCGGCTTCCTGACCGGACGCAGCGCGGGCCTGAGCCTGGAGCGCTCGGCTCAGCTCGGGTCGCTGGTCGCGGTGCTGGTGCTGGAGTCCACCGGGACCCAGAACTGGGAGTGGGACCGTGCGAGCGCGACCGCCCGGCTGGCCGGCGCCTACGGTGACGACGCGGCGGCCGAGATCTCCGCGGTGCTCGCCTGAGCCCGGGGGCTTGGGCGCGGCCTTACAGCTCGACGGGATAGACAGGCTCGCTGATCTGCGGCACCACGCTGTGCTCGATGAAGATCGCGTGCCACAGCATGAAGATCAGCATCGTCCACAGCCGGCGGCTGTGATCGCTGCTGCCCACCCGGTGTTCGTCGAGCATCCGGCGGACCGCGGCCAGGTCCACCAGGTGGCCGGCCTGCGACGTGTCGACCATCTCGTAGGCCCACTCCAGCAGCTCGCCGGCGCGCAGCCAATGCCTGATCGGAACCGGGAACCCGAGTTTGGGCCGGTTGAGCACATGTGCGGGCACGATGGGCGCCAGCGCGCGCCGCAGCGCGTACTTGGTGGTGGTGCGGGTGATCTTGGCCTGGTACGGCAGTCGCGAGGCCACAGCGAACACCTCGGGGTCCAGGAACGGCACCCGCAGCTCCAATGAGTTCGCCATGGTCATCTTGTCGGCCTTGACCAGGATGTCGCCGCGCAGCCAGGTGAACAGGTCGATGTGCTGCATCCGCGCGACCGGGTCCCAACCCGCCGACTCGGCATACACCGGGGCCGTGACGTCGGTGTGGGTCCAGTCCTCCCGGAAGCGGGGCAGCACATCGCGTAGCTGCGCGTCGGAGAAACTGCGGGCATTGCCGTAGTAGCGCTCTTCGAGCGTCAGCGATCCCCGGTGCAGCAGGCTCTTGCCGCGCATTCCTTCCGGCAGCGGCTTGGACACCCTGCCCATCGACCGTCGCAGCGGCCGGGGCAGGTAGTCGAAGGGTTTGAGCGAGAGCGGCTCCCGGTAGATCGTGTAGCCGCCGAACAGTTCGTCGGCGCCTTCACCCGACAGCACCACTTTGACGTGCTTGCGCGCCTCGCGGGCGACGAAGAACAACGGCACCAGCGCGGGGTCGGCGACCGGCTCGTCGAGGTACCACACGATCTCGGGCAGCGCGCCCACGAACTCCTCGGCACTGACCACCTTGGCGATGTGCCGCGCTCCGATTGCCTCGGCCGATGCCACCGCGACGTCGAGCTCAGAGAAGCCCTCACGCTCGAATCCGGTGGTGAAGGTGATGAGCCGGGGGTTGTGCCGGATCGCGAGCGCCGCGATGGCCGTGGAGTCGATGCCGCCGGACAGAAACGACCCGACGGTGACATCGGCACGCATGTGCTTGGCCACCGAATCCTCGAGAACCGCGGTGATCTCGTCGTAGCGGGCCTGTTCGGTGCCCGAGGTGATCGGGACCGCGGTGAACCGTGGCACGAAGTAGCGGGTGACCACCGGGGCCGAACCCGGACGGATCCGGGCGTAACAGCCCGATTCGAGCCGACGTACGCCACGGTGCAGGGTTTCGGGTTCGGGCACGTACTGCAGGACGGTGTAGTGCTGCACCGCGCGTTCGTCGATCCCGGAGTCCCCGGCGTCGAAGCCGACCAGGTCGGCCAGGTCGAGCAGGCACTTCTTTTCGCTTGCCACCGCGGTGCCCCCGGCGCCGGTCGCCATGAACAGCGGCTTGATGCCGAACGGATCGCGGGCGCAGAACAACTCCCGGGTGACGGTGTCCCACAGGGCGAACGCGAACATCCCGCGCAACCGGTTAAGCACGGCGGTGCCCCAGTGATGGAAACCGGCGACAATGGCCTCCCCGTCGCCGTCGGTGGCGAAGACCACGCCGTGCTGCGTGCGCAATTCCTCGCGCAACTCCAGGTAGTTGTAGATCTCGCCGTTGAACACCAGGACGTAGCGCTCGGGGGACTCCGGTGGTCCCCAGCGCAGCGGCTGGTGCGAATGGGCGATGTCGATGATGGACAGCCGGTTGAACCCGAACACCACCGAACCGTCCGCGTCAGGGTCGGCCCAGGTGCCCGGTTCGTCGGGTCCACGATGGCGCATCAGGTGCGATGCGCGGGCGATCGCACCATCAGCCTCGGCGGCATGAGCTGCGGCAGCATCGGCTCCGGCGGGGCCGTCCTGACCCGGGGGAGCAGCGACGAAGGCCAACAATCCACACACGGCGCCCCAGTATGCCGCAGTCCCCGGCACCTTGTCGGGTCGCCGTGCGTGCCGCGCCCGGCGGGTCGTGGTGACCAGGCAGTCGCCCGGGGGAGCGGCGTGGTCTACGCTGCGTAGTATTCGACATCCGAGTTAGCCGAACGCAGTCGGCACAGCTTGCGATACAGGAGGCGTCAACGTGACACGTCGCGGGCAAGACAGTTCGCAGAGCTTGTCGCAGAGCAGGTCTGGGCATCGTTCCGGAAAGGCGCGGGGCCTGTCCCGTCGTCTCCGCCCGATCGCGATGGTCGTGACGCTGGGCGTGCTGGCCGTCACCCTCAGCGGATGCTCGTGGGAGGACGCGCTGGCACTGGGCTGGCCGAAGGGCATCACCCACGAAGGCCACCTCAACCGGCAGTTGTGGATCGGCGCGGTCATCGCCTCGCTGGTCGTCGGCGTCATCGTGTGGGCCCTGATCTTCTGGGCCTGCACCTTCCACCGGAAGAAGAAGGGCGACGACGAGTTCCCGCGGCAGTTCGGCTACAACATGCCGCTCGAGCTGGTGCTGACCGTCACTCCGTTCCTGATCATCTCGGTGCTGTTCTACTTCACGGTCGTGGTGCAGGAGAAGATGACGCACCTGGCCAAGGATCCCGAAGTTGTCATCGACATCACGTCGTTCCAGTGGAACTGGAAGTTCGGCTACCAGCGGGTGGCCTTCAAGGACAACACGTTCAACTACGAGGGCGCCGACGAGGCCAAGAAGAAGGCGATGACCTCCAAGCCGGAGGGCAAGGACCGCCACGGTGAGGAACTCGTCGGACCCGTCCGCGGACTCAACACCGAGGACCGGACCTACCTCAACTTCGACAAGGTCGAGATTCTGGGCACCAGCACCGAGATCCCGGTCCTGGTGTTGCCCGCTCACAAGCGCATCGAGTTCCAGATGGCCTCGGCCGACGTGATCCACGACTGGTGGGTGCCGGAGTTCCTGTTCAAGCGTGACGTGATACCGAACCCCGAGGCGAACCACTCGGAGAACCGCTTCCAGGTCGAAGAGATCACCCAGACCGGCGCATTCGTCGGCCACTGCGCCGAGCTGTGCGGCACCTACCACGCGATGATGAACTTCGAAGTGCGGGTCGTGGAGCCCAACGACTTCGTGGCCTTCCTGCAACAGCGCATCGCCGGCAAGACCAATGCCGAAGCGCTGCAGGCGATCAACCAGCCCCCGCTGGCGGTCACCACCCATCCGTTCGACACCCGCCGCGGCGAATTGGCCCCGAGCCCAAGAGGTTAGGACAACTCATGCACATCGAAGCCAGGTTGTTCGAGTTCATCGCCGCGTTCTTCGTCTTGGTGACCGTGTTGTACGCGGTGCTCACCGCGATCTTCGCGAACGGCGGTGTCGAGTGGGCCGGCACCACGGCCCTGGCGCTGACCGGGGGATTGGCGCTGATCGTGGCCACCTTCTTCCGGTTCGTGGCACGCCGTCTCGACACCCGGCCCGAGGACTACGAAGGCGCCGAAATCAGCGACGGGGCAGGCGAATTGGGGTTCTTCAGCCCGCACAGCTGGTGGCCCATCATGGTCGCGCTGTCCGGCTCGGTGGCCGCAGTCGGTATCGCTCTGTGGCTGCCGTGGCTGATCGTCGCGGGCGTCGTTTTCATCTTGTCGTCGGCGGCCGGGCTGGTCTTCGAGTACTACGTGGGACCCGAAAAACACTGATTCCATCCGCAAAGGTCACAATCTGGTCACCAGTTGACCGGTGGGTAGTTTGGCGTGCGACCTGTGCACCGGCCCGTTCGGTAGGGTTTGCCGGGGCACGATTTCACGGAGTGCACCGACGCAGCCGCGGAGCCCCGCGCGCTGGCTGGGCAGTTGGACAGGGTAGGCAGACATGAGCGGGCCGAATCCGCCGGGACGGGATCCTGACGAACCCGACGTTGCCGGCGAGCCTGCCGAACCCGACGTTCCTGGCGAGTCAGCCGACGCGGATGCCGATGTCGATGCGTTCGGCCATGGCGACGTACTGGGGCCGCTCGACGGCGGGGAGGTGGAGCCCGCAGGGGAGACCGATGCCTACTCCCGGGCCTACTCAGCGCCCGAGTCCGAATTGTTCAGCAGCTCTTACATGCCCGGCGACCTGGCGTTGTACGACTACGACAGCTACGACGAGGCCGACCGGGACGACGATCGATCCCCGCGCTGGCCGTGGGTGGTCGGGGTGGCGGCGATTCTGGCGGCAATATCGCTGGTGGTCGCGGTGTCGCTGTTGGTGACCCGCACCGGCACCAGCCAATTGGCCAACCCGGCGACCACCACCTCCTCGGCGCCCCCGGTGCAGGACCAGATCACCACCACCAAGCCGCCGCCCTCGTCCGAGCCTCCACCGCCCCCGTCCTCTGAGCCCCCACCGCCACCGCCACCGCCGGAAACCCCCACTGCAACGGAGACGCAGACAGTAACCGTGACGCCCCCGCCGCCACCACCACCGCCGCCGTCAACCACCGCCGCGCCGCCGCCCGCGAGCAGCACCACTGCGGCGGCCCCGCCCCCGGCGACCACGACGCCGGCGGGTCCGCGGCAGGTCACCTACTCGGTGACCGGCACCAAAGCCCCCGGTGACATCATCTCCGTCACCTATGTCGACGCCTCAGGGCGGCGGCGGACGCAGCACAACGTGTATATCCCGTGGTCGATGACTGTGACTCCGATCTCGCAGTCGGACGTGGGTTCGGTGGAGGCGTCCAGCCTCTTCCGCGTCAGCAGACTCAACTGCTCGATCATCACCAGTGACGGAACGGTGTTGTCCTCCAACACCAACGACTCACCGCAGACGAGCTGCTGATGGTCGGCAGGTATTCGGCGTACCGGCGGGGGCCGGACCCGGTCGTCAATCCCAGCATCATCGACCGCGTCATGATCGGCGCTTGCGCCGCGATCTGGCTGGTGCTGGTAGGCGTCAGCGTCGCGGCCGCCGTTGCTTTGGCGGACCTGGGCCGGGGTTTTCATAAAATGGCGCGCACCCCACACACCACCTGGGTGCTGTATGCCGTGATCGTCGTCTCGGCCCTGATCATCGCCGGTGCGATCCCGGTGTTGTTGCGGGCCCGCCGGATGACGCAGGCCGAACCGGTGGTGCGCTCCCGTGCCCTGCAGGGCGGTGCCATCAGATCGTCCAAACAGGCGGGACGTTCAGGGGCTCGCATCCCGATCGAGCCGGCGCGCCGTGAGCCCGTCAAAGCCTATGGCGCCGTTGACCATTGGTCCGGCGAGGTGGTGGACCGCATCTGGCTCCGCGGCACGCTGGCGCTGACCACCGCGATCGGGACATCGCTGGTTGCCGTCGCTGTGGCGACCTATCTGATGGCTGCCGGGCATGACGGCGCAGCCTGGGTCTGCTACGGATTCGCGGGCGTGATCGCGGCGGGTCTGCCGGCGATCGAGATCCTCTACGTGCGCCAACTCCGTCGCCAGGTCGCGCACTGAGTTTCGCTCCTCGTTTCTGTCCGTCTGTTCTATCGGTTCTGTTAGTCGGTTCTGTCGGCCTTTGGTGCGTCCTCGATGCGCCGGCGCCGACCACCGTTGTTCGAGTGTGCATCGACTGCTTTGGGTGTGCACTGAAGGCGGGATTGTCACACCGGAAGGCCGCGCTACGCGCACACCGGAAGCGCCGAATGCCCAGAGAGACAAGAACAGAGAGATAAAAGCGAGCCGCCGCCCCCGGTAGTCGGGGACGGCGGCTCATTGCCTTGCTGGGGGCCCTTAGTGGTGGCCTCCATTGGTGGAACCGTTGGAACCGTTGGAGGCGCCGTTAGAGCCGTTGGAGGACCCGTTCGGGCCTTCCTGGTGCTCGCGCAGCGCGGTGAGGGCACGGACCTCGGCGGTGTGGCCCGCCTCGCGCAGTGCTGCATCCTCCGAGGCCGGGTCCGCGAACAGGAAGCTGCCGCTACCCGGTGAGCCGGCCGAGCCCAACTTGTTCATCTTCTTGGGCAGGGCGGCGCCCTGGTATTCCAGCGGAAGCGGGTGGCCGTGGTCGTCGACCGGACCCAGCGGCTGGTGCAGCTCGATGTAGGCACCGTGCGGCAGGCGCTTGATGATGCCCGTCTCGACACCGTGCTCGAGCACCGAACGGTCGCTGCGCTGCAGCCCCACCGCCCACCGGTAGGCGATGAAGTAGACCAGCGGCGGCAGGATCACCATGCCGATGCGGCCGATCCACGTCGTCGCATTCAGCGAGATGTGGAACTTGAACGCGATGATGTCGTTCATCGCGCACAGCGTCAGCACCATGTAGAAGGCGATCGCCATGGAGCCGATTGCGGTGCGCACCGGTGCGTCCCGCGGCCGCACCAGCAGGTTGTGGTGTGCGTAGTCCTTGGTGAACCGCTTCTCTAGGAACGGGTAGATGACCAGCAGGCCGAACACCAGGCCCATGATGATCGCGACCCACACGACAGCCGGGATGGTGTGGTGCCAGAAGTAGAACTCCCATGGCGGCCAGATACGGGCCAGGCCTTCCGTCCACATCATGTAGAAGTCCGGCTGCGAGCCTGCGGAGACCTGAGATGGCTTGTACGGGCCCAGATTCCAGATGGGGTTGATCTGCAGCAGCCCGCCCATCAGGCCCAGCACGCCGACGATGCAGGCGAAGAACGCGCCGGACTTCACCGCGAAGGTCGGCATCACGCGCACGCCGACCACGTTGTGCTCGGTGCGGCCCGGTCCGGGGAACTGGGTGTGCTTCTGGAACCACACCAACGCCATGTGTGCGCCGATCAGAGCCAGGATGATGCCCGGGATCAGCAGAATGTGCAGCGCGTAGAGTCGCGGGATCAGGATGGTGCCCGGGAAGTCGCCGCCGAACAGCGCCCAGTGCAGCCAGGTTGCCGATGATCGGCATGCCCAGCGTGATCGAGGACAGCGCCGCGCGCAGGCCGATGCCGGAGAGCAGGTCGTCAGGCAGGGAGTAGCCGAAGTAGCCCTCGAACATCGACAGGATCAGCAGCAGCGACCCGATCACCCAGTTGGCCTCGCGGGGCCGCCGGAACGCGCCAGTGAAGAAGATGCGTGCCAGGTGCACCATGATCGACGCCGAGAACATCAGCGCCGCCCAGTGGTGGATCTGCCGGACGAACAGACCGCCCCGGACTTCGAAGGAGATGTTCAGCGCCGTCTCGTAGGCCCGCGACATCTCGACGCCGCGCAGCGGCTGGTACACGCCGTTGTAGGTGACTTCGGCCATCGACGGGTCGAAGAACAACGTCAGGTACACGCCGGTGATCAGCAGCACGATGAAGCTGTACAGCGCGATCTCACCCAGCAGGAACGACCAGTGGGTTGGGAACACCTTGTTCAGCTGACGGCGCACCGCCGCAGACGGGTGGTAACGGGAGTCGATGTCGTTGCCCTGGCGGGCCAGGACGTCGCCGATTTTCGGGGGACTCAATTTTGGACTCATGTTGTTGTGCGCTCCCAGAATGCCGGTCCCACGGGTTCGATGAAGTCACCGTTGGCGACGAAATACCCGTCGGAGTCGATTGTGATGGGCAGCTGAGCCAACGCACGGGCCGCCGGGCCGAAGATCGGCTTGGCGAAGTGCAATGCGTCGAACTGCGACTGGTGACACGGGCACAGAATTCGGTAGGACTGCTGCTCGTACAGCGATGCAGGGCAGCCCAGGTGCGAGCACACCTTGGTGTAGGCGAAGAACTCACCGAAGTTGAAGCTCTCCTGCCCCTGACGCTTGACCACGCGGTCGACGTCGGTGGGCTTGATGCGGATGAGCATGACGGGATTGCGGACGCCCAGCGAGATCGCGGATAACTTCTCGTGTGACTCGACAGTGGTGCCGTCGCCGTCGGACTCCCGCCACGGGAAGACCGTCTCCATGCCGCCGGCGTCCATGTCCTCGGGGCGCATCTTCACGTAGGGAGGTCCGTCGTGGGCGCCGGTGGCACGAGCGAGGTAGATCGTCTCGCCCTTGTAGCGGGGAGTCCACCCCGACGTCCACAGCACCGCCTTCATGCCCTCAGCGGTGGGAACGACCGGCTTCCACGGGTTCTTGATCAGGCCACCGGCAAACGCGACCAGGGTGCCCAGGCCGAACGCGCCCAGGCCGATTCCCAGGGACGCGCCGATCAGCTTGCGGCGTCCGACCGTGGAACCCTCGTAGGCGTCGGTCAGGTTGGCCACCACGGTCTTGCGGTCGATCTCACGGGAGGCGCCGTCGTGGCGGTCCTGGATCGTGATCTCTTCGGGGATAAAGCGTTTCTGCAGCAGCACCGCGCCGATGGCGATCGAGAGGATCGACATCCCGAACGTGAAGCCGTACAGCGGCGTGGCCAGCGAGTACAGGAAGTTGCCCGAACTGCCGGTGGGCTTGTACTCCCACGGCCAGAACAGGAAGACCAGCAGCAGAGCCAACCCGAACACGCCGCCCAGCAACAGCCAGGTGGCGACTCCGCGCGCGGCGCGCTTCTCGGCCTTGGTGCCCTCGACCGGCCAGCGAGGCTCCTTGTAGACGATCTGGACGCCGTCCATCTCGCTGCCGAGCGCCAGCAGTTCGTCGTTGGACATGCGGGCCAGCGCTGCGTCGTCGGGCTCCGTGCGGCCCGCGTGTGTGCTGGTGTCGGTGTCCGAACCGGTCTTCGCTGTCTGTGTCACCTCAGACTCGTCGCTCATGAGCGCGCCCCAATCCACAGTGCCAGCCCGATGGCGGAGACCATGCCGATGATCCATGCCGCCATGCCCTCGGGCGCAGGTCCGAATCCACCCAGTCCGTAGCCGCCCGGAGAGCGTTCCTCGGCGGCGGTCCGCACGTAGGCGATGATGTCCTTCTTCGACTCGAAGGACAGCTGGCGGTCGGAGAACTTCGGCATGTTCTGCGGACCGGTCAGCATCGCCGTGAGAATCTGCTGCTCGTTGGCCTCACCCAGGTCGGGCGCGTACTTGCCTGACGACAGCGCCCCGCCCTTACCGGTGAAGTTGTGGCACGAGGCGCAGTTCAGCCGGAACAGGTCGCCGCCGCGGCCCAGGTCGGTGCCGCGCAGCGACTGCATGGCAAGGCTTCCGTCGGGGTTGCGCACCACGGTGGGGCCGCCTCCATTGGCCTGCACGTAGGCGCCGAGGGCGTCGATCTGCGCCTCGTCGTAAATCGGTTCCTTGCGTGGTGCCTGGGCCTCGCCGCGCATGGCGGGCATCCGGCCGCTAGACACCTGGAAGTACACGGCCGCCTCGCCGACGCCGATCAGGCTGGGCCCGTGGTCGGGCACACCCTGCAGGTTGGCACCGTGGCAGGACACGCACGAGGTGTCAAAGAGCTGCTTGCCGGTCCGCAGCAAGGCCGAACCCGACTCGTCGGCGACCGCGACCTGCGGCGTCGGTGTCAGGACGGCTGCCAATCCACCGGCGATGGTGAGCGCAATCAGCAGCAACAGCCCGCCGGTGAGCCGACGGTGCAGACGCCGCCGGGACCGGCCGCTGAGGCCGGTGCCGGACCGGGTGAACCGCATTTTCTTCAACCGAGCACTCCTGTTCATTGGTGTATTCGGAGCCGCGGGCTCATCGGATGAAATAGATCACGGCGAACAACGCGATCCACACGATGTCGACGAAGTGCCAGTAGTACGAGACGACGATGCTGGCGGTGGCCTGTGCCGGGGTGAACTTGCTCATCGTGGTGCGGATCAGCAGGAAGATGAAGGCAATCAGACCGCCGGTGACGTGCAGGCCGTGGAATCCGGTGGCGAGATAGAACACGCTGCCGTAGGCGCTGCTGGGGATGGTCGTCCCGTGCGTCACCAGGTGGACGTACTCGTACGCCTGGCCGCAGATGAAGAACAGCCCCATCAGGAAGGTGATCACATACCAGCGGCGCAGGCCGAAAACGTCGCCGCGTTCGGCCGCGAACACGCCCATCTGGCAGGTGAACGACGACGCGATCAGCACCAGCGTCACCGGTACGGCCTGATACAGATTCAGCTCGGTCGGCGGCGGCGGCCAGTTCCCGCCGGCCTGCGCTCGCGCCGTGAAGTAGAACGCGAACAGGCCAGCAAAGAACATTAGTTCGCTGGAAAGCCACACTATGGTGCCAACACTGACCATGTTGGGCCGGTTCAGCGAATGGACTCGCGACGTAATCGCAGTACCCGAGGTCCCTACAGCACTCGTCACATCCGCAAGTATGACGCTTTGTAGTTGTCGAAGACTACCCGGGTCACAAATTTCTGAGATTTCGTGTCGCGCGGGCGGTCTGGCGGTCCCGGGGCGCCCTGTTGGGAGCGGTGGAATTCTCGTGGGACCATCGGCGACGTGGCTGCGTCGTCTGAGGCTTGTTCGTCCGCCGCGCCGTCGTGGCCGCGGGTGCTCGGGCGCCTGACGGACCGGCAGAACCTGCTGCGGGGTCAGGCCGGTTGGGCGATGGATCAGATCATGAGTGGCGCCGCCCAGCCGGCACAGATCGCGGCGTTCGCCGTGGCGATGAAGATGAAGGGCCCCACGTCCGATGAGGTCAGCGAACTGGCCGGTGTGATGCTCGACCATGCCCGTCCCATGCCGGCCGGAGCCATCCCTGACGACGCGGTCGACGTCGTCGGTACCGGCGGCGACGGCGTGAATACGGTCAATCTGTCCACCATGGCGTCGATCGTGGTGGCGGCGGCCGGTGTGCCGGTGGTCAAGCACGGCAACCGGGCGGCATCATCGTTGTCGGGCGGCGCCGACACGCTCGAGGCGCTCGGGGTCCGCATCGATTTGGGGCCCGAAGAGGTCGCGCGCAGCCTCGCCGAATTGGGTATCGGGTTTTGCTTCGCGCCGCAGTTCCATCCGTCCTACCGGCATACGTCCACGGTGCGCCGGGAGATCGGGGTGCCCACGGTGTTCAATCTGCTTGGGCCGCTGACGAATCCGGCGAAACCGCGGGCCGGCTTGATCGGTTGCGCGTTCGCGGAGCTCGCCGAGGTCATGGCCGGGGTGTTTGCTGCTCGCCGGTCCAGCGTGTTGGTGGTGCACGGCGACGACGGCCTCGACGAACTCACCACCACGACGACGAGCACCATCTGGCGGGTCCAGGCCGGCACCGTGGACAAGCTCAAATTCGACCCCGCGGGCTTCGGGTTCGCCCGTGCCGAGCTCGAGGAGTTGCGCGGCGGCGACGCTCAGGCCAATGCCGCCGAAGTGCGCGCCGTGCTGGCCGGCGCCCGGGGGCCGGTGCGCGACGCGGTGGTGCTCAACGCCGCGGGTGCACTTGTCGCGCATGCGGGGCTATCCAGCCGCGCTGAATGGTTGCCTGCGTGGGAGGACGGGCTGGGCCGGGCCGCGGCCGCGATCGACAGCGGGGCGGCCGAAGAGCTGCTCGCGCGATGGGTGCGGTTCAGCCAGCAGCTCTGAGTCGGCTTGCGCTCCGCGACGACGCCCGTCGGGGCCGAAGGGCGGCTCCATCGAACCCGGTGCCTGGCGATCCGCCAGCCGCGCCGAGCGCGCGGTGGCGGCCCAGGCGGACCATGCGCCCGCCGCGCCCAGCGGCGAGGCCCAACCCGCGTCGCCGGCGCCGGTCACCCGCACAAGGCGCACCCCCGGAGCCGCCAACCACCGCGCGATGAGCGCCGTCTCCTCGACCAGCGCGCCGCCCAGCGGGGTCTGTGTCGGCAGGATCGTCTGAGCGCCGGCCCGAATGGCGTCCACCACCGGCATCGGCGGAACTCCTCTCGCGGCGCTGCCCGCGGCCGCGAGTTGGCCGTGACGGACCACGGCGAACTGATAGCCGCCCGCGCCGTCGGGCGCCGCGGCAATCAACTCGGGCAGCGCCGCCAGCGCCCGCAGGCGCTGCCCGCGCCACAACGCCTCGACGGCGGTGGCGATGTGGTCGCGCAGCCGGGCCGCGCTCTCATAGTGGTGACGCCTGGCCAGCACCGCCACCTGGTCGACGGCAGCGGACAGCGCAGAGTTGTCCGATCCGTCGATCAACGCCTGGGCGCGCCGCGTCGCCTCGGAGTACTGCTCGGCCGCGACGTCGCGGGCGGCAGGGCAGGGTGCGAGCTCGACCTCCGGACACACCGGACCGTGCAGCGCGGCACGTCCCAGCCGTTTCGTGCACGTGCGCACGCCGGTGAACCTGGCCAGCAGCGCGGCGGTGTCCGCCGCGTCGGTGCGCGACCGGAACGGCCCGATCGCGCGCTCGTGGCGCGGATTGCGGATGACCGAGAAGCGGGGGAACGCCTCGTCCGTGAGCACCACCCACCACCAGCGGTGCGGGAACTTCGAGCGACGGTTGTACGGCGGGGCATGGGCTGCCAGCAGGCGTAGTTCACGCACGCCCGCTTCCAGCGCGTGGGCGCATTCCACATGGTCCACCCCGCCGGCGAGGGCGACCATCTCCTTCATCCGCCCACGCGGGTCGCTGCCGTTGAAGTACTGACTGACCCGGCGCCGCAGGTCGACTGCCGTACCGACATAGAGCACCTCGCCGGCCGGGCCGCGGAACAGGTAGACGCCCGGCCGGCGCGGCAGGCCGTCGGCGAGGACACGCTTGCGGCGCTGGGCGGCAGTGACATCCGGCAGGTACGAGCGCAGGTCGGCGTAGGTGTGGATGCCCTGATTACCCACTCGCTCGATGAGGGCGTGCAGCACGTCGACGGTGGCCCGCGCGTCGTCGAGGGCACGGTGGGTGGGCTGGGTCGCCACCGCGAAGATGCGCGCCAGCTCGGCTAATCGCACGCTGGGAGCCTCTTCCCGGCTCAGCACCCGGCGCGCCAGCCGGACCGTGCACAGGACCTTGGGTCGCGGCCAGCGCAGCTCGCATCGCTCGGTCGCGGCACGCAGGAAGCCGACGTCGAAACCGGCATTGTGGGCCACCAGCACCGAGTCGCCGGCGAACTCGAGGAACATCGGCAGGACGGTCTCGATGGTGGGGGCGTCACACACCATTGCCGTGGTGATGCCGGTCAGGCGGACGATTTGTGGGGGGATGCTGCGCTGCGGGTCCACCAGGGTGGCGAATTCACCCAGGACCGCGCCACCACACACCTTGACCGCGCCGATCTCGGTGATCGCATCAGGGGTGGCACCGTCCCGGCCGTTGGCGCGTCCGCCCGTGGTTTCGAGGTCGACGACGACGAACGTGGTCTCGCGCAGCGGCATTTCGTCGGGGGTGACCAGCCCGGTGAAGCTGAGTTGAGTTCCGCCGGTCGCACCCATGGCGGTGACGTTAGGCATCCCCACCGACACCCGCTGATTCCCACGCCGGGCGATGTTGTCGGTGCCCGCCGTTACGGTGCGGTGCAGTTGGAATGAGGAGCTTAAGCACTAGCGAGAGGACCGCCCAGATGGCACACAGCAGCGGGACCGAATGGACCGGTGGCGCCGCGGCCAGGCCGGGGGAGCCGGTGGTCATCGATTGTGACGACTGTGCGGTGCGAGGCCCCGGATGTCGTGAGTGTGTGGTGAGCGTTCTGCTCGGGGTACCTGAAACCCTTTCGTACGACGAACAAGTCGCGCTAGAGACGCTGGCCGAGGCCGGGTTGGCGCCGCGGTTGCGCTTGGTTCCGATCCGCCGCGACCGCGCTGTGTCGCCTAAAGGAGTGGCGTGACCGATCGTGTAGGGTCGGCGACGACCAGAAACCCTGTCTCACATAGAAATGACATAAATCTTCCCAATTTCTTAACTCCCCCCTTTGGACAAACGTCGATATCGTTTCGTAACCTGTTTGAGACCTAAACCAGCTCGGCGAATTTACGCCGATGGCAGTTTAAGGAAGCAAATCTTGAGGCTCGACTGTAGGCATTCGATCGCGCGTGTAATCAAGCGGTTCGCCATCGGTTCGTTCGCGAGCTTCATCGTGTTCTCGGGCATCACGGCCGCCGGCGCGCTGGCCGATCCCGCCGATGACGCGTTGGCGAAACTCAACGAGCTGTCCCGTCAGGCTGAGCAGACCACCGAGGCTATGCACAGCGCTCAGCTCGATCTGAACGAAAAGCTCGCCGCCCAGCAGGCAGCGGAGCGCAAGCTGACCGACGACCAGGCCAAGTTGGAAGCCGCGAGAGCGCGCCTGGCCAACTTCCAGGGAGCCGTCAACAAGGCGGCCGCCGCCACGTACATGGGTGGCCGCACCGACGGTCTGGACGCCATCCTGACCGCCGGGTCGCCGCAGTCGCTGATCGACGGCCTGACCATCCAGCGCGTGATGGCGGGTCAAATGTCTTCGCAGATGGCCAGTTTCAAGGCCGCCGGCGAAGAGGCCGTGAAAGCGGAGCAGGCGTCCGCCAAGTCCGCTGCCGACGCGAAGGCCGCGGCAGAGCAGGCCGCGGCGGTGCGGGCGAACTTGCAGCACAAGCAGAGTCAGCTGCAGGTGCAGATTGCTGTCGTCAAATCGCAGTACCAGGCGTTGACCCCGGACCAGCGCACTGCGCTGGCCAACCCCGGGCCGGCCCCCGATCGAGTGCCGGACCGCGGGCCCGGTGCGCCCGCTCCCGACGCCCTGCCGCCGGGCGCGCCGCCCGAAGGCGTCCCCGGTGAGACACCCGCTCCGGGTGGGGCGTCCAACGTGCCCTTCACGGGTGGCGGTGGCAGCGGAGACCGTGCCGTGGTCGTGCAGGCAGCGTTGACTCAGATCGGCAGCCCCTACGTGTGGGGTGGTGCGGCTCCTGGCGGATTCGACTGCTCGGGCCTGGTGATGTGGGCGTTCCAGCAGGCGGGCATCTCGCTGCCGCACTCCAGTCAGGCCCTGGCGCACGGTGGTCAGCCGGTGTCGCTGTCTGACCTGCAGCCCGGCGACGTGCTGACCTTCTACTCCGACGCCTCACACGCCGGCATCTACGTGGGTGACGGCATGATGGTCCACTCGTCCACCTTTGGCCAGCCGGTTCGGGTGGTGCCGATGGACTCCTCCGGCCCCATCTACGACGCACGCCGCTACTGACGGTCCCACCCGGGCGGCGTTGGCTCCAACTGCTCCTGGCGAGTGTCTTCACCGCCGAGCTGATCGCTGCGGTCCTACTGCCGGCACGCCAGAGTCCACCGGCGCGTGCGGTTGCGCACCCGACACCCGCCCCGATGACATCACTGGTCCGCGATCGCGTGGTGCGACTGGTCAGCCCGGGTGACGTGGAGTCCGACCGGCTGCTGTCCCGCGTCGCAGCCGATCTCGGCGGTGCCGTCGATGCGGTCGTCGGGTTCTGGGGGCCGGACTGGACCCGCGACATCGTGGTGGTGGCCACTGGGGCAGACGAGCGGTTTCAGCAGGCCGCAGGCGGCGGGCCGGCCTCGCAGTGGGCAGATATCGCAGCGGTGACGGTTGTCGACCAGGTGAACCCGGTGGCCCGGACAATGGTCGGCGCCCGGATCCTGCTGGCTCCCGGTGCGTCGCAGATGAGTGCCGGAGCGCTCCGAATAGTGCTGAGCCACGAACTTTTTCACTACGCGGCCCGAGTGGACACGGCTCTGGACGCACCACGTTGGCTCACCGAGGGCGTGGCCGATTACGTTGCCCGGCCGCAGACGCCGCCTCCCGCTGAGGCCGCGGCCACGATGCCGGCATTGCCGACGGACGACGACCTGGACATCCCCGGGCCGCAACGCTCGCTGGCCTACGACCGGGCATGGTGGTTCACTCGGTTCGTCGCCGATACGTACGGTCCGGCGAAGCTGCGCGAACTCTACGTGGACGCGTGTGGTGTGGGGCATTCCGACCTGGCTGGTGCCGTCCATCGGGCGCTGGGCATCGACGTCGCCGGTCTGCTGCCGGGCTGGCAGCGGTGGATGAGCAACCACGCCTGACGCGCCGCTACCCGCGGCGCGCCTCGTCGCCCGCTGGGTCTGTTGACGCGGCTCCTCACCGCGCCGCTACCCGCGGCGCGCCTTGTCACCCGCTGGGTCTGTTGACGCGGCTCCTGACGCGCCGCTACCCGCGGCGCGCCTCGTCGCCCGCTGGGTCTGTTGACGCGGCTCCTCACCGCGCCGCTACCCGCGGCGCGCCTCGTCGCCCGCTGGGTCTGTTGACGCGGCTCCTGACGCGCCGCTACCCGCGGCGCGCCTCGTCGCCCGCTAACCTCACCGTGTGAGCCGGGTCCTGCTGGTAACCAACGACTTTCCTCCGCGGCGCGGAGGCATCCAGTCCTACCTCGGCGAGTTTGTCGACCGGCTGGTCGACTCCGGATCGCACAGCATCACGGTATACGCACCAAAGTGGAAGGGCGCCGAGGCTTTTGACGATGCCGCGGCCTCAGCCGGCTACCACGTGGTGCGCCATCCCACCACGCTGATGCTGCCGGTCCCGACCGTCGATACCCGGATGCGCCGGTTGATCGCGGAGAATCACATCGACACCGTCTGGTTCGGCGCGGCCGCCCCACTGGCCTTGCTGGCTCCCCGCGCCCGGCAGGCCGGCGCCACACGAGTGCTGGCCAGCACCCACGGCCACGAAGTCGGGTGGTCGATGCTGCCGGTCGCACGGTCGGTGCTACGCAGCATCGGCGATCACACCGACGTCGTCACCTTCGTCAGCCGCTACACCCGGTCGAGGTTCGCGCCGGCGTTCGGGCCCAAAGCCGCCCTGGAATACCTGCCCCCTGGCGTGGACAGCGACCGCTTCCGCCCTGATCCGGCCGCCCGCGCCGAACTGCGTCAGCGCTACCGCCTCGGCGAGCGGCCCACGGTGGTCTGTCTCTCCCGTCTGGTACCCCGCAAAGGCCAGGACATGCTGATCAAAGCCCTGCCGGCGATTCGCCGGCGCGTTGACGGCGCAGCGCTGGTCATCGTCGGCGGCGGCCCCTACCTCGAGACGTTGCGCACCCTGGCGCGCGACTGCGAGGTCGAAGACCACGTCACCTTCACCGGCGGCGTACCCGGTGACGAACTACCCGCCCACCACGCCATGGCCGACGTCTTCGCCATGCCGTGCCGCACTCGTGGCGCCGGCATGGACGTCGAGGGTCTGGGCATCGTCTTCCTGGAAGCCTCGGCGACGGGAGTCCCGGTGGTGGCCGGTGATTCGGGTGGGGCTCCGGAAGCCGTGCAGCACAACAAAACCGGGCTGGTGATCGACGGCCACTCCCTCGACGAGATCGGCGAGGCCGTCACCGAACTGCTGACCGATCGCGATCGCGCGGCCGCGATGGGCGCCGCCGGCCGCGAGTGGGTGCGAACGCAGTGGCGCTGGGACACGCTGGCCACCCGGCTGGAGACGCTGCTGGAGGGTGGCTAACCGGAGGCCGGCGTGACGACAGGTCAGTCCTTCGAGTAGATGGCCTCGATGTCGGAGGCGAACTTCTCGGCGACCACGTTGCGCTTGACCTTCATCGTCGGCGTCAGTTCACCGGTGTCCTCGGTGAAGTCGACGGGCAGGATGCGGAACTTGCGGATCGACTCGGCGTGGGAGACCTGCTGATTGGCCTGCTTGACCGCCGCATCCACCTCGGCGACCAGATCCGGGTCGGTGGCCAGATCGCCGACGCTCGCCGCCGCGGCCTTGTGGTGATGGTGCTTCCAGCCTTCGAACGCCTCGGGGTCGATGGTGATCAGCGCGCCGATGAACGGTTTGGCATCCCCGACGACCATCGCCTGGCTGATCAGCGGGTGGGCCCGCAGCTGATCTTCGAGCACCGCCGGGGCGACGTTCTTGCCACCGGCGGTGACGATCAGCTCCTTTTTGCGGCCGGTGATACTGACGAATCCGTCTTCGTCGACGGCGCCGAGATCGCCGGTGCGGAACCAGCCGTCGGTGAACGCTTCGGCGGTGGCCTGCTCGTTGCGCCAGTAGCCGGTGAACACCACGCCGCCGCGCACCAGCAGTTCCTTGTCTTCGGCGATGCGCAGGCTGTTCCCCGGCACCAGTTTGCCCACGGTGCCGATCTTGAGGGCGTTGATCTGGTTCACGGTGATCGCCGCACTGGTCTCGGTGAGCCCATACCCCTCGTAGATCGTCACCCCCACGCCGCGGTAGAAGTGTCCCAGCCGCGCGCCCAGCGGTGCCCCACCGGAGACCGCGGAGTGGCATTCACCGCCCAGCGCCGCGCGCAATTTTCCGTAGACCAGCCGGTCGAACAGTGCGTGCTTGGCGCGCAACACTATTCCGGGCTTGCCGCTGTCCTGCGCGCGGCTCCAGTCAACCGCCGTCTGCGCGGCTGCCTTGAAGATCGGGCCTTTGCCGTCATTGGCGGCGTTCTGCTCGGCGGTGTTGTAGACCTTCTCAAACACTCGCGGAACAGACACCACCACCGTCGGCTTGAACTCGGCCAGCAACGGCAGCAGGTTCTTGATGTCGCTGGTGAATCCGACCGTCACTTTGCTGGTGAAGGCCGCCAAGGTCAGCGCCCGGGCCAGCACGTGGGCCAGCGGCAGGAAAACCAGCAGTCGTTGGCCCTCGCACAACAGCGTCGGCAGACACTCACCGGTGCCGCGGATCTCGTGGAGCAGATTCGAATGGGTCAACTGGCAGCCCTTGGGACGTCCCGTGGTGCCCGAGGTGTAGATGAGCGTCGCCGGGTCGTCGGCCTGCAGAGCCTGCTGCCGCGCTGTCAGTTCGGCCGCGTCGACCGTGGCGCCAGCCTCCACCAACTGGTCCAGCGCCTTGGGGCCCGAACCGTTGATGTGCAGCACCCGGCGCAAGGCCGGCAGTTCGCCGGTGAGCTCGGTGACGATCGCCGCGTGCGCATCAGTCTCGGCGAACGCCAGCACCGCTTCGGAGTCCTGCAGCACCCAGCGCACCTGCTCGGCCGACGACGTCTCGTAGATCGGCACGGTCACCGCACCCACCGACAGAATCGCCAGATCCAGGATCGCCCATTCGTAGCAGGTGGCGGAGAAAATCGAGACGCGGTCGCCGGCTTCCACGCCCATCGAGATCAAACCCAGTGCCGCCGAACGGATTTGTTCAGCGGCCTCGGCGCAGGTGACGTCCGTCCAGGCCCCGTCCACCTGGCGCCGGTAGATCACGTAGTCGGGATCGTTGCGCTCGTGCTCGTACACCACGGCCGCGACGTTGTCGTGGTCGTAGACGGAAAAGCGGGCGGGGACACTGTACTGACGCACTCTCATTACCTCGCTTGACCTCGGGGGGCGCTGGTCGCCGGCGACTTGCTGATGCCCAGCCTATCGGGGACATTCGCGCAGGATGGCGACGGCCGGTAGGCGTTCGGAGCGATTGCCGGAAGGTCCCGGGGCTGCGCCGGTCCCGCTCGGGCGGGTATGTGAAGCTGAGGCGATGAACAGCATCCAGATCGCCGACGAAACGTACGTCGCCGCAGCCGGCGCACTGGTCGGGGCCGCGATTGCGGATCGGTCCAAGTGGAGCCGGTGGTGGCCCGACCTGAAGCTGCAGGTCACCGAGGACCGCGCCGAGAAGGGCATCCGGTGGGCGGTGAGCGGCCCGCTCACCGGCACGATGGAAGTCTGGCTGGAGCCGTCGATGGACGGGGTGATACTGCATTACTTCCTGCATGCGGAACCGACCGGCGTATCTCCGTCGGAGCTGGCCAAGCTCAATCTGGCCAAGATGACCCATCGCAGACGCGTGGCGGGCAAGAACATGGCGTTCGAGGTGAAAACGACCCTGGAACAGTCACGTCCCGTGGGGAGTTCTCCGGTAGTTTAACCGGGTCAGATCGGCATCAAGATTGCCGAGAGAGAGTACCGTTTCTGCCGGGAGATTCGGGGGCACTCCCGCAATTGACCGGGGCCGACCGGGAAAGGGAAGCAGCCAAGTGGCGGACAAGACCAACCAGACGATCTACATCGACGCGGACCCAGCCGAGGTGATGAAGGCGATCGCCGAAATCGAGTCCTACCCGGACTGGATCAACGAATATAAGGAAGTCGAAGTCCTCGAGGCCACCGACGACGGCTACCCCAAGAAGGCCCGCATGTTGATGGACGCGGGGATCTTCAAAGACACCCTGATCATGAACTACCAGTGGCCCGACGACCGTAAGTCGCTGAGCTGGACCCTGGAATCCAGCTCGTTGCTGAAGTCACTTGAAGGCTCCTACATCCTGAATCCCAAGGGTTCCGGCACCGACGTCACGTACGAACTGGCGGTAGACCTCGCAGTTCCAATGATCGGGATGCTCAAGCGCAAGGCCGAACGCAGGCTGATCGACGGCGCATTGAAGGATCTGAAGAAAAGAGTCGAGGGCTGAGTGATTCCGTCCCGCCTACTCCGGCCCGGATCAGCCTGTTCGTCGGTAAGGGCGGGGTAGGGAAGTCCACCCTGGCGTCCGCGACCGCGGTTGGTGATGCCAGCGGTGGACTGCGCGTGCTATTGGTGTCCACCGACCAGGCCCATTCCCTGGGCGACGTTCTGGGCATTCCGGTTCCGCCGACCGGTCAAGGCGAACCCGTCCGGGTGCACGCCGACGACTCCGACGCCGGCGGTGGCCTCATCGACGCCCTGGCGCTGGACACCTTGGCCCTGCTCGAGGACCGCTGGCGCGAAGTAGTAGGCGCGCTGGACGCGCGGTTCTCCGAGTCTGAACTGAATCGCATTGCACCCGAGGAACTTTCGGCGTTGCCCGGCATTCAGGAGGTCCTCGGGCTGCACGCCGTTGGTGAGCTTGCGATGTCGGGCCGATGGGATCGCATCATCGTCGACTGTGCCTCGACAGCGGACGCGTTGCGGATGTTGACCCTGCCGGCCACTTTCGGGCTGTATGTGGAACGCGCCTGGCCGCGGCACCGGCGGCTCAGTTTCGGCGCCGACGACCCCCGCTCGGCCGCGTTGGTGAATCTGCTGGAACGCACCAGCGCCGGGGTGGAACGGCTCAGCACCCTGCTCACCGACGGCGACCTGGTCAGGGCTCATCTGGTGCTCACCCCGGAACGGGTGGTGGCCGCCGAAGCGGCGCGCACGCTCGGGTCGTTGGCGCTGATGGGAGTGCGTGTCGAGGAGCTGCTGGTCAACCAGGTCCTGGTGCGAGATGAAACCTACGAGTACAGCAGCCTGCCCGACCATCCGGCGTTCTACTGGTATGCCGAACGGATCGCCGAGCAACGCGCGGTGCTGGAAGAACTCGACGCCACGATCGGCGATGTCGCACTGGTGCTGGTGCCGCACCAGGCGGGGGAGCCGATCGGGCCGAAGGCACTGGGCGGGCTGCTCGACAGCGCACGCCGGCGCCGCGGTGCGGACCCGCCCGGGCCGCTGCATCCGGTCGTCGACCTGGAATCCGGAACCGGTCTGGAATCGGTGTACCGGATGCGGTTGTCGTTGCCCCAACTTGACGCCCGATCGCTGGCCCTGGGCAGGTCCGATGACGACCTGATCATCAGCGCCGGCGGTGTGCGCCGCCGGGTTCGGTTAGCCTCTGTGCTGCGCAGGTGTACGGTGCTGGACGCGCATCTGCGGGGCACCGAATTGACCGTTCGTTTTCAACCCGATCCGGAGGTATGGCCGAAGTGAGTGGGGCTCATACCGACCTCGGTCCCGAGCTGCGCAAGCTTGCCCAGGCGATCCTGGACGGGATCGATCCGGCCGTGCGCGCGGCGGCCGCCCTGACCTCGGGCGGCGCCCCCGGCAAGTGTCAGCAGGTGTGGTGCCCGGTGTGTGCGCTGGCCGCGGCGGTCAGCGGCGAGCAGCACCCGTTGGTGACGGTCATCGCCGATCACAGTGTCGCCCTGCTGGAAGTGATCCAGGCCATTGTCGACGACATCGACCGCTCGGCGGTACCGGCACAGGCCGAGGCACCCGAAGCCGGGTCGGCCGCCGAGCGCCCGACCAACGGCGAGGGCACCAAGAAGACGGGCTACCAGCCGATCCCGGTTACGCTTCAGGAGTGAGCGGGCACCCGGCCCGGGCTCGCGAGGTGGTCGCAACCACCGCGGGTGAGTACAGTTGGCCCAGACACCAACGGGTGTGGGCGAGAGGGAGGGCCAATGTGGTACTACCTGTTTAAGTACGTCCTCCTGGGTCCGTTGCTGTCCTTGATCGGCCGCCCGAAAGTGGAAGGGCTGCACCACGTTCCGAGCTCCGGTCCGGCGATTCTGGCGAGCAACCACTTGGCGGTGATGGACAGTTTCTTCCTGCCACTGGTCGTGCGGCGCCGGATCACCTTCCTGGCCAAGTCCGAGTACTTCACCGGCACCGGGATCAAAGGTTGGTTCAACCGCTGGTTCTACACCGCCGTCGGCCAGGTGCCGATCGACCGAACCGACTCCGAAGCCGCACAGGCCGCTCTGCAGACCGCCGAGCAGGTGCTGGGTCAGGGCAAATTACTCGGCATGTATCCCGAAGGCACCCGCTCGCCGGACGGACGGCTCTACAAGGGCAAGACAGGCCTGGCGCGACTCGCCCTGCAGACGGGCGTTCCGGTGATCCCGGTGGCGATGATCGGCACTGATGTGGTGAACCCACCCGGCACGACACGACTGCGGTTCGGCCGGGTCACGGTCCGCTTCGGCAAGCCGATGGACTTCTCCCGCTTCGACGGCCTGGCCGGGAACCACTTCATCGAACGCGCCGTCATCGATGAGGTCATGTACGAGCTGATGGGCTTATCCGGCCAGGAATACGTCGACATCTACGCCGCCAGCGTCAAGGACGGCACCGCCGCGGACGGCGACACCGAGGCTGCCAAACCGGAGTCGTCGGTTGCGTCGCGGATTCCCGAGACCGCGGTCGGCTGAAGGACTGAAGCGCTAAGCCGCCGCAACCGGGGTTCGGTCCCGGGGCGCCGAGCGCGTGGGCGCAATGGCCGCGGTGACCGTGAGGCCGGCGACGACGATGACGGCCAGGGCCCACCAGACGTAGGACATCCCCACTAGCTGGCGCCACCAGTTGGCCGTCGTCTCGTGGTGCTTGGGCAGCAGGTCGATTGGCGACCAGTGCATCAATGCCAGCCCCGCGACGGTGACGACGCCCAGCGCGATGTTGCGGCGACGCCAGGCCAGGACCCCGGTCACCAGTACCGCGGGCAGCATCCAGACCCAGTGATGCGACCACGACACCGGGGAAACCACCAGCCCGAACAGCGCGACGCAGATGACGGCCAGCGTCGGTTCGCCGGCTTTGAGCACGCGGCGCATCGCCCAGACCGTCGCAGCCAGCACCAGCAGGCAGGCCAGCACCCAGAGCGGAAAACGCTCGTGTTGATCGAGCCCCAGCCGGGCCAGCGAGCCCGCGATGTTCTGGTCGGTGTTCAGCGCCGCCTCGCCGATGCGGTCGGTGTGCTGCAGCGTTTCCGTCCAGTACTCGCACGAGTCTCGCCAGGCGAGCGCGAAGCCCAGCACCGTCGCGCCCGCGAACGTCGCCAGCGACGTCAGCGCGGCCCGGTTGTCCCGCCGCAGCAGGAAATACAGCAGGAACACCGCCGGGGTCAGCTTGAGCGCGATACCCAAACCGAGCAGCAGGCCGCGTGGCCAGGGGGTCCGGCGGGGGAAGCAGTCGGCGATCACCAATGTCATCAGCACGGCGTTGATCTGGCCGAAGGCGAAATTCGATGCGATCGGTTCCAGCCAGATCGACGCCGGAGCGACGATCACGACCGCCAGCCAGGCGCGGCGCAGCCATGCGGGCCCGGGCAGGAGGGCCGATTCGGCCCACACGTCGAGGCGGGTCAGCACGATCGTGGTCGACACCAACAGCACCACCAGCGTCAGCGCGGTGATCACCACGCTGGCGACGGGCATCCCCATCCAGGCGAACGGGCTGAACGCGATGGCGGCCAGCGGGGGATAGGTGAACGGGAGGTCCACGATGGGTGTGTGGAACATCACGTTGCCGTGGTAGAGCGGCCGGCCGTCCAGCCAGGCCTGGCCGCCCATCTGATACACGTCGATATCGATGCGGTAAGGAATGTGGCCGAATAACTGCCAGCACGTGTACGTCAATGCAAGGCCGGCAAGCAGCCAGAGCAGGCACCATAGCGAAACCCGCCCGAGTCGACTGCCCACCCCGGGCGACCGCCATTTACTCATGTCGAAGACAGCCTAACGGGTATTTCGGCTTGTCTGGCCCGTGCAGCGCGGCTTGCCGGAACCACGCTCGGGTCCGGCGTAGCTTTTTTGAGGTGCACCACTGGCTGCAGCACGACATCATCGACCGCGGTCGGCTCCCGCTCCTGTGTTGTCTGGTCGCCTTCATTCTCACCTTCTTCGTCACGCGGTCCTGCGTCCGCTTCATCCGCCATCGGGCCGACCGCGACCGGCCGGCCCGATGGTGGCAGCCGCGCAATATCCATGTCGGAACCGTGCACATCCACCACGTGGCGTTCGGTGTGGTGCTGGTCATGCTGTCCGGCCTCACCCTGGTGACGCTGGCGGTCAATGGCCAAGAACCCCAACTGACCCTGGCGGCAATACTTTTCGGTGTGGGCGCGGCGCTGGTGCTGGACGAGTACGCGCTGATCCTGCACCTGTCCGATGTGTACTGGGAAGAAGACGGCCGCAGCTCGGTGGATGCCGTGTTCGCCGCGGTCGCGGTGGCCGGGCTGTTGATGCTGGGTTTGCATCCGCTGATGTTCGTGCTGCCCATCCGCTACGACGGCGACTGGCTGACACTGCAGAGCACGCTTGCCGCGGCGCTGGTGTTCACCCTGCCGCTGGCGGTGATCGTGCTCCTCAAGGGCAAGGTGTGGACCGGGCTACTCGGCATGTTCATTGTGGTGTTGCTCATCATCGGGGCGGTCCGGCTGTCGCGCCCGCACGCCCCGTGGGCGCGGTGGCGCTACACCGCCCGGCCGGCGAAGATGCGGCGCGCGCTGCAGCGCGAACGCCGGTGGCGACGGCCGGTGGTGCAGGCGAAGCTCTGGCTACAGGGCGCGATCGCCGGAACTCCGCGGCTGCCCGACGAGCGCACCGTCGACGCGCAACTGGACCTCGAGGTGCACCCCGCACCGCCGCCCGACACCGGGCCCATCCTGATCGGTGGGTAACTGCCGCAACCGCGAGCAGACGCGAACTCGCACTGCGGCGCGCCGCAGCGTGCGAGTTCGCGTCTGCTCGCGCAGCTGAGGCGAACTAAGCTGCGGCGGTGCGGTACTTCTACGACACCGAGTTCATTGAGGACGGCCGCACCATCGAGCTGATCTCGATAGGGGTGGTCGCCGAAGACGGCCGGGAGTATTACGCCGTTTCCTCGGAATTCGATCCCGGACGAGCGGGCACCTGGGTGCGGTCCCACGTGCTGCCGAAGCTTCCGTCACCGTCGTCCCAGCTGTGGCGCTCGCGCCGGCGGATCCGCGCTGACCTGGAGCAATTCCTGGGTGTCAACGGCTCTGAGCCCATCGAACTGTGGGCCTGGCTGGGGGCCTACGACCACGTGGTCCTGTGTCAGCTGTGGGGCACGATGCCCAATCTGCCCAGGGCGATCCCGCGGTTCACCCGGGAGCTGCGCCAACTGTGGGAGGACCGGGGATCCCCGCGGCTGCCGCCCAGATCTGCGGACGCACACGACGCGCTGGTCGACGCGCGGGATCAGCTGCGCCGCTTCCAGATTATCGCCGCCAGCGACGATGTGGGCCAGCGGCGTTCGCCCTGATCAGCCACGAACGGCCACAGCTACCATGGACCGATGAACTGGACCGTCGACATTCCGATCGACCAGCTGCCGCCGCTGCCTCCGCTGCCTGCCGACCTGCGGGCGCAGCTGGACGCGGCGCTGGCCAAGCCGGCCGCCCAGCAGCCGAGTTGGGACCCCGATCAAGCGGCGGCGATGCGCAAGGTGCTGGAAAGCGTGCCGCCGGTGACGGTGCCGTCGGAGATCGTCCGGCTGCAGGAACAGCTCGCGCAGGTGGCCCGGGGAGAGGCATTTCTGCTGCAGGGCGGTGACTGCGCGGAGACGTTCACCGACAACACCGAACCCCACATCCGCGGCAACATCCGGACGCTGCTGCAGATGGCCGTGGTGCTCACCTACGGCGCCAGCATGCCGGTGGTCAAGGTGGCCCGTATCGCCGGCCAGTACGCCAAGCCACGGTCGGCCGACATCGACGCGCTAGGCCTGAAGTCCTACCGCGGCGACATGATCAACGGCTTCGCTCCCGACGCCGCGGTTCGTGCGCACGACCCGTCACGACTGGTGCGGGCCTACGCCAACGCCAGCGCCGCCATGAACCTGGTGCGGGCGCTGACCTCGTCGGGTTTCTCCTCACTGCACCTGGCGCACGACTGGAACCGCGAGTTCGTGCGCACGTCACCGGCCGGTGCGCGGTACGAGGCGCTGGCCTCCGAAATAGACCGTGCGCTGCGCTTCATGAGCGCCTGCGGGGTGGCCGACCGCAACCTGCAGACCGCCGAGATCTACGCCAGCCACGAGGCGCTGGTGCTCGACTACGAGCGCTCCATGCTGCGGCTTTCAGACGTGCAGGACGGCGAACCGCAGCTCTACGACCTCTCGGCACACACCGTGTGGATCGGCGAGCGGACCCGCCAGCTCGACGGCGCTCACCTGGCGTTCGCCGAGGTGATCGCCAACCCGATCGGCGTCAAGATCGGACCGACCATGACCCCCGAGCTGGCCGTCGAATACGTCGAGCGCCTGGACCCGCACAACAAGCCGGGCCGGCTGACCCTGGTGAGCCGGCTGGGGAACAACAAGGTGCGCGACGTGCTGCCGCCGATCATCGAGAAGGTCCAGGCCACCGGCCACCAGGTGATCTGGCAGTGCGACCCCATGCACGGCAACACCCACGAGTCCTCGACGGGCTACAAGACCCGCCACTTCGACCGCATTGTCGACGAGGTGCAGGGCTTCTTCGAGGTGCACCGCGCGCTGGGCACCCACCCGGGCGGCATCCACGTCGAGATCACCGGCGAGAACGTCACGGAATGCCTTGGTGGGGCACAGGACATCTCGGACAACGATCTGGCGGGGCGTTACGAGACCGCGTGCGACCCGCGGCTGAACACCCAGCAGTCACTGGAGCTGGCCTTCCTGGTCGCGGAGATGCTGCGCGACTAGCCCGACCAGAACTAGAGCAGCGTGCTCAGGTGGACGCCGATCGTCCAGGCGGCGGTCGCCACCAATCCGGTCAGCGTCAACACCACGGCCACCCAGATCAGCACCATGCGGCGGCCGTGCTGGCGCGCCCAGACGAATTCGTCCATCGGGATGCCGGCGAATTCCCCTGCGTCAGGACCAAATTCGGCCTCGTCCAGCTCGTCGAAGTCGTAGTCGTCGGGCAGCGCCGGGGCAGCGGGAGCGGCCTCCCCGGGTTCTCGGGTGAACTGACGGGTCGGGTGGGGAGCCGGAGACGGGGCCGGGCGCTGCGTCATGCGGCTGTGCTCCAGCGCGCGGTGCTGTGCTGAGTTGCGGGGCGCTGGAACCCGGAAGTCGGGCAACCCCAGCTCCTCGACGATCGATTCCAGATCGGCCGCCATCTCGATCGCGTCGGCGTACCGCTGCGCCGGGTCACGAGCGGTCGCGCAGGCCACGAATTCGTCGAATTGTCTTGGCACGCCATCAATTACCGCGCTCGGTGGCGGTACATCGTTGTCCAGGCGCTGATAGGCGACCGACAGCGCGGTATCGCCGCTGAATGGTGTCTGCCCGGTCAGCAGTTCGTAGGTGAGAATCCCGGCTGAGTAGACGTCGCTACGTGGACCGGCGTTGCCGTCGCGGACCTGCTCGGGCGACAGGTAGGCCGCGGTGCCCAGAATGACGCTGCTGGATGTGATTCCGGCGGCCGCCACGGCGCGCACCAGGCCGAAGTCGGCGATCTTGACCTCGCAGTCATCGGAGATCAGCACGTTCTCCGGCTTGACGTCGCGGTGGACCAGCCCGGCCCGGTGCGCGGCGGCCAGCCCGCCCAGTACCGGGCGCAGCACCGCCGCGACCGCGTGCGGCGGCATCGGACCCCGCTCGGTCAACAGCTCGCGCAGGGTGCCGCCCTCCACCAGCTCCATCACCAGAAACGGGTGCCGGCCGTCCTGTCCCTGGTCGTAGACCGCGACCAGGCCCGGGTTCTTCAGCCGCGCGACGGTGCGCGCCTCGAGCTGGAAGCGGTGCAGGAACTGCTGATCACCGGCGTAACGGGAGTCCATCACTTTCAGTGCCACAGGGCGGTCAAGGCGCGTGTCCAATCCCCGATAGACCGTCGAGGTGCCACCGCTGCCGATCTTCGCCTGCACCAGATACCGGCCATCCAGTAAGGCGTTGTCCAACGGGTCCCCTCCAACCACGTGGGCCATCGTAGGTGGACGGCGCAATTCGACAGCACAACGCGCACACTTGACCGCCCGGCAAGTTCTAGACTGACGTCGTGGGCAGTATCCCGGCCGGCGATGATGTTCTGGATCCCGACGAGCCAACCTACGACCTGTCCCGGGTCGCCGAACTGCTCGGCATACCGGTGAGCAAGGTCCTGCAGCAACTGCGCGAAGGCCACCTGGTCGCAGTTCGGCGGGCCGGCGGCGTGGTGGTTCCGCAGGTGTTCTTCACCAATACCGGGCAGGTGGTCAAGAGCCTGCCGGGCTTGTTGACGATCCTGCATGACGGCGGCTATCACGACACCGAGATCGTGCGGTGGCTGTTCACCCCAGATCCGTCGTTGACCGTCACCCGTGACGGCTCGCGCGACGCGCTGAATAACGCCCGCCCGGTTGACGCGCTGCATGCCCACCAGGCCCGCGAGGTGGTACGGCGCGCCCAGGCGATGGCGTACTGATCAGGGCGCACCGATCCTGATCAGGGGGTGCTGACCGGGACCTGTTCCTGGCTCGGCTCCGGCTCGCGGTACAGCGAGTACCAGGCCAGCACCGCGAACGCGGTCGCGAGCCCCACGTGCAGCCAGGAGTACATCCCGTGGGACCCGTCCGGCTTGAAGATCACCATGATCCACGTCGAGAATCCCGCGATCGCCGCCATCGCCCGACGCGACTGGGCCAGTGGGGCCACCACCGCCAGCGGCCAGGAGTAGTACCACGGCAACGCCGCAGGCACGAACAACACGACTACCAGCATCACGCCGAAGATGCCCAGCAGCGCGTCCCGGTCGTCGCGGCGGAAGCGCCACCAGAGCAACGGCAGCGACACCAGGATGACCAGGATCCCGATCAGCCGGGCGATCCGCAGCAGGGTGTAGAACTGCACGGCGAAGAAGCCGCTGCTGAAGGCGTGGATGAGGTTCGCCGCGGCCGTCGGGATGGTCAGCCAGTTGATGATTTTCACCGAGCCGGCCAGCGCGGTCAGCCAGCCGAGTCCCACCCCGGCCACCAGCGACAGCACCGCGAACCCGACGATACAGATCGCCAGCGAGGCCAGCACCGCTGTCAGGAACGCCCGCACGGGCCGCCAGCCGCGATCCTCACGCAGGTGGCGCATCCATACCCAGCACAGGAACGGCAGCGCCAGCCCCGCGGTGGCTTTCACCGCAATCGCGATGGTGAGCAGCGTGATCCCCGCGACATGGTGGCGTTGCAGAGTCAGCGCGATGCCGGCGGCCATCAGACCGACCATCAACATCTCGTTGTGCACCCCGCCCATCAGATGGATGAGCACCAGCGGGTTGAGCACGCAGATCCACAGTGCTTTGGCGCCGTCGGTACCCACGTGATGCGCCAGTCGGGGAGCGGCCCAGATCAACAGCGCCAACCCGGGCAGCATGCACAGCCGCAGCAGCATCGTGCCGGCCACGACGTTGTTGCCGACGATGATCGTGACCAGTTTGGCTATCAGGATGAAGGCCGGCCCGTAGGGCGCGGTGGTGATGGTCCAGATGGGGGAGACGTCGTCCAGCAGCGAATTGTTGTTGCCCACCGGGCCGACCGCATACGGGTCCAGGCCGTCCCGCAGCAGTGCGCCCTGCGCCAGGTAGGAGTAGGTGTCGCGACTGAACACCGGCACCGACAGCAGCAGGGGCAATAGCCAGAACGCGGTGGTGGCCCGCATGGTGAATTCGGTGGTCGCACCGGCCAGGCACCGCCGGCCCAGCCGCAGCCAGGCGATCAGCATCAGGCCGACCCCGATCCACAGCAGGATGGAGGACAACACCAGGCCGTGCCCAAAACGCATCCAGGACAGGTGAATCGACTCCAGCAAGGGATCGTGCTGACGAGTGCTGCCGGCGCCCAGGCCGCCGGTGGTGATGAGCACCGACCCCAGAAAACCCAGTCGGGCCGGCGCGCCCTCGGCGGCGGTTGCGAACACGCGCAGCCGGGAGAGGCGTTGCGGATAGGTCTGTTTCGCCGTGGCTGAGGTCGGGGCTGCCATGGGTCAGGCGGTCCGCTCGGTGGCCAGGCGGGCCAGTTCGGACAGTCCGGCCTTGGCGGTCGCGCTGATCGGCGCCGCCGCCAGCGTCGCCAACGCCCGCTGGGTGAGATCGGTGATCCTGTTCTCCGCGGCGGCCAGAGCGCCCAGATCCTCGATGACCGTGCGCAGTTCGCGCACCTGGGCATCGGTCAGTTCGGTACCCACCGAGGTGCGCAACAGGTTGGCCGCCACCGGGTCTGACTCGTCGGCCAGTTGAGTGGCCTCGGCTAGCAGCACGGTGCGCTTGCCGGAGCGCAGGTCGTCGCCGGACGGCTTGCCCGTCACCGCGGGGTCGCCGAACACGCCCAGCACGTCGTCGCGGAGCTGGAATGCCACCCCGAGGTCGGTGCCGAATTGCTGGAAGGCCGCCATCACGTCGGGCCGGTCGGCCGCGGCGGCAGCTCCCAGTTGCAGGGGTCGCGACACCGTGTAGGAGGCGGTCTTGTAGGTGGCGACGGTCATTGCCGCCGCGACCGACTCGGCGGCCGACGCCGGGGTCGAAGCCTCGGCGACGATGTCGAGGAACTGGCCGCCGAGCACCTCGGTCCGGATATCGGACCAGACGCGCTCGACCCGTTGCCGGGCCGGCGGGCACAGACTCGCCCGCACAATCACGTCGTTCGCCCAGGCGTGCGCGATGTCGCCGAGCAGGATGGCCGCCGACACACCGAACTGCTCTGGGGCGCCGCGCCACTCGCGGTCGCGATGCAGGGCCGCGAAATGCATGTGAGCGGTCGGCTTGCCGCGTCGCGTCGCGGAGGCGTCGATGACGTCGTCGTGGATCAGCGCGAAGGCGTGCAGCAGCTCCAGTGCGGCGAACAGCAGGAGCGCGTCCTCGTCGGGCTCCTCGTTGCTCACCGCGTCCCAGCCCCAGTAGGCGAAGACCGGTCGCATCCGCTTGCCGCCGCTGAGCACGAAGTCCTCGAGCCAGGCGGTCAATGCCTCATAATCGGCGCCGAGAAAGGCGGATTCGACGCGGCGTTCGTGCACGTACCGGCGCAGCTGATCGGTGATGGCTCCGGCCACCTGGACGGCCGCCGATGCTTCCAGGCTCACCGGAGGTGCCCCTTTCTGCTCGGCGTGCTTCTGGCCCGACAGTGTATGCCGCCCGCCAGTCGGTGGCCCGTCGGCAGCCCCCAGCGCTGCGGTCGCCGCACCGGCCGCCCCTATGCTGTCGTGGTGGCCCGACACGGGGGGTCGGAGTTCTCACACAAGGAAGAGGAGCCGAGTGACGCTCAACACCATCGCGCTGGAGCTGGTGCCGCCGAACGTGGACGGGGGTCAGGAGAAGGCGGCAGAAGACGCGCAGAAAGTGGTGCGGTACTCGGCTGAATCGGGGCTCGACGGCCGCATCCGGCACGTCATGATCCCCGGCATGATCGCCGAGGACGACGATCGTCCGGTGCCGATGAAGCCCAAGCTGGACGTCCTGGACTTCTGGTCGATCATCAGGCCGCAGCTACCCGGCATGCGGGGACTGTGCACCCAGGTCACCGCGTTCATGGACGAGGCATCCCTCGGCCGGCGCCTTCACGAGCTGACCGACGCCGGCATGGAGGGCGTGGTGTTCGTCGGGGTGCCGCGCACGATGAACGACGGTGAGGGCTCCGGTGTCGCACCGACCGACGCGCTGTCGATCTACCGCGACGCGGTGGCCAACCGCGGGGTGATCGTGATCCCCACCCGGGAAGGCGAGCACGGCCGGTTCAACTTCAAATGCAACCAGGGCGCCACCTACGGCATGACCCAGCTGCTGTATTCCGACGCGATCGTCGATTTTCTGGCCGAGTTCGCCAAGGAGACCGATCACCGGCCGGAGATTTTGTTGTCCTTCGGTTTCGTGCCCAAGATGGAGAGCCGCGTCGGCCTGATCAACTGGCTGATTCAGGACCCCGGAAACGAAGCGGTGGCCGGAGAGCAGGAGTTCGTCAAGCAGTTGGCCGGCAGCGAACCCGAGCAGAAGCGCCGGATGCTGGTGGACCTGTACAAACGGGTGGTCGACGGGGTGGCCGAACTCGGTTTTCCGCTCAGCATCCACTTCGAGGCCACCTACGGCGTTTCCGGTCCCGCGTTCGAGACGTTCGCCGAAATGCTCTCCTACTGGGCGCCCGACCGGGCTTAGCCAATGTCGCGACCCGCAGCGACCGGCTACGCCGCTCTTGCGATCGATTAACCGATTGTCGCGACCCGCAGCGACCGGCTACGCCGCTCTTGCGATCGATTAACCGATTGTCGCGACCCGCAGCGACCGGCTACGCCGCTCTTGCGATCGATTAACCGATTGTCGCGACCCGCAGCGACCGGCTACGCCGCTCTTGCGATCGCGATTAACCGGACGTCGTCTTGTCGCCCGAAGCCGTGAAACGCGGTGATCGGTCCCGGCTGACCCAGGCCAGCAACGCCACCACACCGGCGGCGGCGAACGACGCGATGCCCAGCCAGATCCCCGCCCCCGTGAACGAACGGGTGTTGGGGTCGGTGTAGCGGGCCTGCGCGGTCATCGTGCTGACCACGCCCGGTTTGAGCTTCCACTGGACCACTTCGGGCTCGATCCGGTCGCCGTTCGTCGAGGTCACCGTGCCGGGAAAGGCGACGGTCAGCTCCACGTCGGCATCCGGATCGGTCAGCGAGGTCAGGTCGGCCCGGCCCTCCAGGATCACCAGGTTCCCGTTGCGGCGAAGTGACAGGTTGACACCCGCGGCGTCGGGATTCATATGGGCCAGTTGTGGCAACTCGGCGAAGGTCAGGTCGGAGAAGACGGCCTGGGAACCCACATAGCCGTCGCTGTCGTAGTTGGACACGGCGACCTTCTGGCTGAAGGGCAGGTTGGTGTCGAGCTGCGGCCCGGTGTCCTTGTTGTTCTTGGGTTTTGCCGCGGCGATGATCTCTCCGGACACCTTGTCGTCGGGCGAGATCGTCAGTGACGCGCGCACGCGCAGGCAGCCGGTGGCCAGCGGCACCAGCATCAGCAGCATCAGAATGGCCAGCACGCGGCGCCGCCGTGCAGTGAACAATCCGCGGGCTGGAAGCGGGGGTGAGCTGGCTCGCACCAGGTCATCGTGCCAGACCCGGTGCAACGCCCGGGCGAGCCGTCCGGTTAGAGCGGCAGTGCGCGGCCCAGAATCGCGAAGGCCCGCGGATCGCCGGTGAAGTAGTAGCTGCGGATGACGTCGGTGAAACCGAGCCGCCGGTACAGTCGCCAGGCCCGGTTGGCCTCGCCGTTGTTCTCCGGAGTGGAGAGCAGGACGTTGTTCTCGTCACGCCCGGCAAGCAGACGGCGGGCCAGCGCCTCGCCGAGGCCCCGCCCCTGGGCGCGCGGGTGGATGTGCAACTCGGTCAGCTCGAAATAGCTGTTCATCAGCCGGTCAATGGCGTGCGGTGGAAAGCCGCTGCGCTGCAGCCCCAGGACGACCTGCTGTTGCCACCACTGGCCGGGTGCGCCGGGGTAGCCGTAGGCGATGCCGACGAGCGGCGCGGAGCGCAGCTCGGCCTCCGAGCCGGGGCCGGCGGCGTCATCGGCGACTTCGACGGCGGCGACCGCCTTCCAGCCGCGCCGCCGGGTGTGCTCCAGCCACATGCCGGCGCGCTGATTCTCCGTGCCCCTCGGGTAACGCATGGCGTCGACATAGACCCGCAAAGCGTCGCCGAGGCGCCGCTCCATTTCTTTGGCCG
The DNA here is from genome assembly GCF_030755175.1 of Mycobacterium sp. TY814. Classification (NCBI taxonomy): domain Bacteria; kingdom Bacillati; phylum Actinomycetota; class Actinomycetes; order Mycobacteriales; family Mycobacteriaceae; genus Mycobacterium; species Mycobacterium sp. TY814. The sequence continues at coordinate 1,193,264 of NZ_JAUFRY010000002.1, forward strand.
GCAAATCGATGAGGAATGTCGCCAACTTGCGGTGTCCTTTTCATCGTCTGCGGATGAGCTCCGGGTGGTTCCAGTATCGGACGCTGCGTTCAGGAAGCCACGACTGGGCGCAGGACGCCTGTGTGACGGGTTGCACCATCATCTGATTGCGGCCGATCACGTCGCACTCTCGCTGCCGGGATAGAATCGCCTGCGAACCAGTGGTACGGCGCAGATTGACCTCGTATCATTGTGGTTAATTGCCCTAACAAGGGCAGGGCGCGTGCTACCGGTGGTTACGTGACAGTGTGTCGGCAAGGAGGGACGAATGCCACTCTCCGATCATGAGCAGCGAATGCTCGATCAGATCGAGAGCGCTCTCTATGCCGAGGATCCCAAGTTCGCGTCCAGTGTGCGCGGCGGCGGTTTCCGGGCGCCGACCGCGCGTCGTCGCCTGCAGGGCACGGCGTTGTTCGCCGTCGGTCTGGGCATGCTGGTTTCCGGCGTGGCATTCAAAGCCACGATGATCGGAAGTTTCCCGATTCTGAGCGTGCTCGGTTTCGTCGTGATGTTCGGCGGCGTCGTGTACGCGGTCACCGGCAAGCGGCTGTCCGGCAGGCCGGACCACGGCGGCCCGGCTGCCGGCTCATCGCGGCAGCGTCGCTCCAAGGGTGCGGGCGGCTCCTTCACCAGTCGCATGGAGGACCGCTTCCGTCGGCGCTTCGACGAGTAGGTCGACCGCAATAGCTTCATGACGGGGTAGCCCCACCGGGCTGCCCCGTTTTTGTATGCGCGCTGGTATGCGCGCGCCCCCTGGCCGTGGGGGAGTGAACGCGCCTGCACCGGGGTTGGGCGGACCGTCTGTGCGAGGTCCATGCAACCGTCGCAGACCGGGCCGCCGCGACACGCCATCCACGCCGCCTGAAGCCATCTCGTGCCCCACTTGTAGCGCAGTTGTGTCCAATCCGCCCCACTGCGCCCCACCACCACCCCGATTCGCCAAAAATGGCCTGCGACATGGAATTTCGCCTATATCACCCGGTGGCCGACGGGCCTCAACATGGCAGGCGGGTGAGCATGGTGTGGGAAAACGCCACTCCGTGACGCGCGCAGGGGGCATTTATGGGGCGAAGTGGGGGGTTGTGGGGTATGGTGGCCGAAGTGTTTGGGTGAGAAGCAAGTTGGAGGTGCCGCAGTGTTTCTCGGCACCTACACGCCCAAGCTCGACGACAAGGGGCGGCTCACGCTGCCGGCCAAGTTTCGCGACGCACTGGCGGGAGGGTTGATGGTCACCAAGAGCCAAGACCACAGCCTCGCTGTGTACCCGCGGGCGGAGTTCGAACTGCTGGCACGGCGGGCGAGCAAGGCGCCGCGCAGCAACCCGGAGGCGCGGGCATTCCTGCGCAACCTCGCCGCCGGCACCGACGAGCAGCATCCCGACGCGCAAGGGCGGATCACGCTGTCGGCCGACCACCGCCGCTATGCGGGTCTGTCCAAGGATTGCGTGGTGATCGGCGCGGTCGATTACCTCGAGATCTGGGATGCGCAGGCCTGGAACAACTATCAGCAAATTCATGAAGAGAACTTCTCCGCGGCCAGCGATGAAGCACTCGGCGACATCTTCTGAGGTGCATGCCTGTGCACCGTGGTCTCTGCCCGAACCGACCCTGGCGTACTTCCCCAACGCCAGGTGCGTCTCGGACAGGGGCCTCGGTGCGCCGGCGCCACGGCGTGTAGGCCTGACCCGGGGAGGTGTCGCAGTGGGTGACTCCAGTTCCGGCGCAGGAGATTTCGGGCATGTCCCGGTCATGGCCCAGCGTTGCGTCGAGCTGCTCGCTCCGGCGCTGACCCGCCATCACTCCGACGGATCGGAGGCCGTGCTCGTCGACGCCACGCTCGGCGCGGGCGGACACGCGGAGCGCTTTCTCACCGACCTGCCGGGCCTGCGGCTGATCGGACTCGACCGCGACCCGAACGCCTTGGACATCGCCCGCGAACGGCTGGCGCCGTTTGGCGATCGGGTCACCCTGGTGCACACGCGGTACGACGGCATCGCCGCCGCGCTCGACGAATGCGGTTACGGCACAGTGGAATCGGTCGACGGAATCCTGTTCGACCTCGGAGTGTCGTCGATGCAACTCGACCGCGCCGAGCGCGGCTTCGCTTACGCCAAAGACGCGCCACTGGACATGCGGATGGACCCGTCCTCGCCGCTGACGGCGGCAGACATCGTCAACACCTACAGCGAGGCGGAGCTGGCCGACATTCTGCACCGCTACGGCGAGGAGCGGTTCGCGCGGCGCATCGCCGCGCAGATCGTCCGCCGCCGCGCCCGCAACCCGTTCACCTCCACCGCCGAGCTGGTGGCCCTGCTCTACGAAGCGATCCCGGCGCCGGCCCGGCGCACCGGTGGGCACCCGGCCAAGCGAACGTTCCAAGCGCTTCGTGTAGCCGTCAACGACGAACTGGAGTCGCTGCGCACGGCCCTCCCCGCCGCGCTGGACGCCCTCGTCGTAGCCGGTCGCATCGTGGTGATGGCCTACCAGTCCCTGGAGGACCGGATCGTCAAGCGTCTGTTCGCCGACGCGACCGCATCCCGCACGCCGCCGGGCCTGCCGGTCGAACTTCCCGGCCACGGACCGCTGTTCCGGTCGTTGACTCACGGAGCGGAAAAAGCCGACGCGGCCGAGGTGGACCGCAACCCGCGCAGTGCCCCGGTGCGAGTGCGGGCCCTGCAACGAATCGAGCACGCGAGGGGGAACGCACAGGCATGAGCACAAAGCGTGAGGCGACGAAACGCCGCGAGAGCGAGCGTCGCGGCCGGCGCGGCGGTGCCGCTCGTCCGGGCACGGTGGACTCATCTGCGCGCCGGGGTCGCGGACGCTCCGGAAAACCGCAGGCACCCAGTCGTGAGGCGCGCGTGCCGCGTTCGGGTCCGCAGACCAGCCCGATGGCCCGGCCCGTCGACCGGCCGGCCCGCCCGAAGAACACCAGTCAGGCCAAGGCGCGCGCGAAGGCCCGGAAAGCCAAGGCCCCCAAAGTTATCCGGCCCAAGCTTACGGAGCGGCTGGCAACCAGGCTGAGCGAGATCGACCTCCGGCCGCACACGCTGTTGAGCCGGGTGCCGTTTGTCGTGCTGGTCATCGGTGCGCTCGGCGTCGGTTTGGGTTTGACGCTGTGGTTGTCCACCGATGCCGCCGAGCGTTCCTACAAGCTGAGCGACGCACGCGAGCGGACCCGCATGCTGCAACAGCAGAAAGAGGCGCTCGAACGCGATGTGCGGGAGGCGGAGTCGGCGCCAGCCCTGGCGGAGGCCGCCCGCAAGCAGGGCATGATCCCCACCCGGGACACCGCCCACCTGGTCCAGGCTCCCGACGGCAACTGGGTGGTGGTTGGGACGCCCAAGCCGGCCGACGGGGTTCAGCCGCCCCCGCTGAACGCCAAACTGCCCGACGACGGGCCACCGGCGCCGCCGAAGCCGGCGGTGACCCCGCCGGAGGTGGCGGTGCGGGTGCTGCCGGCTCCCGGCGACCCTGCGCAGCCTGGTCGGCCCGGCCCGGAGGTGTTGTTGCGGGGGCCCGACGGTTCGTCGACATTGCCAGGTCAGGTACCCGCCGTGCCGGGTCAGCTGCCCACGATGCCGGGTCAGCTGCCGACGCCCGCCGGTCAGGTCCCTGCGGTGCCGGGTCAGCTGCCGACGCCTGCCGGTCAGGTCCCGACGGTGCCGGGTCAGGTCCCGACGCCCGCCGGTCAGGTCCCGACGGTGCCGGGTCAGCTGCCGATGGTGCCGGGGCAGGTGCCGACGGTGCCGGGTCAGCTCCCCACCATGCCGGGCCAGGCCGCGACCGTGCCCGGTCAGGTGCCGACCGCGCCCGGCCAGCTGGACGTGCATGGGCCGCTGTTGTCCTTCCCCGATCAGGTGCCGGCGCAGCTACCTCCGCCCCTGCCACCGGCGGCGGTGCCCAATCCCTTACGCAATGCACCCCCGGCTCCGGGCGTATCGCCGCCCCCGCCCGCTAACACCGAGCAATCCGTTCCCGTCGCGCCGCCCGCGGCGCCCGCGGTCCCGGGAACACCGAGATGAGTCGCGGCGAGCCGAGGCGCGATCGCGGTCCCCGTCGGCCGCGTGAAGACCAGGGGCCGGCCAAGCGCCGCAGCAACCGTTCGGCCACCGAGGTTCCGGGATCCAAGCGAATCCGGAAACCTAAGGAGACCAACAAGTCCCGTGCCACCGCGCGACCGGAGACGGGACACCCGGCGACACAGCGGCGCACCCGGCAGGCGGTGGAAGTAGCCAGCCGCGGTGCGTCGTTCGTCTTCCGGCACCGGGCGGGTAATGCGGTCATCCTCGTGCTGATGCTGGTGGCCGTGACGCAGCTGTTTTACCTCCAGGTGTCCAACGCCGCCCAACTCAACGCACAGGCGGCCGGCCAGCTCAAGGTCACCGACGTCGAACGTGCCATTCGCGGCGCCATCATCGACCGCCACAACGACCGCCTCGCGTTCACCATCGAGGCGCGCGCACTGACCTTCCAGCCCAAGCGGATTCGCCAGCAGCTCGAGGACGCCAGGAAGAAGATCCCGAGCGCTCCCGACCCGGACCAGCGGCTCAAGGACATGGCCAAGGATGTCGCGGGCAAGCTGAACAACAAGCCCGACGCCGCCACCCTGCTCAAGAAGCTGCAGAGCAACGAATCGTTCGTATACCTGGCCCGTAATGTCGAACCGGCTGTCGCCCATGCAATTTCGGCGAAATACCCCGAGGTCGGCTCCGAACGTCAGGACCTGCGGCAGTACCCTGGCGGTTCACTGGCGGCCAACATCGTCGGCGGCATCGACTGGGACGGCCACGGGTTGCTGGGCCTCGAAGATTCCCTGGACGCCATGCTGGCCGGCACCGACGGTTCGGTCACCTACGACCGCGGCTCGGACGGCGTCGTGATACCCGGCAGCTACCGCAACCGGCACAAGGCCGTGCATGGTTCCACGATTCAGCTCACCCTCGACGACGACATCCAGTTCTACGTCCAGCAGCAGGTGCAGCAGGCCAAGAACGTGTCGGGAGCTCACACCGTTTCAGCGGTGGTGCTCGACGCCAAGACCGGCGAAGTGCTGGCCATGGCCAACGACAACACCTTCGACCCGTCGCAGGACATCGGGCGGCAAGGCGACCGGCAACTGGGCAACCTGCCGGTGTCCTCACCGTTCGAGCCGGGATCGGTCAACAAGATCATCACCGCGTCGTCGGTCATCGAATACAACCTGTCCAACCCTGACGAGGTGTTGCAGGTACCCGGCACCATCTCGATGGGCGGTGTCACCGTGCACGACGCGTGGGAGCACGGCGTGATGCCGTACACCACCACCGGGGTGTTCGGGAAGTCCTCGAATGTCGGCACCCTGATGCTGGCGCAGCGAGTGGGCCCGGAGCGCTTCTACGACATGGTCCGCAAGTTCGGGCTGGGCCAGCGCACCGGCGTCGGCCTGCCCGGTGAAAGCGCCGGCCTGGTGCCGCCGATCGACCAGTGGTCGGGCAGCACCTTCTCCAACCTCCCTATCGGACAGGGCGTTTCGATGACGCTGCTGCAGATGGCGGGCATGTACCAGGCCATCGCCAATGACGGGGTGCGGATTCCGCCGCGAATCCTCAAGGCCACCATCGCCGCCGACGGTTCGCGCACCGAGGAGCCGCGTCCGGAAGGCGTCCGGGTGGTGTCGGCGCAGACCGCCCAGACGGTGCGTCAGATGCTGCGTGCGGTCGTGCAGCAGGATCCGATGGGTTACCAGCAGGGCACCGGTCCCGCGGCCGCCGTGCCGGGTTACCAGATGGCCGGCAAAACCGGTACCGCGCAACAGATCAACCCCGGCTGTGGCTGCTACTTCGACGACGTCTACTGGATCACCTTCGCCGGCATGGCCACCGTCGACAATCCGCGCTATGTCATCGGCATCATGATGGACAACCCGCAACGCAACGCCGACGGCACTCCGGGTCACTCGGCGGCGCCGCTGTTCCACAACATCGCGGGCTGGCTGATGCAGCGCGAGAACGTGCCGCTGTCACCGGATCCGGGACCGCCGCTGACGCTGCAGGCGATGTAAGGCGTCTGCCCTTTCGCCATCGACAGGTGGATGAGGCGGGAGCCGGCCCACAACCGGCGGCGCCCGCCCGCACCGATTATTGCGCGATGCAGTGCGTGATGCTTCCAGCCGCGCGGCGTGCATCAGCCGAAACCCGGACCTGCGCGCGGCCACTGGGCACCGCGTAGCTCGCCCAGAGAAAATCTACGCCGCCGTCGCGGGCAATCTACGCGGTATGGCCGATGCGCTCAGCTCCGCAAGGTCACATACTCAATTCAGCGTTGATTGACACGAATACTACGGTCGGCGGTCCCCGAAGCGGGCGCCTTCCCGGTACTCACGGTTTGCGCGCGTCCTGCGCCAAGCCAGATTGACACGCGCGTCGGGCCGGCGCGGGGCCCACGAGCGTTCAGACATGCGGCGCAGCCGCTGCCACCCCGGTGCATGGTCACAGCGAAGTGGCTGTGCGCCGCGGGTCCCTTTGTGAATCACCAAGCGAGCTTTGCTCATTCGCCGTGCATTCGTGCGTCAGAGCGGATGACCCATTGGTCCGACGACAGCGAGCCGAGCCGAGGAGGTCTAGTCGATGAAAAGCCGCCGCCCGATCGACGGCATGCAGTTGGTGACCGACCAGGTCGCCTCGGCAAGCCCTGGGTTGATACGTGAGCTGCTGTCGACGTTCATTCACACCTTGCTGAGCGCGGACGCCGACGCGGTGTGCAGCGCCGACTACCGTCAACGCAGTCGAGGCCGGGCCAATAGCCGCAACGGCTATCGGCGCCGCAATCTGGCAACTCGCGCCGGCAAGATCGAGCTCGCCATCCCCAAATTGCGCTTCGGCAGCTACTTTCCGTATTGGCTCCTGGGGCCGCGCGAGCGCGCTGAGGGCGTGCTCACCAATATGGCGATCACCTGTTATCTGTTGGGCGTGTCCAGGCATCGGGTGGCGACGCTGGTCGAATCGCTCGGCATCACCGGCCTGTCTGCATCGCAGGTATCGGCAATGGCCGATCGACTGGAGCAGTCCGTGGACGCCCTTCGCAACAAGGCCCTGGACGGCGGCCCGCACCGGTTTGTCGCCGTCGATGCCTTGACGCTGAGCGTGCAGCGGCACGGCCGAATCTGCCACGTGCAGTTGCTGATCGCCACCGGTCTGAATGCGAACGGCTGCAGCGAGATCCTCGGGGCTTACATGTGCTCCGCCGACGACACCGAACGCTGGCTGACTTTCTTTCGGAACCTCTGTGCCCGCGGCTTGTCCGGAGTCGCTCTGGTTACCGGTCACTACGATGCCGACCTGATCACCGCGATCGAGGCCATGCTGCCGGGAGCGACCTGGCAGCGCTGCACTACGCACTACATCACCGAGCTGATGGCGGTCACTCCTACCAGCTGCTGGTCAAAGGTCCGCAAGCTGGTGAAGTCGATCCTCGACCAGCCGGACGCCGACTCCGTTGCGGCCCAATATGATCGAGTCTTCGAGATCTTGAGCGAGGCGCTGCCCGAAGCGGCCAGGCACTTCGAGGCGGCCCGTGACGAGCTGCTGGGCTACACCGCATTTCCCGATCAGCTCTGGCGTCAAATCTGGCTGAACAACCCTTGCGCTTTGCGGCGCTGCAACACCCATTTGTGACGCCGCGGGCACGCCCTTGACCCTGGTCGGGAACCTGCGCGGCCGGAGAACTACCGAACTGGCGCGGTGCCGTCCCGGCTAGAGGCGGATGGTGCAGATGTGCATGCGCGGTGCCGCCCCCGCGCACGCGTCACAGCGGTCGCACCTGTGTCGGGAAACGGTGACGAGTTCGCTGCTCGCCGTTGTGCGACAACAGTATTGAGCAGCACTACCGATCTTGCGCAACGGGTGCGCCGCAGATCAGTTCTGCAGTACCACGCCGGACAGCCGGGACCCGATGCTGGCGAAGCCGGCGACAACGCTGTCGAGGTTGAAGGACAGCAGGCCGGTGTTCGCGATACCGGATATTCCGCTGCCCAGGTTGGAGAAGCCGGAGACGTTGCCGCCGTAGTTCTGGTAACCCGACCCGAAGAGGAGGCCGCCCAACGGGTTTGTGTTGGACCATCCCGAGAGGGCCGAGCCGTTGTTGCCGAACCCTGAGTTTCCTCCTGCGCCGGCGTTGAAGAAGCCCGAGGAGGGCGTACTCGTCGAGTTGAAGTAGCCGGGACCCGGTGGGATGTCGAAAGCCGTGATGGTGGTGGAGGGCAGGGTGATGCTCGGAACGGTCAGGGGTGGAGTGGTGAATGCGCCCACGCCGATGGGCGGAATGGTCAGCGGGGGGGTCGTGATCGGCGGAATCGAAATCTGCGGCAGCGCAAAGCCTCCCACTCCGATCGGCGGGATGGTGAGGGCTGGGGTGGTGATGGCCGGGGTGGTGATCTCGGGCAGCAGGAATCTTCCGACACCGATCGGGGGGATGGTGAGGGCTGGGGTGCTGATGGCCGGGGTGGTGATCTCGGGCAGCAGGAATCCTCCGACACCGATCGGCGGAATGGTGAGTTCCGGGGTTGCGATAGCTGGGGTGGTGATCTGCGGGAGGAAGAACCGGTTGACGCCGATCGGCGGAATGGTGAGTTCCGGGGTTGCGATGGCTGGGGTGGTGATCTGCGGGAGGAAGAACCGGTCGATGCCGATCGCCGGAATGGTGAGTTCCGGGGTTGCGATGGCTGGGGTGGTGATCTGCGGGAGGAAGAACCGGTCGATGCCGATCGGCGGAATGGTGAGTTCCGGGGTTGCGATGGCTGGGGTGGTGATTTCCGGGAGGAAGAACCGGTCGATGCCGATCGGTGGGATGGTCAGTGCTGGGGTTGCGATGGCGGGGGTGGTGATTTTCGGGAGGAAGAACCGGTCGATGCCGATCGACGGGATGGTCAGCTCCGGCGTTTCGATGGCGGGGGTGGTGATTTCCGGGAGGAAGAACCGCTCGACGCCGATTGCGGGGATGGTCAGCGCTGGCGTTTTGAATTCGGGTATCTCGATCTGCGGCAGCGTAAAACCTGCAACCTGGGTCGCGGGGATCGTGAATGATGGGAGATCGAATTCGTCTATCAGCAAGCTCGGTATGATGTAGCTTCCGCCACTGGGATTGCTGATGGTGACGAAGGGTAGTTCGAATTCCGAAATTATCGGGCCAGGAATAGTGAACGTTCCGATTGATCCTTGAATGGGTATGCCGAAGTAGAATGGTGACAACGAAATGGGCGGTACGTAAAAGTTGAGGTCGCCGATTGCGCCACCGTTAACGTCAATTGTCAGGATGAGAGCCCCGTTGTCATTAGGTCCTTGAGTGCCGCCTGGGAAAAACACGCTCGGCGTGTTAAAGGTAGGGAGTCTCCACCCCGGAAGTGTCACCGACGGTAGCGAAAACTCGCTAACGGACACTAGTGGCGTGGTGATCGGCGGAATGACAATTTCGGGCAGGCCAATGGCTGGTACACGTATCACGGGCGTCTGTATTTCGGGCAAGCTGAAGGCGCCGACGGTGATATCTGCAGGTGTTTCCCAGGCCGGAATGGTCACCGGCGGGATGGTGAGTTCGGGGAGGGCGAAGCCGTCGACGGCGATGTTGCCGAGGGTGACGGGTGGGATGAGCAGGGGCGGGATGGTGAGTTCGGGTAGGGCGAAGCCGTCGACGGCGATGTTGCCGAGGGTGACGGGTGGGATGAGCAGGGAGGGGATGGTGAGTTCGGGTAGGGCGAAGCCGTCGACGGCGATGTTGCCGAGGGTGACGGGTGGGATGAGCAGGGAGGGGATGGTGAGTTCGGGTAGGGCGAAGCCGTCGACGGCGATGTTGCCGAGGGTGACGGGTGGGATGAGCAGGGAGGGGATGGTGAGTTCGGGTAGGGCGAAGCCGTCGACGGCGATGTTGCCGAGGGTGACGGGTGGGATGAGCAGGGAGGGGATGGTGAGTTCGGGGAGGGCGAAGCCGTCGACGGCGATGTTGCCGAGGGTGACCGGTGGGATGGTCAGCGACGGGATGGTGAGTTCGGGGAGGGCGAAGCCGTCGACGGCGATGTTGCCGAGGCTGACCGGTGGGATGGTCAGCGACGGAACAGTGAGCTCCGGGAGTCCGAATGCGCCGACGTAGATGTCGTCCGGCGTCTGGAATGCCGGTATCGACAGGGAGGGCAGCGTTATCGCCGGCAAATTGAAACCGGGGACCGCGATGGCTGGGATGCCGATTGGCGGCAGAGTTATATCGGGTGTCGTGATGACAAAATGGAGTCTGCCCTGGTTCTGCCCGGCGTAGAACGCGCCGTTGTTCATGTCGCCGGTATTGAAAGCCCCGGTGTTGATGCTGCCCGCATTCGCGAAACCAGTGTTGGAGCTGCCGGTGTTGAAGCTGCCCGTGTTGGACACGCCGGGGTTGAAGTCGCCTGTGTTGTAGTTCCCGGCGTTGAGGTTGCCCGTGTTTGCGTTGCCCGCGTTCAGAATGCCGGTATTGAAGGCACCGGCATTGAAGATGCCGGTGCTCGCGGTCCCGGTGTTGAAGAGCCCGGCGTTGTAGCTGCCGGAGTTGCCGATGCCGAAGTTGCCGGTGCCGGAGTTGAAGAACCCCACATTCCCGGTACCCGAATTGAACAGCCCGAGGTTACCTGCTCCGGAATTAAGCAGACCGGTGCTGAACTGTACGATGTTCGAATTCTCCAGGCGGACGTAGGTGTCGCCGAAGCCGATGAGATTGTTGCCGGTCAACCCAAGGCCGACGTTGTTGTTTCCGGTGTTCGCCAGACCGATGTTGAAGGCGCCGGCGTTTCCGAAGCCGAAGTTGCCGCCGCCGATATTTCCGAGGCCGACGTTGCCCGCACCAAGATTTCCGAAGCCGGCATTGGAAATGCCATAGTTTCCAGAACCGACGTTGAGATCGCCGAGATTTCCGCCACCGAAGTTCCCGACGCCGACGTTTGCGTTGCCGAAGTTGCCGATGCCGACGTTGGCCAGGCCCAGACTGAGCCCGAGCGCGCGCACTGAGGAAGTTGCGGCCGCCAGGCCAGGTGTTGTCGGGCTGAACCCCGCCGCTTCGATCCCCGCCAGATCCTGCAGCGGCTGCACGAACGGCGGCAGAGCGGAGACAATCGCCGAAGCCTCTGCGTGGTAGGCGGACATCGTGGACACAGCTTCGGTCCACATTTGTTCGTAGTGCGCCTCGGCAGCGGCAATGGCCGGGCTGTTCTGCCCGAAAATGTTCGATATCACCAGCGACACGAACTGAGAACGGTTGGCCGCGACCAGTTCCGGCAGCACCATCGTGGTGCGGGCCGACTCGAAAACCGCCGCTGCGGCGCGCGCCTGGGCGGCCGCCTGATCGGCCTGAGCCGCCATCGTGGACAGCCAGCGTGCAAAGGGAGCAGCCGCGGCGCTCATCGCCGTCGCCGACGGTCCCTGCCACACCTCGTGGGTAAGCCCTGCGGTGATCGATCCGAAAGAAGCTGCTGCCGAGCTCAATTCAGCCGCCAGACCATCCCACGCGGTCGCCGCCGCAGCCATCGGCGCAGATCCTGCGCCGGCGAAAAGGCGCGCCGCATTGATCTCGGGTGGCAGCACAAAGAAGTTCACCGTCTCACACCTTCCCGCGCCCGGGCCCGTCGTCGCTGGGGCGCACAGGTGGGGAAGCTACGTAAGGACAACAAGTCTCGTCCACGAAAGTGGTGTATGGCGCAGCGGAAAGCGCCGTCCCCTCAGATGCCGGCGTGCAGCGCCTGTGCGCCGGGCAATCCCGTTATCGGCAGGGGCATTTCATTGCGCGTTCAGCACATGCCGAGCGTGGATCACGCGGCCCGCAGGAGCCTTCGCCGATTGGAAGTGCTGGGGACGGCGACGCCACAATTGGCGCGGCTTGGTACCGCGCTGCACAGCGCCAATGCCGCTGCCTCGGCCTCGACCACCGAGATCCCGTCGGCCGGGGCCGACGAGATATCGGCGGCGGTCAGCTGGCACCGCGGGCGCAGCTCACTTGCCGACCGCTTCGCCGTGGGCGCACTGCTTTCTCGACGGCCCAGTCGCGATGAGGAGAATCTGTGCCGCAGCGCGGGTAGAACTTGCATTGAAAATGTTGAGATATTCGCGGAATATTCGCCCCATTGCGCCGTGACCGTTGCATACTGGCTCGTCATTCGTGGCCAGATGAAAGCATTCGGGCTGGCCTAACGCGCTAGGAGGGCTTTGATGTCTTTTGTAGTGGCTGTTCCGGAACTGCTGGGCACGGCGGCGCAGCATGTGGCGGGTATCGGCACGGCATTAGGCACCGCGAACGCAGCGGCGTCGGCGTCCACCACAGGGGTGTTGTCGGCCGGCGCGGACGAGATCTCCGCTGCGATCAGCGCGTTGTTCAGTAATCACGCTCTGCAGTACCAGTCATTGAGTGCGCAAGCGGCAGAGTTCCATCAGAATTTCCTGGCGACCCTGAACGCGGCCGGTAGTGCTTACTCGGCAGCGGAAGCGGCGAATGCTTCGCCCTTGCAAGCGGCGGCAAATAGCATCCTCGACGTGGTGAATGCGCCCACGCAGGCGCTCCTGGGGCGTCCGCTGATCGGCAACGGAGCTAATGGAACAGCTGCCAGCCCCAATGGCGGCGCGGGCGGAATCCTGATCGGCAACGGGGGCGATGGCTACGGCTATAACGAAGTCGGTTTCTTCACTCCGACGAACGGCGGCAATGGTGGCGCCGCGGGCCTGATCGGCAACGGCGGCGCGGGCGGCGCCGGCAAAGCCGGCGGGAACGGGGGCGCCGGGGGAAGCGGGGGGTGGCTGATCGGTAACGGCGGTGCCGGCGGTGCCGGAGGAACCGGCCTCACCGCTAGCGGCGGCGCGGGCGGCGCCGGCGGCAGCGCCTCACTCATCGGCTGGGGTGGCCACGGCGGTGCTGGTGGCGACTCCAACTTCACTTTTGGCGGGGTTGGTGGCAGTGGTGGTGCCGGTGGACGACTCGTGGCGATCGGGGGTGACGGGGGAGCGGGCGGTTACGGCTTCACCGGCGGGGGCGCCGGTGGTGCAGGCGGTGCCGGCAGCGGTGTGCTTATCGGTAGCGGCGGCGCGGGTGGCGCCGGTGGGACGGGCTTTGCCGGTCTGGGCGGTGGTGCCGGAGGTGCCGGCGGCGCTGCGGGCGGCAATTTCTTCAGTCTCGGCGGGGCTGGGGGCGCCGGCGGTGCGGTTATTGACACCACCACCGGCGTTGGTGGGGCCGGGGGTGCGGGTGGTATCGCGGGGGGATTGTTCGGGTACGCACAGGGAGGTGCCGGAGGTTTGGGTGGCTTCGCCCAGGCCGGCGGGGGTGCGGGCGGTCTCGGTGGTACAGCGGCGGCGGTCTTCGGCGTGGGTGCCGGCGGCAGTGGCGGCATGGGCGGCGCCGCCGGCAACGTCGGGGCAATCAGCGGTGCAGGAGGTGGGGGCGGCATCGGCGCCGCGGTGTTCGGCGCCGGTTTCGGCGGCGTTGGTGGTGCCGGTGGGACGAGCCTGGGTGGGCCCGGCGGCGCCGGCGGCACCGGCGGCCAGGGCGTCTTAGTCGCCGGCCTGGGCGTCGGCGGTGCAGGCGGTAACGGTGGCGCCAGCATTACTGCAGCTAGCGGCGATGGCGGAGACGGCGGCAGCGCCGGCGGCCTGCTGACCCTCGGTATCGGCGGCAACGGAGGCAACGCCGGACCCAGCAACAACAACGTTCCGACTGCCGCCGGCGGCGATGGCGGCGATATCGGGGCGTCCACCAACGGCTCCTTCGTTCGGACGTTCTTCGGCTTCGGCGGTAACGGCGGCAATGGCTTCAACGGTGGACCCGCCGGCACCGGCGGCACCGGCGGCCTGCTGCTCGGTGCGAACGGAGACAACGGCGTGTCATAACCGGGGTGGGCGGATCTGCCCGCGCGGATTGAGTCCGGCGACATCGCCGGCGCAGATGGCGCTGCGCTAGCAGCCGCCCCCGCGGGGCGGTACCGATCGGTGACCGCCGCCGCCGTGTGCGGGCGCGGCTCTGCGTGGCGACCGGTTGCCTCTGGGTAGGGTGTCAAGGCCGAGCGATCTCTGGAACATCCGCGGCCGGACGGAGGTGGTGCCCGTGGCGGAGTCGACGCCCACCGGGCTACGCCCCCGCACCGTCGTCGGCGTACCGCTGGCCACGCTGGCCGCGCAGATCGGAGCGGCACCCCCTACCGGCGCCGACGTGCTGGTGACCGGCGTGACGCTACGCGCTCAGGACGTCCAGCCGGGGGACCTGTTCGCCGCGCTGCCCGGTGCGACCACACACGGCGCCCGGCATGCCGGTGACGCCCTCGAGCGCGGCGCGGTGGCAGTGCTCACCGACGCCGACGGGGTGGCGGCAATGGGCGCTCACGCGGCGGCCGTGCCGGTTGTGGTGCACCCCGCACCGCGCAGCGTGCTCGGCGGACTGGCGGCGAGCGTGTACGAGCGGCCCTCCGACCGGGTCACCGTCGTCGGCATCACCGGCACATCGGGCAAGACCACCACGACGTACCTAGTGGAAGCGGGATTGCGGGCCGGCGGCCGCGTCGCCGGTCTGGTCGGCACCATCGGCATCCGCATCGACGGCGTCGACATCCCCAGTGCGCTCACCACCCCCGAGGCTCCGGCACTGCAGGCGCTGTTCGCCGCGATGGCCGAGCAGGGTGTCGACACCGTCGTGATGGAAGTGTCCAGTCACGCGCTGGCCCTGGGCCGCGTCGACGGCACCGAGTTCGCCGTCAGCGGCTTCACCAACCTGTCGCGCGACCACCTGGATTTCCACCCCACCATGGCCGACTACTTCGAGGCCAAAGCGCTGTTGTTCGACCCCGCCTCGGCGTTGCACGCCCGCACCGCCGTGGTGTGTGTTGACGACGAGGCCGGCCGCGCGATGGCGGCCCGGGCCGCTGAGCCGGTCACCGTCAGCGTCACCGGCCAACCCGCCCAGTGGCGCGCCGTCGACGTCGAGACCACCGGACCGGCGAGCCAGGAATTCACCGCCATCGATCCCACCGGCGCCGAACACCGCATCGGCATCAGCCTGCCAGGCCACTACAACATCGCCAATTGCCTTGTTGCGCTGGCGATTCTGGATGCAGTCGGGGTTTCGCCGGCGCAGGCGGCGCCGGGTCTGCGGCATACCCGGGTACCGGGGCGCCTTGAACAGATAGACCATGGCCAGGATTTCCTCGCGCTGGTCGACTATGCGCACAAACCTGGCGCGCTGCGCGCGGTGCTCAGCACCCTGGCCCAGCCCGGCCGCCGCCTGGCGGTGGTGTTCGGCGCCGGCGGCGACCGTGACCCGGGCAAGCGCGCGCCGATGGGCGCGGTGGCCGCCGAACTCGCCGACCTCGTCGTCGTCACCGACGACAACCCGCGCAGCGAGAATCCCGCCACTATCCGAAGTGAAATCCTCTCCGGCGCAAAAGAAGCCGGCACAACAGCCGAACTGGTCGAGATCGCCGACCGGCGCGAGGCGATCCGGCACGCGGTCGCCTGGGCGGGTCAAGGCGACGTGGTGCTCATCGCCGGCAAAGGCCATGAGACCGGTCAGCGCAGCGCCGACGAGGTGCGGCCATTCGACGACCGGTTCGAACTCGCGGCCGCCCTCGACGCCGTGAAAGGCCGAGCGTGATCGACCTGACCGTGGCCCAGATCGCCGACATCGTCGGCGGCACGTTGGCCGACATCACCCCGGAGCGTGCCGCGGCCACCCGCGTCACCGGAACGGTGGAATTCGACTCACGCGCCGTCGGCTCGGGCGGACTGTTTCTCGCCCTGCCCGGCGCGCGCGCCGACGGGCACGACCACGCCGTATCGGCCGTGGCCGCCGGCGCGGTGGCGGTGCTCGCCGCCCGGCCGGTGGGGGTGCCGGCGATCGTGGTGCAGCCGCAGGCGGCGGCCGACGACCGCGCCTCGGTGCTCGAGCACGACGCAGATGGCTCGGGCGCCGCGGTGCTGGCCGCGCTGGGCAAACTGGCCAAGGCGGTGGCCGCCGACCTGGTGGCCGGTGGGCTGAGGATCATCGGGATCACCGGCTCGTCGGGCAAGACGTCCACCAAGGACCTGGTGGCCGCCGTGCTGCGGCCGCTGGGTGAGGTGGTCGCGCCGCCCGGGTCGTTCAACAACGAGCTGGGTCACCCCTGGACCGTGCTGCGGGCCACCCGGGACACCGACTTTTTGATCCTGGAGATGTCGGCGCGCCACCCCGGCAACATCGCCGCGCTGGCCGATATCGCGACCCCGTCTATCGGCGTGGTGCTCAACGTCGGTACCGCGCACCTGGGTGAGTTCGGCTCCCGCGAGATCATTGCCCAAACTAAATCCGAACTGCCACAATCTGTTTCGCCGTCCGGCGTGGTCATCTTGAACGCCGACGACCCGATGGTGGCCGCGATGGCCGACGTGACCGCTGCCCGGGTGGTCCGGGTGAGCCGCAATTCCGGGCCCAATACCGGGCACGTGTGGGCCGGGCCGGTGTCGCTCGACGAGTTGGCCAGGCCGCAGTTCACCCTGCACGCGGGGGCCGAAGAAGCCGACGTTCGCCTCGGCGTCTTCGGCGACCATCAGGTCAGCAACGCGCTGTGCGCGGCCGCCGTCGCGCTGGAGTGTGGCGGGACCGTCGAACAGATCGCGGCAGCGCTCGCGGCGGCGGGTCCGGTGTCGCGCCACCGCATGCACGTGACCACCCGTGCGGACGGCGTCACCGTGATCGACGATGCCTACAACGCCAACCCCGACTCGATGCGGGCCGGTCTGCAGGCTCTTGCCTGGATCGCGCACGGCGAGGATCATCCGCGGCGCAGCTGGGCGGTGCTGGGTGAGATGGCCGAACTCGGCGAGGATGCAATAACCGAGCACGACCGCATCGGCCGGCTCGCGGTGCGATTAGATGTGTCTCGACTCGTTGTCGTGGGAACCGGGAGGTCGATGAGCGCCATGCACCAGGGTGCGGTGATGGAGGGCTCGTGGGGGGAGGAGGTCGTCAACGTGGACGACGCGGCCGCCGCCCTGTCCCTGTTGCGCGCTGAGCTGCGACCCGGAGATGTGGTTCTGGTGAAGGCATCCAACTCGGCCGGATTGGGAGCGCTGGCCGACGCGCTGGTCGACGACACAGCCGGCAAGGGAGCGACGCGCCCGTGAGGCAGATTCTGATCGCCGTAGCCATCGCGGTGACCGTGTCCATCCTGCTGACTCCGGCGCTGATCCGGCTGTTCACCCGGCAGGGGTTCGGTCACCAGATCCGCGAGGACGGCCCGCCCAGCCACCACACCAAGCGGGGTACGCCCTCGATGGGTGGGGTGGCGATCCTGGCCGGCATCTGGGCCGGCTACCTGGGCACCCACCTGTTCGGGCTGGCGTTCGACGGCGAAGGGATCTCGGCGTCGGGTCTGTGCGTGCTCGGACTGGCCACCGCCCTGGGCGGAGTCGGGTTCATCGACGACCTGATCAAGATCCGCCGGTCGCGCAACCTGGGCCTGAACAAAACGGCCAAGACGGTCGGGCAGATCACCGCCGCGGTGCTGTTCGCCGTGCTGGTGCTGCAGTTCCGCAACAACGCCGGCCTGACACCGGGCAGTGCGGACCTGTCCTACGTGCGCGAGATCGCCACGGTCACCTTCGCCCCGGGGTTGTTCGTGCTGTTCTGCGTGGTGGTGGTCAGCGCCTGGTCGAACGCGGTGAACTTCACCGACGGGCTGGACGGCCTGGCCGCCGGTTGCATGGCGATGGTGACCGGTGCCTACGTCCTGATCACCTTCTGGCAGTACCGCAACGCGTGCGTCACCGCGCCCGGCCTGGGTTGTTACAACGTGCGCGACCCGCTGGACCTGGCGCTGATCGCCGCCGCCACCGCCGGCGCCTGCATCGGGTTCCTGTGGTGGAACGCCGCGCCGGCCAAGATCTTCATGGGTGACACCGGCTCGCTGGCTCTGGGCGGCATCATCGCTGGACTGTCGGTGACCAGCCGCACCGAGATCCTGGCCGTAGTGCTGGGGGCGCTGTTCGTCGCCGAGGTCACCTCGGTGGTGCTGCAGATCCTGGCCTTCCGCACCACCGGGCGCCGGGTTTTCCGGATGGCCCCCTTCCATCACCATTTCGAGCTGGGGGGCTGGGCGGAAACCACGGTGATCATCCGGTTCTGGCTGCTCACCGCGATCAGCTGCGGCCTGGGCGTCGCCCTGTTCTACGGCGAGTGGCTGTCCACGATCGGTGCCTGACATAGACCCGTTGGCGCCGGGTGCGCCCGTCCTGATCGCCGGCGCCCGGGTGACCGGCCGCGCGGTGCTGGCGGCGCTCACCCGGTTCGGGGCCGTGCCGACGCTGTGCGACGACGACCCCGCGATGCTGGCCCCGCACGCCGCGGCCGGCGTCGCGACCGCCGACCCGGCGACTGCCATTGCGCAGATCGACCGGTACGCGCTGGTGATTACCAGTCCCGGATTCCAGCCGGACACCCCCGTGCTGGCCGCCGCCGCCGCGGCCGGGGTGCCGATCTGGGGCGATGTGGAGCTGGCCTGGAGGCTCGATGCAGCCGGTCATTTCGGGCCGCCGCGCCGGTGGCTGGTGGTGACCGGTACCAACGGCAAGACCACCACCACGTCGATGCTGCACGACATGCTGATCGCCGGGGGACTGCGCAGCAAGCTGTGCGGGAACATCGGCGACCCGGTGCTCGATGTGCTGGACCAGCCGGCCGACGTGTTGGCGGTGGAGCTGTCCAGCTTCCAGCTGTACTGGGCCCCGTCGCTGCGGCCGGAGGCGGGCGTGGTGCTCAACATCGCCGAGGATCACCTGGACTGGCATCACACCATGGCCGCCTACACCGCCGCCAAAGCCCGGGTGCTCACCGGTCGGGTCGCTGTCGTCGGCCTGGACGACAGCCGGGCGGCGGCGCTGCGGGACACCGCCCCGGCGGCCGTTCGAGTGGGCTTCCGGCTCGGTGAACCCGCCCCGGGGGAGCTCGGCGTGCGTGACGGGCAGCTGGTCGACCGGGCGTTCGCCGAGGACCTGCCGCTGCTGCCGGTCACGTCGATTCCGGTGCCGGGCCCGGTCGGGGTGCTCAACACGCTGGCTGCCGCGGCGCTGGCGCGGGCGGTCGATGTGGCGCCCGAGGCGATCGCCACGGCCATCGCCTCGTTCCGGCTCGGCCGGCACCGCTGCGAGGAGGTGACCGTCGCGGACGGCATCACCTACGTCGACGACTCCAAGGCCACCAACCCGCACGCCGCCCAGGCCTCGGTGCTGGCCTACCCCCGGGTCGTCTGGTTGGCCGGCGGCCTGCTCAAGGGCGCATCCCTGGATGCGGAGGTCGCCCGCATCGCGTCGCACCTGGTCGGAGCGGTCCTTTTCGGGCGGGATCGCGCCGAGGTTGCCGAGGCGTTATCACGACACGCCCCCGATGTCCCCGTCGTACAGGTTGTTACAGGCGAGGATGTTGAGATGCATGCGACTGGTGTGGTTTCTGTTGCTGATGTGACACAAGTGAATAACGAGGGTGGGACCATCGGGGACCATGTGATGGTCGCGGCCGTTGCCGCGGCCCGTGAGATGGCCCAACCGGGAGACACGGTGCTGCTCGCACCGGCCGGCGCATCGTTCGACCAGTTCACCGGGTATGGCGCACGGGGTGACGCCTTCGCGGCCGCCGTACGCGCCGCGGTCCGGTAGGCGGTGTGGGTATCGCAGTGACCCGGCTGTTCCGCCGGGATAAGGGGGAGACGTCCGCCGCAACCGAGGTGGCGGACGAGGCAGAGCAGGCAGAGCCTGCTGCCGCGGGGGAGAAAAACACCGCGCCGAAAGCCGATCCGAGCGGGCCGCGCACCGCGTTCGGTGCCTGGCTGGGCCGCCCCATGACCTCGTTTCACCTGATCATCGCCGTCACCGCACTGCTGACGTCGCTGGGCCTGATCATGGTGCTGTCGGCGTCGGGCGTGCACTCCTACGACAACGACGGGTCCGCCTGGATCATCTTCGGCAAGCAGGTGCTCTGGACGATCGTCGGGCTCTTCGCCTGCTACGCCGGGTTGCGGATGTCGGTGCGCTTCATCCGGCGCGTCGCGTTCACCAGCTACGCGGTCACCATCATCTTGCTGGTCCTGGTGCTCATCCCGGGCATCGGTAACCTGGCCAACGGCTCCCGCAAGTGGTTCGTCATCGCCGGTTTCTCCATGCAGCCCTCCGAACTGACCAAGATCGCGTTCGCGATCTGGGGCGCGCACCTGCTGGCCGCCCGGCGCCTGGAGCGGGCGTCGCTGCGCGAGATGCTGGTCCCCTTGGTCCCGGCCGCGCTGATCGCCCTGGGGCTGATTGTCGCCCAGCCTGACCTCGGTCAGACCGTGTCGCTGGGCATCATTCTGCTGGGCCTACTGTGGTACGCCGGACTGCCGTTGCGGGTGTTCGTCAGCTCGCTGGGCGCGGTGTTCGCCGCCGGCGCGGTGCTGGCCATGTCCGCCGGCTACCGCTCCGACCGGGTGCGATCCTGGCTGGACCCGGAAGACGACCCGATGGACACCGGTTACCAGGCGCGCCAGGCCAAGTACGCCCTCGCGCACGGCGGCATCTTCGGCGATGGCCTGGGGCAGGGTGTGGCCAAGTGGAACTATCTGCCCAACGCGCACAACGACTTCATCTTCGCGATCATCGGCGAGGAGCTGGGCCTGATCGGGGCGGTGGGCCTGCTGGGGCTGTTCGGGCTGTTCGCCTACACCGGCATGCGCATCGCGCGCCGCTCCGCAGACCCGTTCCTGCGACTGCTCACGGCGACCACCACGTTGTGGGTGCTGGGCCAGGCGTTCATCAACATCGGGTATGTGATCGGCCTGCTGCCCGTCACCGGCCTGCAGCTGCCGCTCATCTCGGCCGGTGGAACGTCAACCGCTGCAACACTGTTCATGATCGGCATCATGGCCAACGCGGCCCGGCACGAACCCGAAGCCGTCGCGGCGCTGCGTGCCGGGCGAGACGACAAGGTAAACCGGCTGCTTCGGCTGCCGGTGCCGGAGCCGTACGTGCCCAGCCGGATCGAGTCCTTCCGTGATCGCAAGCGCCCGTCGCCCGCGCCGCCCAAAGCGCCGCGGCCCCGGCGGGCCGCCGGGCCACCGCCGAAGGCGCAGCCGCGCACCAGTCGGCGGTCTGCGGGAAGCGGCCACGGGCGGGAAAGGCATCATAGATCTGGCCAGCAGTACGCCGGCCGGCGCCAAACAGGGCGCGTAGGTGCATTGGAAGGTCAGCGTTACGGGTGAACGACAAGGTCACGGAGTCGGCCGGCGGGTCAGGGGACAGTCCCCTGCCCGCCGGTGGTGCGTTCTCGGTCGTGCTGGCCGGCGGTGGTACCGCCGGCCATGTGGAGCCCGCGATGGCAGTGGCCGACGCGCTGACCGCCCTGGACCCCCGGATCAGGATCACCGCGCTAGGCACGGCCCGCGGGTTGGAGACCCGGCTGGTGCCTGAGCGCGGCTACCGACTGGAGCTGATCACCCCGGTGCCGCTGCCGCGCAAACCCAGCGGTGACCTGGCGCGGCTGCCACCACGGGTCTGGCGCGCCGTACGGGAGACCCGCGCGGTGCTCGACAGTGTCGCCGCCGACGTCGTCATCGGTTTCGGCGGCTACGTGGCGTTGCCGGCCTATCTGGCTTCTCGCGGCAGGCCGGGACGCCGCCGCATCCCCGTGGTGATTCACGAGGCCAACGCCCGGGCGGGCCTGGCCAACCGGGTGGGCGCGAGGACCGCCGACCGGATTCTGTCCGCGGTGCCCGATTCGGGGCTGCGGCGCGCCGAGGTGGTCGGAGTGCCAGTGCGGGCGGCGATCACCACGCTGGACCGCACGGGCCTGCGTGCGCAGGCGCGGGCCCACTTCGGCTTCGCCGACGACGCGCGCGTGCTGCTGGTGTTCGGTGGCTCCCAGGGTGCGGTGTCGCTGAACCGGGCCGTCTCCGCGGCGGCCGCCGACCTGGCCGCCGCCGGGGTGTCTGTGCTGCATGCGCACGGACCCAAGAACACGCTCGAACTCCGCACACCCGAGCCCGGCGATCCGCCGTATGTGGCGGTGCCCTATCTGGACCGGATGGACCTGGCCTACTCCGCCGCCGACATGGTGATCTGCCGGTCCGGCGCAATGACGGTGGCCGAGGTCTCGGCCGTCGGCCTGCCCGCCATCTATGTGCCACTGCCGATCGGCAACGGTGAGCAGCGGCTCAACGCGCTGCCGGTGGTCAATGCCGGGGGCGGCATGATCGTCGCCGACGCGGCGCTGACCCCGGAGCTGGTGGCGCGTGAGGTGTCCGGCCTGCTCAACGATGCACCCCGGCTGGCGGCGATGACGGCGGCGGCGACCCTGGTCGGGCACCGCGACGCCGCGCAGCAGGTGGCCCGGGCGGCGCTGGACGTTGCCGGGCGGATCCCGGGAGCGCGCCGATGAGCGCCGAACAGCTGCCGCCGGAACTGCAGCGTGTGCACATGGTCGGCATCGGCGGCGCCGGCATGTCGGGCATCGCCCGCATTCTGCTGGATCGCGGCGGGATGGTGTCGGGCTCGGACGCCAAGGAGTCGCGCGGCGTGCATGCGCTGCGGGCGCGCGGCGCGCTGATCCGCATCGGTCATGACGCGTCGTCGCTGGATCTGCTGCCCGGCGGCGTCACCGCGGTCATCA
Source organism: Mycobacterium sp. TY814 (assembly GCF_030755175.1). NCBI lineage: Bacteria > Bacillati > Actinomycetota > Actinomycetes > Mycobacteriales > Mycobacteriaceae > Mycobacterium > Mycobacterium sp. TY814. Next base: position 1,215,937 of record NZ_JAUFRY010000002.1, read on the forward strand.
CCACGCACGCCGCCATCCCCAAAACCAACCCGGAGCTGGTCGAGGCCCGGCGCCGCGGCATTCCGGTGGTGCTGCGGCCCGTGGTGCTGGCCAAGCTGATGGCCGGGCGCACCACCTTGATGGTCACCGGCACGCACGGTAAGACCACGACGACGTCGATGCTGATCGTCGCCCTGCAGCACTGTGGTCGCGACCCGTCGTTCGCGGTCGGGGGTGAGCTCGGCGAGGCCGGCACCAATGCCCATCACGGCAGCGGCGATATCTTTGTCGCCGAAGCCGACGAGAGCGACGGCACGCTGCTGGAATACACGCCCAACGTCGCGGTGGTCACCAATATCGAGTCCGACCACCTCGATTTCTACGGCAGCACCGAGGCGTACGTCGGGGTGTTCGACTCCTTCGTGGAGCGGCTCGCGCCCGGTGGCGCACTGGTGGTGTGCACCGACGACCCGGGTGCGGCGGCGCTGGCCCGGCGCACAGCGGAGCTGGGAATTCGGGTGCTCTGCTACGGGTCGGGGGACGGGCCGCTCGCGGCGCGCCTGTTGTCGTGGGAACAACGCGGCACCGAGGCGGTCGCCCACATCCAATTGGCGGACGAGCCGCACCAGCGGGTGATGCGGCTGTCGGTGCCGGGACGGCACATGGCGCTCAACGCCTTGGCGGCGCTGCTGGCCGCGATCGAGATCGGCGCGCCCGTCGACGAGGTGCTCGACGGTCTGGCCGCCTTCGAAGGAGTGCGGCGACGCTTCGAACTCGTCGGCACCGCTCATTCGGTGCGGGTATTCGACGACTACGCCCATCACCCCACCGAGGTCGCCGCCACGCTGGCGGCGGTCCGCTCCGTGGTCCAGCAGAGTGGCAGCGGTCGTTCGCTCGTCGTCTTCCAGCCCCATTTGTATTCCCGGACAAAAGCTTTCGCGCAGGAATTCGGGCACGCTCTGGACGGTGCCGACCAGGTCTTCGTACTCGACGTCTACGGTGCGCGCGAACAGCCACTGGCCGGCATCAGCGGCGCCACCGTCGCCGAACATGTCAGCGCGCCCGTGCGCTACCTGCCTGACTTCTCCGCGGTGGCCGAGGAATTGGCCGGGGCCGCCGAACCGGGCGATGTCATCGTCACGATGGGCGCGGGCGACGTGACGCTGCTCGGACCCGAAATCGTCACCGCACTGCGGATGCGGGCCAACCGCGGTGCACCCGGTCGGGAAGCACCCCAGTGAGCGAACCGGACCCCGACGCACCCGGGGCTCGGCCCACCGACCTGGCCGGCGATGCTCCCGAGGACTCTGTCACCGGCGAGGCGGCGACGGAGCCGATCTCCACCGAGGGCGGCGCCCCGCCCGAATCTGAGGAAGAGGCAGAGGATTTCGAGGGCCCGCGGCGGCGAGCCCGGCGGGAACGCGCCGAACGCCGCGCTGCCCAGGCCCGGGCAACCGCCATCGAGGAGGCCCGCCGCGAGGCCAAGCGGCGCGCGAAGGGGGCGATGCTGCCGGAGCCCAAACCGGTTGCCCGCGGGGTGGTTCGGGGCCTGAAGATGCTGCTCGCAACGGTGCTGCTGGTGGTGGTCGGGGTCGGACTCGGCCTGATCCTCTACTTCACGCCCGCGATGTCGGCCCGCAACATCGTGGTCACCGGTACCGGCGTCGTCACCCGCGAGGAAGTGCTCGACGCCGCGCAGGTGCGGGTCGGGACTCCACTGCTGCAGATCAACACCAACCAGGTCGCCGACCGGGTCGCCGCGATCCGGCGGGTGGCCAGCGCGCGGGTGCAGCGGCAGTACCCGTCGGCGCTGCGCATCACCATCGTCGAGCGAATCCCGGTGGTGGTGAAGGATTTTCCGGACGGACCCCATCTTTTCGACCGCGACGGCGTCGACTTCGCCACCGATCCGCCGCCGCCGGCGATCCCGTACATCGACGTGGAGAACCCAGGGCCCACCGATCCGGCCACGCTGGCCGCGCTGAAGGTGCTGAGCACGCTGCGTCCCGAGGTCGCCGGTGAGGTGGGCCGTATCGCGGCGCCCTCGGTGTCGTCGATCACGTTGACGCTGACCGACGGCCGGGTGGTGATCTGGGGGACCACCGATCGTGCAGCGGAAAAGGCCGAGAAGCTGGCGGCGCTGCTGACGCAGCCCGGGCGCACCTACGACGTGTCCAGCCCAGACCTGCCGACCGTCAAGTAGCCGCCAGCGACCGAGCAGCGCGAGCAGACGCGAACTCGCATTCAGAAGCGCTCAGCCATGCGATTTTCCGTCTGCTCGCGCAAAGAAAAAATCCGTGGCGCGCGTCGGCGCGCCTGCAGGGCTAGTGCCCGTCGTACCCATACGGTTCTGGTTACGCGGAACTACTTGACATAACTCTAACTCTATGGTTGAGGTTGAGGGTTTGCAAGGAGACACACCGCAGGCACACCACGCATTACCAGGGGAACTGAAAGCCCATCAGGGAGGAAGACGAATGATGACCCCCCCACACAACTACCTGGCCGTCATCAAGGTCGTGGGCATCGGTGGTGGCGGCGTCAACGCCGTCAACCGAATGATCGAGCAAGGCCTCAAAGGTGTGGAGTTCATCGCCATCAACACCGACGCGCAGGCGTTGCTGATGAGTGATGCCGACGTCAAGCTCGACGTCGGTCGCGACTCGACACGAGGCCTGGGCGCCGGCGCCGACCCGGAGGTCGGCAAGAAGGCCGCCGAGGACGCCAAGGAGGAGATCGAGGAGCTGCTGCGCGGCGCCGACATGGTGTTCGTCACCGCCGGGGAGGGCGGTGGCACCGGCACCGGTGGCGCGCCCGTGGTCGCCAGCATCGCGCGCAAACTCGGCGCACTGACCGTCGGCGTCGTCACCCGGCCCTTCTCGTTCGAAGGCAAGCGGCGCAGCAACCAGGCCGAGAACGGCATCTCCGCGCTGCGGGAGAGCTGCGACACCCTGATCGTGATCCCCAACGACCGGCTGCTGCAGATGGGTGACGCCGCGGTGTCGTTGATGGACGCATTCCGCAGCGCCGACGAGGTGCTGCTCAACGGTGTCCAGGGCATCACCGATCTGATCACCACCCCGGGTCTGATCAACGTCGACTTCGCCGACGTCAAGGGCATCATGTCCGGCGCCGGCACCGCGCTGATGGGCATCGGCTCGGCCCGCGGCGAGGGACGCTCGCTCAAAGCGGCCGAGATCGCCATCAACTCACCGCTGCTGGAAGCATCGATGGAAGGCGCTCAGGGCGTGCTGATGTCGATCGCCGGCGGCAGCGACCTGGGCCTGTTCGAGATCAACGAGGCCGCCTCGCTGGTGCAGGACGCCGCCCATCAGGACGCCAACATCATCTTCGGCACCGTGATCGACGACTCGCTCGGTGATGAGGTGCGCGTCACTGTGATCGCCGCAGGCTTCGACGCCGGCCCCGGCCGGAAAGCCGTCAGCGGCAACGAAACCGGTGGCGCCCACCGCATCGAGACTGCCAAGGCCGGCAAGCTCACCTCGACGCTGTTCGAACCGGTCGATGCCGTCAGCGTCCCGCTGCACACCAACGGGGCGACCCTGAGCATCGGCGGCGACGACGACGACGTCGATGTGCCGCCCTTCATGCGCCGCTGAGGTCTCGATTTGCTTGCCAGTGCGCGACAAACCGGCGTCGAAACATCATGGCCCGACGTCGATGCGGTCTGACAGGCAACGGAATCCAGATACTGGGGACGTGAGCGTTCGTATCCGCCGGGTGACCACCACTCGGGCGGGCGGCGTGTCCAAGCCGCCGTTCGACACCTTCAACCTGGGCGACCATGTCGGGGACGATCCGGCTGCCGTGCGGGCCAACCGGTCGCGCCTGGCCAAAGCCGTCGGCCTGCCCGGCGACCGGGTGTTGTGGATGAACCAGGTGCACGGCACCCACGTCGAGGTGGTCGACGGCCCGCAGTCCTCGGCGCTGCCCGACACCGATGGAATGGTCACGGCGACAACGCGATTGGCGTTGGCTGTGGTGACAGCCGATTGTGTGCCGGTGTTGCTCGCCGACGCGCGGGCCGGTGTCGTCGGCGCGGTGCACGCCGGGCGGGTGGGCGCTCAGCACGGCGTGGTGGCCCGCACGGTCGAGGCGATGCTCGAATTGGGGGCGCAGATCGGCGACATTTCGGCGCTGTTGGGCCCCGCGGTCAGCGGTCGCAACTACGAGGTGCCCGAGGCCATGGCCGCAGAGGTCGAAGCCGCGTTACCCGGCAGTCGCACCACGACGCCCGCGGGCACTGCGGGCCTGGATCTGCGCGTCGGCATCGCCGGCCAGCTTCGTCGAATGGGCGTGACGTCCATCGAGGTCGACCCGCGCTGCACCGCAGCCGACCGGGCGCTGTTCAGTCACCGGCGCGATGCGCCGACCGGACGGCTGGCGTCGCTGGTATGGATGGAACCGTCGGCATGACGGTCGAGGACGCCGCTCAGGGCGAACGCCAGTCGGAATTGACCCGATCGCTCGCCGCAGTGCGATCGCGGCTGGCTGCGGCGGCCGAAGCGGCCGGCCGCAATGTCGGCGAGATCGAACTGCTGCCAATCACCAAGTTCTTCCCGGCCAGCGATGTCGCGATCCTGGCCCGGCTCGGAGTGCGGGCCGTGGGCGAGTCGCGGGAACAGGAGGCGTCGGCGAAGGTGGCCGAGGTGGCGCGGTTGCTGGGTGCATCAGGGGAATCCCGGCAGATGCAGTGGCACATGGTCGGGCAGATTCAGCGCAAGAAAGCCAAGGCGCTGGCCCGGTGGGCGCATACCGCCCACTCGGTCGACAGCCAGCAGCTGGTGGCCGCCCTGGACCGTGCGGTGGCCGGCGCTCTGGCCGAGCAGCGCCGCAGCAAGCCGCTGCGGGTCTACGTTCAGGTCAGTCTCGACGGTGACGCCTCGCGCGGCGGTATCGACATTTCCGAGCCCGGCGCGGTGGATCGGGTCTGCGAGGAAGTGGAGCAGGCGCAGGCCCTCGAACTAGTCGGTCTGATGGGTGTTCCGCCGCTGGACTGGGACCCCGAACAGGCCTTTGACCGGCTGCAATCCGAGCACTGCCGGGTGCGCAGCGCCTTCCCCAACGCGACGGGGTTGTCGGCCGGCATGTCAGCAGACCTCGAGATCGCCGTCAAACATGGATCGACGTGTGTGCGTGTCGGTACCGCGCTTATGGGCGAACGGCGGTTACGGTCACCGTGAATAGTCACTCGAGTCACACCTTCATCACAAACAACAAATATCCCAGGCTAGAAGGGGTCGCACGATGAGCACTCTGCACAAGGTCAAGGCCTACTTCGGTATGGCTCCGATGGAGGATTACGACGACGAGTATTACGACGACCGCACGCCGTCCCGGGGTTATTCGCGGCCCCGATTTGAGGACGACTACGGCCGTTATGAGGGGCGCGATCGCGAATACGACGAGCCTCGCCGGGACCCGCGCGGCGACCTGCGGGCCGAGATGCCCGCGGACTACCCGCCGCCCAGCAGCTACCGCGGCGGCTACCCGGACGAGACTCGCTTCCAGCCCCGCGAGTTCGACCGGCCCGACATGGCCCGGCCCCGGCTGGGGTCGTGGCTGCGCGGTTCGACCCGCGGCGCCCTGGCGATGGACCCGCGCCGCATGGCGATGATGTTCGAGGACGGCCACCCGCTGTCGAAGATCACCACGCTGCGGCCCAAGGACTACAGCGAGGCACGCACCATCGGCGAGCGCTTCCGCGACGGCACCCCGGTCATCATGGACCTGGTGTCCATGGACAACGCCGACGCCAAGAGGTTGGTCGACTTCGCCGCCGGCCTGGCCTTCGCACTGCGCGGTTCGTTCGACAAGGTGGCGACCAAGGTGTTCCTGCTGTCGCCGGCGGATGTCGACGTGTCGCCGGAGGAGCGTCGCCGCATCGCCGAAACCGGTTTCTACGCTTACCAATAGGCGAAAACTACGCCGCACAGCCCGGTTGGCCACACGATGGCTGACCGGGCTGTGCGCATGCCTGCGGTCCCTTGCGATGTGTGCGCCGCGGTCGGGTCGGTAGGCTTGCTGGTGCCGCTGCGGCGGCGACGGACATTCCTCTCATCGTCATCGTTAAGGTCGGGCTCCCGTTGGTGCTGTTCTTTCAGATCCTTGGTTTCGCGCTGTTCACCTTCTGGCTGCTGCTCATCGCGCGGGTCGTGATCGAGTGGATCCGCTCGTTCAGCCGGGACTGGCGGCCGACGGGTGCGACGGTGGTGATCCTGGAGATCATCATGTCGATCACCGATCCGCCGGTGAAGTTGCTGCGCCGACTGATCCCGCAGATCACCATCGGCGCGGTTCGTTTGGACCTGTCCATCCTGGTGTTGTTGCTCGTGGCATTCATCGGGATGCAGTTGGCGTTCAGCGCTGCGGCGTAGCGTCCTTCTGCCACGGACGGAATGTAGCTAGGAGACGGTTCGGCCACGATTCGGCGACAAGTGGGATGCGCGTGATTTTTCTCTTCTAAGAAATGTGATTTATTTGCCTTAGAGATTGAAATTGCTCCTTATTTATTAGTCCAATCGGCAACCGCCGAGTCTGGTGTGACAGGATGGGCGGCAGTTGCCAGACGGCTACCGCACCGTTTTAGACTCTCCAGATCGCTTGACCGTCCAGGAACTTTGAGGGGACAAAGAATGCCGCTTACACCTGCCGACGTCCACAATGTGGCGTTCAGTAAGCCGCCCATCGGCAAACGCGGGTACAACGAAGATGAGGTTGACGCCTTCCTCGACCTGGTGGAAAACGAGCTGACCCGGCTGATCGAGGAGAACTCCGATCTGCGTCAGCGCATCGCCGAGTTGGACCAGGAATTGGCCGCCGGCGGTGGTGGTGGCGCTGCCGCGCCGACCGTTGCCCAGCCCGTTCCGACGTTCGAGCCCGAGCCTGAGCCGGTGAAGCCCGCGCCGGTGGCGGCTCCGGCCGCGGCGCCGTCGTCCAGCAACGAGGAACAGGCCATGAAGGCCGCGCGGGTGCTCAGCCTGGCGCAGGACACCGCTGACCGGTTGACCAGCACGGCCAAGGCGGAATCGGACAAGATGCTGTCCGACGCCCGCGCCAACGCCGACCAGATTCTCAGTGAGGCTCGCCATACCGCCGAGACCACGGTCGCCGAGGCTCGCCAGCGGGCCGACGCGATGCTGGCCGACGCCACGTCGCGGTCGGAGACGCAGCTGCGTCAGGCGCAGGAAAAGGCCGACGCCCTGCAGGCTGACGCCGAGCGCAAGCACTCCGAGATCATGGGGACCATCAACCAGCAGCGCACGGTGCTGGAAGGCCGTCTCGAGCAGCTGCGGACGTTTGAACGCGAGTACCGCACCCGCCTCAAGACTTATCTGGAATCCCAGCTCGAAGAGCTCGGCCAGCGTGGGTCGGCGGCCCCGGTCGATTCCAGCGCCGATTCGGGCGGGTTCGACCAGTTCAATCGCGGCAACTGACGCACTGCGGGGGGCTGGACGCGCGCGGGCTGCGGCTCTGGGGCTGTCGGCCCTGGTAGGTTTGGCAGTCGCACCGCGCCGGCCGGAGGATGACCAATGCTGATCATTGCGCTCGTATTAGCCCTAATCGGGCTTGTCGCCTTGGTGTTTGCCGTGGTGACCAGCAACGAGCTGGTGGCGTGGGTGTGTATCGGCGCCAGCGTCCTGGGCGTCATTCTGCTGATCGTCGACGCGGTGCGGGAACGCCAGCAGCGCGAGGCGGGTAAGCAGGACGAGAAGGACGTTGAGGACGAGGACGACGGCGAACCCCTCGACGCCGTCGATTACCCCGACGAGGCTGACACTCCTGACGGATCAGCCGGCGACACCGCCGAGGACGACGAGCCCGCCGAGGAGCCGACGGCCGACGAGAGTTCGAAGAAGTAGCTCTTTTTCACTGCCGCGGCACATCGCGGGCCGGTGTGGCCAGCAGTGCCCGCACCTCGTCGTCGGTGATCTGATGGAAATCGGCGTAGAGCTGTCCGACGGCGTCGAAGTCGACCGGCATCGTTGCGAACACCACGTCGTTGGCTTCGGCGGCGAGTTGGCGGCGGGCTGAGCGGGGGCCCACTGGCACCGCGACCACCACCGACCGAGCTCCCGCCGCCCGCACCGCCCGCACCGCTGCCAGCATGCTCGCTCCGGTGGCGATGCCGTCGTCGACCAGCACCACGGTGCGACCGCGCGGGTCGGCTTCGGCCCGGTCGCCGCGGTAGGCGTGTTCGCGGCGGCGCAGCTCCGCCGTCTCGCTCTCGATGACCGAGCGCACCTCGTCCTCACTGATGTGCAGGCTGGACACCACGTCGTCGTTCATCACCACCCGGCCGCCGCTGGCCAGCGCGCCCATCGCGAGTTCGGGCCAGCGCGGAACGCCGAGCTTTCGAACCACAGACACGTCCAGCTCGGCGCCCAGCGCCGCGGCGACCTCCCACGCGACGGGTATGCCGCCGCGAGCGAGGCCGAGCACGAGTAGATCGGGTTTGCCGCGATAGGAGTCCAGCTCGGCCGCCAGTACGCGACCCGCTTCGCGGCGGTCGCGGTACCTGCGAGCCGGCATTCGCCGGAGAAAGCCCCTGGATGGGATCCTCGATGGGGTCATGTCACACTCCCGACTGCGCGCCTCGTTTAGCCTACGACGCCGAGTCTGAGTGCAGAACTCTGCAATCAGCTGCGCGCGCTGACTGCAGTCGTCTCGCGGGCCTCGCCGCTCCCACCCGCCGAGCTTCGGTCCGAGCCCCCTAGAAGGTGAACCCCGTCGATTGCCTCGTCGCTCAGGGAGCCATTTCCCTTGTCCAGTTCAGCATTCGATGTAGTTGACCGAGACGTTCACAGCCAGTCCGCCGGTGGCGGTCTCCTTGTATTTGTGACTCATGTCCAGACCCGTAGTGCGCATGGTGTCGATGACCTCGTCGAGGCTGACCAGATGCGTACCGTCGCCGCGCAGTGCCATCCGCGCGGCGTTGATGGCCTTACCGGCCGAGATGGCGTTGCGCTCGATGCAGGGCACCTGGACCAGTCCGGCGATGGGGTCGCAGGTCAGGCCAAGGCTGTGCTCCATCGCAATCTCCGCGGCATTCTCAACCTGTTGCGTTGTGCCGCCAAGGATTTCGGCCAGTCCGCCGGCGGCCATGGACGCGGCCGAGCCGACCTCGCCCTGGCAGCCCACCTCGGCGCCCGAGATCGACGCACGCTCCTTGTACAGCGACCCGATGGCTCCGGCGGTAAGCAGGAACCGGATCGCCGTGTCATCGGGGTCGGCCTTGCCGGCTGCGGTGTAGTGCACGGCGTAGTGCAGGACGGCGGGGATGATGCCGGCAGCGCCGTTGGTGGGGGCGGTGACGACCCGGCCCCCTGAGGCGTTCTCCTCGTTGACCGCCAACGCGACCAGATTGACCCAGTCCTCAGCGAATTGGGCGGCGCGGTTCGGATCCTCGGCGTCGAGACGTCGGTACCAGTCATGGGCGCGCCGCCGCACGTTCAGTCCGCCCGGCAGGATGCCGGTGCGACTGACGCCGTTGCGTTCACATTCGACCATCACGTCGCGGATGTGCAGCAGGCGTTGGCGCACCTCCGTCTCACTGCGGGTACCGGTCTCGTGGGCGAGCATGACCTCGCTGATCGACATGTTCTCGGTCTCGGTGAGTTTCAGTAGTTCCTCGGCGGAGGAGAACGTCAGCGCGGCGGGCGGCTCGCCTGCGCTGCCCGCCGGCGTGGCGGCCGCCTCGGTCCCGGTGAGCACGAAGCCCCCGCCGATCGAGAAGTAGGTCTCGGCGAAGATGGTGTTGCCGTCACCGTCGACCGCGTCCAGGCGCATGCCGTTGGGATGCGTCGGCAGCACTGTGAGCGGATGGAGCACCATGTCCTCTTCGCGCAGTGCGATCGGGACGCTCCCGCCGAGCAGAACTGCAGCGCCAGAACGGAACTCGGCAAGCCGTGCTTCCTTGACCTCGGTCCGAACGGTTTCCGGGAGGTGACCGTCCAGACCCAGCAGGATGGCCGGCTGAGTGCCGTGTCCGGCGCCGGTGGCCGCCAGTGACCCGTACAGGTTGACGCGGACACCGGCCACCCGGGCCAGCCGATCGGAGCCGCGCAACTCTTCGGCAAATCGCGCCGCGGCCCGCATCGGCCCGACCGTGTGCGAACTGGACGGTCCGATGCCCACCGTGAACAGATCGAACACGCTGATGGTCACCGGTCTAGGCCCTTGATTTTGAGTAGATCGGGAAGTGACGTGCCAGCTGCGCGATCCGCGCGGGCAGGCCGCTCAGGTCGGCGTTCAAGCGCTGACTCCGTTTTTCTCCGCGTACTCCGCAGCGGTCAGCAGCTCGCCGGCCGCGTCGGGCTGGACGGCGAACAACCAGCCGGCACCGTACGGTTCGGCGGTGATCACGGCGGGGTCGTCGGCGGCGGCCCGGTTCACCTCGACGACGGTGCCGCTGACGGGTGGGTAAAGCTCGGAGACGGTTTTGGTCGACTCGACCTCCCCGCACGCCTCGCCGACCGTGACAGCGGCGCCCACCTCGGGGAGGTCGACGAAAACCAGGTCACCGAGGGAGTTGGTGGCCACCGACGTGATGCCGATTCGCACGGGTGTGTCCGGTAGGCCGGCGCCGGGGGCGATCATCACCCACTCATGATCGTCGGTGTAACTGCGGTCATTCGGGATGGACACGTGCCTGACTCCTTGCAGTGGTTTCGCGGTTCAGCCGCGCCGGTAGAACGGGAAGGGGGACGTGAGACGTCGCCGTCGGACAACGCCTGTAGCGCAGCGCGCTCTACGAAGTCCTTATTCAATCGGACTGCCGTGCCCGGCCGGGCCTCGTAGGGGCAGGACCATCGGCGCGGTACTGCGGATCTGCGCAGGAACGGCCGAGTCGATCAGGTCGTCGAGGCGGTCGAAGCCCACGGTCTCGAGCATGCAGGCGACGGCGGTGGGGCCGGGGCGGATATGGCGGGTGCAGAAAACGTCCGCGTTGCGCTGCGACGAGACGTCAGGTAACACGCCAGGTGCCTCCAGGTTCACGAAGTCCGGATTTCTCCGAACTGGAATGGACACCTCCCCGCTCTGTCCTGTGAACCTGAGAGTTTGGAAGCATCGGGCCCGCGGGCCGGATGCGCTCTACACCTTCGGTAAGTCCCGGCTGGGCCGGGGCTGTTCTCCAGAGTTGCCTCGGCGCTACGGTACTGGGGCCTGAGAGATTCCCGGGGAGGAACTTGCTCCTACGGCGCCTCCGTGGCGGAGGTTCTCCCGCTGCGCTTCAACGGCGTCTTGAGTTGTGATGGTGGACGCTACCTTCCGAACCGGCCGTTGTCATCCTGAGAACTTCGTCGGGGGTGTCGCGGCCGCCCGGAATGTAGGGCTCGGCGGCCCCCCGGGGGTGTTCAATCTCTTGGACATCTAGGCGCCTCGACCTCCAAGATGCCCAGCGGTGTGCCGATGTGCTGGGCGGTGCTTGGGTTCTTCGCGTTCGTCATCTGGGCGTTCACCCAGAAGGCCGACACCCTTCACGCGCTGCAATGCACGCCGGTGTGGTTCGTCGTCTTGGCAATCGTCTGGTCGGTGGTCCGCAAGCGGCCGCACCATCTGCAGAAGGAAACCGTCTTCGAGGCTGAACTGGAGTCGGACGAGCCGATGGCATCCGCGTGATCTGACCGCGTGCGGGTTAGCGGGTCCGGACCAGACCCAGTCACTACCAGCCTGCTCGTCCGGGGAATCTGTAACCCATGACGCGACTCTTCACACTGGTGTCCGAGGGGGGACCTGAACCCCCGCAGACCTCCCAGGTCAGGGGCGCGAAGAGGGCTCTAGCTGCGGAAATACATGACTGCGGTTCACGCCAGATATCCCGCTTTCAACAGATTTTGTGTCCAAAGCGTGTCCACGCCGGCCGTTGTTCCAGCCGTGCTGGAAGAACGTCGCGCTCGAACTGAGGCGGCGCCGCCGGACGCGCGTTCTCGCTCGCGCGCCGGCCGGCCCGCCGTCGTGGTCCCGGTCCTCGCGCTCGGCGTGGGTCCGACGTTCTGGGCGTGCGCGGCTGCATCCTTGGCGGGTGTCGAAGCGAGCCGAGTACATGTTCGCGCTCTACTCGGGCTCGGTCGCCGATCCCGGCGATCCCAACCCGTACGCCGGCAGCGAGTCGCTGGTGCTGCCGAAGCTGTGGATGCGCGGCTACATGCGGATGCTGCGCGTGAGGATCGAGACGGGGCCGGCGATGGCGCGATATAGCGGAGCCGGCCAAGACGACTGACGTGGCAATTCCCGCGCGAGTCCACAAATGTCGCGGGTGCGTCGGTGTGTGGCGAGCACGTCTGACAGACCTGTTTGCGAAGATGTTGCGCATGACTGGCGGGGGAATCAGGTGACGGCGCTCCCGGAGCCCGTGCCGGCGCGGTCGACGCGTCTCAACCGCGCTGCGGCGAGTCCTGATCTTCCGCGCGCGCTCACGCCGGCGGCAGCGTCGGTGCTGGCCGGCGTCCCGGAATGGTGGGCTGCTCGCGCTCGCGCGGCCGGCCTGTCCGGGCAGTGGCTCGAAGTCGACTGGGCGATCGCCGGCGCCGCGATGCCGGACTGGATCGGCGCGACGTCGCAGCTGGACTTGGCCGGCACCGCGGCCGAGGAACTGGGCATGCTGCCGTTGAACCTGGCCGGCACGACGGCCGGCGCGACGGCCGAGGAACTGGGCATGCTTTACGTGTCCCAGCTGGACCCGCGGGAGCGCGCGCAGCACGGCCGGCACTACACGTCGAAGGTGCTCGCAGAGAACCTGTGGGCGATGACGAAGCGGGCCCTCGGGTGGAAGCGCCCGCAAGCGCTCAGCGGGCTTGTGCGTGACCCGGCGTGCGGCGCCGGCGCGCTGCTGCTGCCGATCCTGCGCGAGCACCTGGGCGCCGCCGCGCGCGTGGACGCGCAACTCGCGCTCGCCGGCCTGCCGAACGTGATCGCCGGCACCGACACCGACGAGAACGCCGTCTGGCTCGCAAACGTGCTGCTTGCCTCGGAGATGCTGCCGATCCTGGCCCGCACGCCGCGAGCGCGCCGGCGCCCGCTGCCCGCCCTGGCCGCGGTCGGTGACGGGCTCGCGCCGGCCGACGTTCCGACGCTCGCAACCGTGATGAATCCGCCGTACGGCCGCGTCCGGCTCGGGCCCGAAGAGCGGGAGCGGTTCGCCGCGTCGCTCTACGGGCACGCGAACCTGTACGGCCTGTTCATGGCGACCGGGATCGACGCGATCGCCGGCGACGGTGTTCTGTCCGCGCTCGTCCCGACGTCGTTCCTGGCCGGCCGATACTTCGAGAACCTGCGCCGGGTGCTCGGCGAACAGGCGCCGCTTCGCGAGATCGCGTTCGTCGCTGACCGCAGCGGATCGTTCGGTGGTGTCCTGCAAGAGACGTGCCTCGCGACGTTCAGCAGCAAGCGGGTCCGCCGAGTCACCATCTCGACGATCGGGCCGCAGACCAGCGAGGTCGCCACGGTGCGATCCCCGCGCGGTGTCCTGCCGTGGCTGCTGCCCCGCCACTCCGACGACGCGCCGACCGCGGCGGCGGCGATCGGCATGCGGACGAACCTCCGGTCGGTCGGCTGGCGAGTGTCGACGGGCCCGCTGGTGTGGAACCGGCGCAAGGCGGACCTCGGGCCGCGCGCGGGCGCCGGCCGGGTGCCGGTGCTGTGGGCAGCTGACATCGACGGCGGCAAGGTCCATCGCGACGCAGCGCGGGACTCGACGCGGTACCTGACGCTGCGCGGCAGCGATGAAGACGTGATGGTGCTGACCGAGCCGGCCGTGCTGGTGCAGCGCACGACGGCGCCCGAGCAGACGCGCCGGCTGGTGACCGCTCACCTGACCGCGGACGTGCTCGCCGAGTGGGGCGGTCGTGTCGTCGTCGAGAACCACGTGAACGTCATCCGCGCTGCCCGCGGCCAGTCGCAGGCGGTTCCCGCCGAACTGCTCGCCCGCCTGCTCGCGACCGTCACGACGGACCGTGTTCTTCGGTGCCTGTCCGGCAGCGTCGCAGTGAGCGCGTACGAGCTGGAAGCCCTGCCGCTGCCCGACCCCGACGTCGTGACCGGATGGGCAGACCTTGGCGACGCTGAGTTCGACGCCGCGGTCGCTCGCGCGTATCGGCCGGTGACGTCGTGACGACGCTACGCCCGGTCCTCGATCGCGAATCAGTGCGCGAACGGCTGGTGAAGGTCTTCCCTCCCGAAGCGTTCGATGCGGTGCTGTCGAGTCCGCTCGCCGCTGCCGGCGTCGCCGCGATGATCTACGTCGGCTCGGTCGTCGCCGACGAGGGCGACCCGGAACCGGAGAACGTGTGGAGCAGGCCCTCGACGGTCCTGTGGATGTCCGACACGATCTACGCGCACGCCAGCGACGACGAGCGCCTGGCCTACGCCGGCGGCGCGGCGGTCAGCAAGAAGCGGATCGAGCAGCTGGCCCAAGAGTGGGGCGACGGTCACCATCCCTGGTACGCGGACAACTCGCGCGAGACGCTGCGCGATGAAATCTGGCCGAAGTGGCGCGAGAACGCCGCGGCGCGGGTGCGAACGGGCATTGCGACGAGCAGTTCCTTGCCCCGCTGGGCGCTGGCCGCATCGTTCGCGGACCTCTTCGATCCCGCGCTCGACGGCGACGCGCTCGACGCCGCGATCGCCGACTGGCAAGACGCACACCTCAACCCCGGCGCGAAACTGAAATTGCACCACGCAGCCCAGCTGGCGAAGGCTGAGCACGAAGTCACCGTGCAGCTTCCGGGCTACGGAACTCGGGTGCTCGACCCTGGCGTGTCGTCGATGATCCTCAAGGGCGTGATCGAGCAGTGGGCGCCCGCGCGGCTCGCGCAGCCGGTCGTGCTCGCCATCAGCCAGTCCGGCGACAAGCTGTACGTCGTCGATCAGGCCGTGTTGGCTCAGATCGGCATCTCGATCAACGTCTCGTCCGTGCTGCCCGACGCGATCGTGGTCGACGTCGGCGTGACGCCGGCGACGTTCTGGATCATCGAAGCAGTCGCGACGGACGGCGAGATCAACGAGACGCGTAAGGAGAATCTGATCGCGTGGGCCGTCGAGCAGTACATCGCGCCCGAGCAGCTGCAATTCCTGTCCGCGTTCGCGAGCCGCAACGCACCAACGATCCGCCGGCGCCTGAAAGACATTGCGAGCGGGACGTATTGCTGGTTCCTCGATGAGCCCGGTAACGAACTCTCCTGGCGTGAGATTTGATGCCGGACGCTTCGTGACCCGTCAGCGCTTCGGATGCGAATTCGGGCGGGCGTCGATCCACTCAAGGTAGGCCGGGATCACATCATCGGGGTTGTCGCCGACGGGCTTGACGAGCCGGCGCAGCATGCGGGCGTCGTTGGTCGAGACCCTCAGCGCCGGCCGACGCATGAACCACGACCACGCGCGCTTGTTCGGGAACGCGTCCAATTCCTCCACAAGCGGCGGCAACTCGACTCCGACACGGAACGGTGCCAGCGTCTCGATGTCGAGATCGAAGCCGCGATCGAAGGTCCGGCCGGCGAGTTTCAGCGGCTTCTCCAACCGAGCCACGGCGGACCCGGTGCGAGCGATTCCGACTATCCGACTGCGGTCACGAGACGGATTCCCAAAGCAATTGCGCGTGGTCACGAAAAACAATTCGTCACCTTCGTCGATATCGGCCGCGCGACTTCGCGCGGGGAGCGCCATCTTTCGCTCCCGCAATATCCACGCGAGCCCGCGGGAGTCACCGATTATCAGCAGGAACGACGATGCCACTCCGAGAGAGTAGCGATCGGATGCCGAGCGGGCCGGACGGCGCCGGTTTGCTCGACTCTCTGGTCCAGTAGTCGCTTCCGCTGTCGCTCAGTCGCTCGACCCGTTCGGCGTCGCGGCGATCGTGTCCCGCGTGCCGCGGCCGTACTTCGAGCGCAAGCCGGTACCAGTGCGCTCGCGGTACGCAGCCCGGTAGGCCCGAGCCTCAGCCGCAGCCCAAGCGCGGCACCTGTCGCAGCGACAGCGCTCCCGCTCGTATCCGGTCCGGGTGCCGTGATTCCACGGCGCCGCGTCGGCCTTCACGCACGCGCCGCAGCGGCGCCGATCCGGCGGCGCACTGTCGCGGTACGTCGGCAGCAGCCGGCCACACCGGATGCAAGGAACGTCAGCCCGACGGGGCACGGCTTGCTTCTTTCCAGCGGTCTTTTTTTGTTGGAAATCCAGGGGAGGGCAGCCCGCCTATGCCGTGAGGGGCGCTGCGGTACCCCCCGATGGGCACCCCGCCCTAGGTGCCTGTGCACCGCATGGCGGGCGGGTGTCGGCGGTGTCGCGCGTCATGGTGTCGGCGCTGCGTACGTCGTGCTCGTTCACGGCCTGGTCCTCGTCGTCGTGGTGGTGGGCCCGACGGCCGGCGCGGTAGGAAGGAACCGGGGGCTTCCGTCCCGCGCCGGCCGTCAGGTGATCGTGGTTGCGCTACCGGCGGTTGAAGCCGGCGGCGTTCGCGCGTGCAGCGTGGTTCCGGGCTTCGGCTTGGGCGTCCGCCTTCATCTGCGCGGCGCGTTCCTTGAACTCGTCGAGGTTGGCGAGTCGCAGGGGTAGTCCGCAGCGCGCGAGAATCCACGCGCCGACCTCACGGGCGCGCTCGTCTCGCGCCATCTCGTACGCGGGTGCCAGGTCGGCGAGACGCGCCGGCGTGAGGACGGTCGCCGAGTCGGCGCTGTTCCTGACGCCAGCGACGGCAGCCAGCGCGTAGAAGCCGTTCGCGGCTGCGGTCCACGCCT
Organism: Mycobacterium sp. TY814; assembly: GCF_030755175.1. Classification (NCBI taxonomy): domain Bacteria; kingdom Bacillati; phylum Actinomycetota; class Actinomycetes; order Mycobacteriales; family Mycobacteriaceae; genus Mycobacterium; species Mycobacterium sp. TY814. The sequence goes on from NZ_JAUFRY010000002.1 coordinate 1,232,667, forward strand.
TCACGGCGACCTGCGCGTTGTGCAGGTGGGACATGATGGCGCCGCCTCGGGCGACGGCGCCGGCGGCGTCGTTGAGGTTGACGCCGGCGTCCGCGGCGGCGGCGAGCTTCGCCGAGTGCTCGTCGAGCGCGTCGGCCCACCCGTCGAGAATGTCGCCGGCGTGGTCGCTGAGTGCGGCCAATTTCAGCTGCTCGGTGCGGCTGCGTGCGGCGGCGAGGATGTTCCCGTCGGTGAGTTGCGCATTGAGCGCCATCGCCCGAATTACCGGGTCCGAGAGGTAGTCGCGGCCCTCCTGGATGGCGTCGAGGACGGCGCGGTGCAGGGATTCTCTCCGGCAGACGGTTTGGCTGGCCGCTGCACTAAACGCTTCCGCCTCGGCGAACTGTTCGACGTATGCGGCGGGCAGCGCGACATGCAGCGTGTCAGCGGCGTTGGTGACGGCTAGGGCCCTGGTGTGAGCCGAAATTTGGAGCATGATGGTGTCCTTTCGGAGTGAGTGCGGGTGGCGGTCAGGGTGTCGTGCGGGAGACGTTTCGGCCGTTCGAGAGGCCGGCGAAGCCGTCGTTCTCGTCGTCGAGGGTGGCGAACAGATCGCGCGCCCATTGCCGCTGTTCGTCGGTGTACTCGCTGGCGTCCTGGTCGTCGTCGTCCTGGTCGCCGGCGTCGTTCGATCCGGTGAACAGGTTTTGCGCGAACCGCTTGTCGGCGTCGCGCGTGTCGGGGTCTTGAAGGCGTCCGCGAAGCTGCCGTAGCTCGTCGTCGGTCAACGAGGCGATCACGCGGGCTCGTTCCTGTCGGTTCATGGCCTTCCTTCGATGTGTTGGCGTAGGGCCGTCTCTTCGACGAACCAGCTGCCGGCGACCTTGCGGCCTCCGAGTTGGGGGGCGAGCCGGCGCGCCTGCCTGTCCGAGATGTGCAGCAGGGCAGCTGCTTCGGCGAGCGGCACGGTCGGTTGTTCGTCCACCGGCACAGGATCGCTGACGGCGCCAGCGCGGACGTCCGCGTGACCGTCTGCGGCCATCGCGGCGCGAAGTTCGCAGGCCAGAGCCTCGTACGGTTGCGTCGAGAACGGCAGGCCGGCGGTCATCTTGCGGTGCCGGACGGCGATCGCGGCGCATTCGAGCACCAGCCGCAGCGCGGACCCGGAGAGGACCACGACGGGACCGACGCGCGTCAGGCCGGACTCGTCGCTCATGGTTCCGTCTCGCTGGTGGTGCGCTTGGCCGGCGTCCCGGAGGACGTGATCACCAGGCCGGCGACGACGCCGCGTGGGCGCCGTGTGGCCGGCAGAGCCCCGAGCCACGCTCGGCACGACGCCAGTGCTGGGCACCTGTCGTTGCAGAGCCGCAGAGCCTCACAGCGGGCGTTCTCGAGTTCGGGGCTGCCGGCCTGTCGGCCCTCGATGCGTCCGCCGATGGTCCGCTCGTAGAGGTCCGCTCTGCCCTTGCAGGGGGCGCCGGGAAGCGCGGGTATGCCGGCGAGCAGCGGACGCAGGGTGTTCCAGTTGGTCATGCGACGGGCTTCCGGGTGTTGGGCCGGCCGGCGTCGAGCGTGTCGCCGCCGGGGTGGTGATCGTCGTGATCTGGATCGTCGCGATCTGCATCGGCGGGATCGTGATCGTCGCGATCGCCGCGACCTGGATCGTCCCGATCCGCATGGCGTCGCTGGCCGGCTTCGAGCGCCGTCGCGGCGTCGAGCAGCGCCGCGGCGACTCGGCGGGTGTCTTCGGCGGTCATCGCGTCGAGGTCGGGACCGTTGAGTTCAATACGCCATTCGCGAAGCGCGCCGCTTTCGGTCTGCTCGACATACAGCTCGACGGTGGGGCGGATGCCGCCTGGCCCGTCGCCGGCCGCGTCCCAGCTGCCCATCGTGAGGTAGCGCGTGTACATGCCCAGGTCGCGGTCCCAGTCCCATTCGGTTGGGTCACCGATGGCCCCTGGCGGTGCAGGGATCAGTGCGAGCCGTGCGTCGTCGGCGGCTTGGGCGGCGAGAGCGGCGTTGTCGTCGGCCAGCGTCCAGTACGGGCGCATGGTCGCCAGATCGAACGCGTCACACGCGCCGTCCTCGTCGATGGCGCACCCGGTGTCGGCGGGGCAGCGGCACACCCAGAAGGTGTCCCAGAGGCGGCAGTGCTCGGCGAGTCCCTGCGCGATCAGCTTGTCGGCTAAGGCAAGGGCACCGGGTTCGTCGAGGGGGGCATCGGTGCCGGCGAAGACGAAGCCGGGTCCGGCGCCGGCGCCGTCCGCGAAGACATGCCAGTGCGCAGGCTGGATGGTCGCGCGCTGGTCGGTGAACGGTTCGGTCTTCATGGTCACTCCTGGTCGTCGGGTTGGTAGATCGGTTCGGAAAACGAGCGGGCCGGGTGAGCCGGCGCGGCCTGGTGCTCGACGTCGGGCGGGCTCGGCGGACACCGACGGACACACGGCACCCGTCGCCGGCGCGGGCCGCGGCGGTCGTCGTCAATGAGGCAGAACTCGCCCGGTTCTGCGCCGCACGTTGGACACGCCGCGTCGATGGCGCCGCGGTACGCCGCTGGGATCGGCCGGATCACGCGGACTCCTTGGCAGCGACCCCGGCGTCCCGGCAGCGTTCGCAGTCGGCGGGCGCGACCTTGTGGTGGCCGTGGGCCCGACAGCGCGGCCCGAAGGGTCCGCGAATCCACGACGGCGGTTTGCGGTTCGCCGGTTGCCGATCCGCCGATTCCGTCGTCTTGTCCGTCGACTGGCCGCGCAGCCCTGGTGACGTACCCGGCTGAGGCGACAACCCATTGGTATTACTGGATTGGTGTTCTGGATTGGTGGGCTGCACGGTGGTGCGGGTTGAAAGCTCGTTTCGTGCGGGTAGAAACGCCGATTCGTGCGGGTTGAAATCTGTGTTTGTCGGAGTGTCAACCCGCACGGTGGCGCGGGTTGAATCGGTTTCAACCTGCACGGTGGCGCGGGTTGAAAGTAGGCAATAGCACGCTGCGAGTCCCGCTTTTGGGTTTGCTCGGGAGGTCTGATCAATGAGCTTGAGTTGCCTTCCGAGAGCCAGTGCCTCCTCAACGATTCGCGTCTTGAGGCCGCACATTTCGGTCAGATTCTTGACACCCGGTCGAGCGTTCGTCCCGGCCGGATAGTCGGCGTACGTTTCCAGCGCCAGGAGGACGAGCTTCACAGCTGGCGACAGGTCGGGGTGGCCGAATACATCGGTGCGCCAAACCCGTCGTTGCGCGGGCGTCATCATGGCGCGTCCGCATCGTTGCCCGCGACGTTGGCCTGCTGCTGTGGTGTCCAGCGCCGGTCGGGGTGGCATCCGAAGCAGCCCCAAGCGCCGGCTTGGTGGTGCATGATCTGCCCGCAGCCGTCACACCGGGGCTTGCGGTGGACCTCGCAGACATCGCCTTGGCAGGCGACCTTCATTCGGCATGGCCGGCCCGCCGTGGTCGGCGCTCCGCAGCGGGGGTCACCGTAGACGCGTCGGCGCCAAACCGCTGGCAGTGAGCCGACTTGTTCGTGCGCCTGGTCGCCGTTCCCGCACCGGGGGTGTTCGGCGCGCAACTCGGCGTCGTCGACTATCCACAAGGTGTCGCGGCCGTCGTGGGTGACTGCGACCGCGAGCGAATGGCCGGGTGCCCCGACGTCGCAGAGGCAGGCCGATCGTTCCCAGTCGACCAGGGCGAACCTGTCGAACTCGCCTGCCATCACGCACCCTTCGCTTCATCGTTCGTAGAAATCTGATCCCGGTGGCCGCGGCGCCTACGGGACCGCGGCGACCTGTTGAATGACGGCCCGGTATTCGCGCTTGGCTCGGCCCATGTGGTCCGTCACCACGACGGTGATCACGTCGCCGGTCACGGTGACGCGCGCGGTCGAATCCCAGTCGTCGGCCTGCTTGATCGGGAACACTTCGCTCGCTCCCGCGAGGCGTGCCGCGATCACGTTCGCTTCGGTGACAAGCGGTGTCGGAGTCACGCTCCGACACCGGTCTGAGTGGTGCTGTTCGCGTCGAGATAGGCGTTCACGTCCGACCAGCGGTACAGCACCCTCCGGGCGCCAACGCGGGTGAACTTCGGGCCAGTCCCGCGGTAACGGAGTTGGGCCAGCGCCTCTTCCGACATGTACAGGGCCGCGGCAACCTGCTTCGGAGTGGCGGTATCGGGTGGCAATTCTGACATCAGGTCTCCTCAAGCCTCGGAATTACAAGCACGGGATTCAGTCTGCGCATGGGGAATGGCTGCTGTCAAGCCTTGTTAAATCGAGTACAGTCTTGTGCCGTGACTGATGCAGACGAAGCGGTGCCGCTCCGCAACGTGATCGGCGAGAACGCGCGGCGATTGCGCGGCGACGCCACGGCTGATGACGTCGCGAAGGCTGCACGCCGGTACGGGCTGAATTGGGGGACCGGCCGAATATCCGACCTAGAGCACGGCCGAGTGTCGCCGACGCTTCCGACACTGGCGGCGCTGGCCCTGGCGCTCGGCGACGTCCGCGACGCAAGAGTCACACTCGCCGAACTCATTGCTAGCGATCAAAACATCGCTCTCACAACGGCTTTGAACCTCACCAGCGATCAGCTTAGGCGGTTCCTCGCCGGCGGCGACATGTTCGAGTTCGCGCTCGCCAGTCCGCGAGACTGGATCGCGGAACTACGCGACCAGTGGCCGGCTCGGCTGCACGAAGTACCCGCCGGCGCACTCATGCGACTGCTCGGCGACTTCGGGGAACCGGAAGAGAGGCTCGCGCGCGACCTCGGGCTGAATCGCGAACGGCTCGCTGCCGAGATGGCGGCGCTGTGGGGGCGCTCGTATCACGCTGAGCGCGATCGGCGCGCAGGTGTCGACGCGAACGCGCAGAAGAAGGGCCGGGTGGCCCGCGCACTCAAAGCCGAACTGAGGACGGTGCTCGATGGCGACGATTAAGCGCTACCCGACGGCCGCGGGCGAACGGTGGGAAGTCCGGTACCGGCAGCCGAACGGCGCCACCAGCCGCAAGCGAGGATTCACGACAAAGCGTGACGCGTCGGCGTGGGCGTCGAAGGTGGAGACGACGAAGGCCGAAGGCGCCTACGTGTCGCCGGCGCGCGGCCGGGTGACGGTCGGCGACCTGTCGGTCGGATGGCTGGCACGACAGGAACAGACGCTCTCGCCGTCGTACTACCGGACCATCGCGTACGCCTACGGCAAACACATCGAACCGAAGTGGGCCGGCGTCCCGGTCGGCAAGGTCGACACCCTGGACGTGAAGGCGTGGGCCGCGGCCATGACCCGCGACGGGTCCAGCGCGACCGTCGTCAACCGCGCGGTCGGCATCCTGGCCGGCATCCTCGACGACGCGATCGAGCACCGCGCGCTCGCGTTCAATCCGGCCCGCCGGTTCAAGCGCGGCGAGAAGCCGACGAAGGCGCCGAAGCGCCACGTCTACCTCACCGAGACGGACGTGTGCCGGCTGGCCGAGGAGTCCGGCCGCTACGCCGATCTGGTGCTGACGCTGGCGTTCACCGGCCTACGGTGGGGTGAGGCGATCGCGCTTACTGTCGCCGACGTCGAGTTCCTGAAACGCCGAATATCGGTGCACCGCAACGCTGTTCAGGTCGGACAAGAGTTCGAGGTCGGGCAGACGAAGGGCAAGGAGAACCGGATGGTGCCGGTAGCGGCGTCGGTTTTGTCCCGGCTGGCGGTCCGGTGCGAGGATCGCGGCGCCGACGATCTGCTGTTCCCTGCTCGCGGCGGCGGCTACTTGAAGCGGCCGAGCTACGACTCGACGGGATGGTTCAACCGGGCGGTCGAGCGCGCCGAAGTGCAGACGATCACACCGCACGATCTGCGGCATACGTGTGCGAGCCTGGCCGTCAGTTCCGGCGCCAACGTGCTGGCGGTGTCGCGGATGCTCGGTCACAAAGACCCGAGCGTCACGCTGCGCATCTACGCCGATCTGTTCGACAGCGACCTCGACGCCGTGGCCGTCAATCTGGACGCAAGAATCTCGGGGAGTGTCCAAACCGTGTCCAAGGAGCCCGTCGACCGTCGCCGGCCGCGGCGCATAACCGCCGTCTAGCTGCGGCGATGCGTACTGCTGTGTTGTGTCCGAGGGGGGACTTGAACCCCCACGCCCATTAGTAGGGCACTAGCACCTCAAGCTAGCGCGTCTGCCATTCCGCCACTCGGACCCGACCAACCGCATGAGTTGGCAGCTAAGGCTATCGGATGGATTCGCGTCGGCCCAATCGGCCTCGGGTCGCACCATTCAGCCCCGCGACTGTCAGCGCAACGCAGCCGTGGGGGACAGATCGCCACCACTGCGAACCGTGGTAGGAAAGGTGACTGTGACCGGTGCAACGGCGGCTGAGCCGAACGACCCGACGGGCCCTGTCGATCCGGCAGACGAGGTGGCCGAAACCGTCAGCCAACTGATCCGCTTTGACACGAGCAATACCGGCGAGCTAGAGACGACCAAGGGCGAGGCCGAGTGCGCACTATGGATCGCCGAGCAGCTCGCCGAGGTCGGTTACGAGACCGAGTATGTCGAGTCCGGCGCTCCCGGCCGGGGCAACGTCTTCGCCCGCCTCCCCGGCGCAGACCGTACCCGCGGCGCCCTGATGATCCACGGGCATCTCGACGTGGTCCCGGCAGAACCCGCCGACTGGAGCGTGCACCCGTTTTCCGGTGCGATCGAGGACGGTTACGTCTGGGGCCGCGGCGCCGTCGACATGAAAGACATGGTCGGCATGACCTTGGTGCTGGCCCGGCATTTCCGCCGAGCCGGCATCGTGCCGCCGCGGGACCTGGTGTTCGCGTTCGTCGCCGACGAGGAACACGGCGGCAAATACGGGGCGCAGTGGCTCGTCGACAACCGGCCGGATCTGTTCGACGGCGTCACCGAGGCGATCGGTGAGGTCGGTGGCTTCTCGTTGACGGTGCCACGCCACGATGGCGGAGAGCGCCGCCTGTATCTGATCGAGACTGCCGAGAAGGGCATCCAGTGGATGCGGCTGACCGCGCGGGGGCGCGCCGGACACGGGTCGATGGTGCACGACAACAATGCGGTCACCGCCGTCGCCGAGGCCGTGGCCCGTCTGGGCCGTCACCAGTTCCCGCTCGTGGTCACCGACACCGTCGCCCAGTTCCTGGCCGCCGTCAGCGAGGAGACCGGTCTGGCCTTCGACGTCGACTCACCCGACCTCGACGGGATGATCGACAAACTGGGCCCGATGGCCAGGATGCTCAAGGCAGTGCTGCACGACACCGCGAACCCGACGATGCTCAAGGCAGGCTACAAGGCCAATGTGGTGCCGGCGACCGCGGAAGCGGTGATCGACTGCCGGGTGCTGCCCGGCCGCCTGGCGGCCTTCGAAGCCGAGGTGGACGCGCTGCTCGGACCCGACGTGAGCCGGGAGTGGATCCGGAGCCTGAGCTCGTACGAGACCACTTTCGACGGTGATCTGGTGGACGCGATGAACGCTGCCGTGCTGGCCCTCGACCCGGGTGCCCGCACGGTGCCCTACATGCTGTCCGGCGGCACGGACGCGAAATCGTTCATGCGGCTGGGGATTCGTTGCTTCGGCTTCAGTCCGCTGCGGCTGCCGCCGGACCTGGACTTCACGTCGCTGTTCCACGGCGTGGACGAGCGGGTACCCATCGACGCGCTGAAATTCGGCACCCAGGTGCTGGCGCACTTTCTCACCCACTGCTGATGACACGAGAGGACTGACCATGACAGTGCCGAACCCTTACGACGCGCTGCCGGAGCTGCCGTCGTTCACCCTGACCTCGGAGTCGATCACCGACGGGCAGCCGCTGTCCAACCCGCAGGTCAGCGGCATCATGGGTGCCGGGGGTGAGGATGTCAGCCCGCAGCTGAGCTGGTCGGGCTTCCCGGCCGAGACGCGCAGCTTCGCAGTCACCGTCTATGACCCCGACGCCCCGACGGCGTCCGGGTTCTGGCACTGGGCGGTGGCCAACCTGCCCGCTGACGTCACCGAGTTGCCCGCCGGTGTCGGCGACGGCGGCGAATTGCCTGGTGGCGCCCTGACATTGGCCAACGATGCCGGTCAGCGTCGTTACATCGGCGCCGCACCGCCTCCCGGGCACGGTCCGCACCGCTACTACGTCGCCGTGCACGCCGTCGATGTCGACAAACTCGATCTGCCGGAGGACGCAACCCCGGCTTACCTGGGCTTCAACCTCTTTCAGCATGCGATCGCCCGCGCCGTCATCCACGCGACGTACGAGCAGACATAAGCAACCAACCCGTGCGCGGGTGCGTCCTGGTTCTACCGGGCGGCAGAGTGCGCAGCGAGGAGCCGTCGCGCTGGTGGCAGCCCGCCAACCTCCGGATGGTGTTCCTTGCTCGTGCTCTGCGGCGCCGGCTGGACTCGGACATCGTCGTGCGACGTGTGCAGTACCGGTTGCGTGGCTGGAACAGCCCGCAGCGGGATCCGGTGCACGACGCCGCCGAGGTGTTGCGCAGCTGCCGACTGCAATGGGCGCCGGAAAAGCTTGTGCTGGTTGGTCATTCGATGGGTGGGCGGGTCGCCGCGCAATTGGCGGCCGGGGGTGGCATTGACGCCGTGGTGGCGCTCGCGCCGTGGTGGGCCGGGGACAAGGGTGACCTGATACCGCCCGGCACGCGCCTGCTGGTCGTGCACGGCACCGCCGACACGCGGACCGATCCGGGGATCTCGTGCGTGCAGACGCAGCGCGCCAGCCGGCGGGGGCTGGATGCGCGATGGGTGGGAATCACCGGTGCGGGCCACGCCATGGTCCGGAATTGGCGTGAATGGCATAGTCACACAACTGATTTCGTTGCCCAATGCCTGGCGGGACAACGTTGAGGCCGGCGCGGCGGCCCGCGGGCCCACCCGGTCGCGGAACCCGGTCGCCCCAGCGGCCGTCCGTCGCGTAGTCCGGATTACGCCGCGCCTGCTCCGGCGCGGTCTGCGCGCCACGCAGACCTTGGGCGGCAAATCAGCGCGGCAAAGGGTCCGGGAGGCAACAATGAGAGGCGCCCCGCCTGGTGCCGGGGCCCGGACGACTTGGCCGAGAGCGCATGGAGAGCCGATGACCACCACCGACCGCGTCACCGTCGTCGTAGCCGACGATCACCCGGTAATGCGACAAGGGGTCGTGCGGGCCCTCAAGGCCAGCGGCCGGGTCGATGTCGTCGCGCAGGTCGCCGACGGGCGCGCGGCATTGGACGCCATCAGGAAATTTCAGCCCACGGTCGCACTGCTGGACTACAAGATGCCCGGCCTGGACGGCGTCGAGGTCACCCATGCCGTCGTCCGCGACGGTGTGCCCACCAGCGTGGTACTGCTGACTGCTTTCGATGACAGTCCGGTTGTGTTCAAGGCCCTGGCCGAGGGCGCCTCCGGCTTTCTGACGAAAGAATCCGACGCCGACGAGATCGTCAACGCCGTGCTCCGGTGCGCCGAGGGAGAGTCGTATCTGCCGGCCGGAGTGGCCGGCGGTCTGGCCGGTGAGGTCAGGCGGCGCGGCAGGGGAGCGACGACCTCGCTGACCGAGCGCGAGACCCAGGTGATCACCATGATGGCCGAAGGGATGTCGGTGCCGCAGATCGCCGCGCGACTTCACCTGGCGCGCAGCACGATCAAGACGCATGTGCAAACCCTCTATGAAAAACTCGGTGTCTCCGATCGGGGAGCGGCCGTCGCCGAGGCGATGCGGCGACGTCTGCTGGAATAGCGGTCAACCCGGGCGGGTCACGCGTATGCCCGCTCCGACACGACACAGGTGCGCAACGGCAGCTCCACCCGGACGTGCGCCCCGCCGGGTTCATCGATGACTGTCAGTGCGCCGCCGGCGGCCTGCACGCGCGCCCGGTGCGAGGCAAGACCGATGTGCCCCTCGGCGAAACGGCGGGCGGCGATGTCGGCGGCGATCCCCACCCCGTCGTCCACCACGTCGACGCGCGCAACGCCGTGGTGCACGGCCAGTGTCACCGTCGCCGAACTGGCCTGCGAATGGCGGGCCACATTGGAGACCAATTCGCGGATGACCCCGAACAGGATCGGATCGATCGGATTCGGGTCGGGGTAGTCGATGTCGGTCGATATCGCGATGCCGGAGCGCTCTGCGGTGACTGATACCAGTTTGTCCACCGCCGCGGCCAGGCCCACTTGCTCGAGCAGGGCCGGGTGCAGTTCGAACGTGGCTTCGCGGAGCAGTTGTGAGGCTTCCCGCAGACTGGTCAGGGCCTGTTCAAGCGGGGCGTCCGGGGAAACTTTGAGGAAGCTGGCGAGATCCCGGCGGGCCGCCAAGACGTCCTGCAGCGGTCCGTCGTGGATGAACTCTGATATCTGCCGGCGCTCGTCCTGCGAGGCGGTCATCGTCTGAGCCAGCAGCTCCTCGCGCGAGGTCGTGAGTCTGGCCATCTCGTCGACATTGCGTAACCGGAAGATGACCATCAAAAACGCTGTGGTGCAGACGAATCCGTACATCAACACGATCAGCGCCACTTCCCAGGCGCCGACCCGCGGCATGATGACCGGATCCTGTAGCAGTGACGCGGTGAACACCGCGAGGCTGGTGGCCAACACCGCTCCCGCTCGCCGCAGCGACAACTCGACCGCCACCATGCGTGGCAACAGCGCCATCACCAGGAGCGGGATGTAGCCGCCGGGTGACAGAAGCTTGAAACCGAACACGGTGGCGACGTCGGCCAGACCGAGGGTCATCAGCGCCGTGTCATCCTCGAAATGATGCGGCCCCAGAAAGGCGATGAGCAACGCGGCGACTGTCACCACGGCGTAGATGCCCAGTAACACAGCTTTCGCCGGCAGCCGGGCCGGATCGTCGGCGATCAGCATCGCGACGATCATGATGGCGAGAACGCCGACGCGAAGCAGTGATCCGCCCTGCAGTGAGCGCAACCGCTGCCGTCGCAGGACCTGTTCGATGTCTGGGCTGTTCATGAGTCACCTAACGTTGCCGCGCGCGTTGCTTCTGCGAATGTACAACGGCGTAGCCCCATTTCAGTTGAGTCAGAACACCGAATCGATCAGGCGCGCGCGTCACGGCCACGCGAAGTTGTTGAAGAATCCGGACAGGTCGGTGCCGACGTTTCCGACGCCGGAGAGGGTGGTGCCGACATTGGCCAGACCCGATTCCAGCTGACCGGTGTTCAGATAGCCCGAGTTGCCCGGCCCTCCGTCGTTGAGCAGGCCCGAGGTGTTCGCGAAGTCGTTGAATAGGCCGGACACCCCGGTGTCGCCGGCATTGAAGAAGCCCGATGCGCCCCCGCCGCCGGAGTTGAAGAACCCGGACGACGGCTCGGTCGACGAGTTGAAGAATCCCGGATTCTGCTGGTGCTCGAAGCCGAAGGTGTATGGGCCCACGGTCCCGCTGCCGGGGAAATCGACTGTCTGACCGAATGATTCGTCGATGACCGTCTCCGACAGCAAAGTGGTGGGACTGATCGTCCAGCCGCCGATGCTGTCGTTGTAGAGCGTCGTCGTCACCGTGCTACACCGGTAGTACGGGTACTCGTACCACGGATAGCAGATCGTCTGCTGCAGTTGGACTTTGATCGGGATATCGGAAATGTTGAACTCGTCCAGGGTGATCGCGTTGATGTGGCCGGTGACCGGGATCTCGATGGGCGCGTTCACGTCGTAGTGCCAAGGGATCTCGGGAACGGTCGAGGAGTACCCCACGGAGACCAGGCCCTGGTAGTCGCCCCGCCACAACAGGCCGTTGCTGTAACTGCCGGTGATGAAGGCGCCGGTGTCGACGTTGCCGGCGTTGGCCAGGCCGGTATTGGAGTTGCCGGTGTTGAGCAGTCCGGTGTTGACGCTGCCCGGGTTGAACAGGCCAGTGTTGTAACTGCCGGGGTTCAAGCTGCCGGTATTGGTGGAACCGGCGTTGTAGCTGCCGGTGTTGTAATCGCCGACGTTGGCGACGCCGGTATTGGCGGTACCGGCGTTAAACAGTCCGGTGTTGTAGTCCCCCGAGTTGGCGATGCCCCAGTTTCCGTCGCCGGAGTTGAAGAAGCCGACGTTGCCGGTGCCCGAATTGAACAGGCCGACGTTGGCGCCGCCGGAGTTCAGCGGACCGAACCCGACCTGGCCGGTGCCGGTCAGCCCGAAGCCGATGTTGCCCTGGCCGGTGTTGCCGAATCCGATGTTCGCATCGCCGATGTTGCCGCTGCCCACGTTGTGGCTGCCGAGGTTGCCGCTGCCCAGATTGTGGGCGCCGAGATTGCCGTTGCCGGCGTTGAAGTCGCCGACATTACCGCTGCCCAGGTTGTAGTCACCGACATCGGCCAGACCCAGATTGAGCTGACCGACATTGGCGAGCCCCAGGTTCAGCACCGTCCCGCTGGGTCCGTCACGGAACAGGCCGGCCAGGTCGGTACCGACATTGGCGAAACCGGAGACGCTGGTCGGCGCCGCGGTGTTGAAGACCCCCGAGACGGTGTTGCCGAAGTTCAGCAGACCCGATTGCAGCGCGCCGGCGTTGCGGTAGCCCGAGACGCCGCCAAAGGAGAGGTTGCGGAAGCCGGAGCCGTCGACGCCGGCGTTGCCGAAGCCCGAGGCAGATCCGTTGCCGGAGTTGAAGAATCCGGACGACGGGGTGATGGTCGAGTTGCCGAAGCCGGGCGCCGCCGGAGCGTTGATGAGCGGGATGCTGACAGGCCCCACCCCGCCCGACGCGTCGATACCTATCACCGTCGATTCGTCGGGGTTGCCGATATTGATCGCCACCGCGGGTTGGTCTCCGAAGCTGATCAGAATCGGGTCGCCCGTCTCGGCTCCGTAGACGCTGACGGGGCCGATGTAACCGACAACCTCTCCGCCGAGACCGTCGTCCAGCCCGCTGAACGAGATCTTGGGAATGGTGACCGGGTTGATCTGGACGTCGCCGACGCTGACGGTGATCGGGATGTTGAGCGGGATGTCGACGGTGAGGTACGCCGGAATTTCCGGCGCGGTGATCGCGTAGTAGGCGCCGAGCTGGCCTTGGTTGTCGCCGCGCCAGAAGAAGCCGTTGTTCATGCTGCCGGTGTTGTAGGCGCCGGTGTTGGTGTCGCCGCTGTTGGCGAGGCCGGTGTTGTAGTTGCCGGGGTTGGCGGGTCCGGTGTTGGTGTTGCCGGGGTTGAAGCTGCCGGTGTTGGTGTTGCCGGTGTTGGCCAGGCCGGTGTTGTAGTTGCCGGTGTTGGCTCGGCCGGTGTTGGCGGTGCCGGTGTTGAACAGGCCGGTGTTGGTGTGGCCGGGGTTGGCGAGGCCGGTGTTGAAGTCGCCGGTGTTGGCGATGCCCCAGTTGCCGTCGCCGGAGTTGAAGAAGCCGATGTTGTTGGTGCCGGTGTTGAACAGGCCGATGTTGCCGTCGCCGGAGTTCAGGGGGCCCAGGCCGAGTTGGTTGGTGCCGGTGAGTCCGAGGCCGATGTTGTTCTGGCCGGTGTTGCCGAGGCCGATGTTGTTCTGGCCGGTGTTGCCGAAGCCGAGGTTGCCGGTTCCGATGTTGCCGCTGCCGAGGTTGTGGTTGCCGAGATTGCCGCTGCCCCAGTTGGTGTCGCCGATGTTGCCGTTGCCGAGGTTGTGGTTGCCGCTGTTGCCGAAGCCCAGGTTCCAGACGCCGGTGTTGGCCAGGCCCGCGTTGAGTACACGCCCGGCGGTGCCGGCGCTGCTGTTGTAGACGCCCGAGACGGTGGTGCCGTAGTTGGCCAGACCCGATTGCAGCGCCCCGGCATTGCGGTAGCCCGAGACGGTTCCGGAGGACAGGTTGCGAAAGCCCGAGACGTCGGCGCCGCCGTTGCCGAAGCCGGACGCGGCGCCGGTGCCGGAGTTGAAGAATCCCGACGACGGGGCGGTGGTCGAATTGCCGAACCCGGGAGCGGCGGGGATGTCGAGGAAGGTGATGTCGATCGGTCCGATGCCGCTGTTGATGGCGATCGGAATCGAGGTGCCGGGCCCCCCGATCAAGGCATTGACAGCGGGCACGACTCCGGTGATCGCCGGGATGGAGATGGTGCCGAAGGTGACGCTGAGGTACGACGATCCCAGCAGACTCACCGTGATCGGTTTGATGGTGAACGAATTGACGACGATGTTGGCGATATCGACAGTGATGGGGATATTCACCGGGATGTCGAAGTCGAGGTCCACCGGCGAGAACTCGGGGATGTGGATTCCGGCGTGCAAGCCGTACAGCCCTTGGTAATCGCCCCGCCAGAAAAAGCCGTTGCTGTAGGTGCCGGCATTGAACGCCCCGGTGTTGACATCGCCGGTGTTGAGCAGGCCGGTGTTGTAATCCCCGGGGTTGACGAAACCGGTGTTGTAATCACCGGAGTTGAAGCCGCCGGTGTTGGTGCTGCCGAGGTTGTAGCTGCCCGTGTTGTAGCTGCCCGGGTTGGCCAGCCCGGTGTTGGCGACGCCTGCGTTGAAGGCGCCCGTGCTGTAGCCGCCCGAGTTGCCGACGCCGGTGTTGGCATCGCCCGGATTCCACAGTCCCGTGCTGTAGTTGCCCGCGTTCTCGATCCCGGTGTTGCCGACCCCGGCATTGCCGATACCGTGGTTTGCGTTGCCGGAGTTGCCAATTCCGATATTGCCGGTGCCGGAATTGAGCAGGCCGATGTTGCCGGTGCCGGAGTTGAACAACCCGAGATTGCCACTGCCGGAGTTCAGGGCCCCGAATCCGACCTGGCCGTTGCCGGTGAGCCCGATGCCGATGTTGCCCTCGCCGGTGTTGGCGAAGCCGATGTTGGCGTTGCCGGTGTTTCCGAACCCGAGGTTGTGTTCGCCCGCGTTGGCGAATCCGCGGTTGTGATCTCCGATGGTTCCGAAACCGAGGTTGTGATCGCCCACGTTGCCGGAGCCGACATTGTGCGCGCCGTGGTTTCCGAAGCCCAGATTGACGTTGCCGATATTCGCGCTGCCGACGTTGGTGTCGCCGATGTTTCCGCTGCCGAGATTGGCGTGGCCGACGTTCCCACTGCCCAGGTTGAGGCTGCCGTCGTTGGCGAAGCCGAGGTTCGATACCGCGAAATCGGCGAACAGGCCCGACAGGTCGCTGCCTCTGTTGGCCACCCCCGAAATGTCGGCTGCGGCGCTCAGGTCGAGCGTGCTGGCGTTGAGCACGCCCGACATGGTGTTGCCGAGGTTCGCCATACCGGAGATCAGGCTGCCGAGGTTCTTGGCGCCGGAGATTCCGGTGCCGCCGACGTTGAAGAACCCGGAGGTGTTCGCCCCGACGTTGGCCAGCCCCGAAGAACTGCCGGCACCGGTGTTGAAGAAGCCGGAGGACGGGACGCTGGTGGAGTTGCCGAAGCCCGGGGCGGCAGGAATGTCGATGACTGGGATGGCGACGGGGCCGATGTCGCCGGTGCCGGTCAGGCTGATGGCAGTGGTCGGCCCGCCGAGCGTGGTCTCGATGGCCGGTAGGGAGATCGCGATGTTGCCCAGCGTGATCGGGCCGACGCTGATGGCCTGCGTCTCGCCGGTGCTCAGGATGTTGATGTCGGCGGTGTACTTGGGGATGGTGAAGCCCTGGACGGTCAGGGTGCCCAGGGTTGCGCTGATCGGGATGTCGATCGGGACGGTGATGCCGGCATCAACCGGGATGGCGGCATCCGGGATGGAGATGGTGTAGCTGTAGCCGATCAGGCCCTGGTAATCGCCTCGCCACAACAGGCCGTTGCTGAAGTTCCCGGCGATGAACGCCCCGGTGTTCACATCGCCCGAATTGGCCAGGCCGGTGTTGTAGTGGCCGGTATTGGCCAAACCCGTGTTGTACCAACCCGGGTTGAATCCCAGGGTGTTGAAGCTGCCGGCGTCGAAGCTGCCAGAGTTGTAATCGCCCGCGTTGACGAAGCCGGTGTTGACCGCGCCGGAATTGAGGCCGCCGGTGTTGAGGGTGCCGGAGTTGAGCAGGCCCGTATTCAGGTGACCGCTGTTTCCGAGTCCCCAGTTCGCCGTGCCCGAGTTGCCGATGCCGACGTTGCCGGTACCGGAGTTGAACAATCCGGTATTGCCGGTGCCGGAGTTGAACAGCCCGATGTTCGCGCTCCCGGAATTGATTGCCCCAAAGCCGATTTCGCCGTTGCCGGTGAGGCCGATGCCGATGTTGTTGTTGCCGGAATTGCCGAAGCCGATGTTGGAGTCGCCGGTGTTGGCGATACCGCTGTTGGCATTGCCGGCATTGGCGAACCCGTGGTTGTAATCACCGATGTTGGCCCGGCCGATGTTGTGGACCCCCAGATTTGCAGACCCGAGATTGTGTGCGCCGAGGTTGCCGAAACCTCCGTTGTAGGAGCCGATTTGCCCGCCGCCGAGGTTGTAGTCACCGACATTGCCGGCGCCGAGGTTGTAGTCGCCGACGTTGCCGAGGCCCGCGTTCAACGCGCCGACATTGGCCAGACCGAGGTTGTAGGTCGTCATCCCCGTCACGCCGTCGCGGTACAGGCCGGCGAGGTTGGTGCCGAGGTTGGCGAAGCCCGAGACGTCAGCCTGTACGCCCAGGCCGGTGTTGAACAAGCCCGAGACGGTGTCGCCGAGATTCGTCATGCCCGACAACGACGCCCCCACATTGCGGAAGCCCGAGACAGTCCCCGTCGAGAGATTGCGGAAGCCGGAGCTATCGGCGCCGACGTTGGCGAAGCCGGACGCGGAGCCGGTACCGGAGTTGAAAAAGCCCGATGACGGAGTGGTCGTGGAATTCCCGAATCCCGCAGCGTTGCCGAAGTCGAGCAGGGTCAGGTCGGCAGGCCCGAGGCTGGCGAAGGCGGGGATGACGATCGCGGTGGAGCCGTCCGGGTTGCCGATCTGGATAACCGGCGTGGGACCTGATGCGTACACGGGCGGGATGGTGAGCGAGTTGACGGTGCCCTCCAAGACCGGGATGGGCCCGAGCGCGACAGTGGTGCCGAAGGGGATGTCCTTGATCGTGACGCCGTGGTACACGGTGGTCGTGAAGCTGCCGCTGACGGGGATGTCCACGGGGATGGTCCGGGTCAGATTCAATGCGATCTCCGGAACATGGATCGCGTAGTAGGCGCCGATCTGGCCTTGGTTGTCGCCGCGCCAGAGCAGGCCGTTGTTCATGGTGCCGGTGTTGTAGGCGCCGGTGTTGGTGTCGCCGCTGTTGGCGAGGCCGGTGTTGTAGTTGCCGGGGTTGGCGGGTCCGGTGTTGGTGTTGCCGGGGTTGAAGCTGCCGGTGTTGGTGTTGCCGGTGTTGGCCAGGCCGGTGTTGTAGTTGCCGGTGTTGGCTAGGCCGGTGTTGGCGGTGCCGGTGTTGAACAGGCCGGTGTTGGTGTGGCCGGGGTTGGCGAGGCCGGTGTTGAAGTCGCCGGTGTTGGCGATGCCCCAGTTGCCGTCGCCGGAGTTGAAGAAGCCGATGTTGTTGGTGCCGGTGTTGAACAGGCCGATGTTGTTGGTGCCGGAGTTCAGGGGGCCCAGGCCGAGTTGGTTGGTGCCGGTGAGTCCGAGGCCGATGTTGCCCTGGCCGGTGTTGCCGAGGCCGATGTTGTTCTGGCCGGTGTTGCCGAAGCCGAGGTTGCCGGTTCCGATGTTGCCGCTGCCGAGGTTGTGGTTGCCGAGATTGCCGCTGCCCCAGTTGGTGTCGCCGATGTTGCCGTTGCCGAGGTTGTGGTTGCCGGTGTTGCCGAAGCCCAGGTTCCAGACGCCGGCATTCGCCAGACCGGCGTTGAACGCGGTCCCGGTCGCGCTGTCGCGCAGCACGCCGGCCAGGTCCGCGCCCGAGTTGGCGAAACCGGAGAGGTAGGCGGGAGCGGCGGTGTTGACATAACCGGAGACTGCGGTGCCGTAGTTGGCCAAACCTGACTGCAGCGCACCGACATTCCGCAAGCCCGAGACGGTTCCGGAGGACAGGTTGCGAAAGCCCGAGACGTCGGCGCCGCCGTTGCCGAAGCCGGACGCGGCGCCGGTGCCGGAGTTGAAGAATCCCGACGACGGGGCGGTGGTCGAATTGCCGAACCCGGGAGCGGCGGGGATATCCAGGATCTGGATGGTTCCGCCCTGCAGGGCTCCGACCAGCGTGGCGTCGATCGACGTCGTCGGGCTGCCGATAACCACCGTCACCGTCGGGGCGGTGAGCGTCGACGGCGAGATGTAGAGCGGTCCGATATAGAAGGCGCCGTTCAGGAAATAGGTCTTGGGATAGTCGTAGCCCGGGATGTCCCAGTCCTGACCACCGACCACCAGCGTCTGATTGACCGGGTTGTTCGATGCGATGTCGACGGGAATGGTCGGGATATCAATCGCGATGTGGGCGCTGATCTGGCCCTGGTTGTCGCCGGTGACAAAAAGTCCGTTGCTGCAGTTGCCCCGGATGAACGCGCCGGTGTTGACGTTTCCGGTGTTGTAGTAGCCGGTGTTGTAGTTGCCGGAATTCAGGCCTCCGGTATTGAAACTGCCGGTGTTGTAGCTGCCGGTGTTGGCGCTACCGACGTTGAAGAAACCCGTGTTGTAGCCGCCGGTGTTGCTCGCGCCGGTGTTCGTGCTGCCGGCGTTGAGGAATCCGGTGTTGTAGCTGCCGGTGTTGGCGATGCCGGTGTTGGTGCCGCCTGCATTCCCGATGCCCCAGTTTCCGGTGCCCGAGTTGCCGATGCCGACGTTGCCGGTGCCGGAGTTCAGCAGGCCGATGTTGCCGGTGCCGGAGTTGAGGAGGCCGACATTGGCGATACCCGAATTCAGTGCGCCGAAGCCGATTTCACCGTTGCCGCTGAGACCGATGCCGATGTTGTTGCTGCCGGTGTTGGCGATGCCGGTATTGGCGTTGCCGGCGTTGGCGAGGCCGACGTTGGCATTACCGGCATTCCAGAAGCCGCGGTTGTCGCTGCCGAGGTTCCCGGGCCCGATGTTGCGATTGCCGAGGTTTCCGAAGCCGATGTTGCCGTCGCCGTGGTTGCCGAAGCCACGGTTGCCGCCGCCGATGTTTGCGCTGCCGATGTTGGCGTTGCCGACGTTCGCGGATCCGATGTTGAAGTCTCCGAGATTCGCGCGTCCGATGTTGCCGGAGCCGAGATTCGCGAAGCCCAGATTCGCAAAGGGTGGGTTGGCCGCCGCGGCACTTGCGGAACCGTTGGGGGAGAGGGGGGTCAGCGCTGAGGCGATGGTCGAAGCCTCTGCGTGGTAGGACAAGAGCGCGGATACGTCCTGCGCCCACATCTGCTCGTACTCGGCCTCAACAGCGGCGATCGCCGGTGCGTTCAGCCCGAGCAGGTTCGCGGTCACGAGGCGAATGAGTGCGCCGCGGTTCGTCGCGATGATCTGCGGGTGTACGGTTGCCGCTCGCGCGGCCTCGAAAGCGCTTGCGGCCAAACGGGCTTGGGTGGCCGCCTGCTCAGCGTCGACGGCTGCCCCAGTCAGCCACCCCGCGTAGGGTGCGGTCGCGTCCAGCATCGCCGCCGATGCCGTGCCTTGCCAGGACGACCCGGTCAGCCCGGTGGTCAGCCTGGTGAAAGCGGCTGCACACGAGCCCAATTCAGCGGCCAGACTTCGCCACCCCGCGGCAGCCGCGAGGAGGGGGCTGGGCCCAGGACCGGCAAACAACCGTCCGGAATTGAGCTCCGGCGGAAACCTCGCGAAATCCATCACATCTCTCCCTAGGCCGCAACAGATGGTCGGCGCCGCAGTGCGGGGGCGGTGAATCCCTGCGGGCAGGTGATCCCGCTCTGCCATCGCTTAGCTGCGGCGAGCGGAGATCACCGTCATTCGAAGGCAACTTTGCGGAATGCGCAAACGGCTGATTCTGCGATGGCCGGCGCTGGGCTGTGCGGTCGGCGAACGTGTTTCGGCAATCGGAAGAGATACCAAAACTGTTGCAGCACAGCGTTAGTCAGTTCTCGGCAGATCTTCTCGTTGTCACTGAGCGAGGTCGAATGCCGGGAAATCCTCCCCCAATAGGGGGAGAAAATTTCATCCATCGATTCCGCCCGCTGCCCGAGGCCCCGGCGCTCACATCCGCGCGACAGTCGTAGCTGGAGCAGTGGCCGGGCCACGCAATGCACTCATGCGAAGGGGTTCCAAGAGATGTTATTTATGTGGGCTGGTCCGGAGGCATTGTCGGCTGCAGCGGCTGACATCGCTGATATCGATGCTTCTCTGCGCTGGGCGAACGCCTCTGCTGCTGCCTCGACCACGTCCGTGCTGGCGGCGGCTGCCGATGAGGTCTCGGCCGCGGTGGCCGCGCTTTTCTCCGGACATGGCCGGGACTATCAGCTGCTCAGCGCTCAATTGACGGCCTACCACGACCAATTCGTGCGGACGCTGGATTACAGCGCCTACACATACGCCGCGGCGGAAGCCGGCAACGCGTCGCCGCTCCAAACCGTGCTCAACGTGATCAACGCGCCCACCGAGGCGCTGGTGGGGCGGCCGTTGATCGGTGACGGCGCCAGCGGCGCCAGCGGGGCGATGGGCCAGCCCGGCCAGGACGGCGGAATCTTGCTGGGCAACGGAGGCAACGGGGGCAGCAGCAGCGACGCGGGTGCTCCCGGTGGGGCCGGCGGTTCGGCCGGGCTGATCGGCAATGGCGGAAGCGGTGGTACCGGGGGCGCCGGCGCGGTCGGCGGTAGAGGCGGCAACGGCGGCTGGCTGCTCGGGTCTGGCGGTGCCGGCGGAACCGGCGGTGCCGGCGGGTACGGGGGCCAGGGCGGTTCAGCCCTACTGCTCGGCAATGGCGGACAAGGCGGCACCGGAGGTGCGGATCCCCTCGGCAGCGGTGGCCACGGTGGTAGCGGCGGCAGGGCCGGGACGTTCTTCGGTACCGGGGGTGCCGGCGGTGCCGGTGGTGTTGGCGCGATAGGGGGTGTCGGAGGAGACGGCGGCACGGCCGCGTTGGTCGGCGCCGGCGGTGCCGGCGGCACCGGTGGTGCCGGAGCTGCGGGCGTGCCCGGCATGAACGGCGGGACGGGTGGCACCGGAGGTGCGGGCGGTACCGGCGGGGTGCTCGGTTTCGGCGGCCACGGCGGGGCCGGTGGTGACGGCGGAGCCGGTGGTGTGGGCTCTGCCGGTCAGCAGGGCAGCGCCGGCGCTACCGGCGGCGCTGCGGGTGCCGGGGGAGCCGGCGGCCAGGCGTTGATCGGCATCGGCGGCCAGGGCGGAACCGGCGGGACCGG
This sequence comes from Mycobacterium sp. TY814, assembly GCF_030755175.1. Taxonomy (NCBI): domain Bacteria; kingdom Bacillati; phylum Actinomycetota; class Actinomycetes; order Mycobacteriales; family Mycobacteriaceae; genus Mycobacterium; species Mycobacterium sp. TY814. Next base: position 1,253,741 of record NZ_JAUFRY010000002.1, read on the forward strand.
TGGCATGGGTGGGGCCGGTGGCGCTGCGGTGGGTGCTGGGGCGCAGGCCGGGCAGGGCGGCAGCGGAGGTACCGGAGGTACGGCCGGTGCGGGGGGTGCAGGACTCGTTGCGGCCGGTGGTGCTGGCCGGGGTGGCGTCGGCGGTACCGGAGGTGCCGGTGGTGTAGGCAGCAGCGGCGCAACCGGTTTAAGCAGCGCGACCGCTCCCACCGACGGTATGCAAGGCGGCCTGGGCGGCGCCGGCGGCCAGGGTGGTGCCGGCGGTGCCGGGATCAACGGTGTGGGCGGCGGTCAGGGTGGCCAGGGCGGGGCCGGCGGCCAGGGTGGTAGCGGCGGTGATGGCGGGGCCAATACCGGAACCAAAGCCGGGATGGGTGCTGCGGGAGGACAGGGCGGTACCGGTGGCGCCGCCGGAGTGGGCGGTTCCGGAACAGACGGCGGAGCGGACGGATTGAGCGGTGCCGGTGGCAAGGGTGGCACCGGGGGTACCGGTGGAGCGGGCGGTGGCGCACAGTCCGGTACCGCGGGTTCCACGCCGACGGCCGGCGCGCACGGTGGTCAGGGCGGCGCCGGCGGGCAGGGCGGCGACGGTGGTGCCGGGATCGGCGGCGTCGGCGGTGGCCAGGGTGGTCAGGGCGGCATCGGAGGCCCGGGTGGCGCCGGAGGTGACGGCGGGGCCAACACCGGTACCAACGGCGGCATCGGTGCCGCAGGAGGACAGGGCGGTACCGGCGGCACTGCCGGCGCGGCCGGTCGTGGAGTCGACGGCGGCGCGGGCGGTGTGGTCGGTACGGGCGGCAAGGGCGGGGTAGGGGGCGTCGGCGGCATCGGCGGCACCGGTCAGGCCGGGGACCCGGGCACTGCGCCCGCGTCCGGTGCGCAGGGTGGTCAAGGGGGCGCCGGCGGGCAAGGCGGTGACGGTGGTGCGGGGATCGGCGGCGTCGGCGGTGGCCAGGGCGGTCAGGGAGGCATCGGAGGCCAGGGCGGCATCGGCGGTACCGGCGGCAGCAACACTGGCACCGGAGTCACTGCGACCGGGGGCGCCGGCGGCAAAGGCGGAACCGGAGGTACCGCCGGTGCCGCCGGTCAAGGAATCGACGGCGGAGCGCAAGGCACGACCGGCAATGGCGGCAAGGGCGGACTCGGCGGCACGGGCGGAACCGGCGGCGTGGGCCAAGCCGGCATCTCGAGCTCCACGCCAAGCGCCGGTGGGCAGGGCGGCGCCGGCGGCGCTGGTGGCCAGGGCGGTGACGGCGGTGCGGGTTTCAACGGCATCGGCGGTGGCCAGGGCGGAAGAGGCGGCCAGGGCGGCCAGGGCGGCATCGGTGGCGCCGGCGGCAGCAACACCGGCACCGGGGTCAACGCCAACGGAGCCAGCGGCGGCAAAGGCGGCACCGGCAGCCTCGCCGGCGCCGCCGGGGTCGGAACCGATGGCGGCGCTGCCGGGGGCAGTGGCAGCGGAGGCAAGGGGGGTACGGGTGGCACCGGAGGCGCCGGCGGTACCGGTCAATCCGGCGTCTCGGGCGCCGCGCCTACCACCGGTGGGCAGGGCGGCGTCGGCGGCGCCGGAGGCCAGGGTGGCGACGGTGGGGCGGGCATCGGCGGGGTCGGTGGCGGGCAGGGCGGATCCGGGGGTACCGGTGGCCACGGCGGCTCAGGAGGTCTGGGCGGCAGCAGCACCATCAACAGCTCTGCTAACGGTGCTGTCGGCGGAAAAGGCGGTGCCGGCGGTGTCGCCGGTGCGGGCGGAACGGGCGGAGCCGCGGGCGGCAGCGGCGGTGTCGGCGGTCAGGGTGGGACCGGCGGCACCGGTGGAAACGGTGGCAGCGGCAGTGTCAGCGGGAGCGGGGCCAGCGGCGGAGCCGGCGGCGCTGCCGGTGCCGGCGGAGTGGGCGGGGCAGGCGCAGGCGCAGGCGCTGCCGGAAACGGCGGCATCGGCGGAACCGGTGGTGACGGCGGCAACGGCGGCAACGGCGGCGCAGGCGACGGCACCAAGAACAGCAGGGGCGCCGGAGGCCGGGGCGGCGATGCGGCCGTCGGTGGCACCGGGGGAGCCGGCGCCAACGCGGCGATAGGGACCGGCGGAACGGGTGGCACCGGAGGCAGCGGCGGCACGGGTGGCACCGGAGGCAGCGGCCAAGGTCTCGGCAGCGTCGGGACCAGCGGCAACGGCGGCAGCCCGGGAGGTCCGGCCGTCGGTAACACCGGTGGCAAGGGCGGCTCGGGCGGCAGTGCCGGCACGGGTGGGGCGGGTGCCCCGTCGGGTGCGGCGGGCCCGGGGGCCGGCGGCGGTGGCGGTGTCCCCGCCGGTTAACCCGCCGGTTTCTCCCGTCCAGCCACCGCCGACCCCACGGCATCGCTCAGCGACGCGTATCCGCCGTCGTGCAGCCGGCGGGCAATACCGTCGTGAATCTCTTTGGCCCACAGGCCCCCGCCGTAGATGAACCCGGTATAGCCCTGCAGTAGCGAGGCGCCTGCGGTGATGCGCTCCCAAGCGTCGTCGGCGGTCTCGATGCCGCCCACGCTGATCAGCACCAGTCGGTCGCCGACCCGGTCGTAGAGCCGGCGCAGAATCTCCACGGCCCGGCGCGCCACCGGTGGCCCGGAGATGCCGCCGGCACCCAGTGCGGCCACGTCGGGTGTGCGCAGGCCGTCGCGTGAAATCGTGGTGTTGGTGGCCACGATGCCGGCCAGTCCGAGCTCGACGGCCAAGTCAGCGATGTCGTCGACGTCTGAGTCGGACAGATCCGGAGCGATCTTGACCAGCACCGGGGTGTTCGACGCTTCGGCCAGGACGGCGGACAGGATGGGACGCAGCGACTCGACGGCCTGCAGGTCGCGCAGCCCGGGAGTGTTCGGTGAGCTGACGTTGACCACAAGGTAGGACGCCAGCGGCGCCAATAGCCTTGCACTCCAACGGTAATCGTTGACGGCATCTTCGGGTCGGGTCTTCTTGGTCTTGCCGATGTTGACGCCCAGGGGCACATCGGGAACGTGCTGGGCAAGCCGTGCCGCCAGCGCGCCGGCGCCGTGGTTGTTGAAACCCATGCGGTTGAGCAGCGCCCGGTCCTCCGCCAGCCGGAACAACCGCGGCGCCGGATTGCCCGGCTGCGCGTATGCGGTGACGGTACCGATCTCGGCGTACCCGAAACCCATTGCGCCCCAGGCGGATAGCCCTGTTCCGTCTTTATCGAATCCGGCGGCCAGCCCGAGCGGCCCGGGGAAGCGCACCCCGAACACCGTGCTGGCCAGCACCGGGTCGGTCGGGCCGAGCCAGTGGCTCATCCGGCGGCGCACCGCAGCCGCGGCGGTGACACCGCGCAATCCCGCGAATACCAGGGTGTGGACGCGTTCGGCGGGCACCTGGAAGAGCAGGCTTCGCAGCAGGCCGTACATCCGGTGTGAGTGCGATGGTGCCGACGTCACGATTCCAGTCACGATTCCGGCTGCTCAGACAACCGGTTTTGCATGCGAGCCTTCTTGCGCCGCAACAATACTCGCCTACTTCCGTCGGTGTAGAGCCGCACCCTGGTCAATTCCCAGCCGCGGTACTCGGCCTCGATGGACAGCCGGGTGGACGCACTGAGCCGGGTCACGTCCGGGGGGAGCCGCAACGGCACCCACTCGTACTCCTCGGACATGTCGGCCTCCCACCCGGCAGGCAACCGGCTCCACCGCGGCGCGGGTCCCGGGTTCACGGCGCGCCCCCAGCATGTTCGATGATCTGCACCCCCGCGCCCGAGCCCGACACCACGTACAAGGTGTCCGACGCCTCGTCGAAGGCCAGCGAGTTCGGTTGCTGCACGGTTGGGTAACGCACCTTTTCCACGGGTATTCCGGTGCTCAGATCGTAACCAATGACGGTGTTGGATGCCGTTTGGGACACCCAGGCCAGTTGGCGGGACCCGGCCAAGCCGTAGGGCGACTGCCGTACCGGGAAGGCCTGGCGCAGGATCAACGGATCGATCCCGTAGACCAGCAGTTGCCCGCCGCGGGTGTCGGCCACCAGCACCCTGCCCTGCGAGTCGGCGGCCAGCGTGGTGGCGCCCTCGCCGGCCCGCAGAGACTGCGCGGCACGGCCGTCGGGGCCGATCGTCGTCACCGACGTCTGGCCACGATCCAGCACCACCGTCGTGTTTGCTTGCGCGACAAGGGCATCCACCCGCGCAAAGATCTTGTTCCGATTGGCCACCGACCCGCCGGCGCCCAGGGAGTACACCGCACCGTCGGCGCTACCCAGCACCAGCCTGCCGTCGGCGCGGCGCGCGATGGCGGTGAATTCCTGGCCGCCGGCGACGGTCGTTCTGACGCCCTGCCCGGTGGCCAGGGCCACCGTGACATAGCCGTCACGTCCCGCCAGATAGACCGTGCCGTGTCCGTCGCCGGTCATGGCGGTGGCGGGCCCGGGCAGCGTGATCACGCGCGCAGCGCCCCGCGGTCCGAGCACGGCGATGCTGCCCGGTCCGCCGGGGTCATCGCCGGGGGATAAAACCACCAACTGCCGCGAGTCGCCGTCGAAGAAGGCGCTTTGTGGACGGCCGCCCAGAGACTGCACCACCCCCGCGGGGTTCGAGGCGGGTGGGGAGACGGCCGGCTGCGCGGGTTCGATGGTGGGTGGCGTGTAGCTGAGCGGGTTCGACGAGCACCCCGAACCGACCCAACCCGTTACGAGCAAACTCGCCAAAATAACAACGCGCTGTTTAAAGAGCGCTCTTCGCGTTGTCAGCAATCCAGATCTCCCGTATCTACAAGACGCATATAAAATTCTAAGGAACGTTATCGCGCTCAATTTCGCCATCTGTGACGTGTAAATCGGTGTAGCGGAGGTATTCTCAGCCCATGACCGTCACCGATGACCGGCATACCGCAGACCAGGAGTTTGCTGTCGAGGACATGACGCCTGGCATTTTCGCCAGCGGGTACGGGCAAGTCGGAGATGGGCGCAGTTTTTCCTTTCATATCGAACACCGGTCTCTCGTCGTAGAAATTTACCGGCCGCACCTGGTGGCACCGGTTCCGCAGGCCGAAGACGTCGTCGCGCGCGCCGTGCGCAGTGTGCTCGATATCGACCTGACCGACGAGCGCAGCTTAGCCGCCGCAGTGCGCGATGCGGTGGCCCGCGCGGTGCCTGTCTCGCGTTAGCCCGGCCGCGGCGCGGCCGCGCTTCTTCACCGCACCAGGTACGGTCGTCGTCGTGTCTGCGGTAGCGCCGATGTCCTGGGGGCAAGTCATCGTCTTGTCGGTGGTGCAGGGTCTGACCGAGTTTTTGCCCGTCTCCTCCTCCGGGCACCTGAACATCGTGTCGCGAATCTTCTTCAGCGGCGACGCCGGCGCATCCTTCACCGCGGTGAGCCAGCTGGGCACCGAAGCCGCGGTGCTGGTCTACTTCGCCCGCGACATCGGGCGCATCCTGCGCGCCTGGTTCAACGGACTGTTCGTCAAGTCGCAGCGCAACGCCGACTACCGGCTCGGCTGGTACGTCATTATCGGCACCATCCCGATCTGCGTGCTCGGGCTGCTCTTCAAGGAAGTCATCCGCTCCGAGGTGCGCAACCTGTGGGTGGTGGCCACGGCGATGGTGGTGTTCTCGGCGGTGATCGCACTCGCCGAATACCTCGGACGCCGCAACCGCGACATCGAGCAGCTGAACTGGCGCGACGCGATCGTCGTCGGAAGCGCCCAGTGTCTGGCGCTGGTGCCGGGGGTGTCACGCTCGGGCTCGACGATCAGCGCGGGGCTGTTTCTCGGGATGGAGCGCGAACTGGCCGCTCGCTTCGGCTTCCTGCTGGCCATCCCGGCGGTGTTCGCCTCGGGGTTGTTCTCCCTGCCCGACGCGTTTCGGCCCGTCACCGAGGGAATGAGCGCTACCGGGGCACAGCTGCTGGTGTCTATCTTGATCGCGTTCGTGATCGGCTTGGCGGCGGTGACCTGGTTCCTGCGTTTTCTGGTGCGCCACAACATGTTCTGGTTCGTCGGATATCGCGTGGTCGTCGGTAGCGCGGTGCTGATTTTGCTGGCGACGGGGACGGTCGCGGCGACATGACGGTCCTGTTGTTGCGTCACGGCCGGTCAACGTCCAACACCGCGGGTGTGTTGGCGGGCCGGTCAGAGGGTGTGGACCTCGACGACAAGGGCCGCGAGCAGGCGGCCGGCCTGATCGACCGGATCGGTGACCTGCCCATCCGGGCGGTGGTGTCCTCGCCCTTGTTGCGCTGCCGCCGCACCGTCGAACCGCTGGCCCGGGCGCTGTGCATCGAGCCGGTGATCGAAGACCAGCTCGCCGAAGTCGACTACGGCGAGTGGACCGGCCGCAAGCTGAGCGAGTTGGTCAGCGAGCCCCTCTGGCGGGTGGTTCAGGCCCATCCCAGTGCCGCGGTGTTCCCCGGCGGTGAGGGACTGGCGCAGGTGCAGGCTCGCGCGGTCGCGGTCGTTCGCGAGCATGATCGCCGGCTCAGCGAGGAGCACGGCGGCGACGTGCTGTGGGTGGCCTGCACCCACGGAGACGTCATCAAGTCATTGATCGCCGATGCCTACGGCATGCACTTGGACAGCTTCCAGCGGGTCAACGCCGACCCTGCGTCGGTGAGTGTGATCCGCTACACCCCGCTGCGTCCATTTGTGCTGCATGTCAACCACACTGGCGCGCGGTTGTCGGCCGGCCTGCGCGCCGCGCCGGCGCCGGAAGCGAAGGAAGAGCCCTCCGGCGACGCGGTTGTCGGCGGCTCCACGAACTAGGCGACACGCCCGGCGGTGTCCGGCACTGCCGGACGAAGCGCACGGTGCCAGCGTCTGCACGGTATTTTGGAGGTGCCATGGCCCGCGCAATTCACGTATTCCGTACACCCGACCGTTTCGTGGCCGGGACCGTCGGGCAGCCCGGGAACCGCACGTTCTACATCCAGGCGGTGCATGACGCCCGGGTCGTCTCGGTGGTCCTGGAGAAGCAGCAGGTTGCGGTCCTGGCCGAACGCATCGGCGCGCTGCTGCTCGAAGTCAACCGTCGTTTCGGCACTCCGGTACCTCCCGAGCCGACCGAGGTGGAAGATCTCAACCCGCTGATCATGCCGGTCGACGCCGAATTCCGGGTCGGCACAATGGGGCTCGGCTGGGACTCCGAAGCGCAGACCGTTGTCGTGGAACTGCTCGCCGTCACCGATGCGGAATTCGACGCCTCCGTGGTGCTCGACGACACCGACGAGGGCCCCGACGCGGTGCGGGTGTTCCTGACGCCGGAGTCGGCGCGGCAGTTCGCCACCCGGTCCAACCGGGTCATCTCGGCCGGCCGGCCGCCGTGCCCGTTGTGCGAGGAACCGCTGGACCCCGAGGGTCACATCTGCGCGCGCACCAACGGCTACCGGCGCGAGGCGCTCTTCGGGTCCAGTGATGACGCCGAGGAATGACCATCATGAGGTGCTGCGCGACGGCGAGCTGACTGTCCTGGGACGGATCCGGTCGGCGAGCAACGCCACCTTCCTGTGCGAGGCGTCGCTCGATTCTCGATGCGTGCACTGCGTCTACAAACCCGTCTCCGGCGAGCAGCCGTTGTGGGATTTTCCCGACGGGACGCTGGCCGGCCGCGAGCTGGCCGCCTACCTGGTGTCGACGCAGCTGGGCTGGAACATCGTGCCCCACACCATCATTCGCGACGGCCCGGCCGGTCCGGGAATGCTGCAGCTGTGGGTGCAGCAACCGGGCGACGCCGCCGACTCCGACCCGCGGCCGGGTCCCGACCTGGTCGATCTGTTCCCCACCGGCAAACCGCAACCCGGCTACCTCCCGGTACTGCGCGCCTACGACTACGCCGGCGACGAGGTGGTGCTGATGCACGCCGATGACGATCGGCTGCGCCGGATGGCGGTGTTCGACATCCTCGTCAACAACGCCGACCGCAAAGGCGGCCACATCCTCTACGGCGTCGACGGCAATGTCTACGGCGTCGATCATGGAGTGAGCCTGCACGTCCAGGACAAGCTTCGCACCGTGCTGTGGGGTTGGGCCGGCAAGCCGATCGACGATTCCACGATGGGGCCGGTGGCCGAGTTGGCCGACGCGCTGTGCGGCCCGCTGGCCGCCGAACTCAGGGGCCTGATCACCAGCGCTGAAATCGCGGCGCTGATCCGTCGCACCCAGGTGTTACTCGAGGATCCGGTGATGCCCGGACCCAACCGCAGTCGCCCTATTCCCTGGCCGGCGTTCTGAGCGGGTGCCCGCCGTCGGCGATACTGGGGCGGTGAACCCGGGCGCGCGTGACCAGAGCGATGCCGCGCTGGCCGCTGACCTCGCCGCCGAGGCGGGGGAGCTGCTGCTCAAGGTGCGTGACGAGGTCGGGTTCGACTATCCGTGGGAATTGGGTGACGCCGGCGACCGGCTGGCGAATTCGCTGATCCTGCGCCGGCTGAGGGCCGAACGTCCCGGAGATGCCGTGCTCAGTGAGGAAGCTCACGACGATCTGGTTCGGCTGAAGTCCGACCGGGTGTGGATCGTCGACCCGCTGGACGGCACCCGTGAGTTCTCCACCCGCGGGCGCGACGACTGGGCGGTGCACATCGCGCTGTGGCAGCGTTCGTCCGGGGGATCCGCGACCGGTTCCGCGAACGGAGTACGGCAGATCACCGACGCGGCGGTGTCACTGCCGGCCCGCGGCAACATCGTCTACCGCAGCGACACCGTCACCGCGAACGCCGCGCCCGTCGGCATTCCTGACGTCATCAGGATCGCGGTCAGCGCCACCCGGCCGCCGGCCATCCTTTACCGCATCCGGCAGATCCTGGACATCGAACTGGTGCCTATCGGTTCGGCGGGCGCGAAGGCCATGGCGATCATCGACGGGGTTGCCGACGCCTACCTGCACGCCGGCGGTCAGTGGGAGTGGGATTCGGCCGCTCCGGCCGGCGTCATCCAAGCCGCCGGAACGCACGTGTCGCGCCTGGACGGGTCGCCGATGATGTACAACCAGCTCGATCCCTACCTGCCCGACTTCGTGATGTGCCGCGCCGAGTTGGCGCCGATCCTGCTCGAGGCCATCCGCCAGTCGTGGTGGTAACCGGGTGTGCGGCCACGGTGCATTTCCTGCCCAATCGCATCGGTGCCCGCACAGTAGAAACGGTGGGCGCACACCCGCTCAGCGCCCCGCTGTGCGGGGCGCATCGTCACCGGGCCTAGACCGATTGCCCGGCTTCTCAGCGCCCCGCTGTGCGGGGCGCATCGTCACCGGGCCTAGACCGATTGCCCGGCTTCTCAGCGCCCCGCTGTGCGGGGCGCATCGTCACCGGGCCTAAAGTCGACGCATGCGGTCGTGGTCTCCTCCGCCGGTCCCGGCGTTGCCCGGACGCGGTCCCGAACTGAGGCTCTACGACACCGCTGACCGGCAGATCCGCCCCGTTTCGGCCGGCGGCACGGCCACCATGTACGTCTGCGGCATCACGCCCTATGACGCGACGCATCTCGGCCACGCCGCCACCTACCTGACGTTCGACCTGATTCACCGTTTGTGGCTCGACCTCGGCCACGAGGTTCGGTACGTGCAGAACGTCACCGACGTGGACGACCCGCTCTTCGAGCGCGCCGAGCGCGACGGTGTCGACTGGCGCGAGCTCGCCGACCAGGAGGTCGCGTTGTTCCGCGAGGACATGACGGCGCTGCGGGTGCTGCCGCCGCAGGAGTACGTCGGGGCGACCGAGGCGATCCCCGAGATGGTCGAGCTCGTCGAGAAGATGGTCGCCTCGGGGGCCGCGTACGTCATCGAAGGCGAGTACCCGGACGTCTATTACCGGGCCGACGCCACACTGCAGTTCGGCTACGAATCGGGTTACGACCGGGAAACCATGCTGAACCTGTTCGAACAGCGTGGCGGTGATCCGCACCGGCCCGGCAAGACCGACGGACTCGACGCGCTGCTGTGGCGGGTGAACCGGCCGGGGGAGCCCAGCTGGCCGTCCCCGTTCGGCCCGGGCCGGCCGGGCTGGCACGTCGAATGCGCCGCCATCGCTATGAGCCGGATCGGCAGCGAAATCGATATCCAGGGCGGCGGCAGCGACCTGATCTTCCCGCACCACGAGTTCACTGCCGCCCACGCCGAATGTGTCAGCGGCGAACGCCGATTCGCCCGCCATTACGTGCACGCCGGCATGATCGGCTGGGACGGCCATAAGATGTCCAAGAGCCGGGGCAACTTGGTCCTGGTGTCGCAACTGCGCGCCCAGGGTGTCGACCCGTCGGCGGTCCGACTGGGCCTGCTCGCCGGGCACTACCGCGCCGACCGCTCCTGGAGCCTGCAGGTGCTCGAAGAGGCGCGCACCCGCCTGCACCGCTGGCGCACTGCCACCTCGCTGCCGGCCGCTCCCGACGCCGTCGACGTCCTGGGCCGCGTCCGCCGCTATCTGGCCGATGACCTGGACACGCCGAAAGCACTTGCGGCACTGGATGGTTGGGTGACAGACGCGCTGGAGTACGGCGGCCACGACGAGTCGGCCCCCGCGCTGGTGGCCGCCACGGTCGACGCCCTGCTGGGAGTCGGCCTTTAAGGCTGCGGTGGTACCTTTTGCGCCATGACATCGGTGCAGGACAAGGTCATTTTCATCACTGGCGCCGGGCGCGGAATCGGTGCCGAGGTCGCCCGCCGGCTGCATAACAAGGGCGCCAAGCTCGTCTTGACCGACCTGGGCGAAGCCGAGCTCAAATCGATCGCCGCCGAACTCGGCGGCGACGGCCGGGTGCTGACAGTCGTCGCCGACGTGCGCGACCTGGCGGCCATGCAGGCCGCCGCCGACCAGGCCGTGCAGAAGTTCGGCGGCATCGACGTCGTGGTGGCCAACGCCGGGATCGCCAGCTACGGCTCGGTGCTCACCGTCGACCCGGAGGCTGCAAAGCGGGTGATCGACGTGAACCTGATGGGCGTGTTCTACACGGTGCGCGCCACGCTGCCGTCGATCATCGACAGGCGCGGCTACGTGCTGATCGTCTCGTCGCTGGCCGCCTACGCCGCGGCTCCGGGAATGGTGCCCTACGACATGTCGAAGGCCGGCGTCGAACATCTGGCCCACGCGCTGCGACTGGAGGTCGCGCATCTGGGCGTGACGGTCGGGTCGGCTCACATGTCGTGGATCGATACCGCGCTGGTCCGCGACACCAAGGGCGACCTGCCGGCGTTCAGCGAGCTGTTGTCCAAGCTGCCTCCGCCGCTGAACAGGACCACTTCGGTCAACAAGTGCGCCGCGGCCTTCGTCAAGGGCATCGAGGGCCGCAAGACTCGGGTGTATTGCCCCGGTTGGGTGGCGGCGATGCGCTGGCTCAAGCCGGTGCTGTCGACGCGCATCGGCGAATCCGCGATCCTCAAGACCGCGGCCGAAGTGATGCCGAAGATGGACGCTCAGGTCCTCGCGCTGGGCCGATCCACCAGCGCATACACCCACGAGCTGGAGAAGTAGCAGCCCAGCGTGAAAGTAGTCATCTGCGGCGCGGGCATCGCCGGGCTGGCCGCCGCAGAGCGCCTGGCCTCCCTCGGTAACGACGTGGTGGTGCTCGAACGCGCCGCCGGGCCCCGCGAACAGGGCTACATGATCGACTTCTTCGGCGCCGGCTACGACGCAGCCGAGGCGATCGGCGTGCTGCCGGCGATCCGGGCGGTCGGCTACAACTTCGACGAAGCCGGCCTGTTCGACCAGCAGGGGCGCCGCCGCGCCGCTGTCTCCTACGTCAAGATCGACCGGGCGTTGCGCGGCCGCCTGTGCAGCGTGATGCGCCCCGACCTGGAAAAGGTCCTGCGGGACAATCTGCCCGACACCGTCGAATTGCGCTACGGAGCCGACGTCACCGGCATCGAGGATCGCGAGGACGGCGTGACGGTCACGCTGGCCGGCGGGGACACACTCGACGCCGACCTGCTCGTCGGAGCCGACGGAATTCACTCGACCGTGCGCGCGCTGGTGTTCGGCGAGGAAGCGCAGTATCTGAGGTACCTCGGATTCCACACCGCCGCTTTCCTTTTCGACGCCGCCGCGATCCGTGAGGCGGCCGGCGACGACGTCGCCCTCACCGACACCATCGACCGGCAGATCGGCTTCTACGGGCTACGAAACGGCAAGGTGGCCGTGTTCGCGGTGCACCGCGCCGCGGAGCGACGACTGCCCGACGACGCCCGCGCCGCGATACGGGAAAGCTACGCCGACATGGGCTGGCTGGTGCCTGACGCACTGCAGCGGTGCCCCCCGTCGGAGCAGATCTACTACGACGAGGTCGCCCAGGTGGTCATGCCGCGCTGGCACAAGAACCGCGTGGTGCTGATCGGCGACGCCTGCGCGGCGGTCTCGTTGGTGGCCGGTCAGGGCGCCTCACTGGCCGTCGGCGCCGCCTATGTGCTGGCCGAGCAGCTTCGCCGGACGTCGACGGTGGAACGGGCGCTGGACTTTTATGAGCAGCTGTGGCGCCCGGAGATCGAGGAGAAGCAGAAAGCGGGACGGGACGCGGCCAACCGGTTCCTGCCCAGCTCGCCGTTTCAGCTGTGGACCCGGCGCACCGCGCTGCGGCTGGCCTGGCTCCCGTCCGTCAGCCGGCGTATCACCGCGGCGCTGGTCGGCCCGCCCTCTCCGGTGGTCGCGATGCTGCGCACCGGCTCGGAGTCCGACGAAGGTGGGGAAAGCGCAGCGGACTAAATCGGTGCGCGGCTAGCATGCACCTTTCCAGGCCTCACATAGTGCGTGTCCCGCAACGAAAGGTGCCGACGATGAATCGTGTGAAGGGCGTGCGGACACGGCGGCTGCTGGGTGCGGTGTTCGCCGTGATGATTGCGTCATTGACGGTGGGTTGCACGGAGCACGCTCCGACCCCGCCGGGGTTCTTCACAATCAGGAATGTGCCGCCGGCTGGTTGACCGCTCTACAGCCCGAAGCCCGGCCGGCGTCGCCGCAGATAGCGTTCAAACTCGGCGGCCAGCGCGTCGCCGTCGATCTTGCCGAGCGCCTCGTTGACGTCCACCGCGGCGTCGCCGTGCTGCTCGAGCGACTGCACGTACTCGGCCAGCTCCTCGTCGTCGGCGGCCATTTCGGTGATTTCCTGCTCCCACGCCTCGGCCTGGGTCGGCAGGTCGCCGAGTGGCACTTCGACATCGAGCACTTCCTCCACCCGCCGCAGCAGCGCTACCGTCGCCTTCGGGTTGGGCGGATGCGACACATAGTGCGGAACCGCCGCCCAGAACGTGACCGCGGGAATTCCGGCGGCCACGCAGGCGTACTGGAAAACCCCGGCGATGCCCGTCGGGCCCTCGTACCGCGTTTCTTCCAGGCCGAACAGCCGCGCCGACTCCGACGAGTAGGCCGCACCGGAGACCGGCACCGGCCGGGTGTGCGGCGTATCGGCCAGCAGCGCCCCGAGAATGACGACGGTGTCGACATTGAGCTTGTCGATGACTGCCAGCAGCTCATCGCAGAACGTGCGCCAGCGCATGTTCGGCTCGACCCCGTGCATCAAGACGACGTCGCGGTCGCTGTCTGGCGGCCGGCAGTGCGAGATGCGCATCGCCGGCCACTCCAGCTCCCTGGTGACGCCGTCGACCTGGCGGATGACCGGGCGATTGACCTGGTAGTCGTAGTACGCCTCGTCGTCGATCTCGACAATCGGCAGCGCATCCCAGATGGCGGCCAGGTGCGTCACCGCGTCACTGGCCGCGTCGCCGGCGTCGTTCCAGCCCTCGAAAGCCGCCACCACCACGGTGTTGTGCAGCTGGGGGAGCGTGTCGTCACCCGGCCCAGGATCCGGCAAAGTCACCCAGTCAGCCTACGGCGTGACCAAGCGGCGCCGGTGCGGGCGTGGCCGTGCCGCAGCCCCCGTCCTCGCCGAGAATGCCGCAGCGGTCGCGCTTCGGGCCTCGACCGCGACCGTGGTGGCAATCTCGGCGAAAACGCGGAGAACTCCGATCCATAGGTCGTCTATCCTTATCAGGAGACTGCGGACGAGGCGAAATACGCCCGGGTGCAGTCTGGTTAACCTAGGTAACCAGGACATTGCCGACAAGATCCGCGAGCTGACGCTCAACGGCGCCGCGACCGGCACACGGATCGGGTCGAGCTGGGCGTCCAGACGTCGTACTACGACGTAGACTTCTCTCGTCGAGAGGCGTTGCAACGGATCCGGGTCCGCACAGGCCGGTTTCCGCCACGCTCGGCGGAGTCAAGGACGCCTTCCGCTAAGGAAGGAATGTACGTGAACGCCTCTGAGTCGATCGCCGCGACAGAATTCGCACCCAACGTCCGCCCCGACTGCACCGAAGCGCTGACGGCAGCGCTGCGCGAGCGGATTGTGGTGATCGACGGTGCGATGGGCACGGCGATCCAGCGGGACCGGCCCGACGAGGCCGGCTACCGCGGCGAGCGCTTCAAGGACTGGCCCAGTGATCTCGTCGGTAACAACGACCTGCTGAATCTGACCCAGCCGCACATCATCGAGGGAATCCACCGGGAGTACCTGGAGGCGGGCGCCGACATCCTGGAGACCAACACGTTCAACGCGAACGCGGTCTCACTCGCCGACTACAACATGCAGGAATTGGCCTACGAGCTGAACTACACCGGCGCTGCGCTGGCCCGTCAGGCGGCCGACGAGTTCAGCACCCCCGAGAAGCCCCGCTACGTGGCCGGCGCCCTCGGGCCGACGACGCGGACCGCGTCGATCTCCCCGGACGTCAACGACCCCGGGGCGCGCAACGTCTCCTACGACCAGCTGGTCGCCGCCTACCTCGAAGCCGCCAACGGACTGGTCGACGGTGGGGCCGACATCATCATCATCGAGACGATCTTCGACTCGCTGAACGCCAAGGCGGCAGTGTTCGCCGTCGAGACCCTGTTCGAGGACCGCGGGCGTCGCTGGCCGCTCATCATCTCGGGCACCATCACCGACGCTTCCGGCCGCACGCTGTCCGGCCAGGTCACCGAGGCGTTCTGGAACTCGATCAGGCACGCGAAGCCGATCGCGGTCGGCCTCAACTGCGCGCTGGGTGCGCCGGAGATGCGGCCCTACATCGCCGAGGTGGCACGCATCGCGGACACCTTCGTCTCCTGCTACCCGAACGCCGGCCTGCCCAACGCCTTCGGTGAGTACGACGAGTCCCCGGAGCGTCAGGCCGGCTACATCGCCGATTTCGCCGGCGCCGGCCTGGTCAACCTGGTCGGTGGCTGCTGCGGAACGACGCCGGCGCACATCGCCGAGATCGCCAAGGTCGTCAAGGGCAAGCCGCCGCGTGAGGTGCCGGAGATCCCGGTGGCCACCCGGCTGTCGGGCCTGGAGCCGCTCAACATCACCGACGGCTCCCTGTTCGTGAACATCGGTGAGCGCACCAACATCACCGGTTCCGCCCGGTTCCGCAACCTGATCAAGGCCGAGGACTACGACACCGCCCTGTCGGTCGCCCTGCAGCAGGTCGAGGTCGGTGCGCAGGTCATCGACATCAACATGGACGAGGGCATGATCGACGGCGTCGCCGCGATGGACCGCTTCACGAAGCTGATCGCGGCCGAGCCCGACATCAGCCGCGTCCCGGTGATGATCGACTCCTCCAAATGGGAGGTCATCGAGGCGGGCCTGAAGAACGTGCAGGGCAAGCCCATCGTCAACTCGATCTCCATGAAGGAGGGCGAGGAGAAGTTCATCCGCGAGGCGCAGCTGTGTCGTAAGTACGGTGCCGCCGTCGTCGTGATGGCCTTCGACGAGAAGGGGCAGGCCGACAATTTGGAGCGCCGCAAGGAGATCTGCGGGCGCGCCTACCGGATCCTCACCGAAGAGGTCGGCTTCCCGCCCGAGGACATCATCTTCGACCCGAACTGCTTCGCGCTGGCGACCGGCATCGAGGAGCACGCGACCTACGGGATCGACTTCATCGAGGCCTGCGCCTGGATCAAGGAGAACCTTCCCGGGGTGCACATCTCCGGCGGTATCTCGAACGTGTCGTTCTCGTTCCGGGGCAACAACCCCGTTCGTGAGGCGATCCACGCGGTGTTCCTGTTTCACGCCATCAAGGCCGGCCTGGACATGGGCATCGTCAACGCCGGTGCGCTGGTGCCCTACGACTCGATCGACCCCGAGCTGCGTGACCGCATCGAGGACGTCGTCCTGAACCGTCGCGAAGACGCGGCCGAACGGCTGCTGGAAATCGCCGAACGGTTCAACAGCACGGAGAAATCCGAGGACCCGGCCGCTGCCGAGTGGCGCAGCCTGCCCGTGCGCGAGCGGATCACCCACGCGTTGGTCAAGGGCATCGACGCCCACGTCGACGAGGACACCGAGGAGCTGCGGGCCGAGATCGCCGCCGCGGGCGGCCGCCCGATCGAGGTGATCGAGGGCCCGCTGATGGACGGCATGAACGTCGTCGGTGACCTCTTCGGCTCCGGCAAGATGTTTCTGCCCCAGGTGGTGAAGTCGGCCCGGGTGATGAAGAAGGCTGTCGCCTATCTGCTGCCCTACATCGAGGCAGAGAAGGAAGAATCCAACGTCTCTTCCAAGGACACCAACGGCACGATCGTGATGGCGACGGTGAAGGGCGACGTGCACGACATCGGCAAGAACATCGTCGGGGTTGTCCTGCAGTGCAACAACTACGAAGTGATCGACCTCGGCGTGATGGTGCCCGCGAGCAAGATCCTGGACGCGGCTAAGGAGCACAACGCCGACATCATCGGGCTGTCCGGCCTGATCACCCCGTCTTTGGACGAGATGGTCAACTTCGCGGTCGAAATGGAGCGCGAAGGGCTGGAGATCCCGCTGCTGATCGGCGGCGCGACCACCTCGCGCGCCCACACGGCCGTGAAGGTGGCGCCGCGGCGCAAAGGTCCGGTGGTGTGGGTGAAGGACGCGTCCCGCTCGGTGCCCGTCGCGGCCGCGCTGCTGGATGACAAGCAGCGCCCGGCTCTGTTGGAGGCCACCGAAAAGGACTACGCGTCCCTTCGCGAACGGCACGCCCAGAAGAACGAGCGGCCGATGATGACGCTGGAGAAGGCGCGCGCGAACCGCACGCCGATCGAATGGGACGGCTACACGCCGCCGGTGCCCGCCCAGGGCCTGGGCGTGCGGGAGTTTAACGACTATGACCTCGCAGAGCTGCGCGAGTACATCGACTGGCAGCCCTTCTTCAACGCCTGGGAGATGAAGGGCCGCTTCCCGGACATCCTCAACAACCCGGCCACCGGCGAGGCCGCCCGCAAGCTCTACGACGACGCCCAGGAGATGCTCGACACCCTGATCAAGGAGAAGTGGCTGACTGCCAACGGCGTAATCGGGTTCTTCCCGGCCAACGCCGTCGGGGACGACATCGAGGTCTACACCGACGACACCCGCACCGAGGTGCTGACCAGGTTGCACAATCTGCGTCAGCAGGGCGAGCACCGCGAAGGCATCCCGAACCGGTCGCTGGGCGACTACGTCGCCCCCAAAGATACGGGTCTGGCCGACTACGTCGGGGCCTTCGCCGTCACCGCGGGGCTGGGCAGCCAGGACAAGATCGTGGAGTTCAAGGCCGCCCTTGACGACTACAGCGCGATCCTGCTGGAGTCGATCGCCGACCGGCTGGCAGAGGCGTTCGCCGAACGGATGCACCAACGGGTCCGCAAGGAGTTCTGGGGATTCCAGCCGGACGAGCAGCTGGACAACGAGGCCCTCATCGGTGAGAAATACCGGGGAATCCGCCCCGCCCCCGGCTACCCGGCCTGCCCGGAGCACACCGAGAAGGTGACGCTCTGGAAGTTGATGGACGTCCGGGAGCGCACCGGAATCGAGCTGACCGAGTCGATGGCGATGTGGCCGGGTGCTGCCGTCAGCGGCTGGTACTTCTCGCACCCGCAGTCGCAGTACTTCGTGGTCGGCCGGCTGGCCCAGGATCAGGTCGCCGACTACGCGAAGCGCAAGGGATGGACCCTGCAGGAAGCCGAGCGCTGGCTCGCCCCCAACCTCGGCTACAACCCGGAGGACTGAGGCTGTCGGCGTGACCCTGCTGCACCACCCCGACGCCAGGTACGTCAACGTCTGAAACAATCGCTGGTCGTGAAGACCTTCGAGGAGCTGTTCGCCCAGCTCGGTGAACGTGCCCGGACCCGACCGGCCGGTAGCGCCACCGTGGCCGCTCTGGACGCCGGAGTACACACATTGGGCAAGAAGATCCTGGAAGAGGCCGGCGAGGTGTGGTTGGCCGCCGAACACGAACCCGACGAGGCGCTGGCCGAGGAGATCAGCCAATTGCTGTATTGGACGCAGGTGTTGATGATCTCTCGCGGCCTGTCCCTCGACGACGTCTACCGGAAGCTGTGAGCATGTTGCGAGTCGCGGTGCCCAACAAGGGGGCGCTGAGCGAGCCGGCCAGCGAGATCCTCTCCGAAGCCGGCTACCGCCGCCGCACCGATCCCAAAGACCTCACCGTCATCGACCCGCTCAACAGCGTCGAGTTCTTTTTCCTTCGCCCCAAAGACATCGCCATCTATGTCGGTTCCGGCGAACTCGACTTTGGGATCACCGGTCGGGATCTTGCGCTGGATTCGGACGCGCCGGTGCGCGAACGACTGGCGCTGGGCTTCGGATCCTCCAAGTTCCGTTACGCGGGCCCCGCCGGGCGGGAGTGGACGGTGACCGACCTGGCGGGCAAGCGGATCGCCACCGCGTACCCGAATTTGGTGCGAAAAGATCTGTCCGCCAAGGGAATCGACGCTACGGTGATCAGGCTCGACGGCGCGGTGGAGATTTCGGTGCAGCTCGGCGTGGCCGACGCCATCGCCGACGTGGTCGGATCGGGCCGCACCCTGAGCCTGCACAACCTGGTGGCTTTCGGTGAGCCGCTGTGTGATTCAGAGGCGGTGTTGATCGAACGGGCCCAGGACCACTCCAGCGCGGCCCGTGATCAATTGGTGGCCCGGGTTCAGGGCGTTGTTTTCGGCCAGCAGTACCTGATGCTCGATTACGACTGCCCGCGTTCGGCGTTGGAGCAGGCCACGTCGATCACACCAGGACTCGAGTCGCCGACCATCGCTCCACTCGCCGATCCGGACTGGGTCGCGGTACGCGCGCTGGTGCCACGCCGGGGTGTCAACGCAATCATGGACGAGCTCGCCGCGATCGGAGCGAAAGCGATTCTGGCATCCGACATCAGATTCTGCCGATTCTGACCCCTCGCCAGAGCCGTTGCTGTGTTAGCGTCCCCGCTGGGACCGCCGCGTTAATCGGGGGCTTTCCCGTTATCGTCGCCAGGCTGTACGTCTGTCCCAGGAGGGATCGCTGTGACGCAGGTTCTCGTTCTTCTTCTCGCGGTGTTGATCGGTGTCGTCGCCGGATTGCGGTCGTTGACGGCACCCGCCGCGGTCTCGTGGGCAGTCTTCCTGAGCTGGCTCAATCTGCACGGAACATGGGCGTCGTGGGTGGGCAACCTGGTGACGGTGGTGATCCTGAGCCTGCTCGCGGTCGCCGAACTGGTGAACGACAAGCTGCCCAAGACCCCACCGCGCACCGCGCCACCGGTGTTCGCCGTTCGCCTCATCATGGGTGGTTTCGCCGCTGCGGTCATCGGCACGGCCTGGGGGCACAAGTGGGCCGCGCTGGGCGCCGGCATCGTCGGCGCAGTACTGGGCACGGTCGGCGGGTACCAGGCGCGCCGCGCACTGGTAGCCAAGAACGGCGGCCATGACCTGCCGATAGCGCTGCTGGAAGACGCCGTCGCCGTGCTCGGTGCGTTCGCCATTGTCGCCGCGGCCGCCGCACTGTGACGGAGGCGCAGCAGTTCGACGCTATCGTCGTCGGAGCGGGTCAGGCGGGACCGCCGCTTGCCGGGCGGCTCAGCGCGGCAGGGCAGCGGGTCGCTGTCATCGAGCGCCAGCACGTCGGCGGAACGTGCGTGAATTACGGATGTATCCCCACCAAGACTCTGGTTGCCAGTGCTCACGCCGCACATCTGGCTCGCCGGGGTGCCGACTACGGCGTCGGAACGGGGCCCGTCACCGTCGACATGGCCAGGGTCAAGGCCCGCAAAGACGAGATCATGCTCAAAGACCGCCACGGTGTCCAGAAATGGCTGGACGGCATGGACGGCACCACGTTCATTCGCGGACACGCCCGCTTCGAGGACCCACACACCATCAGGGTGGGTGATCAGCT
Source organism: Mycobacterium sp. TY814 (assembly GCF_030755175.1). NCBI lineage: Bacteria > Bacillati > Actinomycetota > Actinomycetes > Mycobacteriales > Mycobacteriaceae > Mycobacterium > Mycobacterium sp. TY814. The sequence continues at coordinate 1,273,856 of NZ_JAUFRY010000002.1, forward strand.
GCTGCGGGGCGAGCGAATCTTCCTCAATGTCGGTGGCCGCGCGGTGATCCCGAATATCCCGGGACTCGCCGACGTCGACTACCTGACCAACGTGACCATCATGGATCTCGACACGGTGCCCGAGCACCTGGTCGTGGTGGGCGGCAGCTACATCGCGCTGGAATTCGCGCAGATGTACCGACGGTTCGGTGCCCCGGTCACCGTCATCGAGCGTGGGCCGCGGCTGGCTTCACGCGAGGACGAAGACGTCTCGGCCACCATCCGCGAGATTCTGGAGGGCGAGGGCATCGACGTCGTCACCGGTGCGGATGATGTGCGACTTGCCAAGACGGACAAGGGTTTTGAATTGACTCCCCATGCCGGAGCAGATCCCGTCGCGGGCAGTCATCTGCTGCTTGCGGTGGGGCGTCAGCCCAACACCGACGACCTGGGCCTGGAGGCGGCCGGTGTACAGACCGACGCCAGGGGTTACATCGTGGTCGACGATCAGCTCAAGACCAGCGTCGACCACATCTGGGCGTTGGGCGACTGCAACGGCAAGGGCGCCTTCACCCACACCTCCTACAACGACTTCGAAATCGTCGCCGCCAACCTGCTCGATGACGATCCGCGCCGGGTCAGCGACCGCATCACCACCTACGCGCTGTACATCGACCCGCCGCTGGGACGGGCCGGCATGACCGTCGAGCAGGCCCGCGCCGCCGGCCGCAAGGTGCTGGTCGGCAAGAGGCCGATGACCCGGGTCGGCCGAGCGGTCGAAAAGGGTGAAACGCAAGGGTTTATGAAGGTCGTCGTCGACGCCGAGACCGATGAGATCCTGGGCGCCGCCATCTTCGGCGTCGGTGGCGACGAGGCCGTGCACTGCGTCCTGGACGTGATGTCGGCCAAGGCGCCCTACACGACGCTCTCGCGCACCATGCACATCCACCCGACGGTCAGTGAGCTCATTCCCACGGTGCTGCAGGAGATGTCACCGCTCGACTAGCGCGCGTAGTGCTGCGCCGAGCTGCCATCGCTTGACGGATATCGCCTCGCTAAGTTCGAAGTGCTTTGTCCGGCAATAGAATTAGCTAGTAGGCGAAGCGACGTGCCCGGCCGTGCCCCCTTGAGGCACGGGCGATCACCCGCAAGCAGCAGGCGGACGGATGCCAAACTCGACCAGGCCGGGAGCACACGGTCAGAGATCAGAACCTGGCCAGGGACCGCTTCACGCCGCCGGCTCGGTCGGCTGTGAGGCCGTCTGGCGCGCGAACCCTGGCCAGCCAGGGTAGGGCGGTGGCGTCCCGCCGAACGCGGGGCAGTGCGCCTGATGGGGGCACCAGTCACACAACCGCGACGGGCTGGGCCGGAAATCGCCGGTCTGTCCGGCGGCCCGGATGGCTCGCCAGATCGCCATCAGCGTCTTCTCGAAGCGCAACAACTCGTCGTGGTCCGGCGCGTAGTCGAGCACCTGACCGTCGGCCAGATAGATCAGTCGCAACCGGGCCGGCAGGACGCCGCGTGAACGGAGCAACGCCACGGCGTAGAACTTCATCTGGAACATCGCCTTGAACTCGGCCCTGGAATCGAACCCACCCCGCGCGACCGGTGGCGCTTTGCCGGTCTTGTAGTCCACGACCCGCAGTTCCCCGGTGCCTGCGACATCGATGCGATCGATGTAGCCACGCAGTAGCGTGCCGTCGGCCAGTTCGACCTCCACGCGCTGCTCACAACACTGCGGCTCGAACCGCGTCGGGTCTTCTAGCCGGTAGTAACCCGACAGCAGGGCGCGCGCTTCGCCGAGCAACTCCGCGCGTAACTCGGGATCCAGCTCATCGGCCAGCGTCGGCTCGCCGACTATCACCCGGTCCCACGCGGCCTCCAACAGCGAGTAGGCGGTGTCCGGCACCCGCTGCGGTGCGGGCAGCCCATACAGCTGCTCGAGAGCGGCGTGCACCACCGAGCCGCGCAGTTGCGCTGTCGAGGGCGCCTCCGGCAACCGGTCGATCGCACGGAACCGGTACAGCAGCGGGCACTGCTTGAAGTCGGCGGCCCGCGACGGCGACAGCGCCGGCGGGGGGCGTGACTCCGGCTGGTCCGTCATATTCGCAGCCTAGGACTGGGGCGTGACAAATCATGGTCAACCCCGACCACGAGCTACGGCGCGTCGGCTGGCACGCTATACGCCGTGTCAGCAACCGGTCCGTTCACCGTGGGCGAGCGCGTCCAGCTCACCGACGCCAAGGGCCGTCATTACACGATCACCCTGACGCCGGGTGCCGAGTTCCACACGCATCGCGGCCGGATCGCGCACGACGCCCTGATCGGTCTCGAGCAGGGCAGCGTCGTCAAATCCAGCAACGGCGCCCTGTTCCTGGTGCTGCGGCCACTCCTGGTCGACTACGTCATGTCGATGCCGCGCGGACCGCAGGTGATCTATCCCAAGGACGCGGCGCAGATCATCCATGAGGGAGACATCTTCCCGGGCGCGCGGGTGCTTGAGGCCGGCGCCGGATCCGGTGCGCTGACTCTCTCGCTGCTGCGGGCGGTCGGGCCGCAGGGGCAGGTCGTCTCGTACGAAGCGCGTGCGGATCACGCGGAGCACGCCCGCCGCAACGTCTCGGCTTTCTACGGCCAGGCCCCGGAGAACTGGCAGCTGATCATCAGCGACCTTGCCGACGCCGAGTTGCCCGACGGTTCGTTTGACCGGGCGGTGCTGGACATGCTGGCGCCCTGGGATGTGCTCGACGCGGTGTCGAGACTGGTGGTCGCCGGTGGCGTCCTGCTGATCTACGTCGCAACCGTCACGCAGTTGTCGAAAGTGGTCGAAGCGGTGCGGGCACAGCAGTGCTGGACCGAACCGCGGTCCTGGGAGACGATGCAGCGTGGCTGGAACGTCGTCGGCCTGGCCGTGCGCCCCCAGCACACCATGCGCGGGCATACCGCTTTCCTCGTCGCCACCCGGCGGCTGGCGCCGGGCGCGGTGGCGCCTGCGCCGCTCGGCCGCAAGCGTGAGGGCAGGGACGGCTAAGGCTGGCTAATCGTCGCTGCGGTTGAGCCCGCGCCGCACCGACAGCAACTCAAACTCCGGATGCGCAGCGACGAGGCGTTCGGCCGCATCGAGGACATCCACGGCATGGGCCCGGTCTCGCGACACCATGGCCACGCCGATCCCGGCCCGCCGATGCAGATCGTGCGAATCGGTCTCAGCCGCCGAAACGCTGAACTTGCGCTGCAACTCGGCCACCACCGGGCGGATCACCGAACGCTTCTGTTTGAGCGAGCGCACATCGCCCAGCAGCACGTCGAATTCGAGCCAACCGATCCACATCGAGTCAGGGCGTCGGCGACGGCGTCGGCGAGGGTCCGGCCGCCGGGGTGGGGGCGGGGCTCGGCGACGGGCTTGGTGAAGCCGGCGAGGGCGCCGCTGTCGAGTTTCGCGAGTTCTGCAGAGCCAGCAGCATCTCCGCGGTCTTGCGGGACAGCTGCCAACCTCCCTGGGCGGGCGTGAACTCCATTGGGAAGGTGAATTCCCGACGCTCTGGATTGGCCGTGTTGACGACGACGGTGGCCAGCACGCAACCCGCGTCCGTGGCCGACCACGCGACGTTGTTCGCCGTGAACGTCATCGGCAAGTAGCCGCCGTCGCGCGCGGCGTTGGTGAACCTGTCCAGCGCCGTGGCCGCCTCCGGGGTCGACCCCTGCACGAGGTTGAGTTTGTTGCTGCCCGGCACGGCCGGGTCAGCGAGGCGGGCCAGCACATCGGTGAGAGCTTCGGGCGGTGGCAGGGGAGCGCTAGGAGGAGCCACGGATGTGATGGACGTGGGCGGTGGTCCAGGTGTCTGCGCCGAGTCCAACTGTCTCGCGGTGTTGTGCGAACAACCCGTCATCGTGATCACCACCGCAGTGGCGGCGGTGCCCAGTGTTACGCAGACGTTGCCGGACATCCGGGACAGCCTCAATTACAGGCGACGAAGCCGATTGCGTTGCACGTCACATCGCAGACCGCGGAAGGCGCGAATGGAGCGGTCAGAACGCCTGTGGCTAGGGATTTCGCGGTCACGGAAGTCCTTTCGCTCGGCCCGAATAGAAGGCGAGATTACCAGCGTGACCCAACTTGTAACTTTCAAACGGCATTTGACTGCCCACATCGATCGTGGTTGACCGGTAGCGTTGAGGGTATCCGCCACACCTATTCCTGGTGCGGGAAAGGAGCGCAACATGGGTGACTCAGAGCGTTCTGAAGCATTCAAGACATCTCGCGATATCCCCCTGTCCAGCGACGATGCTGCCGAACTCGAACAGCTGCGGCGTGAGGCCGCGGCTCTGCGCGAGCAACTCGACAACGCGGTTGCCCACCAGAGCCCGGCGCGTTCGGCGCGCGACGTGCATCAGCTCGAGGCCCGAATCGACTCCCTTGCGGCCCGCAATTCCAAATTAATGGAAACTCTTAAAGAGGCCCGTCAGCAGTTGCTGGCATTGCGGGAAGAAGTCGACCGGCTGGGGCAACCACCGAGCGGCTATGGCGTCCTGCTGGGCACCCATGACGACGAGACCGTCGACGTGTTCACCTCCGGCCGCAAGATGCGCCTGACATGCTCGCCCAACATCGACACCTCCGTGCTGAAGAAGGGCCAGACGGTCCGGCTCAACGAGGCGCTGACGGTGGTCGAGGCCGGAACGTACGAGTCGGTCGGCGAGATCTCGACGTTGCGCGAGGTGCTGGGCGACGGTCACCGTGCCCTCGTGGTCGGCCACGCCGACGAGGAGCGCATCGTGTGGCTGGCCGAGCCGCTTGTTGCCGAGGATCTGCCGGAAGGCCACCCCGACGCGCTCAACGACGACACCCGGCCCCGCCGGTTGCGTCCGGGGGACTCGCTGCTGGTGGACACCAAGGCCGGGTACGCCTTCGAGCGCATTCCCAAGGCCGAGGTCGAGGACCTGGTGCTCGAAGAGGTGCCCGACGTCAGCTACGAGGACATCGGTGGCCTGACGCGTCAGATCGAACAGATCCGCGACGCCGTCGAACTGCCGTTTCTGCACAAGGAGCTGTATCGCGAGTACGCGTTGCGTCCGCCCAAAGGCGTGCTGCTCTACGGTCCGCCCGGTTGCGGTAAGACGCTGATCGCCAAGGCCGTCGCCAACTCGCTGGCCAAAAAGATGGCCGATCTTCGCGGCGACGACGCCCGCGAGGCGAAGTCGTACTTCCTCAACATCAAGGGTCCCGAGCTGCTCAACAAGTTCGTCGGAGAGACCGAACGCCACATCCGGCTGATCTTCCAGCGGGCCCGCGAGAAGGCCTCCGAGGGCACCCCGGTGATCGTGTTCTTCGACGAGATGGACTCGATCTTCCGCACCCGCGGCACCGGTGTCTCGTCGGACGTCGAGACCACGGTGGTGCCTCAGCTGCTTTCGGAGATCGACGGCGTCGAAGGCTTGGAGAACGTCATCGTGATCGGCGCCTCCAACCGCGAGGACATGATCGACCCGGCCATCCTGCGGCCCGGCCGTCTTGACGTGAAGATCAAGATCGAGCGTCCGGATGCCGAAGCCGCACAGGACATCTTCTCGAAGTACCTGGTCGAGACCCTTCCGGTGCACGCTGACGATCTCGCCGAGTTCAACGGCGACCGCAGTGCCTGCATCAGGGCGATGATCGAGAAGGTCGTCGAGCGGATGTACGCCGAGATCGACGACAACCGGTTCCTGGAAGTCACCTACGCCAACGGTGACAAGGAAGTCATGTACTTCAAAGACTTCAACTCCGGGGCGATGATCCAGAACGTGGTCGACCGCGCGAAGAAGAACGCGATCAAGTCGGTGTTGGAGACGGGCCAGCCGGGTCTGCGCATCCAGCACCTGCTCGACTCGATCGTCGACGAGTTCGCCGAGAACGAGGACCTGCCCAACACCACCAACCCCGATGACTGGGCGCGGATCTCGGGCAAGAAGGGTGAGCGGATCGTGTACATCCGCACCCTGGTCACCGGCAAGTCGTCGAGCGCGTCGCGGGCCATCGACACCGAGTCGAACCTGGGTCAGTACCTGTAGATAACGGCGGACGCTTGTCCGCCAGGCCAATTAGAGTCGCGCGGGTGCGATTGCGCTTTGGTCCTGGTGAAGAGGACGCCTACGCCGATACCCGCGGGGTGCTTCTGGAAGAGCTCAACGGGTGGCTGGACCTCCCGGAGATCGAGCGTTCCGGAACGGTCGTCAACGTAGGGTTCGTGCTGGATTGGCGGTACCGCGACTCCGACGGCGTGCTGGACGACTTCGCGCCGAGCGACATCGCCGACCTGATGTTGAAGTGGTGCCCACCGCGGCTGGCGGGCCGGGCTGAGGTCGTTCCCTTTCTGTGCGACGCCGTCCAGATCTACCTCGAGTTCATGGCGGCCACCGGACGGCTGGTCGGCGGCCGCAAGCGCGCCACCCGGCTGATCGGGCTGGTCGACGATCTGATGCCGGCCCTGCTGGCGGAGGTACAGGACCCGTCGAGCGTCGAGGAGTATTCCGAACAACCGCAGCGCACTTACGAGTTGCCGTTCGTATACCTGCGGCCACCAGCAGCCGAGGTCGAAGCTGCTGCGGCTGCCGCGCCGTTGCTGGCGAAGTTCAGGACGCTGTGCGCGTACCTGGGTCCAGACGGGAAGCAACTGACCGAGAACGGCAACCTGAAGCTGGCAGATGGCCGGGCGCTGGTGGACCTGCTGGAAACCGGCGACATGATGGAGATGCAGCTCGGCGGCACCACGATCAGTGCGAAATCTACGAGGTCGTTGCGCCGGCTGGATTTCATCGTCACCTTTGCCAGGCACGCCGGCGCGGTCCGGGCGCTTAAAGGTCGCCTGGTTCCGGTGAAGGCGTGGGCAGCGCGCCCGGCCGTGCAGCAGGCAGAGGCACTTTTCGCGGCGCTCGTGCAGCGGGGCCCGCTGGAAGTCGAAATCTCCGATTCCTGGCTGTACTCGCTTGAACTGCGCCAACTACTCGACGATGGAATCGTGCACTGGCTGGCGCCACTGCTCGCACCGGGCGCCGTCGAGTCCTTCGACGCCATGGTGGAGTGGGCGCAGTCGGCGGCGACCACGAAACACGAACTGCTCGATCCTGACGATGAATGGAACTACGAGTCCATCGAGGCGGATATGAGCCGCATCTTCGAGGTGCTCGAGCAAGCCGGTGTGGTCCTTTGGACCGATCGGCAGGAAGTGCCCGAGCCATTCGGTCCCACTGTCTGGACCGGCGGCACGGTGGCGCTTACGGCGTTCGGCCGCCATGTCCTGCCGGACTATCTCGGTGACGCGGGATACGTGCTAAGGCGCGCCGAAGATGTCGTCCACGCTGACGCCCCCGCTCTGATCGACGCGCTGTTTTCAGCCGGCGACACGGACCGGGAGGCGCTGATCGCGGCTTGGCAGGCGGAGCGGCCGACCACGGAGCGGGTGCAGATGCTCACCGAAGCAATCGTGGCGGCTTCCAACGGAGCGAGTCGCGGAATGGCGCTCTCGGTGCTGGACCATTTCGACATCGACGTGGCGGAGCCGTTCGTCCGTCAATTGCTGGACACACCGGTCGCCGGCCATGCGGCACTGTGGCTTATGTCGCAGGGGCGGGCCGATGCGGAGACGGTTGGCAGTTTCATCGACATGACGGTCATCGTGGATGTGCTCGCGGCCGGCGTGGACGACCCGAAAGAGCTGTGCGAATTCTTCGGCAGCTTCCCTGAACCGTTCGGGCTGCTCGATGACATGTGGCGCCATCCCGCACCTGAAACCGCAGTCGTACTTGACGCGCTCGGACACCACCTACAACACAAAGCGCTGGCCAAAGCCGCGCGAAAGGCGGCGGTCAAACACCGCAGCTGGATGGCGAACCGCTAACTCACCAGCGAATAGCTGTTGGTCAGGTCGTCCTGGATCACCTGCGCGGCCTGCGTGGTGGTGTCCACCCGCAGTGTCTCGGGGAGCACCCGCGCATGAAAGGTCCAGCCCGCAGGCAGGTTGAGCCGATCGCCTAGCTTGGGCAGATCGGCGCGTGAAAGCTTGGGGTCGACGACCTGACTCCAGGTCTGCATGACCCATTGTCGGCCGTGCGGATCCTGCAGTTCGTAGACCTCTTGGCCGGCGTCGAAGACGAAAACGGTGTTCCGGCTGACCTGATTCACGGTGTACGGATTCGGGTTCATCGACGCGAGCAGCACCGTGGCCTGCAGGATCATGTCGATGCCGCCGAAGTTCTTGATGATCTGCGGGCCCTGCTGAGTCTTTTCGATGCTGTTCATCAGCCAATAGCGTGGGCCGTTGAGAAGTGCTGTGGCGGCGCCGTTTTCGGTCGCGATGGCATGGGCGTCCAACGCCGTCCACAGGTCGGCGGGACAGTCGTTGAGGGGGAAGCTGTTATAGACGGTGGCCTGAGGGCCTGCCTCGCCGGGCGTTACGAGAAGCACTTCGCCGTAACGTTTCCCGGAAAGGTCGCCCGAATCTTGGTGGGCTGCTGAGGGCGATTGAGGGGCTGACACCAGGGTGAACCTAATCACCCAGGTCAGCGCCGTCAACACTGGTCACCGGCGCGTTCGCCATCCGATTGCGATAGCGGTTCCGCGCGGTCAGGGTGGCATGCAGATCACCAATCAGCGGGTCGACGAAATTCGACCGGTAATCGTCGTCGCCGGCTGCCCGGGCGCTGATGTACATGAACGTCAACGCGCCCAGGAACAGGCACAGGTGCACCAGTGAGTCGGGCACCGGGACCGTCAGACCCAGCACGGTTGTGTCGTTATCGGTCGTGCGGGCCCACTCCTTGAGCAGGGCGGGCGTGAGCACAATCAGGCCGAGGGTCACGTAAATGCTCGCCGTCAGCGCGGCGACCACCGCGATCTGCGCCAGTTGCGAGGCGGCCAGCACGAAGATCACGTTGACGCGCTCGGCGCGGGTCAGCTTGGGACTGTTCGCTGGATCAGACATCGCCTCGAACGGCGTACCGGCCAGGCGTTCGGAGTCCTGGGGCACCACCGCCGGTGAGCGCAACATCGGCCTGACCCGCTCGGCCGTCGCAGAGACCACGAACGCCGCGGCGATTCCGACCAGGAAAAGAATTGCCACAGCTAGCCGATCGCCGCTGATCATCGCCGACATCAACCAGACGTTGCCGTTGAAGAACACCAGTGTCGTCAGCAGCACCACCGGTAGTGCCCGCACCGCTAGTGCTCCGATCGAGGTGAGGTGCGACAGCGTCATGCGTGCCGCCCACCCGACGACCGACCCGACTCCGCAGCCGGTCAGCACCATCAACACCACCGCGGTCACGACGGCTTCGGGAAGGTGCGACGGGTCCGTTTCCACGACGATGACGATCCCCACAACGGTGATTGCCGCGGTGGATGCCAGGGCGCGGTACCGACGGTCGGAGATGCGGGACACCCACCATCCGGCCAGCGCCATCGCCAAGGGTGCAAGGCCGATAAGCCCGAGCAGCGACCACTCCCTGGCCGACGGATTGTCGTCGATGACGACTTCTTTCTGGCCGTCGGTAAGGAACAGGATCGGCACGGTCCAGCAGTGCATGGTCGCATAGGCCGCCAACATCGGAGCCGATCGCGACCACAGCCGCCGCCACCTCCCGCGAGTCGTCAATACCGAGGGCAGGCCGCGTTCCAGAAACCAGCTTTCAGCCTCGTCGGTCACCGACGCCCGGCGTACCGGCGAGCGCACAAAAGGGCTCATGGCGGCTCACATTAATGGCGGACGGCCGCGGCGGGCGCACGTGACGAGAGGCGGAATTCCGGCGTCAGCCACCCGCTCCTGATCGGGGGTCACAGCGGGACCGTAGTCTTTAACTCATGCAACGGATTATCGGGACGGAGGTCGAGTACGGCATCTCCTCGCCGTCGGACCCGACCGCCAACCCGATCCTCACTTCGACACAGGCGGTACTGGCCTACGCCGCCGCCGCCGGCATCCAGCGCGCCAAGCGAACCCGCTGGGACTACGAGGTCGAGTCGCCACTGCGCGACGCCCGCGGCTTCGACCTGAGCCGCTCGGCCGGTCCGCCGCCGGTGGTCGACGCCGACGAGGTCGGCGCCGCCAACATGATCCTGACCAACGGTGCGCGGCTCTACGTCGACCACGCCCACCCGGAGTACTCGGCGCCCGAGTGCACCGACCCGATGGACGCGGTGATCTGGGACAAGGCCGGTGAGCGCGTGATGGAGGCCGCTGCCCGCCATGTCGCGAGCGTCCCCGGAGCGGCCAAGCTGCAGCTCTACAAGAACAACGTCGACGGCAAGGGCGCGTCCTACGGGTCGCACGAGAACTACCTGATGTCGCGGCAGACGCCGTTCTCGTCGATCATCGCCGGGCTCACCCCGTTCCTGGTGTCGCGGCAGGTGGTGACCGGATCCGGTCGGGTGGGTATCGGTGCCTCGGGGGACGAGGCCGGTTTCCAGCTGTCGCAACGTTCGGACTACATCGAGGTCGAGGTCGGACTGGAGACCACCCTCAAGCGGGGCATCATCAACACCCGCGACGAGCCGCACGCCGACGCCGACAGGTACCGCCGGCTGCATGTCATCATCGGCGACGCCAACCTGGCCGAGACGTCGACCTACCTCAAGCTGGGCACCACGGCGCTGGTCCTCGACCTGATCGAGGAAGGCGTCGATCTGAGCGATCTGGCGCTGGCGCGCCCGGTACACGCCGTCCACGCGATCAGCCGCGACCCGTCCCTGCGTCAAACCGTCGCACTGGTCGACGGCCGGGAACTGACCGGCCTTGCGCTGCAGCGGATCTATCTGGACCGAGTGGCCAAGTTGGTCGACAGCCGCGACCCGGACCCAAGGGCCTCGCATGTGGTGGAGACCTGGGCCGAGGCGCTCGACCTGCTCGAGCGCGACCCGATGGAGTGTGCCGAGTTACTGGACTGGCCGGCCAAGCTGCGGTTGCTCGAAGGCTTCCGGCAGCGGGAGAACCTGAACTGGTCGGCGCCGCGCCTGCACCTGGTGGACCTGCAGTACTCGGACGTGCGACTCGACAAGGGCCTGTACAACCGTCTCGTGGCGCGCGGCTCGATGAAGCGGCTTGTCACCGAGCAACAGGTACTGGCGGCGGTGGACAATCCGCCGACGGACACCCGCGCGTACTTCCGCGGCGAATGTCTGCGCCGGTTCGGGGCCGACATCGCCGCGGCGAGCTGGGACTCGGTGATTTTCGATCTGGGCGGCGATTCGCTCGTCCGGATCCCGACGCTGGAGCCGCTGCGGGGCAGCAAGGCGCACGTCGGCGCGCTGCTCGATTCGGTGGACAGCGCCGTCGAACTGGTAGAACAGCTCACGAGTTAGTGCGACGACCGTGGGGATCGGTGCGGCCCCAGGTGGGGGTGCCCCCAGGCGCGTGGCGTCGAGGGGCGGCGTCGGGCAGTGATGCTTAGGTGGTGGTTAGACCGACGAATTGTCGGTGGGCAACGGTAGGGTAGAGAAAAGCCTGCGGGCGTGTGACGGCGCCAGCGGCTCATGACAAGCAGGAGGCGGCGATGGCGCAGGAGCAGACTAAACGCGGCGGTGGTGGCGGCGACGACGATGACGTCACCGGCGCGGCGGCCGCAGGTCAGGAGCGTCGCGAGAAGCTGACCGAGGACACCGACGATCTGCTCGACGAGATCGACGACGTGCTCGAAGAGAACGCCGAGGACTTCGTGCGCGCTTACGTCCAAAAGGGCGGACAGTGACCTGGCCGTTGCCCGATCGCCTGTCCATCAATTCAGCACAACCCGGATCCGTAGACCTGTCGTCCTTCGCGGATTTCCTGCGTCGCCAGGCGCCTGACCTGCTTCCCGCAAGTCTCAGCAGCGCCACCGTGGGTGACCAGCTGCCGCACGGCACCACCATCGTCGCGCTCAAGTACCCCGGCGGTGTCCTGATCGCCGGCGACCGCCGCTCGACACAGGGCAACATGATCGCGGGCCGCGATGTCCGCAAGGTCTACATCACCGACGACTACACCGCCACCGGCATCGCCGGAACGGCAGCCATCGCGGTCGAGTTCGCGCGACTCTACGCGGTCGAACTCGAGCACTACGAAAAGCTGGAAGGTGTCCCACTGACCTTCGCCGGCAAGGTGAACCGGCTGGCCATCATGGTCCGTGGCAACCTGCCGGCCGCAATGCAGGGGCTGGTCGCGCTGCCGTTGCTGGTGGGCTACGACATTCACGCCGCTGATGCCGAGTCGGCCGGACGCATCGTCTCCTTCGACGCCGCGGGCGGCTGGAACATCGAGGAAGAGGGATACCAGTCAGTGGGCTCGGGGTCGATCTTCGCGAAGTCGTCGATCAAGAAGCTGTATTCGCAAGTCTCGGATGCGGATTCGGCTCTGAAGGTGGCCGTGGAGGCGTTGTACGACGCCGCCGACGACGACTCGGCGACCGGCGGACCGGACCTGGTCCGCGGCATCTACCCGACCGCGGTCACGATCGACGCGGACGGAGCGATGGAGATACCGGAGCGGCGCATCGCGGAACTGGCCCGAGGAGTCATCGAAACTCGTTCGCGCGCCGACACTTTCGGCCCCGACGGTGGTGAGAAGTGAGCTTCCCGTATTTCATCTCGCCTGAACAGGCGATGCGCGAGCGCAGTGAGCTCGCACGTAAGGGCATCGCCCGCGGTCGCAGCGTCGTGGTGTTGGCGTACTCCGACGGCGTGCTGTTCGTCGCGGAAAACCCGTCGCGGTCGCTGCAGAAGATCAGCGAACTCTACGACCGGGTGGGGTTCGCCGCCGCCGGCAAGTTCAACGAATTCGACAACCTGCGGCGCGGCGGAATCCAATTCGCCGACACGCGGGGCTATGCCTACGACCGCCGCGACGTCACCGGCCGCCAGCTGGCCAACGTCTACGCTCAGACCTTGGGCAGCATCTTCACCGAACAGGCCAAGCCCTACGAGGTCGAGTTGTGTGTCGCGGAGGTGGCCCACTACGGCGAGACGAAAGCGCCCGAGCTGTACCGGATCACCTATGACGGGTCGATCGCCGATGAGCCGCATTACGTGGTGATGGGTGGCACCACCGAACCGATCATCAACGCGCTCAAGGAGTCCTACGCCGAAAACGCCGACCTCGCCTCTGCACTCAAAGTGGCGGTCAACGCGTTGCGGGCCAACAGCGGCGACAACGCCACCAATGGCCAGCCCGCGCTCGGTGTTGCCAGCCTGGAAGTTGCGATCCTGGACGCCAACCGGCCGCGACGGGCATTCCGCCGGATCAACCGCGCGACCCTGGAATCACTACTGCAGGAGTCGGATTCCGCCGAGGCCAAGGACGAGGCCAAGGACGAGGCCACGGACGAGGCTACCCGCGAGGCCGCCGGAGGTGCCGAACAGCCGGAGAGCCCGGAGAAACAGGCAGAACCCGAGGGCGACTCCTCGTCGTAGTCGCCGCCTCACCGCCAGGTGTTGGGCAGCATCGGCAGGGTAGGGCCGTCGTCGAACTGGCCATCGTGCAGCCTCGTCAGTCCGGCGGCCTGGGTCACGGTGTGCTGGCTGAGCGTCCCGGCCAGTCCGAGCCGTTGCGCACCTCGGTCTGACGCCGTGGAGTCTGGTGTGCCGAGCGGTTCGTCCCAGTCCGGCTCGACGTCGCCGTCCATGTCCAGGTACTCGTCGCCGGGCTGACGCTGGATGGTGCGGGACCGCTGCCTAGCCCGTGCCTTTCGGCGCTCGGCCGCCCGCGACTGCGCTGCCGCCGGCGCGCGATCGGGTTCGGCGGCCTTTTTCCTGACGCTGGCGCTGGCGCCGGCCGCCATGCCTGAACCGAATCCGATACCGGGCGGGCCCACCGCGTAGGGCGGTGCAAACCCGGCGGCTGGTCCGGGTGATGTGGTCGGCAGCGAAGAGATCGGAGCGGGCGCGCTCGTGGGAGCGGGGGCGGGTGCCGGAGTGGACGTCGGGGCTGTAGCGACTCCTGTCGGCGCAGAACTCGATCCCGCGAGGTGCCACGAGCTGGGCTCGTCCGCTCCGGTCAGCGGCTCGGGCGCGGCCATCGGTTGGGGCGGCGCGGCCAGCCCTGCCAGGCCGGCTAATCCACCGGCCGACGCGGCCGGAACCACCACCGCGCCGCCGGCCGCGGCCAGCAGCAGCGGGGACTGGGTGATGGCGGTGCCCAACTGGGCGATATGAGTCGGCCAATCGAAGATCGCCAGGGCCAGCATGTACTGCACAGCCTGTGCCGGGTTCTGCGACATCTGCATGGAGTCCCCGATCAGTTCGAGGCCCCGGGCGAGGTACCACATCGGCTGGGTGGCATCCGCGTAGTACTCGTAGTCAAGACCGTTGAGCATTCCGGCGGCGGGGTCCCAGTACACACCGAAGTTTTCCAGGACGTCGGCGATGAAGGTCGTCACGACGTTGGATACCAACGGATTACGGATCAGTGGGTTGATTCCGAATTCGTTCAGAATCGGTTCCAGCGCCTTGAGAGCGATTCGCACCGGGTCGAGGGATGCAGCGGGTTGAGCTTGCGCCGGCGCGGCAGAGCGGACGATTTGCGGCGCCGGAACCGGTGATGGCGCCGACGCGACCGCTGCTGTCGCACTCGTCTCGTAGACGCTCATCGTGGTGGCGGCCTGAATCCACATCCGGACATAGTCGGCCTCATTCAGCGCGATCGGAATGGCATTGATTCCGAAGAAGTTCGTCGTCACCAGGGCTGCGTGGAGGGCGTGGTTGGCAGCCAGTTCCGACAGGGTCGGCATGGCGGCCAGAGCGGCGGAGTAGGCCGCCTCGGCAATCTCGTGCCGGCAGGCCGCCGCGGCGCTGTCGGCGCTGGCCTGCAGCAACCATGCTGCGAAGGGCTGGTGGGCGGCCGTCCACGAGGAAGCCCCCGCCCCCTCCCACGCTTGCTGCGTCGCGGCGGTCAGCGTGCTGATCTCGTCGGCCGCGACGGCGTATTCAACGCTGAGGGCACGCCAGGCTGCTGCCGCCGCTGCCAGCGGACCCGGACCCGGCCCCTGGCTCAACAGCGCGGAGTGCACCTCCGGCGGTAGTGCCATCCACACAGCCGCCGTCATCCAGTCAGCCCTCCGAAGACTTCACCTGAAAGTTTCGGACAGCCTAACTTTTCGATTAGGTAGATCGATAACGGGGATGGAAGCGTTGTCAGCGAGCTCTGATCGCGAGCAGCGCGATGTCGTCCTCCGGTCCGAGTTTGGGGATGAGGGTGGCCAGTTCGTCGATCAGGCCCCTGACTTCCGGCCCCGCGTGTTCGGCGGCGAAGGCGGCCAGGCTGTCTTCGTTGAACGGGTTGGCACCGCGACGGGCTTCGACGATGCCGTCGGTGTAGAACAACAGCGTCTGACCTGGACGCAGTGTGACGTCGCAGGAGTGGAATGTGGCGTCTGCCCGCAACCCGACCAGTGTTCCTTCGTCGGAGCGGACCTGCGTTGCCGTCCGGTTGGCGGGATCGAGCAGCAACGCCGGGGGGTGACCGCCGGTGGCGATGGTGATGGCAAAGCCCTCGCCGCCCGGGAGCCGCTTCAGGGTCCCGAACAGCACAGTGCAGAAGCGCCGGGTGTCCAGCTCGCGCAACAAGACCGCGTTGAGTTCGGCCAGCCCTTCGGTGGGGTCGCTGTAATGCAACGCAGCAGACCGCAACGTGTACCGGATGAGCGAGGTGACCACGGCGGCATCCACCCCATGCCCCTCGACGTCGCCGATGAAAAACGCCCACCGGTCGTCAGCCAGGGCGAACACGTCGTAGAAGTCACCGCCGATCCGGCGCGCGGAGGCGGGATGGTAGTGAGCCGCCAAAGATGCGCCCTCGATCGTTGGCAGCATCGGGGGCAGCAAGGTTCGCTGCAGGACCGCGGCGTATTCCTCGGTCAGGTCGCGGTCGTACTCCGCGATATTGCGGTCCCGGATCGCGACGTCACGATCCAGGCGTGCGTCATCACGCTCGCGTTGCGCTTCGTCGAGGTCACGGCGCGCCGTATCACGCGCCTGCTGCGCGTGGTAGCGCTCGAAGCGAGCATCGTCGCGCGCGTATTCGGCGGCACTGCGTAGGCCGCGTTCCACGCCCAGCGCATCCAACGAGGCCAGCCGCAAATCCAGCTGCTCCATCACGATCGCGGCGAGGTCTTGCAGCACCGACACTTGCGTCTCTGACAGGGTCCGCACCTCGGTGTCCATCACGGCCACCGCACCCAGGCTGTATCCGTCAGGGGTCACGACCGGGGCGCATGCGTAGAAACGGATCTGGTGAGCGTGCACCAACCGGTTGCCGGCGGTCCGGTGATCGGTGAGCGCGTCCTGCACCACGTACGGCGTCGTGCCCATCACGGCCGAGGCACACAAACCCTCATCCCGCGGGATCTGGTCCGGGGCGGGCAGGCCGTACGCGGCCATCAGGTAGATGTCGTCCTCGCCGACCATCGACACCGTCGCCATGGGCATACCGAGAGACCGAGCGGCTAACCCCGGAATTCGCTGGACTACCCGGTCGGGGGGCATGCCGAGCACGTGGTAGCGGCGAAGCGCTTGCACGCGAGCTCTGTCTGCGTCACTGCCCGGAAGCAGATTTTCTGAAATGGTTCGTCACATTCCGCGCGGGAGGATTATCTGACACCCCGACGCCCGAAGGGGGCACGCGCCATCATATCCAATCCCCATGGTGGATTCGCGGGCCAACCGCAGCGATGTGGTAACGAGGGCGTGGCTTGCGCGCCGCGACATTTCGACAACAAGTACCCTCGATTACGTGCAGCGACGAATTATGGGCATCGAGACAGAGTTCGGTGTCACCTGCACCTTTCACGGGCATCGCCGACTGTCTCCGGACGAGGTGGCCCGCTACCTTTTCCGGCGGGTGGTGTCGTGGGGTCGCAGCTCGAATGTTTTCCTGCGAAATGGCGCGCGCTTGTATCTCGACGTGGGCAGCCACCCCGAGTACGCGACCGCGGAATGCGACAGCCTGGTCCAGTTGGTCACCCATGACCGGGCCGGTGAATGGGTGCTCGAAGATCTGCTCATCGATGCCGAGCAGCGGCTTGCCGACGAGGGCATCGGCGGCGACATCTACCTGTTCAAGAACAACACCGACTCGGCGGGCAACTCCTACGGCTGCCACGAGAATTATCTGATCGTTCGGGCCGGCGAGTTCTCCCGGATCTCCGATGTCCTGTTGCCGTTCCTGGTCACCCGTCAGCTGATCTGCGGGGCCGGCAAGGTTTTGCAGACGCCGAAGGCCGCCACCTTCTGCCTGTCGCAGCGCGCCGAGCACATCTGGGAGGGCGTCTCGAGCGCGACCACTCGCAGCCGGCCGATCATCAACACCCGCGACGAGCCGCACGCCGACGCCGAGAAGTACCGGCGGCTGCACGTCATCGTCGGCGATTCCAACATGTGCGAAACCACCACCATGCTCAAGGTGGGCACCGCCGCACTGGTGCTGGAAATGATCGAGGCCGGAGTCGCGTTCCGGGACTTCTCACTGGACAACCCCATCCGCGCCATCCGCGAGGTCAGCCACGACACCACCGGTCGCCGGCCGGTCCGGCTGGCCGGCGGACGTCAGGCCAGTGCCCTGGACATTCAGCGCGAGTACTACAGCCGTGCCGTCGAGCATCTGCAGACCCGGGAACCCAACGCGCAGATCGAGCAGGTGGTCGACCTGTGGGGCCGCCAGCTCGACGCCGTCGAGAGCCAGGACTTCGCGAAGGTCGACACCGAGATCGACTGGGTGATCAAGCGCAAGCTCTTCCAGCGCTACCAGGACCGCTACAACATGGAGCTGTCCGACGCCAAGATCGCCCAGCTGGACCTTGCCTATCACGACATCAAGCGCGGCCGCGGCGTCTTCGACCTGCTGCAGCGCAAGGGCCTGGCGGCCCGGGTGACCACCGACGAGGAAATCGCCGACGCCGTCGACCACCCGCCGCAGACCACCCGTGCCCGGCTGCGCGGTGAGTTCATCAGTGCCGCGCAGGCCGCCGGCCGCGACTTCACCGTTGACTGGGTGCACCTCAAGCTCAACGACCAGGCTCAGCGCACGGTGCTGTGCAAGGATCCGTTCCGCGCCGTCGACGAGCGGGTCAAGCGACTGATCGCGAGCATGTAACCCTTAATCTGGACCGGATGCCCATCAACAAAGTTGAGCGACTGGTCAATCTGGTCATCGCGCTGTTGTCCACCCGTGGCTACATCACGGCCGACAAAATCAGGTCCAGCGTCGCCGGGTACGCCGACAGCCCCTCCGCAGAAGCGTTTTCCCGCATGTTCGAACGCGACAAGAACGAACTGCGCGACCTCGGCATACCCCTGGAAGTGGGCAAGGTCTCCAACCTCAACCCCACCGAGGGCTACCGGATCAACCGCGACGCCTACGCGCTGCCGCCCGTCGACCTGACCCGGGAAGAGGCCGCCGCGGTCGCGGTCGCCACCCAGCTGTGGAAGTCACCCGAGTTGATCACCGCAACCCAGGGCGCGCTGCTCAAGCTGCGCGCGGCCGGTGTCGACGTCGATCCCGTGGACACCGGGGCTTCGGTATCCATCGCATCTCCGGCCGGCGTCCCGGGGCTGCGAGAGTCCGAAGAGGTTCTCGGAATCCTGTTGAAAGCCATCAATTCCCGGCAGGCGGTCCAATTCCCGCACCGGTCGTCGCGTTCGGCGCCGTACACCACCCGCACCGTCGAACCCTGGGGCGTGATCACCGACAAGGGCCGCTGGTATCTGGTCGGTTATGACCGCGACCGTGACGCCACCCGCACCTTCCGGCTCTCGCGCATCGGCGCCGATGTCACCGCGATCGGTGAGCCGGGCGCGATCACCGTGCCGGACGGCGTCGACCTGCATCAGATCGTCGCCGACGCGGTCGCCGAAGGGCCGACCGGAGCGCTGGCCACGGTCTGGGTTGCCGACGGACGTGCCACAGCGCTGCGCCGCGCCGGACGCTCCGTCGGACCCCGCGAATTGGCCGGGCGCCACGGCGAGGTGCTGGAACTGGACATCGGGTTCAACGACCGGCTTGCCCGGGAGATCGCCGCCTACGGGGCCGACGCGATCGTGCTCGAGCCGGCGTCGTTGCGCGAGGATGTGTTGTCCAGGCTGCGGGCAGCCGCCGGGGAGGGCCGATGAACTGCGCCGGCGACGATGCAGTGGGGGTACCGCCCAGTTGCGGAGGAGGGTGTCGTCGATGACCCCCGTATCCGACCGGCTGGTCCGGTTGCTCAACATGGTGCCGTACCTGCAGGCCAACCCCCGCATCACCAAGACCGAAGCGGCAGCCGAGCTCGGCGTCTCCGAAGACCAGCTGCAAAAGGACCTCGAGCAGCTGTGGATGTGCGGCCTGCCCGGCTACGACCCTGGTGATCTCATCGATTTCGAGTTCTCGGGTGACACGGTCAAGGTGACGTTCTCCGCCGGCATCGACCGGCCGCTCAAGCTGACCTCGCCGGAGGCGACCGGACTGCTGGTAGCGCTGCGTGCGCTGGCCGACATTCCCGGTGTGGTCGATCCCGAAGCGGCGCGCAGCGCGATCGCCAAGATCGCCGCGGCGGCCGGGGCCGCCGGGCACGACGACGCCGCGGCCGCCATCGACGAACCGGCGCCGATGGAGAGTCGCGCCGCCGCGACGGTGCGTGCCGCGGTGCGCGACAAGCGAGCGTTGACCATCGACTACTACGCCGCCTCGCACGACTCGCTCACCTCCCGCGTCGTCGACCCCATCCGCGTCCTGCTGGTTGGCGACCACAGCTACCTCGAAGCCTGGTCACGCGAGGCCGAAGGGGTCCGGCTGTTCCGGTTCGACCGGATCGTCGACGCCACGGCGCTCGCCGAACCCGCCGCACCCCCGGAACCGGTGTTGCAGTCGCCACCCGACACGTCGCTGTTCGACGGTGACCCGGCCCTGCCGTCGGCGACGCTGCGGCTGGACCCGTCAGCGTCCTGGATGTTCGAGTACTACCCGCTGCGGGACCCGCAAGAACTGCCGGACGGCTGCTGCGATGTCACCATGACCTATGCCTCCGAAGACTGGATGACCAGGCTGATTCTGGGTCTCGGGTCGGCCGTGCGGGTACTGGCGCCGGAGTCGCTCGCCCAGCGGGTGCGCGCGGCCGCCGTCGCGGGCGTCGAGGCGTATCAAGCCGTGCAAAGTACCTCTGAGCAGGCATGACGTACTAAAGCGAGCGGCGCGCGGCGGTGCAAGGGTTCGCTTGTCCCGGCCAGGCACCTGTGCTGCGGTAGCATCGGGTGAACGTCTGGAGGTAATCAAAGTGGGCAGTCTTCAACCGTGGCACTGGCTGATCCTCGCTGTCGTGGTGATCGTCCTGTTCGGTGCCAAGCGGCTTCCCGATGCGGCGCGCTCATTGGGCAAGTCGCTGCGCATTTTCAAGTCCGAGGTCCGTGAGCTGCAGAGCGAGAACAAGACCGACTCGTCTATCGAGACTCCTGCGGCGGCTCCCACACCGGTGCAGTCGCAGCGTGTCGAACCGCCAGCCGCCGCCGAGCAGGGTCACACCGAAGCACGGCCGGCGTAGTCCGTCCTCACTTCTGACCAAATGTCGTGAAAGGTCCCAGGGTTTCAGCGCGCGCTTTTGGTCCTCTCAAACGCCTCAACCCGCGTAACCGGCGTAGCCGGGTCAACCCGGACGGGACGATGTCGCTGGTCGACCATCTGACCGAGCTGCGTACCCGGCTGTTAATTTCGATGGCCGCGATCGTGGTCACTACGGCGTTCGGCTTCATCTGGTACTCGCACCCGATCTTCGGGATGGAGAGCCTCGGCGAGTGGCTGCGCCACCCTTATTGCGCGTTGCCCCAGTCCGCGCGGGCCAGCATCAGCGCAGACGGGCAATGCCGGCTGCTGGCCACCGCGCCGTTCGACCAGTTCATGCTGCGGCTCAAAGTCGGGATGACGGCCGGGGTCGTCCTGGCCTGTCCGGTGTGGTTTTACGAGCTGTGGGCGTTCATCACGCCCGGGCTGTACAAGAAGGAGCGCCGCTTCGCCGTGGCCTTCGTGATTCCGGCTGCGGTGCTCTTCGTCGCCGGAGCCGTCCTGGCCTACCTGGTGCTGGCCAAAGCGCTGGGGTTCCTGCTGACGGTCGGCAGCGACGTGCAGGTGACCGCGCTGTCGGGTGACCGCTACTTCGGCTTCCTGATCAATCTGCTGGTCGTCTTCGGGGTCAGCTTCGAATTTCCGTTGCTGATCGTGATGCTCAACGTCACCGGCATGCTGACCTACGAGCGGCTCAAGTCGTGGCGTCGTGGGCTGATCTTCGCGATGTTCCTGTTCGCCGCGGTGTTTACTCCGGGATCCGACCCGTTCTCGATGACCGCGCTCGGTCTGGCGCTCACGGTGCTGCTCGAATTCGCCATCCAGATTGCGCGGATCCATGACAAGCGAAAGGCCAAGCGCGAAGCCGCCGCCGCTGCGATCCCCGATGACCAGGCGTCCGTCATCGAACCACCCTCGCCGATACCGGCGCCGTCGGTGATCGGCGGAACACATGACGACGTCACCTGAGCCGTCCGTCCCGGAGGGCCTGCCGGAGCTGACCCGGTTCGCGGCCGAGCTGGCCTTTCCCCTCGATGACTTTCAGCGCCGGGCTTGTGCCGCCCTCGAAGGCGGTCACGGGGTGCTGGTCTGCGCGCCCACCGGCGCCGGCAAGACGGTTGTCGGCGAATTCGCCGTACACCTGGCGCTCGCCGGCGGGGGCAAGTGCTTCTACACCACGCCGCTGAAGGCGCTGAGCAATCAGAAGCACACGGACCTGACGGCGCGCTACGGCAAGGACAAGATCGGGCTGCTCACCGGCGACCTCTCGGTCAACGCCGACGCCCCGGTGGTGGTGATGACCACCGAAGTGCTGCGGAACATGCTCTACGCGGATTCGGCTGCGCTGCAGGGTCTTTCGCACGTGGTAATGGACGAGGTGCATTTCCTGGCCGACCGGATGCGCGGTCCGGTCTGGGAGGAAGTGATCCTGCATCTGCCCGACGAGGTGCGGCTGGTCAGCCTGTCTGCGACGGTGAGTAATGCCGAGGAATTCGGCGGATGGATCCAGACGGTGCGCGGCGACACCACCGTCGTGGTCGACGAGCACCGGCCGGTGCCGTTGTGGCAACACGTTCTGGTCGGCAAGCGAATGTTCGACCTCTTCGACTATCGCGCCGAGGGTTCGAGCAAGGACAAACCGCACGTCAACCCCGAACTGCTGCGCCACATCGCACACCGCCGCGAAGCCGACCGCATGTCGGACTGGCAGCCGCGCCGGCGCAATGCCGGACGGCCCGCCCGGCCGCGCTTCTACCGCCCACCCGCCAGGCCCGACGTCATCGCATCGCTGGACTCGGCCGGGCTGCTGCCGGCCATCACCTTCGTGTTCTCCCGTGCCGGCTGCGATGCCGCCGTGCAGCAGTGCCTGCGCTCGCCGCTGAAGCTGACCACCGAGGAGGAACGTGCGCAGATCGCCGAGGTCATCGAGCACCGCTGCGGCGACCTGGCAGACGACGACCTGGCCGTGCTGGGTTACTACGAGTGGCGCGAAGGACTGCTGCGGGGCCTGGCCGCCCATCACGCCGGCATGCTGCCGGCCTTTCGGCACACCGTCGAGGAACTATTCACCGCCGGCCTGATCCGGGCCGTCTTCGCCACCGAAACGCTGGCCCTGGGCATCAACATGCCGGCCCGCACCGTGGTGCTGGAAAAGCTGGTGAAGTTCAACGGCGAGCAGCACGTGCCGCTGACGCCGGGGGAGTACACCCAGCTGACGGGGCGAGCAGGCCGGCGCGGCATCGACATCGAGGGCCATGCGGTGGTGCTCTGGCACCCGGATGTGGAGCCTTCGGAGGTGGCAGGCCTGGCATCCACCCGCACCTTCCCGCTGCGCAGCTCGTTCGCGCCGTCGTACAACATGACGATCAACCTGGTGCATCAGCTGGGGCCGGAGCAGGCGCACCGCTTGCTGGAGCAGTCGTTCGCGCAGTACCAGGCGGACCGGTCGGTCGTGGGCCTGGTGCGTGGCATCGAGCGGGGCGAGACGATGCTCGCCGAGATCGCCGCCGAGCTGGGCGGGCCCGAGGCGCCGATCCTCGAATACGCACGGATGCGTGCGCGGATCAGCGAACTCGAGCGGTCCCAGGCACGAGCGTCGAGGCTGCACCGCCGGCAGGCCGCCAGCGATGCCCTCGCCGCCCTGAAACGCGGCGACATCATCAACATCAACCACGGCCGGCGCGGTGGGCTGGCCGTGGTCCTGGAATCCGCCCGCGACCGCGACGACCCGCGACCCCTGGTGCTGACCGAACATCGGTGGGCAGGCCGGATCTCGTCCGCGGACTATTCGGGCGCGACCCCGCCGGTCGGGTCGATGACGCTGCCCAAGCGGGTCGAACACCGCCAGCCGCGGGTACGACGCGATCTTGCCTCCGCTCTACGCTCAGCCGCCGAAGGCCTGACGGTCCCTTCGGGCCGCGGTGACAAGGCGGACACGCACTACGACCCGGACTTGGCGTCACTGCGCGAGCAGTTGCGCCGGCACCCGGCCCACAACTCGCCCGGTCTGGAGGAGCAGGTAAGGCAGGCCGAGCGCTATCTGCGCATCGAACGCGACAACGCGCAGCTGCAACGGAAGGTGGCCGCGGCCACCAATTCCCTGGCCCGCACCTTCGACCGGATCGTCGGCCTGCTCACCGAGCGTGAGTTCATCCAGGGGCCGCCGACGGACCCGCACGTCACCGACGACGGCCGATTGCTGGCGCGGATCTACAGCGAGAGTGACCTTTTGGTGGCCGAGTGCCTGCGCACCGGCGCTTGGGCCGGGCTGAAGCCGCCGGAGTTGGCGGCCGTGGTCTCGACCGTGCTCTACGAGGCCCGCGGCGGTGACGGCCCCGGCGCCCCGTTCGGCACCGACGTGCCGACACCGCGGCTGCGGCAGGCGCTCGGGCAGACCGCGCGGCTGTCCACGGCGTTGCGCGCCGACGAGCAGACGCACCGCATCGGGCAGACCCGCGAACCCGACGACGGGTTCGTCCACGTGATCTATCGCTGGGCGCGTACCGGTGATCTGGCCGCAACCCTGGCGGCGGCCGATGCCTACGGTTCCGGATCTCCATTGTCAGCAGGCGATTTCGTGCGCTGGTGTCGCCAGGTGCTCGACCTGCTGGACCAGGTCCGCAATGCGGCACCCGACCCCGACGTGCGGTCCACAGCCAAGCGCGCTATCAATGACATTCGGCGCGGCGTCGTCGCAGTTGACGCCGGGTAGGCTAGGCCGGAGCTACGGTTACATCCGGAATGCGTACAGAGGCCACCGGGGGCGACGGTGGCGAGGACACATCAGACTGAGGAGTAACGATGAGTGGACCGCAGGGGCCAAACCAGTCATGGCAGCCGCCCGGGGGTTCCTCGGACCCGACCGTGGCGGGATCGCCATGGCAACAGCAAGGCGGCAATCAGGACGCGACATGGCACGCCCAGTCGTACCCCGCCGCGGAGTATCCCGGCTACCAGCAGCCGGCTGACCCCGCTTATCCCCAGCAGTCGCCCGGGTACGGTTCGGACTTCGGATCACAAGCCACTCAGTACGGTGCCACCCCGCAGTACGGTCAGCCGCCCCAGTACGGACAGCCACAGCAGTACGGTCAGCCCCAGTATGGGCAGCCGCCCCAGTACGGGCAGCCGGGCCAGCCGGGTCAGTACCCGCAGCAGCCGTACAGCCAGACCCCGCAGGGTCCGAAGCGTTCCAAGGCATTTCTCGGCGCTGTCATCGGTGGCATCGCGCTGCTGTTCGTGATCGTCATCCTGGTGCTCGGTTTCGTGGTTCCCGGGTTCTTCGTCACCACCAAGCTGAACGTGAACAAGGCGAACACCGACGTGCAGTCGATCCTCACCGACGAGACCAACGGTTACGGCGCAAAAAACGTCAAGGACGTCAAGTGCAACGGCGGCTCCGACCCGGTCGTCAAGAAGGGCAGCACCTTCGACTGCACCGTGAGCATCGACGGCGCGAACAAGCACGTCACGGTCACATTCCAGGATGACAAGGGCACCTACGAGGTCGGTCGGCCCCAGTAAGTCACAGGGCGTCGAGCGCTTTCTGCAGCCGAGAGATCGAGGATCCGACGCCGTAGCGGGTGGCCAGTTCGGCGGTGCGTTCGGGATGGGCCGCGTGCAGCGGCAATTCGTCGGTGGGCGTGGACAGCGTAACGGGTGCGTCGGTCGCCACCCGCACCACCGTGCCAGCCGCCTCGATGTAGTCCGTCGAGGAATTGATTTTCGCCCGTAATCCCTTGGCCATCTTCGACTTTGGATCCTCGGCGGCAGCGACGATCTGCTCCAGTGAGCCGTGCTGGGCGAGTAGTGTCGCCGCCGTCTTCTCGCCGACCCCCGGCACGCCTGGCAGCCCGTCGGACGGATCGCCGCGCAGCAGAGCGAGTTCGGCGTATGCCGGGCCGGCCCGATCGATCGGAACCCCGTACTGCTCGGCTACCTGGGCGGGTCCGAACAGCGTCGCCTTCGACAGACCCCGGCCCAGATAGAGCACGCGGACGGGGACGGGTTCGTCGGCGACCACCTGCAGCAGGTCGCGATCGCCGCTGACGACGACCACCGGGTCGTTGCGTTCCTGTGCGGCCAGGGTTCCCAAGACATCGTCGGCCTCGAAACCGGGCGCACCGGCCGTCGGGATGCCGAAGGCATCCAGCAACTCCATGATCATGTCGACCTGGGGGGTGAGCTCGTCGGGTACTTCCTCGATGTCGGGTTCACCGGCAGGTCCCTCGGCGGCCACGCGGTGCGCCTTGTAGGACGGGATCAGGTCGACCCGGAACTGCGGGCGCCAGTCCAAATCCAGGCACACCGCCAGCCTGCTGGGCTTGTGCTGGGTGATGACCACCGCCATCGAATCGATGAATCCGCGAACGGCGTTCACCGGCCTGCCGTCGGGGGCCTTGATCGAGGACGGCACCCCGAAGTACGAGCGAAACCACATGCTGGCGCCGTCCAACAGCAACAGGGGTGCGGGCATGCTGATCATCCTGCCAGGCCGTCCGGTTAGCCTGGCTGCCATGGACACTGACCGATTCGAGGCCGCGGTGTATGCCCGACGGCTGAGGGCCGCCGCGGGATTGGCCGAGCGGGCCGGCTTGGCTGGTCTGGTCATCACGCCCGGATATGACCTGCGATATCTGCTCGGGTCGCGAGCGGAGACGTTCGAGCGGTTGACCGCTTTGGTGGTGCCTGCCGTTGGTTCGCCGACGGTGGTGCTGCCCCGGCTGGAACTGGCTTCGTTGAAGCAGTCTGCGGCTTCGGAATTGAGCGTCAGCGTGCGGGACTGGGTGGATGGGGAAAACCCGTACGCGATGGTGGCCGCCGCGTTGGGAAGCGGTGCTTTCGCCGTCAGCGATTCCATGCCGGCTCTGCACCTGTTGCCGTTGGCTACTGAGCTGGGTGTGACGCCGGTGCTCGCCACTGACGTGTTGCGCGAGCTGCGGATGGTCAAGGAGCCGTTGGAGATCGAGGCGTTGCGCGCGGCCGGCGAGGCCATCGACCGGGTGCATGCACAAGTGCCGTCGTTCCTGGTGCCGGGGCGGACCGAGGCCGAGGTGGCCGCAGATATCTCGAGAGCGATTGTGGCCGAAGGGCATTCCGAGGTGGCATTCGTGATTGTCGGGTCGGGTCCGCACGGGGCTGACCCGCACCACGGGTATTCGGACCGGGAGCTCGCGGAGGGCGACATCGTCGTCGTCGACATCGGCGGTTTGTACAGTCCCGGGTACCACTCGGACTCGACCCGTACCTACAGTATTGGCGAGCCGAGTCCTGAAGTTGCCCAACACTATTCGGTGTTGCAGCGAGCTCAGCGCGCCGCGTGCGATGCGGTCCGGCCGGGCGTGACGGCGTCGCAGGTGGACGCCGCGGCCCGTGATGTGCTGGCCGAGGCCGGCCTTGCGGAATATTTCGTGCATCGCACCGGGCACGGCATCGGGTTGTGCGTGCATGAGGAGCCCTACATCGTTGCGGGCAATGATCTGCCGCTGGTGGAAGGCATGGCGTTCTCGGTCGAACCGGGCATCTACTTCCCGGGGCGCTGGGGTGCCCGCATCGAAGACATCGTGGTAGTCACGTCGGACGGTGCTTTGTCGGTCAACAACCGGCCGCATGAGCTTGTCGTCGTGTCGTAAGCCCTGGTTGGGCAACGGGATTCAGGGCTTGCGGCTTGCGGATGCGCCGTCAGTGCGCCTTCGCTGCCAGAAACCAGGCGAGATGGTAGTTGGCTGTCGCCTTATCTCCGGCAACCAGAGCATCGATTGCGGCAAGCAGCTGCCAGTTGCCCACCTCGTGGCCGTTGACTCCGTCGGGGTAGCTGTCCAGTACCCGCTTGCTGGTCATCGCGAGATGCTCGCGCAGCAGGTTGATCTCGGAATCCAACACGCCGGTGCCGGCGGAGGCCGCCTTCGCCAGGGTATGGGCAAGCCGGGGTAGGCCGTCACGCCATTGGGTCGCCTGGCTGAGCTCCCATCCGAGATCGTTGACGTCCGGGGCGGTGCGGGGTCGCGACGAAGTCGGGGTCTCGTTATCGGCATGGGGCAGATGATGGATCGGGGTGTAGCTGGCGGTGACGGTAGCGCCGCCCAGTAGTGCTTCCAGGTTGCCGCGGCGCCGGGCCGGCGCCAGCAGGGTCACCGCGGACGGCAGTTCGATGCCCGGCGGGATCCAGCCGCTAGCCAGATCAGTGACGAGGAACGTGGTGTTATCGGCGTGGTCACCGGCAGCCCAGGCCAGCCGGGGTTGCTGACGCGCGACCGCGTTGACCAGGCGCTGCAACCGTTTTCGCGCTGTGTCCTCGGCCGAGATGGTACCCATTGTGGCCCCGGCGGCAGTCGCGGCGACGGCCTGGGTTCCCAATGCTGATGGAGGTGGCGGTGTGGGGGATGGGCTGGTCTGGCGCACGACGGCCGGCTGGTTCGCGGGCGATTGAGCTGCTGACGGCGTCACCGGCGCGGAGGTCGGGTTGGCCGACGGCGGTAACGGGGTGCCCGGTGCTGCTGGCGGGCTGGTCGCAGTCGAGACCGGAGGCCGTATGTCGGAGCCGTAGCTAGGCAGGGGGCCCACGGCTTGCGGCGTTACGGGTGGCGAAACCGGCTGGGGCGCAGCGACTATCGGTGTGGGAGTAGCTGGTGCCGCGTCCATCGCCGGTGCGTGGCGGACCGGCGGTGGGGAGTCGACGACCGGGACGTGCACCTGCGGGCTGGGAGCTGCTGATGGGATCGTCTGCGCGGCATGGGAAATCTGCGGTTCTGTCGACGTCACGGGGATCGAGGGCGCTACGTGCGCGGCTGCGGACAGCGGGGCTCCCGATTCCATGCCCTTGTTGAAGCTTTGAGCGAGTTCGGTGGGGGAGAGGGTTGGGGTGGGGGGAAGCGCTGCGATCGAAGGTTCGGGCATAGCGCTACGGGCGCCGGTTACTGATGGCAATGGCGAGTTCATCGGACTCAGCCTCGGGGCGGCGGGTCCTGGTGTCGCAGGCGCTGGCGTGGACGGCAGTGTTGGAGATGGGTTCACGACTGACGTTCGATGAACGTAACCGGTCGGCGCCTGGCCGGTTTGAAAGACTTCGGTGGGCGCGCATGGCGCTGTTGTGTGACTACCACCGGCAAATGGTGGTTTAGACGCTGGCAGCGTCCCGACGGATTGAATTTCAGGCTGCTGAACGGCTTGAGTTTCGGTATGAGGCATAGACCCTGGCAACTTTCCCGTCGTTAAGACCTCGGGTGGAACGGTGTTGCCAAGCATTTCTTGAACCCGGTTAGTTAACTCTGCCTGGTCGCTGGGACGCCGGAACATTCGGCTCAAATCTGCCCCTTGGGCTTGGGCGAACGGCCGCGCTTGTATGCCAGCACCTTCCGCGTCGAGGATGCGCTGCATCGCGTCGATCACATTGCTGCCATACTTGGCTGCGACAACACAAGCGAGCGTTTGATAGTGAAGGATCAAACTCGCAATTTCTGCAGCCTTCACTGCCGCGGGAGATTTCGAATTCTCTATATCCTCTATCTCTTGGTTGCCCTCTCCGGCCAGAGCGGTGAGCTCGTGCTGAAGGCTTAGCATGCTCTCGCAGGCCGTGTCATATGCGCTCTGCTTAACCGAGTTTTTTTCAGCAACCGCGCGAGAGTGTCGCTCGCCAATGCGAAAAACGTTGCGCAAATCCTCAATTGTGCGACCAAATTGTTCGGATAGCACGCCCGTCTCCGCATCGCGCAGCGCTTCGGCAAAATCACTAAAAGCCGTTTTGGTTGCTGCCCTGCTGGTTCTGCCACGCGAAAGTATCGTCATGTCCTGGTCACTAGGCCATTGATTACCGATGAGGAGCTGTGTCCACTTTCCAGGGGGAAATGTCATTGACAGTTCTCACGCACTTTCCCGCCAGCGGTTTCTATGGCTTGTCGCGATGTGGCAATGGTCGCGTCGGTCGCTTCGGCCAAGTAGTCGAGGGCAAGCTGTTGATATGCGTCGGCCAGTGCCCGAGTGGCGTCAGCGAGGTCGGTTGCCGAAGCGGGTTCCCGCTGCAGCGTTTTCAGCAAATATTGGCCACCATCGAAAAGTGCAATTCTTGCATTCGCCGCCAGGCCTAGCTGTGTCGTCGGGTCGTTGTCTCCCGACCGTCCCGTGTTGGCTAGCACTCCACGGTGCACCAGCTCATAAGCAGCGCAAACCTTCGCCTTCGCATCCGCCACCTGCTGGCTCGAATACGTCGGCGCCGCAAGCGGCTCGTTCTTCGGCAGCGGCCGGAACCAGGCACCGATGGCGATGCCGACCGCGACCAGGGCAATTCCGATCGACACAAACGCGAGCCACCGAGACGGTCGACTCGCCGCAGGCGCCCACGGCGGCGGAAGTTGCGAGGGAGGCATATTCGACACGCGTGGATCGTATCGTTCCTGCGGAAATTCGCCAGTCAGACTTTGCTGAAAAGTATCAGCTAGCGGGACTGTCAGCGATTACTAGCGAAAAGGCAAGCGAGATGGATTTGCTTCGAGCTCAGTCCTCAGCGTTCCTCGTCGTCCCGCTTGACCTCCGGTAGAGCAATCCGCCGCGTCGCCACCGGCTTGCCGTCCACATGCTTGGTCACCGCCGGCATGGGAGGCGCAGTGATGCGGCCCTGCACCGGCGCGCCATTCTTGACCGTCGGCCCCACGATGCGCTTGGTTTCAGGCTTGTTTTCGCCGCTCGCGCCGGCGGCCCCATGCATCCCACTGGGCGGCATCATCGGCATCGCACCCATCGCCCCGCGCTGCGCCGGCGCCGACTCTGGAGTGGCAGTCGGCGCCGGTGCCACGGCCTGCGACGACGCGGGCACAGTACCGGCGGACGGGGTCGGCGGCGGTCCCAGCATCGCGGTCGGCGTGGTGCCCTCAACACCCCCGCCGCCGCTTCCGCCGCCACCGCCAGCACCGCTCAGTTCGCCGGCTTCACTGCCCAGACCCCTTTCGGCGCCTGCCAGCTCTTCAGGCTCGGCTTCGGCCGCGCCCGCGCCTTGCTGCATCATCCCCATCCCGGCCTGCATGGCCTGCTGTCCGGCCTGGGCCAGCTGTTGCGGAATCTGACTCAGCGGCTGCAACAGACCGCCGAGAGCTCCCGCGATACCGCCCGCGATCCCCGACGCCATTTGCGGCATCTGCTGCAGCATTTGGCCCATCTCGCCGGATCCCCCGACACCCGCCAGCTGCGCTGCGGCCTGCTGCTCGTTGGCGGGAAACTTTGCCAGTGCATCGGAGGTCTTGGCCTCACGCTCGTCGTGTCCGGCCAGCGCTTCGCCGTAGTCGGCCGAATCACCGGCATTGGCCGCCGCGCCGAGCGCGCGCAGCAGCTGGCTGATGCTGGAAGCTCCCGTCGCCAACTGGTCGGGGGTGATCATCGGCGGCGGCGGTATCCCGAGCAGCTGCGACAGCTGATCGAGAATGATTCTCAGTTGGTCGTCCCCACCGCTCATGGTGTCCTTCCGATTCTCGATGTCGCTGGGTCACGCGCAGGCAGGGATGTGCGCCTTCGGTATCGGGCGATGCTAGCGCCGATCGCCCGCCGGCGGTATTCGGCTTTGCTGGGAGGCGGCTACTTCTTCTGCGGGTCGTGATCCTGGATGACGGCGTCGTAGCGATTGACCATGTACAAATCCGGGACGAAGGGCTGTTCAAGACCATTGGCCTGGCTCTGTCGCAGGAGACCGGCCAGCAACTGATTGAGCGTTTCGTCGTAGTGGCCAAGGTCTACCTCGATGTGCTGGCGCGCCAGCTCGTCAGGGCTTCCGATCCGGCCTTCAATGAGGTACTGCGGCGGCACGCCCTCGACAGAACGGCCGGAAGCGATGACGGCATTGAGGATTTCGCGATCGGCCTGCCCGATGGACATATGGGGTAGCTGATGGTCGGTCACCGCACTACTCGTCGGGGGCAGTCCGACGTAGTCGTTTTCCAGTGCCGTGCTTAGTATTCCGACCGCGACGCCGGCGGCCGGACCGACTACCGGAACACGGTCAACCCCAGCTCCGAGCACCTTGGCGCCCAGTTCGTAAGCGAGCTTCCTCTGGTTGTACTCGGCGGTCGCGGCCGCTTCGGCGCTCAGGTGACGGTTCTCCGTATCCGCCTGCAGAGCGCTGTGAATCCCGGAATCGACCAACCCACGCAACGTCATCGCATCGTGCAGGTGGGCGTTGTAGGCGCCCGTGCCGGGTTCGCCGTTCACCACCTGTCGGGCGTAGGCACCTTCGGCGATCAGGGCCTCACGGTCGGCTGCGCCGTTGAAGTACTCGGATGCCTTTTCGTCGGTGCTGAGCACCGCGAAGATTCCCTTGGCGATGGGCATCACGCCGCTTTCACGGTTGCCGTCCTGCATCACGCCGAACTCGGCCAATCCGCCTGTGCCCGAGATGTTTTGGACGTAGGGAGCCAGCCCGTGCGCCAAGCCCCGGACCAAGTCCGGATTCACTTCGCCGACAGTGTGATTGCCCGGCAGGTGCAACAATCCCGGTTCACTTGCCCCGATGTACGCGGCGTACGCTCTAGCGGTCTCGCCGGCGATCCCGGCCTCGGTGCCATGAGCGGCGTGTTCGGTCCAATCGAAGAGCGACGCTGCGGCTTTGCCGTGGTCGCTCCAGAAATGGCGAGTGACGTTGTCCATGAATGCGACGTGCGCGGGACCGGTCAACACGTCATGCACGACCTGGTGGTCTGGCGATACGGCGGCGAGGATGTCGGCGACGATCGGATCAAACACCATTGCGCCCTGACGCATTTGGGGAGGCGGCGAAGACATGCCAAAGGTTGCATCCATCATCGCCGATGCCCTGGCGAGCATCCGTCGGTCTAGTTCGGTGTTGGTCTGGAACGAGGATCTTCCGTGTTTGACGACGTCCGCCACAGTCTTCGAGGGGTCGCCGCCGGCAAGCATTTGTCCCACCACGAGGTCGTAGTACTGCGACCACGGCGCTTCCAGCGCCTGCCGGACACAGTCGGGCAGTTGCGTGAAGCCGCCCCTGACGATGTCTGTCCCCTGCAGCGCATCGGGTTTGAGGTCGGTCCGGGGGAACGTGAGGGCGGGGTTGCTCATCAGCTGCCATGAATTGGCGATCATCTCTTGTTGGTCGCCCAGTCGCTGCACGGCGGTCTGCACAGCTTCGATGGACATCCCGTGTTGCTGCGCTTGAAGCTGACTCACGACGGATGCCTGCTCCGGAGACAGCGGCACCTTTCCGGCCAACTGGTCAGCGGTGATCGAGCCCAAGATCGCATTCACCCGCGACGCGGCCGCCTGATCACCGGCGAGTGCCGCGTGGACGTCCCGTTCTGCTTGCGCGGGTGATTGAACGGGCTTGGCCTCCCCGCCGTCCAATGCTGAGACGGCCCCGTCGTAACCACCTCGTTCGCGCATCCGAGTCTTCAATCTTCGCAACAGGTCTGCGTACATCTCCCGGATTTGCTCAACGTTTCGCACCGCCCCCGCGGTGTCGTCAATCGCGCGCTGCTCGAGTTCGACGATGATGCCGTCGAGGGCGATTTCGTGCGACAAGGGCAGGTGGTCGGAGTTCACCAACGCATGGGCTTCGCTCAGCTCGCGGTCGAGGGCCTCCAGTCGGCCTTCCAGCGCCCGGATCCGGCCCGCGGATGCGCGCTGCGCTTCAGCCAGGATCGCCGCAATCCGTTCCAGATCAATCGCGATCTCCGGCAGCTGCTCGGCCTGCACGCCGAGTGAACCCGTTGCGCGCTGAACCTCGGCCGCATCGTTGATCGGGTGGTCGCCGTTCTCGCGGTTCCACGCCGCCTCGAACCGGTCACGGGCCTGACGGAACGCCGACTCAGCCTCGTTCGTCAGGCGGCCGGCGTCGTGAAAAGCAGTTGCCAGGAACGAGATCTGCGCCGGACGACCGCGCTGCAGGCTGGTGTTCACAGCCCAGGGGTCGCCCCCCGCCGCGGCGATCAGGTGCTCGACGCTTATGTAGCGGAGTCGCACCACACCGCCTGCACGCTCGCCGCGTTGCTCGCGTCCATCTCAGTGAACCCCGCTGCGGCACGGCATGCGCGACCACCAACGCCGACAAGGACAGTCCGATGCTGGCGCAAAAGCGCCATGTGGTGGGCCTGCATCGAGCCCACGGCTTCGTGAAAAGTCTCGGCAGCGGCGAAATCACCGAAGATCCCGGGCTCTAGCGCGGCACGCGAAAGATGTTGAGCCGCTTCCTGTGCATGGTCACCTGCGCGGCCGGAAGCAGCACCGCCCGAACGCAGCACGGCAACGTCGACGAACACCCTTGCTCCTTTCCGGTCGTCGGATCGTGGCGAGGCTAACCCGGTGCCAAACTGCCCGCAATTCACTGCTGGGGTCAGCCGCGCCGTCCAATCGCAGGAGGGTGAATTCCAGGCCCCAGCGCTAGAGGCTGAAGTTGCATATGAGAACTATGAGTCAAAAGAGACCAATGTTAACGAAGTGATTTCAACACACCCACAGTTCGACAACATTTCTCCTCCCTATAGCCAAGCCGTGACAATCTTTCGCGCATGTCAAGCGCCCCATGCGCCCGGTGGCTGCAATCCGCTGTCGTGGTCTGTGCGTTCATGCTGGCCCTCGCCTCGGCCCCGCCGGTGACCGCCGACGTCAATGAGGTGCCGACTCCGCCATCCCCGACGGCGCCCTGTAATGCCATCAGCCCCTTCGCTTTTCCCTGCGTGGGTACAGGAAAGTTCGCCGACGCGGTGGCTGCCGAATGCCGGCGCATCGGGGTAACCGACAACCTGTGCCTCGTTCCGCTCGCCTCCAAGGTGACCCAAGCGGCCACCGTCGCCTACCTGAATTCCTGGGTGCATCGCACCGCGCAGTTCCAGTACGCGCTCGGCAACCCGGTCCCGTTCAAGGACGCGCAGTGGATTGGCACCCACAACTCGTTCAACAGTCTGGTAAGCCAATTCACCCCGTCCCACGCCGACTCCAATCAGCAGCTGTCGATGCCACAGCAATTCGACATCGACGCCCGCAGCATCGAACTGGACCTGCACTACATCCCGCAGATTGACCAGCTGGGCAATCGCGCCGTCACGGTGTGCCACGGCCGGGGGCCCGACCAGGCGAATCTGGGTTGCACGACCGAACCGGTACTCACCAAAGTGCTTCCGGCGATTACTGATTGGCTGAACACGAATCCGAACGAGGTCGTCCTCATCCTGATCGAGGACCAGTTGAAAGACGCCAAGGCTTATGCCTCGGCACTGGACTCCCTGGAGCGACAGTTACGCCGCCCCAATGGCACCAGCCTCATCTACCATCCCGCGCCGGCCGACATCACGGCGAATGGTTGTGCCGACTTCCCGCGGACCATCTCGCGTGATGACGTGCGCACTGCGGGCGCACAGGTCGTACTCGTCGGAGACTGTGTGCCGAGCTGGGGAACCACGGTGTTCAACTGGGACGGCCAGGAAGTGCAGAGCGGCTCGACGTTCGACTATCAGCCCTACCCGAAATGCGACGCCACGTATGGCCCCGCCATCTACGCCTCGAAAATCGTTCGCTACTACGAAGACTCGACCTTCATCTCGGCCCTGATCAACCCGAGCCGACCACCAACCAACCCCGCGGCCCTCACCCCTCCGAAAGCGCAGTCGATGACGAACTGCGGGGTCAACCTGTTCGGCTTCGACCAACTGCTACCCGAAGACGGGCGTATTCAGGGCACTCTGTGGAGCTGGGCACCCGACGAACCCCGCGTGAGCGTCGGCACCTGCACCCTGCAGAGCACCGACAGTCGTTGGGTGGCGGCGCCGTGTGCGGCCGCGCATCCCGCGGCCTGCCAGAACGCCTCCGGCACCTGGTTCGTGACGGCTCCGGTCACTTTCGCCAACGCTCCGGCGGCCTGTGCGGCGGCAGGCTTCACTTTCCAACTGCCCCGGACCGGGGTCCAGAATTCCCGTCTGCATGCCGTTGCCGGGCCGGCCGGGGGCGCCTGGGTGAACTACACCATCACCTGAGTCGGGATTAGTCGCCGCGGTCGAGCAGATCCGACGAACCCAGAACCCGTTCTATCTGAACCTCGATCACCACGCGTCGAGGATTCGCCCGCGGTGTCCGATAGCGCTGGGCATACCGCAGTTCCGCGTCACGGACGGCCTCAAGCTCCTTGTTCACCACCGCCCGGCCCTCCAACGAGAGCCAGCGGGCCCCGTCCACCTGGCTCAGCACCGCCACCCCGGCCCGCTCGGCGTTGAGTGCCTTCTGGGAACCGCCGGTGGTGATTACCCGGGCGATGTGAGTCTTGGGGTCGAAGGTGAAGCCCACCGCGACGACGTGCGGTGAATTGTCGGTGCGCAGCGTGGTCAGCATGGCCAGATGGCGTTCGGAGAGGAACGCCATCGCATCGTCGGTGAGACGGGTCGTTGTCTTGGCCATCGCCCTTCACGCTAGCGCAGGCAATAATCACAGCCGTGGACGACACCCGCGAAGGTCCGCTGGTAATTTTCGGCGGCCGCAGCGAGATCGGTATTGAACTCGCGCGGCGCCTGGCACCGGCGAGCACTGTGGTGCTGGCGGCGCGCAACGCTGACCAACTCGAGCACCAGAAAGCCGCCCTGCTCGCCGCCGGCGCCGAAGCCGTGCACACCCGGGAATTCAACGCCGACGACGTGTCCTCCCACGGTCCTCTGGTCGACGCCATCATCGCCGAACACGGTCCCATCGGCACCGCGGTCCTGGCCTTCGGCATCCTCGGCGACCAGACCCGCGCCGAACGCGATGCCGCCCATGCCGTCGCCATCGTCCACACCGACTACGTCGCTCAGGTCAGTCTGCTCACCCATCTGGCCTCAGCCATGCGCGCCGCTCGCCGAGGATCGCTGGTGGTGTTCTCCTCGGTGGCCGGGGTCCGGGTGCGCCGCGCCAACTACGTTTACGGATCGGCCAAGGCCGGCTTGGACGGCTTCGCCAGCGGACTGGCCGACGCGCTGCACGGCAGTGGCGTTCATTTGCTGATCGCGCGCCCGGGATTTGTGATCGGCCGGATGACCGACGGCATGGCGCCCGCGCCGCTGTCCAGTACCCCCGACCAAGTCGCCGCCGCCACAGCGCGAGCACTGGCGAAAGGCCGACGCAGTGTCTGGATACCGTGGGCGCTGCGGCCAATGTTTTTCACGCTGCGGCTACTTCCGCAGCCGATATGGCGCAGGATGCCGCGATGATCGTCGTAGTCGGCATCGGTGCGGACGGAATCCCGGGTCTGTCCGCCGCCTCCAGATCCGAATTGCACCGCGCCACCGTTATTTACGGATCCCGGCGACAGCTCGACCTCCTCGATGACACCATCGCAGCGCCGCGACGGGAGTGGCCGTCGCCGATGTTGCCCGCGCTGGAGGCGCTTGCGGTGGACGGGCCGGACATCCACATCGTCGCCAGCGGCGACCCGCTGCTGCACGGGATCGGCGGCACATTGATCCGCCTGTTCGGCGCGGCCAAGGTACGGGTTCTGCCGCACGTGTCGTCGGTCACCTTGGCGTGTGCCCGGATGGGCTGGAACGTCCACGAGACCGAGCTGATCAGTCTGGTCACCGCTGACCCGCACACCGCGATCCGCCGCGGTGGACAGGCGATTGTGTTGTCGCGCAACCGAAACACACCCAAGACGCTGGCCGCGGCGCTGGACGCTTACGGGCACGGTGAGTCGGAATTCACCGTCCTCGAACTGCTCGGCGGACCGGGGGAGCGCCGACGCGACGGTGCCGCCCGGGACTGGGCACACAGCACGACCGAGGACGTCGACGACCTCAATGTGATCGCCATCCGCTACCTGCCCGACCATCGGGTGGCCTCGCTGCCCGACGACGCTTTCATGCACGACGGACAGATCACCAAGTACGGGATCCGGGCGGTGACGCTCGCAGTCCTGAATCCGCGCCCCGGTGAAAGACTCTGGGATGTGGGGGCGGGATCGGGCAGCATCGCCATCGAATGGTGCCGCAGCGCGCCCGGTTGCACCGCGGTGGCGTTCGAACTCGACGAACGGCGCCGCCTCAACATCGGTTTCAATGCCGCCGCCAGCGGTGTCAGCGTCGAGGTGCGCGGCGCCGCACCCGACCAGTTCGCCGGGGCGCCGCGCCCGTCGGTGATCTTCATCGGCGGCGGCCTGACCCACCCGGGACTGCTCGACGCCTGCTTGGAACACTTACCCGCGGGTGGGCGCCTGGTGGCGAATGCGGTCACCGTAGAGTCCGAAGCCATTCTCGCACAAGAATTTTCCCGACATGGCGGTGAGCTGCGGCGGTTCCAGCACTACCAGGGTGAAGCGCTCGGCGGCTTCACCGGCTGGCGCCCACAACACCCCGTCACTCAGTGGTCGAGGACCAAGCAGTGACGGTTTACTTCATCGGGGCCGGCCCAGGGGCCGCCGATCTGATCACCGTTCGCGGCCAACGACTTCTGCAAACTTGCCCGGTGTGCCTCTACGCGGGCTCCATCATGCCCGACGACCTTCTCGCGCACTGCCCGCCGGACGCCAGGATCGTCGACACCGGCCCCTTGACCCTGGACCAGATCATCGCCGAGCTTGCCGAAGCCGACGCCGCCGGACATGACGTGGCGCGGCTGCACTCCGGTGACCCCTCGCTTTACAGCGCACTCGCCGAACAGTGCCGACGACTCGACGCGGGAGGCATCGACTACGAGATCGTGCCGGGCGTGCCTGCTTTCGCCGCCGCGGCCGCCGCGCTCAAGCGGGAACTCACCGTGCCGGGCATCGCGCAGACCGTCACGCTGACCAGGGTGTCGACCCTGTCGACCGCTATGCCGCCCGGCGAAGACCTCACCACTCTCGCCCGATCCGGTGCCACCCTCGTCCTGCACCTGGCCGCGGCGCAGATCGACAACATCGTTCCCCAGCTGCTCGCCGGCGGATATCGGTCCGAAACGCCAACAGCGGTAGTCGCATTCGCGAGTTGGCCGAAAGAGATTGTGTTGCGCGGCACGCTGGCCGACATCGCCGAGCGGATGCACGAGGCTGACGTCACCAAGACGGCGGTCATCGTGGTGGGCGACGTCCTGGGCGCCGAAGGTTTCACCGACAGTTATCTGTATTCCGTCGCGCGGCGCAGCAGAGGCGCGCACTGATGCGGGTGCTGCTGCTCGGCGGTACGGCTGAGGGTCGGGCATTGGCGAAAGAGCTGCACCCACAGGTTGATATCGTCAGCTCCCTGGCCGGCCGGGTGCCCGATCCCGCGCTGCCGGTGGGTCCGGTACGCATCGGCGGGTTCGGTGGTGTCGAAGGTTTGCGCCGGTGGTTGCGGGACGAACGCATCGACGCCGTCGTCGATGCCACGCATCCGTTCGCGGCCACCATGACCGCGCATGCCGCGCAAGCCTGTGCCGAGCTGCGGATGCCGCATCTGGTGCTAGCTCGCCCAGCGTGGGATCCCGATCTGGCCACGGTTGTCGCGACAGACGATGAGGCAGCGAATGAAGTTGCCCAGCAGCAGTATTCGCGAGTTTTCCTGACAACCGGACGGTCCGGCGTCGCGGCGTTCGCCGCCAGCGATGCGTGGTTCCTGATCCGCGCCGTCACCCCGCCCGCGGACGCGGTGATGCCCCGGCGTCATCACCTGCTGCTGTCGCGCGGCCCCTACCACTACGACGAGGAACTGAAGCTGCTCGCCGAACACCGCATCGACGTGTTGGTCACCAAGAACAGCGGCGGCGAGATGACCCGGGGCAAGGTGGATGCTGCTGCGGCACTTCATATTCCGGTGGTGATGGTGTCACGGCCGCCGCTGCCCGAGGGGGTCGCGACGGTCGGTACCGTCGCCGCAGCCGCCCAGTGGGTCGCGCACCTGCGTTAACCGGTCACGTCGTCGCGTTCGGCGTCGGCCAGCAGCGCGTCATGGGCCCGTGCGACGCGGGAGCGAATGGTGCCCACCGCCTGTTTCCGGCGGCGGCCGCCATGGCCAGGGAGGTGACGGCCTCGTCGTCACTTGCCGCGGTGATGGGGCACAACCCTCCCGGTGCCCGAACGGGCGATGCGCGCGTCAGACCCGAAGGCGCTCATGCCGGGCCCATGACGCGGATGCGATACTGCGGCCATGCAGGGACGGCGGGGCACACGATTAGGCCGCCGCGAATTTCTGGGTGCCGCCGCCGTGTTGCCGCTGGCGGCGTGTGCGCAGGGCGCGGGCCGCACCGGATCGGCAACGACGTCGACGCCGGCGCCGGACCTGTCCCGTCAGTTCGCCGACATCGAGCGGCGATACGGGGGACGACTGGGCGTCTACGTGCCTGAGAGCGGCACGACGGCAGCGATCGCCTACCGCGCCGACGAGCGGTTCGCCTTGCGCTCCACGTTCAAGGCGCCGTTGGTAGCAGCGGTGTTGCATCAGTATCCGCTTGCTCACCTCGACTCGATGGTCAGCTTCACCAAGGCCGACATCAACTCGATCTCACCGGTGACCGAGCAGCACGTCGACACCGGAATGACCGTGGGGCAGCTGTGTGACGCCGCCATTCGATACAGCGACGGCACCGCCGCCAACCTGCTGCTCACCCAGGTCGGCGGGCCCGCGGGTTTCACGGACTACCTCCGCAGCCTGGGAGACGACACCAGCCGGCTGGACCAGGCGGAGCCGGAGCTCAACCGCGACCCGCCGAACGACGCGCGGGACACGACCACGCCGCATGCGATCGCTCTCGTCTTCCAGAAGCTTGTGCTCGGTGATGCGCTGCCGCCTGACAAGCGGACGATGCTCACCGACTGGATGGCCCGCAACACCACCGGCGGCAAGCGGATCCGCGCCGCGTTCGCCGCCGACTGGAAGGTGATCGACAAGACCGGGTCGGGCGACTACGGGCGGGCCAACGATGTCGCCGTCGTCTGGTCACCCAAAGGCGCAGCGCATGTCATCGCCATCTACACCGACATCGCCGGCGGCGGATATGACGCGCAGCCCAATGAGGCATTCGTGGCCGACGCCGCGCGCGTGGTGGCCGGCGCTCTCGGACATTAACCCGGATAACGCCGTGGCGTGAACACCCGATCGCCGGAATCGCTTGCATGCCATTGAGTTTGGGACGAACCGACAATCAGCAGGCAGCGCATGTCGACGTCGGCGGGATTCAGGTCGGCCAGCCGCACCACGCGCACCTCCTCATCCGGGCCGGACACGTTCCGGCCGATCACCACCGGCGTTCCCGGTTCGCGATGGGCCAACAACAGATCCCGCATCGCCCCCACCTGCCAGGTCCGCGACTTTGAAGCCGGGTTGTAGATGGCCAGCACCAGATCGGCGGCCGCCGCGGCCGACACGCGGGCGGCGATGACGTCCCACGGCTTGAGCCGATCCGACAGCGAGATCACCGCATAGTCATGGCCCAGCGGCGCGCCCACCCGGCTGGCCACCGCTTGTGCCGCGGTCATCGCCGGGATCACCCGAACCTGCACATCCGGCCACTGCTTGGCCTCCTCGAGGACCGCGGTCGCCATCGCAAAAACGCCCGGGTCGCCGGACGACACCACGGCCACCGCGTGCCCCTGTTCGGCCAGCGAGCAGGCCAGCCGGGCGCGGGCCGGTTCGTCGGTGTTGTCGCTGGCGTGGCGGCGCTGTCCGTCGCGCAGTGGGACCCGGTCCAGATATCCGGCGTAGCCGATCAGATCGGTTGCCCGGGCCAGTTCGCGGCGGCTCTGCGGCGTCATCCACTCGGTGCCGCCCGGTCCCAGGCCCACCACGGCGACGGTGCCCGCGGCCGCCGGCCGGCGTCGCCCG
Organism: Mycobacterium sp. TY814; assembly: GCF_030755175.1. Lineage (NCBI taxonomy): Bacteria > Bacillati > Actinomycetota > Actinomycetes > Mycobacteriales > Mycobacteriaceae > Mycobacterium > Mycobacterium sp. TY814. Next base: position 1,315,080 of record NZ_JAUFRY010000002.1, read on the forward strand.
CCCGGCAGCATGGCCAGCGAAAAGTACGGCACGCCGGTCTCGTCGACGTCAGCGGCGGGCATCACGCGTTGCCCGGGTGTGCTGGCCCGTTCCACATAGAACGTGTCGTCGAGCACCCCGGAAGCCGAAAGCGCTTCGCGCACATTGCGATAGGAACGACCAAGTTTGAGTATCACCGCCGCGTCGGCATCGGCGAGCCGGCGGGTAAGTTCGGCCACCGGCAGCGTGCCGGGCAACACCGAAAGCACTTCGTCGCCGGCCACCAGCGGCGTGGCGACAGCGGCCGAGGCGGCGCTCACCGACGTCACGCCCGGCACGATGACGGCGTTGAACCGCTCGGTCAGCCGGGTGTGCAGGTGCATGTAGGAGCTGTAGAACAGCGGATCGCCTTCGGCCAGCAGCGCCACGTTGCGCCCGGCTGTCAGATGCGCGGCGATCCGTTCGGTGGCGGCGACGTAGAAGTCCTCCAACGCGCCCGCATAGCCCCCGGGATGGTCGGTCGTCTCGGTGGTCACCGGATACACCAGGTGTTCCTCGATCTGCCCGGGCCGCAGATACGGTTCGGCGATGCCGCGCGCGATGCTGCGACCATGGCGGGCGCTGTGATAGGCCACCACGTCGGCTTCGCCGATCAGCCGGGCCGCCTTGACCGTCACCAGCTCCGGATCACCGGGGCCCAGCCCGACACCCCATAACGTGCCCGTCATTCGCGGTCGGTCGCAATCGCGTTGACGGCCGCCGCGGCCATGGCGCTGCCGCCGCGCCGGCCCTGGACCAACAGATAGGACATGCCACGTGGGCGCTCGATGAGCTCCTGCTTGGACTGGGCGGAGCCGACGAAACCGACCGGTCCGCCGAGCACCGCCGCCGGTGGCGCAACTCCCTCGTCAACCAGTTCCAGCAGGCGGAACAACGCGGTCGGCGCGTTACCGATAGCGACGACGGCGCCGGCCAACTCGTCGGCCCACAGGTCGACGGCGGCGGCCGAACGGGTGGTCCCGTGCTCCGCGGCCCAACCCGCTGCGCGTGGATCGGCGACCAACGACACCACCTCGTTGCCGATCGGCAGCCGCGACTTGGTGATCCCGGCGGCCACCATCGACGAGTCGCACAGCACCGGCGCGCCGTCGCAGAGTGCGGCCCGGGCCCGGGTGACGACGTCGTCGGTGAAGGCGACGTGCTCAGCGACGTCGACCTGGCCGCAGGTGTGGATCAGGCGGACCACCACGCGTTCGACGTCGGCAGGAAATCGGCTGAGGTCGGCCTCTGCGCGGATCGTCGCGAATGACTGCCGGTAGATCTCCGCAGCATCGCGGGTGTAGTCGAGCACTCGCTCACCTTAAGACCTCAGCAGCCGGTACCCCGTGCCGGTGGCGACCAACACCTCCCCGTCCACCGGGCTGCCACATGCCCGTTCGCAGCCGACGAAGTGGCGGTGCACCGGATAGCCGGCGTCCAGCGCTTGCGCGGCATCGGCCCGTACGTCGGCGGCGGAGTGCGCACAGCCGGGGCTGCCGGTGCACGCACTGATGCTCAGCCACGGGGAATTCTCGTCGAATATCAGACCCAGTGGCGCCAAGACGCGCAGCGCGGTGTCCGCCACCTGCTCGGTCAGGTCGCACACCAGCACCGACCGCCACGGCGTGATCACGATCGGCGCCTCGATGGCGGCCAGGAATTCGGCGACGCGAGCGGGCAGGACTCCCAGCGGCACGGCGGCTCCCAGCGCCACCCGGCCGTCGTCCTGAGGTATCCAGCCCACCGGCGCCTTGCCGGGCGAGGGGAGGGTTGGGCCCAACTGCACGCCTGGGCACAGCTCACTGAGGTTATCCAGTTCGGTTACTCGCCAGGCTTTTTCGCGAATCTCGACAAACCGGAGTGCGATATCGATGAGGCTCTGGCAGACGTCGGTGACCCGTATCCCGGTATCGCGGCCGGCCAGCAGCAGCCGGGGTCCTTCGGCGAACACGTGCACCCCGGCATCGGCGTGCAGGCCCGACACGTCACCGCGGCCGTCGTCGAGGCTGAACCAGAACCGGCCGCCCAACTCGGCCAGCCGAGGTTCGGCGCGGATCGCCGCGTCCAGTTCACCGACCCAGGGCCAGACGTCGACGTTGCCCCCCGACCGGCCGGACAGCGGCGACGCCACGATGTTGCGTACGCGTTCGTGGGTGGCCGACGGAAGGAGCCCGCTCGCGGCGACGGCCTCGGCAACCTTGCCGACGTCGGTCACCGCCCGTAATTGCACGTTGCCGCGGCCGGTCAGTTCCAGGGTCGACCCGGCGTATTCGGCGGAGACGGCCGCCAATGTCGCCAGTTGGGCGGCGGTGAGCGTGCCGCCCGGCAGGCGAACCCGTATCAGAGCGCCGTCTGCGGCCTGGTGTACCTGCAACGCGCCCGGGCAGGCGTCGGAGTCGCGGATTCTGGCCACCTGCCCAGGTTAGACAACCGAAAGGGTGTCCCGAAGTCCGAGCAAATGCGTGTGCGCATGGTTTTGCCGGCCCATCGCGCGGGCACACCCGTGCCTGTGCGGACGGTCGAATACGCCCCGGGACGCTTGGCCGATGTCTTCGGCGATGCCGGCCAACCCACCGTCTTGCTGTGGCATGGCATGCAGAGCGACGCCCGCGCCGCCGTCCGGCCGCTGGCGGAACTGCTGGCCGGTCACGGTGTCACCGTCATCGCACCGGACTGGAACTCGCACGCCGACGATGGTGGGCGCGCAGACCTGTTGCGATCGGTCGCTTTCACGCGCGAACGCGCGGCGGGGCCAATTGTGCTCGTCGGGTGGTCCCTGGGTGGTGCCGCGGCGGCCGGCCTGACCGTGGATGCGCCGCGCAATGATGTGCAGATCTCGCACACGGTGTGTCTGGCCGGAGCATTCATGGCCGACGACCCGATATCCGGGGAAGCGGTCACTGACCTGCTGTCCACCGCCCAAGCGGGTACGCCGTTCACCTTGTTGCACGGTATGGCAGACGACGTCGTACCGATCAGCGCGAGCGAGAAGTTCGCTGAGGCTTTGCAGCACGCCGGTTGGCCGGTGGACTTGATCGCGCTGGCGGCCGATCACGGGTCGATCGCCGGAGCCGACTACGACGTGGCCGCGGATCGTTACGTGCCGGGAGAAAGCGACGCGGCGCGACAGGTGGCGCAGGAGGTCGCCGGCCGCATCGCAATGCTCGCCGGCTCAGCAAATTAAGTACTCGACTACTCAAGGTGCCCACGCGGCAGCGCAGCACACTTCGTTGCAGTCCATCGACGAAGGAGCGTGCAATGGTGCGACGTGGTGGTGATGCGGTGGTGTTGGGCGCCAGCATGGGTGGCCTGCTGGCAGCCCGGGTCTTGGCCGACTACTACGACAGGGTCACGATCGTCGAACGTGATGTCCTGCCCGAGGATCCGGTCAACCGGCGCGGTGTCCCACAGGGCCGGCTCATCCACACCTGTCTGGCGCGGCTCACGCTGGTGCTCGAGGAACTCTTCCCCGGCATCGGGGACGAATTGATCGCCCACGGCGTCACAACCTGGGACGACGGGGATTTCGCCAAGCTGGATTGTTCCTTCGGTGGGCATTCACTGGTGCGTTCCGGCAAGTCGGCGCACGCGCCCCAGATCGTGTCGCCGAGCCGCCCGGTGCTGGAATGGTCTGTGCGCCAGAGAATTCGAGCAATCCCGAAGGTCACGTTGTGTGAGAATCACGATGTCGTGGGCCTGGCGGCGACACCGGACCGTCGGCGGGTGAACGGTGCCCGGGTGATCGATCGCTCGACCGGCCACGAGAGGACGTTGTCTGCCGATCTTGTCGTCGACGCCACGGGCCGCGGATCCCGCACACCGGTGTACCTGGAGCAACTCGGTTACGGACGGCCACCCGAGGACGAGGTGAAGGTGCAACTCGCCTACGCCAGTCAACTCGTCCGCATACCGCCCGGCCTCATCACCGAACACATGATCGCGCACTTCCCGCGTCCTGGCCGGCCGCGGATGTTCGCCATGATCGGCTACGAGAACAACTACTGGATGATCGCTGCCGGTACCATGGCCGGACTCGAGCCGCCGCGCGATTACGCCGAAATACTCTCCTACGCAGCAGAATTCGCACCTGCCGCCGCGGCAAAGGTGGCCGCCGCCGAGCTGATCGGCGACGTTATCCACCATCGCGTGCCCTCGAACCGCTGGCGTCGCTACGACAAGATGCGGCGCATACCAGAGGGCCTGCTCGTGGCCGGAGATGCGGTATGCAGCTTCAACCCGATCTACGGGCAGGGCATGACGGTCGCGGCCGTCGAAGCCACGGTGCTGCGAGACTGCTTGCGGCGCGGTGGCAGTGGCCTGGCTCGCCGGTTCAATCGTATTGCCGCCAAGAAGGTGCGAGTGGCCTGGCAGACCGCTGTCGCCTCGGATCTGGCGCTGCCCGAGGTGTCGGGTCCGCGACCACTAAGGATCCGCGTCAGCAACGCGTGCCTCGAGCCGGTAATGACCGCAGCCGAATCCGACCCCGTCGTCGCCGCGCAGTTCATGCGGATCACGGCGATGGTCGACCCGCCCGCTCAATTGCTGCGGCCGGCATTTCTACTGCGGGTCGCGCGGGCACACCACCGCCGGACGGGCAGCAATGTTGTCCACGAGGGGTCCGGCGGAGATGTGGTCACCCGCGAATCTCTGGGTACGCCGGTCCGATCGGCGTAACGTGCACGTCAGCGAAACACCGGGAGGCGGCAATGGCGCGTGCACTGAAAGTCGCGATTATCGGGGCCGGGATGTCCGGCATCTGCATGGCAGCCAAACTGCAGGATGCGGACATCGACTCGTTCACCATCTTCGAGAAGGCCCACGACGTGGGTGGTACTTGGCGCGACAACACCTATCCCGGCCTCACCTGTGACGTGCCGTCGCGTTACTACTCATACTCCTTCCGGCCCAACCCGAACTGGTCGCACTGGCTGCCGCCCGGGTGGGAGATCCAGAACTACTTCCAGCAGGTGGCCGACGAGCGTGGCATCCGTCCGCACATCCGGTTCGGCACCACCATCACCCGCGCCGAGTATGACAACGGAAAGTGGCAACTCACCACCTCCGACGGCGAGACCCACTCGTTCGATGTGCTGGTGACCGCGACGGGGGTGCTGCGGGTGCCGCGTTATCCGGACATCCCCGGGCGCGACACGTTCGCTGGGCCGGCGTTCCATTCGTCGCGCTGGGATCATGCGGTGTCGTTGCCGGACAAGCGGATCGGCTTGATCGGCACCGGATCCACCGGTGTGCAGATCACCGCCGAACTCGGCGGCAACGTGCGTCAGCTCAAGGTCTTCCAGCGCACCGCGCAGTGGATCTACCCATTGCCCAACCCGCGCTATTCCAAGCTGACCCAAGCGGCGCTGTCGCGCTTCACGGCCCTGAACAGATTGCCTTACCTGTTCTGGGGATGGTTCTTCCGTTTGGTATTCGGCCGCGCCCCGATTCGGCCGGGCTGGCAGCGTCGGCTGGCTCAGGCCGAGTGTCGTTGGAACCTGCGGCTTTCGGTGCGCGACCCCGAGTTGCGGGCCAAGCTCACCCCCACTTACCAGCCGATGTGCAAGCGGCAGGTGATGGCCGGGCGCTTCTACAGATCCGTGCAGAAGCCCGGGGTGGACATCATCACCGACCCCATCGACCACATCGAGGCGCGCGGGATCGTGACCGCGGACGGCACGCTGCACGAACTGGATCTGCTCGTGTTCGCCACCGGATTCGACGCCCGGGCCTACGTGCGTCCGATGGAAATCGTCGGGGAGGGCGGCCTCACCCTGGACGAGGCCTGGGCCGGCGGACCGATGGCCTACCGCTCCATCGCGGTGCCGGGATTCCCCAATCTGTTCATGATGATCGGGCCGCACTCGCCGATCGGCAATCAGTCGTTGATCCCGATCGCCGAAGACCAGGCCAACTATGTGATGTGGTGGATTGAACAGCTGCGCGCCGGGCACGTAGTTGCCGCCGCACCCACCGAGGCGGCCACCAAGCAGTACAACGAGGACATGAAAGCCGCCATGCCGCAGACGATCTGGGTCAGCGGCTGCAACAGCTGGTACCTCGGCAAGGATGGCCTGCCGGAACTGTTCCCGTGGACGCCGGAGACGCACCACGAGCTGCTGCGCCAACCGGAGCTCACCGACTTCGACGTGCGGACCGCCTGACCCCGGCAACATCGCGTTGCGGCCGTGGCCGGGACTGGACTGCGACGCACACGGTCTCAGACGCGGCGTGGAACGCTGCCCAGTTCGCGCAGCCAGCCTTTACGTGCGGTGTCGTGCCACTTCAAGGCCGCGGGTATGGCACGCCACCCCTTTTTGATCGTCGCGCGCAACGCGCGGTAACTGGTCTCGTCGACGCCGGTCCAGCCGATCCCGAACCGCTCCCGCACGATGGGCGGTAGGCCGCCGAAGATCACCAGACGCATCGGCGGGGCCAGCGCGGTGCGCACGGGCATGGTGGGCAGTAGGGCGTCCATGATCGGTTTGAGCAGGGGAGTGCTCGGATAATCCGGTGACGCGCTCATGTCGGGGATCGCCGTGCGCTGGATGAACTCGATCAGAAAGTCTGAAGCCGCGTTCGGCTGCAGCACTTCGGTGCAGTATCGCTCGTATTCGCGGTTGAACTCGGCGAGCGTCGACGGCAGCACCGAATCTGACATGCCGTAGCGGCGAAACCATTCGCAACCCTCGAGGTAGAGCTGCTCACGCTCGGTATCGCTGAGCCGGTGCACATCCCAATGCTCGGCGAGTCGATGCACCATCACCTGGAAGGTGGCGTGCGCCCACCAATACGTTTCTGGCTTCAGGGCGTGGTAACGCTGCCCGTCAGGCAGGTTCCCTTTGATGTCGCGATGAAAGTCGCGCACCTTGAGTCCGGTCTCGTCCGCTTCAGGGCCGTCATAGATGGTGCCGAGAATACCTGGGAGCGAACGGAATACCCGATCCACGGGATCGCTGAAGAAGTTCGAGTGGTCGATGAGGCCCTGCCCGATGGCGGGATGCATCGTCTGCATCAGGCCGGCCGTACCGCCTTCGAAGGCGATCCGCATGTCGCCGGCCCAGCGCCACAACAGCGACTTCGGGCCCAGGTCGATGCGGGTGCCCTGGCTCACGACAGACCGGTCCGCCGCGTGTAGACGTCGTGCTGCTCGCGTTTGAGGTCGCTGGTGAACACGCGGCCCGTACCCAGTGCCCGCCCGAGCGCCTCGGCCAGGCCCACCGGCATCAGGCGCTGCGCCCACACCGTTGCCCCCAGCGAACGGGGTATGGCCACCCGAGGTTCCGGCTTTCCGATCACCTCGACGACCGCGCGCGCAACGTCTTCGGGCTCGGCGTTCTTGAAGCCCTTCGCATGCCCGACGCCGGCAACCATGTCGGTGTTGGTCAGAGTCGGCATGATCACCGTGAAGTGCACGCCACTGCCCCGATTCTCCATCCGGACGGCGTCGGTGTAGCCGAGCACGGCATGCTTTGTGGCGCAATAGGTTGCGATGCCCTCGGTGGGTAGCACGCTGCCCAGCGACCCGATGTTGATGACGTGGCCGCGGCGCCGGGGCAGCATTCGCTGCGCCGCCAGTTTGGTGCCCAGGATGACACCGTGCACGTTGACGTCGAAAAGGCGCCGGGTGGCTTCGTCGTCCTCCTCGACCGCGCTGCCCACTGAGATCAGGCCGGCGTTGTTCACCACCACGTCGAGCGGTCCGAGTTGGTCTTCCACCGTGTCGAGGAACTCGGTGAACGACGGCCGGTCGGTGACGTCCAATTTCCGAGCGAGCGGCAGCCCGAGTCGGTCACCCGCCGATTTCGCGCCGGCCTCGTCGACGTCGCCGATGGCGACTTTGGCGCCCGAGCTGTGCAGGGCGGTCGCGATGGCCAGGCCGATTCCGCGAGCGCCTCCGGTGATAGCGACGACTTTGCCGGCAACCGAGGATGTCATCGCCTCACGCTACCCACCGGGGCATTACAGCAACCCACTGGCGCCTGCGTTACCGGCCTGGCCGGACGGCCCGTTGACGCTGGAAGCCACCGTCAGGGAGCCGGCGGCCAAGCCGACCGGAACGGACACCGTAACCGTGCTCACGGTGCCCACTGCCATCGGCGGAATGGTGGCAGGTGTGAATGAAATACCAACCGTCGCAAAAAGCGTGATCTTGGCCGCGTCGGTGAGGTCATTGGTAATGGGGATGGTGAAGGTGGACAGGCCACCACCCGGGATCTTGACGAGGGCCGTTCCCGGACTGCCGGCCCCGCCCTGGCCCGCAGCCCCGCCCGGGCCGGACAGCCACCCGCCACGACCGCCGTCGCCGCCGTCGCCGCCGCTGAGCGCGAGGTTCGAAAGCTTGATGGGGGTGGCGGGGCCCGGTGAGGTGTAGGGCCCGCTGCTGCCGCCTTGTCCGCCCGCTCCGCCGGCGCCCCACAACCCGGCGGCGCCGCCGGCACCCCCGGCGCCACCGTTGACGCCGTGGGTACTGGAGCCGAATGCCGGGGCGGCGGCACCACCGGCCCCGCCCGCCCCGCCGTTGCCGGACAGATAACCGCCGGCACCGCCCGCGCCGCCGCGCGCGCCCGCACCACCGGCCCCGCCGGCGCCGCCGTTGCCGATCAACCCTGCCGCCCCGCCGGCGCCGCCGGCCACCCCGGCCGTGGTCGTTGAATAGCCGTTGCCGCCGTTGCCGTACAACAACCCACCCGCTCCGCCGTTCGGGTTGGCTGCCGTCCCGTCGGCGCCGTTGCCGATCAGCGGACGTCCCAACAGGGCGTTGGTGGGCGCATTGACCACGCCCAGCACGTTGTCGATCACCGTCTGCAGCGGCGAAGCGTTGGCCGCCTCGGCGGCCGCGTACGAGCCAGCCGCGGCGCTCAACGCCTGGACAAACTGCTCATGGAACGCCGCCGCGTGGCGGCTCAGCGCCTGGTGTGCCAGGGCGTGGTCGGCGAACACCGATGTGATGGCCGCGGAGATTTCGTCCGCGGCCGCGGGCAGTAGGCCGGCGGTAGGCGCCACCGTCGCGGCATTGGCGGTGATGAGCGCCGATCCGATTCCGGCGAGATCCGTCGCCTTGGAAGTCAGCAATTCCGGGACCGCCCATAGTTGCGACATCGCCATCCTCCTTCACGTCGTCATTGACGCATCGGTGATTCGGATGAATGTGGAGACTACGCCGGCTCCGCCCCGCTGTCCCGGTGTTGGAGACAAAATGTCGCCGGTCCTGAGCCGGCCCGCCGGCGGGATCGGCAGTAATCGCTTGTTCTGTTGCGCGACAAAGGTTTACAGCGGTCTCGCGAAACGCGGGTAAAGTTGCTCCGATGGCTGCCACCCCGTCGAACGAGAAGATGCTTGTCGGTGTCGCCGCCGCGGCCGTCGCACTCGGGGTGGCTCAGCTGGTCAGTATCCCGTTCGGTGGGCGCGCCGACGCGCGTACCGCCGTCGGCTCGGCAGTCGTCGACCTGACACCGGGACCGGTCAAAGAGTGGGCGATCCAGACCCTCGGCACGCTGGACAAGCCCTTCCTGGCCGTCGCGGTGCTCGTGGTGATCGCGACCTTGGCAGCGATAGCCGGGTCCTTCGAGACGCGCCGCCGCCCGCTCGGCAGCGCGGTGATCGCCGCGGCGGGTGTTATCGGATGTATTGCCGTGCTGTCCCGGCCGGGTGCCACAGCGATCGACACGATCCCCACCATCGCCGGCGCCGCCTGCGGTGTGGCGACGCTGCGGGTGCTGGTTCGCCGGATCCAGCCCGACGTGAAGTGCCCGGACGACAACAGCGACGAGGCCGACGCCGGCCGGCGCAAGCTGATGGTTCTCAGCGTGCTCGGACTGGGAGTCGTCAGCGGCGTGGCGGGTGCCGTCATCGCGCGACTGGCGCATTCGGTGGCAGCCGACCGCAAGACATTCGTTCTCCCGCCGCCGAAATCGTCGGCTCCGCCGATCCCTCCGGACGTGCAACCGAAAGGCGTTGCGCTACCGCGTTTCATCACACCCAGCACCGAGTTCTACCGGATCGACACCGCGCTCAGTGTTCCCCAGCTCAGCCACGGCGACTGGCGGCTGCGCATCCACGGCATGGTGGATCGCGAAACCAGTTACAGCTTCGACGATCTCACCCGCTTCGACCTGGTCGAATCGGTGGCCACACTGACCTGTGTGTCGAACCCCGTTGGCGGAAAACTGATTTCGACCGGAATCTGGACGGGCTATCGGGTGGCTGATCTGCTGGCAGCGGCCGGTGTGCACAAGGACGCCGACATGGTGCTGTCGACGTCGATCGACGGCTTCACCGCAGGCACGCCGGTGCAGGCCCTCACCGATGGCCGCGACGCGCTGCTGGCGGTCAGCCTCAACGGCCAGCCTCTGCCGGTCGAACACGGCTATCCGGCCCGCCTGGTGGTGCCCGGACTCTATGGCTACGTGTCGGCGACCAAATGGGTCGTCGACCTGGAGTTGACGCGGTTCGACAAGGCAAAGGCCTACTGGACACGGCAGGGCTGGGCGGCGCAGGCGCCCGTCAAAACCGAGTCGCGAATCGACGTCCCACGCAGCGGTCAGCAGGTGCCACCCGGTCCGGTCGTGTTCGGCGGCGTCGCCTGGGCGCAGAATCGTGGCGTGCGTGCCGTCGAGGTCCGCATCGGTGAGGGGGAGTGGCAGCCCGCTGAATTGGGCGCGAGCTATTCCAACCAGACCTGGCGGTTGTGGAGCTTCCCGTGGCAGGCGAAAGGCCCTGGCAAGCAGACCATTACCGTGCGGGCGATCGACAACACCGGAGCTGTCCAAACCGAGCAGCGGGCTGATCCCGTTCCAGACGGTGCGACCGGCTGGCACACCGTGAGCTTCTCCGTGACGGGGAAGTAAGGCCTACTTGGCTGACAGTTTCCGCCAGCTGAACACCGCGATCGCAACGCCGACCAGTGCGGTGATCGGGCCGATGACCGACCAGGTGGTCGTGTTGCTCATCGGGCTGCCACCGAGCACTCCGAATCCCTGCAGGGCCCAGATCAGACCGAACAGCGCGATGATCAACCCGACCCCGAAGGTGACGACGAAGCCCCTGTTCATACCGGAACCCTACGTGCCGATTCGTCGGGTCTGCGTCGCTGCTGTACGAATAATGAGTGGCTGAGCCGACCGTCCTGTTGCTGTCGACGTCCGACACCGACCTGATCAGTGCCCGTTCCAGCGGAAAGAACTACCGGTGGGCCAACCCGGCGCGGCTCTCCGAGGTCGAGCTGCCCGAGCTGCTCGCGGAAGCCTCGATCGTGGTGGTGCGGATTCTCGGCGGGTACCGCGCCTGGGAGGACGGCATCGAAACGGTGCTGGCCAGCGGGGTGCCGACGGTGCTGGTCAGCGGTGAGCAGGCGCCTGACGCCGACCTGACCGGTCGCTCCACGGTCGCGGCGGGCATCGCGGTGCAGACGCACATCTACCTCGCGCACGGCGGCGTCGACAACATCCGGCAGCTGCATGCGTTTCTGTCCGACACCGTGCTGATGACCGGATTCGGCTTCACGCCACCGGTGGCGACCCCGACCTGGGGCGTACTCGAACGACCCGCCGTTGACAGCGACGGTCCGACGATTGCCGTGTTGTTCTACCGTGCCCAGCAGCTGGCCGGCAACACCGCCTACGTCGAGGCGCTGTGCCAGGCGATCGAACGTGCCGGTGGGCGCGCGCTGCCGGTTTACTGCGCGTCGCTGCGCACCGCCGAACCCGAGCTGCTGCATACACTGGGCGACGCCGATGCCATGGTGGTCACGGTGCTGGCCGCCGGCGGAGTGAAGCCCGCCCTGGCGGAGGCTGGTGGTTCCGATGACAGCTGGAACGTCGAACATCTTGCCGCGCTGGATATTCCGATTTTGCAGGGATTGTGTCTGACGAGCTCGCGGACGCAGTGGAGTGACAACGACGACGGCCTGAGCCCACTTGACGTGGCCACCCAGGTCGCGGTGCCGGAGTTCGACGGCCGCATCATCACGGTTCCCTTCTCGTTCAAGGAGATCGACGACGACGGTCTGATCTCCTACGTGGCTGACCGGGAGCGCTGTGATCGGGTGGCCGGGCTGGCAGTCCGGCATGCGTTGTTGCGCCGGATCGCCCCCGCCGACAAGCGGGTGGCCCTGGTCTTTTCGGCCTATCCCACCAAGCACGCGCGCATCGGCAATGCCGTCGGCCTCGATACCCCGGCCAGCGCGGTCGCCCTGGTGCGGGCGATGCGTGAGAGCGGGTATCGCGTCGGCGATCTGCCCGGTATCGAAGCCGGCGACGGTGACGCGCTGATCCACGCCCTGATCGAACGCGGTGGGCAGGACCCCGATTGGCTGACCGAGACACAACTGGCCGCCAACCCGATCCGGGTCCCGGCCGCCGAGTACCGCGCATGGTTCGCCACCCTGCCTGACGAGCTGACCGACGCGGTGACCCAGCACTGGGGACCGCCGCCCGGTGAGCTCTTCGTCGATCGCACCCATCATCCTGACGGTGAAATCGTCATCGCCGCAATCGAATCCGAGAACCTGGTACTGATGGTGCAGCCGCCACGCGGGTTCGGCGAGAACCCGGTCGCCATCTATCACGATCCGGACCTGCCGCCCAGCCACCACTATCTGGCCGCCTACCACTGGCTTTCCCAAGACGCTCCGGCCGGTTTCGGGTCGCACGCCGTGGTGCACCTGGGCAAGCACGGCAACCTGGAATGGCTGCCCGGCAAGACGTTGGGCATGTCGGCGGCGTGCGGATCCGACGCGGCGCTGGGCAACCTGCCCCTGATCTACCCATTCCTGGTCAACGACCCCGGCGAGGGCACCCAGGCCAAGCGCCGCGCGCACGCGGTGCTCGTCGACCACCTGATCCCGCCGATGGCCCGCGCCGAAACCTACGGCGACATCGCGCGGCTCGAACAGCTGCTCGACGAACACGCCAACGTCGCCGCATTGGACCCTGCCAAGCTGCCCGCCGTCCGCCAACAGATCTGGACCTTGATCCGGGCGGCCAAGATGGACCACGATCTGGGGCTCACCGAACGTCCGGAGGAAGACACCTTCGACGACATGCTGCTGCACGTCGATGGTTGGCTGTGTGAGATCAAGGACGTGCAGATCCGCGACGGTTTGCACATTCTGGGCCAGAAGCCCACGGGCGAAGGCGAACTCGATCTGGTGCTGGCTATTCTGCGGGCCCGTCAGTTGTTCGGTGGCACGCATGCGTTGCCCGGTCTTCGTCAAGCGCTGGGCCTGGCCGAAGACGGCACGGACGAGCGGGTGTCAGTTGACCAGACCGAGGCCGTGGCGCGCGGGCTGGTCGCGGCGATGCAGGAAGCCGGCTGGGACCCGCAAGTGGCCGACCGGCTCACCGACAACGCCGACGTCGCGGCGGTCCTGCGCTTTGCGGCAACCGAGGTGGTGCCGCGCCTGGCCGGCACCACATCGGAGATCGAGCAGGTGCTGCGGGCGCTCGACGGCCGGTTCATCCCGTCGGGGCCCTCGGGATCTCCGCTGCGCGGACTGGTCAACGTGCTGCCCACGGGGCGCAACTTCTATTCGGTCGACCCGAAGGCGGTGCCGTCCCGGCTGGCATGGGAAGCCGGTGTCGCGCTGGCGGATTCGCTGCTGCAGCGCTACCGCGCCGACCACGGCCAGTGGCCGCAGTCGGTGGGGCTGTCGGTCTGGGGCACCTCGGCGATGCGCACCGCCGGCGACGACATCGCCGAAGTGCTGGCGCTGCTGGGGGTTCGGCCGGTGTGGGACGACGCGTCGCGACGCGTCGTCGACCTCGCCGCGATCCCGCTGGCCGAGCTGGACCGGCCCCGGATCGACGTCACCGTGCGGATCTCCGGTTTCTTCCGCGACGCTTTCCCGCACGTCGTCACCATGCTCGACGATGCGGTCCAACTCGTCGCCGGGCTCGACGAGCCGGACCAGGACAATTACGTCCGCGCGCACGCGCAGGCGGACCTCGCCCAGCACGGTGACCAACGGCGATCCACCACAAGGATTTTCGGGTCCAAGCCGGGCACGTACGGCGCGGGACTGCTGCAGCTGATCGACAGCCGCAACTGGCGCGACGACGCCGATCTGGCGCAGGTGTACACCGCCTGGGGCGGATTCGCCTACGGACGCAACCTGGACGGCCGTGAAGCGGTCGACGACATGAACCGGCAATACCGCCGAATCGCCGTGGCCGCCAAGAACACCGACACCCGCGAACACGACATCGCCGACTCCGACGACTACTTCCAGTACCACGGCGGCATGGTCGCCACCGTGCGGGCGCTCACCGGACAGGCCCCGGCCGCCTACATCGGCGACAACACCCGCCCCGACGCCATCCGCACCCGGACGCTGTCCGAGGAGACCACCCGGGTGTTCCGGGCCCGCGTGGTCAATCCGCGCTGGATGTCGGCAATGCGCCGGCACGGGTACAAAGGTGCGTTCGAAATGGCCGCGACGGTGGACTATCTGTTCGGCTACGACGCGACCGCCGGGGTGATGGCCGACTGGATGTACGAACAACTCAGTGAGCGTTATGTTTTGGACGCGGAGAACCGCAAGTTCATGAACGAGTCCAATCCGTGGGCGCTGCACGGCATGGCGGAGCGACTGCTGGAAGCCGCCGGCCGCGGCATGTGGGCCGAGCCGCAACCCGACACACTCGACGGACTTCGCCAGGTGCTGCTGGAAACCGAAGGCGACCTCGAGGGTTAGCTCGCTCGCGCAAAGTCAATCAGCTGAAGAACCCCGAGGTGTGGTCGCTGCTGTTGTAGCCACCTGAGGTGTTGTTGCCGGCGTTGGAGATGCCCGAGTCGTAGTCGCCGGAGTTCCGGTAGCCCGAGTTCCAGGTGCCGGAGTTTGCATAGCCGACGTTGTAGTTGCCGGTGTTCTGGAATCCGGTGTTGACCATCCCCGCGTTGCCATACCCGACGTCGCTGAAGCCTGAGTTCAAAATGCCCACGTTGTACTGGCCGGTGTTGAAAAAGCCCACCCCGTTGGTCCCCGTGTTGAAGAATCCGACGTTCGGCGACAGGTCCGGGGTCAGCATCATGGAGCCGCCCTGGCCGTTCCCCTTGTTCTCGAACCCGTAGTTGTACTCGCCCGCGTTGCCGTAGCCGGCGTTGTAACTGCCGATGTTGTAGAAGCCCGAGATGTGGTCGCCTGCGTTGCCGATGCCCGAGACGGTGCCGGGCTGAGTGAGCGCGTTACCGAAACCGGTATTGACACTGCCGCCATTCCAGAAGCCGGTGTTGAGATCTCCTGAATTCGAGAAGCCGGTGTTGAGGGAGCCCGAGTTGAAGAACCCGACATTGCCGCCGCCGACAGTGAGCGTATTGAGGTTGACGCCGCCGGAGTTGAAGGCTCCCGCGTTGCCGAAGCCCGAGTCGAATGCCCCCATATTGGAGTAGCCGGAATTGTAGAGCCCGAAGTTCGTGTAGCCCGCATTGGCGAAGCCGGAGTTGAACGTGCCCGAGTTCTCGATTCCGACGTTGCCGGTGCCCGGGTTGAGCAGGCCCATGTTGCCCTGACCGGCGTTGAGGGCACCGAAGCTGAACGAGCCGGTGTTCAGCACTCCGGTGTTGTAGCTCCCCGCGTTGAATAAGCCGGTGTCGTGATCGCCGGAGTTGAACAGTCCCGTTTCGAAGCTGCCCCCGTTGAATACCCCGGAATTGGCTGTGCCCGAGTTGAACAGACCCCAGTTGCCTCCGTTGCCGAGGCCATTGCCGCCGGAGTTGAAGAATCCAGTGTTGTTGGTGCCCGAGTTGAACAAGCCGGACGTGCCCGTTCCCGAATTGAACCCGCCGAAGCCGATCTGATTGTCACCGGTCAGCCCGATCCCGATGTTGTGGCTTCCGGTATTGGCGAGCCCCCAGTTGCTGTCACCGGTGTTGGCGAAGCCGAAGTTGAAGTTGCCGCTGTTGGCCAGCCCGATGTTCCAACCAGTGCTGCCGCTCCAGTTCAACCCGCCGATGCCGATCTGATTGTTGCCGCTCAGGCCGATCCCGATGTTCCCGATCCCGTTGTTGCCGAAGCCGACATTGTTCAGGCCGCTGTTGCCGAAGCCGACGTTGCCGTCACCGAGGTTCCCGAGGCCGAAGTTGGTGTTTCCGATGTTGGCGTCACCGAAGTTGTAGGTACCGAGATTCGCGCTCCCGAAATTGATCGACGAGATTTTATTTTCCAGAGCCGCTTGCTCCAGGCTCCCGTTGCCCAGGCCGAAATTGAGGAAGCCCGCGTTGCCCAGGCCGAAGTTGTAGCCGCCCAGGTTGCCGAAGCCCAGGTTGTTGCTGCCCAGATTGCCACTGCCTATATTGCCGCCGCCCAGGTTGCCATCACCGAAGTTGAAGCTGCCGGTGTTGCCGCTGCCGAGGTTGAGGTCGCCGACATTGCCCAGGCCCAGCAGGCCAAAGTTCGTGAAGTTCATGGCCTGCAGCATGGAAGCGCCTGACGCCTCGGCGGCAGCGTAATGTCCGCCGGCGATATCCAGTAGCTGGGCCAATCGGTCCCGGAACATCGCGGCCTGAGTGCTGGCGGCTTGGAACTCAAGGCCGTGCCCGGAGAACAACGACGCTATCGCCGACGACACCTCGTCGGCGGCAGCCGCGAGCACCGATGTCGTAGCCTGTTGGGCCGCCGCGCCGGCCGCGCTGATCTTCGAACCCAGCTGGGTGAGATCCGTTGCCGCGAAAGACATCAACTCGGGCGCTGCCATCACATACGACACTTGATTTCCTCCATGAAGAACTGGTGTGCGTCTCGCCTGTTGCGGGACCTGAAAAAGCGAACGCCAGAGGCAGATTCGTTGACCCCTGACTCACGCGCTGGACTGCTCAGCCAGCAAGCCCGAGTCGGCATCCGGCGCGTTGCCAAAACACGCCGCCACCTGCGTCGGTACCTGAGAGCAATCCGTCACACGGTAGAAGTCGCTGTGACTGAACAAAAAGTTCCGGGGAATGTGACAAGTACCCCCGATTGGGGCTTATCGTCTAGACGAAATCGGAGCCGCCGTCCACGTTCACCGTAGCGCCGGTCACGTACCCGTTGCGCCGGGACGCCAGATACGCGGTGATCGAGGCGATCTCCTCGGGCAGCCCCGCGCGTCCGAGGTCGCAGGGGTGATGGAAGTTCCTGTCGATCCAGGTCATCACCTCCCACGGGTTGGTCGCATCGAGGCCGTCGGCGGCGAGAATGTCCCTGAGGTTTTCGGTGAAGCTGGCTGTCACGATCGTTCCGGGGCACACGCAGTTGACCAGAATGCCGTCCTTGGCAAGGCTTTTCGACAAGTTCTTGGTGATGCTGGCCAGCGCCGCCTTCGATGCGGTGTAGGCCACCAGCCGTGGGCTCTGCCGTTGGATGGAGTGCGCCGCCAAAGTGACGATGCGGGCCCAGTCCGCCGACCGCAACAGCGGCAGCGCGGCGCGGATCGAGCGCACCGCCGACATCGTGCCCAAGGAAAACGCCGCTTCCC
This sequence comes from Mycobacterium sp. TY814, assembly GCF_030755175.1. Taxonomy (NCBI): domain Bacteria; kingdom Bacillati; phylum Actinomycetota; class Actinomycetes; order Mycobacteriales; family Mycobacteriaceae; genus Mycobacterium; species Mycobacterium sp. TY814. The sequence goes on from NZ_JAUFRY010000002.1 coordinate 1,332,545, forward strand.
AATCCGTGTCATCCATCTGCTCGAAATAGCCGTCGCCCGGTCCGATGGTGTGCACCACGCAGTTGAGGCGACCCCATCGCTCGGCGACGGCGGCGAAGCCGGCTGTGATGGACTCGGCGTCGTTCATGTCCACACTGATCGCCACGGCGTCCGGCGCACCCGCCGAGAGTAGTGACGCCACGGCGGCGTCGAGGGCATCTCGCCCTCGTGCCATCACGGCCACGCTGGCCCCTTCGGCCGCAAGCGTCTCGGCGATGGCCAGCCCCATCCCTTTGCTGCCGCCCGTGACCACTGCGGTCGATCCCGCAAATCCCAGATCCATGAAAAGACTCCTTTGTCAGAGGTCCACACCCAGCCCGCCCAGACAGAACCGCACAATGCGTTCGCGAAGGTCGCCCGGCGTGCAGTCGCCGGCCGTCCAGTACCGGTCGATCCCCGCCCACACCACGCCGTGGATGAACCGTGCGCAGGACCCCGGTTCGACGCCGCGGAACACCCCGCGCCGCAGGCCGCGCTCGATCACCTCACCCAGTGGCAGCAACATCTCGGCATAAGCCGACTCGATGAGATGCGGCGCGGCCGATGTCTGGGATTGCGCCTCCAATGACAGCCGCCGCAGGTCGGTGCGCACCGTGTCGTCGAACGCCAGATCCAGGCGTCCGTCGATCCAGGCCACCACGGCATCGACTTCCGTTGCGGCTTGGTTCATCCGGTCGCTGAGCCGCTGCGCCTCGGCCCGCGCCGAGTCCAGGAACACCGCGGCCACCAGTTCGTCCTTGGAACCGAAATGCCGATAAAACGCGCGGGTACTCAATCCTGCCCGTTGCAGTACTGCGGCGATGCTCAGACCGCCGACCCCGTGCTCGCGCAGGGCCGTTGACGCCGCGCTCAGAATCTCGCGACGTACCCCGGGGTCCGGAGGCAGCTTGTCGCGCCGCCGTGTTCGGGGCGCCGCCACCTGTTCATGCGGTGGCATCGTAGGTGGCCAGGTAGTCGGCGAACCGCTCCCGAACGCCTTCGGGCGTCAGGCCGTAATCGGTCAGGTCATAGTCGTGAGCACCGCGGGAGCCGGGCCGGTGCTCGCGGGCCCAGTGCTGTACCGCCGCAAGTGACGCCTCGCTGAACGTCAAACCCAAGGATTGGTAACTGTTTTGCAGGGTCGCAACCGGGTTCGTCTGCAGGTCTGCGAACGACACATCCACGAATTTGTCGTCACCCACCCGCCGGCGGAAATCCATGGCGCGGCGGACGGCTTCGGCCCAGCTTTCGACCTGCTCGGTACCGAGTTCACGGGCGTCGTCGCGGTCACTGCTCCAACTGCGGACATAGTGGATCAGACTGCATACCGACCCCATCACCTTCGCCGGATCACGATGGCTCCATAGGAATTTCGCATTCGGGTACGCCTCGATCAGCGCGTCGAGGGCGAACATGTGCACTGGTGTCTTGAGGTGCCACAGGTTCGGCGGGCAATGCCACTGCAGCAACTTGAGCACTCGGCGGTGGAAGATGTAGGTCTCGCGCATGTCGCAGTCCATCAGCCACGCCAGATAGGCCGGCGCACGCACGGCTCCGTCGAAGTGGAAGGTGCGAAAACTCATCCCCATCAGGTCCTGGCACTCGGTGGGTGCCGTGGCTTCGGAGTTGTAGAGCGTCTTCATCAGCGGGAACATGTCATCGAGCATTCTCAGGCCGGCCTCGGCCTGTGCGATCCGCGGATCTTCGTGTTGGGTAGCCGATTCCGGCGGTGGGGTAGGGGCCTGCGATTCCCACATCCGCAACGACCGGAATTGTGGATCGGCCGCCACGAGTTGGCTCAGCGCGGTGGTTCCGGTGCGGGGCAACCCGATGACGAACACCGGCCCGTCGACCTCCTCACCATCGATCTCGGGATGCCGGGCGTAGGTGTCCTCGACCTTGAGACGCTGGATCAGGGCGTTGCTGATGGTCGCATGCTGAATGAGGCGACCCATCTCGTTGAGATCGGCCTCGGTGTTCAGGGCGTCGACGATGCGTTCCAGCCCCTCCCGGTAGTAGGGCGAGCCGAAGTCGTCCAAACCTGTTGCGGCGCAGGCGCCGTCTTCCAGTTCGTCCGCGTTGAAGGTCATCGCCCGAACCTCTCCAGTACGGCGGCTCGTCGTGCTGCAAGCACGGCTGCCCGCTGTTCGGTGGTCACCGTCACGGTGTCCTTCGGCAGCGCGGCGAGCACGTCGCTCACCGGCACGAGGCGTGTCGTCGGCGTCGGCGCGGTCTCGGTCCGCACGCAACGCAGAATGATCGGGCCGTTGCTGTGCCCCGTGGTGTCCAGCCAGTTGGCGACGCCCGGGTCCTCGGCACACAGCACCACACGGACGTGGCCGTCGGCGTCCACCGCCGCCTGGTAGCCGTTCAGGCTGGACTGGTGACGGCCGTAGTGAATGGTTTCCCACCACGGGTTGCCGATCGAGAAGCTCCAATAAACCCCTCTGGGAGGTTCGACTTCCACGATCAGTGCCTGGTCCGGCTGCAGTTCCCAGCGGCCGATCACCGGCCGGTTCTCCGCGGCTGCGCCCATGTCGCTCCGGTCGATGGGAGGGAGGAATCCATTGGCCGGCGCCGCCGCGCCGAACTGCAGAAAGAAGGCCAGGTTCTCGGTGACGAAGTCGCCGAGCGCCATCATCTGCCGGGACAGGGCGTCACCCCCGTCGACCGGACCACCGCTCGCAGGAACCGCATCACCGAGCCGCTTGATCCGCAGCGACGAGGCCACCTCGTTGTCCCAGTCGTAGAAGAAATGCCGCACCGTGAAGGTGGGATGGTCGCCCTCGATACGCATCCAGTTCCCCGGCCGCTCATCGGCAGACAACACCACCTCGAAGTCGCCACCGGCGTCGGCACTGAGTTCGTCGACTAGCGTATTCGCCGTCGCCACAATGCCATTCATGGTCTGTAGACCGACATAGCGCGCGGTGCCGCGGTTGCCGGAGACCCGGTAACTCTCCCCACCCCGCAATACGGCCCTGGTGTAGATGCAGTCCGGGCACTCCATGCCCCAGGTCAGCACGTCGTCGGTGCTGGTGCGTTGCACCCGCAACACCGGATCCGGGTCGAACCGCAACACTTCGTCGACGCCGGCGGCCAGGAGAACCAGCAGATGCCGCATGCCGGCAGTGAGATCGGCCCGATTCCGGTTGGCAGGGTCGGATTCCACGGACACCGCGGCGGCGCGCAGCCGGTCCAGCAGGTGCGACCACGCCTGCGGAAGATCCGGCGTGTCACCACTTCCCGATAACGCCGCTTCGGCGATGGAAAACGGCAACCAGGCCACCGGCGTACCCCTTAAATGAAAATAATGTTTTCAGTTAAAGGTGACTATCGCAGCCTGCCCGCAGGACTGTCAACGAGCAGACGCGAAATCGCGTCCGGAAGGCTTGCCGGACGCGATTTCGCGTCTGCTCGGCAGGTCACGGCCGGTCGCGGCCAGGTACGTTGTCAGCGTGACACCCACCTTCGCCGACCTGGCCAAAGCGCAATACATCCTGCTCACCACGTTCACCAAAGACGGGCGGCCCAAGCCGGTACCCATCTGGGCCGCGGCCGACGGCGACCGCCTCTTGGTCATCACCGAGGCAAAGTCGTGGAAGGTCAAGCGGATTCGCAACACGCCCCGGGTGGAACTGGCCATCTGCGACATGCGCGGTCGCCCCAAGAGCGAGTCCGTCGAAGGCACCGCGGCCATCCTCGACAAGTCACAGACGAAGCTCGTATACGACGCCATCAGCAACCGTTACGGCATCATCGGCAAGGTCTTCCGACTGTTCAGCAAGTTGCGTGGCGGCATGGACAACAACGTCGGCCTAGAGCTCCGCGTGGCGTGACGACCCCGGAGACTTAACCGGTCTCGGCGCCGTAGTGCTGCCACCACTGGTACAGCTCGCCGAGGTCCGGGCCTCCGTTGACCGTTGCCAACAGCAACTGCGAGTCACGGGTCCACGCGATGACGGCCTGATCCTCGACGGTGCCACACACGATCTTGCCGCCGGGACTGGTCAGTTGTGGTCCGTAATTCCAGCTGCCCGGCGAGTTGTTTCCGCCTGGGCACGGTGACACCGTCATGCTCGCGGCACTCGCGTAGAAATCGGTCGTCAGCGGGTCCATCGCGTCGTACAGGGTGAAGCGCGCGTAGTCCGGCGTGTCGGTGTGCAGGTCGTCGGTGCAGTCCAGGCTCGCCAGCGCGGCCGGGAATCCGTTAATGGCCCGGCTGCACGAGGCGGCGGTGTAGCCGGGCGGCAGCAGTGCGACGATCTGCTGCTCAGCCGCACTGAACTGCTCGGCGTGAGCCTGAGCGGGTGCGATTCCGGCCAGAGCCAGGGCCACCGAGCAGGCACCGAGCCGACGCATCCGGGTCATCCCAGGTGCTCCCCGAAGAACGTGAACACCCGGCGCCAGGCGTCTTCGGTGGCGGCGTCGTCGTAGCCGAAACCGGTCACCCGCAGCAGCGGCTGCGCCGGCAGCTGGTTGGCGAAGCTGTGCCCAACCTTGGGATAGGACTCGATATCGGCGGTGATGTTCTTGGCCGTGGTCACCTTGCGCAGTCGCTCGGCCGCGCCGATGCCGATCGGGTCACGGCTGCCGAAGCTCGCCACGATCGGGCACGCGCCGTCCAGCGTTTCACTGAGCTTGCGTGGCAGCGGGGTGCCGTAGAAGGGAGCTGACGCGCTAAACCCTTTGGGCGACAGGACAAGTGCGAACTGGCCGCCCATACAGAAACCGGCAATCCCGACCCGGCCGGAGCATTCGGGCATCGCGAGCAGGTGCTCGCGGGCGGCCAGCACGTCGTCGATGGCGGGGCCGTGTTTGGTCAGCACGTCGCGCATCACCCGGGTGATGCACCGCGCTCGGCCGCCCCGCGCATACAGGTTCGGCGTGAGCGCCAGATACCCCGCGCGAGCGACCCGCTGCGACACCGCCTCGTTATCCGGCCCGTAGCCGATGGCGTCGTGCACGATCACCACCCCGGGCCACGGTCCCTGACCGGACGGAACATTCAACAGCGCATCGATCGGTCCCGCGGGTGTGTTGAGCTCAATCGTCGTCATAGCGTCATCTAACTGCAGCCGCGCCGCGACCGTTCGCGGAACTCCGGCGCGCGGCGCAAACGTTGGCCTCACATGGTTGGACGGCTCTTTCTCATTTACGCCGTCGTCGAGCTCATGGTGGCTATCGGGCTGGCGGCGGCGATCGGCGTCGGCTGGACCGTAGTGGTGCTGCTGGGCACCCTCGTCCTCGGACTGGGCCTGGGAGCCCCGATGGGTGGGCTGCAGCTCACCCGGCAGTTCGTGCAGCTGCGGTCCGGTGCGCAGGAACCGCGCAGCGCGCTCAGCGACGGCGCGCTCACCGCATTGGCCACCGGACTGGTTCTGGTTCCGGGCCTGGCCACCACCGTCGTGGGGCTGTTGCTGCTGGTGCCGCCGATCCGGGCGGCCGCACGGCCGGCCCTCACGGCCGTCGCGCTGCGGGGATTTCTGCGGCGCGTCCCGGTGCTCGGTGCGGACGCGGCCGGTCTGGCCGACCGCCGCGCCCCGCGCACGGACTACATCGACGGCGAGGTGATCGACGTCATCGACGGCGAGCCGCCCACCCTGACCCGCGCGCCGGTCGCCGACCAGCCGCCCTGGTAGCGGTCCGCGCCTTCCGTCCGCCCTCTAGGGTTTTGCCGTGAGGTCTACCACGCTGCTCGTGAACGGCCGGGTGCACAGTCCCAGTCATCCCGAGGCCACGGCCATGGCAGTTCGCGGCGATGTCATCGCGTGGCTGGGCAGTGATGAGGTGGGGCGTAGTCAGTTTCCCGATGCCGACGTTCAGGATCTCGACGGCGCCTTCGTGGCGCCCGGCTTCGTCGACAGCCACATTCATGTGAGCGCAACCGGTTTGGCCATCAGCGGGCTGGATTTGCGGGCGGCCGAGTCACGGGCGCAGTTCCTGCAGATGCTTGCCGACTACGCGGCCGCCAACCCTCGTGGGCCGGTCTGGGGTCACGGCTGGGACGAGTCGACGTGGCCGGAGAACACCGCGCCCGGCACCGAGGACCTGGACCGGGTGCTGGGCGACCGGCCGGCCTATCTGACCAGAGTCGACGTGCACTCGGCGGTGGCTTCGTCCGGACTGCGGCGGCTGGTCCCGGATCTGTCGTCGCGGGCCGGCTTCGCCGCAGAGCAGCCGCTGACCGCTGATGCGCACCACCAGGTACGGGCGGTCGCCCGCGGTCTGTTGACCGACGACCAACTCACCGCGGCCCGCACCGCCGCCCTGGACGCCCTGGCCGCGTCAGGGGTCGTCGCCGTCCACGAGTGCGCCGGACCCGAGATCGGGGGACTCGACGACTGGCTCGCGCTACGCCGTCTGCACCACGGTGTGGAGGTGATCGGCTACTGGGGTGAGCCGGTGACCACGCCGGAACGGGCCCGCGCCCTGATCGCCGAAACCGGTGCCCGCGGCCTGGCCGGTGATCTGTTCGTCGACGGTGCACTGGGCTCGCGCACCGCCTGGCTACACGAACCCTATGCCGATGCGCCCGGGTGCACCGGCACCCGCCATCTCGATCCGCAAACCGTCGAAGCCCACGTCCGCGCGTGCAGCGAGGCCGAGGTCACCGCCGGCTTCCACGTCATCGGTGACGCTGCCGTCTCCGCCGTCGTGGACGCCTTCGAACGGGTCGTGGACGACCTGGGGGTGGCTGCCGTTGCGCGTTGCGGACACCGGCTGGAGCACCTGGAGATGGTCGATGCCGAACAGGCGGCCAAGCTGGGAGCCTGGGGCGTCATCGCGAGTATGCAGCCCAATTTCGACGCGCTCTGGGGCGGTCGAGACGGCATGTACGCGCAGCGACTTGGCCCGGACCGAGGCTGCCGGCTCAACCCGCTGGCGCTGTTAGCATCGCAAGGCGTGCCCCTCGCCTTCGGCTCCGACGCACCCGTCACCGGCTTCCAGCCGTGGGCCAGCGTGCGCGCCGCGATCCAGCACCGCACTCCGGGAAGCGCGGTTTCGGCGCGAGCCGCGTTCGCCGCCGCGACGCGTGGCGGCTGGCGGGCCAGTGGCGTTCGCGACGGCATCGCCGGCACTCTGGTGCCCGGTGCACCCGCCTCCTACGCGGTATGGGACGCCGGCGCGCTCGACGTGAGCGCCCCCCGCGACGCCGTCCAGCGCTGGTCCACCGACCCACGTTCCCGGGTCCCTGCGCTGCCCCGGCTGGACGAGAACGACACGTTGCCGCAATGCCGCCGGACGGTGCACCGGGGTGCGGTCATCCATGGCTGACGAACCACCTGCAGAGCAAACACCCAGCGATTCGCTGGAGCCGGAGCATGACGAGTTGCCAGTGACCCGGCCCGGGATCGGTGCCCGGGTGGGTGGGCTGGCGCGCGCCGGCCTGGCGCGGACGCCCGCTATCGGGGCGCGGCTGCGTCCCCGACTGGCGCGCCTGGCCGCCGTACTGATCGCCGGCCTGGCCATGTACGCCAGCTTCCCGGCGCTGGACTGGTGGTGGGCCGCGGTCGTATCCGTCGCGTTGTTGAGCTGGGTGCTGATTCATCCCGCCACCACGCCCGCGGGCGGCCTGGGCTACGGCTTCCTGTTCGGTGTGGCCTTCTACGTGCCGCTGCTGCCGTGGATCAGCACGCTGGTGGGTGACATGCCATGGCTGGTGCTGGCGACGGTGTGTGCGGTCTACCCGGGCCTGTTCGGCCTGTGTGCGGTGGTGGTGCGGCGACTTCCCGGATGGCCGGTTTGGTTCGCGGTGCTCTGGGGTGCCCAGGAGTGGCTCAAGGCGACCTTCCCGTTCGGCGGATTTCCCTGGGGATCGATTGCCTTCGGTCAATCCGACGGTCCGCTGCTGCCATTGGTGCAACTGGGCGGTGTTCCGCTGTTGTCGTGCGCGGTGGTGCTGGTGGGTGCCGCCATGACGGCGATCGCCGTGGAAATCGCCAAGTGGCTTCGCGCCGGAGGGCATACCGGAGCCACCCGAGACCAGACCAAACCGCCGGCCGTGGTGTTGCCCGGCATCTACATCTGTCTGGTGTTGTTGGCCGCCATGCTGGTCTGGCCGCAGGTGCGGCATGCCGGCGTCGGTTCCGGCGGCGAACCTGCGGTCACCGTCGCCGTCGTACAGGGCAACGTGCCCCGGCTCGGCCTCGAATTCAACGCTCAGCGCCGGGCGGTGCTCGACAACCACGTCAGCCAGACACTGCGGCTGGCCGAGGACGTGCACGCCGGCGTGGCGCCGCAACCCCGTTTCGTCATCTGGCCGGAGAACTCGTCGGACATCGATCCGTTCGTCAATCCCGACGCCGGGCAGGAGATCGCCAAGGCCGCCGACGCCATCGGGGCGCCGATCCTGATCGGAACGCTGCTCGCGAAGCCGGGCGGGCCTAACGACAACCCCGAATACACCAACACGATGATCGTCTGGAACCCCGGCTCCGGGCCCGCCGACCGGCACGACAAGGCGATCGTCCAACCGTTCGGCGAGTATCTGCCCATGCGGTGGCTCTTCCGGCATCTCTCCGGCTACGCCGACCGCGCGGGCTACTTCGTCCCGGTCCCCGGCAGTGGACTGGTGCACATCGACGGCCTGCCGGTCGGTGTCGCGACCTGCTGGGAGGTCGTCTTCGATCGCGCGCCGCGCAACTCGGTCCTCAACGGCGCCCAGTTGCTGGCCGTGCCCAGCAACAACGCCACCTTCACCAAGACCATGAGCGAGCAGCAGCTGGCGTTCGCCAAGGTCCGCGCCGTCGAGCACGACCGCTACGTGCTGGTGGCCGGGACCACCGGCATCAGCGCCGTGATCGCCCCGGACGGAGCGGAGCTCAAGCGCACCGACTTCTTCGTCCCCGACTACATCGACACCCAGGTTCGCCTCAAGACCCGGCTCACGCCGGCCACCCGGTGGGCACCGATCCTGCAATGGGTGCTGGTCGGGACGGCTGGCGCGGTGGTTCTCTTCGCGATACGGCACAATAGTTCTTCCTCCGGCTGGTTCCCACGTCCGAGGCGCCCTCGGTTGCGAAGGCGGTCGGGGCCGGCGGACGAACCTGACAATTCCGATACGCCGTCAGCTGAAACGGACAACACCGAAGTTGCGAACGAATCAGTGACGGCACACGTTGAGACTGCGAACGAAGGCCAGTCCGTCGAGGGCGACCGAACGTCTATCGGGCGAAATGAAGGAGCTACATGACCACCGGCCAGTCTGGGCCCGAGGTTGCGGGCAACAGTCCCAGCCAGCGCGTCCTGGTGATCATCCCCACCTACAACGAGCTGGAGAACCTGCCGCTGATCCACCGGCGCGTCATCGATGCCCGCCCCGACGTGCACGTTCTCATCGTCGACGACAACAGCCCCGACGGCACCGGTCGGCTTGCCGACGAGTTGTCCGCCGCCGATCCGGACCGGATCCACGTGCTGCACCGAACCGTCAAGAACGGCCTGGGCGCGGCGTACCTGGAAGGTTTCGCGTGGGGACTGAGCCGTGGCTACTCCGTGCTGGTCGAGATGGACGCCGACGGCAGCCATGCGCCCGAGCAGCTCTACCGGCTGCTGGAGGCGGTCGACGCGGGCGCCGATCTGGCGATCGGCTCACGGTACGTACACGGCGGCACGGTGCGGAACTGGCCGTGGCGCCGCTGGGCCCTGAGCTGGACCGCCAACACGTATTCGCGGCTCGCGCTGGGCGTCGGGGTCCACGACATCACCGCCGGGTACCGCGCCTACCGCCGCGAAGTGCTCGAGACCATCGACCTGGCCAGCGTCGACTCGAAGGGCTACTGCTTCCAGATCGAGATGACCTGGCGCACCGTCAACACCGGCTTCGTGGTCGTCGAGGTGCCGATCACCTTCACCGAGCGTGAGATCGGCGTTTCGAAGATGAGCGGCTCCAACATCCGTGAGGCGCTGGTCAAGGTCGCCCAGTGGGGGATCGAGGGCCGGCGCAACCGTAGCCGGTCGAGCCGCGCCCACACGTGATCGGCGGCGGCGCTAGCCGCGCCGCTTGGACCGGATCAGTTCCAGACGCTCCTTGAGCAGCTCTTCCAGCTCCTCTACCGACCGGCGCTCCAGCAGCATGTCCCAGTGCGTACGCGGCGGCTTGACCTTCTTCGGCTCGGGCAGGTCACCTTCGATCAAGGTGCCTTCCATGCCGTTGCGGCACAGCCAGGTGCCGGGAATCTCGGCGTCGTCGGCGAACGGAACCTCGAATTCCTCGCCGTTCTCGGTGCGGTACCGAGCGATCTGACGCGGCGCCAGGTCGTGGTTGCGGTCGGTCTCATAGCTCACGGCTCCGAGGCGACTACCTCGTAGGACACGATCAGCCATTGGTGCTGCTCCTTTGGGTCCGGCGAGCTGCTGGTGCTCCCGTAATCTGAATCTCTCTAAGCAAACGTTAAGACCGTCTGCACAAGTTCCCGGTTGGTTTGTTCTGCGCGGTGCGCGACGCGACTGTCCATGATACCGGGATGGCGGCCGGTATCGGACTAAAGTCGTCAGGCGTGAGTCGTCGCGTTCGGCCTCAGCCGTGCCGCTGGTGTGGTCGTGATGTGGCCGATGTCGGAATGGGCCGGCGCCGCCAGTACTGCCGGCAGTCGTGTCGGCAGCGGGCCTACGAACAGCGGGCGATGATCTCCCGCGGCGACGTCGCTGCGCTGCCCACCGATGCGGTGGTGTTGTCGGCCGAAGAGGCTGCCGATCTCTCCGATCGCGTCTATCAGGTCAGATGCGCCGCTGAAGACGTCGTCACCGCGCTGGATGAGGGCGCGGCAGCGCGTGAACTGCGCGAATTGTGCGACGAGTTATTGCGCGCTGCCAGGGCCGCGGACGGCTGGCGGCGGGTGGGAGTCTGAGGCGCTCGCGGACCGCGCGTGGCGTCCTGACCGGTAAAGTCGCGCCATGGACGGCGGGCCAGGTGTACAAGGGAGTGCAGAAGGCTCACGGTACGCGGGGTGCCCGGCCGGTCTTCGGCTAGGCGCTGGGAGTAGTCGACGTTTTTGAAATCCTGCCGGAGTTGGCGATACTCACGAGCGAGATTCTTGGGTCGGAATGCTGCACCAAGCGGTCGCTTCGCGCAGCACTATCTATGACTCGGCGAGAGCCGCATTCGGCGGGTCAGAGACGACCAAATTAGGCGAGGGGTTAGTAATGAGTGATCAGCTCCAGCATGCGACTGAAGCATTGCGGAAAGCGCTGGTCCAGGTAGAACGCCTGAAGAAGACCAACCGTGCGCTGCTGGAGCGGACCAGCGAGCCGATCGCCATCGTCGGAATGTCCTGCCGATTCCCGGGCGGCGTCGACTCCCCGGACAGCCTGTGGCAAATGGTGGCCGACGGCCGCGACGTGATCGCCGAGTTCCCCACCGACCGCGGCTGGGATGTCGGTCAGCTGTTCGATCCCGACCCGGACGCGGCGCACAAGACCTACGCGAACACCGGCGGTTTCGTCGACGGAGTCGGCGACTTCGATGCCGCCTTCTTCGGTATCGCGCCCAGCGAGGCCCTGGCGATGGATCCCCAGCACCGGATGCTGCTGGAGCTGTCCTGGGAAGCCCTGGAACGGGCCGGAATCGATCCCGCCGCATTGCGGGGCAGCGCCACCGGTGTGTTTGCCGGAATCATCGCCCAGGGCTACGGAATGTTTGCTGAGGAGATCGAGGGCTACCGGCTTACCGGGATGACGTCCAGCGTCGCCTCCGGCCGGGTGTCCTATGTGCTGGGTCTGGAAGGCCCGGCGGTCTCGGTGGACACGGCGTGTTCGTCCTCATTGGTCGCGCTGCACATGGCGGTGCAGTCGTTGCGGTCGGGGGAGTGCGACCTGGCGCTGGCCGGTGGCGCGACCGTCAACGCCACCCCGACGGTTTTCGTCGAGTTCAGCCGGCACCGGGGCCTGGCTCCGGACGGCCGGTGCAAGGCCTACGCGGGCGCAGCCGACGGAGTGGGATGGTCCGAGGGCGGCGCCATCGTTGTGGTGGAACGACTTTCGGATGCGCGGCGACTGGGTCATCCCGTGCTGGCGGTGGTCCGGGGCACGGCGGTGAACCAGGACGGCGCCTCCAATGGGCTGACCGCACCCAACGGTCCTTCCCAGCAGCGAGTGGTGCGCGCAGCGCTGGCCAACGCCGGGCTGTCCGCGATCGACGTCGACGTGGTCGAGGGCCACGGCACCGGCACGACGCTCGGCGACCCGATCGAGGCACAGGCGTTGCTGGCGACCTACGGGCAGGGGCGCGCGGAAGCCGGACGCCAGCCGCTCTGGCTCGGTTCGATCAAGTCGAACATGGGCCACACGCAGGCCGCGGCCGGTGTCGCCGGTGTGATCAAGATGGTGCAGGCCATGCGCCACGAGGTGTTGCCGGCGACCCTGCACGTGGATGTGCCGTCGCCGCATGTGGATTGGTCGGCGGGGTCGGTGGAGTTGTTGGCCCAGCCCCAGCCGTGGAAGACCGAGCCGGCCCGGGCCCGCCGCGCGGCGGTGTCGTCGTTCGGGATCAGCGGCACGAACGCGCACGTGATCATCGAGTCCGCCCCGTCCGACCAGCCGCGCGAGAACGTCGCCCCGCGCCCGGCAGTGTCCTGGACGATCTCGGCCAAATCAGCCTCCGCGTTGACCGCGCAGGCGGCCCGACTGGCCGAATACATCGGCGCGCATGAGGATCTGGACCTCGCTGACGTGGCCTGGTCACTGGCGGGCCGCACCCCCTTCGAGCATCGGGCCGTCATCGTCGGCGGCGACCGCGACCGCCTGCTGAACGGACTGGCGGCGCTGGCCGCCGACGCGCCGGGTGACTTCATCCGTGGTGTCGCCCAGCCTGTCGGCAAGACCGTCTTCGTCTTCCCCGGCCAGGGTTCCCAGTGGGCAGGTATGGCCGTCGAATTGCTGGACACCGCACCGGTATTCGCGCGGCAGATCCAAGCGTGCGCCGAGACCTTCGCCGAATTCGTCGACTGGTCGCTGATCGACGTGCTTCGTGGCACACCCGGCGCCCCCGGGCTGGACCGCGTCGACGTGGTGCAACCGGTGCTGTTCGCGGTGATGGTGTCGCTGGCCGAGTTATGGCGCTCGATCGGGGTGCGCCCGGATGCCGTCATCGGTCACTCCCAGGGCGAGATCGCCGCGGCCTGTGTCGCCGGCGCGCTGTCGTTGCGCGACGCCGCCAAGGTGGTCACCCTGCGCAGCAAGCTACTGACCGGTCTGGCCGGGCCGGGCGGCATGCTCTCGATCGCGTGCGGTGCCGATCAGGCCCGGGAGTTGTTGGCGCCCTTCGGTGATCGGCTCGACATCGCTGCCGTCAACGGACCCTCCGCGGTCGTGGTCTCCGGCGACGTCGCCGCGCTCGACGAGCTCAGTGCGAACTGCGTCGAGCGGGAGTTGCGGGTGCGCCGGATCGAGGTGGACTATGCGTCGCATTCGGCCGAGGTCGAGGCGATCCGCGCCGAACTCACCGAGGTGCTGGCCGACCTGGAGCCGTCGTCGTCCCGGATCGCCTTCTTCTCCACGGTGACCGGAAGTCGTTTCGACACAGCCGGTTTGGACGCCGAGTACTGGTACCGCAATATCCGCCAGACCGTGCAGCTCGACCAGGCGGTCCGCAGCGCCTGCGAGCACGGGTACCGGGTGTTCATCGAATCCAGTCCGCATCCGGCGCTGATCGCCGGCATCGAGGGCGCCGCGGGCGCCTGCGGCACCGAAGCGGTGGTGGTCCCCACCCTGGGTCGCGACGACGGCGGACTGCAGCGTTTCCTGTCCTCGGCCGCTACCGCCTTCGTCGCCGGTGTGGCGGTGAACTGGCGCGGTCTGCTGGACGGAGCCGGGTTCGTCGAACTGCCCACATACGCCTTCGACAAACGCCGGTTCTGGCTGTCCAGCGAGGGCACGGCCGCCGACGCCTCCGGCCTGGGACTGGCCGCCAGCGAGCACCCGTTGCTGCGCGCGGTGGTGGAGTTGCCCGATTCGGGTGGCGTCGTGCTGACCGGCCGGCTGTCACCGAGCGTCCAGGCATGGCTGGCCGACCACGCCGTGTCCGGCATGGTGGTGTTCCCGGGCACCGGCTTCGTCGAACTGGCCATCCGCGCCGGCGACGAGGTGGGCTGTTCGGTGGTCGACGAGTTGACATTGCGCTCACCCCTGGTGATACCGGCCTCGGGATCCGTTGCGGTACAGGTGATCGTGGGAGCGGCCGCCGATGAGACCGGGCAGCGCGGTGTCTCGATCTACTCGCACGCCGACATCGACGGCGGCTCGGTGTGGGTGTGCCATGCCGAGGGAACACTGCGTTCGGGCACCGTGGAACCCGGTGCGGATCTGTCGGTGTGGCCGCCGCAAGGCGCCGTCGCCATCGACCTGACCGGTGGCTACGAGCGGCTCGCCGAACACGGGTACGGCTACGGCCCGGCGTTCCGCGGGTTGACCGCGTTGTGGTCGCGTGGCCAGGAGTTGTTCGCCGAGGTGACGCTGCCGGAGAAGGCCGGCGGCTCGGCCTCGTACGGGGCGCATCCCGCGTTGCTCGACGCGGCGCTGCACGCCGCGGTACTGGCCAATCCCGCGGCCGAACTCGTGCTGCCGTTCTCGTGGCAGGGTGTGACGCTGCACGCGGCGGGCGCCTCGGCGGTACGGGCGCGGATCGCGCCCGTCGGCGAGTCCGCGGTCTCGGTCGAACTGGCCGACGGCCTGGGCTTGCCGGTGCTCTCGGTCGCTGCCATGGTGGCCCGCCCGGTGAACGAGAAGCGGCTGCGGGCAGCGCTTTCCGGCTCTGGCCCGGACCGGCTCTTCGAACTCGTGTGGACGCCGGCGACATCCGCCGCCGCGGCCGCCAAGGCACCTTACGAGGTTTTCGAATCCGAGGTCACTGGCGAGGATCCGGTCACGGCAAGCTACGAACGCACGCACCGCGCCCTGGCCGCGGTCCAGTCGTGGCTGGCCGAGCACGAGACGGGTGTGCTCGTCGTGGCGACCCGCGGCGCCATGGCGCTGCCGGCCGAGGACGTCAGCGACCTGGCGGGCGCGGCGGTCTGGGGCCTGGTGCGCTCGGCGCAGACCGAGAACCCCGGCCGCCTGGTGCTGATCGATTCCGATGCGCCACTGGATGATTCGACGCTGTCCGCGGCGCTGGCGGTGGGTGAGCCGCAACTGTTGGTGCGTGCGGGGCAGATTTACACCCCGCGGGTTCGCGGCAGCCGCGCGGTGGACCAGATTCTGGACCCGCCCGGTGACGGCCCGTGGCGGCTCGGCCTGAGCAGCGCGGGCACCTTCGAGAACCTGCGCCTGGAGCCGGTGCCCAACGCCGGCGCCCCGCTGGAACCCGGCTACGTCCGCGTCGCGCTGCACGCCATCGCGGCCAACTTCCGCGACATCATGATCACGCTCGGCATGTTCACCCACGAGGCGCTGCTGGGTGGCGAGGGTGCCGGCGTGGTCGTCGAGGTCGGACCCGGCGTCACCGAATTCGCGGTCGGTGACTCGGTATACGGCTTCTTCCCCGACACCAGCGGCACCCTGGTTCCCGGCGATGTCCGGTTGCTGCTGCCGATGCCCTCGGACTGGTCGTACGCCGAAGCCGCCGCCATCTCAGCCGTTTTCACCACGGCCTGGTTCGCGTTCATCGACCTGGCAGCCGCCAAGCCGGGGCAGCGGGTATTGATCCATGCCGCCGCCGGCGGTGTCGGCATGGCGGCCACCCAGCTGGCCCGCCACCTGGGGCTGGAAGTGTTCGGCACCGCCAGCAAAGGCAAGTGGGACACCCTGCGCGCCATGGGCTTTGACGAGGACCACATCTCCGACTCGCGCAGCCTGGACTTCGAGGAGAAGTTCCGGGCCGTCACCGGCGGGGCGGGCATGGATATCGTGCTCGACTCGCTGGCGGGCGAATTCGTGGACGCCTCATTGCGTCTGGTCGCCCCCGGCGGGGTGTTCCTGGAGATGGGCAAGACCGACATCCGCGACCCCGGGGTGATCGCCCAGCAATACCCGGGCGTGCGCTACCGCGCCTTCGACCTCTTCGAGCCCGGTCGTCCGCGCATGCACGAGTACATGCTGGACCTCGCCGAACTCTTCGACTCAGGGGTGTTGCGCCCCTTGCCGGTGACGACGTTCGACATCCGGCGCGCACCGGCGGCGTTGCGCTACCTCAGCCAGGCCCGTCACATCGGCAAGGTCGTCATGACCCTTCCGGGCCTATGGGCCCGCGGCACCGTCTTGATCACCGGCGGCACCGGCATGGCGGGTTCGGCGCTGGCCCGCCACGTGGTGACCCAGCACGGCGTTCGCAACCTGGTGCTGCTCAGCCGGCGCGGACCGGACGCGCCCGGCGCGGCGGAGTTGATCGCCGAACTCGAGGCGGCCGGCGCCCAGGCGCAGGTGGCGGCGTGCGACGCTTCCGACCGCCCGGCGCTGGCCAAGGTGATCGCCGACATTCCGGTGCAGCGGCCGCTGTCCGCGGTCATTCACGCCGCCGGCGTGCTCGACGACACCGTGGTGACGTCGCTGACACCCGATCGGATCGACTCGGTGCTGCGGGCCAAAGTGGACGCGGCCTGGAACCTGCACGAATTGACCGCCGACCTGAATGTCTCTGCCTTCGTGATGTTTTCGTCGATGGCCGGTCTGGTCGGTTCCTCGGGACAGGCGAACTATTCGGCCGCCAACTGTTTCCTGGACGGCCTGGCGGCCCACCGGCGGGCACACGGCAAGCCGGCGATATCACTGGGCTGGGGACTGTGGGAACAGGCCAGCGCCATGACCGGCGGGCTGGACGAAGCCGACCTGGCCCGGTTGGGCCGCGAAGGCGTGCTGGCCCTGTCGTCACACGAGGCGCTGGAACTGTTCGACACCGCGCTGATCGTCGACGAGCCTTTCCTGGCGCCGGCCCGCATCGATCTCGCCGCGTTGCGTGCCCACGCGGTCGCCGTGCCGCCGATGTTCCGCGACCTCGTCACCGCGCCGACACGGCGGCAGGTCGACGAGTCGCTGGCCGCTGCGAAGTCGAAATCGGCTCTCGCGCAACGGTTGCACGGCTTGCCGGAGGCCGAGCAGCACGCCCTGTTACTCGACCTGGTGCGCTCCCACATCGCCACGGTGCTGGGCAACGTCGCGCCGGAGGCAATCGATCCCGATAAAGCGTTCCAGGACTTGGGCTTCGACTCGCTGACCGCGGTCGAGATGCGCAACCGGCTCAAGTCGGCCACCGGACTGTCGCTGTCACCCACTCTGATCTTCGACTACCCGACCCCGAGCGGCCTGGCCACCTACATCCGTACCGAACTGGCCGGGGTGCCGCAGGAGATCACCCACGGCCCGGTCGCCCGCATCACCGGTGCAGACCAGATCGCGATCGTGGGCATGTCGTGCCGCTACCCCGGCGGGGTGAATTCACCTGAAGACCTGTGGCAGATGGTGTTTCAGGGCCGTGACGTGCTCTCGGACTTCCCGGTCGACCGCGGCTGGGACCTGGGCGGACTGTACAACGCCGATCCCGACGTCGCCGGCACCTGCTACACCCGCACCGGCGGTTTCGTGGACGGCGTAGCCGATTTCGACCCCGCCTTCTTCGGGATCGCGCCCAGCGAAGCGCTGGCGATGGACCCGCAGCAGCGCCTCTACCTCGAGCTGTCCTGGGAAGCCCTGGAACGGGCCGGCATCGAGCCGGGCTCGCTGCGCGGCAGCGCAACCGGCGTGTTCGCCGGGGTGTACACACAGGGGTACGGGATCGGCGCCGCGCAGGCGGCCGAAGGCTTCCGGTTGACCGGCCAGTCGTCCAGCGTCGCCTCGGGCCGGGTGGCATACGTGCTCGGGCTGGAAGGTCCGGCGGTGTCGGTGGACACCGCATGCTCCTCGTCGCTGGTGGCGTTGCACATGGCCGTGCAGTCGCTGCGGTCGGGGGAATGCGACCTGGCACTGGCCGGCGGTGTGACCATCAACGCCACGCCCGACATCTTCATCGAGTTCAGCCGCATGCGGGGCCTGTCGGCCGATGGCCGATGCAAGGCCTTCGCAGGTGCCGCCGATGGCACCGGATTCTCCGAGGGCGGCGGAATGCTGGTCGTGGAACGGCTTTCCGATGCCCAGCGGCTGGGACACCCGGTACTGGCTCTGGTACGCGGGTCGGCGATCAACCAGGACGGCGCGTCCAACGGGCTGACGGCGCCCAACGGTCCCTCCCAGCAGCGGGTGGTGCGCGCCGCGCTGGCCAACGCGGGCCTGGCCGCGAGCGAAGTGGATGCCGTCGAGGGTCACGGCACCGGCACCATGCTGGGCGACCCCATTGAGGCGCAGGCGTTGCTGGCAACCTACGGGCAGGGACGCAACCAGCCGTTGTGGCTGGGTTCGATCAAGTCCAACATGGGCCACACCCAGGCCGCCGCCGGTGTCGCCGGGGTGATCAAGATGGTGCAGGCGATGCGGCACCAGTTGCTGCCGGCCACGCTGCATGTCGACGCGCCGAGCCCGCACGTGGACTGGTCGACGGGATCGGTTGCGCTGCTGACGGAGCCACAGCCGTGGCCGGACGAACCGGCCCGGGCCCGGCGCGCAGGTGTGTCGTCGTTCGGGATCAGCGGAACCAACGCACACGTGATCATCGAATCAGGACCCGCCGCGCCCGCAGCCGCACCTGCGGGCCCGAAACCCGCTGTGCTGCCGTGGGTCGTCTCCGCCAAGTCCGCCGCGGCATTGCGCACCCAGGCAGGCCGGCTCGCCGAATACCTGGGCCGGCACGACGAACTCGCGGCCGTCGACGTCGGCTGGTCCCTGGCGGGCCGGTCGTCGTTCGAGCACCGCGCCGTCGTCGTCGGCAGCGACCGGGACGCGTTGCTCAGCGGATTGGCGGAGCTCGCCGGTGACGATCCCGGCACGGTCATCCGCGGAGTGGCACAGCCGGGCGGCAAGACCGTCTTCGTCTTCCCCGGCCAGGGGTCCCAGCTGCTGGGCATGGGAATGGGCCTGCATGCGACGTACCCGGTGTTCGCCGAGGCGTTCAACACCGTCGTCGGCGAACTGGACCGTCACCTGCTGCGGCCACTGCGCGAGGTGATGTGGGGCCACGACGAAAGTGTGCTCAACACCACGGAATTCGCCCAGCCGGCGTTGTTCGCGGTGGAGGTCGCGTTGTTCCGGCTGCTGGAGTCCTGGGGCGTGCGGCCCGACTTCGTGATGGGGCACTCCGTCGGTGAGCTGTCCGCCGCGCACGTGTCCGGTGTGCTGTCGCTGGAGAACGCCGCCGTGCTGGTCGCCGCACGCGGACGGTTCATGCAGCGGCTGCCGTCCGGTGGCGCCATGGTCGCCGTGCAGGCCACCGAGGACGAGGTACAGCCGCTGCTGACCCCGGAGGTCAGCATCGCCGCGGTCAATGGGCCGGCCTCGCTGGTCATTTCGGGTGCCGAGGATGCGGTGCTCCGGGCCGCCGAGCAGCTGCGCGCCGAGGGCCGCCGGGTGCACCAGCTCGCGGTGTCCCATGCCTTCCATTCGCCGCTGATGGATCCGATGATCGACGAGTTCGGCGCGGTCGCGGCCGGACTGCCCATCGGATCACCCACGATCCCGGTCATCTCGAACCTGACCGGTCAGCCGGCCGGCGACGACTTCGCCTCGGCGGCCTACTGGAAGCGCCACGTGCGGGAAGCGGTGCGCTTCGCCGACAGCATCCGATTCGCGCAATCAGCAGGCGCGACAAGGTTTCTGGAGGTCGGCCCGAGCGGTGGCCTGACCGCGTCGATCGACGAGTCGCTGCCCGATGTCGCGGTCACGACAAGCTTTGCGCTGCGCAAGGACCGGCCCGAACCCACCACACTGACCAACGCCGTGGCGCAGATGCACGTTGCGGGTGCTCCGGTGGACTGGCGGGCCGTGCTGGGCCCGGCGAACTTCGTGGAATTGCCGACGTACGCCTTCGAGCGACGCCGCTTCTGGTTGTCCACCGGCAGTGCCGCCGTCGACCCCGAGGGCCTGGGCCTGGCGTCCGGCGATCACGCACTGCTGGGTGCCGTGGTCGACCTGCCGTCCTCGGGCGGTGTCGTGCTGACCGGCCGGCTGTCGGCGGCGACGCACGGCTGGTTGCGCGACCATGCGGTCGGTGGCGTCTCGATATTCCCCGGCGCAGGCTTCGTGGAACTGGCCATTCGCGCCGGTGACGAGGTCGGCTGCACGACGGTCGACGAACTCACCCTGGCGGCGCCGCTGATTCTGCCCGGATCCGGCTCGGTCGCGGTGCAAGTCGTCGTCGATGCCGCCGATGACTCGGGATCCCGCGGCGTATCGGTGTTCTCGCGGGCCGAAAGCGGCTGGCTGCTGCACGCCGAGGGCTCGGTGAGTTCCGCGGCCGCGCAACCGGTCTCGGACCTGTCGACGTGGCCGCCGGCGGGCGCCGCCCCGGTGGATGTCACCGGAATGTACGAGAGCCTGGCCGAGCGCGGGTACGGTTACGGCCCGGCCTTCCAGGGGCTGTCCGCGGTTTGGCGGCGCGGTGACGACCTCTATGCCGAGGTGAATCTGCCCGACACGGCGGGCTTGTCGCCCGCGGGATTCGGCGTGCACCCGGTGGTGCTGGATGCCGCGCTACACGCGATCATCGTGGCCGCCGACGAGGACCGCAGCGACGGCGTGCTGGTGCCGTTCGCCTGGCAGGGTGTGTGCCTGCACGCGGCGGGTGCATCGGCGGTGCGGGCCCGCATCACGCCCACCGGACCGTCGTCGGTGTCGGTGGAGTTGACGGATGCGCTGGGCCTTCCGGTCCTGTCGGTCGCCTCGATGGTGGCCCGCCCGGTGACCGAGCAGCAGCTCAAGGCCGCCCTGGCCGGCTCGGCCGGCGACCGGCTCTTCGAGGTGAACTGGGCACCGGCACCGGCAGCAGGAGCGACAAGCACTCCGCCCTACCAGGTCTTCGAGTCCGATCCGGTCGCGGGTGACACGCTGGCCGGGGTCTACACCGCCACCCATCGCGCGCTGGCGGCCGTGCAGGCCTGGCTGGCCGAGCACGACTCGGGAGTGCTGGTGGTGTCGACATACGGTGCGATGGCACTGCCCGGTGAGAGCATCACCGATCTGGCCGGCGCTGCGGTCTGGGGCCTGGTCCGTTCGGCTCAGACCGAACACCCCGGCCGCATCGTACTGGTGGACACCGATGTGCCGATCGCCGAAGACGAGGCGGCAGTGGTTCTGGCGGTCGGTGAGCCACAAGTGTTGTTGCGCAACGGCACGGCGCACATCGCCCGCGTGCACGGCAGCCGCGCGGTGCGCGGCTTGCTGGCGCCCCCGGGTGACGGTCCGTGGCGATTGGGCATGAGTACCCCGGGTACGTTCGAAAACCTGCGTATGGAGCGCATTCCCGACGCGGACGCACCGCTGGGTCCGCGGCAGGTGCGCATCGCGACCAGCGCCATGGCCGCCAACTTCCGCGACGTCATGATCGCCCTCGGCCTCTATCCTGACGAAGCTGCCGCCATGGGAGTCGAGGCGTCCGGAACGATCATCGAAACCGCGTCGGACGCCGGTCTTTTCGCGGTCGGCGAGCGGGTGACGGGGCTGTTCCCGGAAGGAACCGGGGCCGTGGCGACCACCGACGAGCGGTTGCTGATCAGGATCCCGGCCGGCTGGTCGGACACCGACGCGGCCACCGCGCCGGTCGTCTTCGCCACCGCGTACTACGCGCTGAAGGTCCTGGCGGACGTGCAGCCCGGACAGCGGCTGCTGGTGCACGCGGCCGCCGGCGGCGTGGGTATGGCGGCCGTCCAGCTGGCCCGGCACTGGGGCGTCGAGGTGTTCGCCACCGCCAGCAAGGGCAAGTGGGACACGCTGCGTGCCATGGGCTTTGACGATGCTCACATCGGCGACTCGCGCACCCTGGACTTCGAGGACACCTTCCGCGCCGCCACCGGCGGACGCGGTGTGGACGTGGTGCTGGATTCACTGGCCGGCGACTTCGTTGACGCGTCGCTGCGGCTGGTGGCCCCGGGTGGGGTGTTCCTCGAAATGGGCAAGACCGACATCCGCGACGCCGCCGAGATCGCCGAACAGGGCGTGCGCTACCGCGCCTTCGACCTCTTCGAGGCCGGGCCCGACCACATTCAGCGGATGCTCGCGGAGCTGGCCGAACTGTTCGCTGCCGGAGTGCTCAAGCCGCTGCCGGCCACGGTGTTCGACGTGCGGCGCGCGGCGGCGGCCCTGCGCTACCTCAGCCAGGCCCGCCATGTCGGCAAGGTCGTCATGACCATGGATTCCGCTCTGGGCGACGGCACCGTTCTGGTCACCGGCGGCACCGGCATGGCCGGCTCGGCGCTGGCGCGGCATCTGGTGCACCGGCACCAGGTGCGTCGGTTGGTGTTGCTGAGTCGTCGCGGGCCGGACGCGCCCGGCGCCGACGAGCTGACCGCAGAGTTGACCGCCGCCGGCGCAACCGTGCGGGTGGTCGCCTGCGACGCGGCAGACCGCGCGGCGCTGGCCACGGTGATCGCCGACATCCAGGAACACCGGCCGCTCTCGGCGGTGATCCACGCGGCGGGCACACTCGACGACGCGGTGGTCACGTCGTTGACCCCGGAGCGGGTCGACGCGGCGCTGCGGGCCAAGGTAGATGCCGCGTGGAACCTGCACGAGCTGACCCGCGACCTGAAACTGTCCGCCTTCGTGATGTTTTCGTCGATCGCGGGGCTGGCCGGCGCGTCCGGGCAGGCCAACTACGCCGCCGGAAACTCGTTCCTGGACGCGCTGGCTCTGCACCGCCAGCAGCACGGGCTGCCGGCCGTCTCACTCGGCTGGGGGCTGTGGGATCAGGCCAGCAGCATGACCGGCGCGCTGGGTGCGGCCGATCTCGCCCGGTTCGCCCGCGACGGCATCGTGGCGATGGGTTCGGAGGAAGCGCTCGAACTGCTCGACACCGCCTTGGCTGTCAACGAGCCGTTCTTGCTGCCGGCCCACATCGACCTGGTGGCCCTGCGCGCCAAGTTCGACGCCGGGACCTTGCCGCCGATGTTCGTGGACCTGATCAACGCGCCGGCGCGCCGGCAGGTCGACGACTCGCTGGCCGCAGCCAAGTCCAAGTCGGCACTGCTGGGTCGGCTGGAAGGGCTGGACGAGGAGGAGCAGCACGCGGTGCTGCTGGACCTGGTGCGCTCGCACATCGCCACCGTGCTGGGCAACACCACGCCCGAGGCCATCGACCCCGACCGGGCGTTCCAGGAATTGGGCTTCGATTCCCTGACGGCGGTTGAGATGCGTAACCGGCTCAAAGCCGCTACCGGCCTGGCACTTTCGCCGACGCTGATCTTCGATTACCCGAACTCGGCGGCGCTGGCCGGCTACTTCCACCAAGAATTGCTCGGAACTGTGCACCCGGACGCACAGCCCGCGGCGGCGCCAGGGGAAGAGGAACTGCGGCGCGTGGTGGCGTCCATCCCGGTCAAGCGGCTGCGGCAGGCCGGTGTGCTGGACCTGCTGCTGGCGCTGGCCAACGAGCACGACGGCGACCGCAGCGGCGCGACACCGCAGGACGAGTCGGCCGGAAAGGACCTCGCGGACATGGACCTCGACGACCTGGTCAATGCGGCCTTCATGGACGACGACGAGTAGCGTGCCCGAGCCTATGAAGATCGCCGTTACCGGCGCCGCCGGCGTGCTCGGCCGTGGCCTGGTCGCCCGGCTGCTGACCCAGGGGCACGACGTCACCGGCATCGACCGGATTCGCCCCGAAAGCTGGCCCAGCGCGGCCCGTTTCGTCGCTGCGGACATCCGGGACGCCGAAGCGGTTCGCCACGCCATCACCGGCGCGCATGCGGTCGCCCACTGCGAACCGGCGCGGGGCGCAGACGATATCCAGGGCGTCGCCAACCTGCTGGCGGCCATGGCCGAAGCCGGCACCGGGCGCGTCGTCTTCGGCTCCAGCGCGCAGGTCTACGGTGCGGCTGCACGGCCGGTGACCGAAGACGGGCCGCTGCACCCGGCGACTCCCGAGGGGCGATACTCGGCTCGGGTGGAGCGGATGCTGGCCGACTCCGGTTTCGAGTGGGTGGCGATCCGCCTTCCGCTTGTCGTGGGCCGTAGTGTCGACGACCGGTTGCGTGCGCTCGCGGCACTGCCGGTGCTGTTCACCGCGCCCGGATCAGACCACCTTCAGGTGGTGCACACCGACGACGCGCTGCGGCTGTTGAACCAAGCCGTCCTGCAAGACGAAATCATCAGCGGCGCAGTGAATCTCGCGGCACCAGGTGCTGCAACGGTACGTCAGCTGGCCGCGGTGCTGCGTCGGCCGACGCTGCCACTTGGACCCCGGCTCGCCACCCTGCCGGACATCGCGCTGATGGACACCACCCGGCTGCGCGACGAGTGGCGTTTCGAACCGGCCTGGACCGCACAAGAGTGCCTGGACGACTTCTCGCTCGCGGTGCGTGGCCGGGTCGCGCTGGGCCGCCGAGTGCTGGCACTGCCCTGGCGGTTGGCTCCGATCCAGGACCTTCCCGCGGTCGACACGCCCGCCGATGACGGGGTCGAGCCGAGACTGGCCGGCCCAGAAGCAGAGAACGGCGAGTTCGACACTCCGATCGACCCGCGCTTTCCCACCTTCCTGGCGACCAACCTGTCCGAGGCGCTGCCCGGCCCCTTCTCTCCGTCGTCGGCGTCGGTGACCGTGCGGGGTCTGCGTGCGGGCGGGGTGGGCATAGCCGAGAGGTTGCGACCCGGCGGCGTGGTGCAGAAGGAAATCGCGATGCGCACCGTCGCGGTGTTCGCCCACCGGCTCTACGGCGCCATCACGTCAGCGCATTTCATGGCCGAGACGGTGCCGTTCGCCAAACCCGCCACCATCGTCAGCAACAGCGGTTTCTTCGGTCCCAGCATGGCGTCGCTGCCGATCTTCGGTGAGGAACGCCCGCCCTCCGAGACCAACCCGCTCCGCCGCCGGCTGCGGACGATCCGCAACATCGGCGTGTTCGGGGTGAACCTGGTGGGCCTCAGCGCCGGCTCCCCGCTCGACACCGGCGACTACCGCGACGACATCGACCGACTCGAGCGACTCGTCGGAGACGACGTCACCCTCCTGGACGACCGCCGACTACTGAGCCTGATCCTGCTGGCACGCGACCACGTGGTGCACGGCTGGCTGCTGGCGTCCGGATCGTTCATGCTGTGCGCGGCGTTCAACGTCTTATTGCGCGGACTGTGCGGGCGTGAGACCGCGCCGTCGGCCGGACCGGAACTGGTCAGCGCCCGGTCGGTGGAAGCCGTGCAGCGCCTGGCGGAAGCGGCCCGCCGCGACCCGACCGTGCTGCGGGTGCTCGCCGAACCAGGCGAACGCCTGGCCAAGCTCGCCGTCGAGGCGCCGGAGTTTCACCGCGCGGTGCTCGGCGAACTGGATTTGATGGGACACCGCGGGCCGGCCGAGGTGGAGATGTTGTCTACCAGCTACGCCGACGACCCCGAGCTGCTGATCCGGATGGTCACCAAGGCGTTGAGTGCGCCTGCGGCTCCGGAACCGCAGCACGCACCGATTCCGTTGCGCGCCAAGCCAATCGCTCTACTCGCCGCGCGGCAACTGCGCGACCGCGAGGTGCGCCGCGACCGGATGGTGCGGGCCATCTGGGTGCTGCGTGGACTGCTGCGCGAGTACGGTCGGCGGTTGACCGAGGCCGGCGTGTTCCAGGCCGTCGATGACGTGTTCTATCTGCTGGTCGATGAGCTCGATGCGTTGCCCGCCAATGTCTCCGAGCTGGTGGCGCAACGCCGCGCCGAGCAACGGCGGCTGGTGGCCGTCGTTCCTCCCACCGTGTTCAGCGGCCATTGGGAGCCCACCACATCGGCGCCGGCGGTGCTGGGCGGCGGCGACGCCCTGCGCGGCGTCGGTGTCTGCGGGGGGCGGGTGCGGGGCCGGGTGCGCATCGTGCGGCCCGAGACCATCGACGACCTGCTGCCCGGCGAGATCCTGGTTGCCGAGGTCACCGATGTCGGCTACACGGCCGCGTTCTGTTATGCCGCGGCGGTCGTCACCGAACTCGGCGGTCCCATGTCGCATGCTGCCGTAGTCGCCCGCGAATTCGGCTTCCCTTGCGTCGTCGACGTCCAGGGCGCCACCCGGTCGCTGCCGCAGGGCGCCCTGGTCGAAGTCGACGGCGCCACCGGCGAAATCCGCGTACTGGAGCCCTGACCGCGATACCCTGTGCTTCACATCCGGCAGGACCGGGGGAGGTGCGCAATGTCGTCTGTGGTCGCGGTGCCGGAGCTAATTGCCTCTGCCGCAACAGAGTTGACGAGCATCGGATCAGCGGTCAACGCCGCCAACGCAATTGCCGCACCCGCCACGGCCGATATTCTCGCGGCCGGCGCCGATGAAGTGTCGGCGGCGATCGCGGCACTGTTCGCCCGGCACGCTCTGGGGTATCAGACGCTCGGCGCGCAGGCGCAGGCCTTCCACGTCCAGTTCGTGGACGCGCTCACCGCGGGCGCGGCGTCTTATGCCGGTGCGGAGGCAGCCGCCGCGACCGCTCTGGGCCCCCTCAACGATCTGCTCAACCTGATCAACCTGCCCACCCAATTGCTGCTGGGCCGTCCGCTGATCGGCAACGGCACCAGTGGCGCCGCGGGAACCGGCGCTGACGGCGGGGCCGGCGGTCTGCTGTTCGGTAACGGCGGCTCCGGCGGATCCGGTGGCGGGGTGCACCCGGCCGGCGGAATGGGTGGCGCCGCAGGGTTATTCGGCAATGGCGGTGCCGGCGGGGCCGGTGCCGCCGGGGCGGTCGGGGGTACCGGGGGCAACGGCGGCTGGCTCTTCGGCAACGGTGGGGCAGGGGGCGCAGGCGGAGACGCGCCGGCCGGCATCGGCGGGCTCGGCGGCGCGGGCGGTCAGGCAATTCTGTTGGGCGCCGGCGGTATCGGTGGCGCGGGCGGACTGGGCGCCGGGGGTGGCGGCAACGGTGGAGCCGGCGGGTGGGGTGGACTGCTGGCCGGTAACGGGGGTGCCGGAGGTGCCGGCGGCATGGCGACCACCGCCGGCAACGGCGGCGTCGGCGGCGCCGGCGGCGGCGCCTGGCTGATCGGCGATGGCGGCGCCGGCGGACTCGGAGCTGCCGCGACGGCTCCGGTTGCGACCGGTGGACTCGGCGGCACCGGCGGTGGCGGCGGCACCGGCGGGTTGTTGTTCGGCAACGGCGGTATCGGAGGCGCGGGCGGCGCCGGGGCGGCCGGCGGCACGGCCGGAACGGGTGGTTTCGGTGGCGACGCGGGGCTGTTCGGCGCCGGCGGTGCCGGCGGTGTGGGCGGAACCGGCGGTGGTCACTTCGGCGAGACCGGCGGGGCCGGCGGCAACGGCGGCGCGGGCGGGCTCATCTTCGGCAACGGCGGCGCGGGCGGGGCAGGCGGAGATGCGCTCGCCCAGGCGGTGGGCGCCGGCGGTGCCGGCGGCCCGGGTGGAAACGGCGGGGCCGCAAGGCTGTTCGGTGATGGTGGCACCGGCGGGATGGGCGGGGACGGCGGGCGCGCCGACGGCGCCGGCGATTCCGGGGGAGCCGGTGCCCGGGGTGGCCGCGGCGGAGCGGGCGGCTATCTGTTCGGAAGCGGCGCAGCGGGCGGGCGTGGTGGGGCCGGCGGAGTGGCGGCGAACGGCTCCGGCGGGGCCGGCGGGGCCGGCGGCGACGGCGGATCCACCACCCTGATCGGTGACGGCGGAAACGGCGGCAGCGGTGGGCCCGGCGGAACGGGCACGCCCGCGGGCGCCGCCGGCGTCGGCGGCAGCGGTGGTGTGGGCGGCCTGCTGTTCGGAAGCAACGGCGCCGCCGGCTGAGCCGGAACCGTTGCGGCGGTCAGCAGTTGAAGGCGATCCCGACGCCGTCCGGCGGTGGCACCGAGCGCAGGCACCCGTACGGCTGGATGCCGGCTGCACTGAACCGGGCGGCCGACTGGTGGGCGTAATTCACGCACACCAGGCCGCCCTGATCGGCGCGGCACCGGTAGTCGCCGAAGGACAACGAGTTTCCGTCGGCAAGTTCGGCGCCGGTGCCGGCCAGGAACGGCCCCGGATCGGCGCGGGCCGACCCGACCTGCAGGTTGGTGCCGTCGAAGTCGACCCATCCGGCCTGCCAATCCCCGTAGGCCGTGTCCGGCCGGGGTGGGGGATTGGTCAGCGCCACCAGACAGGACAGCAGGCCGGCGGTGTGCTTGACGTCCGTCGTGCATTTGGCTTTGCCGCCGGGCGCACTGAACGCGACATTCCCGTCGAGCTGGTAGCGCGCCGGATCGCCCGGATGACCGGCTTCGATCCAGGCGATGACGCCGGTGATGGGCGCCCCGGATGTCGGGGCGGCCGACGGCGGCGGCGCCTTCTGGGTAGCGGGGGCCGGCGGCTGCGCGGACATACCGCCGCCGGTGTGCGAGCAGCCGGCAACCAGTATCGGGATGGCGACCAGCGCGGCGATCCGCATGCCGTCAGGCTAACCGCCGCAACCCGCATTTTGGCGCTGCGCGCGCCGTCCCGTCGGTGCGTCGGTTAACGTCGAGTTATGCATGAGCGCATCGTCCGCGCCCGCACCACCGCCGGTACCGTCGAAGGCTTCACCCGCGACGGGGTCAATCGCTGGCGCTCGATCCCCTATGCCCGGCCGCCGGTGGGTCCCTTGCGCTACCGTGCGCCGCAGCCGGTCCAGCCCTGGTCAGGGGTGCGGCACTGTCACGGATTCGCCAACTGCGCCCCCCAGCAACGCCGCTACACCATGCTCGGGGTCGGGCGATACCAGCCGATGAGCGAGGACTGTCTGACCCTCAACGTCGTCACTCCCGAAGAAGGCGCGGCCGAACCGTTGCCCGTGATGGTGTTCATCCACGGTGGGGGCTACATCCTGGGCAGTTCGGCCACTCCGCTGTACGACGGTGCCGCACTGGCTCGCCGCGGCTGCGTGTACGTGTCGGTGAACTACCGGCTCGGCGCCCTCGGGTGCCTGGACCTGTCGTCGTTGTCGACCCAGGACGTCACCATCGACGGCAACCTGTACCTGCGCGACCTGGTGATGGCCTTGCGCTGGGTCAGGGAAAACATCGCCAACTTCGGCGGTGACCCCGACAACGTCACCATCTTCGGTGAGAGCGCCGGTGCGCATATCACCGCGACGCTGCTGGCGGTGCCCGACGCGGCGGGTCTTTTCCACCGGGCGATCTCGGAGAGCCCGGCGGCCGGCATGACACGGTCGACGGAGGTGGCCGCCGAATTCGCGGCACGGTTCGCCGAACTGCTGGGTGCGCGCAGCAAGGACGCGGCCAACGCGGTGATGCGGGCACCGGCAGCGCAACTTATCGAGGCCCAGCACCGGCTGATCGACCAGGGCATGCAGAAACGCCTGGGCGCCTTCCCGATCGGCCCGGTCTTCGGCGACGAGGTGGTGCCGGTCGATCCCGTTGAGGCGATGCGTTCCGGTCAGGCGCACCAGGTGCCCCTGATCGTCGGAACCAACGCCGAGGAAGGGCGTTTGTTCACCCGCTTCCTGGGCATGCTGCCGACCAACAAGGCGATGGTGGAGGCTCTCCTCGCTGAAGTGGAACCCGCTGCGCGGGAACGTATTACGGCGGCATATCCGAAATACCCGAAGCCGGAGGCGTGCATTCAGCTGGGTGGCGACTTCGCGTTCAGCACGGCGGCCTGGCAGATCGCCGAGGCGCACACCCACCACGCGCCCACCTACCTGTACCGCTACGACTACGCCCCGCGAACACTGCAGTGGTCGGGTTTCGGCGCCACGCACGCCACCGAGTTGTTCGCCGTGTTCGACATCTACCGCACCCGGTTCGGCGCGCTGCTCACCGCGGCGGCCGACCGAGGTCCGGCCCTGCGGGTCAGCAACGATGTGCAGCGACGCTGGCGCTCGTTCAGCCGATCCGGCGTACCGGGGGAGGACTGGCCGCGATACACCCACGACGAACGCGCGGTAATGGTCTTCGATCGCAAGTCGCGCATCGAGTTCGACCCGCACCAGCATCGCCGGTTGGCCTGGGACGGCTTCACCCTCGCACGCTGACCTGGCACGCTGACCCCATGGTTTCCAACACCGATCAAGCTATCGAGCAGCCCGGCGATCTCACCGCGGAGTGGCTCACGGCCACCGTGCGCGCGGGTGCCGTCTCCGCCTACACCGCTGAGCGGATCGGCACCGGTCAGATGAGCGAGTGCTACCGCATCGCGCTGAACTACGCCGAACCCGAAGGCAAGCCACGCCCGTCGACGGTGGTGCTCAAGGTTGCCGCGACCGATCCGGTGAGCCGGCAAACCGGCCTGGCGCTCGGTCTCTACGAGCGCGAAGTTCGCTTCTACCACGACATCGCACCCCGCCTGGGCGGGGCGATCGCGCCCTGCTTCCATGCGGCGATCAACATCTCCACCGGCGTGTTCGACCTGCTGCTCGACGACGCCGGGCCAGCCGCCGTCGGTGATGAAATCGCGGGGGCCACAACCGAACAGGCGTTCCTTGCGGTCACCGAGCTGGGCCGCCTGCACGGCCCGCTGCTGGGTGACGCGACGTTGGCCGACGCGCCGTGGCTGAACCGGGACTCGCCGCTCAACCAGGCGATGATCACCCCGCTGTATGCCGGTTTCATCGAGCGGTATGCCGATCAGATCGCGCCCGAACACCGCGCGGTCTGTGAGCGCCTGATAGGCGCGTTCGACGGCTACCTGGCCCAGGAGGCCGCCGGCGGCGGTATCCAGGGTCTGGTACACGGGGACTACCGCCTGGACAACATGCTGTTCGGAGCCCCCGGTGCCAGCCGGGCCCTCACGGTCGTGGACTGGCAGACGGTTTCGTGGGGCCCGGCGTTCACCGACCTGGCCTACTTCGTGGGCTGCGCGCTGCCGACCGAGGATCGTCGCGCACAGTACGACGACTTGCTGCAGGCGTACCACGATGCGCTCGGTCCGCAGGCTCCGGTGAGCGTGGCCGACGTCCGAGACGGGGTGCGGCATCAGAGTTTCTTCGGGGTGATGATGGCGATCGTGTCGTCGATGCTGGTCGAGCGCACCGAGCGGGGCGATCGGTTGTTCATGACGATGCTGGAGCGCCACTGCCATCACGTGCTGGACATCGACGCCCTGGCGATCCTGCCGGACGCCGCCGCTCCGGAACCGCTGCGCCCCTCACCCGAGGACGAAGGAGCCCATCCGTCCACCGACGAACCGCTGTGGAGCGAAAGCTGGTACGCCGACTTCGTCGACGCCGCAGAGGGATTGGGCGGCTGGTTCCGGATCGGTCTGATGCCGAATCAGCAGACGGCGTGGATTCACGCGCTGCTATGCGGACCCGACGAGGCCACCATCGCCGTCGACTACCAGATACCGCTACCGGCGGATGCCTGGACGGCGCAGGCCGACGGCATCAACCTCGCCCACACCAGCGGCACCCCGCTGCAGACCTACCGTGTCGACATCAAGGCCAAAGGCCAGTCCTACCAGGACCCTTCGGCGCTACTGCGCGGCGAACCGGGCGAGCCGGTCGACCTGGCGATGAATCTGGTGTGGACCACCGATGGCATCCCGTACCAGTACCGGTTGACCACGCGCTATGAGATTCCGTGTACCGTCTCGGGCACCGTCACCGTCAAACATGCCCGCTACCAGATTGATTCGGTGCCGGGGCAGCGCGACCACTCGTGGGGGGTGCGCGACTGGTGGTCCATGGACTGGATGTGGACCGCACTGCACCTGCAGGACGGTAGTCATCTGCACGGGGTGCGCATCCAGATCCCCAACACCCCGGCATTCAGCATCGGCTACGCCCAGGACCGCGCCGGCAGCATTACCGATCTGACGACTGTGGACATCCGGGAAGCTTTCAGCGCCAACGGGTTACCCGAAAACCAGGTTCTGGAACTCGCCCCCGTCGGCATCACGGCGGAGGTGAATATCCGCGCGCACGCGCCGGTCCGGTTGGTGGGCCCCGACGGGCGGGTCAGCCAGTTTCCGCGCGCCTGGGTCGACGTTACGACCGCTGACGGCCGCACCGGCGTCGGCTGGATGGAATGGAACCGCAGTCAGGCCGATCAGGGTCAGTGACACGCACAGTCGTCGTGACCGGGGTGTCCGGGTCGGGCAAGTCGACCGTCGGCGCCGCGCTGGCCAAGCGGTTGGATGTGCCGTTCGAGGATGCCGACCACCTGCACCCACCCGCCAACATCGCCAAGATGGCCTCGGGTCAACCGCTGACCGACGACGACCGCTCCTCGTGGCTGGACAAGGTCGGGGAGTGGCTGGCCGCGCACCCCGGCGGTGTGATGAGCTGCTCGGCCCTCAAGCGGATATATCGCGACCGGCTGCGGCGGTACAGCCCGTCGGCTTACTTCCTGCACCTTCGCGGACGACCTGACGTCATAGCCCACCGCTTGGCCGCCAGGCCCGGACACTTCATGCCCGCGAGCCTGCTGCAATCGCAACTCGACACGCTGGAGCCGCTTGACGTCGACGAACCAGGAGTCGCCGTCGACATCGACGATCGCGGTGTGGACGCGATCGTCGATGCCTTTCTGAGCTGGGGCGGCTAAGAGCGGCGGCTAGCGTCCCCAGCGCTTACGGGTGCTGGTGAGTTGGTCGTCGAGTCGGTCGCGCGCCGTCTCGGCCAACTCGTTGCCGCGGGTCACCGCCGTGTCGGCCAGCCGAGAGCCGCGTTCACGCGCGGTTTCGGCGATTTCCAGACCACGCTCGCGGGCGGTATCGGCCAGCTTCTCGCTCCGCTTGCGGGCGAGTTCGGCGTAGTCGGCACCGCGGTCGGCGGCCTTGTGGGCCAGCTTCTCGCTGCGCTTGCGCGCCTTCTTGGCGTACGGCTTGCTCTTCTCGGCGGCCGTAGTGGCCAGCTCACGGCTGC
Source organism: Mycobacterium sp. TY814 (assembly GCF_030755175.1). Classification (NCBI taxonomy): domain Bacteria; kingdom Bacillati; phylum Actinomycetota; class Actinomycetes; order Mycobacteriales; family Mycobacteriaceae; genus Mycobacterium; species Mycobacterium sp. TY814. Next base: position 1,365,370 of record NZ_JAUFRY010000002.1, read on the forward strand.
GTTCGAGGGCTGCCTCGGCGTACGGGGCGGTGCGCTCGGCTGCCGTGTTGGCCAGCTCGCGGCCGCGCTCCAGGGCGGCTTCGGCGTACGGGGCGCTGCGTTCTGCGGCGGTACTCGCCAGTTCGCGGCCACGCTCGGCGCCGGCCTGCAGACTGTGCACGATCTTCTCGCCCAGCTCCGAGTCCAGCACGTCGTGCGAGGAGCCGGGCAGCGCGCCGGACACCTTGTCGGAGAGCCGCTCGGCGGCGCGGCGCCCGCGCCAGCCCAACGACGGCTTGCCCGCGGTGTCGGCGGACGCGATGAGCAACCCACCCAGCAAACTCACGTCGGCCAGGAAGGCCCGCCGCTTCTCAGCCTTGCGCTCCGGGTCGGGCTCGTTCCAAAACATGTGCGTGCCAAGGTTTCCCGGGATCACCGTCAGCGCGAGTGCGGCCGACGCCACCCGCGGCAGCTTGCCGGCGGCCAGCAGCACCCCACCGCCGATCTGGACGGCGGCGTTGATCTGGGCGAACGTCTCGGCGTCCGCAGGAATATTGCTGCTCACGGAATCGGGCAGCGACTGCAAGCCGCTCACCGTCGGCTGTGCCGCTTGAGCTGCCGGTTTCGGGTTGAGCAAGGCGTCCACTCCCTGGCCGATAAAGACAGCTGACAACATGGGTCGGGCGATTCTGCGGATCAACATGGCCGCTGTGTTCCCCGGCCGGCCAGCCCACAAACCCGCCGGATCCCCGGTAATTCGGCGATATGGTGTACGGCGTGCGAGCGTTGATCATCGTCGACGTACAGAAGGATTTCTGTGAGGGTGGTGCACTGCCCGTCGCCGGTGCGCACGGCGTCGCCCGGTCGATCAGCGACTATCTTGCAAGTGATCCCGGTTACCACCACATCGTGGCGACCAAGGACTTTCACATCGATCCCGGCAATCACTTCGGCGACGACCCCGACTACTCCTCGTCCTGGCCCCCACACTGCCGGGCCGGCAGCACCGGCGCGGAGTTCGCCCCCGCCCTCGACACCAGCAAGATAGAGGCCGTCTTCCGCAAAGGCGCCTACGGAGCCGGCTACAGCGGCTTCGACGGCGTCGACGACAACGGGACCTCTCTACTGGAGTGGCTGCGGCAACACCGGGTCGACGAGGTAGACCTGGTGGGTATCGCCACCGACCACTGTGTGCGGCACACCGCCCACGACGCGGCCCGGGCCGGTCTGGCGACCCGGGTGTTGCTGGACCTGACGGCCGGTGTGTCGCCGGATTCGACGGCCCATGCTTTGCACGAGATGCGAACCGCCAGTATCGAATTGATCGGAAGGCGCTTATGACGACATCGCACAGAGACGACCTGTTGGCCGCGGTCGAGCGCTCGCCCCAAGCGGTTTCGGTTCACGACCGCGACGGGTGGGTCCAGGTCTTCACCTCTGACGGCCGAGTCGAAGACCCGGTGGGATCAAGCCCGCACATCGGACACGATGAGATCTACCGCTTCTACGACACGTTCATCGGCCCGCGCGGCATCACGTTCCACCGCGACCTCGATATCGTGTCCGGGCCGACGGTGCTCCGCGACCTCGAGCTGGAGGTGGCGATGGGCGATGCGGTGACGATGTTCATACCGGCCTTCCTGCGCTACGACCTGCGCGAGGTCAACGGGGAGTGGAAAGTCGCGCACCTGCGCGCCTATTGGGAGCTGCCGGCGATGATGGTGCAGTTCCTCAAAACCGGGACCCGCGCGTTGAGCCCGGGTGTGCAACTCGGTAAAGGGTTGCTGGGCAACCAGGGTCCGCGGGGCGCAGTCGGCTTCATGACGGGCTTCCGCCGGGTGGGGGCGCGGCACAAGAAGTTGGTCGAGGGTTTTCTGCGGGCGATCGCCCGCGGGGACGAGTCCGCCGCCCGTGCGAGTCTGTCGCCGGCGGCCTCGTTAACGCTGGGGGACAACGAGAAACTTGACGTCGCCCAACTCAGTGAGCACCTGCGAAATGCCCACTGGACCAAGATGATCGGTGCGGGATCGACCGTCGTGGTGTCGGTGGCCTCAGATCGCGGGCGGGGCATCGTTTTCGCCGATGTCGCCTGGCGTGCCAACCGGATCAACGCCGTCCGCTATTTTCCCGCCTGATCACTGCGTCGCCGACAACGCCAGCGAGAGGACCGACAGCAGCAGGTAGCCGCCGGGAAAGGCGATGTTGGAGAAGACGCGTGCCCGTACATGCACGATCACGGCGCCGGTGAAGTAGAGCACCAGCCCGACGGCAGCGGCAATTCCGATGTGCCGCAAGCCGAGCAGGCCGACGAACAAGCCGCCCGCGCCGGCGAGTTTCAGCACGGCGAGGGTCGGAAGCCACGAGCGTGAGACACCCACCCGCGCCGAATTCGCCAACACGAACTGCGCGGGAACCAGGTCGGGTAAGGCGATCGCCGCGGTCGCGGCGGTGGTCGTGACGACCACCGGCACGTATGCGGTGTGCATTAGAGTCATGGGAAAGGTCTCCTTCGCGGGTCGGACAGATGCCATCACCTTCTTGACGATCTCCGCACCGGAAAGGTGACCCGTGAATACAGCTCTGGACCTTGGCGATCTGTCCCAGCGATTCGAGGCAGATCGAGGGCGCCTCACCTCGGTGGCCTTTCAACTGCTCGGGTCCCTGCCTGACGCCGAAGACGTGGTGCAGGCCGCCTGGTTGAAGGCCAGCCGATCCGACTATGCCGACGTCGCCAATCTGACGGCCTGGTTGACCACCATCACCGCACGCGAGGCCCTCGACCAGCTGCGGGCGCGGAGGCGTCGGGCCGAACAGCCCCTCGACGAGGCGGCGGTGGGCGAACGATTCGCCGCGGCCGCGGCAGACGAAGACGCGCTGATGGCGGATTCGGTGAGCCGTGCGCTGCTGGTCGTTCTTGACCGGCTGCCGCCCGCGCAACGGGTCGCCTTCGTCCTGCACGACGTGTTCGCCGTGCCGTTCGAGACCATCGCGGACCTGTTGGACCGCACACCGGCGGCTGCCAAGAAGCTGGCCAGCCGGGCGCGGGGGAGACTGCACCCGGCGCCGGCCGCCGTCGCACCACCGGCTGCCGATCATGTGAAAGTGGTGCGGGCCTTTCTGGCGGCTTCCCGGCGCGGTGACATTGATGCCCTGGTGGAGCTGCTTGCCCCCGACGTCGTGCGCCGGGTCGATCCGTCGCTGGTTCCGGCCGACGTGCCCGCCGAAATACGGGGGGCCAGAACCGTCGCCGAGGAGACCCGGCAGTTCACCGACCGCTCGCGCGCCGGGGTGGTGGTGCTGATCGACGGGCGTCCAGGCATCGCCATCGCACCCGCCGGCCGGCTGCGGGTGCTGTTGCACATCGCCATGGACGGGGACAACCGGATCCAGGTAGTCGACATCACCGGTGACCCCGCCAGACTGCGGACCGCCGTCCTGACGTTGCCGCCGGCACGGCCGTCCTGAGCACCGGAAGTAGCGCATCCCAGGCGGAGCACAGGACTGTCCGCTATGAAGAACATCAGACACCGCTAAGGGCGGCAACGGGCCGGTTCCGGGAGCACCATGATCGACAAGCCGTTTGGACGGCGCAGCCTGCTACAGGGCGCGGGGGCGCTCGCGCTGGCACCGTGGGCCGCGGGTTGCGCTTCGGACGACGACGCACTGACCTTCTTCTTCGCCGCCAACCCCGACGAGATCCGGCCGCGGATGAGAGTGGTCAACGAATTTCAGCGCCGGCACCCTGACATCAAGGTGCGGGCGTTGCTGTCCGGGCCCGGCGTAATGCAGCAACTGTCCACGTTCTGCGCCGGCGGGAAGTGCCCGGACGTGCTGATGACGTGGGAACTCACCTATGCCGAACTCGCCGACCGCGGTGTGCTGCTCGACCTCAACTCCCTGCTCGCCCGCGACGCGGACTTTGCCGCGCAACTGAAGGCGGACAGCATCGACGCGCTCTACCGGACGTTCACCTACCCGGCCGGTCCGGGCGGCGGCCAGTACGCCTTCCCGGAGCAGTGGTCGGGAAATTACCTGTTCTACAACAAGGCCCTGTTCGACGCCGCCGGGGTTCGGCCGCCGCCCGGGACCTGGCAGCAGAGCTGGAGTTTCACCGAATTCCTCGATGCGGCAGCGGCTCTCACCAAGCGGGAGGCGTCGGGGCGGGTGACGCAGTGGGGATTCGTCAACGCCTGGGTCTCGTTCTATTCGGCCGGCCTGTTTGCGATGAACAACGGGGTCCGCTGGTCGTCGCCGCGGACCAACCCGACCCACCTGAACTTCGACGACGACGCCTTCGTCGAGGCGGTGCAGTTCTACGCCGACCTGATCAACAGGCACAAGGTCTCACCCGGCGCTTCCGATCAGCAATCCATGTCCAACGCCGACCTCTTCTCGGTCAACAGGGCAGCCATGGCGCTGGGCGGGCACTGGCGCTATCAAACCTTCGACCGGGCCGACAGTCTGGATTTCGACGTCGCACCGCTGCCACTGGGTCCGCGCGGGCACAGCGCCTGCTCCAACATCGGAGTCACCGGCCTTGCCATCGCGGCGACCAGCAAGCGCAAGGAGCAGGCGTGGGAATTCGTCAAATTCGCCTGCGGGCCCGTCGGTCAGGCCCTGATCGGTGAGTCCCGCTTGTTCGTGCCGGTCCTGCGATCCGCGATCACCTCGCCGGGATTCGCCGACGCACACCGGCGCATCGGCAACCTCGAGGTGCTCACCGACGGTCCGCTGGTGTCCGAAGGGCTGCCGATCACGCCGGCCTGGGAGAAGGTCGTCGCCCTGATGGACCGCAATTTCGGGCCGGTGCTGCGGGGGGCGCGCCCGGCAACGTCGCTGTCCGGGCTGTCACATTCGGTCGACGAGGTGCTGCGAAACCCGTGACCGCGACCGACACGCCCACTCCCGCAAAGACCCTCCCGTGGCGCCGACGCGCCTGGGCCGGAAGGCTTTTCGTTGCACCCAACCTCGCTGCGGTGCTGCTCTTCATGCTGTTCCCGCTGGGCTTCTCGCTGTATATGAGTGTGCAGAAATGGGACATGTTCACCCCGGCCAAGTTCGTCGGCCTGGCCAACTTCACGCAGTTGTTCACCTCGGACCCGCTGTTTTTGATCGCGATGCGCAACACGGTGGTCTACACCGTGGGAACGGTGCTGCCCACCGTGCTGATCAGCCTTGTCGTCGCCGGCGTGCTCAACCGGAAAGTGAAGGGAATCGGCGTCTTCCGCACCATCGTCTTCCTGCCGCTGGCGATCTCCTCGGTCGTGATGGCCGTCGTCTGGCAATTCGTGTTCAACACCGACAACGGGTTGCTGAACATCATGCTCGGCTGGGTGGGAATCGGTCCGATACCGTGGCTGGTCGAACCCCATTGGGCCATGGTGTCGTTGTGCATGGTGAGCGTCTGGCGCAGCGTCCCGTTCGCCACCGTGATCTTGCTGGCAGCGATGCAGGGCATCCCGGAAACGGTGTACGAGGCGGCCAGGATCGACGGCGCGGGCGAGATCCGGCAGTTCGTGTCCATCACCGTGCCACTGATCCGAAGTGCGATGTCGTTCGTCGTGGTCATCTCGATCATCCACGCCTTCCAGTCCTTCGACCTCGTCTACGTCCTGACCGGCGCCAACGGCGGACCCGAGACCGGTACCTACGTGCTGGGCATCATGCTGTTCCAGCACGCGTTCTCGTTCCTGGAGTTCGGATACGCCTCGGCGCTGGCCTGGGTGATGTTCGCCATCCTGCTGGTGCTGACGGTGCTGCAACTGCGCATCACCCGCCGGCGCACCTGGGAGTCGTCCCGTGGTCTCGGGTAAGCGCGCCGTGCTGCGAGCCGCCGGGTCGTACGCGGCGCTGATCTTTGTCGCGTGGTGCGCGCTGTTTCCCATCCTCTGGGCCATCTCCGGATCGCTGAAGATGGAGGGCGAGATCAGCGAAGCGAAGCTGTTGCCGTCCAGCCCGCGATGGTCCAACTACACCACGGTGTTCGATCTGATGCCGTTCTGGCGGATGTTCTTTAACACCGTGTTGTATGCCGGATGCGTCACGGCCGGTCAGGTGATGTTTTGCTCATTGGCAGGATATGCGTTCGCGCGGTTGGATTTTCGTGGCCGCGACACCCTGTTCCTGTTGTACCTGGGCACCCTGATGGTGCCGTTGACCGTGACGGTCATCCCGCAGTTCATCGTGATGCGGACCGTGGGATGGGTCGACACACCCTGGGCTATGATCGTGCCCGGTTTGTTCGGCAGCGCGTTCGGCACTTACCTGATGCGACAGTTCTTCCGCACCCTGCCGACCGATCTCGAGGAGGCGGCGATTCTCGACGGATGCTCGCCGTGGCAGATCTACTGGCGAATTCTGCTGCCGCACGCCAAACCGGCGGTGATGGTCCTTGCGGTGCTGACGTGGGTCAGTGTGTGGAACGACTTCCTGTGGCCGCTGCTGATGATCCAGCGCAACAGCCTGGCCACCCTGACACTCGGGCTGGTGCGGCTGCGCGGCGAATACGTCGCCCGCTGGCCCGTGCTGATGGCGACCTCGATTCTGATCCTGCTGCCCCTGGTCCTCATCTACGCCTTCGCCCAGCGTTCGTTCGTTCGCGGCATAGCCGTCACGGGGATGGGTGGCTAGTCGATGGCTTCGGTGAGTTTCGAGCAGGCGACCCGGCGCTACCCGGGCAGCGACCGGGCCGCCCTGGACAGCCTGGATCTGGTGGTCGGCGACGGCGAGTTCATGGTGTTGGTAGGACCGTCCGGATGCGGCAAGACGACGTCGCTGCGGATGTTGGCGGGCTTGGAAACCCTGGATTCCGGACGCATCCGGATCGGTGACCGCGACGTCACCAACCTCGATCCCAAGGATCGCGACGTCGCGATGGTCTTCCAGAACTACGCCCTCTATCCGCACATGACGGTGGCGCAGAACATGGGCTTCGCACTCAAAGTTGCCAAGACGCCGAAAGCCGAGATCCGCGAACGGGTGTTGGCGGCGGCGCGCATGCTCGATCTGGAGCAGTATCTGGAGCGCAAGCCCAAAGATCTCTCCGGTGGGCAACGGCAGCGGGTGGCGATGGGACGGGCGATCGTGCGTCGCCCGCAGGTTTTTCTGATGGACGAGCCTCTGTCGAACCTGGACGCCAAGCTGCGCGTGCAGACCCGCAACCAGATCGCGGCACTGCAGCGTCAACTCGGCACCACCACGGTGTACGTCACGCACGACCAGGTCGAGGCGATGACCATGGGTGACCGGGTCGCGGTGCTGCGCGACGGGCTGCTGCAACAGTGTGCGACGCCAAGGGAGCTCTACCGCAACCCGGGCAACGTGTTCGTCGCGGGATTCATCGGGTCGCCCGCCATGAACCTGTTCACCCTGCCGGTCGTCGACTCCGCTGTCTCGCTGGGGGATTGGAATATTCCGGTGCCACGGCAGATCGCCGGCACCGCCGCCGAACTCGTCGTCGGGGTCCGTCCCGAGCATTTCGAAGTGGGCAGTGTCGGCGTGGAGATGGAGGTGGACGTCGTCGAAGAACTCGGTGCCGACGCCTACCTCTACGGCCGGATCACCGGGGCGGACACGGTGATCAGCAAGCCGATCATCGCCCGTACCGACGGCCACGACCCGCCCGGCAAAGGCAGCCGTGTGCACCTGCATCCGCAGCCTGGGCACCTGCATTTTTTCGCTACTGATGGACGCCGAATATCGTGATGGACAAGCAATTTCGCGCATGTCCGCGGCGCGCCGCGCCGGTGATCCGGCCGCCCGCTCCCTAGTATGGCCGGGTGGTTGATCGCTATGGAACCGATGTGCTGGCGGGCGGTGGGCGGCGTAAGCCGCGTTCGGTAGAGCACCCGGTCGAACTGGGGATGGTTGTCGAGGACGCGCAGACGGGCTACGTGGGCGCGGTGGTACGAGTCGAGTACGGGCGCGTCGAGCTCGAAGACCGGCACGGGAAGACCCGTCCCTTCCCGTTGGGTCCCGGCTATCTGATCGACGGTCAACCGGTGATCCTCACTCCGCCGCGCCGATCGGCCCCCGCGACTCCGGCGCGCACGGCGTCCGGATCGGTTGCCGTCAAGGGCGCCCGGGCCCGGGTGGCCCGTGCCGGACGGATCTACGTGGAAGGCCGTCATGACGCAGAGCTGATCGCCCAAGTCTGGGGCGAGGACTTGAAGATCGAGGGTGTCGTGGTCGAGCACCTGGGCGGTGTCGACGATCTGGTGGGGATTGTCAGGGAATTTCAGCCGGGCCCAGGATGTCGGCTGGGCGTGCTGGTCGACCACCTGGTTCCCGGATCGAAAGAGTCGCGCATTGCCGACGCGGTGCGCAGGGGTCCCGGGGGAGCGGACACCCTGGTGGTCGGGCATCCTTACGTCGATATCTGGCAGGCCGTCAAGCCGCAGCGTCTCGGCCTGAAAGCCTGGCCGACAGTCCCCCGGCACATCGAATGGAAGCACGGCATCTGCCAGGCGCTCGGCTGGCCGCACGCCGACCAGACCGACATCGCCGCGGCCTGGCGGCGCATCCGCGGACAGGTCCGCGATTGGAATGACCTCGAGCCCGCGCTGATCGGAAGGGTGGAGGAACTGATCGACTTCGTGACGCAACCATGTGACTGACGTCACCGTCACGTTTTCGGGCGTGCCCGGCACTAACTCCGTGACCGAATCTCTGATGAGGAATGGAGAAGTGCATGACCGACGCGCTCGTCATCGATGCTCAGGGTCTGGACCGGCTCTCGTGTAACGCCAAGGCCGACCCCGCGACCGGCAAGAAGACTCTCAAGGCCAAAACCGTATGCGAGTCCGGCTTCCGCAACATGACCTATGTGCGCGACCTGGCGCCGATGCTGGTCGGCGAACCGCCGGCGCTGCTGGGTGACGACTCGGCGCCCAACCCTTCCGAGACCTGCCTGGCAGCGCTCGGATCGTGCATCTCGGTCGGGTTGCTGGCCAACGCCACCCACCGCGGCGTGACCCTGACCAAGATCGAGGTGGAGATGGAAGGCGACATCGACATCTCCGCGGTCTGGGGCGTCGGTGACACTCCCGACGGCAAGGTCCTCGGCTTCACCGCCGTGCGCTGCAACGTCACGCTGGCCGGTGACGCCGATGACGCGACCCTCAAGGAGATTCTCAATGAAGTTGTCAAGCCGCCGCAGCGCTAGGTGCGGTGGGTTGATATGGCTTGTGGTCGCGCAGCATTGCCCACAGGACGTTGAGGCGTCGTCGGGCAAGGGCAAGCACGGCTTGGGTGTGGCGTTTTCCCTCGGCGCGTTTGCGGTTGTAGTAAGTCCGCGATGCCGGGTCGGTGCGGATGGCGATGTGGGCAGCCAGGTAGCAGGCCCGCAGCAGACGTCGGTTGTAGCGGCGGGGGCGTTTGAGGTTGCCGCTGATGCGTCCGGAGTCGCGCGGGACTGGGGCCAGCCCCGCGACGCCGGCCAGGCGGTCGGGGTTAGCAAAAGCGCTCATGTCCCCGCCGGTGGCGGCCAGGAACTCGGCACCAAGGGTGACGCCGAAGCCGGGCAAACTCAGGATGATTTCGGCGTGGCGGTGGCGGCGAAATCGCTCCTCGATCATCGCTTCGGTGTCGCCGATTTCGGTGTCGAGGGCCATCACCTCCTCGGCCAGCCGGGCCACCAAGGCCGCGGCCACTTGCTGTCCGGGTACGACGGTGCGTTGGGCGTTAGCCGCCTCCATAGCGGCAGCGGCAATGGCATCGGCGTTGCGGGCCTTGCGCTTACGCAGCCAGAGCGCGAGCCGGGCGGCACCGGCGCGACGCAGCCCGTCGGGTGTTTGATACCCAGTGAGCAGGGTCAGCGCGGCCTTGCTGGCGCTGTAGTCGAAGGCACGCTCGAGGGCAGGGAAATATTCGAGCAGCTGGGCGCGCAACCGGTTGAGCGCCCGGGTGCGATCGGCCACCAAATCGGTGCGCCTGGCCGTGAGGATCCGCAAGTCCACAGCGATGTCGTCCCCGGCTCGCAGCGGTTGCAGGTCGCGGCGCATCCGCGCCTGATCGGCGATCACGGCGGCGTCTTTAGCGTCGGTTTTCCCTTCCCCGCGGTAACCGCCCGAGGCATGGTGCACGGTGCGCCCCGGAATATAGAGCAGCCGTTGCTCGGCGGCGATCAGCAAGGTGATCAGCAATGCCGCCCCACCGGCATTCAAATCGATCGCCCAGGTCAGCTCACCACCATCAGCCAGCGTCTGGACCGCGCCGATCAGATCCAGCAGCGCGGATTCGTCATTGGCCACCCGCCGCGACAGCAGCCGCTTCCCGTCGGCATCGATGACCACGCAATAGTGGTCCGATTTCCCACCATCAACCCCAGCCCACAACGGTTGTGCCACAACCACCTCCCTGCTCGCTATCGGTCCGACCAACCCAGCAGACGACCACGCCGTCACGTCCTTACACAGCGATCAAATCGCATCTCTCAATTAGCGGTCGAGTCGTCGCGGGACAACAGGCGGCCAATCTCCTTCGGCCATCAACGATGGCGACCACATGAAAGCCATACCCGCTGCCCCTGGGCGATTCGAAGCCTACGGCCGACGGCAACGAACACCCTGCAAGAAAGGTAAGGATCCATGACAACGCCGTCGCATGGTCACCCGTGGTCAATACATTCACGCGTCCTGTAACCGTCGACTCCGCCCTTTCCATCGGCTAGGCAGGCATTATGACCACGACGACCGATGCCGTGATCGGCCTGCTCGATTCCGAGCTGATAACAGACATCCGCGACCACGCCGGCGCACTGGACCGCGGCGAGGCCACGGCCCGCCGCAGTTTCGCCGGCCTGGGTGCCGCCGGACTGCTCGACATCGGCGCGCCCGGCAACGCCGATGGCCGGCTCTCCGAGATGACCGACGTGATCAGACTGATTTCCGGGGAGTGTATGAGCACCGGGTTTTCGGTCTGGGCGAACCGGATGGCGGTGGAATATCTCCTCACTGCTGCAACGCCTTTCAGCCTGGCGGCCGCCGAGTCGTTGGCGGCCGGAACATCGTTGGGGGTGACCGGTATGGCGGCCGCCTTCAAGACGCTGGCGGGTTGCGGTCAGCTGGAATTGGCGGCGACCGTGGTCGAGGGTGGTTACCGCATCAGCGGCCCGATCCGGTGGGCCTCTAACCTGTACGAGGACTCCTTGCTGGTCACCGCCGCCGCGGCCGACGACGGAGCGAAGGTGATCGTCGCGTTGCCCCTGAGTAGCCCCGGAGTCACCGTGGGTGATCACTTCAAGCTGCTGGCGATGGACAGCACCGCCTCGTCGTATCTGAACCTGGACGACGTTTTCGTCCCGGACACGCAGGTGCTGTCCACCGACTTCGAATCGTTTCTCGGAGCCGTGCGTCCCACGTTCCTCGTCCTGCAGTCCGCGATGTGCGTCGGCCTGGCCGAAACGACATTGCGACACGCCAAGGACGGATTGACCGGTGTGAACGCCGTTTTCGCTGCCGAAGTGGACGAGATCGCGGAGAGGCTGGTCTGGGCTCAGACGGCGGTGGCCAGGTTGGCCGGGGCGGTCGGGGGATCGCAACCGCCGAGCAAGAAGGAACTGCTGTCGCTGCGGCTCACCGCGGCCGAGATTGCCAGTGCCAGTGCCGCATTGGAGGTTCGCACCGCCGGCGGCAAGGGATATGCAAGCCGGACGCCCGCCAGCCGCCGGTACCGGGAGGCGGCGTTCATCCCGGTGCAGTCGCCGTCGGAAGCCCAATTGCGTTGGGAACTGGGCGGATGCCCTTGACGCCGTTGGCGTCTTTCGAGGGTGCGGAATCCGAGCATCGGGTCGGTGGGGTTCCGCTGGCCGCGTTGGTCCGCGACTACCACCGCCCGATGGTGAATTTCGCGCGCACCATGGTGAGTTCACCCGCAATGGCCGAGGAGGCGGTGCAGGAGGCGTGGGTTCAGGTGCTCAGATCCTCCGACGCATTCGAGGGCCGCTCGTCGGTGGCCACCTGGCTGTTCGGCATCGTCAAGAACACTGCGTCGCGTCATCGGAGCCGCGAGTCCCGGATCCGCGAGCACGAAGTTCTGGCGACCGCAGACACCGACCCGTTGGCAGGACGGATGCACCCGCCCGGTCACCCCGACGCCGGGCACTGGAGCGCGCCACCGTCGCAACGGTTTCTCCCGGAAGACCACACTGTCGCAAGCGAATTGGTGGGATATGTGCGCGCTGCGCTGGATTCGCTGCCAGCGCGGCAACGACAGCTGATCATGTTGCGAGATCTCATCGGCATGTCGTCCGAAGAGGCGTCGCAGGTCCTGGAACTCTCCCCGGATGCGCAGCGCGCATTGCTGTACCGAGCCCGGGGAAATCTTCGCAATCAATTGGAAAAGCGGTATCAACGATGACCGTCCACGACAACACTGTTCCCGCGATCGACTGTGTCGAGTTCGTCCGGCTTGTCGACGATCTGGTGGAGTCCGACCCCGGACAGTGGGGCGCCATCGTGGCCAAGCACCTCGAAGACTGCCCGCCATGCCTGGTGTATCTGCAACAGATGCTTGACCTGAAGGTCCTGCTGAATCATGTCTTCGACGGCGAAAAGCTCAGTGATGGACAGATTTCCGGGGTGCTCAACGCGATCGGTGCATTTCGCGACGGCGATGCGTAAGCCGAAAGTGTGGCCGGCGTACGGATCGTGGCTGGACCGCGACAACGACGGGATCGCCTGCGAGTCAAAGTAGTACAGCGTGATCGGCTCGCACATACGCGGACCTTTGGCTGCGGGAACGCTGCCGTTATCCACAGTTGACGATTTGTCCGCAGCTGGGTTTTCCGTCGCGGCGAGTGTCGGCACCGTGGACTAAAATTCGAAAGTATGTTCGATGATCTGGCGGGGGTTGACGACGCCGCGGTGGTGGCGGTCATGGCTTCGGCCACCCGCGATGAGGCCGTGGCGGCTGCGCGCCGCTTCGCCGCGATCGCCGAGCTGGTTGCCCGTCACGCGGTGGGGGCCACCGATAGCGGGCGTTGGTCGTGTGACAACTGGGACGCCATAGCCGCACAGGTCGGAGCGGCCCTGAACATCAGCCACAACCTGGCGTCGCATCAGATGTATCAGGCACTGGCCCTGCGTCAGCGTCTGCCCGCGGTCGCGGCTCTGTTCGCCCAAGGCCGGCTGAGTCTGCGGGTGGTCACCACGATCATCTGGCACACCGAGTTGATCACCGACCCCGCTATACAGCGGGTGATCGATGCCGCGCTGGCCAACGATGCCTTGCGCTACGGGCCGATGTCGCAGCCCAAAACCGCTCGCGCTATCGACGCCCTCATCGAGCGTTACGACCCTGCCGCCGTCCGGCGCGCCCGCATCAGCGCGCGCTCTCGTGAGGTCGTCATCACCTCCGCCGATGACGGCTCGGGCACCGCCCAGCTGTGGGGCACCCTGCTGGGCACCGACGCTGCGGTGCTCGATCGCCGGCTGTCCGACATGGCCCGGAAGGTGTGCGACGGTGATCCGCGGACGGTGGCCCAGCGCCGCGCCGACGCCCTGGGCGCCCTGGCCGCCGGCGGCACGCAACTGGCTTGCCAATGCCCGCAATCCGACTGCCCCGCGCGAATCCCTGATTCGCGTGCCAATGCGGTGGTGATCCACGTGATCGCCGAATCCGCCACCGTCACCGGCCCGACGGATCCGTGCCTTGACGGCGAGCAACCCGCGTGGGTAGACCCCGCCGACCCGCTTCGCCCAATCCCTGACCCGGACCCGCCGGCGATCTGCCTGCCCGCCGCCCAGATCCTGGGCGGACAGACCATTCCCGCTGCTCACCTGAGTGCGCTGATCGCCGCGGGTGCCCGTACCGCCCCGATCGACTACTGCCCGGAGCCCGCCCCGGGTTACCGGCCCACCGTGGCGTTGGCCCGCTTCGTCCGCGCCCGCGACATGACCTGCCGCTTCCCCGGCTGTGATTGCCCTGCGGACGTCTGTGACATCGATCACGCCATCGCGTACCCATTCGGGCCGACCCACCGGGCCAATCTGCGTTGCCTGTGCCGAAAACATCACTTGCTCAAGACATTCTGGGGCGGGCCCCGCGGCTGGCGCGACCGCCAGCTACCTGATGGCACCATCATCTGGACGGCACCCACCGGCCACACCTACACCACTCGCCCCGGCAGCCGGCTCCTGTACCCCACCCTGTGCCGATCCAGCGCGCCGCTGCCCGTCAACACCACACCACCCCAAGATCAACCTCGCACCCTCATGATGCCGACCCGCGCCCGCTCCCGCGCCCAGGAACGCCAAGCTCGCATCAACGGCGAACGCGCCTACAGCCTCGCGCAACTCAGCACGCCAGGAACCGCCCCCCACATTGCCGAGGCCGTACCGCAGGCGCAATGCCCACCCAAGCCCACAGAACCGCCACCGTTTTAGCAGAGTCTATGAAAACGATTGCAGATCAATCATATTCAGGTACTCCGCGACGCGGCGCGGCCCTGCGCCACGGCCACTCACCCCGAAACGTAGAGTCTTTAGACCTCTACACCGACGACGCAACGCCTCGTAGGATGAGGGCTGCAACGGCAAGGAGCATGGAATGTCAGCGGAAACAACGAAATACGGAATCCTGGTGGCTGTCGACGGGTCGGAGGAATCTGACGCGGCCATAAACTGGGCGACCCGCGAGGCGGCGCTGCACGGGGTGCCGGTCACCCTGTTTCACGCAGTCGCTCCGATCGTCGTCGGTTGGCCGGTCGGGCAGCTGTATAAGGAGATGCCCGACTGGCAGAGTGACATCGCGGACAGTGTCGTTGCGCACGCCCGGGAGACGGCCCGGACAGCGTCGGAGGGCCTCGACGGTGCGCCTGTCGTCCAAGCCGAAATCGTCTATGCCAATGCGGTATCTGCACTCATTGAAGCTTCCAGGCAGGCCCAGATGGTGGTCGTCGGAAGCCAGGGGATCGGTGCGTTGGGTCGCCTGTTGTTGGGTTCGGTCAGTTCGGCGCTCGTCCAGCACGCCCATTGCCCGGTGGCAGTCATCCGCTCCGGCGAGGACGCCGTCCCGGAACCGCAGGGCGCGGTGGTCGTCGGTATCGACGGTTCACCGGCATCAGAAGCCGCGACGGCCCTGGCCTTCGACGAGGCATCCCGGCGCGGTGTTGACTTGATTGCCTTGCACGCATGGAGTGACGTCGGCGTGTTCCCCGTACTCGGGATGGATTGGCAGGACCGGGAAAATCAGGGACAAGAGGTGCTCGCTGAACGCCTCGCCGGTTGGCAGGAGCAATACCCGGACGTCCACGTGCAGCGGTCCCTGGTATGCGACACGCCGGCTAAATGGCTGCTCGACGCGTCCGAGCGGGCGCAGCTGGTGGTCGTCGGAAGCCGGGGGCGCGGCGGGTTCCCGGGAATGCTGCTTGGTTCGGTGAGCTCCGCGGTGGTCCACTCGGCCAAAGTGCCGGTGATCGTTACCCGTTCGTAGCCGAGAAGGGCCTTTGGTCCCTGCCGCAAGTGGCTTTCGACCGACGCCTTTGGCGGCGAACGCTTTATAGCGTGGAGGCATGACCTATGTGATCGGCAAGGAATGCTTGGACGTGGCTGAAAAGTCCTGCGTGCAGGAATGCCCCGTTGACTGCATATATGAAGGCGCCCGAACGATGTACATCAACCCCGAAGAGTGCGTTGACTGTGGCGCATGCAAACCGGCCTGCCGCGTCGACGCCATTCACTGGGAAGGCGACCTCCCGGACGACGAGCTGCAGTTCCTCGACGACAACGCCGCGTTCTTCCAGCAGATTCTGCCGGGCCGGGACGCCCCCCTGGGAACGCCGGGCGGCGCCAGTGCCCTCGGACGAATCGGCGTCGACACACCGATGATCGCAGCAATGCCGGCCAACTGCTCCTAACCGGAGGTACAACGAAATGACCGCAGCAGCAACAGGAGCCGACAAGCGCCTGGGCATCCTCGTCGGCGTGGACGGCTCGCCGGCCTCCAACGCTGCCGTCGTGTGGGCGGCTCGCGACGCCGAAATGAAGCACCTCCCGTTGACGGTCGCCCACGTCGTCAACACCGACGTAGCGACATGGCCGCCGATGCCGTACCCCGAGACATGGGCGGTATGGCAGGAAGACGAGGGGCGCAAGGTCGTCGCCGAGGCCGTCAAAATCGCCGAAGAGGCGGCGCTGACCGACCGCAAACTGACGATCAATACCGAGCTGGTGCACGCCACCCCGGTGTCCGCGATGACCGAAATGTCAAAGGACGCCGCCATTCTGGTACTCGGATCCGCCGGCAGGGGAGCGGTGGCTCGGTTGCTGCTCGGTTCTGTGAGTGCCAGCTTGGTGCGGCACGCGCACTGCCCGGTCGCGATCATCCACGACGAAGATCCGCTGATGCCGCACCCGCTCCGTGCTCCCGTCCTGCTCGGCATCGACGGATCACCCGCGTCGGAGGCCGCTACCGCAGTGGCATTCGACGAGGCCTCCCGCCGAGGTGTCGAGCTGATCGCGTTGCACGCGTGGAACGACCTCGAAGTTGTAGAGCTCCCCGGATTGGACTGGGACAAGGTGAAGGCGGAAGCCGAAATCACCCTCGCCGAGCGCCTGGCGGGTTGGCAGGAAACCTATCCCGACGTCAAGGTATGCCGGGTGGTCGTATGTGATCGCCCAGCGCGACAGCTCGTCGCACGCTCTGAGTCGGCGCAGCTGGTCGTGGTGGGTAGCCACGGCCGGGGTGCGGTATCCGGCATGCTCCTGGGCTCGGTCAGCAACGCAATCGTGCACTCTGCCCGGATGCCGGTGATCGTCGCGCGGGCTTAGCGCGGTTGAAAAGCGGGCGCTGGGGAAACCCAAGGCGTATGGCTGAATACAGAGTGATCGACCCACGCGGCGAAGTCGTTGACACGAAAGAGATTGAAAGCGCCGAGGACGCGCACGCATGGTTCGTCGACTCTCGCGCCGACAATTCCGAATTGGGTTGGCGCATGGAGGTGAACGCCGATGGCGAGTGGGCGTTCTTCGACGACACCGAAGGTACGTCGAGCTGAAGAAGCCAGGGTCCGGTCACCCGGGTATGCGCCGTCAGGAGTAATTGATCGGATTCCGGCCACGCCGGGACAACGCGCTGCACGCAGCGGAAATCTTTCGCGATCTGCTCTCGTCAGGCAACGCGGTGACGGGCGGGCGGCCGGGCATTAGGTGAACTCCGCCGCGGCCGCCGCCCATTCACCGCCGATCAGACGTTGATGGCTTCGCGGTTCTCGCTACGGCCGACGGAGATCTTGCGGGGCTTGGCCTTCTCGGCCACCGGTACCCGCAACCTCAGCACCCCCTCGTCGTACGAGGCGGCGATCCGATCGGTGTCGAGATTCTCCCCGAGGACCAATTGGCGGCTGAACACTCCGCGAGGCCTTTCCGAGGCCAGCATCTCGCGGTTGGGGTCGACCCCCGGTCGTTCGGCACGCACTGTGACCACATTGCGTTCGATGTCGATGTCCAGCGAATCGGCTTCGATACCGGGCAGGTCGAATTCGACGACAAACTCTTCCCCTTCGCGCCAGGCGTCCATCGGCATGACCGCTGGACGTGCGGCTGTCCCGAGCACTTGCTGGGCGAATCGGTCCAGTTCACGGAACGGGTCGGTACGCATCAGCATGGCAGTCACGTCTGTACTCCAATCTCCTGTTCTGAGCGTGGTTTTCTATGTCTCATGACATAGATTTCTTATAACACTATCGACAGCTGAGCGCAAGTATGGTAGATAGGTTTTCTAGTAAGAGCTGAGGAGATGCCCCGATGACTGATCGTTCAGCCGACGTGGGCACGCCGGCGTCCGATCACGGCGTGTACGGGATCTCGGTTGCCGCTGAACTCTCCGGCGTCGCCGTGCAGTCACTCCGGCTTTACGAACGCTACGGACTGATAACTCCGGCCCGCAGCAATGGCGGAACGCGCCGCTACAGCGCCGACGACCTGGCCCGATTGCGACGCATCAGCGAATTGGTCGACGCCGGTGTCAATCTCGCCGGTATCGCCCGCATCCTCAGCCTCGAGGACGACAATGCTGAACTGTCAGCCGCCAACAGCGACCTTCGATCTGCCAACAGGACGTTGCGCGGTGCCGTGAAAAGTGCTGCTGTGGAGGAGAATTCGAAGACGCGGAAGTCTCCGCCCCGCAAAGGCTAGGCGACCACGCGAAACTGCTGGGCCGTCGGATCTGCGGGGTCGGGGAGCGTCATGCCCGCCTGCGCTCCGGTGGCCTGGCGGTGTGAAACCGTAACGGTCGCGGCGGTGATAGTCGCGCAGTGCGTCCAGCAACGGGGCCTCTGACTGGTTCATCGGGGCGGCATACCCGGTTTATCGGTCCATATGCCGGGTATGGATTTGCCATGAGTGATCAGCCCTTGCGTGCCGTCGGCCTGGTGTGCAGTCTCAAGCCCAGTCCGGCCGCCTCGAGCAGCCAGCTGATCGCCGAACATGTTGTCGGCGAATTGAAAAAGTCCGATGTCGGATGCGAACTGATTCGGTGTGTCGACTACAACATCGCGCCGGGTGTCGAGGACGACATGGGCGCGGGAGACCAGTGGCCGGATATCCGGCGCAAGGTACTCGACGCGGACATCCTGCTCGTCAGCACGCCGATCTGGCTGGGACATGCGTCCAGCGTTACCCAGCGCGTGCTGGAACGCTTGGATGCCGAACTGTCCAACACCGACGACAACGGCACACCGGCGATGGTCGGAAAGGTCGCCATCGTCGGCGTGGTGGGCAACGAGGACGGGGCGCACAAAGTGGTGGCCGATCTGTTCCAGGCGCTCAACGACATCGGATTCAGCATTCCGGCGCAGGGCTGCACCTATTGGAATGGTCCCGCCATGGAGGCAACCGACTACAACGACCTCGACGAAGTGCCCGACCAAATCGCCTCGGCAACAGCCGCCGCGGCTCGAAACGCGGCACATCTGGCCCGCACACTGCAGGCGCAGCGCTACCCGCCCTATGAGCAGTAGCGCGCGCCGCCCGAACGCCCGCAAGGAGTTTCATGACCGAACTAGCCACTGAGCAGAACGGCGCCGGTGTGGCAGATCGCGCTCGGCAGGAGGCCGAAGAGTACCGCGGCGACAATTCCCGCCCGCTCGCCGGCTATCTGGCCGTGTTGTCGATCTACAGCACGCTGGTAGCCGCGACGACGCTGGTGGCTGTGGTCACCGGCCGCCGGCTGCCTGCGCGTTGGAACGTGCAGGATCTGATCACCGTCACGCTCGGCACCCACAAGCTGTCTCGAACCCTGACCAAGGACGCTGTGACAAGCCCGTTGCGTGCGCCCTTCACGCGCTACGCGGGTACCGGCGGACCGGCTGAGGTGCACGAGGAGACGCGCAACGAAAGCCAGTTCCGGCACAGCATGGGTGAATTGATGACCTGCCCCTTCTGTCTCGATATGTGGGTGGCAACCGCGTTCGTGATCGGCCTGGTGTTTGCACCCCGGTTCACCCGCATGGTCGCCGGCACGTTCACCGCGCTGACCGGGGCAGACTTTCTCCAGCTCGGTTATGCGATAGCGCAGCAATGGGCCGAGAATCCTAGAATTTCTGAATCCTGAGGTGATGTCGTGCCGAAGACCAGCAAGAGCGGTGCCGCGAAGAAGGACGAATTGCCCAGCACGCTAAGGCGGTCGAGTGCAAAAGCGCAGCGAACGTTCGCCAAGGCGCACGATGCGGCTGCCGAGCAGTACGACAGCGAGGAGCGCGCTCACCGAGTGGCCTATGCCGCCGTCAAGCACAGTTTCGAGAAAGTCGGCGACCATTGGGAAGCCAAGGACGAGAAGGGCCCGTCTGATGAGCACGCCGAACGTGGCGGCCTGAACAACCCGTTGCCGACGCAGGAAGGTGTGGATGCCAACGCCAGCAAGAAGCACCTGCTGGACATTGCGCGCCGGCTGCAGGTTCGTGGCCGCTCGACGATGACGAAATCCGAATTGGTGGAAGCGATCAAGAAATACAATCGCCGTGCGCAAAGGAGCTGAGCAACCCGGTGCGCAGCAGTTCCTACCCGCTGATCGGCGGCTGAGCTCGCTGCGACGCGCGGCGATTGACTGCCGCGGCTGCGCCCTGTTCGAAGACGCTACGCAGGCCGTCTTCGGCCACGGCAAACCCGATGCGCCGCTGATGCTCGTCGGCGAACAGCCTGGCGATTATGAGGACCAGCAAGGACTTCCCTTCGTCGGACCGGCGGGCCGATTGCTGGCGCAGGCGCTTCAGGACGCCGAGATCGACCCCGCGCTCACGTACCAGACCAACGCCGTCAAGCATTTCAAGTTCAAACGAGTGGGTCAGCGCCGTATTCATGAGAAGCCGGGCCGCATCGAAGTCGTCGCCTGCCGGCCATGGCTGATCGCCGAAATCGAGTCGGTGAAACCGCAGGTTGTGGTGTGCCTTGGTGCGACAGCAGCGCAGTCGTTGCTCGGCAATACATTTCGCGTTACCGCCCATCGCGGAGAATGGCTTCGACCACTACTCGACGTCGAGCCTGAACCAATGCTGACGGCGACGATCCATCCATCGGCGTTGCTACGTGATCGCAGCGAACGGCGCCGAGACAATTACGCGTCCTTCGTCGAAGACCTGCGCACCGCAAGCACCCGGCTGGCGGCTATGTTTCGGGACAATCAGCCTGGGTAGTCGAAATCGATGAGTGTGCGCAGCGAGGAAACCACGCGGGTAGACCCAGCGACACCGGAGCCGACGGCCGCTCACGGGCGTGGCCGCCGCGGCGTGCTGAATTGGATACTGGCGGCGCTGACCGTGCCGGCTGCGGCGTTGATCATGATCTTCGCGGTCGGCGCGGCCATGAGTATGGCCGCGTGCAGCACCGCCCAATGTCCCGACCTGGGGCCGGGCGGCGTCCTTTACGGTGTGCTCTTCTACGGTGCCCCGGTGATCGCCGGCCTGACGATCATCGCCTCGTTCTTCACCGCACTGCGGCGCAGAGGCTGGATTGTTCCGGTGGTCGCGCTGGGCCTGTTGGCCGCCGACTTCGCTGCTATCGCGATTCTGTTCTGACGTTGGCCGCCAATCGACGCGATGCCGCGGTGTTGTTCGACATCGACGGCACCCTGGTTGACTCCAACTATCTGCACATCGACGCCTGGCAGCGGGCGTTCGGTGAAGTCGGCATCGATGTGGAGACCTGGCGTATCCACCGGTCCATCGGCATGGACGGTTCGACGCTGGTGAAGTCGCTGTCCGACAATGCGCCGGAGGACGTTCAGAAGCAGTTGAAGGAGTTGCATTCTCGGTACTACCGGGAAGTGGCGTCGCTGCTACATCCGCTGCCAGGAGCCCGCGCGTTGCTGCGCCGGGTGGCGGATCTGGGGTTGAAAGTCGTTCTGGCGACCTCGGCTCCGGACGACGAACTGAAACTGCTGCGCAAGGTCCTGGACTGTGACGAGCTGGTCGCCGCGGTCACCTCCTCGGCAGACGTGGACACCGCTAAGCCCAAGCCCGACATCATCGAAGTCGCGCTGGACCGAGCCGGGGTCACCGCCGAGCGTGCCGTCTTCGTCGGCGATGCGATCTGGGACGCCGAAGCATGCGCGCGCGCGAAACTGTCCTGTATCGGTGTGCTCAGCGGTGGGGTGTCGGCCTCGGAGTTGCAGGACGCCGGTGCCGCACAGGTTTTCGAGAATGCCGAGAAGTTGCTGGCCAACATCGAGCAGACCAGGATCGCCGCGCTGGCGGCGCAGGAATAACACGCGCTTTCGGCAAGCTTTCCGCGCGGAAACAGTCCGTAGACAAGCGAATGGGCCCAGCCCGTTACCGGCCTGGGCCCATTCTCGCGTCAAGCTACTGGTTGGCCTTCTGGCGCTCCTCGGCGGCCTCGGCTCCACCGCGAGCCGCTTCCGCTTCGGCTTCCTTCTTGGCCGCGTCACGCTGAGCGTCGGCCTTGTCCTGCTGGGCCTGGCCCTCACGCTTCACGTCGTCACGGCCCGTCACTGCGCCGATGACTTCCTTCGCCTTGCCCTTAACGCCCTCGACGACGCCTTCGACGCCCTCTTGCGGGCCACTCTTGTCCGACATGGATTCCTCCTGCATTACTTGCTCACTTGCATGGCGACTGCGCGCCGCGCTCGGCTGCGCTCAGCCAACAGAGGTCAGGACCAACATCCGCGTCATTCCTGGGATCCCCCCGCAGCCACAGTGTTTCCGGGGCACCGCAGCCTCAAACCTGTGGGCTGGCTCACCTTGTACGCCGAACTTCGTTTAATGTCTTGGGATTTCGTTAGCGCCCCGCGGCGCGAGGAGGGTGCGCCGGCTACGGACACCTTTCCGGTGTGGGCAGTGCCACCGCCGCCCCCGCGACTAGCGTCGCGTCGCGACCGGCGCGCATCACCGTCCGGTCGGGTCTGATAAGTGCGGCCGAAGCCCGCCCGTGGCGCAGCCACGAATCCAGGGGCCCGCCCGGCTCCGCCGCGATGATCGGAACGCTTCTCTCGCGCAACAACGTCTCGGTAGCCGCCTCGACTGGGATCCGGCTGATCAGAGCGAAGCCGGTGCCGGCGATGTCGTCGAGACGTTTGCCGTTTTCCAGCAACGGATTGGGGCACAATTTCCCGGCGAGTTCCCACGGCCGGCGGGATTTCTGAACCAGGGCAGAACTGCGCAGTGCGGGCGTAGCCGAATCCACGATTCTCTTGCGCAACCCCGGAATGATGCCGGCTCGGGGCAGAATGGCGCGCCGGGTCAGATCTCCGAGCCGGCCACCGCCGGTCATCGACCAGCCGACGGTGAGCGCCAAACGAATCAGGGCGCGGCAGTGGGGTTTACGCTCCTGTTGATAGGTGTCCAGAATCTGAGCCGGCAGCGTCCCATTGCACACCGCGGCGATCTTCCAGCTGAGGTTCATTGCGTCGCGTAGACCGGCGCCCATGCCCTGCCCGATGAACGGGGGAGTGAGGTGCGCGGCGTCACCGAGGATGAAGACGTTGTCACGACGCCATCGATCCGCGATCTGGGCACGAAAGGTGTACTCGGCGACCCGCAACAGAGTGAGTTCTTCGTCGGGTAGATGCCGGGTCCACGGATCGATCAGCGGCCGGAGTCTGCTCAAGGTGTTGAAGTCTCCGGCGTTCTCGCCGGCCAGCAGGCGAAACTCCCAGCGGTAGCGGGATTCTCCGATGCGCATGTAGGTTCCGGCGCGGGCCGGGTCGCAGATCTGGTAGACGCCGTCCCACTGCCTGAGGTCTGCCTCGGTAGCGACGTCGACGACCAGCCACCGTTGCTCGAACTTCAAATCCCGCATGGTCGAACCGATCTCAGTGCGCACTCGACTGTTGGCGCCGTCGCAGCCCAACAGGTAGTCGGCATCGACCTGATGAACCGTTCCGTCGGTCCGGTCGGTGAAGGTGACGCGCGCACCATCGCCGCGAATGGCGATCGCGGTGACGTCCGAATTGCCGCGCAATTCGGCAGCCGGATAGTGCTCGAGGTTGGTCCGCAACAGGGCCTCGAGTTCCGGTTGGTCGAACATGTTGGCCTGGGGGTGGCCGTGCACGCTTTGCGCGGGGTCGCGATGGAATTCGGCCAGCACGGCGAAGCGGTTGTCCAGCAGTCGCAGTCCCAGCGTGGGCCGGGATATCGCCGCGAATTCCTCGGCAATGCCTAGACGCGCGATCACCCGGTAGATTTCGTCGTCGAGATGCACCGCGCGGGGCTGCGGGTACACCCCCGGCCAGCGTTCGAGGATCAGACTGGGAACTCCGTACTGCGCCAGCAGCGTGGCGGCGGTGATGCCGGTTGGCCCGGCGCCCACGATGACGACGGGGACGCGCCGAATTGCCCGGGTGCTCATGCGTATCTGACGGGATTGCGCTGAGTTCCGAGGTCGATGGCACCGTCGTCGGTGGCTACCGACGCTTCGACGATGTCACCGTGCTGCAAGTACTTGGGGTTGCCCGCTTGCCGCTTGAAGAACGCCTTCCACTTGACGGCCGGCGGTAGCAGGTTCCCGATGATCTCCACCGGCTTGGACGGGGCGCTCAGCGCGGTGCCGACCGGCGTACCGGTGAGTATCAGGTCGCCCGGCGCCAACTCCTGAAACTGGGTGAGCGACTGCAGCGCCTGCAGGGGCCGGTAGAGCATGTCGCCCTCCACGAGGGCGTTCTGGCGCTCCTGACCATTGACCCGCAGCCGCAGCCGCAGATCACCGAAGCGCTTGAGTTCATCGGCGCTCAGCAACACCAGCCGCGGGCCGACCGGCGTGAACGTCGGATACGACTTGGCTTCGTAGAACTGGGTCTGCGGAAGCTGAATGTCGCGGGCAGACACATCATTCGTGACGACCAGCCCGGCGATGAAGTCGGCCAGATTACTGTCGGAAATGCTGGTGCCGACGGCGATCGGGCGTCCGATCACCAGCCCGATCTCCACCTCGTAGTCGAGCAACTGAACGTGCGCGGGCTTGACGATGTCGGCGAAGGGTGCGCAGATCGAGGCAGATGCCTTGCGGAAGAAGGTCAGCGGAATCGACGTCGGGTCCATGCCCGCGTCCTTGACGTGCGACTCGAAGTTCGTCATTTGGGCGACCACCCGGCACGGCCTGGTCACCGGCGACACCAGGTCCAGGGTCTCGACCGGGACGGTGTCGGTAGCCGTCACGGCAGCCTCGATCGCCGCCCGATCGGACAGCAGCTGTGCGGTGCTGGTTGCGGTGGTGTCGATCCTGGCAGCGCCGGTAGGGGTCTCCACCCACCAGCCGTCGTTGGTGTGCAGTACGGAAATGGTCATGCGCCAGCCACTTTCAGTAGACCAATCATGCGGTTGAAGTCGAACTCATTGCGTTGCCGGAGCGCGCCGATCATCGAAACCACCTCGTGGCGGGCCGATTTGGGGTCGGTACCGAGGAAGTCCCGGGTCGCCGGGGGGCCCCACTGAGCGAGGCCCGAAGCGGTCAGCGGTGCCCAGCCGGGCTCCAGTGTGTTGTCGAACATGTCGCCGTCGGTGAAGTGTTCGACCAGGAAACCGTCCGGATCGCGCCAATAGTCGAAGATCTGACTGCCCTGGATATGCCGGCCGATTCCCCACGAACGCACATAGCCACGCTCCCTGAGGTACTCGCCACCGGCGGCGAGCGAATCGAGATCACTGACCTGGTAAGCCGAATGCAGGTAGCGGTTGGCCGGGCCCAGCGCCAACGCCAACGTGTGGTGATCGGCCGGCGTCGCCCCCCGGTCGCACCGGATGAAGCTCATAGTCGGCCCGCGCTCGCGCTGACCCGGGAAATACTGGAAGTCGCTGACGATCATCCCGAGGTTGTCCAGGTACCAGTTCAGCGATTGCAGATACTTCGTCGATTGCAGCACCAGATGACCCAGCCGCTGTACCCGTGCCGGTACTCGGGGCGGACGCTGAGTGGCGTTGATACGCAGCGTTTCCCGTCCGAAATTGAAGACCGGTGGCTGCTGGCTGGGCAGTTCCGGCAGTTCGTGCATGCCGGCGACCACCCGCACCGGAATGCCGGTGGGGTCGAGCAGGTCGACCGACATTCCTCCGAGGGCTTCCGGCAACGAGTGGGCGGTGAGACCGGATTTGTCGGCCAGTCGCAACACATCCACCTCGTCATGAGCGCGAAATGCCACCCCGGTGAATCGTGAGCGTTGGCCACGACGCACGATCACGCAGGGCGCACCGGAGTTGGTGCCCCGTAAGGCAATCTCGTTGGGCCCGCGATGCGCCGTCTGAAAGCCGAAGGCCCGCGCGAACGCCTCACAACGGGCGAGGTCGGGCTTTTCGAACTCCAACCAAGCGAGGTCGGCAACTTTGATCACCGGATTCCGGGATCGGCCGGGATGTTCGGCGGGTCGGGCACCCTGCTCGCTGTGCAAGCCGCGGTGCGGTTCGGTCGGGGATTCGAGCACTTCCATCACCGTCTCTCATTAGTAACTGACGAAATCGTCACATACTCGCGGAGGCCGAGTCAAGGTTTCTGACGAATTCCTCAAATCTGAGGCATACTGCTGGAGTGACGATGTCAGCTGACAGCGTGAGCCGCCTGGAGCGACGCAAACAACGCACCCGTTCGGCGCTGGTCAAGGCAGCTCAGCGACTCATCGCCGAAGGCAAGGTCAACGTGCCTGTCCTGGAGATCACTCAGGCCGCAGACGTCGGGATGGGATCCTTCTACAACCACTTCGACAGCAAGGAGCAGCTGTTCGAGGCCGCGGTCGCCGATGTGCTCGACGCCCACGGGGCGCTGCTGGACCGCTTGACCGAGGCCATCGAGGATCCGGCGGAGACGTTCGCGACCAGCTTCCGCCTGACCGGCCGGATGTTTCGCCAGCGGCCGCAGGAAAGCGAGATCCTGCTGGCCAACGGCCCGGCGCTGCTGTGGTCGGACCGCGGTCTTGCGCCTCGGGCGCTGCGGGACATCAAGGCGGCCGCGGCTGCCGGCCGGTTCAAGACCGACGATCCGGAGTTCTCGCTGGCCATGGCCGGTGGCGCGCTGTTGGGTCTGGGAGCACTGCTGCGCAACGACCCGGAGCGGGACGGGGCGCAGGCCGCCGACGCCGCAACCGAGAGCGTGCTGCGCCTGTTCGGACTGTCTGCCGAGGAGGCGCACGCCATATGTCAACGGCCGTTGCCGGACTTCGCCGCAGATTAGGAACCCGCTCTGGCCGGCGACGCCCTCGCCACGATGATCGGCACATGGGTCACCGTGCCGGCAACTCCCGGGCCGAACAACATCGCCGCGAATCCGCCGTTGCCCTGAGTGTCCACCACCACAAGCTGAGCTTTCTCGGCGTGATCCACGAGTTGCTGCACCGGGTCGGTGAGTGCGGCCACCTGGTGGACCGTGACGTCCGGGTAGCGATCGGTCCAGCCGGCAAGCGCGGGGCTGGTCTCGTCGAGGCCGTTGCAGGCCTCGCAAGTATGGAGGGCCACCAGTCCCACGCCGCGTGCTGAGGCTTCCTCGAACGCGATCTCCATGAGCGACCCGGCCTCTGACGAGGCGTCGATGCCCACCAGCACCGGAGCCGCGAGGGTTTCCGGGCTGAGCTGGACGTCATCGTGGATGACGACGACCGGGCAGTGGGCGTGATGGATCAGGGTCGAACTGACCGAACAGAACTGACATTCCCCAGGTGCGCCACCTCCGGGGCAGCCGACCACCACCAGTTCGGCGTGCTCCGACAGGTCGGCCAACGCAAAAACGGGAGTAGCACAGGGCATTTCGCATCGCACCCGAACCCGGGCAGATACCGTCCGCAGGGCCTGGTCGAGCACCTGTAGTCCGCGCTCACGCTGGCTGCGCGTCCGGGCGGCGTGGGCGAGGGTAAGCGGCACGTCGCGCAGAGCCGCGTCGTAGGCGGCCCACTGGACGGCAATCGCGGAGCCGGGCGAACCGTCGACGCCCACGACGATGCCGAGATGCGTACCGCGGGTCGCCATGCCACCGCTCCTTCCGCTTCGCCTCGGAGGTTAAGTAGCCGAGGACGCCCGCGGATGGGCCATAGGTCACCGATCTGATGGTCTTCTGGCCCTAACGGTGATGAGTACCGCCCCGGTACCGAAAATCAGCGCACGAGCCCAGGGGAATCGACCGTCGGGTGCGAAGCCGTCGGCCGCGAAACACGCCAGGGCGTAGGTCGTCATTCCGGCTCCGGCCAGCAGCGCCGGTGTGGTCCAGCGTTCGGGCACCGGCGTGGTCAGCATCGGTAGCGGCGCGGCGAAAAATCTTCGGCCCCAGTACAACAGCGCTATCTCAGCGGCGGTGACAACGATGAGGATGCCGGTCCACTCCAGCCGGAACAGCCACCAGGCCGCGGTCCCCTCCGGCGGCTGCGGAAACAACCCGGCCGGGTAGCCGACGACGGCGACCAGTACGACCGGCACCATGTGCCACAGGTACAGCGCCATCACGTTGTCGTTGGCGATCGACACCACCCGTTGCAGCCCGGGCGGACGCAACGCCCGATTCAGGGCCGGAACCAGCGCGGTGGCAATGCCGATCTGGGCGCAGCCGAAGACCAGCAAAGCCACAGTGGGTGGCGTCGTGTTCTGCACCTGCTGGCCCGGCACGCCGATCATGCTGACCGGGTAGTGCCCCCATGCGACCAACAGTGCCAGCACCGTGACCGACCCCGCAGCCAGCACGACCGGCCGAAGTCCGGACAGCTGCCCGGCATGCCAGGCGATTCCGAGTTGGTAGAACGCACCCCAGCACAACAGGTAGTTCAGCAGGCCGACGTGGGGCACGTGGTACGCCACTGCGGCGACGTCGACGACAACTGCCCCGAGGGCCAGTGCCACCACCGCCCATAGCCCCCAACGGCGTTGTGCAGCAAGCGCAATGGGCGTCGACGACACCACCACCACATAGACCGCCAGGAACCACAATTGCATTGCCACGGCCCAGCCCGCGTACCGCACCACCGAGCCGGGCATGCCCGTAAGCTGCAGCGCGGCCACCAAAGCCAGAATCACCCCGACGTAGACCGCCGTCGGTCCCAGGACCCGCGCCAACCGGTGCCGCAGCCAGTTCTGCCGTGAGAAGCCTTCGTCGTCGCCCCGGTGCGCCCAGGACACCGCGGTCGCGTACCCGGCCACCATGAAGAAGGTGGGGACCGCCTGGAAACCCCACGTCAACCATTGCGTCCACGGCTGATCGACGAGCGGATTCTGGCGGCCGAAGCGGCCGTCGTGATAGGTCACCGACGACGCCAGCCAGTGCCCCAGCACGATCAGGACCACCCCTGATGCCCGCAGGAAATCCACCGCGACATTGCGCGCCGGTCGTGCGGACTCCCGATCATTCATCAGCGCGAGGGTACCCGGCACAATGACTTCTATGAGACCAGCGCGGCTTGCGGATCTGACAGTCGGACGGCTCGGCCTGGGCGCTATGGGGATGTCGGTGGCCTATGCCGGCGCCGGCAGCGACGACGACGAATCGATCCGCACGATCCACCGCGCTCTGGATCTCGGCGTGACATTGATCGACACCGCCGAGGTGTACGGCCCGTACGCCAACGAGGAACTGCTCGCCCGCGCTTTGCGCGACCGTCGGGACGGCGTGGTGCTGGCGAGCAAGTTCGGCATGATCTCTCACACCGGCCGCAACGGCCTCGACAGCAGTCCGGCCAATGTCCGCATCGCGGTGGACGGTTCACTGCAGCGCCTGCAGACCGATCACATCGATCTCTACTATCAACACCGCCTGGACCGCGACACCCCGATCGAGGACACGGTCGGGGCTCTCGCAGAGTTGGTGCAGGCCGGCAAGATCCGGCACATCGGTCTCTCCGAAGTCGGTGCGCAGACCATCCGGCGCGCCCACGCGGTGCACCCCATCACCGCTGTGCAGTCCGAATACTCGCTGTGGACGCGGGATCCCGAAGACGCGGTGCTTCCGGCACTGCGCGAACTGCGCATCGGGTTCGTCGCCTATTCGCCGTTGGGCCGCGGCTTCCTGACCGGGGCGATCCGTTCCACCGACGGGATTCCCGACACCGACTTCCGCAAGTCAAATCCGCGGTTCGCCGCCGAGAACTTCGAGCACAATCTGCGCAGTGCCGATGAGCTTCGCGACATCGCCGGCGACGTCGGCGCCACGCCGGCACAGGTCGCGCTGGCCTGGTTGCTGGCAAAGGGGCCGGACATCGTTCCCATCCCCGGCACCAAGCGAGTTGCACGCCTCGAGGAGAACGTCGGAGCCGATGCCGTCGAGTTGTCCGCCGAACAGCTGGCCAGACTCGACGGTCTCACGCCGGCGGCCGGGGAACACCACAGCGCGGCACAGCTGAAATGGATTGACCGCGACTAGATCTTGCGCACCAGGGCTGCCGCGCGCACATCCTCGCCGACAGTGAAATCCATGCGCACCGCGTCGCCGCTGTGTTCGGAACGGATGGTCAACTCTTCGCCGTACTTGATGGGACTGCGGTACTCCAGTACGGCCCGATACGGGTTGTTCTCCAATTCGGGGTAATGGGCCAGGATTTCGTGTACGCCATGCCAGTAGATGGTGTTGTTGACGTGCTCGAAGAGGTCGATATCGGTGCGGCGCAGGGGAAACGGGGTATCGGTGGCGGCTTGGACGTGTTCGGTGACCCACGGGCGCCACTTGAGCCGATGATTGTCCGTCGTACTGCCGAAGCGCTCGATGCAGTAGTCGGTGAGCCGCGACGGCGTCAAGGTGTCCTTGTTCATGCAGATCCAGAAGCCCTGGGTCTCGATGCGGCCGCCCTGGTCGCCCACGAGTTGCACCCGCATGTCACACCACCGACTGGAAAGGCCCGCGCACCAGCGGCGAAACGTGATCTCACTGGGGATCTCGATCGGCTCCAGGACGTCGACCACGGTGCGCAGCACGATCCAGTGCGGATGAACCTCGGCCAGCCCCGCGTCGGCCAGATGTTGGGCGCCCACCTCCTGGATGTAGCGCGCGACCCCGTCCAGCCGCAGCCTGCGGTGCTCGTCGATGTCGGATGTGGCTAATTGCCAACGGGTTTGGTAAACGTAACCGTCATCGGGCACGGGCACGAGCGGTGCATCCACCTCGGGATTATGAGGCACGCCTACTCCTTCAGGCTTCACTCATCAGTTTTTCAAGCTGCTCGCTGGCAGTGTCCAGCTTCTTCTGGAACATCGACACCACGCGGTCCCGCAAGCGCGGCTTGTGTGACAACGGTGGCAGCAGCTCGGCAAGCAGGTTCAACCGCGCCGAACTGAGCCAGTCGGTCAACTCGGGGTCGTCGAGCCACCGCGCGAAATTGCGCAGATCCGAGTGAGTCAGGCGGAGCCAGTCGACATCACGGTCGGGGTGCGGAATCGGTGGGCAGAGTTCGTTTTTCACTGCGTCGCCGTCGTAGGCGAACTCCACGTGGGCAATGAACGCGGCGCTGAACACCTGCTGACAGCCGCGCACCGCCTGCAGGGTCAACCGGCCGTCGTCGAAAACCGGCGTTGCGGGACGTTCGGGTGCCCCGTCGGCGGTGCAGTCGATATAGAGCGCCGAGGGCGAGGAGGTGACCGTGCCTTCGTCGAGCACGACGGCCGTGGGCTCGATGCGCTGGACGTGACCCATTCTGACCACATCCTCGATGCGGCGCAGTTGCTCGAACTCTGGTTGGGACACCGTCGCGCAGCGGTACATGCGTGGCCGCACCGAGGGGTCCAGGCGAAGCAACGTGCCGGCCGCTTCCAGTCGATCGAAGAGATCCTCGATCGAGACGGCGGCCTCGATGGCCTCGAGGGTCGCGCCGTAGTTGTCCCGGAATCGCTTGATGAACGTTGGACCCGGTTGCAGCGTCGCCCGATCCATCAGCCATGAATCGCGTGGTTTGATCCAGGTCAGGCGGTCCGCGTCAATGCCCTGCCGCAGCAACCACAGGCACACATCCATGCCGGTCTTGCCGGCGCCGATGACGACGTAGCGGTCCCGTGCGGCGAATTTGGGCAAGTCGTTCGGGGGGATGCAGTCGATGCCCGGAGCGACGGGATACGGCGCGGGCCGCATCGACGGCACGATGGCGCGCAGGTAGCTGGCGTCGACGATGCGCTGCCGGACGTTGACGAGGTACTCGGCGCCGCCGAGGGTGCGGAACCGGCCGTCGCCCAGATACTCCGACATCGGGAAGTACTCGACGCGCCCGGAGGGCAGGAACTGCTGCTGCATGACGGCGTCGAAGTAGGCGCAGACCTCGCCGACGGGGGCCAGTTCGTTCAGCCCCTCATTCCAGCCGACGATGTCAATGGTGTTGTTGCCCAATGCCCTTGAATTGACGCCGTAGTACGCCGACGGCTGGTGCAAACGCACGAACGGATACGCCGTGGTCCAGTGTCCACCCGGTTGGTGAGCCCGGTCGACGATGACGACGCGCGCGTCTGATTCGGTGATGACGGTGTCGGTGAACGCCATCCCCATGGCGCCGGCACCGATGACGAGGTAGTCGGTGTCCAAAGACTGGACACTCATTGCGGCTGCTCTCTCATGCGCCCACGATAGTGCCTGCGATCTCAGCCCTGACCAACCCGGTAAGTTCGCTCGGATGGGAGCCGATCTCACCGTGGCAATCGCCGACGGTGTCGCCGTGCTCACCCTGAACCGGCCGGAGCGGCGCAACGCCTATACCGCGCAGATGGGTGCCCTGCTCAACCAGGCCTACCGCGACTGTGACGACGACGACGCGGTGCGCGCGATCGTGCTCACCGGCGCCGGCGACACGTTCTGTGCGGGCGCCGACTTCGCCGCGCCGACAAGTCCTTTCGACGCGCCAGCGGCGGAAGAGTTCACCGCCTCACCCACCGACCCAGCGGCGTTCGAACTGCGCACCCCGGTGATCGCGGCGGTCAACGGCCATGCCGTCGGAATCGGGCTGACCATCGCCTTGCAGGCCGACATCCGGTTCGTGGCCGAGGACGCCAAATACGCTGTGGCGCAGGTGCGGCGGGGTGTCATTCCGGACTGCATGTCGCACTGGACGTTGCCGCACCTGGTGGGCGGCGCCGTCGCGGCCGAGTTGCTCTTGACCGGCCGCACCATCGACGGGCAGGAGGCGGTCGCTCTCGGGCTCGCGTCCCGCGCCTTGCCCGGACCGCAGGTGCTGGACCATGCGCTGGCCGTGGCGCGCGACATCGCGGTCAACGTGGCACCCATGTCGGCGGCGCTGAGTAAGCGACTGCTCTGGGACACCATCAGCAGGGGCTACACGCCGCGCCAGGTGGCCGCGCTGGAAACGCAGCTCCATCACCGGGTGATGGGAAGTCCGGATGCACGCGAGGGCGTCGAGGCGTTTCTGCAACGCCGACCGCCGCACTGGACCGGATCGGTGGCCCGGGAGTGGGAGCCGCTGCCCGGGATAGGGTCGAGCGATGACCAGCTGGAGAAGCCGGGCGATGCCCACACTGCTTCACCTGACGGGTAGGCATCGACCGTACGCCAGTGCGCAGGCCGCCCTGGCACACCTGGAACAACGCGCCCTGCACCCGGTACCGTTCGGGCCGCCACCGCGGTTGCGGCCCAAGGTCGACATCACGCTGGAGCATCGATCGGGCTGGCCGATCTACACGTTGACACCGCTGGGGTCGGCGCCCGAACTCACCGTCATCTACCTGCACGGCGGCGGCTGGGTCAACGAAATCACCAGTGCGCATTGGCAATTGGCAGCACAGATTGCCCACCAGGCGGGCGCTACGGTGGTCGTGCCGATCTATCCGTTGTTGCCGACCGCGACCGCTGCCGACGTGCTGCCCGAAATCGTCGACATGGCGGCTCAGCACGCCGACGTGTGTCTGGCAGGGGACTCTGCCGGCGGTCAGATGGCCTTGTCGGCGGCGTTGATGCTGCGCGACGATCATGGCATGGCCATTCCCGCGACGGTGCTGATCTCGCCCGCGCTGGACCTTTCGCTGGGCAACCCGGACATCGCGTCGGTCGAGCCGACGGACCCGTGGCTGGGCCGCGATGCGCTGCATGTCTACGCCGAGCGCTGGCGGGGCGACCTGCCCGTCGACGATCCCCGGGTCAGTCCACTGGCTGCCGACCTGACCGGTCTTGGCCCCTTGACCGTATTCAGCGGCACCCGCGACATCTTGAATCCCGACGCGCGATTGTTGGCCGAGAAAGCCGCGGCCGCGGGCGTCGACATCGAGTACTACGAACAGCCGGGACTCATTCACGTCTACCCCTTGACCCCCACCCCCGAAGGCCGTGCCGCGCGGCGGATTATCGTCGAGCGGATCGGCGGCACAACCGGATCGACCAGGAGGTAGTCGGCGCATGAACATCCCCGATCGTCAGCAGGCCATGGTGATGAACGGGCCCGGCATCGCGCCGGTCGCCGAGGAGCGGCCGGTGGGCGAAGCCGGACCGGGACAGGTGCTGATCAAGGTCAACGCCTCGAGTCTGAACTTCCACGACAACGTCAACTTGATGGGCCTGCTACCCGGGCCCTGGCCGCGAGTGCCGATGAGCGACGGAGCCGGTGAGGTGGTCGCCGTCGGCCCCGACGTCCAAGATCTGCGCGTCGGGCAGCGCGTTATGGGAGCCTTCAACCCCGGCTGGCAGGACGGCCCGCCGACGCCGGAGAACAAACGCGAGTTGCCGGGTGACAGTTGCGACGGGTGGCTGCAGCAGTACCGCGTCGCAGAGGCCACTGGCGTTGTCCCCACGCCCGAGCACCTCAGCGACGTCGAGGCCGCAACGATTCCGTGTGCCGCTGTCACGGCCTGGGCGGCACTGCGAGAGGGCAATATCGGCGCGGGTGACGTGGTGGTGACCCAGGGCACCGGTGGCGTATCGCTTTTCGCCGTGCAACTGGCGCAGACACTGGGCGCCACCACCATTCTGACGTCGTCCTCGGACGACAAGCTCAAGGTCGGGTCCGATTTGGGCGCAACGCATTTGATCAACTACCGCACCACCCCGGGGTGGGACGCGGAGGTGAAAAGGCTCACCGACGGCCGCGGCGCAAACCTCGTGGTCGAGCTCGGCGGACCCGCCACCCTGGCCCAGTCGCTGCATTCGACGCGGATGGCCGGCACGATCGCGGTGATCGGTGTGCTCAGCGGATTCGACATGACGCCCATCGCTGTCGCCGAGGTGATGCTGAACAACCTGCGCATCATCGGGATCACCGTCGGCAGCGTGCGCACGCACCGGGAAGTGTGCGAGGTGATCGCGAAGGCTGAGATCAAGCCGCACATCAGCCACGTATTCGGCTGGGACCAACTCGATGAGGCGCTGCGGGTGATGCGGGCCGGCGAACATGTCGGCAAGATCGCCCTCACCATCCCGTGACCTCCGAGCCGCCGTACTTCGACCTCGGCAGTTATCACCGCCCGGTCGACACCGTTGCGCCGCAAGCGCAGCTGTGGTTTGACCGCGGCCTGATCTGGGCCTACGCCTTCAACCATGAAGAGGCGATCCGGTGCTTCGAGCGTGCCCTCGATCATGACCCCGATCTGGCCATCGCGCGGTGGGGCATCGCGTATTCGGTTGGGCCCAATTACAACAAGGCATGGGACGCCTTCGATCCGGTCGACCTGGCGGCATCACTGTCCCGTGCCCGTGCGGAACTCGCGGCGGCCACCCAGGGGCGGGCGAGCGATGTCGAGCAGGGACTGATTGCAGCCCTGCGCTCACGGTTTTCGGAGGACCTGGACGCAGGACGGCTCGCTTATGCCGACGCGATGACGGCGTTGGCCGCAGATTTTCCCGGCGACATCGACGTGCAGGCCCTGGCCGCCGACGCGCTGGTCAACGTCACGGCCTGGGCCCTGTGGGACACCGCCACCGGCCAACCCGCGGAGGGCTCTCGTGCCCTGGAGGCCCGGCGGATCCTGGAGGATGCCCTGGCCGGGCCCCGGGGTCGTGCCCACCCGGGGATACTGCACCTGTACCTGCACACGATGGAGATGTCGGCGACGCCCGAAGCGGCCCTGCCGGCAGCGGACCTGCTGCGCGGCCTGGTGCCTGACGCGGGGCATCTGCAACACATGCCGAGTCACATCGATGTGCTGTGCGGCGACTATCGCAGCTCCATAGTTGCCAATAGCGCTGCAGTACAAGCAGATCGGCGTTTTGTGGAGCGCGAGGGCGCGCTGAACTTCTATTCGCTCTACCGCGCGCACGATCTGCACTTCATCGTGTATTCGGCGATGTTTCAGGGGCAATCGCAAATTGCATTGCAGGCCGCCGACGAACTGGCCGGGCAGCTGACGCCCGAATTGCTCGCCGTTGCGTCGCCGCCGATGGCGGACTGGCTTGAGGCGTTCGTTCCGTTGCGAACCCATGTGCTGGTGCGGTTCGGCCGGTGGGACGACTTGATCGCCCAGCCGTTGCCGGCCGACCCGGATTTATACTGCACCACCGCGACGACGGTCCATTACGGGCGTGGCGTCGCCTTCGCGGCTAGCGGACGGCTGGTTCAAGCGCATGCCGAGCGCGAGGCGTTTGCCGAGGCCTACGCGCGGATCCCGGAATCCCGGTCTCTGTTCAACAACACCAGTCGCGACATCCTTGCGGTGGCAGACGCCATGCTCGACGGCGAGATCGCTTATAGGGAAGGATCTTTCGACGAAGCCTTCAGGTATCTGCGGCATGCCGTCGAACTCGACGACGGGTTGCCGTACGACGAGCCGTGGGGCTGGATGCAACCCACCCGGCATGCCTACGGCGCGCTGCTGCTCGAGCAGGGCCACGTCGAAGAGGCCGCGGCGGTGTACGCCGCTGATCTGGGGCTGGACCCCACGCTGGCGCGGTGTTGCCAGCATCCGGGCAACGTGTGGAGTCTGCACGGCTACCACGAGTGTCTGCAGCGGTTGGGGCGTCACCAGGAAGCGGTGATCATCGGCCAGCAGCTCTCCCTGGCCGCCGCGCGCGCCGATGTGCCGATCCGCGCGTCGTGCGCCTGCCGACTGAGCGGCGTTTAGCCGGCGACCTACAGGGGCAGCTTGTGAGCATGACCGATGACTTGAGTAAAGACCCCACCCCAGACGACGCCGAGGACAACGCGTTCTTTCCGTCGCCGTACTCCTTGAGCGAGTACACGCAGCCCAAAACCGACTTCGACGGCGTGGCGCATCCGGGCGCCTACACCGAGGGACGGTGGAAGGTGCTGGTGATTGCCACCGAGGAGCGTTACCTCCTGCTGGAGAACGGCAAGATGTTCTCCACCGGCAACCATCCCGTCGAGACATTGCTGCCACTGCACCACCTGATGGAGACGGGTTTCGAGGTCGACGTCGCCACGGTCACCGGCTATCCGGTCAAGCTGGAGCTGTGGGCCATGCCGCGCGAGGACGACGCCGTACTGGCCACCTACGAAGCGCTCAAACCCAAGTTCAAGCAGCCGAAGAAACTTTCCGAGGTGGTGGCCAACGACCTGGGCTCCGATTCGGACTACCTTGCCGTGTTCATCCCGGGCGGCCACGGCGCGATGATCGGCCTGCCGGACAGCCCCGCGGTAGGACAGACGCTGCAATGGGCACTGACCAACGACAGATTCATCGTCACGTTGTGCCACGGCCCGGCGGCACTGCTCGCGGCCGCGTTGGACGGGCAGGAATCGCCCTTCACGGGCTACTCGGTGTGCGTATTTCCCGATGCGCTGGACTCCGGTGCCAACATCGACATGGGTTATCTGCCAGGACGATTGACTTGGCTGCTCGCCGACCGATTGGGCAAGCAGGGCCTGACCATCCTCAACGACAACATGACCGGCAAAACCCACCAGGACCGCAAATTGATCACCGGCGACAGCCCGCTGGCCGCGAACGAACTCGGTCGCGTCGCCGCCGACGCGCTGCTGGAAGCAGCCGGTAGTTGAGGTTGCTGCGGCTAGAGTCCTAACGCATGTCAGAGGAGTCAGCACGCAACTTCGTCTCACTGCCGGAAGGGTCGCAAGGTCCGCTGTCTGCACCCGCGGGACGGCTGCTGATCACCGGGGTCGACGCGACCGGCCGATCGTGTGCGGAGCAGGACGGCCCGGTCACGCTGGATGGCTTCCCGGGTTTCGAGGGCATCCTGTTCTCCGTGCTCTATGCGACGCCGTCGGCCCCCGCGATCTCTCCTGGTGGTCGCAGCGCCGACACCCTCGACCTGGGCGTCCCGCCCGGCACCATCAACTGGAAGATCATCGATTACGGCCCCGGCGTGGCCTTTTCGATGCACCACACCGACACTGTAGACCTCGATCTCGTGCTATCCGGCTCGGTGGAGCTGATATTGGACGACGGCGCGCATCCGCTGGAAGCCGGTGACACCGCCGTCGTCACCGGCGTTGATCACGCGTGGCGTACCGGTCCGGACGGGTGCCGGCTCTCGGTGATGTCGGTCGGCGTGTCCGCAGATACCGGTTCCACCGCCACATAGCTAGAACTCATCGCCGGCGTCTGGGACAACGGATCCACCGGTTCGCCATCGATCAGCAGGTTGCGATTCACGCCGAAGATCTGAGGTGCCGCCGTGCCGTGCGGGTCGAAGACGCGCGAACCCCAACCGTGTGCCATGACGAGAAGCCCACGCCGGGGCCGGTCACTCAACGATGCCCGCACCTCGACAGCGCCGGCAGGGGAGTGCACCCGCACCATATCGCCATCGGCGATGCCGAGGTCGGCTGCGTCGGCGGGGTGGATGAGCGCGACGCTGCCCTTGCCGCCGGGATGCAGACCGGGTAACTCGTTCAGGAAGGAGTTCATCGAATGGCGATGGCGGCGGTTGCCGAGTTGGAACGGGTACCCGCGAGGCGCTTCGGGTGCAGGTGCGGCAAGCAGGTCACGGGCGCGGGCAACCAGGGCGGGCGGCGCGATGTGCACCCGCTTGTCGGGAGTGCGCAGCGCGTCCTTGAAGTGGCCGTATTCGCGCGGGCCGAGCACCATGCCGTGCTGGTCAGCAACCACATCGCGCCACTTCAGCTTGCGGCCGTTGACCTTTCGCGACATGAGCAGCAGCAGCCGGTTGACCCAGCGGGGTGAGAATTCTAGGGCCGGGCGACCGGTGAGGCGTGCCAGTCGCCGGCTGGCTTTGATGAACGCGTTGAGGCCCTTGACGCCGAACAGCGGGAGCTTCATGGCCAGCGTCAGATCGACGAAGATCCGCCACGCCTCATGCGCTCCCGCCGGTGGTTCGACCGCCCGCCGGCCATATTGCAGGTAGGGCTCGTCATGCAGACTGCTGGTGAGCGCGAGCAGATCATCGCGTTCGAGCCAGTGCACCGCAGGCAGCAACCAGTGCGCGTGGCGGTGGCTTTCGCGCTGAACCATGTCGATGACCACCAGCAGGTCGAGCTGTGCCAGGGCGTCGTCCAGGGCGGACCCGTCCGGACCGGAGATCACCGGGTTGCCGGCATTGATCAGTAGGGCTCGGATCTGTCCCGGGCCGGGTGTGGTGATCTGAGCGGGCAGTTCGCTCAACGCGTGCACACCTGCCACCATCGGGCGGCCGGTCAGCCTGCTGCGGTGATCGGACGGCTTGATGGCGGAGGCCAGCCTTATCGCATCCAGATAGCCGGGTTCGAAACGCCGGCCACCGGGGCGGTCCATGCGTCCGGTGATGACGTTGAGCACCTGGCCGAGCCATTCACCCACCGTTCCGGTCAGATGCAGCGAGACGCCGGTCCGTGTCACCGCCATAGCGGCTGGTGCGGTAGCGAATTCCCTTGCGATCGTTTCGATTTGCGGGCGCGGCACATCGCACCGCAGGGCCAGGTCGTCCAGGTCGGCTTCGGCCACCAGTGCCCGAAGGGCAGCCATGCCGGTGGTCAGTTGCGCACAGTCGGTTTGGTGTTCGAGGCGTTGGTCAAGAATGACTTTCACCATGGCCAGCAGCAGAGCCCAGTCCTGACCGGGGCGTACCGCGATATGGACGTCGGCCTTGTCGGCGGATTCGGTACGCAGCGGATCGACGACGACGATGGTGGCGCCCTGCCGCTGGCGGGCCAGTGCCCGCTGCCATCCGGCGGGTACGCTTTCCAGCCAGTTCCAGGCGCTCACTGCGGGATTGGCGCCGATCAGGAGGATGTAGTCGCAACGGTCGATGTCGGAGACGGGCACCATGATCGAGGAGCCGTACATCGCCTCCGCGACGACGTGCACGGCGTTCTGGTCGACCGACCCCACCGCGTAACGGTTCTGGGTGCCCACCGCATCCAGCCAGCCGTTCATGAACATCAGATTCGACGACGAGTATCCGGCGGGGTTGCCGTAATAGGCGCCGATGGCGTCAGGGCCGTCGGCGTCGATCAGTGCCGTCATCCGGGCGGCGATGTCGGAAATCGCTTCTTCCCAGCTTGATTCGACGTACCGGTCGCCCACCCGCCGCAGCGGAGCGCGGATCCGGCGCGGATGTTCGACGAGTTGGGCGGCATTGCGGCCCTTCGCGCAGAAATCCTGCCAGCTGTGCGGGTTCTGCTTGTCAGCCGAGATCTTGGTTACCCGGTTGTCCTCGACGGTGACCTCGACGCCGCAGGCAGCCAGGCAGTAGCGGCAGAAGGTGAAGACCGTCCGCGCGTCTCCCGACGGGTGTCCCATGCTCGGAGCGTCACCCTCCCGTCCGTTTCCGTATGGCTTTACCGCCGTTACAATCTCGCCTGAAACTGTATCGCATGCCGAGGGGGATGACGTGGCCGATTCACCGTCGAAGATGATTGACGCGCGTATCGCGGAACTGGATGACTGGCGCGGCGCGACACTGGCACACATCCGGGAATTGGTCCACGATGCCGACCCCGACGTCGTCGAAGAGTGGAAATGGCGGGGAGTCCCGGTGTGGTACCACGACGGAATGATCTGCACCGGCGAGACGTACAAGAATGTGGTCAAGGTGACCTTCGCCAAAGGCGCGTCGTTGCCGGACCCGTCCGGCCTGTTCAACTCGAGTCTGGACGGAAACACCCGTCGTGCCATTGACATTCGTGGGGAAGACGCGATCGATGACGAGGCGCTGAAGGCGCTCATCCGAGACGCGGTGGCGCTCAATGAGGCGAAGAAGTCCGGAAAATGAGTGGCCAACCGCGCGACATCCGGGAGTTGCTGGGCGATGCAGACGCCTACCGGGATGAGTTGTACCGGCGTTGGACCGGCCTGCTCAGTTACCGGTACATCGGGCGCAACCACTCGTCGATGAACCTCGGCGAGGTGGACAACACGGTGGTGATCCGCCGCGATATGCGTAACGAAGCCGGCGGCATCATGGTTGCCCCGCTTGCCATCTCATCGCCGGAAGGCTGTCAGACCGACATGGTGGCGGTGCCCAACCCGGTGATCGCGTCGGTGCAGATCGTCGACCCCGGCTACGACGTCAGCCGGATCGAGATCGTCGATTCGGGCATCGTCCACCAGGGCCGCACGATGGGCTACGGGCGGTGCAAGATCGTCGACGCCGACAATCCCGACCGGGTCATCGCCTTCAACGAGGGCCAGGGCGCGATCATCGGCATCCCGCCGGAAGGGCTTGACCGGATGGATGTTTCGGGCACCGAGCTGGTGATCGAGGACTCCCCGGATCTGCCGCCGTTGTGGCAGGCGTTCGGGGCTGCCAGGCGCGACGACGGGCATTGGGTGCTGCCCGCGTTGAGCGCCGAATACGCTTCACCCGACGCGGCCCTGCACATCGGGCCGCAACACGTGGTGCTGGAGACCGCGGCGACCGATCTCGCCGCCCGGGTTGCCGGGACACGCCGGCTGCAGGTCACCAGCTGGCACGTGATGTTCATGTCCCGCGGAAAGGTGGGTCCGTTCCGGGTGGAGGGTTCGGCCCACCCCGGCGGGCCCGGACGCGTCGGGGTGCGGATGCTGCTGCACGACGAGGGCAATGGCGACAAGGCCGTCACCTCGGCAGCGGCGCTGTTCGACATCGTCGGCTGAGCGCTACCGCCGTCGTCGCTGCTGCGTCCTCGTCACCCCGCGCGTCGTCACCACGCGCGTCCTCGTCACCCCGGTCGTCCACGTCACCCCACGCCGACTGTGAATTCCACTACGCGACGCGCCGGCGAAGCGTCGCAGAATTCGCACTCGGCGTCAGACCGAGGTCAGCGACTCCGTCTTGGCCTGGTCCGCCGCGGGAGTAGGCCAGGGGGAGGGTTTCGGGCGCTGCCGGACCCGCTGCGGCCACCAGAACCACTTACCCAACAGGGCCGCGATCGAAGGCGTCATCAGTGACCGCACGATGAGGGTGTCGAACAGCAGACCCAGACCGATGGTCGTGCCCACCTGCCCGATCACGATGAGCTCGCTGACCGCCATCGTCATCATCGTGAAGGCGAACACCAGCCCCGCCGAGGTGACCACGGACCCGGTGCCACCCATGGCCCGGATGATGCCGGTGTTCAGGCCGGCATGGATCTCCTCCTTGAACCGGGACACCAGCAGCAGGTTGTAGTCCGCGCCGACCGCCAGCAGGATGATCACCGACATCGCCAGCACCATCCAGTGCAGCTCGATGCCGATCAGGTGTTGCCAGATGAGCACCGAAAGCCCGAAAGACGCACCGAGCGAGAGCAATACGGTGCCCACGATCACCGCCGAGGCCACCACGCTTCGGGTCAGGACCAGCATGATGATGAAGATCAGGCACATGGACGCGATTCCGGCGATCAGCAGGTCGTAGTTGCTGCCTTCCTGCATGTCCTTGAAGGTGGCCGCGGTGCCGCCGAGGAGGATCTTGGAGCCCTCCATCGGCGTGCCCTTCAGCGCCTCGTAGGTCGCCTTCTTGATCGCGTCGATATGCGAAATGCCTTCCGCGGACATCGGATCGCCGTCGTGACTGATGATGAAGCGCACCGCGTGGCCGTCGGGCGAGATGAAGTTCTTCATACCCTTCTTGAACTCGGGGTTGTCGAACGTCTCCGGCGGCAGGTAGAACGAGTCGTCGTTGCGGGACGCGTCGAAGGCCCGGCCCAT
Organism: Mycobacterium sp. TY814; assembly: GCF_030755175.1. Lineage (NCBI taxonomy): Bacteria > Bacillati > Actinomycetota > Actinomycetes > Mycobacteriales > Mycobacteriaceae > Mycobacterium > Mycobacterium sp. TY814. The sequence goes on from NZ_JAUFRY010000002.1 coordinate 1,407,695, forward strand.
GGCAGAGGAGTCGCGCTGCGCCCGCTGCTGCTGTTCCAGCAGACCCTTCTGGGTCGAATACATGGTCAGCATCATGGTTTTCATGTTCTTCATGTTCTGGATCATCTCGGGCATCAGCGCCACCATCTTCGGCATCAGCGTGTCGAGGTGATCCATCACCGGCAGCAGGCTCTGGATGTCGTCGGTCATCGTGTCGACGCCGTCGAGAGCGTCGAACACCGACCGCAGCGAGAAGCACACGGGGATGTCGTAGCAGTGCTTCTCCCAGTAGAAGTAGGACCGGATCGGCCGGAAGAAATCCTCGAAATCGGCCATGTGGTCCCGCAATTCGGCGACGTCGATGGTCATCGCGTGCATCTTGCCGACCATCACGTGCATGTCGGCGGCCATCTGCGTGGTAATGCTCTGCATCTGCTCCATGCTGTTGATCGTCGTCTGCATCTCATCCGACTGCTTGAGCATGTCGGCAATCTGATCTTCCTGATACTTCTGCGTCATCTGCTGGGAGACGCCCTGCATGCTGATCTGGAACGGGATCGAGGTGTGCTCGATCGGCTTGCCCTCGGGCCGGGTGATGGCCTGCACGCGGCTGATGCCGGGCACCCGGAAGATGGCCTTGGCGATCTTGTCGATGACCAGGAAGTCCGCGGAGTTGCGCAGGTCGTGATCGCTTTCGATCATCAGCAGCTCGGGATTCATCCGGGCCTTGGAGAAGTGCCGGTCGGCGGCCGCGTAGCCGGCGTTGGCCGGCAGATCGGCGGGTAGGTAGTTGCGGTCGTTGTAGTTGGTCCGGTAACCCGGCAGCGTCAGCAGACCGATGAGGGCGATGCCGATCGTCACGACCAGGATCGGGCCGGGCCACCGCACGACGGCGGCGCCGATCTTGCGCCAACCGCGAATTCGCTGCGCACGCTTGGGCTCCAGGGTCTGCCGAAAGCGTGATGCGACAGAGATGACCGCAGGGCCGAGTGTCAGGGCCGCGAGCACCACCACGACCATGCCGATTGCCAGCGGGATCCCGAGCGACTGGAAGTAAGGCAGGTTGGTGAAGTGCAGGCAGAAGGTGGCGCCGGCGATGGTCATGCCGGACCCGAGCACGACGTGGGCCGTGCCGTGGAACATGGTGTAGTACGCGTCTTCTCGCGATTCGCCGACGGCCCTGGCTTCCTGATATCGACCGATGAGGAAGATCGCGTAGTCGGTGGCGGCGGCAATGGCCAGGGTGACCAACAGGTTTGTGGCGAACGTCGACAGCCCGATGACCTGGTGGTAGCCCAGGAAGGCGACCACACCGCGTGCGGCGGCCAGTTCGAACACCACCATGCCCAGCGTGAGCAGCACCGTGATGATGGAGCGGTACACCAACAGCAACATCGCGATGATGACGACGAATGTCGCCATGGTGATCAGCTGCAGGCTGCGGTCACCGGCGAGGTGCTGGTCGGCTTCGAGTGCCGAGGGTCCGGTGACGTACGCCTTGACCCCGTTGGGCGGCTTGGCGCTGTCGACGATGTGCTGAACGGCCTCGACCGAGTCGTTGGCCTTCGTCTCGCCCATGTTTCCGACAAGATAGACCTGCACGTAGGCGGCCTTGCCGTCGTTGCTCTGGGCGCCGGCCCCGGTGAGCGGGTCGCTCCAGAAGTCCTGGACGTGCTCGACGTGTTGTTTGTCGGCCTCGAGTTTGCGGACGATCTCGTCGTAGTACGCGTGCGCATCGGCGCCGAGCGCGTTCTGGCCCTCCAGCACGATCATCACCGAGCTGTTGGATTTGTACTCCTTGAACACTTCGCCGACGCGCTTGGTGGCGATCACCGATTGCGCGTCGTCGGGGCTCATCGAGACCGAGCGCATCTTGCCGACCTCGTCGAGCTGCGGGACCACCGTGTTGAGGACGGCAATCAGCGCTATCCAGCCGATGATGACCGGCACCGCGAATTTCCGCAGGAAACGCGGAATCGCCGGACGCGCGGCGTGTTTCGGGATCGGGGCGGTGTCGGCGTTGTCGGGCCGTCGGTCTTCGAGGGTCGTGCTCATGCTGATTTCACCAAGCAGGATGTCAGGGCGTGCACGCCGTTGGAAATTTTCTCGTCCTTGATTTCGTCGTCGACGGTGATGCGACAGCCGAGGTAGTCACCGTCGCTCTGTGCGGAGATGTTGGGAAACACCGACGGGGCGGTGGTGCTGAGCACCAGCGTCCACGGCAGCGGCGCGTCGTCCAGGCGCCGCGGTTCGGCACTGAGATCCAGATAGTTCACGTTGGCGGTTGTCGCCGAACCGAAGATCTCGTACTTGACCACCTTGGGCTTGAAGGGCTTCGAGTCGTCCACCTTCGGGCTGGTCAGCGTGTCCGCGTTCTCGGCGGTGAAGAACGACTTGACCCGGTGCACGGTGAACCCGCCGATCGCCACCACGGCCACGATCAACAGCGGCAACCAGGCGTTACGCACCAATCTCGCCATCTGCACTACGCGATCCCTTCTGGGCCGGGTGATCCGATCTGCTGAGTCGTGTTGCGTTGGAATGCAGGAGGTTTGAGGCTGAACTGTGCCCCTTGCAGACCAAAACGGCCCGACGTGAAGCGGGCGGATGTCTCGATTAACCGAGGCATAATCGTGTTCCGCCGCCGGACCATGAATACATAATCTGCACTTTTTGCAGATCATGCAAGTTTATGTGTTTTCGGTCACGCCGATCACTTGCTGAAAATGCTGTTGACCAGCGCCGCGGCCCGCTCGACGTAAGGCATCGGCGTGTCGTCGGCGTCCTCGGGTTCGCCACTCGACCACCGCTCGATGCCCGAACGCACGGCCGTCAGCGCCAGTGCGGAGATCAGCGCCGGGATCTCATCGTCGGACGGCAGACCCTGGCGCTTGGCGACGATTTCGGTCAGCTGGCTCTGGAAGCGCTCCAGGTCGGCAAGGAACGCCGCCAGCACCGCCGGTGTGGTCTTGGCCAGGTCCAACATGCAGACGGCCTGCTCGCGCTGCGGGGGCATGTCGCGCAGATGGTGTCCGGCCAGCGTGATCAGATCCGCCAGGACCACCGACAACGGCGCGGGGCCGGCGGCGACGAACTCCTCGGCCAACTCGGGGGGCAGGTCCGAGGGGCCGTACGCGATGGCCGCTTCCTTGTTGGGGAAGTAGTTGAAGAATGTGCGGGTCGAGATGCCCGCCTGCACGCAGATCTCCTCGATGGTGACCTTGTCCCAACCGCGTGCTTGCGCCAGGCGCACGGCGGCTCCGCGGATGTCCGCGCTGGTCTGGCGGCGGCGACGCTCGCGCAGGCCCATTGGATTCGCCATGTCCTCATATTTGCACAAACTGCACACTTTGCACGCATAACGAGGCGCAGGCCACTCTGGCTCAGCGTTTGCCCCAGTCCCACGGGGGCGTCGTCAGCAAACTCTGTCCGGTGATCCGTGTCTCGCCGAAATCTTTGTACAGCTCGATCTCCACGGAGTCTCCGGAGCCGTCGTCGAGGAGCGTGCGCAGCGCATCCGAATGGGTGACCACGACGACCTGAGTGTTTTCGGCCGCAACCCGGATCAGCGCGGCCAGCGGGCCGACCAGGCTCGGGTGCAGCGAGGTCTCCGGTTCGTTGAGCACCATCAGCGAGGGGCGTTGCGGGCTGAGTAGTGCCGCTGCCCACAACAGGAATCGCAGTGTGCCATCGGATAATTCGGCCGCACGCAGGGGGCGTAACATGCCGCGCTGCTGTAGCTGAAGATCGAACAGGCCGTTGCTGACGTCGACCGCGACGGTGGCGCCGTCGAACGCCTCGGCGACGATCCGGCTCAGGTCGTCGAATCCTGCTTCGATGATGGTCTGGATCGCCGCGGCCAGATCCCTGCCGTCGTCGGAGAGCACCGGGGTGCGGGTGCCCACCTGCGGAACGCGGGCCGGGGCGGCGGCGTCGACCCGGAAGCCGTCGTAGAACCGCCAGCCACGGAGCCGCTCGCGGACTGCGGCGAGCTCTGGAAGTGCTTGCGGGTGGGCGTATTCGGTGAGCACGCTGCGGTAGGGCGGCAGTGTGCGGCACAGCTCGTCAAAGCCTGAATCGGAGCTGACCTCGGCGAAGTCGCGGGTGCGGCGAACCAGGGTGGTGGCGCGCCGCAGCACCGGGCCGGCGAAGATCGCCTCGCGCTTGATCTCCGGGTCGCGGGAGAAGGCCGAACCGTAGCCTGCCATCTGCGGTATGCCGAGATCGACAAGATAGCCGAAATCGTCTGCGGCGAAGCCGAGTTCGAGCGACAGCGGGCGAGTGCGCGTGGTGCCCTGGGTTTTTCCCTGTTTGCGGGCTCCTGCCAGCTGCTCCGGACCGGCCCACAGCACCGATTCCAGACCGCCCTCGCGCGCCAGCGAGCCGATGACTTCGCCGCGTCCGCAATCGGCGAGAAGGCGCAGCGCGCGGTACACCGACGACTTGCCGGTGCCGTTGGCGCCGGTGACGACCGACAGCTGGCCGAGTGGCAGCACGATGTCGCGCAGCGAGCGGTAACCGCGCACGGCAATCGTCTGCAACATGGGGCCGACTTTAGCGGCGGGGGGTGACAGGGGTGGAATTGGCTGTGGGGCAAGGCAATTTGCTGAGAGCTAAGTGTTAACGACTGTAGTTCCGACACCGCCGGGGCTGTAGCTGGTGTACATCGGTTGCAGATAGAAGGGCAGGAATCCGGTGTTCATCAGGCCGGATGAGATGACCGTGGGGCGGTAATTGGCCGTGTTGTAGGTGTACAACTCCTGCGTCATCAATTGATCAGCCCATACTGTGATTTGAGTGTTCGCTGGGAGGCTCCCTGCGCCGCCTATCACCGACGAAGGCATTGTTCCGTACACGCCTCCGGAATCGACGATTGACGGTACGGCTACGACGGGATTGGCGCCGACCTGCACCCAGAGGGTGGTGATCGGAGAGCCGCCCGGGACCGCGAAGTTAACCGGTCCAGGGTTCGGGCCGAACTGCAGCGTCCCGCCTTGCATGTCGATGAGCGCGCCCTGGCTGAGGTTGCCCGGCAAATACTGGTTCGGAATGGTCGGGCCCGGACCCACCGCATTCGGTCCGAGACCCCAGACCCCGTCGACACCGGCGGACGCGAAGTACGCGTCGAAGGGGGTGACGAATGGGTTCTTCAGAAACTCGGTGAAGTAGGCCGAGATAGCGAATGGTGACGTGGGGATCGAGAACAGGACGACATTGACGGCGGTAGGCGCGGTCACGAGACCGTTGCCGAAGTCCACCGAGGTGGGGTAGCTGGCAAACAGGTAAGTCAGGCCGCCGCTGTAGGCACTGAGGTTGATTCCGTGGGGGATGCCCAGTTTGAGTAGTCCGGGCAGACCGCCGATGTCCTTCATTTGCATGACCAGGCCCGCGGATCCGGTGTCGACCAGGATCGGGCCGCTGGTGTAGCCGTTGACGGAGAGATTGACCACCGGCTCGGTGGTCATGATGGTCGGCATAGAGATCGTCCGGCCGTCCCAGCCGGCACCGCTGAAGCCCTGGCCGCCCCAGATCGCGCCGCCGTGGCCGCCGGTGCCGCCGTACCCCAGAGGGTAGGTAGCCAGGGTGCCAAGTCCGCCGGCGCCGCCGTTCCCGCCGGTGCCCAGCAGATATGCAACGCCCCCGGCTCCGCCGGTTCCCCCCGCGCCTGCGCCGTTCGCGCCGCCCGTGCCGCCCCAGCCGCCGTTACCGAACAACCAGCCGCCGTTGCCGCCGGCCCCGCCGGCTCCACCGTTGGCACCCGTGCCGCCGGCCCCGCCATTACCGAAGAACCCGGCGGAACCACCCGCGCCACCTGCCCCGGCCACCGTCTGCGAGTAACCATTGCCGCCGTTGCCCCACAGCAACCCGCCGGCGCCGCCGTTGGGCGACGCGGCGGTGCCTGCTGCCCCGTCGCCGATCAGCGGACGTCCCAGCAGCAGCTGGGTGGGCGCATTGATAATGCCGAAAACGGGGTCAAGCACGGATGCGGCCGTCGCCTCCGCGCTCGCATAGGACCCGGCCGAGCTACCGAGTAACAGCACAAACTGCTGCTGGAATGCGCTGAGCTGGGTATTGAGCGCCTGATATTCCTGGCCGAACCCGGCGAACAGGGTCGCGATCGCGGCCGAGACTTCGTCAGCCGCGGCGGCCGCGACCCCCGTGGTCGGAAGAGCCGCCGCCGCATTGGCCGCGGCCAGCGCCGAACCGATGTTCTCCAGATCCGCTGCCGCCGACGTGACCCAGTCAGGAGCCACGGCTAGAAACGACACGTCGCCCCCTAAGCGTCAATCACCGGTATGTGCGCCAAGCGTATCGAGTTCGAGGCCCCGCATCCGGGCTTTCGGCACACCGGTTCGTCATTACATCGAATACTCACACGGATTGGCCGTCGCTGCAGCACGACTGCGAATCGTTCCGCGAGATGGCCGTGGTGGTCGTGCTCGGTCGGCGAACCGCGACCGCAGCGGCAATCTCGGCGCCGACCGCCGTCGGCGCAGCTGGCGAACTGCGAATCGTTACGCGAGATGGCCGTGGTGGTCGTGCTCGGTCGTCGAATCGCGACCGCAGCGGCAATCTCGGCGCCGACCGGCGCCGTCGGCGCAGCTGGAGCGTGCTTACAGCGCGGCGAGGATCGCCTCTACCCGGTCGCGCGCGTCGCCGAACAGCATCGCGGTGTTCTCCCGGAAGAACAGCGGGTTCTGCACGCCGGCGTAGCCGGAGGCCATCGATCGTTTGAAGACGATGACGTTGTCGGCTTCCCAGACGGTCAGCACCGGCATGCCCGCGATCGGACTGCTGGGGTCCTCGGCGGCAGCCGGGTTGACGGTGTCGTTGGCGCCGATGACGAGCACCACGGCGGTGTCGGAGAAGTCGTCGTTGATCTCGTCCATCTCCAGCACGATGTCGTAGGGCACCTTGGCCTCGGCCAGCAGCACGTTCATGTGGCCGGGCAGGCGTCCCGCGACCGGGTGGATGCCGAACCGGACGTTGACTCCGCGTGCGCGCAGCTTGCGGGTCAGTTCGGCGACGGCGTTCTGGGCCTGGGCGACGGCCATGCCGTACCCCGGGGTGATGATCACCGAGTCGGCCGAGGTCAGCAGCTCCGCAGCGCCCTCAGCGGTGACCTCCCGGTGCTCGCCGTAGTCCTTGTCTTCGGCCGGTCCTGCCTCGATACCGAAGCCGCCGGCGATCACGGAGATGAACGAGCGGTTCATCGCCTTGCACATGATGTAGGACAGGTAGGCACCGGAGGACCCGACCAGGGCACCGGTGATGATCAGCAGGTCGTTGCTCAGCAGGAAGCCCGATGCGGCGGCCGCCCAGCCCGAGTAGCTGTTCAGCATCGACACGACGACGGGCATGTCCCCGCCGCCGATGGACGCAACCAGGTGCCAGCCGAGCAGCAGGGCGAGCGCGGTGACGGCGGCAAGCAGCCAGATCGTCGGGTTGATCACGAACCACACCGTGAGGGCGCCGAAGAGCACCAGCGCGCCGACGTTGAGGAAGTTCTTGCCCGGCAGCATCATCGGCGCCGACTTGATCCGCGCCGAGAGCTTGAGGTTCGCGACGATGGAACCGGTGAACGTCACCGCCCCGATGAACACGCCGATGACCACCTCGGCGGAGTGGATTCCGCCCAGGCCCTCCGCGCGCAGGGTGGCCGCCTCGGCGCCTCCGGGATTGTGCTCGACGAACAGATAACCGTTCCAGCCGACCAGCACGGCGGCCAGACCGACGAAGGAGTGCAGCAGCGCGATCAGTTCGGGCATTCCGGTCATCTCGACCACCCGGGCCCGCCAGAGGCCGATTGCGGCGCCGACCGCGACGGCACCGGCCAGCAGCGCCACCCCCAGCGACTCGATGTGTCCGTTGATCGCCAGTGCGATGGTCGCCGCCAGCGCTACGGCCATGCCGAAAATGCCGAAGGTGTTCCCGGCCCGGGACGTTTCGTGCTTGGACAACCCGGCGAGCGCCAGGATGAACAGCAGGGCCGCGACGACGTATGCCGCTTTGGCGGCGGTTTCTATCGTGAACAAGGGATGATCCTTCGATTAGGTGCGCAGGCTCAGCTGCGGGAGAACATGGCGAGCATGCGTCGCGTCACCGCGAAACCGCCGAAGATGTTGATGCTGGCCAGCAGGATCGCCGCACAGGACACCACCGTGATCGGGAGGTTCTCTTTTCCGATCTGCAGCAGGGCGCCGAGCACGATGATTCCGGAGATCGCATTGGTCACCGACATCAGCGGGGTGTGCAGGGCGTGGTGGACGTGGCCGATCACGTAGTAGCCGATCACGATGGCCAGCGCGAACACCGTGAGATGCACCTGCAGGGCCGCCGGGGAGAGCGCGATCAGCGCGAACAGCACCGCGGCGGCGATGAGTGTGGTCGTCAGCCGTCGCTTGTTGGACATCGGCTGCTTGGCGTGCGACTCCTTGACCGGCGTCGCGGCCGCCGCAACAGCCGGGGCAGCGGACACCTGTACCGGTGGCGGCGGCCAGGTGGATTCGCCGTCCCGGACCACGGTCATGGACCGCTGCACCACGTCGTCGAAGTTCAGGACCAGCTGTCCGTCCTTCTCCGGGGTCATCAGCTTGAGCAGGTTGACCAGGTTGGTGCCGTAGAGCTGGGAAGACTGAGCGGGCAGCCGTCCGGCCAGGTCGGTGTAGCCGATGATGGTTACGTCGTTGTCGGTGACGACGAGCTGGTCCTTGACCGTGCCCTCGACGTTGCCCCCGTTGGCGGCGGCCATGTCGACGATGACGCTGCCGGGGGTCATCGAGGCGACCATGTCCGCGGTGATGATGCGCGGCGCCGGTTTGCCGGGGATCAGCGCGGTGGTGATGATGATGTCGACGTCCTGGCACTGTTCGGCGTACAGCTGCGCCTCTCGGGCCTTGTAGTCGTCGCTCATTTCCTTGGCGTACCCGGTGGCGGAGACCTCGGCTTCACTCTCGTCAACCGAAAGATATTCGCCGCCAAGGGATTTGACCTGATCGGCAACCTCCGGCCGCGGGTCGGTGGCGCGCACGATGGCGCCCAGGCTGCCGGCCGCTCCGATCGCGGACAGGCCCGCCACGCCCGCGCCCACGACGAGCACCTTGGCGGGCGGCACTTTGCCGGCGGCCGTCACCTGGCCGGTGAAGAATCGGCCGAAGGCGTGGGCCGCTTCGATGACAGCGCGGTAACCGGCGATGTTGGCCATCGACGACAAGACGTCCAGCGACTGGGCCCGCGAGATGCGGGGCACGGCGTCCATCGCCAGCACGGTGATCTTGCGGGCGGTCAGCTTCTCGACCAGCTCCGGGTGCAGGCCGGGGGAGATGAGGCTGACCAGGGTCGCGCCGTCGCGCAGCGCGGCGATCTCGTCGTCGTTCGGGGCGTTGACCTTCAAGACGATGTCGGCGGTCCATGCCTGATCCCGAGACCCGATGTCGGCGCCGGCCTCGACGTAAGCGCTGTCCAGGAAGCTCGCGGCGTTACCTGCCTCGGATTCGACGACCACCGAGTAGCCGAGCTTGACGAGCTGCCCGACGGTCTGCGGCGTGGCGGCAACACGCGTCTCACCGGGGAGAGACTCGCGTGGTATTCCGATGATCACTTGCTTGACGTCCGTTCGGTCGGTTGAGCGCCAGGGAGTGCGCGTCTGCGTTCACAAATCGCCGCAAAGCCTACGGCACTCATAGCCAAACCTAAGAAAACGGCTAGGACGAACGGCCCGCCAGGCGCTCCGGTTAGCCTTGCCATGACCTGGTGCCGACGTCGGGAGAGAGTGTTGTCAGCGATACCTGTGATCGCGCTCACCGGTCATCTCGGCGCCGGCAAAACGACGCTGCTGAATCATTTGCTGCGCAGTCCCGGCACGCGGATCGGCGTCGTGGTCAACGACTTCGGCGAACTCAACGTCGACGCCGCGCTGGTGGCCGGCCAGGTCGACGAGCCCGCCTCGATCGCCGGAGGATGCATCTGCTGCCTGCCCGACGATGGCGGCCTGGACGAGGCACTGGCCAAGCTCGCCGATCCCGCCCGTCGCCTCGACGCCATCATCGTCGAGGCCAGCGGTCTGGCCGATCCGGTGTCGATCGCGCGGATCATCGGCTTCAGCAAGTTGGCCGGGGTCCGCAGTGGTGGCCTGGTCGACGTTGTCGACGCTGTCAACCACTTTGACACCGTCGACCGTGGCGAACTGCCCCCGGTGCGCTACGGCGTGGCTTCGCTGATCGTGGTCAACAAGCTAGACCAGGTTCCTGAGGGGGACCGGCCGGCGGTGCTGGAGCGGATCAATGAGCGGGTAGCGCAACGCAACCCGCGCGTTCAGGTGGTGGGCACCACGGGAGGGCGAATCGACCCGGCACTGCTGTTCGACCCGCTGGAATCGTCCGAAGACGCGGGGCAATTGTCGTTCCGGGAGTTGTTCCTGGACGCCGAAAGCGATCAGGAACACGACCACGTCCACGCCGATTCCGTCACCGTCACCGGTGCCGGCTGTATCGACCTCGATGCCCTGTTCGACCTGCTGGAACAGCCGCCGTCCGGGGTGTTCCGGCTCAAGGGTGTGGTGGCGGTCCGCCATGGGCGGTCGGTTCGCAGCTATGTCGTCAACCTGGTCGGCAGTGCGGTCCACATTGCGAAGGCACCGCCCCGCGCAGTCGTGAACTGCTTGGTGGCGATCGGGATGCATCTCGCGGTTCCCGCCGTGCATGCGGAACTGAGCCGAGCGCTGCAACCCGTCAGCGCCCCGGCGTCGGCGGCGGCGCTGCGGCGGCTGCAGCGCTACCGGCGACTCAGCTGCTGAGCGCGGCCGGGTAGCGATCGGGCAAGATACGTTTCGATGTCATCCTCGCTCGGCGACGTGCTTGCCACCCTGGACCTGGCCCGTGTCGAGCCCTGGATTTTCACCGGTCGGCAACTGCCGGCGCCGGGCCACCACATCCTGGGTGGGCATATCGCGGCCCAGGCGTTGCTGGCGGCCAGCCATACCGCGCCCGATCGCGCCCCGCACAGTGTGCACACGTATTTCCTCCGGTCCGGAGACGCTCGCCGGCCGGTGGACTTCGAGGTGGTGAATCTGCAAGAGGGACGGACGTTTTCCGCGCGGCGCGTAACCGCGCGTCAGTACGACAGGATCCTGATGGAGGCGATGTCGTCGTTCAAGGTGGCCGATCCCGCCTCCGCGGAGGTCGTCTATCAACCGCCGTGCCCGCAGGCGCCCGCACCGGAGACGTTGCCTTGGGTGGCACCGCATCTCGCGGAGTCCGACGAGAACACCCAGGGGCGCTACGCAAGCCTGCGCTGGTTCGAACGCCGCGTCATCGACAGCGAGAGTGCGCCTCCCGCACGATCGGCGATGTGGTGGCGGCCGGACGGTGAGGTGCCCGACGATCCAGTGCTGACCGCGAGCCTGGTGGCCTACCTGTCGGCGGTGACGTTGACCGAGCCGGCGTTCGCCGCGTATGGCGGAGTCGGCGAATCGTCGCAGCGCGACCATTCGATGTGGTTTCACTCGCCTGCGGACTTGTCGGATTGGCTTCTCTTTCAACGGTCTTCGCCCAGCAGCGCCGACTCGCTCGCCCTGGCTAGCGGCACGATGTTCAACCGCAACGGTGCGTTGGTGTGCACCGTGCGACAGGAGATGTACTTTTCGCCGCGCCGGGCCTGATCGAAGCGGACCCGGCTCAGCCGGCGGTGTGCACCGCTATGTGCTTCTCACCCGCCGATGGCTGTTCAGGAACCCCTACCGAGACGGTCAAGATGCCTTTGTCGTAGGTGGCGTTGATGTCGTCCTCGTCGGCTCCCGCCGGCAGGCTGACCGAGCGGGCGAACGAGCCGTAGGAGAACTCTGACCTGCCTTTGCTTTCTTTACGCTCGGTGCGTTCTGCCTTGATCGTCAACCGACCGTCGCGCACGGTGATGTCGACGTCCTTGTCCGGATCGATGCCCGGGATTTCAGCGCGCAGCGTGTAGCGGCCGTCTTCCATGTCGTCTTCGAGCTTGATCAGGTTGCCAGGATGCATAGCGGTCAGTGACGACGGGAAACCGGTGAGTAGGCCGGACCAAAAATCCGGAAGCCACCCTCGAGACTGCTGGCGGACGGGGAGATCAGTCATGATGTCCCTCCTTTGGGGTAACAGGACTTGCCTGTTCGATTTTCGAGCGTCCGCGGTTGGAGCAATAGGGACCGAAGTCCCTTTCGCGGGCGGATATTCTCGCGAGTCAGGCAAGGGTGGCATCTCTTGATGAAGCCTTCGGCGACAACAGATTTCGTTTTTCGGCGCAGTGTTTTCGCCCGGTGGCTCGACGGCGACCGGAGGGTCGAACGGTAGGACGTCCTCAGTGCTCGATGTCGGGGGCGGTTCAGGCCGATCAGTGGCTGGTGAGGGCCTTGGGGGAGCAGATGGCCTTCACGAAGTGCGCAATTTCGTGCTCGGGCAGATGGCGGGCGATGTCGGCTTCGCTGATGATGCCCACCAGGCGGTGATCTTCGATCACGGGCAGGCGGCGCACCTGATGTTCTTCCATCATGTTCAGCATTTCTTGAATATCGGCGTCGCCGTTGACGTGGTAGGTGCTGCCTTGCGCCAGTTCGCCGACGGTCGCGGTCGACGGATCTGTACCGGCTGCAAGACATTTGACGACGATGTCGCGATCGGTGATCATTCCGTGGAGCCGGTCGTCGTCTCCGCAGATCGGCAGTGCGCCGACACCCAGGTCCCGCATGTGTTGAGCTGCGGCGGTGAGGGTTTCGTGCTCGCCTACACAGGCGGCACCGGCATGCATGATGTCGCGAGCTGTGGTCATGATTGTTCTACTCCCTATGCGGTGGATAAATTCCGCCTTCAAAGGTAGGCCGATCCCGGATGGGCCTTCTAGGGTCGTTGGGCCCTACGTAACCGGTTTTCGGGGCGACCGGTCAGGGCAGAATCGCCACCTCAGCAGGGAGATGCTTGATCCCGTTTACGAAGCGAGTCAACTCATCTCGTGTCAGCCCGTCGCCGGCGAGGACAAGTTCGACCCTGGGTACTGCGCCGGCCGCGCTCACCCTCACGTCTGTGACCGGGCGGAACCCTTGGGCGACCGCGACCACTTCGTTGGCGGTCTCGGTGAAGTCGACCGTGTTGCATCCCGACGCTGGGACCGCTCTGCCTTCGAGGTGTGAGTCAGCGAGCAGGGCCGGCCATTTCAGAATCTCAGCCCCCGCCGCGAGGAACTCGGTGCACCACACCTCGCCCACCCGGCCAGACCAGCCGGGGAGCAACGGAACGGTCGGCGAATTGTCCAGTGCGACAATAATCAAGGGTCCGAGCACTTCGCCGAATGCTGCGGCGTACTGGGACGCGCGATCCGCGTTTTCGGCAGTCGCAATCCATGGCTCGAAGACACTCGCCAGGTCTTGCTTCCCGGCGCGTTGAACCGCAAGGTGTTGCCCGACAGCAAGTGGTGCCACCGGTCGGCTCGCAACTCCGCAACGTTCGAGGGTCTTCGTGCCCTCGTCTGTGGTCCGCCGGGCTTCCACGTCGCGGAGGTCGAGTTGGCATGACGCCACTCGTCGATAGTCGGACGCCACCTGCTCCAAGAACAGATGTGCTGTCATCGCTGGGCTGGCCCGCTCGTCCGTCGAAGTGCTTGAGGGCAGCAGCGGACGCGAGAAGCGATCGACACGGTCAAACTGGCCGTCCCAGGCCAGCGACGCCGCTGACACCACGCGGACCATTTCCGACTCTCGCGGGTCCCGCGTCGACGGCGGATGCCTCACGATGCCGGCACGCAACCTGCGCACCTCGTCTTCGAGTGTCCGTGGCGGGTTGTCCGGCGTCATTCAGAGTCCCAGGATCGTGGCTACGGCAGCGGCCAGGTCCGGAAGGCCCGCTCTGAGGAAATCGAGTTGATCTTGATCGCGTTGATCCACCTTGTCGGTCAACGCATCTGAGGCGACGCGAAGGACCAGGACGCGCTCACACAATCCCAGCGCACGCATCGTCGACGCGATACCGAAGGACTCCATGTCGACGAGTACCGGCGTGTTCGCGATCTGCGAATGGAGGGCAAGGGCCAGCGAGTAAGACCAATTCTCCTTGGCGTAGACGGGACCGCCCGATGGCGACTCCAATGGCGCCGGTGCGACACCCGGCGAAATCTTGATCACCTTGTCGGTGGCGAGAACATGGGCGTCGGGAACCTCCAACCCCCAGACGGAACCCGGTGCGCCTGCCGCCCCGGCGCGCAGTTCGATTGCCTCGAGTGGAGCTTGCTCGCTGGGTTGGGTGCGAACTATCCACTTGTTCTGCAGCTGAACCACTTCGCCGTCCGGGGTAGCGGCCACCACTCCCAAGGACAGGTAGGAAACCCTCTCGGCCCGGAATACCTTGCCGACCAGCTCGGGATCGACCGTCCCGCAGCAGCCGTAGAAGACGTAGTAGTCGGCCCGGTTCTCGCGGGTCGACCGGCTCAGGGCGGCCGCGGCCACGACATTGCCCTGGGCGCTCAAGGCATGGTGCTCGAGCCGTGCCGTGCGGCCGTCGGACAAGCGGCCTTCCCATGCCTCGTCACCCGGTTTCGTCGGCGCCCATACCGTTGTTCCGAACGCCGGCAAATCGACGCAGAGGCGTGTGAGCAACTCCGTCACGGCCGTTGCTTCGTTTCTGGTGAAGGTGAATATGGCCACCGTCACGTCCGCCACGGCGTCATCGTAAACCCACGGGAACGGGTGTTCGCCGGTGAACTTCTGGGTTTAACCTTGAGCGAGCACGCGGCAGAATGCCTACCGATAACGGTCAGAAAAAGGGGCACGTCGAAATGATGATCCCGGTCAAATTCGCGTCAACCGCACTTCTGACCGCATGTGCACTGTCCCTGGCGCCGCTGGCGCACGGCGACATCATCAGGGTGCCCATACCTGAATTGCCCTGCGATCTGCCGATCTCGAGTGCCTTCATCATCTGGCAGCACGGGCCCGGGGTGCCCGATCGCTCCGTTTTCGCCAACCAGTCCGACGTGTACAACTGTCGGCCGACGCTCGACACCTGGCGCGCCGGCCAGCCGACCGGCCCCGGGTACTGCTCCAAGATCGCCTGGTCTTCGGACAATCCCGGTTACGTCCCTGGGGTGACACCCGCCGCTCCGTTGAAGAAGGTCATCGACCAGGTGGGCGACTGCCCCTAATCGGAAGCGGTCGTCCCGATCAGGCTGAAGAACGTGTGCGACGGGTCATCTGGACCCGGGCTACCCGTGGGTGTATCGCGGGTCATGGGATGAGCGAAGGATCCTGAAATCGACGGGTCGTTCACCTGGACCCAGTCAGTCACGATTTGTCGCTCCAGTATTTTCCAGACACCGAGCCGCTTTTCGTACTTGTCCAGATAGCGGCCGCCGATCACCACGTCGGTAACGCCGTTGCCGGTACCGATGGTGTGCGTTGCGATGCTATAGATCTCACCCTCGGCGTAGCTTCCGCTGACGGCGAAGTTCTTCGTGGTGATGTGATGCTGCATCGACCGAATGAATCTGCGGGAGTCCGCGAGTGTCTGGATGAAAACGGCTACCGGGCCCGAGGAAAACGCGCCGTGTTCGTCGTGGGCATCGTGATGATAGAGACTTCGCAGCGTCTCCAGATCGCCGCGGTCGACTGCGCGGCAGTACCCGTGCACAAGCTTATTCAGTGCGTACTCGTCGAGGATCGCGGCGAGGGCCTCTTCAGATGACGGCATCGACATGAGTCGAAGGTAGCCGAACGGATGCAGCTCGCGAATACGACGGCGGCGCAGTCAATTGCGTCACGACGACGGAACGAGTGGGGAAGGCTGCTCGGGGCCGCCGAAGGGAATGTGCGCGAACACGGCGGTGCGACAGAGGTATTCGTCAACCGTCTCGTGATGGTGCAGACGAGTCGGGTTTCTCCTCTTCGGTGAGGTCGCCCATCGTCTCGCGCGCGCGGCGGCCAGTATGGACGCCACCCTCGATATGAACGGTTCCGCCTGTCGCCTGATGTCGACTCTGCCAGTCGCTTATCGCCTGATGTGCCGCATGGTCGAGGTAAATGACCGACATAGTGACCGTCACGGTCGTGCCCTCCGGGATGGAGGCCAATACCTCGGTGAGTCGGGGCAGGGACAGGAACGTGCACGCGCCCTCGACATCGACGTGCCACTCGTCGCCGTTGTCATCGGCGTGAATCCTGAACCACATCACCCGCCACGCCGTCAGCACGATGGCCAGGGCGAGCCCGATCAGCACGCCCTGCATGAGATTGAGGAATACGACGCCGACCACCGTCACCACATAAACGGCCAGGTCTCCGTTGCGCATCGCGTTTTCGATGTGGGCGGGCTGCAGCAGCCTGATACCGACGAAAACGAGGAGTCCGGCCAGGGCGGCGGACGGGATCTGCTGAATCAGGCCAGAGAAGAACAATGTGAAAACGAGGATCCACACGCTATGCATGATCGTGGCGGCACGGGTACGGGCACCGGCCTGCACATTGGCGGAGCTGCGCACGATCGCAGCGGCGACGGGGAGCCCGCCGAACATTCCAGACGTCATGTTCGCGACACCCTGTCCCGCCAACTCGCGATTGAAGTTGGTGGGTTTGCCGTGATGCATCCTGTCGATGGCGACCGCGCCCAGCAGGCTCTCGACGCTGGCGATGAAGGCAACCGTCACGATGCTCGTCGCGACGGCTCCCCAGTTTCCCTGGGGCAGGGCCGGCAACTCGACCGCGTCGAGCGGGGAGCCCGTCAGCTTGATGCGGTCCAGCTCGAAAGGAAACATCAGCGAGATAGAGGTAGCCACCACGATGGCGACGAGCGGACCGGGAATCGCGGCGACCTTGGCCGGTGCCCAGCGCCAGGCAACCATGATGGCGATGACCAGGACGCCCAGGAAGACGCCCGGGCGTTCCGCGTCGGCAATCTGTGCCGGCAGCTGAACAATGTTCTCCCAGGCTTTGCTATGCGACTCTCCGCCCAGTAATACATGCGTTTGCTGGAGCGCGATCGTGATGCCGATTCCGGCCAGCATCGCGTGCACGACGACCGGTGAAATGACCAGTACCGCTCGGGCGATCCTGCTGAGTCCAAGGATGAGCTGCAGTGCTCCCGCGGCCACGGTGAACAAGCACGTCACGCGCCAGCCAAACTGGGAAACGAGACCGGCGGTCACAACCATCATGCCGTTGGCCGGACCACTGACCGCCAGTGGAGCGCCGCCGATGGCTCCGACAACGAGACCTCCGACGACGGCCGAGATCAGGCCAGCGAGCACAGGCGCGCCCGACGCGATCGCGATGCCGACCGAGAGTGGCAGTGCGATCAGAAAAACCACCAGCGAGGCCGGCAGGTCATGCCGCAACACCGACCGCACTCGGTCGCTCCGCGACGGCTGCGACTCATCGCCAATGGTTTGATCGCCACGCGGTTCGATGTTCTGAATTGGTCGCTCCTTTGCTCCGTCGTTCCTCCGTTCGCAATGCTCGGCTGAGGAGAACTCGGTATCGCAACCACCGTTGTGCTGATTGCGCCCACGCAACCCGTTTGCGCACACACACAAACCAAGCGGACGTCGCTGGCCGCATACCTATTCGGCGAGGGGAGCGCTTGGTTAGTAGCCAGAATCATATGAGCGAGGCAGGTCGTCAAGCAGTCAAGCCAGGCACATGACATACGCAAATGTTTTGGCGCAGTGCGGGATGGCTGCACGAGCCGGC
Source organism: Mycobacterium sp. TY814 (assembly GCF_030755175.1). Classification (NCBI taxonomy): domain Bacteria; kingdom Bacillati; phylum Actinomycetota; class Actinomycetes; order Mycobacteriales; family Mycobacteriaceae; genus Mycobacterium; species Mycobacterium sp. TY814. The sequence continues at coordinate 1,425,372 of NZ_JAUFRY010000002.1, forward strand.
CGTGGCCGTCGGCGACACCCAGCCTGATCGGCAAGCAACTTCGGGTTACGCTCGAAACATCCTGCGCTGCAGATTAATTCGTCACAGTGACGTATTGCGGCAGTTGCGGGCTGTCGCTGCGTTGCGGCTCCTGCCCAGGTAAACGGGAAGCGGACGCCGTCGGCTGGCGCGGTCCGCCAACGCCGCCGTCTCCAGCTTCTTCGCGGCGCGCGGGGGTTCCGGCGGAGCCGGCGGAGCCGGCGGTGATGCCGGACTGCTGTTCGGCACCGGCGGTGGCGGCGGCGCCGGTGCTCGCGGCGGAGTCAACGGCGCCATCCCGGGCGGGTTCGGTGGCGCCGGCGGTTCCGGCGGCAACGGCGGCTGGCTGGTCGGCAATGGAGGCACCGGCGGGACCGGCGGCGCCGGCGCCGACGGCACCTACGGCGGGACCGGTGGGGCCGGCGGGGCCGGCGGGAACGGTGGAATCACCACCGGCGACGGTGGTGGCGGTGGTGACGGTGGCACCGGAGGCGCCAGCAGCTACGGTGGCCCCGGCTTCTCCGGAGGCAACGGCGGCAATGGCGGCAACGGCGGCAACGCGGTGCTGATCGGCAACCGCGGCAGCGGCGGCACCGGCGGCACCGGTGGCTTAGGAAGCGGGTCCAGTAACAACGGCATCACCGGACTAGCCGGGGTAAGCGGCAACCGCGGCTCGCTCTAAGGCAGCCCCGGAGCGGCATAACTCAGGATCGATGTGCAACGACCGTACCGGCTATATCGGCGGCCCGGACCCGGTCCGGGGCTCCTGTCACCGCCATTCGTCACAGTGACGTTTTGATGCGGCCGACGCGGGCTGGCTCGGGTTTGGCGCGTGGGTGTGTGTGGGCAACCGGACCGGTCCGGACCTGCCAACCGCCAACTGAGGCCCTGTGCGTCAATCCGTCGTGGCTCTGACTTACTCACTCGTCGACCTGCGAACCGACAAACACGGTGCGCTCGATCATCAACGCGGCGTGCGCTCGGAAGCCCTGATCAATGCGAAGGTGGGTGTGCGACTGGTGCGTCCACAGTCCCGTTGCTCGGGTCCTGCGTAGGCGGCGTTTTGCCGATAAGCGACATTATGTCAGGTTAAGTACGCCATGTTCATCTGACCGTCGTGTTCTGGATTGGTTTGCAGCGAGTTGCCCTCTAGTGCAATGTGATTCGCGGCCTGCAACCAGCGTCGCCGCAGAGCGCATCCTTGATTCATCTGATGCATCAGCAAGGATTCTGTGAGCACGCAGCCGGACGATCGGGCGCAGTCGCCACAGCCGGGTTGCCGGGCCGAGCGGTTCGACGGTGCTCCTACTCTCCCGCCGGGGGATAAACGAACCCGCACGTGTGCTTCACACTTCGAGCTTGGCGGAACCTGTCAACCTGAATGAGGCATGACATGCGGGCTGTTCAACTTCGCGGTGGCTTGGGTTTTGCGGCGGAACCGCTGCTGAAACGTGGCGTGGTCCGAGTAGTGAGCGGGCGGGGGTCTTGGTGGCTACGACGCGGTCGGTCACCGTGTCGTGCGCCCTCCATACCTCGCCCATCAGTTTTCGGCTTCCGTCGACAAGGCTATCTGCCTGCGCTCTGCTAGCACCGCTTTCGTCGCAGCCAGCCATCGGCGGATGTATTCGTTGGCACCGATTTCCGGGTTGCGGTCGACGTAGCGAACGAACCATCCGGTTAGGCCGTCCCATTCGGTGCAGTCACCACAAGGTGTCAGCAGCGTCCAGTTCAGCTCCTCTAAGGTCCAATGCGCCTTTGCGGAGTTCCGCAGCATCGACGTCGTCACCCAGTTCGTGTCGTTATCGTCGCCACGTCGCGAGACCGGGACAACGTGGTCAATCGAGGGAAAGAGCTCCCAGAAGGCAATATGGGTTTGAGACATCGCCCAGTTCGGATGGGCAGGAAAATCGTCTGGCAGAGCGAGCGAAAGCGCCCGAAGTGCACCCGGGTGAACCAGCCGGGCGCCGGAATAGCGGTCGGTGAAGCCGTCTCGGAAAAATATCCGAAGGCACTGCCGCTCGCTGTATCGACGATTCACTTTGTCGACAGCAACGAATGGATACTCTGCCCGAAGAATTTCGCGACCCGCTGCGAGAGAGTCGCCTTCTAGGGCCGCGCAAACGCGCTCGAGAATTGTGGCCTTGTCCACTGTTCCCCCGTCGTACACCTTGATGGTCACCCTGCAACATACCGCCGCGCCGGACCCGGTTGGTGGTCCCCCGGAATCGACCGCTTTGCTGTACTCGCTGCTGTACGACGGTCTACGTGTTGCGGATCTGCAGCTTGTTCCGGTACCGGCAACCCAACGAGGCCGACTCAGCTGAGTCCAACGTTCTGGGACAACTGTGCCCCATCAGCGTGGCCCGCAAAGTCGTGGAGCCCAGCAACAGGTGCGTCCGGGGCGCGCGCCGACACTCTGCTGGCCGCGATGCCCGGACATCTAGTTTTGCTCGATGCCGAGGTGTCCGCAACGTGCAGGCCGCGTGGAATACGGCGGATTCGAATACGGCGGGTTACCAGTAACCACTGCATATTGCATCAGATGAATCATCGCTCACCCCCCCGTTTTGCCCGTCACTCTTCCAGTCGTTTTCCTCTGTGGCGCAGGGCTTTTCGCTTGTCGGCGCTGCCTCTTGGAGTTGAAACTCAGCTATGCCGGCGAGCTCACTCCGAGTATGAGAAAAGGCGGGGCCGTCGGCAGTCTGACCGATCAGCTTGGGGCAGGCCTCGATTCGATCGAATCCGGCTTTGGGGCCAGTACTACCCGAGTATCGAGGCTGTCCGATGCTCATAGATCGAGGACGATGCGCAGTGCCGCATCAACGCGGCGCATCTCATCGAAGCTTAGGAACCCGACGCTCTTGCCGAGTCGGCTCGGGTCGACTGCGGCGGCCTGTTCGGCAAGCACGCGGGTGTTCACGCCGCCGATTTCAACTTCGGGACGAAAGCTGGCGGTACGAGCCGACGTGGACGTTGGTGCAACCAGCCACGTCGACAGGGGTAGTTGATCTGATTGAACTACTACGGCGTAGCGGGAACCGGACTGCTCGTGACCGCGGCTCCCCCGCCCGGCACGCAACTGAAAGACCTCACCACGCACGCAACGTCTCCATGTCGCGCAGCACCTGCATGGCCTCAGCGCGGTCGGACTCGTCTTCAGCAAGCCTTTCCGCCTCGGCACGAATCGCCGCGCCAGCCTTCCGTCGTGCGGCATCGATAAGAGCAGACCGAACGGCTACGGATACGGCGGTTCCATCTTTGGTCAAGACCTCCAGCGCCTTCGATGTGTCTTCGTCGGGCCTGAAGGTGATTGTGTCAGCCATTGCAACAGTGTATTACGTTTTGTAAGACGGCCGCTGGATCCGCATGAGCGATTTTTCGCCCAGCAGCGTTAACTCCAGCGGCCTCCGGTCCTGCCCAGCGTTCGCATCGGCGCTCTCAGGTGGAATACGACGGAATCGAATATGGCGGGTTACCAGTAAACGTCGCCGTTTTCATCTGATAAATCACGGCCTTCCGTGTCTGCGGACCTACCATCTGCCATCGCGAAGGCGAGATGTACCGCCGCGGCCAATGCGCCCACTTGGTCAGTTCGGCCAGATCCGGAGGTCTGCTAGGACACGGTGCCGTTTGTGCCGGGGGAGCCGGGTGAGCCGCCGGGGCCACCGGAGCCCGCTGTCCCGCCGGTGCCGCCGGTGCCGTTGGCCAACGTCACCGGGTCGGCGTTGCCGCCGTTGCCGCCGTTACCTCCGTTGGCTGATGTGGCGGAGCCGTTGGCGCCGGTGCCGCCGTTGCCGCCGGTGGCGAATGTGGTTGCGCTGATAGCGGTCGCGAGACCACCGCCGCCGCCGTTCCCGCCGGTGGTGCCGCCGGCTCCGTTGCCGCCGGCTCCGCCGGTGGCAGTAGCTGTGGAGCCGACGTTAAGCAGGTCAACGGTCGCGCTGCCGCCGGCGCCGCCGCTGCCGCCGGGGCCGGTGATACCGCCGCTGGCGCCATCGCCGCCCGCGCCGCCGATGGCGTTTCCGGTCCTAAACGCGGACGCATTACCGCCGTTGCCGCCGGACCCGCCGCCGGCGGCACCGGTGCCGCCGGACCCGCCGGCGCCGCCGGTGGCATTTCCGGACAAGCGGGTCTCCGCGTTACCGCCGGTGCCGCCGGTGCCACCGGCCCCGGTGGTGCCGGTGCCGCCGGTGCCGCCGGTGCCGCCGGTGGCGCCACCAGTCGAAAAAGGGCCGATTACTTGGCCGCCGTTGCCCCCGTTCCCGCCGCTACTGCCGGTGCCGCCCGGGCCGCCGGCGCCGCCCACAACGGTCATCGTCGTGCCGCTGTCAGCGGCAAACACAGCGCCGCCGGTCCCGCCGGTCCCGCCAGCGCCGGTGGTGCCGGTGCCGCCCGCTCCGCCGACGCCGGCGGTTAAGCCTCCGGTTCCACGATTGATGACAGTACCGCCGGCGCCGCCGGCCCCGCCGCTGGTGCCGGCGCCGCCGGCGCCGCCGGCGCCGCTAGTAGCGGTAGCCGAAGAGGCGACGCTGTTAATAGACGCGATGCCTCCCATACCACCGGCCCCACCGGCGCCGGTGGTGCCGGTGCCGCCCGCTCCGCCGGCCCCGGCGGTGACGTTTCCGGTTCCACTGGTAACCGCCTCACCGCCGGCTCCGCCGGCCCCGCCGCTGGCGCCGTTGCCGCCGGCTCCGCCGGCCCCGCCAGTAACGGTAGCCGTAGAGGCGACGCTGTTAATAGACGCGATGCCTCCCTTACCACCGGCCCCACCGGCGCCGGTGGTGCCGGTGCCGCCCGCTCCGCCGGTCCCGGAGGTGACGTTTCCGGTTCCATTGGTAACCGCCGCACCGCCGGCTCCGCCGGCCCCGCCGCTGGCGCCGTTGCCGCCGGCCCCGCCGCCCCCGCCGGTGAGGGTGGCCGCAGAGCCGTTGGTGATATTCACCTGACCGCCCTGGCCGCCGTTCCCGCCGACGCCGGTGGTGCCGCCGGTGCCGCCGCCGTCACCGCCGTTGCCGCCGACGCCGCCGTTGCCGCCGGTCAGGGCGGTGACGGGATTCAGGCCGCCGCCGCCGTTGCCGCCCTTGGCGCCGGCGCCGCCGGCGGCGTCGGCGCCCGCGATGCCCGTGGTGCCGCCGGCGCCGCCGTTGCCGCCGTTGCCGCCGGCCCCACCGTTACCGGCTACGGTCGTGCTGCTGCCGCCGTTACCGGCATTGCCGCCGGCACCGCCCAGGGCGCCGTTGCCGCTGGTGCCCACGGCTCCGCCGGTGCCGGCGTTGCCGCCTGTGCCGCCAGAGCCGCCATCGCCGCCGTTGCCGCCGGCGAGGCCGCTGGCTGCGGCCGCATCAGCACCCGCTCCGCCGGACCCGCCCGCCCCGGCGTGACCACCGTCGCCCGCCGTGGCACCCAGGCCGGAGTTGCCGCCCGCCCCGCCGTTGCCGCCCTGGCCGCCGTGACCGCCGGGGTTGCCGGAGTTCGGGTCGCCGGTGAACGCGTCAAAGCCCGCACCACCCGCCGCGCCGTTGCCACCCTTGCCGCCGTTGCCGGCCAATCCCGCGGTGGCGGCGTTTCCGCCGCTGCCGGCCAGCCCGATGGTGCCGCTGTTGCCGCCGGCACCGCCGTGACCGCCGGCGCCGCCGTTGATGTCGCCGGCGGTGCCTGCGGCCCCCACCGCGCCATCTCCGCCGTTGCCGCCCGCGCCGGCGTTGCCGCCGTTGCCCGCGGTGCCACCAGCACCGGAGTTGCCGCCCGCTCCGCCGTTACCGCCCTGGCCGCCCTGGCCGCCGGCGGTGCCGGGAAGGCTTGCTGGTAGGGCGGTCGCCGCGTTGAAGCCCGCGCCGCCCTGACCACCGGCACCGCCGTTGCCGCCGTCACCGAAACTGCCCGTCGCACCGTGGGACCCGAAGAGGCCGCCGTTGCCGCCGGCGCCGCCGGCACCGGCACTACCGCCCAGCCCGCCGCCACCACCGGCACCGCCGTCCATGAAAGTGCTGTTGCCGGCACCCCCGTTGCCGCCGCCGCCACCAATTCCGCCGTCACCACCGACACCACCGGCCCCACCCCTGCTGAACAGTCCGATACCGCCGCCGCCGGCACCACCGGCCCCGCCGATACCGCCCGCGGTACCGGCCACACCGGTCGCCCCCGCGCCAACCGCGCTAGAGGCGGCACTGGCACCGGCACCACCGTGCCCACCGACCCCGCCGGCCCCGCCGGCATAGCACAACAGGGCCCTGCTGAGGCCGCCTGCGCCGCCGACCCCACCGGCACCGCCAGCCTGAGTCGACGTGCCCGCCCCGCCGGCACCGCCCACACCACCGGCACCACCGAAACCACCGAGCAATCCACCAGCCCCGCCCTGACCACCAGTTCCGCCAGCCACCCCCAAGCCGCCGCTCCCACCGGCCCCGCCGGCGCCGCCGTTGCCGAACAGTCCGGCCTCACCACCAGCACCGCCGGCCTTGCCTGCCGCTCCGGAACCGCCGTTGCCGCCATTGCCGAACAGGATTCCACCCGCGCCGCCGGCCTGGCCGGTGCCGGCTGCGCCGTTGCTGCCGTCGCCGATCAGTGGACGCCCGAACAAAATGTTGGTGGGCGCATTGATCAGGTCCAGCACGGGCTGCAGCGGCGATGCGGCTGCAGCCTCTGCGGCGGCGTATGCACCGCCGCCGGTGCTCAATGCCTGCACGAATTGGGCATGGAAGGCGGCGGCCTGCGCACCGATCGTCTGGTACTCCTGACCGAAGGTGCCAAACAACCTCGCGACGGCCGCCGACACTTCGTCACCGCCTGCGGTCAAGATGTCCGTCGTCGAAGCTGCCGCTGCGGCGTTCGCCGTACTGATCGCCGTTCCGAGACCGGTCAAATCCTGCGACGCGGCGGCGACAGCCCCAGGGGTAACGAAGACAATCGAGGTCAACTTTGACTCCTAATTAGCCGATTACTAACTAAGGGCTTAACTGTAGGTGTTCAGAACACTGCCGCAGCCACTTCAGCAATTCTTGTGCCGAATTGTGCAATGGCATCACGTGCGTTCAATGAATAAACAATTCTCGCTCGATGTCGTTCAGATCGACACGAGGACAACGTTTGTCACCACAATCGGTCAGGTGCTTTCGCGGCTACCCGGCGCCACATAGCCTACCTGCTCGTTGTAAAGAAATTGACGCGCCCGTTGAATTATGTGCAATCCCTTGTTGTCGAATCGACCCCGGATGACGAAGTTGGTCATTAGCCTTGAAATTTCACTTGGGTGCGCGTGCTCCCGGGGTGTGGGCCGGTGAGGTTCGTTGATCTTGATTTCGGGGCCCCGGGCAAGGCGGCGGCGCCGCGTGTCGTGCAGTGACGCCGGGTTCCACGGGCCCGGTGGTGTTTTGCTCCTTCCTACGGTGGTTGGGACAGTGGCTTGCTGGTCAGGGGATGGCCAGGGCGCGGTTGAGCGCGTCGGCGAATTCCTGTGCCCAAGGCCAGGTTTGGCAGATACGGAGGATCACGTAGCCGGAGTGGCTGATCAGGCGGACAGCGGTGTGCAGCAGCCGATGCCGCAGCGTGGCGGGTTCGGCGTTGGTCACCGGCCCGTCGAGCAGGAGCAACCTCATCCAGCACAGCAGGTCGATGGCCAGGGCGGCGGCGGTGATCCAGGCGGTATTGATGGCGAACGAGGATGAGGGCCAGCGGCCCAGTCCGGTGTCCTTGCCGCAGCGGATGAATCCCTCCGCGCGGGCGTGCACCCGGTCCCCGTAGCAGGTGGGCGCGGGCGGGATCGCACCGTGGCGGGCCGCGATCGCCTCCCACACCTTCGGCCGGATTCGGTTGCGCACCCCGGTGATTGCGGCGATGTCGGACGCGCCGATCTCGTTCAACGACCGCCACACCGTGGGGATCGACGTCACCGGCCCGAACAGCCGCGGCTGCTCGCCCAGCACAACGACATCGCTCAGGTGCACTCCCTCGGGTGATCACTGAACGTCGCCAACGTCGATTCTCGTTGACGCAGGCGAGGCGTAGCATTGTGCTACAGGAGGTGCGGACATGGCGAACCTCGCCGACCGAGTTACCAGGGTTGCTGCTGACCTTATGGACAGCGCCGCTGCCGAAGGGGCTCGCCAGAGTCGATCGGCCAAGCAGCAACTTGATCATTGGGCTCGGGTGGGTCGGGCGGTGTCGAGCCACCAGACGGCGTCGCGTCGCCGTGTCGAGGCCGCGCTAGCCGGCGATCTGGACCTCAGCCACCTGTCCGAAGATGAGGGGCTGGTCTTCAACGCCGAGATCTCGGCCGCGATCGAGGAAGCCTTGGCCGGCGCCCATTACGGTGACCTGCTGGCCGCGCGGGGCATCACAACAGTGGCGCTCAACGACGACGGCGAGATCGTCGAGTACCGGCCCGACGGCACGACCTCGGTGGTCGACGTCGACGGATGAGCGATCGCTTCGCGGTGCACTGGTGAAGCGTCTGGACCTTGTCGTCGGCCCGAACGGCGCCGGGAAGTCGACATTCGTCGCTATCACGTTGGCGCCGTTGTTGCCTCGCAGCGTCTTTGTCAATGCCGACGAGATCGCCAAGCGGCGCTGGCCCGATGACCCCGCTACGCACGCCTACGATGCGGCACGGATCGCTGCCAATACCCGCGCCAAGTTGATCGAGGCCGGCAGATCGTTCATCGCCGAGACGGTGTTCTCCCATCCCTCGAAGCTCGACCTGATCCGCGCAGCCCACAGCGCGGGCTACGTCGTCGCCGTGCACGTGCTGCTGATCCCTGAAGACCTCGCCGTCGAACGAGTGCAGCGGCGCGTGCACCACGGCGGTCACGACGTCCCCGAAAGCAAGATTCGCGAACGGCACCGCCGACTATGGCCATTGGTGGCCGATGCGATCGCGATCGCCGATACCGCAACGATCTATGACAATGCACGCCGCGAGGGGCCTCGGATCGTTGCGCAACTGACTGCAGGCACAATCATCGGCGCGCTGATGTGGCCGCCCTGGACGTCAGCGGAACTGACCCGACGCTGGCCCTGCTAGGAACCCTCGCGAAGTTCCACTTTGCAGGTCCGCTACGGAGACCAAACGGCGCGTCGACGACCCAATACGGCGAAGCCGCATACGTCGAGTTACCAGAAAATCCCGCCATATTCTTTAAAACATTGCGCTGCAATGTCTGCATTTCGTAAAGTACTTTCCTGCCGATAAATTGAGCAGTTCGTATTGCTCGATCATGAGCGGCTTTTCGCCGCCGTCGAATGGATGGAGTGCAAAGCGATTGAATTCATCAGATGAATAAGCCTGAGCGCTCTGGCGCCATAGTTCCCGATCTCGCTGCCAGAGGACTGGTGTCCGGAGGCGGACCGGAGATGGTCATCGACTACCTGCACTGCCACGATGTGGCGGCAACGGACGACATCGTCGTCCGATTGGTTTGGACCGCGGCGAGTGCTGGTCGATTGCCGCTCATAACCGGTGGCCAGGGGCGGGATCGAACCCACCCGCATAGACCGAAGTTCGGCGCAAGAATTTCCCAAGATGACCGCAGTAGGCTCTCGTATGCAAGCTATGAGACAGCTGCTGATACAGATGTAACAACTGAGAAGAGGAGCGGAGATGCGCAGTAATAAAGTCATGAAGACCACGCGTGGCCGCAGGAGATTACTTGGCGGGTCGCTGATGTCGGCAGGCGTCGCCATCGCTGGACTCGTCCTCACCCCGGCAACCGCGCACGCCGACGGCAGCGCCAAAGGCCCGCTAACCTGGTGCCCCGGCCAGGACCCGGCCTCCGTCGGCTCTGGCTCCTACCGGCCGAACTGGGACTGGAACGTCTGCCACACCTATTGGTGGGTGTATGGCAGACCGGGAAATGTGTCCAACGGTGTCTGGGAAGGTGAGCTGCCGCCCCCAGACATCCCGTTGGCGAACCTGTCGCGCCCTGCATTCAACTGCGGGCTTTTCTACTGCCAGGATCCGGGCGGCCCCTACACGGTCGATCCGCGCAACCCGGCGCCGTAGTCCGTTTTTGCGAGTTCAAGGTCGGCAGCGTGGCCACGATGGCGGCAACGTACGCCACTTTCGGGGGCAGTCATTCCATCGTCAGGGCGAAAGCCGCGCGCATCGCGATCAGCGGAACAGCAACAGACTGAATCCGATTCGCATCGCCACGATGACCACCGCGTCGCGGCCCGTCACCGAGGTGACACGGCCCCGCACTATCAAACACGCACGAACCGCGCAGCGCTGACCGGTCCGAACTGACCAGTCGGAGCGATGCTACCGTTTGCGCCGTAGGCTCACGTCGTGCACAGCGTGACCCTGGCTAGCGCCGCGTCAACGGCGGCGTTGACGGTGGGGCTGGCGGCTTACGCTGGGTTGATCTTGGCCGCCATTGCGATGGCGATCTACGACGCACGGCGGCGCCGACGGAACCGGGCGATCGCCGCCGCAGTAATAGTCGGGGTGTTGACGCTGGGCGGGCTGGTTACCGCGATCGTCAGCAGTGTCGCGTAAACCGTCACAACGTGGTGGGCGTGCACTCCGACACTTGGCCACGGCCGGCAACTCCCGGAAGTAATACCTCGACGACTTCCCGCGCGATGCGACCTCGCGAGCGGCTCTAATGACCATCTTTACTTTTCCACGAAGCACGATTCATCCGTCGTTTGCGACATACTCCCCCTGCTACATTCCACCCGGCTCGCTGCTGAGCATCGCGAGAATATGGCGGAATCGGATATGGCGGATTACCCGGAGAAGCGGCAATGCTGCTTATGATGCAGTCGGACCCAGTTTTGCAGTTGCTGCCGCCGGATTATAAGGGCACCTACGCCCGTTACGCCCACGAGGGTGCGCGCCGAGCGGGCTCGGGCGCGCCAGCGGGTTCGACGCTCTATGCCCAACGTGCATCAGTGCACGGGGCAGCTCAGGATGCGACCTATTTAGCCATCAAGCGCGGGGTGCTACGAACGAAAACCAGGGAGACGTTACCGTCGCGCGCGAGCGGATTCTGGTCCCTTTAACCAGGGGTGTGTCTCTAGTTTTCCCAGCCCCATTGCCGAAGCCGCAAAGGGTGGGTTCAATCTGCTGAACGAAACCGGCGTCGATGCCTCACGAGTAGGGAGGCGCTGTGTTGGTGAGATAGGAGCTTTCTGCGATGGCCCTGTACGCATATCCCCCACTCCTTGTGGGTTCTGCGCTCTTTCTTCGGGCGCAGAGGATGACACGCGGATTGCTGATTCACGGGGCAGCGCATTGCACAACACCCGGTGCCCCTGAATTGCCCATGTTGGTGCAACTTCTCAATCGCCACGAGATTTCGGCATGCAATTCAGAGAGATATAACCTGCAAAAACACGGGGCAGGCACGTGCTGGAATATCGCCAACATGGTCCGACTGGGCGATCTGACCGCACCTGAAACACTATCCGCAGCCATCAAGCAGACGGTTGACGGACGAAAAATTCCTGCGCGCCGACTTCCACGAACGCAATGGCGGGATTACCCAGCTAGCTAGAAAAGTTCAATCATCCCTGGTAGGACAGGCGCCCCCGACGGGCTCCGGCCCCGAGAAGGATCGAAGGAAATCGACAACAACACCGGAAGCCGGAGTGCGCAATTCGGTCGCGAGCGAATCCTGAGAGCCGCTGCGGCCTTCCTGGGTCAGCGACCGGGTGCGACCCAGGACGAGATCGCCGCTGCGATCGGCGTCAGTCGCGCGACCCTCTATCGCAATTTCGCAGGGCAGGCCGCGCTGATCGAGGCAATTCAACAACTCGCACTTGCCCAGGTGCGTGCGGCACTTGACAGCGCCCGTTTACAGGAAGGGCCGGCCACGCAGGCACTGCTGCGTCTGGTGACGGCCTGCGAACCGGTATCGAGATATCTCGCGTTCCTCTACACCTACAGCCAGGAATTCGAGAACGAGGAGTTGGCGCAGGGCTGGGCCGAAATCGACGCGGAAATGGGTCAAGTCCAGGGACGTGGTGTACGACGTCGTCGTGTGATTCTTCGATGTCGTGACTTATGCGGTTAGTGCCGCGGGGTTGTCCTCCTGTTCTGCTGGTGTGGTGGTGGTCAGGCGGGATTTGCTGAGGACGTCGAGACCCAGGTAGCGCCGTGACTCGGCCCATTCGTCGTGTTGTTCGGCCAGCACAGCGCCGACGAGGCGGATTAGAGCATCGCGGTCGGGGAAGATCCCGACGACATCGGTGCGGCGGCGGATTTCTTTGTTGAGTCGTTCCTGGGGGTTGTTGGACCAGATCTGACGCCAGATCTGCTTAGGAAAAGCCGTGAAGGCCAGCAGGTCGGACCTGGCCGCTTCGAGGTGATCAGCGACCTTGGGTAGCTTGTCGGAAAGCGCGTCGATGATCCGGTCATATTGTGCAGCAACAGAAGTGGCGTCGGGTTGATCGAACACCGAATGCAGCAGGGTCTTGACCCAGGGCCAGGAGCTCTTGGGGGTGATGGCCATCAGGTTGGTGGCGTAATGGGTGCGGCAGCGCTGCCAGGACGCCCCGGGCAAGGTGGCCCCAATCGCTGAGAGCAGTCCAGCATGGGCGTCGCTGGTGACCAGCGCCACCCCAGACAGGCCGCGCGCGGTCAACGAGCGCAGAAACGTCAACCAGCCCGCACCGTCTTCGGCGGTGGTGACGTCGATGCCCAGGATTTCGCGGTAGCCCTCAGCGTTGACGCCCACCGCGATCAGCGCGTGCACGTTGACCACGCGGCCGGCCTCGCGGACCTTGAGTACCAAAGCGTCGGCGGCCATGAACGTATACGGGCCGGCATCAAGAGGCCGAGTGCGGAAAGCCTCCACGGCAGTGTCGAGTTCTTTGGCCATCACCGACACCTGCGACTTCGACAAGCCGGTAATCCCGAGGGTCTCGACCAGCTTGTCCATCCGCCGGGTCGAGACCCCGAGCAGATAGCAGGTGGCCACCACAGTTGTCAGGGCCCGCTCGGCGCGTTTGCGGCGTTCCAGCAGCCAGTCCGGGAAGTAGGACCCCTGGCGCAGCTTGGGAATCGCCAGATCCAAACTGCCTGCCCGGGTATCGAACTGGCGATGCCGATAACCGTTACGAGAGTTAGTCCGCTCGCTGCTGCGCTGACCGTAGGCCGCGCCGCATAGCGCGTCAGCCTCGGCGCCCATCAGCGTGTGGATGAAGGTAGCCAGCAGTTCGCGCAACACATCAGGGTGGGTGGTGGTGAGTCGCTCAGCCAACAGTGCGGGTAGGTCGATATCGTGGGCAGCGGTCATCGCGTCGATCCTTTGCTCTAGTGACTTTGGTCGGTCTCTCGAAGAATCACGCGATGACCCTTTACTAGCCGGCTACGACACGCCGGTCCTCACCTCACGGCCCGACTCGTACACCACTTTCGTGGACGCAACCCGGAAATGCAGGGATTCTTCCTGCGCGGCCAGCGAGCCGGCGATTTCTGGCCCGACCTGACGTCGGCCTGGCTGACCGTAGCCTTCTACAACCTAATCGCAGGAGCTGGTTGGTCCATCCGGGCCGGACGGGCCGCGCCGCGCGATTTCACCACTATGGTCACCGATCTCCTGCTGGACGGGGTTTCCAGGCGCTGGTGACCGACAGTCACGTTGATGCCAACCTGCAGCTGATCATCGGGAAGCAGGTGGCTGACGCCGATCTGATCGGGCGGTCCACGGTCGCGGCCGAGATCGCGGCACAGACACACATCTACTTGGCTGACGGCATGGGCAGATCGTGCCGGCTGCACGACTTCCTGTCCGACTCCGTGCGGACTACCGCGTTGCAGGTGAAACCAGACCCAGGCGCTGTTAGTGCAGCGTCAAGATCGCGGCCGCGGCGAGGCAGATGAGGGCCACTAGGGATATCAAAATTAAAGTGATCGCCGCGCGCACGATCTCTTCTTCGGTGGGTCGCCACCGCGGCTGCAATTCGGCAAGAACGCCGTCCCCTCGACGGCCGAGTGCGTTGATGCTCGCAACCGCCGAGGCGAAATCGTCGTGCTCGTAGGCCTCGTTGTTCTTGATTGGCCGGTGCGTGCCGATTGCGGTTGTCATGTCACTGCCCCCCAAGGCTTGCGGACGCCGATAGGCGTAACGTGGGTTTCAGATTTGGCGTTCTTGTATGTCCAAAGATATGAGCGCGAAATTGCGATTGCGGTAACGATCCCTAACGGTCACAGCACAGAGTCGTGGTTTGCGCCCACCATGCTTAGCTAGCGCCACCCCTACCGCCGCGCCACGCCGAAAAGAGCGTCTCGGGTCTGTAACTTCACTGCCACCGCACCTGATTGCAAGCCCGAGAGCCCCGACGCGAGGACTCGCATGGAGCGTCGGCCACCGCCTGCACCATCGAGGGATCAATCGGAGCCGGGCCGGCGTCGCCAGTGGACCGATAGACAGGGCCGCTCCCCTCGCCGGTCCGTGATGGGTTCGCGGACGGCTACGTCTCTCTACCAGCGCCATAGCTGCTGCCTCTTCGCTACGCTGCGGCGGTGGACACCGAGACCCCGCCGACCGGCCCGTCAGAAATCGTGCGCACCCACGAGACGCCACCTGCCCAGCTGGTGCGCGATGGTCGCTACCGGTTTGGCACCTACAACGGTCCGATCGCGCGGATCAACCCACTCGACGTTGTCACGGCCACCGGAGCTCGTGGTCGCCTGCAGCGCGCAGTGCGCAACGCCCGACTCAAGGAGTGGGAGGCGTTCCAGCTCGGTGACGACGCAATATTCGTGCTCGGCGCCGTCTACGACACGAAGTCGATCTCGCTGCTGCAAGTGCTGGTTGTGGACAAGCAGGCGGCCACGATCCGGCGGTGGGAGCAGAAGTTGCCGACCTCGATGGTGCACGTCGCCCGCGGCCTCGACCACACCCGGTCCCACGGTCAGGTTGGACGTTTTTCGCTGCAAGTGGCCAACGAGATGGACTCGGGCCTGGTCGCAGTGGACGCCAGCCATCCCGGGCGCGGTGCGCTACCGCCACTGGAGTTGCACGGCGCCGGGCGATGCGGCCCCGGCGAGGCCGGACACCTGGTGATCTGTCACCCCTTCGCCGAAGATCGTGCGCTGTACTCGCACAAGGCGATGATGCCGTTCACCGGCACGCTCCGTATCGGAGCCGAGCTCACCGTGTTCGACGCCGACCGTTCGTTCATGATTCTCGACGATCACCACGGGGACTACCCCTCCCCTATGCGGTACGACTGGGTGACCGCAGCGCGCCGCAGCGATGCGGGCCGGGTCGAGGGCTTCAACCTGACCGACAACCAGGTGCGGGACCCGCAGCGTTACAACGAGAATGCCGTCTGGCTTGGCGACCGCGTCCACCGCCTGCCCGCCGTTCACGTGGAACGGCCCGACGGGCCCTGGGGTACCTGGATCGTGCGCGATGCCGACGGGTCGGGTCAGGTCGATGTGCGCTTCACGCCGACCGTCCGTTCCGAGCTGCATGCCGGTCCGCGCCGATCGCTCGCCGAGTACTACGGCCCCTTCGGCTGGTATGAAGGCCGCATCCACACCCAAGACGTCGACCTTTCGGTCGATGGCATGTTCGGCATGGGCGAACAGAAGTTCATCCGCGTCTGAACCAGCGGACCGCGGCGCCGGTGCATCGACCGGGTAAGGATGCGAATGTCCAACGGCGGTCTGGCAGTCATCCGGCCTGGGTGGGCAGCGGCAGGCGAGAGGCGGGAGGCCCCAAGGGTCAGGCGTACTGGTTGGTCGGTGTGATCGGTCCCCAAACGCCGGAGGAGACCAGCTGTCCCGCGAGTTGCTGGTACTGCTGGGCCGGTATGAACTGGTCGCGCGTCAGCACGTAGCCGCTGAATCCGGTGGGATCGCTGACCAGGACCCAGCTGTAGTCGGGGGCGCGCGCGACGATGATGTAGTTGCCCGTCGGGCCGCTCAGGCTGAACGGCAGTTTGAAGGGTAGGAAGCTGACGTCCAGCGCGGTGTTGGTGGCGTTGAGGGGCACCGCGGACCCGATGATCGAGGACAGCGGGCCGTTGTTGAAGAAGTAGTTTCCTGAATTCTGCACGCGGATCGTGCCGTCAGGGTTGAGGCTGTACATCGCTTTGGTGTTCACCAGGCCGAGCGAGAAGAACTGCTTGACGCTGCCCTGCTCGTAGTAGGTGCCGGCGAACTGGGCGGGATCGACGGGCACCGACGAGGGCACCGGCCGCGGCCCGAAAATCGGCGGGAGGTTCAGCGCGGCGGTGGTCGCCTGCAGTTGTCTGACGATCGCGGTCTCGGCGGCCGCGTACTGCTGGCTGGCGTTGTTCAGCGCCTGCACGAACAGGTCCTGGAACGAGGCAGCCTGCGCGCCGAGCGCTGCGAAGGCCCGTCCGTGGCCGGAGAAGAACTCGGCGATTGCGGCAGACACTTCGTCCGCGGCCGCGGCCGCCACCGAGGTGGTCGCCGGTGCCAGCGCTGTGTACGCCCGGTCGAGCGCCGCGCCAACACCCGCGATGTCCTGCGCCGCGGCCGTCACCCCCTCGGGCACAACATTCACAAACGCGTTCACCTCAGACAACGGCTTCTCCCCTACTGTCGATGAACCCGGTGTGACCGCCTCAGGTTAGTGGAGGCCGCCGGGGACTGTTCGCGGTTCTGGAGGGAGCAGTCCTGTGACGCGCAGTGCAGAAAACCCTTGAACGGGGCTTTGCACCGCAACGCCAGCCCAGGCAGCGCCCACCTGTCGACGACCCGGAATAGCCCGTGCCGCAAACAGGACACGTGCATCAGGGGATCTCAGTTCAATCCAGCCACTGAAAAATTGCGGGGCGCATGCCCGCTTGCGTCGCGTGGTGGCTGCTTGCTACGCCCGTGCCAGCTGAGCCCTCACCTCTTTGAGCTCCTGCGCAGCATCGCGTCCGGCCCGCCGCGCCTTTTCGTAGTCGCTCTCAGCTTTGGTCAACGCACGCTCTGCCTTGCTCAGAGCTGCTGCTGCTTCATCACGGCGCGTCCGGGCCGCGTCACGTTCGGCTCGCCGGTCGGAAAGCAGGCTCTCGGTGTGCGCAACAGCTTTCTCGGCAGAGGCGACCGCCGCCGTCAACCTTGCTCGCTCCCGCCGGGCGGCTTCGGCTTCCTTCTCACGCCGAGGCGCCTTCGACGACCGCGATGGTTTGGCCGCCGGTGCGGTCTTCTTGGGTCCGGTAGTCGCTGACACTGCCACACTGTCGCCGAAGTCGCCGAAGCCCGACCAGCGTTCGGCTTTGGTCAGTTGACCGAGGCGCCCCCTGACTTCGGGGTCGGCGATCGCCGCTTGCAGCGTGCCAGCGATGTCGTCGCGCACCGTCGACGACGGATTCTCCACCTCGGCCGCATTCAAGGCGGCCTCCGTGAGTTCGTTGATCAACTGATGTTGCCGGGCGGACAACTCACGGACTAGCACGGCATCCATCGCGGCGTGCGCCTTGCGCAGGCTGTCACCAAGCTCGGCCAACCGAGTCCGTGCTTCCCCGTGCCCGATCACCAACCGGTTGACAATCCATGCCACCGTGGTGGGTTTTCGGGCTGCTGAGATTCGTTGAGCCGCATCGGCATCGCCTCGCTTTTTGGCGGCCGCGGACAATTTCGTCCGCTCACCGGTGAACTGATTCGGAGGGACCCGGTACAAGGCATCGAGCTCGTCGTCGGCCATAGTTCCATGATCTCTCGCGTCCGGGCAGCTACCCAACGGTTTGAAGCCCCTCCCCGTTGGCTACCTCATTCGGCAATGAAAGCCAACACGTTTCATGCACCGCGGCGCCGGCTCTTGCTCCCCCTGCTCATCGTGCTCGGAGTGCTGGGCGCTGCGGTGCCGGCGTGCTCTGGGCACCAATCCGTGGGCGGCGCGCCGGCTTCGACGGGTCCTGCGCGGGTGACGATCACGCCAAGTCCTGATGCACACGACGTCCAACCAACGGCGCCGGTGCAGGTGAAAGCCGACACGGGAACGCTCGTCGAGGTACGCATGGTCAACGACGGCGGCAAGCCGATCGACGGGGTCATGACACCGGACAGCACCGTGTGGAAACCGACTGGTCCGCTGGGCTACGCACACACCTATACCCTCACCGTCACCAGTCGTGGGACCAATGGCGCTGAAAGCTCGCAAGTTTCGTCCTTCTCGACGGTGCGGCCGTCCAACCAGACCAAGGTGTCGTTCACCATGACGTCAGAAGCTGCGTTGCGGGAAGGCGGCACGTACGGGGTTGGGACGGTGGTCGTCGCGCACTTCGACGAACAGATCTCTGATCGGCCCGCCGC
Source organism: Mycobacterium sp. TY814 (assembly GCF_030755175.1). Taxonomy (NCBI): domain Bacteria; kingdom Bacillati; phylum Actinomycetota; class Actinomycetes; order Mycobacteriales; family Mycobacteriaceae; genus Mycobacterium; species Mycobacterium sp. TY814. The sequence goes on from NZ_JAUFRY010000002.1 coordinate 1,443,613, forward strand.
CGAGCGCCAACTGGTTGTGACCACTAATCCCCCGGTGCCGGGTTCCTGGTTTTGGGTCGACTCCCAGCACGCCCATTGGCGCCCGGAGCACTACTACGCACCAGGCACCACGGTGACCGCCGAAGCGAAGATTTACGGTATTGCGCTGGGCGGTGGCATGTTCGGGCAGGAGGACAGCCGGGTGTCAATTCGCATCGGCGATGCGCACGTGTCTGTCGCCGACGATGCGACCAAGCTGGTCAGCGTATTCGACAACGGCAAACTAGTTCGGACCATGCCCACCTCCATGGGTATGGGTGGCACCGAGACAATCGGCGGGCGGACCTTGTCGTTCTGGACTCCGCCGGGTGTCTACACCGTGCTCGACAAAGGAAACCCGGTCGTGATGGATTCGTCGACCTTCGGGCTGCCGAAGAATTCCCGGCTCGGCTACCGCGAGACAATCAACTACGCCACGAGGATCAGCATTGACGGTATCTATCTGCACCAGCTCGATTCGACCATATGGGCTCAGGGTCATACCGACACCTCGCACGGGTGCCTGAATCTCAACGGCGACAACGCCAAATGGTTTTACGGCTTCTCCGTGCCCGGCGACGTCGTCGAGGTGCACAATACCGGTGGGCCGCCGCTGAAGATTGAGCAGAACGGCGACTGGACGCTCAGCTGGGACGAGTGGCGCAAAGGTAGCGCGTTGCCGCGCTCGTCCTAGCCCGGTTCGGCTTGGTCGTGGGTCAAGCGCAACATACAAGTCAGACCTGCCTCACCGACCGATGGAACGGGCCGCTTCTCGGTCGTCGTTCCACCCGATCGGTGAAGCCAGTGCTGCTGCTTTCTGAATCGAACTGTCGCGGAATCCGATTCGTTCGATGACTCTGCGGAAGACGCCCGGCGCGTTCGCCGTGATCAGCAGACTCTTGGGCACGACGATCTTCGCCGAGCGACGCTCGATCCCGTCCGCAATTCCCATGACGACCTCTTGAAGCGGCACCATCTTCCAGACCCCCTTGACGTTGTCGCCCCAAAGTTCCTGGCCGGCAGGGTCTTTGTGCACGTGGTTCATCAGAGGGGTCTTGAAGAATGTCGGGTGTGCGCTGCCGACGCCGACTCCGAGGCTGCGCAGTTCGAGCCTGATGCTGTCGCACATGGCCCAGACTCCGGCCTTGCTGGCCGTGTAGGAGCCCTGCAGCGGAGAATGGACGAATGCTGCCATCGAGGAAATGGCCAGCAGATAGCCGTGCCGCTTCTGCACGTGCGGCAGCGCCGCCTTGAAGGTTCGCCACACTCCGGTGAGGTTGATGTCGATGACTCTTTCGAATGATGCAGGCTCGAGTGTCGCCATCGGCGCCACCGTGTCGATCCCAGCGTTGGCGACGACGATGTCGATCCGTCCGAAGTGGGCCGCTGCGGCGTCAATCGCCGTCTGCAATGAGGACAGGTCGCGGACATCGGCGACAAACCCCGCAACACCGTGCTCGGGCGGGTGGCCCGCGCTGAACACCTTCTTCCAACGCCGCTGGCGGACAATGCCATTGATGTCGCTGCCGCGCTGGAGCTGGACAACTGGCTCCGCTGAGCAGGAGCCGTTTCTCCTTCGGCGCTTTCTCGACGGCTGGTCAGTCTTCCTCCGGATCAGCAGCGTTGGCTGAGGACGTTGCCGCCTCCCCTGCTGCGACATAGTGCGAAGAGTTCCACGGTGCGTTCGCTGCGCCTAGCATTTGGCTTGCTGGGTAAACGCTGGACGAGCAGAGGGTCTGTTGACGCATCGCGGAACGTTTCTGTTTGCAGTACGGGCTCTGCTTTGCCTCGCGCTGTCAGCGTCAGGCCTCGGCCTACCCGTCGGGATCGCCAGGGGCGGTAACGGAGAGTGGTCCTACCCGTTCTCCTGCTCATGGTCTTCGTTGACGGCTGACTTCGCAGGGCGCGACCAGCTGCCGGAGTCTGGCGAGCCTGCCACCGAGTGGTACCGGACCGATACCGAGGGCCACTATGTCAATCACGGGTGGGGGCCGGCGGCCGACACCTTGCCGACGCCGGCCACGCCGCAGGGGGCGCAGTGCAATCCCAGAACGTGGAAGCAGGAGCGCATCGTCGCGGTAGCTATGCGCTACGTCAACGCACCGGGTAACCCGCTGGGGCTTCAGTACCGGCACCATCACATTCCGGGCTGGGATCCGCCGGCCTCGACGTATGCCGGTGCCCCAGAAGACAATCCCGACGTCGACAACCCCGGTGGGCCGACTGCCTGGAGTCCGGGACGAGGGTTGGACTGCTCGAATTTCACCGCCTGGGTCTACAACTACGGTCTGGGAATCAAATTCGGGGGTGACGTCCACCGGCAGGCGGATGGCACGGCCGGTCCCATGGGCGTTCGCGTGGCCAAAGAAGGTTCGTTTGAACCCGGTGACCTGATTTATCTGCACCCCAACGGCGATGCCGGCCGGGCGTCGCACGTGGTGATTTACCTCGACGACGGGCACATCCTCGACAGCCGCATGAACGCCCAGAACCGGATCGGGGTTCAGATTCGCGATCGAGTGGGCTGGTACCGGGAGGCTGTCGTCGGCGCGTGGCGGCCGATCGGCTGACGCCTCCGCGGGCTCGCCAAGCCAGTGGGTCTTAGCTGCAGGGAACCTGCCCGTTGAGGACGCAGTTTGACGGAGCCGTATAGGTACCGCTCAGCACGCCTCTCATGCCGCCGGTGGCCGAACCCCCGGGTGCAATCATGCGATTCCAATTCGCGGGCGTGATGACCCAGTGGGTGCCGGCCTGTGCCGCGGAGCTGTTCCACGTGTGGATGACGGACTGTCCCGCCGGCATGTCGAACTCAAGCCTCCAGTCCGACAGCGGCGCCATGGTCAAGTTGGTGATGGTGAAGCTGGCGATGAAACCGGTCTGCCAGGTCGATGTCACCCTCAGCGTCGCCGCAGCCGCTGCCGCATGAGCTGTGGGTGCAACGAAAGGTCCGGAGATGGCAACCAGCAATGCCGACACGGCTACGTGAAGCGCTGTGCGCCAGCGTTTCACGTCAGTATGCAGTCCGGCCATACCTGCCAACAGTAGAGCCAGACAACGACACCGGAGCCCCGCCGCGCGAGCAAGCTGCAGTAACTTTGCGCAACTGCAACCGTCGTGAAACCTCCGCACTGGGGGGACTCGTTGGGTTCATCGGCGGCCGTGAACTCACTACGCGCCAGCGCCGCGCACTGCTGGAAGCGCGCCCCGACGTCGAATCGTGGGCAACCTTTCTCGCCCACGGGCAGATTCGTCGCGCGCCGACTGGCACCTAAGCGCTTACCGGGGCCAACGCGCCAATGTGGCGGAGCCAGCGTGGCAGATTGCACAGTTGAGCGCCATCTTTTTGGGTGTTGTGCACAATTTTTCGAGCTCTCGTCATCCATACACTCTGGGGCGTGATCTGGGGTCAACCGTCTACGCGGGTGCAAGACCTGATCCGCGCCGGCCTGCAGCTGGCCTGCGAATCGGGCGACGAGTGGATTGCTGACATCGCACACGCCACGATGAGGTCCCTGCCGCAAGTCGCTGCAGATCCGGATCTGGTGGCGGCGGTGTCACGGGCGCACCGTGCGAACCTGTGTTGCTGGGGATCCGCCATGATGCACTCCCCCACTGCTCCGGACGCGCCCCCGCTGGACACCCCGGAAAATCTCGACCTGGCCCGCATGCTGACGCGCCGCGGACTGGACGCCTGGACCCGTGACATATTCCGCATCGCCCAGAACGTGGCGTGGCGCCGCTGGACGGATATCGCGTTCGGCCTAGGCGCCGACCCCCAGGAGTTGCGCGAGGTACTCAACCTGCCCATGCCCCGGCTGAGCGAGTTCCTTGATGCGGCATGTCGATACGTGGGCGCCCATGCTCAGGCCGAGTCACACCACGCGGGCATTGAGCACCAAAAGAACCTTGAGCGTCGCGCGCTGATCGAGTCCCTGCTCTATGGCACCGATACCGACCCCGCCGCCGTGGCGGATCGGTTGGGCTACCGCTTGGACCTGCCGCACACCGCAGCCGTCATCTGGTCTGATCGAGGCGACGACGATGCGGCCGCGCTGGAACACGCCGCCAGAGAGTTGATCGAAGCCTGCGCCGGCCAGTCGCTTTCAGTGATTTCCGGTGCCCAAACTTACTGGGTGTGGGCACATCAGGTGGAATGTGTTGATCCTGGTCAGATCGAGGCGGCGATCGCGCCGCAGGTGCACATCGCGATCGGCGGCCCCGCCTGCGGAATTACAGGCTTCGCCCGCAGCCACCGCGACGCTTTGACCGCCCAGCGCATTATGGCCCAGTCGAGGTGCCCTGAGCGCGTCCTACACAGTTCCACGCAACTGCAACTCATCGGGTTGGTGACGGAAAATCTCGCAGAAGCAACTGATTTCATTGAGAGGACACTGGGGGACTTCGCTAACGCATCCCCGTCCATGCACGCCTCAGTGCTGGCCTATATCGAAGCCGGTTGCAACCTCACGCACGCGGCGAAAATCTTGTTCACCCACCGCAACACCATGTTGCATCGGCTGGACACGGCGCAGCGTCTGCTGCCACGGCCTCTCAAGGAGAACCTGATCAACGTCGCGGTGGCACTGGCCACTCTGCGGTGGATGCCGGTGCGCGACGCGATAGCCAAGCCGACTGTCCCACAACAACCTTGAACTTTGCAGACGAGCCGGAATCCGTTGTGGTGCTGGGTGATTAATTTCGACTCACCTGCGTGAGGGAGGGTTCGGCTATTGACGCTTACCCGCTGAGTACCGACACGGTACCGGCAGATCTGTTAGAGACGTAAACCTTACCTGTGAGGGGATCGACCGCAACGCCGACCGGACCATCGCCTACGGCGATGGTGGCAGTGACGGTGTTGGTGTTGGCGTTGATCACCGACACCGTGTCGCTGCCTGTGTTCGCGACAAACACATAGTCGCTGGCAGGGTTGACCGCCACCCCTTGCGGTACGGAGCCGACGGCGATGGGTGAGCCGGTGACGGTGTTGGTCACCGGATCGATCACCGACACCGTGCCACTGTTGAGGTTGGTGACGTAGACGTTGCCGCCGGGGTTGACCGCCACCCCCCACGGGGAGGCGCCGACGGCGATGGGTGATCCGGTGAGGGTGTTGGTCACCGGATTGATCACCGCCACCGTGCCACTGATGTTGTGGTTGGTGAGGTAGACGTTGCCGCCGGGGTTGACCGCCACCCCGGTCGGGCGGGAGCCGACGGCGATCGGTGATCCGATGACAGTGTTGGTCACCGGATCGATCACCGACACCGTGCCACTGAAGCTGTTGGCGACGTAGACGTTGCCGCCGGGGCTGACCGCCACCCCGCCCGGGACGGCGCCGACGGCGATCGGTGATCCGATGACGGTGTTGGTCACCGGATTGATCACTGACACCGTGTTACTGCCGTAGTTGGTGACGTAGATGTTGCCGCCGGGGTTGACCGCCACCCCGACCGGGCCGGAGCCGACGGCGATCGGTGATCCGGTGACGGTGTTGGTCACAGGATCGATCACTGACACCGTGTTACTGCCGTAGTTGGTGACGTAGACGTTGCCGCCGGGGTTGACCGCCACCCCCCATGGGCTGGCGCCAAGGCCAGTGATGGTGGCCACGCTGCCGGGTGCCCCGCCGGTGCCGCCGACTCCGCCTGCCCCACCGGAGATACCGGTAGCCAGGCTGCCAGCCCCGCCGGCACCGCCGGTGCCGCTGGCAAAACCCGCAAGAGCTGCGCCGCCGAGGCCGCCCTGGCCGCCCTGACCGCCGGTGCCCCCGATGCCGGCAGGACCCGCCGCGCCCACAGACCCGAACAACCCGCCGGCCCCGCCGGCCCCACCAAGGCCGCCCTGACCACCGCTGCCGCCGAGCTGGCCGGCACCGCCGGCCACCCCAAAAGTGGTGCTATTGGTCCCGGTGGCGCCGACCCCGCCCGTGCCGCCGTTACCGCCCCAACCACCTGCGCCGCCATCGCCCAATAGCAGGCCACCGCGGCCACCAGCGCCACCGGCGCCACCGGCACCACCAGTGCCACCACCGGCGGCGCCCACCACCCCGGAGGCGCCGTTGCCGCCGGCTCCGCCGTGACCGAACAACCCCGCAGACCCACCAGCACCCCCGGCCAGCCCCGAACCCGCCGGCGCGGAATACCCGGCGCCGCCGTTGCCATACAGCAATCCCCCGTCACGGCCGTTGGGGTCTGCGGCCGTCCCGTTGGCGCCATCACCGATCAGCGGACGCCCCAACAACATCGTGGTGGGGGTGTTGATCGCATCCAGAACGCTGTGCCCCCACCCTTGCAGCGGAAAGACGCTGGCAGCCTCCGCGGCGACGTAGGCGCCGCTGGCACCAGCGAGTGCGTGCACAAACTGCTCCTGAAACGCCGCCGCGTGCGCGCTCAGCACCTGATAACCCAGCCCATGAGTAGAAAACAGGGCCGCGACCGCCGCGGACACCTCATCCTGGGCCGCGGCCAGCAGGCCCGTCGTGGGCCCGATGGCCGCGGCATTGGCCGCGCCCACTGCCGCACCCACACCCGCCACATCGGACGCGGCCGCACTCAACCACTGCGGGATCACCACCACCGACATGAAATCCTCCGTTCACCGCGCCCAGTGCAGCTATGCCCCGCTCTGATGGAGACGAAAGAACCACCCGCAGAGCCAAGCCCGACAACCCCATCGGTGAGCCCGACACAGAAGAATTTCTCGGCCTGACGGCGCTGCGCCGTCGAGGCAGTCATCCCGACCTGCCACCAGTACCGCACATCGACGCACTCACCGCAGCCAGCCATCCGCCCGAAGACCCGGGCTGAACGGCATCCGGTAACCGGTGCACACAACACCCACTTCCGCGCAATCGTGCTGGCTCACCGCGGATTCTGGGCGGCCCCACCGCTACCGAACAAGACCGTTCTGCACAACAACAACATCAACGGCCGTGCATTCTGCACACCACCAACGCAGTCGCCCCGTGACTGCATCGGGTCGGCGGATGGACGGGAGAGCGTAGCGATCGAATCGTTCAATGGCAGCAGACTCGCACGCTCGTGGTGATAGGAGCCGATTCGCAAGCGCTGGTTCACTTTTCAACGATCCCTGCTCGCTCTGGCACGCCTTCGGTCCTTGGCTCGGTCAGCAGGATGGGATTGCGACGTTGGTAATGAGGGTGCGGAGTTCTGGCACGCTAGCGTCGAGTACGTGGGTTCTCACCAGGGCCGCCCGAAGCCCGGCCACGCCATGCCGAGGATCGTGATGCATTGCAGGAGCATGAATTCACGCTCGGCGACCGCTTCCCAGTGACAGAAAGGGCAGGTTGCCGTAGAGCGGTGTTGAGGGTCGTCACGACATGTGCGGCAGGTTCCCCCAGTTGACGCCCCAGGTGGCGATTTTGGTGCTGACGGACTGGGGGTGTTCGAAGCCTTCGAGTGTGGATGTGGCTGTGCCGCTGGCCATGTAAGGGCGCAATGTAACAGATCAGGGGCAGTTGACGGTGACCCCGAATGACACCGTCAGTTCTTGCCCGAAGTTGTCTACACCCGACTGGCAGCAACACCTACGTTGTAGGTGTTGCCACTGAGTCCCGGCGCTACCCGGAGGTGCCATTGGCCCCGCCGAATCCGATGAGCGAGCCGGCCTGACCGCCGGCACCGCCGTAACCAGAAATCATCCCGCCCAGGCCGCCGATGCCGCCGGCCCCACCGTTGCCGATCAGCATGCCGCCGGTACCGCCGTCACCCCCGTTCCCGCCAGTACTGTCGCCATAGCCGCCGGCGCCGCCGGCCCCACCGATGCTGAGCAGCCCCCCGCCGTTACCGCCGCCGCCGCCGTGCCCGCCGATGAAGGCGCTGGCTCCGCCGTCCCCACCAGCACCGCCGGCCGCCAACAGCCAGCCCTGCGCGTGACCGCCGGTTCCGCCGGTACCGCCTTGGGTCGTGCCGTACCCGCCCACACCGCCGACCCCGCCGGTGGTTTCCCACACATTGCCAGTGCCACCGTTACCGCCGGTTCCACCGATATCGCCGGCTCCGCCGCTGCCTCCGGCCCCGCCGGTAGCCCAGATCCCGCCAGACCCGCCGTTACCGCCGCCGCCGCCGACGCCCCCGGTGCCGATCCCGCCGGTATAGGTCCCGCCGGCCCCGCCGGCACCACCAGCACCCAGCCACAACCCCCCGGCGCCGCCGTCACCGCCACGCCCGGCACTGATGGCACCGGCCCCACCAGACCCGCCGAGACCGCCGTGACCCCACAACAATCCGCCAGCACCGCCGGCGCCACCATCACCCCCCGCGTCGAAGTCTGAGGACATCCCGGATCCGCCGTTGCCGCCGTTACCGATCAACCAGCCACCCGCCCCACCCGCAGCACCCGATCCGGGCGCGGCGTCTATCCCGTCCCCGATCAACGGCCGCCCAGTGGCATCGATGAACACGGTATTGACCGGGGCTAGCACCTGCTGGGTCACCTGCCACACCACCTGTTCCGGAGAAGTCCCCGCGCCCGCTCCCCACGCGGAAAGCCAGACCCGTTCACCGGCGCCCCCATTGCTGCCGGAGGCCGCTAAACCATTACCCCCGGCTCCACCAGCCCCGCCGACCCCGAGCAACCAGGCCCCGCCCCCGGTGCCGCCGTTGCCGCCGGTGCCTCCGTCAGCGACCTCACCGCCGAGACCGGCCGCGCCCCCGCCGGCACCGCCATGGCCGCCGCTACCGATCAGCCATCCACCGACCCCGCCGGCACCGCCGTTGCCACCCAGCGTGTCGCTGTAACCACCGACTCCGCCGGCGCCACCCAAACTGAACAAACTAAATCCCCCACCGCCGGCGCCGCCGTTACCACCGGCCACCGGCCCGTAACCGCCCCCGCCGCCGGTGCCGCCCGCGCTCTTGATCCATCCCTGCGCCCCACCCACACCACCATCGCCGCCGATGCTGTTGCCTACACCGCCGGCACCTCCTGCCCCACCCGTACTAAACAGCAGTCCTGCGGGGCCGCCGGCCCCCCCGGTGCCGCCGATCGTCCCGTACCCACCTGGCCCCCCAATCCCGCCCGACGACCACACACCGCCCGCACCCCCGGCACCCCCGGTGCCTCCGATCCCGATCCCTTCGGCGGTGTTGGCCCCGCCGGCACCCCCGGCGCCACCGGCACCCAACAGCCAGCCCCCCGTACCGCCAGCGCCACCCGCACCGGGCAGGATCCCGGCGCCGCCAGCACCACCAGCGCCGCCGATACCGGCCAGCAAACCTGCGGCGCCTCCGGCGCCTCCGCTCTGACCCGACCCCACCACATCGGAGGCACCCGAAGCACCCCTGCCACCATTGCCGATCAACCAGCCACCATCACCACCACGACCACCCGTGCCCGCGACCGCATCAACCCCATCACCGACCAACGGCCGCCCCGTCAACGCGCGCACCGGGTCACCGAACAACGCCTGCGGATCGGCCAACACCCCCGCCATCCGCTGCGGATCGCCCACCAACCCCGTGAGTTGCTCCACCCATCCCAACCCGGTGCCATTGACCGCCTCAGCACCCCCATAGGCCGTCGCTGCCGCCGCCAATAACCCGACAAACTGCTCTTCGAATACCGCTACCTGCCCACCGATCCGCTGCAATTCGCGTCCATAATCGGAAAACAACGCCGCAATGCTCGTCGACACCTCATCACCGGCCGCGGGCACAATCCCGGTCGTGGTCCCCGCCACCGCCCACCGCGCCACACCTAACGTCTGGCCAATACTGGCCACCTCACCCGCAGCCTGCACCAACACGTCGTTAACGGCCACAACAAAAGACATCACAAACCTCCACAAAAGTCGGGCCCCATGGAACGGGATGACGGGCCCCATGCACCGGGATGAATCGCCTCGGACCCCGAGATCAACGGATCTCGATACTTCAATGCACTAGTTTGAAACCTGTGGGGGGCCTCCTAAACCGCGCCAATAGATAAGGAAAAGTGCTCATCCACAACCGAATTCGGTGCACAGCCCGCTGACCAGAGGTTCACCGTCGACTCGAAACCGGGCGCGCGGACCGGTGCTGCCGAGCACGCCGCCAACGCCGATGTCCAAAGCTGGTCGACCCCCCAGCAGAGCAGTCGCGTCGGCGCAGTTTGGTGAGAAGCTTTCGAAAAGCCATACAGCGAAGGCTCTTTCGGTCGGGAGGCTCCGTGCCGTGACACTCACTCCCACCGGCTGCCAATACCGACCACCGGCGCACTCAGACATGCGCTAACCGACCCACGTACGAACAAGTCAACGGCCACGGCGCATTCTTAGCGCTACCACCACTACCAAAAAACATCGTTCTGCACACCAACCACGCCAACAGCCGTGCACTGTGCACAAACGAAGCGCACATCGAGTCAACGGCGTGGGTAGGCCGAAGGTCGGGCCCTGACCAATGTTGTCCCAGGGAGTGGTGAACTTCGGATCTGTCCTGGTTCACGCGTTGTACGGCCCGTCGTTCGTCCGCACCGAGGAGACGGCGTTCTGCACCTCTCCGGCGGCAGTTCCAGTGGCCTGGCTGACCGCGGCTGCTTGTGCGGGCAACCCGCTGGAATCGGTGGTGGATGCAGGGTCGGCAAACGGTGTCAGGGTGGTCGCGGCGGCTGATGACGCCGCATAGCCCTGCATGGCCGCGGTGTCCTGCGACCACATCTCGGCGTACTGGGTCTCTGTGAGTGCGATCAGCGGCGTGTTCTGGCCGAAGAAGTTGGTAGCTATCAGGGTCATCAGCAGGCTGCGGTTGGCCGCGACCACCGGTGGCGGCACGGTCTCGGCGAATGCGGTCTCGTATGCGACGGCCGCCGCTTTGGCCTGGTCAGCGGTGTGCTCGGCCTGCATCGCAGTGACTCTGAGCCACGCGATATAGGGGGCCGCCGCCGCTGCCATGGCCGCGGACGCTGGGCCGATCCACGGTCCGGCGGTCAAGGTCGTGACCACGGACTCGTAGGCACCGGCGGTGGAGTGGAGCTCGGCGGACAGCTCGTCCCACGCCACCGCGGCGGCCAGCATCGATCCAGAGCCGGGCCCGGCGTACATCAGCGCCGAGGTGACTTCCGGCGGCAACAACGCGAAGTCCATCACGCTTCCTCCGATCGGTGTGGTCGGCTGGCAGACGCACTCCGGTGGCACCAATCCAGCCCGGCTCCGAACCCCCGCAGGAGCCTATGAGCGGAAATCACCTCGTAGCGTTACACCAGAACAACATCTCGTTGCCTGCTGTTTGCACAGCCTTTACCAATAAAGCACATATTTGGCCCGCTACCGAAATGCCGGTCCACTGCATGCACGCGCGAAGCTATCGCTCGAATTCGAGATAGTGCCGGATCTCCTCGGCCGCCGCCTCCAGGTTTCGGGAGACCAGACCGCGTCCCAGCCACTCGCTCAGCCGGGCGATACCCAGACCGGTTGTGGAAAACGTCAAGGTCAGAGTGAGCCGGCTGCCGTCGTTGTCGGGTTCTACGAGCGCCGCAAACGAATGGCGCGTGCCCTGCACCGCTCGCCACTTCAACAGGCTGCCGGTCGGAGGTGTGATCAGCACGCGGCCACCGAGTTGGATGGTGCCACTGTCCATATAGACGTCCCACAATTCTCCGTCGTCACGCGCTTTGACGAAGCGGCACCGACTGAAGGTGGACACGTGGGGAAAAAGAGCGTGCGGGTCGGTGATGAAGGCGCCGCTCGTCTCGAGCGGGCAGTCGATATGGCGGGAGACGGTGACGGTTTGAGTCATGTCACCGGATCATCGGGACGATGGTCTTGCTGGCCAGCTTCGACAGCCCGACTTGCATGACGCTGGTGACGTAGGCCAGAGCGTGGTCCCAATCCGGATCCTCGCCGAATTTGGCGCGCACGTCGATCGGGTCGAGGACCTGCATGCGGATCTTGGCCGGAAGGGGAAAGTGCGGCAGCGGGAGCGGTGACAGTCCCCACGGGATGCTCAGGGTCATTGGCATGCTCTTGACTCGGGCGATCTTGTCCAGGCGCAACAGCTGCGCCGTGCGGCGGCCGTCATTGAGCACGATCAACGTGTCATGTCCACCCGTGGCCACCACCGGCACGATCTTCACATTGGACTTGTGGGCCAGTCGCAGGAATCCCTTGCGTCCCGAGAAAATGATCTTGTTGCGATCGCGCCACGGGCGCAGAGCCTCCACGTCGCCACCCGGGTAGACAAGCGCTGAGCCGCCGCTGTCGAAAATGCGCTCGGCAAAGGAATTGGCGGCAGGGACTACGCCGAGCTTCCGGGTCAGTCCGCCGATGACCGGCGCGGCGGTGACCGTGTCGTGTGCCAGCGCATAGAGCGGACGGCCCTCGACCGTGAAGTAGGTGTTGTAGGCCAGCAAAAAGATGAAGGTGTCCGGGGTTGCGCCGCCACCGCTGTGGTTGCCGACGAACAGCACCGGTTCATCGGGCACGTTCTCAAAGCCGTGTACCTCGGCTCGGAACCACACGGTCGAGGCCAACCAGAGCGGAGGCAGCACCGCGCGAATGAACTCCGGATCGCGATGGCGAAGTTCTTTGGGAAGTCGTTGCCGAGTCATCTCGATGAGACTAAACCGATTTGGCGCCATTTCACCGCAGGCTCCGCAAACGTGAACCCGGCCCGGCCCGAGCCCACGGAGAAGTCCGAGCGTGTGGGTTCGCGCTCGCGGCGGTGGTTGTCGTAGCTTGAGACGGGATTGTCCTAGCTTCGGCCGGTTCAGCAGAGCAGCCGGTGTAGAGCTCGAATCGGGAGCGACGTGCCCGTGTTGGAGCATCGGGGTACGCGCCTCCCGATCGGTCTGGGTTCGGTGCGCACCGTGACAGCGGGTGGCGGTGATCAATGGGGGTGCGTTTGCGTCGATTAGCTGATCGAACTATAATCTGGACACATGTCCAGTTTGCTGTCCCGTCGTTCGCGGGTGCGTTGACAGCAATGAGATTGGCGCCTTTGCGCGGTCGATCGCTGGCGGCGAAGGGTTGAGTATGCGAATTGCTCTGCTGTCCTACCGGAGTAAAGACCACTGCGGAGGGCAGGGTGTCTATGTGCGGCATCTCAGCCGCGGCCTGGTCGATCTGGGGCACGAGGTAGAGGTGTTCTCCGGTCAGCCGTATCCGGAGTTGCTGGACCCCCGGGTGCGCCTGACAAAAGTCCCAAGCCTCGATCTGTACCGCGAGCCGGACCCCTTCCGGGTGCCGCGGCCGAGCGAAATCCGCGATTCGATCGACGTGCTCGAACTGGCCACCATGTGGACGGCAGGGTTTCCCGAACCGCGCACCTTCACACTGCGGGCGGCGCGGCTGCTAGCCGATCGCGCGGGCGATTTCGACGTCGTACACGACAATCAGAGCCTGGGCACCGGGCTCCTCACCATCGCCGACGCCGGGATGCCCGTAGTGGCCACCGTGCACCATCCCATCACCCGCGACCGGCTGCTCGACCTTGCTGCCGCGCCTTGGTGGCGAAAGCCTTTGGTGCACAGATGGTATGGCTTCTCGCGAATGCAGAAGCAGGTGGCGCGCCAGATCCCCGACCTGCTGACGGTCTCGTCGTCTTCGGCTACCGACATCGTCTCGGACTTCGGGGTCTCCCCCGAGCAACTGCACGTGGTGCCGTTAGGGGTAAACACCGAACTGTTCAAGCCGGGGTCGTCGCCGCGGCAGCCCGGCCGGGTGATGGCGATAGCCAGCGCGGACACTCCGCTCAAGGGTGTCAGCACCTTGCTGCACGCGGTAGCCAAACTCCGCACCAGCCGCGATCTGGAGTTGCGGTTGGTCGCCAAAGTGGAAAGCAACGGTCCCACCCACAAGCTCATCGCCGAGCTGGGTATCTCCGACATCGTCCACATCGCCAGCGGCCTGCCCGACGCCGAGCTTGCCGCTCTGTTCGCATCGGCAGAGGTTGCGTGCATTCCTTCGTTGTACGAAGGCTTTTCGTTGCCGGCGGTGGAGGCGATGGCGAGCGGGACACCCATCGTCGCCAGCCGCGTCGGTGCGCTGCCCGAAGTCCTCGGCACCGATGGCGCGTGCGCCGAACTGGTGGCGCCCGCCGATGTGGACGCGCTGACCCATGCGATCGGGCAGCTTTTGGATTCACCGGACCGGCGCCGCAGCCTGGGCGAGGCGGGACGGCGGCGCGCGGTCAACGTCTTCAGCTGGGACGCGGTGGCCGCTCAAACCGTGCAGGTTTACCAGCAGGCGATCGAACGTCGTGCCCATGAGGGCGGACCGCGATGCTGACGGTTGATTTCGAGCGGCTGGGAATCGGGCCGGACACCAAGGTCATCGACGTGGGTTGTGGCGCCGGCCGGCATGCCTTCGAAGCGTATCGGCGCGGTGCGGATGTGGTGGCCTTCGACCAGGACGCCGCCGAGCTCCGTTCGGTGGACACCTTGCTGCGCGCGATGGCCGAGACTGGCGAGGCGCCACAAGCGGCTTCCGCGAAAGTGGTTCGTGGCGACGCGCTCAACCTGCCCTATGCCGACGAGACGTTCGACTGCGTGATCGCATCGGAGATCTTGGAGCACATACCCGAAGACGACGCCGCCATCGCCGAACTGATCCGGGTGCTCAAAGTCGGTGGGACACTGGCTGTCAGCGTGCCGCGGTGGCTTCCGGAGCAGGTGTGCTGGCTGCTGTCGGAGGAGTACCACAGCAATGAGGGCGGCCACGTCAGGATTTATCGGGCCAGTGCGCTGCGTGACAAAATCGCGGGTCGCGGAATGGAATTGACGCACACCCATCATGCGCACGCCCTGCACTCGCCATTCTGGTGGCTCAAATGCGCTGTGGGACCGTCGAACAACGATCACCCGGCGGTCACCGCCTACCACAAGCTGCTGGTGTGGGATCTGATGCAGCGACCCAAGATCACGCAACTGGCTGAGAATGTGCTGAATCCACTTGTCGGCAAGAGTGTCGCCATGTACTTCACCAAGCCGCAGTCGGTGCACAGCAATCCTGCGCAGGGGTATTCGGTTGCCTCGGGATAACGACGCGCCGGGTGTCGTCGGTGTGCTGACCCCCGAGCAGTGCCGGCAGACCGCTGTGTCGATCGCCGCCGCGCAGGAGCCCTCGGGAGCTATCCCCTGGTTTGCCGGAGGGCATACCGACCCGTGGGATCACGTGGAAAACGCCATGGCGCTCACCGCAGCGGGTTTACTGGAGCCGGCGCGCGCTGCGTTCGACTGGTGCCGCCGCACGCAGCGTCCGGACGGCTCCTGGCCGATCCAGATCCGGGCCGGCGTGGTCGAAGACGCCAACAGCGACAGCAACTTCTGCGCGTACATCGCCACCGGTGTGTGGCACCACGTCCTGGTGACCAGCGACCGCAGGTTCGCCGCCGCAATGTGGCCGGTAGTGCAGAAGGCGATCGACTTCGTCATCGACCTGCAGGTCGGTTACGGCGAGATCTGTTGGGCCCGAAGCGAAGCCGGGCCGCTGCCGGAGGCGCTGCTGACCGGCTGCGCCAGCATATTCCACAGCATCCGGTGCGCACTGGCACTGGCTGCTCTGATCGGAGAACCCCAGCCGGAGTGGGAACTGGCACTAGGCCGCCTGGGTCACGCGATCGTGGCCCATCCCGAGGCGTTCACTGAGAAGGACCGCTATTCGATGGATTGGTATTACCCGATCCTCGGAAGTGCGTTGCGCGGGCCGGTGGCTGCGGCGCGAATCCGCCAGCGCTGGGACGAATTCGTGGTGGGTGATCTCGGCATTCGTTGCGTAGTCGACCGGCCCTGGGTCACCGGTGCGGAAACCTGCGAATTGGTGATGGCGCTGGACGCGATCGGGCATCGGTCAGCAGCGCACCGGCAGTTCGGGGCAATGCAACACCTGCGCGAAGGTGACGGATCTTATTGGACTGGGCTGGTTTTCGCCGACGGGAAGCGGTGGCCAGAAGAGCGCACCACGTGGACCGGGGCGGCGATGATCCTTGCTGCCGATGCGTTGTCTGGAACAACGCCGGCCAGCGGGATATTCCGCGGGCACGCGCTGCCGGTGGGCCTGCAGACCGACTTCGACTGTGAATGCGTTACGGCCGGACCTGGGCGTTAGTCTCGACCGGTTCTCCGGCCTGGCCGGCCGTGCGTTCCAGCACCCGCAGCGACCCGGTTGCCCCGACCTCTTTGAATTGACCGGAAGCCAGTGCACGGCAATAGATCTGGTAGGGAGCGCGCCCCCCGTCGTTGGGGTCGGGGAACACATCGTGGATGACGAGACCGCCGCCGACCACCACCCATTTCGCCCATCCCTCGTAGTCGCGTGCAGCGGCAGCCTCGGTGTGACCGCCGTCGATAAACAGGAATTGCAGCGGCGCGGCCCAACCGCGGGCAACGATCGGCGATTTGCCGACGATAGCGACCACATGATCGTCAAGACCGGCGGCGTCCAAGGTGCGGCGGAACGTCGGTAATGTGTCGAAAAGCCCGGTTACCTCGTCGACAAGCGAGGTGTCGTGGAACTCCCACCCGGCCTGATGCTCTTCGGATCCGTGGTGATGGTCGATCGTGTAGAGCACGCTGGCGCTCTGTTGCGCGGCCGCCCCGAGTAGCAGTGCGGATTTGCCGCAGTACGTGCCGATCTCCACCCCTATTCCGCCGTCGAGATAGCGCCGCGCGGCGTCGTACAGCGCGTGTCCTTCATCGGCGGGCATGAACCCGCGCACCCGCTCGGCGAGCGCGAACAAACGCGCGGTGGAACCGGTGTCGTCATCGCTCATCATTGCAACTTATCCGGCACCCGCGAGATGCCGACAGCCTGGTCGCGGTACTTGCTGGCGCGGTGTCGGCAGAGGCCCTGCTGGACAGCCGTCCGGCTGTCCAGCAGGAACTCGCTCAGCCGTGCGGGGCTTCGGAGATCTTGCTGTCCGGCTTGCCCAGGGTCTGGCAGTAGGTCTGCGCCGACAGTCGGGTCGCGTTGATCTCCAAGGACGTCGGCTCGGCGCCGCTCTTGTCCTTGAGCATCTTGCTGACCTCTTCGCTCTGCTTCTTCTCGTCCTGTGTGGTGAAGTCTTTGCAC
Source organism: Mycobacterium sp. TY814 (assembly GCF_030755175.1). NCBI lineage: Bacteria > Bacillati > Actinomycetota > Actinomycetes > Mycobacteriales > Mycobacteriaceae > Mycobacterium > Mycobacterium sp. TY814. The sequence goes on from NZ_JAUFRY010000002.1 coordinate 1,460,639, forward strand.
TTGGTGTCGCCACCGGTATTGATCACCTTTGAAGCCGAACATCCGCTGAACATCAGTGCGGCAATGACAATCGCGGCAGGTGCGAGGGGTTTCATCACTAGCCCTTTCTACGGTCGGAGTCGTAGCTATCTATACACCGCAGCGCGCATTCCCAAACACGGTCGCAATTGCGGAGCGCGAGGCGAGCGGGGTTTATTTTTCCAGGGTGAACTGATTGACGTCTATATACCCGGTGCGGAAATGGTCAGCGCAGCCGGTCAGGTATTTCATGTACCGGTCATAGACCTCGTGGGACTGAATTGCGATCGCCTCGTCGCGTCGTGCCGCGAGGGCGGCCGCCCACAGGTCGAGGGTCTTGGCGTAGTGCTGTTGCAGCGACTGGCGTCTGGTCAGAGCGAAGCCCGCCGACTCCGAAAAGCCCGCCACCATATCGGTATCCGGTAACTGACCGCCCGGAAAGATCTCGGTGAGGATGAACTTCACGAACCGGATGTGGTTCATGGAGATGGGCAGACCGCTCTCGCTCAGCTGCTCGCGGGTCAACCCGGTGATGGTGTGCAGCAGCATCACTCCATCGGCCGGCAGCAGTTTGTAGGCCAGCGAAAAGAAATCCTCGTAGCGATCGCGGCCGAAGTGCTCGAACGCGCCGATCGACACAATGCGGTCCACCGGCTCGGTGAACTGTTCCCAGCCTTGCAGCAGTACCTGACGGCTCCGTGTGGTGTCCAAGGCGTCGAATGTCTGCTGCACGTGCGCGGCCTGGTTCTTGGACAGGGTCAGGCCGATCACGTTGACGTCGTATTTCTCTATCGCACGGCGCATGGTCGCGCCCCAACCGCAGCCGATGTCGAGCAGCGTCATACCCGGTTGCAGGCCCAGCTTGCCCAGCGACAGATCGATCTTGGCGATCTGGGCCTCTTCCAGCGTCATGTCGTCTCGCTCGAAGTACGCGCAGCTGTAGGTCTGGGTCGAGTCCAGGAACAGCCGGAAGAATTCGTCGGACAGGTCGTAGTGTGCCTGCACATCGTCAAAGTGCGGCTTCAAATCCTGAGACAAGCGGGTCGTGCCTTTCGTGGCGCCTGGGTTACGACTGCTAGCCGGCGTCGCTCACACCGGCGGGTAACTAGTTCCCCGTCGGTGCCGCACGAAACACCCGCTGCGTCACACCGCGGTGAGTTTCGGGACCGCGGCGGGTCAATCCATCGACCGGACACAGCGCAGAAGAAGGTGGACCCATGCTTGATGCCAAGCCTCCGATCGTTGATCAGCAGACCTGGCGCGCACAGCTCGATGAGCTGCGCAGCCGCGAGAAGGCTGCAACGCGGGAATTGGATGCGATCGCCGCCCAGCGTCGCCGACTACCGATGGTGCAGCTGCCCGCCTACACATTGACCGGCGCCGACGGCCCGGCGCCGCTGGCTGAGGTGTTCGGCGGGCGTTCGCAGCTGATCGTCTACCACCACATGTGGTCGCCCGGTGCGGAATGGCAGTGCAGCGGATGCACGGGGTTCACGTCGCAATTCACGCGGCTCGAGTTTCTCGACAATTACGACGCGCGATTCGTCATCGTCACCAACGGCCCGATCGACGAGGCGCTGGAATACCGGCGCAAGGTCGGCAATCGGATGGAATGGTATTCGTCATCGGACAGCTCCTTTGGCGCCGACATGGACGCACCGGCCGGCGGCGGCTTCGCGGTCAATGTGTTCTTGCGCGACGGTGACACGGTGTACCGGACATGGCACACTAACGGCCGCGGAACCGAGCAGCTCAGCCATTCTTTCGCGTTGATCGACATCCTGCCGTGGGGGCGGCAGGAGGAATGGCTCGATTCACCGCCCGGTTGGCCGTCGAGGCCCACCTACTCCGGGTGGTCCGGCTCGCCCGATATCGCCCGTGCCTACGGACCGAAAGGGAATGATGACTAGCGAATGCTTCACGGTCACCCGAACCATTCAGGCCCCGCCGACGGCAATTTTCGCGATTCTGGCCGACCCGACCCGGCATAGCGACACGGAGCCCACCGACTGGGTCCGCGACGCCGTGGACGGCGAACCACTCACGGGCGCCGGCCAGATTTTCGCCATGAATATGTATCTCGAAGCGGCCGGCGGTGATTACGTCACCTACAACCTGGTCACCGAGTTCGCCAAGGACAAGGTCATCGCCTGGATGCCCGGCCGGATGGACGATACCGGCAAGCATGCCGCCGGTGGCTGGTTCTGGCGCTATGAACTGGACCCCGACGGCGATCGCACCGACGTCACGCTGACGTATGACTGGACGGCCACCCCGCAGGAGTTCCGGGACCATATCGGCGGAATGCCGCCCTTTCCGCAGGAGTATCTGAGCGCTTCACTGGCCGGCCTGGAGCGCTCGGTCACGGGCTGACTCCGATTCGCTGCTCGAGTTCAGCGAAAGACCCACGCACCGCTTCGGGTTGCTCCATCCAGGGAAAGTGTCCCGCCTCAGGGATGACGCTCCACAGCACATTCTCGGTTTGAAAGGACGCTGTTCGCCACAACGATTGCGTGACGATCCGGTCTTCGGAGCCGCTGATGATCAGGGTTGGCAATGTCGACGGCCACCAGGCGAATTGGTAGTCGCGGTCGAAATGTTCTGCAGACCACTGCACCGCCGGGATGTTGTACGGCATGCGTCCCAGCAGCTCGGCGCCGGCGGCGACCGTGGCAGCGAGGAAATTCCACGGGGCGGATTGCACCGCCACCTCGCGCAGATTCTCCCGGGTGGGGTCCTTCGCGTAACGGGCGGTGGCGGCTTCGACGCCCGGCAGCGGATTATCGGCGGTCATCCGGTCGTAGAGCGGCATCCAGGATGCGTCGGGGGCGGTGCTGATCAACACCAGGCCATGAAGCACTTCGGCAAGAGCCGGCGTCGACAGCAGATATTCACCCCCGGTCGAATGCCCCACATAGATCGGGCGTTCGACGGCGCGCGACGCCTCGGCCAGCACCTCTGGCCACAGGCTGTAGGGATCGGCCGGTGCGCCGGGGGCATCGACGTTGGAACCGTCGCCCGGTAGGTCGACCAACCACGAGCATCCCGATACCGCGACCGCGTCGACAAGTTCCTGCAAGCTCTCCGAGCCGATCCCCGGGCCGCCGGGCAGGAAGAGCCAATTGGCGTCACCGCTGCGACGCCGGTACAGGCGCATGCGCACCCCGGACGCCGTCCACCGAACGTGCTCTGTCGTCATGGCCTCTGTCAGGTTGTGGGGCGAATCCACGGGTGCAAACTCGGCCCGAGATTACCCGCGTTCCTGTGCGCAAAGTCTTGACTGACTCCAGATAAGTGCGGAGTATGAGCATGTGTCCTCGGACCACGCCGAGCAGTTACGAATGGCCGATTTGCGGGTAACGCGGCCACGAATTGCAGTGATGGAGGCTGTTCATGCGCATCCTCACGCCGACACCGACACGATCTTCTCCGCGGTGCGACTCGGTCTGCCCGATGTGTCGCGACAAGCCGTCTACGACGTGCTGAATGCATTGACCGCGGCCGGCCTGGTACGGCGAATTCAACCATCCGGTCTGGTCGCGCGTTACGAATCGCGCGTCGGCGACAACCATCATCACGTCGTCTGCCGGTCCTGCGGGGTCATCGCCGACGTCGATTGTGCGGTCGGAGATACGCCGTGCCTAACGCCGTTGGACGACGGCAACGTGTTGGATGGGTTCGTCCTCGACGAGGCCGAAGTCATCTACTGGGGCTTCTGCCCTGACTGCTCAAGTACTGATTCCTGATCACAACCGTGATCACAGCCCGTTTCAGATAACCCGGAAGGAATGCTGTGTCATCCGATACATCCGATAGCCGACCTCCTCACGCCAGCGACTCGGCGAGCAAGAGCGAGAGCGAGAACCCGGCTATCCCCTCACCCACCCCGAAGTCAGACGCGCCGCGCACCAACCAGGACTGGTGGCCCAACCAGGTCGACGTGTCGAGGCTGCACCCGCACTCACCGCAGGCAAACCCGCTGGGTGACGGATTCGACTACGCCGCCGAGTTCGCCAAGCTCGACGTCGATGCGCTCAAGGCCGACCTGGTCTCAGTCATGACCACCTCTCAGGACTGGTGGCCGGCCGACTACGGCCACTATGGCGGCTTCTTCATCCGCATGAGCTGGCACGCGGCCGGCACGTATCGCATCTATGACGGCCGCGGCGGCGCGGGCCAGGGTTTGCAGCGATTCGCTCCGCTCAACAGCTGGCCGGACAACGCCAGCCTGGACAAGGCCCGCCGGTTGCTGTGGCCGGTCAAGAAGAAGCACGGAAACAAGATCTCCTGGGCCGACCTGATCGTCCTCGCCGGCAACGTGGCTCTGGAAGACATGGGGTTCCAGACGTTCGGCTTCGCCTTCGGCCGCGAGGACGTGTGGGAGCCGGAAGAGGTCCTGTTCGGCGAGGAAGACGAATGGCTGGGTACCAACAAGCGCTATTCGGGAGAACGTGACCTCGCGCAACCCTACGGGGCCACCACCATGGGGCTGATTTACGTCAATCCCGAAGGCCCGGAAGGCAAGCCGGACCCGATTGCCGCGGCCCGCGACATCCGCGAGACGTTCGGCCGGATGGCCATGAACGACGAGGAGACTGCCGCGCTGATCGTTGGGGGCCACAGCTTCGGCAAGACGCACGGTGCCAGCGCGGACCCCGTCGGCCCCGAGCCCGAGGGTGCGCCGATCGAGCAGCAGGGGCTGGGCTGGAAGAGCACGTTCGGCACCGGCAGCGGCAAGGACGCCATCACCAGTGGTCTGGAGGTGGTGTGGACGCCGACTCCGACGAAGTGGGACAACACCTTCCTCGAGACCCTGTACGGCTACGAGTGGGAACTGGTCAAGAGCCCGGGCGGCGCGTGGCAGTTCACCGCGAAGGACGGAGCCGGCGCGGGCACCATTCCCGACCCGTTCGGCGGGCCGGGCCGCAACCCGACGATGCTGGTCACCGACGTGTCGCTGCGCGAGGACCCGATCTATCGACAGATCACGCAGCGCTGGCTGGAGCATCCCGAGGAGCTGTCCGAGGCGTTCGCCAAGGCCTGGTACAAGCTGCTGCACCGCGACATGGGACCGGTCAGCCGCTACCTCGGCCCGTGGATTCCCGAGCCGCAGTTGTGGCAGGACCCGGTGCCGGCCGTCGACCACGAGCTGGTCGACGAGAGCGACGTCGCTTCGCTCAAGGCCAAGGTGCTTGAGTCCGGCCTGTCGGTTCAGCAGTTGGTGAAGACGGCCTGGTCGGCGGCGGCCAGCTACCGCAACACTGACAAGCGAGGCGGCGCCAACGGGGCCCGGCTGCGTCTGGAACCGCAGAAGAGCTGGGAGGTCAACGAACCCTCCGAGCTGGACAAGGTGCTGCCGGTCCTCACCAAGATCCAGCAGGACTTCAATAGTTCGGCGTCCGGCGGCAAGAAGATCTCGCTGGCTGACGTGATCGTGCTGGCCGGATCCGCGGCAGTGGAGAAGGCGGCCAAGGACGCGGGCTATGAGATCTCGGTGCACTTCGCGCCCGGCCGTACCGACGCCACCCAGGAGAACACCGACGTGGAGTCGTTCGCCGTACTGGAACCGCGCGCTGACGGTTTCCGGAACTACGTCCGTCCCGGAGAGAAGGCTCCGGTCGAGCAACTGCTGTTGGAGCGGGCCTACCTGTTGGGTGTGACGGGTCCGGAGTTGACGGTGCTCATCGGTGGGTTGCGTGCCATCGGCGCCAACCACGGCGGCAGCAAGCACGGCGTGTTCACCGACAAGACCGGTGTGTTGACGAATGACTTCTTCGTCAACCTGCTCGATATGGGCACCGAGTGGAAGCCATCGAAGAACAGTGAGAACGTCTACGAGGGCCACGACCGGTCAACCGGCGAACTCAAGTGGACGGCGACCGCGAATGACCTTGTCTTCGGGTCGAATTCGGTGCTGCGTGCGCTGGCTGAGGTGTACGCCCAGGATGACAACCACGGGAAGTTCGTGGAGGACTTCGTCGCGGCCTGGGTCAAGGTGATGAACAACGACCGGTTCGATCTGAAGTAGTCCGCATCGGTCTGACGGCACCCCGCGAGCCAGGCGCACGCGGGGTGTTCGTCATTTCAGCGGACCCTCAGGCGGCCTTCAGGCCGGGAGGGTGACGACGATCGAGTCGCCACCAGGCTGCCACGCCGTGGTGAAGGTGGCGATCGAAACCTGCTCGTCCGCGCGATCGGCTCCGGGGTCGTTGAGGTGAACCACTTCCGCGTTGGTATCGATCCCGGTGACGACAAGGAAGTGATCGGCCGCGGTGCGCTGGTCGCTGGTGTTCCAGATGACCGCGGAATTGACCCACGCAATGATCTTGCGATCGTCGGTGAGGTACCGCTCCAGCGCAGGCAGTCCGGTTTGTTCGGGATGCGTTGTGGCGTCGGTCATCACGGACTTGATGCCGTAGTGCTCGAGAAGAACCACCTCGTCCGCCATCTCGATGCCACCGGTGCCGTTCGCGTGACTCGGGTCGTTCACCGGCGCATAGATCGGACCGGGGTTGGTTCCCGAGGGCGTATTGACTGCCAATGCGATGATCTGCTGCTCGGTCGGTGCGTGCCCGGTGATCTGCCCCACCACGTCGGCGACCGACACGAGCCCGCAGTTGTCTTCGAGAGACTGCTGTTGCCAGTACTTGGCGGCCGCGGCGGGGTCACCGTACACACCCGTCCGGCTCACGCTGCTCGACGTGGTAGGTCGCGTCACCGGTGTGCTGGTGGATATGGCGGTCGCCACCGGCGAGTGCGGCAATTCCTTGCTCGCCGGCGTGCTGCACGCCGAGATTGCGATAACGCCGATCGAGCCGATCAGCGCAATTAACGGGCGAGATCCCATTGCCCGTAGTCGGCGGCCAGAACATCGTCGATGTCGATCTGGGTTCCGGCCAGCAGCGGTCCGTTGACGACACCCTGATAGAGCACCGCGGCCGGTTCACGATCCCCGTTCGACCAGGACCTGGTCTGCCAGGCCCATCGGTGGCCCGGCGTCGTCGAGTTCCCGATTACGTTGTCGTTGATGGCCCACCCGCAAGCACGGGAATGCCCGTAGATCCCGGTGCGCCCCACGCCGAGCACCGAGTTGATGCCCCGGAACCACGGCAGCGCAAGGCTATTCCAGGTGCCCTGGTCGATGTTGTCGTCGACGCTGAAGAAGATCGGCGCCGAGGCCCCTCCCCCGGCAGCGTTGTGCAGGGCCAGTGCTGTCTGTGCATCGGCCACTCCGCCGTCATAGCCACGGGTGAAATCTGAAGGCGCCGACCCGCCCGGCTTGCCGTACTGAAAGTTACTGACGATATGCAGACCCGCCGCACGCAACGCATCGGCGTACTCACGGGTGATCGGCTTGGCTTCGAAGTTCATTCCCGGCCGCGACTCAGACACGTAGTTCACGACGCCCTCATAGCCGGCCGCTTTGATCTCGTCCGGAGGGATTCTCTGCAAGGCGAAGTCGATCAGCTGACCGCTGCCGGCGGAGGCTCTGGGCGCCCCGGCCGTCGCTGCGAGCGCACCGAGCAGAACCGGTGCGAGGGCGTAGCTGAACGCTGCGCGCCTGGACAGCTCGCGGGGACCGCCGGATGAAGCAGAATCGGGCACGGCGCGATGGTAGCAACCGCATGTTTGCGATCGTCGAGAATTCATTCCGATCCCAGCTGGCGGAGCCGCCGGTGACATCGACAAACTGGCCGGCGGGCCCGAATTGAGCGCCTATCGGTCGCCGATTTCGCCGCGCAGGCAGCCGAAAATCAGCCGCGGCCAGGTGCCCGTTCACGGCGTGCGGCGCGACGACGAATACCGGGACGGCCACGTACTCAGGCCGTCCACGTGCCGATCAATGAATTGACCCGTGCCGCCACTGGTTTCGGGACATGAGCACGTCACGGAGCAGGTCGGCGCGGTCGGTGATGATGCCGTCCACTCCCATGTCGAATAGTGCGGTCATCTCCGCTGGGTCGTCGACCGTCCAGGCGTGCACCTGACGGCCCATCTCGTGCGCCGTGCGCACCAGGGCCGGAGTGATGACGGGCACCAATCCGAGTCGCGACGGGAGCTGCAGGCAGTCGCTGTCGCGCATGAGCCGATAGGCATACCCCTGGTCGCGTCGTGTCCGGGCCGCCAAAATCGCCAGAAATGCACCGGTTCCCGCCGCGCTGGCGACCCTTCTCGACAGCAACCGCAAGGCTCGCCGGCGCCGGCGCTCGGAGAACGATGTCACCAGCACCCGGGCGTGTGCGTTCATTCGCTCGATGACGTCGACCGTAGGTTCCACGGCCGAACCAACCTTGATATCGATGTTGACCCGGATGTCGGGATGAGCGGTCAGCAGATCTTCCAGAGTGGGTATGGCCTCTCCGCCGCCCAGATCTGCAGAACGCACATCACGCCAGTCCAACTCGTCAACCGCACCCCGGACGCCGCAGGAGTCGTCGAGTCGCCGGTCATGCAGAACCACTGCGACGCCGTCGCGGGTCGCTCGTACGTCTGTCTCGATGTACCGAAACCCGAGCTGGACTGCCTCCTGGAAGGCGGCCATGCTGTTCATCGGATACTTGAACGACGTAAAACCCCTGTGCGCCATTGCGATTGGGCCCCCGTCGCGAAGAAACTCCACAACCGGGGGTTCGTCATCGTCCACCAGGTAAGTATCACCACCGAGGGGCGAAAGGCCAGCCGCCCTCTGGGCCGATTACACATAATCGCTAAGCAGCGCGCGACCGGACATCACTCGCTACCATCATGTGCTGTGCGCCGACTAGTTGCTCGACGATCGGTAGGACTCGTTCCGAAAGCGATGGTGACTGCTGCCGCGCTGCTATTCGCCGGCTTGGTGTTGCCGGCCGGTGCTCCCGGCGGGGCCGGATCGGCTGTCGCCGCGAACTGCCCGCAGGTGGAGGTCGTCTTCGCCCGCGGCCGCTTCGAATCGGCGGGGCCCGGCGCCCTCGGCAATGCGTTCATCAACTCGCTGAGCTCGAAGATCGGCGGCCGGAGCATGGGCACCTACGCCGTGAAGTACCCGGCCGACACCGAGGTCGACATCGGCGCCAACGACATGAGCCGCCACATCCAGTACATGGTCAACAACTGTCCCAACACCCGGCTCGTGCTGGGCGGCTACTCCCTGGGTGCGGCGGTCACCGACGTCGTGCTCGCGGTGCCCCTATCCGCGTTCGGTTTCGACAGCCCGCTTCCTGACGGAGCCGATCAGCACATTGCCGCGGTCGCACTGTTCGGCAACGGAAGCCAATGGGTCGGACCCATCACCAATTTCAGCCCGCTCTACAACGACCGGACCATCGAGCTCTGCCACGGTGCCGACCCGATCTGCAACCCCGCCGATCCGAACACCTGGAAGGACAACTGGCCGCAGCACCTGGCCAGCGCGTACATCCAGGCCGGGATGGCAAACCAGGCCGCGGATTTCGTCGCCGGCAAGGTGTAGCTCGCTACCTGCTCTTCTGTCGCCGCCTGACGGGACGCCCCCGCGGCTGCAGAAGTTGCGCTGCAGGCAGATAACCCCGCAGACCTGCCAACGCGGGCACCCGTGCCTGCGCAACGATGATCCGCCGCATCCTGCGCGCGACCACCAGCACCACCAGGCCGGCGGTGAGTCTGCCCAGATAGAGGCGAGACGTCCGCGTCCGCCAGGTCGGGGGTCTGGATCCCGAGCGCCGCCCGAAGTGATATCCGGTGCACAGGGCCGAGAAGAGGGCGAGCCCGATCAGCACCGTCATGGAGAGAAGCCTGCTGCCCCGCCGTCGCGGTTGGGTCACGCGGGAGCTACGCCTCGGCCAACAAATCACTGCCGCCGGCAGACGCTCGGCCTGCGGCGATGACGGATCTCAATAAAAATCAGGCTGAGAATTAAGTTTATTCAGCGACGCCGGGGATCTGCGATCACACAGCGGGGAGATATGTTCATCGTGAGTTTTAAGGGAGGGCGTGGGTATTCATATGATTAGCGGGCGTTTTAGTATTTAGCGACGCTCGGCGCTCGTGTTAGTTCGCTCGGTTCGGTGACCGGCGCCGGCGGTCAGCGGCACACGCAGCAATTCACCACCTTCTCATCGCTGCGGCGCGACGGGCGCCCGGATCTGTGCGTGCCAAGGGCCGGGAAGGGTCGCCCGAAGTCTCGTCTGTGACGCGAAAAGCTCAGTCTTGTAAATCATTTCGCAGCTTTACCAGAGTCTGGACGGTTGCGATTGCGGGGTCCCTGCCGAGTCGGAAGGGCCGTTTCGGGGTGCCGCACGGGCGAGCGCGGCGATTATGTCGTCTCTTACTGCACGGATGCTGCGCAGATTCTATGAAGATGATGTGACTAAAAATCAAGGTGAATGTTGGCTAAACATCAAGATCAGGGTCCATTCGGCGGGGTTAGCCACATTGAACCGGTGATGCAACGCTCAATACCGTACCGGGATAACGGCAACACGTTGATGTGTTGAGCTCGCGACCCACAGCCTGTTCGGAGGAATCGATGTCTTTTGTACGCACTTACCCGGAGCACCTGGCTGCTGCGGCGAGCAACCTGCAATCGCTCGGCGCCGCATTGAACGTGGGGAACGCGGCTGCCGCTGCCCCCACGACGGGTGTCTTGCCCGCGGCGGCCGACGATGTGTCGATTCTGACGGCTGCACAGTTCGCCACCCATGCCGCGCGGTTCCAGGAGCTGCAGGCGCGGGCCGCGCAAATCCAGGCGGCGCTGGCAGCGACGCTCGGGACCAGCGCAGGTTCCTACGCAGCGACCGAAGCGGCCAACGCGGCCTCGGTCTGAGCGCTCGCCAGAGACTAGGGGAAACAAAGTAATGGCTGACTACGGCCTGTTGCCGCCTGAGATCAACTCCGGACTCATATACGCCGGCCCGGGAGCGGGTTCGCTGCTTGCCGCAGCGTCGGCATGGAGTGGACTGGCCGCCGACCTGCAAGAGGCCGCGTCCGGCCACCGCTCGGTTATCACCGCGCTGACCAGCGGTCCGTGGCTGGGACCGGCAGCGGCGTCGTTGACAGCCAGCGTCAGTCCCTTCCTCGCCTGGCTGGACAACAGTGCCGAGCAGGCCGCGGAGGCAGCAAGTCAGGCAACCGCTGCGGTGACCGCCTACGAGACGGCCTTTGCCGCCAGCGTTCCTCCTCCGCTGATTGCGGCCAACCGGGCCCTGCTGCAAGAGCTCATCGCGTCCAACCTGCTCGGCCAGAACAGTTCGGCGATCTCCACACTCGAGGCGCAGTACGCCGAATTCTGGGCTCAGGACTCCGGGGCGATGTACAGCTACGCAGGCAGCGCCGCGGCGGCCACCAAGCTCGCGGAGTTGCCCGCACCGGCCGAGGTGGTTGATCCCTACGGACTGGCCGACCAGGCCATCGCGGTGTTCAAGGCCCAGTACAACTCCGGCTACACCAACGTGATGAACGTGGCGTCGCAGGTCAACCCGAGGGTCTCCGATGTGCTGAAGACGCTGTCCAGCCCGATCAACGGCACGGCGATCGACCAGTTCCTGGTGGCGAACACGCCGTTGGACGACGTCGTCTCGCTGTACAGCAAGTACCTCTCGCCGTACGTCAACTCACTTGCGGCGATGATCCAGTCCACGCAGTCGTTCGGCCAGGTCAGTAACGGTCTGACCGCCATGGCCAACTTCGCCAAGCCCGCGGCGGCAGCGGCCAAGGCGGCAGAAGGCGCAGCGTCGGCCGCCGGCGCGGCCGCAGCCGGCGCCGGCCAGTCCGCCGCGGGTGCCGCCGGCAGTCTCGGAGGCGTGGCAGCGGGCCTCGGTAAGGCGATTCCGATCGGCGGTCTGTCGGCCCCGGCGAACTGGGTGCCGTGGCACGCCACCACTAACCCGGGAATTGCCAGCGCGATCCCGGCCGCCGCCGAGAGCAACAGCTTCCCGATGGCCCCGCCGTTCGGGCAGTTCTTTAACGGCGGCTACGGCCGCAATCAGCCGACCTACGGGTTCAAGCCGTCGGTCATGGCAAAGCCGCCGGCTGCGGGCTGACGGCTACAGCATCCCAGCAATGGTTGATTACGGCATATTGCCGCCCGAGGTGAATTCGGGCCGCATATACACCGGTCCGGGGGCGGGCCCCATGCTGGCTGCCGCAGCGGCATGGAGTGGACTGGCCGCCGACCTGCAAGCCGCAGCGTCGGGCCATCGATTGGTCATAGCGGAACTGACCAGCGGGCCATGGCTTGGCCCCTCATCGGCGGCGATGCTCACGGCGGCGACTCCTTTCGTCGCGTTCCTGGACAGCAGCGCCGCGGAGGCCGAGCAGGCGGCAAGCCAGGCATTCGCGGCAGCCGCGGCCTACGAGGCGGCCTTTGCGGCGTCGATCCCACCACCGGTGATCGCGGCCAACCGCGCACTCCTGGCGGTGCTGGTCGCAACCAACTTTCTGGGGCAGAACACCCCGGCTATCGCCGCGACCGAAGCGTTGTACGCGGAGTTCTGGGCCCAGGACGCCGCGGCCATGTACAACTACGCCGGCAGCGCGGCGGCGGCGACCCAGTTCGGGGAGTTGCCGGAGCCGGCCGAGGTGGCCGACCCGTACCAGCTGGTCGACCAGGCCATCGCGGCCTTCGAAGGTCAGTACAACAACGTGTTCAGCAACATGATGAACGTTGGCTCGCAACTGAATCCGCGAGTGGCCGACGTGCTCAAGACCCTGTCCACGCCGATCAACAGCACCGCGATCGACCAATGGCTGATTGCGAACACGCCGCTGGACGACATCGTTCCGCTATACAGCAAGTACCTCTCCCCCTACGTCTCGACCATCACAGCGGTATTCCAGTCGGGTCAGGCTTTCGGGCAGGCAAGCAGCGGTTCCATCGCCATCACCAACTTCATGAACAACCTGGCCCCCGCTGCCAAAGCGGTCGAAGGCGCGGCGCAGGCCGCCGGCGCGGCCGGCGCCAACCTCGGGACGAAGGTCGGCAGCGTGACCGCGGGCCTGGGCAGGGCGGTCCCGCTCAGTGGCCTGTCGGTGCCGGCGAGCTGGACTCAATCGGTGGGCGCGGCAACGGGTCAGGGAGCGACGGCTATCGGCAACGCCACCGCGATCCCCGCCGCGGCCGAGGGTGCTGTCGCCGCCGGGAATACCCCGGTAGCCCCGCCGTTCGGGCAGTTCTTCAATGCCGGAAGCGGTCGCAAGACGCCCGCATACGGGCACCGGTTGACGTTCATGACCAGGCCACCGGCCGCTGGATAGGGGCTTGTGAATTTCGGGAATTTTCGAAGGTCTCGCCGTGGCTGCTAGGGTGCCTTGCTAATGCCCGAGATTGATCGTCGCCGCATGCTTGTGATGACGGGCCTGCTGACTGGTGCGGCCGCGCTTGGCGCGGCCCCCGCTCCGAAGGCCGGCGCAGCTCCCAGCGGTGCAACAGGCCCGTACATCTTCCACGACGAGTTCGACGGGCCGGCCGGTTCCGCGCCCGACCCGGCGAAATGGACGGTGTCCAAGGCCCGCGAGACCATCAAGGACCCGACCTACTGGGAACTCCCCGAACATGTCGGCCAATACCGCGACGACCGGCAGAACGTCTTTATCGACGGAAACTCGAACCTCGTCATCCGCGCCGCAAAAGACGGTCCCACGTATTACGGGGGCAAGGTCTTCAGTCCGTGGCAGGGCGGCATCGGCCACACCTGGGAAGCCCGCATCAAGTTCGACTGCCTGACGCCGGGCGCCTGGCCGGCGTTCTGGTTGTCCAGCGACGCGCAAGGCGAGATCGACATCGTCGAGTGGTACGGCAACGGCAGCTGGCCCTCGGCCACCACCGTCCACGCCAAGGCCAACGGGTCGGAGTGGAAAACCCACAACATCGCCCTGGACAGCGCATGGCATACCTGGCGGGTCCAGTGGGACGACGCCGGGATGCGCTTCTGGCAGGACTACTCCGAGGGTGCGCAACCGTATTTCACCGTCGCGGCCAACTCACTGCCGGACTGGCCGTTCAACAACCCGGGTTACCAGGTCTTTCCGATTCTGAACCTCGCGGTCGCCGGCTCCGGCGGCGGCGATCCCGGCCCGGGCAGCTATCCCGCGCAGATGCTCGTCGATTACGTGCGGGTCTGGTAGCACTACAGTTCGGGCATGAACGCCGCCCCAGGGCCGCTGATCACGCGTTACTCCCAGCGTTTCGGCGGGGTGCACGTGGGCCACTCGGTGTCCTCGCCGCTGGGCGCCTGGCTGTTGCTCGCGCTGGCTGCGCCGCTGGCCAAGGGCCCGGTCCGCAGGGACCTCGAGGACATTCTGGGTGTCGACGTCAAGCGCGCCCGACGGGCGCTGGATGAACTGCTCGACGATCCGCCGGAGGTTATTCGCAGTGCGCTGGCCGTGTGGGGCGTGCCCGCTTGGCCCACCGAGCTGCCCGCCGCGGTGGAGACGGGACCGGTGCCCACTCAGGCGCAAGCCGACGCATGGGCGCGCGATCACACCGACGGAATGATCGACCGCTTCCCCGTCGACGTTTCGGAGATGACCGCGGTGCTGGCCAGCGCGCTTGCCACCCGCATCGCCTGGGCGCGACCTTACGACGTCACCGATGCCGCGGAATTACGATCACCCTGGGGTGAGCAGGTCGCCGAGGCGCTCGCCGGCGCAGACGGATACCTCACCGACGTCGCTGGGGTGGGCACTGTTGCGGTGCACTCCGCCGTCGGCGGCGGTTGCCTGCAGGTGACGTCGGTGATTGCCGACCCAAAGGCCTCGGCGCAGGCAGTGCTTGCTGCCGCCCACGACATCGCGTGGAGACAGGCCACCGGGTCGAGCGTGCGCCGGGCGAAACTCGCCGATCTTCCACTCGGCGAAGGTCAGTTCTGGACCGTCACCGAGGAGCGCCGACCGGGGGGAGATCAGGTGCGGGTGGTGTTGCCGGCCTGGCAGGCCTCCTCGAACCACGATCTGACGGCCGATCCCGGCCTCGGGTTCGGCGCGCTGGGGCGAGCGCTGGCAGCGGCTTTGCCCGCGGTCCCGGAAATTCAAGCTCGCCAGTCCGCCGTCGCCCGTTACAACCGGTGGGGTTTCGAGGCGGCCGCGGTCACCGCCGTCGCACTGCGCAGCGCGATGCTGCCGACGGGCATGTCACGCACCGCAACGCTGCGCTTCGGCCATCCCTTTGCCGTAGTGGCCAGCGTCGGCAAGCGCCTCGGTCGTCCCCGTCGCGATCCGTGGGCCGGGGTACCGGTCTTCGCGGCGTGGGTCGCCGAACCGGCCGACGTCGACGCCAGTCCCCCTCGTTAGCCGGCCGCTATTCGGGTTTCTGTCGCCACTCGCTGATCTTGCGGCCCAGGGAATCGGCCGCGCTCGTCGCAGCCCGGCCGACTCCGTCGACGAGGCCACCCAGTCCGTCGCGAATACCTTTGATCAGCGGGTCGTCGGACTGATCGAAGCCATCCTTGTAGTGCCGGGCGGCTTCACCGACGTCATCCGCGAACGAGAAGCCGTCGTCGTCGGCTCGTCGCGGGTAGTCCCCCGACATCACCTTGGCGTAGCCACCGGTATCCACCCACTGCGTCAGCGCGGCGGCCCGCAACACTGAAAACGGATGCGTCTGCAGCTCCAGATTGAGCAGCTTGAGCACCCCGTCTCGCATGTCCCCCGTCTTTTCGTACTCCCGGGCCTGGGCGAGGAACGCTTGCGAGTCCAGCTTGTCCAGGCGGTTTCCGCCCGCGAGCTTCATCTCCACCCGTATCGCCGTGTCCAGATCCTGGCAGCACAACAGGCCGGCACGGTCACCGGACAACTCGGACTTGCGCTGCCACTCCAGCAGGGCCGCCACGATGGCGCGCAGCGCCCAGCCGCCGATGGGCATGAAACCGAACGACCCGGCCAGCCGCATGAGATGCATCATCATCGTGCGGTAGATCGCGTGCCCCGACAGCGCGTGGCCGAGCTCGTGCCCCACCACGAAGCGCATCTCGTCATGTGTCATCAGGTCGTACAGTCCGGAGGTGATGACGATGAACGGACGGTCCATCCCGATCGTGTAGGCGTTGGCGATCGGTGACTGCGTCACGAAGAGTTCCGGCTTTTCAGGCGCGTCCAAGACGTTCACACACTCCTCGAGCAGTGCATCGAGGTCGGCGAACTGGCGCGGGCCCACGCGCGCGCCGCTGGCCAGGTACAGCAGCCGGTGCTGGCGTTCGCGCAGCATCCCGGACAGCAGCTTCAGAATCTGGTCGAACCCCTTGAGCCGGCGCAGCGCCGACAGCGCGGTGCGGTCGGCGGGATGCTCCCATGCCCGTGAGCTGATCTCCGGAAAAACGGCCCGCGTTGAGGCAGGTGTTTGAGACATGCTGGTCCCCTCGCTGTCCGTATCAGGATAAGGGGACCGCGCTTAGATAATTCGGCAGCAAAACATCCGCACGCGGTGAGAGTGCGTGCGGATGGCTTGCGTTCGATTCAGTAGCGGAGTAGGCCGATCGCTGTGCAGAAACGCTAAGCGGGGGCGTCGGCGGTGGAGTACCGGCCAAAGTCGCTGTGTTCGGCGGAGACTGCGCCGCCCATCGCCGCGGCACGCTGCCTGGCGATATAGGCGGGGTGGCGACGCATCGCCTCTTGGAGCTGACGTTCTCGCCTGTGAGCTGCCGTCCAAATCGGATGGGATTGGAGATAAATAACGTTCGCCTCTGATTCACTCGCCACGATTGTCAACTCCTCTCCGACTTACTGCGCGAAAGCTGCAACCACGGGGTTCGCAACTCTGTTCCTGAGGATGCCCAGCAAAGCTGTGACCTAACCGTGTCCTTAGATGAGAATTTGCCGTGAATTAGAAACCGTGCGATGACCTGCGTCACATATCCCCGGCGTCAGCTCACCGAGCCAGCAGCGCGACCGCGCTCCACGGTCGGCTGCCGGGCCGTCGCGGATCTGGTTGCGGTAGCCAGGCGAAGACCCGCATGAACATCGGCAAGCGGTGGAAACGATGCGCGGCGGTGAATAGCGATTCGGAGTCGACGACGCGCCACCCCAATTGCTCGAAATAGGCCAAGCCGTTCTCCGGCGCGAATTTGAACGGGGCATTCTGCAGCAGTCCGGACATCTTCTGGTTCATCATCTGCTTGAGGCCGGGACCCGCGAAATCCAGCATCCACCAGCCCACCTCCGGTCTGGCGAGTGCGGCTGACAGAGCCCGGACATCGCCCTCGTCGAGATACATCAACAGGCCTTCGGTCAGCACCAGGGCTTTTTCGGCTCCATCGAGGGCTTCGTTGAAGAAGGCGTCGCGAGCAGCAGGGTCGGCGAGGTCGACCGCAGTCCGCGTCAAGCGGCATCGCGGTTCCTGATCGGCCAGTAGTTGCGTCTTCTCGTCGAGAAGTTGCGGCAGGTCTGCCTCCACCCAGGTGAGATGCGCCGGTAACGGCAGTCGATAAGGACGGGTGTCCAATCCGGCGGCCAGGTTCAGCACCCGGTCACAACCGTCGTTTATGGCCTGCAAGATCGCGTCGTCGATGATCTTCGTGCGCGCGACCAGCCACGAGTCGTTGCGAGTCGAGCGTGGAACGTGGGACACGATCGCGCGGCCCTGCTCGCCGGCAAGGCGTTCGGCTAGCGGGTCTTTGAACAGCGAGTCCGGGCGCGCTGACTCGGTGGCCCGATGCAATGCCGTCCACCGGGCGGTATCGGAGACATGGGTGATGACGTGTTCGGTACCTGCCATACCTGGGTTATAGCAGCGGCCACCGACAGGACGGGTTCTTCCATGTCGCGCCGATCCGGGGTCGGGTACGGTTCGCTCATGGCCGACCGAAACCGCCGCTTTCTTCTGCACGAACGTCCGACCGGACGGATCGGGCCCACCACATTCGAACTCAGCGAGGCGCCGATCCCCGAGATCGGCGACGGTGAGGCACTGGTCCGCGTCGACTGGATCTCGCTGGACCCGACCAACCGCATGTGGATCACCGACACGCCGACCTACCTGCCCCCGGTCGGGATCGGCGAGGTCATGCGGGCCGGCGGTGTTGGCGAGGTGATCGAGTCGAAAAATTCGAATTACCCGGTGGGCCAGACAGTTCAGGGGTTGCTCGGCTGGCAGGAATACGTCGTGGCATCCGATCAGAACCCGCTGATGCCGGTCCAGGTCGCCGAGGGCGTCTCGCCGAGTGCCTACATGGGCGCGCTCGGCATGACGGGACTGACCGCGTGGATCGGTATCCGCGACATCGGCAAGCCCAAGCCGGGCGAGACGGTCGTCGTCTCGGCCGCGGCCGGCGCGGTCGGCTCGGTGGCCGGCCAACTGGCCAAGGCCGACGGCGCGCGCGTCGTCGGGATCGCCGGCGGCCCGGAGAAGTGTGCACTGTTGACCGAGGAACTCGGTTTCGACGCGGCAGTGGACCACAAGGCCCCCGACTGGCATGCCCAATTGGTCGCTGCCACCCCGGACGGAATCGACGTCGACTTCGAGAACGTCGGTGGCAACATCATGGACGCGATCTTCGCCCGCCTGAACATCAATGCGCGCGTCGCCCTGTGTGGCCTGATCTCGGGCTACAACGAGGCCGATCCGCCGCCGGGTCCGCGGGCATTCGGCAACCTGCTCATTCAGCGCGCCACGGTGCAGGGGTTCATCGTCTTGGACCACTTCGGTCGGGCGCCCGAAGCCATCAGCGAGATCGCCGGCTTGATCGGCGAGGGCAAGCTCAAGCCGCTGGAAACCGTGGTTGAAGGCTTCGAGCAGCTGCCGACGGCCACTAACATGCTGTTCGACGGCAAGAACGTCGGCAAGCTGATGGTCAAGGTCACTTAACCGCGACTCGCAGCAGGGCGGCTCAAGTAGCTGTCGATGAATTCGTGCAGGGCGGGCGCCAGATCCGACACGGTTGAGCCGTGCAGCTTGGCCAGCAGGATCAGGCCCTGATAGTGCGCGAACAACGCGTGAGCCAATCGGTCAGGATCGACGTCGGCACGTAGCGTCCCGTCCGCGGCAGCGTCTCGGCAGATGCCGGCGAGGTGGCCTTCGAGTGCGGCCAGTCGCCCGGCCAAGTGGCCACGAACGGCTTCGTCAGTGGTGGACAACTCCGCCGCCAGGTTGCCGAATGGGCACCCGACGAACCTCCCGAACTGACCGTGCAATCCGGTCTGAATACCCGCGATCGCATCCGGAATGGCCAACAGCCGCTCGGCCGGGCTGGTTCCCGGCCTGGCGGACAGGCGAGCCTGAAACACCCCCAGGTGCAGGTCGACAACCGCCTTCGCCACCTCTGCTTTCGACGAGAAGTAGTGGTAGAAGCTGCCTTTGCGGACATCGGCCACCGCGCACAATTCCTCCACCCCCACGTCGTGGTAGCTGCGCTCGAGGAACAGGCGCGCCGCCGTGGACACGATGCGGTCCCGGGCATCCGAAGTTCGGGGCATGGTCCCAGGATACCGAATAGTTGACTGGTCGGTCAAAACACGGTTACGTTGAGGTCCGACCCACGATTGATTGGAGATCGCCGCGATGAGTCCCCGCCCCGAGATTTTCCGCACCCCCGACGAGCGCTTCGAGAATCTACCGGGGTACAGCTTTGCGCCGAACTACCTTGAGGTCGACGGGTTGCGGATGCACTATCTCGACGAAGGACCGCGCGACGGCACGCCCGTCGTGTGCTTCCACGGCGAACCCAGCTGGGCCTTCCTGTACCGCAAGATGCTCCCCCCGCTGGTCGCGGCCGGACGCCGCGTCATCGTGCCCGACCTGGCCGGCTTCGGCCGCTCGGACAAGCCCACCGACCGCCGGTGGTACACCTACGACCGCCACAGCGATCTGGTCGCGAAAGTGCTGAGCTCTTTGGACCTGCATGACGCGACCGTAGTGGTGCAGGACTGGGGGGGCCCGATCGGGTTGCGGTGGGCAACGGAGAATTCCGAACGGGTCCAGGCGCTGATGATCATGAATACCGGACTGTTCACCGGCAACGTGTCCAAGGGTTTCATGGCGTGGCGCAACTTCGCGGAGAAGAATCCGGATCTGCCGGTGGGGTTTGTCATCCAGAGTGCCACCACAACCCAGTTGCCCGACGACATCGTGGCCGCCTACGACGCACCGTTCCCCACCACGGAGTCCAAAGCCGGAGCGGCCCAGTTCCCCCTGCTGGTTCCCATCACCGAGGACGCGCCGGGCACCGAAAAGATGCGGGCCATCACCGATGACCTCTCGCGGTGGAATAAGCCTGCGCTGGTTGCCTTTTCGGACTCGGATCCGGTCTTCCCCTACCCGAAGGCCGGGCAGCTGTTCTGCGATCTGATCCCCACCGCCGGTGAGCAGGTGCGGATCGAAGGTGCCGCGCACTTTCTGCAGGAGGATCGCGGAGAGCAACTGGCCGAGGTCCTGCTCTCCCGGCTCGCGACGACGAACGCGTAAGCCCTACACCGTCGCGACGACCAGGACCTTCGAACAGTCGCGAGGGTCGACGCGTACCGGGACCCGGGCGCCGATCGCGATGTGCGGTGCCGACGACAGCTCCAGGGCAACGCGACGGATGGCCCGGAACGTTTCGCGGTCGGGCATTTCGACGTCGAGCTCGAGTTCGTGCCAGCGGCCCAACGAAGTGGTGGCGACGTTCTCGCGGATTCCCACAATGGTGGCTACGCCAGCGATTCCGTCGCGCTGCAGCCGTTCCCGTTCGGCGTTGAGCGCGGTGAGTTCGGCGAGAGTGTCCGCCGCCTGCTGTTTGTCGGATCGCCGGACCCGCTGACCCGCGCTGGCCTTTCGCGCACGCTGGAACCAATTCACCGGCTCAGCGTACGACGAATTGAGTTACTGCCGAACCGAGTTGGGATTTGTGTCGATATTTTTGCGGTCAGCTCTGGGAAATATCTGGCCGATCGACTAGCGTGCCCTCATGTTTCGCATGACCGTCCAGGATGTCTTCGCGATCAAGGGGCGGGGCACGGTGGCAACAGGCCGGGTCGAGTCCGGGCAACTGAGGGTCGGCGATCAGGTACGGATCAACGACGGTCCGCCGGTGCGGGTCGATGCGATCGAGGCGTTTCGCAAGAAGTTGGATACCGCGTCGACCGGCGAGAATATCGGGATCCTGCTTCGCGGACTGAGTAAGAGCGACCTGGCAGCGGGTGATGTGCTCACCGCGGGTAGCGTGTATCTCGCCTAGCACGAATACTCAACTGCTTCAACAGCATTGCGCACACCGAGATCGCCGGCTGTGGGTGATGCGCCCACAGTCGTGGCTGTTGCCGCGGAAATGCCCGCGGCGCGGGGATGCTGCCCCTAATGTCGTGGCCATGGTGCGTCCCGATGTCGGCTGATGAGCCGGATGCAAGAGCCGTCCGGCACCTGCATCGCGACCTCTCGAATCGTCAGATCCAGCTGATCGCCATCGGCGGGGCAATCGGAACCGGGCTTTTCATGGGGTCGGGTCGCACGATCACGCAAGCAGGTCCGGCGGTCGTCGTGGTTTATGCCGTCATCGGATTCTTTGTCTTCTTCGTGCTCCGCGCGATGGGCGAATTACTGTTGTCGAACCTGAACTACAAATCGTTTGTCGATTTCGCGGCCGACTTGCTGGGCCCCGCAGCGGGTTTCTTCGTCGGGTGGTCTTACTGGTTCGCATGGGTGGTCACCGGTATCGCCGAAATCGTGGCAATCGTGGGTTATTCGCAGTACTGGTGGCCCGACCTGCCCGACTGGATCCCAGCCCTGGTGACCGTGACGCTCGTCTTGGCTTTCAACCTGTTCAGCGTGCGCAATTTCGGGGAGATCGAGTTCTGGTTCTCGTTGGTCAAGATCGCGGCGATCGTAGGGCTGATCGTGGTCGGCATCGTCCTGGTGGCCACGGATTTCGTCTCGCCGCGCGGTGACCGCGCGGCAGTGGCAAACCTGTGGAACGACGGCGGGTTCTTCGCGACAGGTTTCATGGGTGTCGTCAGCGGCTTCCAGATCGCTTTCTTCGCATTCGTGGGTGTGGAACTGGTCGGCACCGCCGCAGCCGAGACCGCCGACCCGCACCGCACACTTCCGCGGGCTATCAACGCCGTCCCGATGCGGGTGGCGATCTTCTATATCGCCGCGCTACTGGCGATCCTCGCCGTGGTGCCGTGGCGGCACTTCGCCGGCGGAGAGTCTCCGTTCGTGACCATGTTCGCGCTGGCCGGTCTCGGTGCCGCGGCATCACTGGTGAACTTCGTCGTGGTCACCTCGGCGGCCTCCTCGGCGAACTCGGGTGTCTTCTCCACCGGCCGGATGCTGTTCGGCCTTGCCGATGAAGGCAGCGCACCATCGGTGTTCGGACGACTCAACCGTGGTGGTGTACCGGGGTCCGCCGTGCTGATGACCGCTCCCCTGCTGTTGATTTCGGTTCCCCTGCTGTATGCGGGCGGTTCGGTGATGGACGTCTTCACCGTCATCACCACTGTCGCGTCACTGTTGTTCATGTTCGTGTGGGTGATGATCGTGGCCAGTTACCT
This sequence comes from Mycobacterium sp. TY814, assembly GCF_030755175.1. NCBI lineage: Bacteria > Bacillati > Actinomycetota > Actinomycetes > Mycobacteriales > Mycobacteriaceae > Mycobacterium > Mycobacterium sp. TY814. The sequence continues at coordinate 1,483,067 of NZ_JAUFRY010000002.1, forward strand.
GGTTTACCGTCGTCGGCATCCGGAGCGGAACGCGGAATCGGAGTATCGGATGCCGGGCGGCACGGTGATGTGCTGGGCCATCCTCGCCTTTTTCGCATTCGTCATCTGGACGCTGTCGACCGGACCTGACACCGCTGTGGCGTTGGGCTGGTTCCCGGCGTGGTTCCTGCTGCTTGCGGTCGGTTGGCTGGTGGTGCGACGGCGCCCCGGTCGCGCCGAGCAATACCGGATGTTCCAAGCTGAGATGAACCACCCGCAGATAGGAGTGTCCGACCATGGCTGATCGCCCCGATGTCTCTGGCAATTCCGCGATTATCGACGAGTTCCGCGCCAACGGTGGAAAGGTCGGTGGTCCGTTTGAAGGGGCGACCTTGTTATTGCTGCACACCACCGGCGCCAAGTCCGGCAAGCAGCGCATCAACCCGGTGATGACCTTCGACATCGATGGCAAGTTACTGATCGTCGGCTCCTACGCCGGCGCTGACGTCGACCCCGCGTGGCTGCACAACCTGCGCGCCAACCCCGTCGCGCACATCGAGATCGGCACCGACGCCTACGACGTGCGGGCCCGCGAGCTGCCGGATGACGAGCGCGACGCCGTGTACCCGCGGATTGTCGAGCAGGCACCAGGGTTCGGCGGTTATCAGTCCAAGACCGACCGCGTGATCCCGGTCATCGAGCTGCAGCGCATCTGAGGTTTTTGGGATCGGTAGCGGTGCGGCACCGGTGTACTTCGTGCAACGACGACGCCACCAAGGCGGCGCGCCACGAAAGGAAACCACCGCACATGAACATCGTCCCCGCCGGCATCCAGGCTCAGATCAACCGAGTTGACCGGCAGTGGAGCCTGTGGATCGGCGTCAGCCTGGCCCTGGTCGCTGCCGGATCCGTCTTCCGCTTGTTCTGGATGCTGTACATCTCGATGACCTTCGGCATGTTCGCCGGGGCGATGGCCGTCAACATCGTCTTCTCGCTGGTCTTCGGCGGCGCCGCCGCCATCGGGGCGATCGGTTTCCTGACCCGGTATCACAAGGGCAGCGAGGCGGAACGACTCTGACGAGCTGAGGCGAACGAATGGTCCCGAGTCATCGGGACCATTCGTCGTATGGCCGGACGATAGGCTCGCGGCATGCTCATCAGCCGCCGTTCGGCACCGGTCGGACTTGTCTTGGCGGCGTTGGCCGCAGCGTTGTCACTCGGCGGCTGCGCCGATTCGCAAAAGTCGGGGCCGGTCACATCGACCAATACGATGACGACCACCACTACGATGACCACCACTACGACGACCACCAATGTGAGTGCGCCACAACAGCAATCATGTAGCACCCTGCACCTGCCCAGCGAGCCGAAGCTGGCAGATCAGCATGTGCACTGTGCGCTTGCGATCGGTGACCTCACTCTGGACGTGTCCAGTGACCTCCCCTGGTCGTTCAGCTTGCAGAGCCGCGGCAGCGTGATTCAGCAGTTCCGGGAGCCCACCGAAGAAGTGGGTGGAACCGGCGTCGCGCCACTGTTGCAGGACATCGATGACAGCGGAACGCCCGTGTTGCTGGTCGTCACCGGCCGTGGCGGGACCGGTGGAGAGCCGATGGCGGTGTGGCGGATGACCGCCTCGCGTGACCGGTTCGTGCGCGCCGGTGAGATGTTCGGGTTCCGGCAGTTCTACCGAACAACCGAGGGATTTTTCGGAAACTACGCCCACTCCAGTGCCGCGTCGGGAACTGTGACGCTGTATCGGTGGGCTGACGACAAGCTGGTGACCGTCGCCGTCCTCGACACCCAGGCGGCGGCAGCTCCGGGCGATGAGTCACGCGCCTGGGTGCGCACCGGCGACGTGCTGTGCGCGCTGAGCGAGGACGACGATCCACCCGGCGCCAGGGCGCAACGGACGGCGGCGCTCCAAGCCGCCGGGGTCAACCCCGCGACCGCTCAGCAGCAGCTGTGCACGCAGTCATGGGTCGCGTCGATCTACCGGGGAGGTCGTTGATGCGCGTCGCGGTGGTGACGGGCGGGGCTTCGGGAATCGGCGAGGCAACCTGTCACGAACTGGGCAGACGCGGCCACCGGGTGGCGGTACTGGACATCAACGGGGACGCCGCCGGGCGCGTCGCCGCCGACCTGGAGGCCGCGGGTGTCACGGCTCTCGGCATCGAAGCAGATGTGCGGGACCGGCCCGGTGTCGAGCACGCCTTCGCCACGGTGCGAGCCGAGTTGGGGCCCGTCGCTGTGCTGGTGACGAGCGCTGGAAAGGCGGCGTTCTCGCCATTCGCGGACATCACCGCCGAGTCCTGGGCTGAGATCATCGACATCAATCTGACCGGAACCTTCCATTGTTGCCAGGTCGCGCTGCCGGATATGGTCGCCGCGGGATGGGGCCGGATCGTGATGATCTCCTCGTCAAGCGCTCAACGCGGTTCTCCGTACATGGCGCACTACGCGGCGGCCAAAGGCGGAGTCATCACGTTGACCAAGTCGCTCGCCAAAGAGTATGCGCCGCAAGGGATCACCGTCAACAACGTGCCGCCCTCGAGTATTGACACGCCGATGTCACGAGGGGCGCAAGCAACGGGCCGGCTCGGCTCGCCCGAGCAGCTGGCGAAGCTGATTCCGCTGGGCCACATGGGTTCTCCCGCGGACATCGCGGCCGCCGTCGGGTTCCTGAGCTCGGATGAGGCAGGCTTCATCACCGGTCAGGTGCTCGGCGTCAACGGCGGCGCGGTGATGTGAAAACTGAGGTCAGGCGCTGACCAGTTCGGGGTGGAACTTGGCCGCCATCCGGCGCAGCCCATCCTGCCAGTCGACCGAGCTGCCGGAGCCGATGAGCTCATGAAGTCTGCTCACATCGACGGGGTTGCCGCGCAGCGCTTGCGGGCTTTCGTCGAAGACCGGTTCACGGCCGACCAGCGTACCGAGGAAGGCGCACCATTCCTGAATGCTGACGATCTGATCGCCTGCCCAGTTGACGGTGGTCGCCGGGACTGATGCTGCCTCAAGCAGTTTGGGGATGGTCGCGATGATGTCGTCCTGATGGATCGGGTTGTAGCGAGCCGGTTGGCCCGTGGGCACCGGGATCGGGATACCGGCCAGCATCATCTCCATGTGGTAGAACATCCACCCCCCGTTGTCGCCGTAGGGAACGTTCAGCCGGGCGATTGTCGTCGGCAGCCCCAAGGCGCGTGACATCGAACGCGCGACCGCCTCCCCCGCGATCTTCGAGATCGAGTAGGTGGGGAACAGCGGCTTGTGGTTGTCGCCCAGCGCCGCACTCTCCGAACGGATTTCGTCGTCGGGTGGGTCGTAGACGGCAGCTGAGGAGCAGTGCAGAAAGGCCTGTGCGCCGCGGCAGTGCGCCATCAGCAGGCCGACGGCGTCGGCATTGGCTGCCAGATCCTTGTCCCACTTGCCGCTCTTGGCGACCGCGAGGTTCAGGACGTAGTCGAAGTCTGACGGCAGGCCGTTGAAATCCCCGGCGGCCAGGTTGACCGTCTCGCAGTGCACGCCTGCTTGCTCGAGGGTGCTGCGCGCGGCCGCGTCGGTGAAGCGGGCCACTCCCCAGACGTCGTTATCGGCCGCCAAGGCGATGGCAACGGGTGTGGCAACCTGTCCGGTGACGCCGGTGATCAGGATCTTCGAGTCGCGCATGGGCCGATGGTAGCGGTGGGCCCGACCACCCGGCACATGAGTCCATCGGTTTTGCGCATTCTGCTCAGATGGCGTGATAGGGTCCCCGGCATGGCCACCAGGGGTCGCATCGACCTGCGGCTCGCCAGCCGGATTCTTCTGCTGCAACTGGTCGTCGTCACGCTGACGCTGATCGTGGCGTTCGGGCTGTTCGCCGAGTTCAACCGCCACCGTCTGGACCTGCAATACGGCGTGCACGCAATGGATATCGCACGCGTCGTGGCGTCCTCCCCGACCGTGCTGAACAACATCGGCCGCTACGAGGATGTCTCGTTGACCCCGACCGTGACCGCGCCGCCGGCCCTGACCAATGAGCTTGCTACGGGCCCGCTGCAGTCCGTGGCCACCCGGGTAGAGCAACGCACTCATGTGTTGTTCGTCGTCATCACCAACGCGCAGGGCATCAGGCTCGCGCACCCCCGCCGCGCCGAGCTGGGCCTGCGGGTGAGCACCGATCCCTCGAAAGCCCTCAGCGGACACGAAGAAGTCGTCCATCAGTCGGGCACTCTGGGACGGTCCATCGTGGCCAAGGTGCCCGTGGTCGAACCGGGGACGAACCGGGTGCTGGGCATGGTCAGCGTCGGCATATCCACCAAGGAGTTCGACGAACAGTTCTCCAGGAATCTCCGGGTGCTGGCCCCGCTGGGCGGCGCGGCGCTGCTGATCGGCGTGGTCGGCTCGGTGGCGCTGGCCCGGCGCTGGCGGGGAATGACGCTCGGCCTGCGACCGGCCGAGATGGCCGAACTGGTCCGCACGCAGGCTGCCGTGCTGCACGGCATCGGCGAGGGTGTGCTGGCGGCGGACGAAACCGGCAGCATCACCTTCGTCAACGACGAAGCCTGCCGGTTACTCGAGATCGGTACCGAGCTGGGCGGCCGAATCGACGAAATCGGTTTGACACCACGTGTTCTCGATGTGTTCCACGCCGCCGACTCGGCACCGACTCTGGCCACCATCGGACAGCGCATCGTGGTGGTCTCCGCCCGCAAAGTGCAGCGTGACGGCCGGCCGCTGGGCACCGTACTGGTGGTGCGTGACCGGACCGATGTCGAGTCACTGACCCGGCAACTCGATGCCGTGCAGGTGATGAGCACGGCGCTGCGCGCGCAGCGTCATGAGTTCGCCAACCGGCTCCATCTGCTGAACGGGCTGTTGCACACCGGCCATGTCGAGGAGGGACTCCAATACCTGGAGGAGTTGCTCGGATCCGGTCCGCTCGGTTCGGCAATTCCCGGCATCGATTCCATCCGCGACAATCACCTGCAGGCATTCCTCGGTGCCAAGGCCGCGGCCGCCCGGGAAGCGGGCGTGACGCTCAGGATCGGCGAAAACACCTGGGTGTCAGGACGGCTCGAGCTTCCCGTGGACGTCACTACCGTGGTAGGCAATCTGCTCGACAATGCGATCGACGCCGCCCGGATGAGTGAGAACCCGGTCAAGGAAGTGGAAATCGAACTCGTGCAGGAGGGCTCGACCCTGCATGTCACGGTGGCCGACAGTGGTGACGGCGTCGCACCCGACTTCGTCGAGAAGATGTTCACCGAGGGCACAACGACCAAGCCCGACTCCGGAATACCTGGTGGCCGCGGCATCGGGCTCGCGTTGTCACGCCAGATCAGCCGCTCTCTCGGCGGTGAACTTCGGTTGTCCAGTCCGGGTGACCCGGCCGCCCCGGCGGGGCTGGTGGGTGCAGAGTTCATCGCCCGCCTGCCGGGTGTGATGACTGAGGAGGAGCAGTGGGCGGAACAGACCTGACCGTGCTGGTGGTCGACGACGACTTCCGGGTCGCCAACATGCATGCCGGAATCGTCGATGCGATGCCTGGTTTCGTTGTGGCCGCCACCGCTAACACCCTGGCCGCCGCCCGACGCGCCGCTCCCGTCGACCTCGCACTGGTCGATGTCTACCTGCCCGACGGCTCCGGCATTGATTTCATTCGCGAACTACGCAGCGACAGCATGGTTCTCACGGCGGCCACGGAGGCCGACACCGTCCGCTCGGCGATGGCGGCGGGCGCGGTGAGTTATCTGGTCAAGCCCTTCGCGACGACTGAACTGGCCGCGCGGCTGTCCGGCTACGCGCGTTACCGCAAGATCCTGTCCAGTCCGAACCTGAGCGCCGCCGACGTGGACTCGGCGCTGGATGCGCTGCGCCCCAAGGTCGTTCCGGTTCAGTCGACCACCACGGTGGCATCGCCGACGAAAAAGCTTGTGCTGCAAGCCTTGCACTCGTCCGAGGCGCCGATGTCCGCCGCAGAGGTAGCCGGCGCGATCGGTATTTCGCGAGCGACGGCGCAACGCTATCTGGCCGCGCTGGCCACCACCGGGGAGGTGAGTGTGGGGTTGCGATACGGGACGACGGGCCGACCGGAACAGGAGTTCGCGGCCGCCAATCGATCCGCGCGCTCCCCGCGCGGATCGACCGACACGGCCCGCGGCCGTTAGGCGGCTTCGTCGACCGGATGTGACCAGCCGCAGGTGGCGGCCAATCCGAACTCCCCCAGCGTGCTCAGAAGGTCCTGCCGCAGAACGTCATCCGAATTGAAGCGGTCCGGCTGATAAGCAAGGACGGAGATGAACATGCGGCCCTGCACGCGTCCGGAAGCCAGCGCCAACCGTCCTCCGGTGCTGTGCATCATCGACGTCGTCACCCCGGGAAACAGCGACATCACCGCGAAACAGTCGGCTGGTGTGCCGTCGGCCCGCGTCACCGCAGAGTCGATGGCGCCGACGTTGGACGTGACGACGGTGCTCGGCGTGCCGGCAGCGATCCCGACCAACTTTCTGACCATTCGCTTGGGCAGGAAGGGCACCAGCGGCATCAGGTCCCACCGCTCATTGGGAGCCTCCTTGTGGCGGGTCAGCGCATCCTTGATGGTCCACCGGATCTCACGAAGGTCGGTCGGATCCGGTACGCGCGGGATGGTGATGTCGGCGTTGGTCACCGCGTTGGCGCGGGTATCGCCGGGAATGCGCTCGTTGACAGGCATGGCCAGGACAAGCGAGCCGTCTGCCGCCACCCGGCCCACCCGCTGACCCAACCGGGCCGCGACCGCGGCGAACAATGTGTTGCTGGTGCCACCGAGTGCGTGCGCGCGCGAGTCCCACTCTCTGCCGTCGAGGAAAACCGTCGTCATCGGCATCGCAACCAGTTCATCCCTGGCGGCCCGCCGAGTCGACGACGCCGGCGCGGCGGCGCCGCGTTCCCGCCAGGCCAACCGGGCAACGGCGCGGGCGGCGCGGCCGGTAGCCGGCATATCGCGCATCGTCTGACGAAGGTCTTTCCGCAGCACTTTCGAGCGCCGGCGCGACCGGGCCGCGGGCCAGCGGATCGCGTCGTCGTGTCCCGAAGCGGCGTCCACCAACGCCTCGCACAGCCCCAGTCCGTCAGCCAGGCAATGCGACAGCACCAGACTCACCCCGGCGCCCCCTTCGGTGAACGGGAGCACCGCAAGGTGCCACGGCGGCCCATGCTCCGCGTCCAGCGGAGTGTGCGCCTGCTCGACGAGCCAGGCATCGAACTCCGCGCGAAGTCGCGGCGTCGCGACGATCTCGACGTCGGACCAACGTTGCGGGGTCACCCACCGGTGGCGGCCGAACGGCAATGGTGAGCGCTCGATGCTGCGCCGCAGCCGTCCCTGCCGCAGGTGGCCATAAAACGTCCGCAGGCCGTCGAGGTCGATCGCGCGGTGGTAAACCCAGGCGCACTGCAGCAGGCCGGTGGCTCCGGTGGCCTTTTCGCCCAGGAACATGGCCTGGTCGGCCAAATCGATGACATTGTCGACGTGGCGGTGGGAATTGTCGTGGGCGCGCATTTCTGACTCCTAATTAGTGGAAATAGCGGTAATTTATTCGCTGGCCCACGGATTCGACATCGGCAGCGCGCTGAGAATGACGGCGTCAGCGGCTGACCGGTCGGCATCGGTGTAGGTCTGCGAAATCTGCGTGAAGGTCGTACCGGTGCGCACCAGTTCTTCCTGGGCGGCTCGGTGCACCTGCAGCAATGCTGCGGCGTCCTCATGGAAAGCAGTCACTGCCTGCATCGATACCTCGTCGGCGCCGGCGGGCGCCAGGCCGGTGATGGACAGTTGTGCGTGCTCGCCGGCCTCGAGGCTGCTGATGCCGAGTTGTACCACCTGCGCACCGATGTCGCCGACGACCGGATCAAATGTCATGGGTTCCATTCGTGTACTCCTCATCTCTGCAAAGCCGGATTTTCCCCGCGATGCGAAAATTGACGGACAATGCGTTCCCGCGTGGCAGACGCCTCACTTGTTGGAATCGAAGTTAGGGCGCGGTGGAAGCCATGTCGCGGTTGTGGGCGATAGTCGGAGTAAGCGACGATTTCGTAGTTTTGCGCATTGTGCTCAGGGCCGGTTCCGGCGCAGCAGAAAGTGCTTCGGGGCCCCCTGCGGGGACCTTAGAATTGAGTTGTTGTCCAGCGCGGCCGGACCGGCACGCTCGCCGTAGTGGCCGCGCACAAACACAGGAGCAGCACGCAGATGGCAATGGATTCCATGTCCCATGACCCGGCCGCCGGTGACATCGGTTCGCAATTGGTCGACATCGGTAGCCAGGGCATCAGCACCGCTTCGACGGCGGCCATGTCGGTGTTGACCGGCCTGATACCTGCTGGCGGCGAAGAAGTCTCGATGCAGGCGGTGATGGCCTTTGCGCAGGAGGCCGCGACCATGCTCGCGCAGAATACTGCTGCTCAGGAAGAACTGATGCGCGCTGGCAGCGCGTTGACCGACATCGCCAGGATGTATGGCGAATCCGACGATTCCGCGGCAGGCGCGTTGGCGTTCAGTACGGCCACCATGTCGCGGTTCGGGGCGGCCAGCGGGTCCAGCCTCAGCGGGGGCGGACTAGGTGCCGCCGCATTGCAGAGCCAACTCGGCGCCGCGGCGAGCAATCCCCTGGTAGCGGGTTTCGCAGCTGAGGCGGCGTCGCCGGGGACAACATCCGCGGTTGCCAACGCTGGTTCGTCGGCGATGAGCGGTGCGGCCCCGCTGGGCAGCGGGATGAGCGGCGCCGGGGCCTCCGGTGGCGCCTCGAAAGCAAGCCTGGCGTCGGCCACCGCGCCCGCCGACGAGCAAGAAGATCGCCAACACGAGGGCGAGGACGAGCAGGCCCGCGAGCGGCTGCTCTGACTTTCACGCTGTCGAGGCATCTACGCTAACGCGTGACACTCGACGTGAAGGAGCGCTGTTGTGACCGACGAGCCCGAGATGGCCACTGTCCTGCGGCAGATGAAGGTCCCCGAGCGGATGAAGGGCAGTCAGGCGCTGCGGGACTTTCTGCTCATCTATGTCGACGATGAGGAGTCGATTGCCGCCAACCCGGAGCGGCTCAAGCAGCTGAACGGGCTGATGATTCTGTCGCAACTGGAAATCATCAACGCGCTGGGAGCTCTGGAAGAGAGTGCCCGAAATTACAGCAGGACCACCCGCAGACGTCGCTGGTTCTGAGCATGGTCGTACCGTGAGGTGTGCGGTGGATCGTCGACGGAATGAATGTCATCGGTAGTCGCCCGGATGGCTGGTGGAAGGATCGTCAGCGCGCCATGGTGGTGTTGGCGGACCGGCTTGACAGCTGGGCCGACGCTCAGCGTGAGCCGGTCACGGTAGTGTTCGAGCGCCCGCCGTCGACGCCGATCCGGTCGTCACTGATCGAGGTGACGTATGCGCCTCGGGCGGCGGCGAATTCGGCCGATGACGAGATCGTCCGGTTGGTCCGGGCCGACCCACGGCCCAGCGAAATCCGGGTCGTGACATCAGACAGGGTGCTGAGCGAGCGGGTGCGCAGCCTCGGTGCGTCGGTGACCCGCGCCGAAGGTTTCCGTGACCTGATCGACCCGCGCAACGTCAAACGCGGAGGGCCCCATGCCGATTGATCAGACCAACCGGTTATGCGCGCTGGCGGGCATTGACATCCCGATCGTTCAAGCGCCCATGACCTACATCGCCGGCGCTCAACTGGCGGCGGCGGTGTCCAATGCCGGGGCGCTGGGAATTATCGAAACCACGTCCGAACAGGGTCGTGCCGACGTGCAGCGGGTGGGCGAACTCACCGACCGGCCCGTCGGAGCCAACATCGCGTTGCTGTTCAATCGCGACCAGGCGGTCGTCGATCTCCTGGCGGACAACAATATTCGTTTTGTCACGACGTCGGCCGGTGACCCGTCGCTGTTCACCACCCGCCTGCATGACGCTGGCATCACCGTGTTCCACGTGGTCGGCACGCTGGCGGCGGCGAGGAAGGCCGTGGACGCCGGCGTGGACGGCCTGGTGGTCGAAGGTGTGGAGGGGGGCGGCTTCAAGAATCGCTTCGGCGCCTCGACGATGGTCTTATTGCCCTTGGTGGCAGCACATGTCGACGTGCCGATCGTGGCGGCGGGTGGTATCTGTGACGCCCGATCGATGGCTGCCGCGTTGGTACTCGGCGCCGACGGTGTGCAGATGGGAACCCGACTGCTGGCTTCGGCGGACTCCCCGGTGCACGGCAACCTCAAGCAGGCGGTGGTCAGTGCCGACGAGACGTCCACGGTGCTGCTGCCTCTGGACGGCAGGCGGATGATGCGCGTGATTCGGACGCCTGCCGCCGAAAAGCTGGATAGCGCCGGATCATTCGAGGCCGGAGGCGCAGCACTGCAGCGGGTGCAACGGCTTTACTTCGACGGCGATATGGACGCCAGTGTCGCGAACACCGGTCAGGTCGCCGGGCGCATCGACGATCTTCCGCCGGCCGCCGACATCATTGACCGAATGTGGGCGGGGTGCCGGCAGGTGTTGGCCGCCACTGCCGATCGGCTGCCTAGCTCGGCCGGGAATTGACGTCGAACAACATCTGCTCTCTGTCGACCTTGGTCACTCGCATGTGCGCGGTGTAGGGCTTGCCCTGGTCCGGTGTTGGCTTCGGCTTTGGTGATCCGTAGCCGGTCGGCCAGTGCGGCGGGCAGTTTGCCGCCGAGCTCGTCCGCACTGGCCTGGGTTTTGAGTTGGTTGATCAGGGTGTGGCGCACCGACCGATCTCGGCGCTCGCGGCGTTCCAGGCGCTCCAGGGCCCGCAGCAGCTCGGGGGTGGTGAGTGCGTCAAAGCTCAACGCGCACAGCCGGTCCTGCACCTCCTCGGACGCGTCGAAGACCTCCACGATCTCCTCAAGCGAACTCGATGACATACCCGAATTCTACGAAGGACCACCGACAAGTTCGGATCGCGACGAGGACGAAAGGCCTTGATAAATAAGCTTATCTGATGCTCAACGGTTGCGCCGCACTGCTCCTCTACTCCGGCGGAATTCCAGGCGGCGGGTTCACGCCGCGCAGGATCCAGGGAAACCAATCGACCGCGTACTCGATCTCGTCGGTGGCGTCGTAATCCGGCCGGGGATCAAGAGGAATGTTCTCCTGCGCTGCCACAGCGGATGGCGACCGGGGTGGGGTAACAGTGGGGGCGTCAGGCTGGCCATAGACCGCTACCACAACAGTCCGGTCCGGGCTGTTCTCCGACCACACGCCAATCTGACTGTTGGCGCAGTTCGACATGATCGCGAAATATGCGGGCTCGTAATACCACTGGTTGAGCAACTCGACCCCGCTGATCGCCATGGCGGGATTTATTGCCACCGTTTCGGCGACCTTGCCGCGATAGCCGGCAGCGGCGGCTCGGTCCTGGGGTGTGGAACCGTCGGAGCCGATGTCGCCATTAAGGTTTCGGTTGTTCAGGACATCCAGCGTGTGCCGTTGAGCGGCAAACTGCAGCTGGGGGTTGATCCTTACATCGTTTTTGCAGCCGGCCTGGTGTTGCACGGTGAACACATTGGCGACCACGCTGTCGTTGAGGCGCTTATTGTCCGCATGCGCTGTGGCCATACCGGACACCACGCCCAGTGAGAGTGTAGAAAGTGTGAGTACGAGCCGTCGCATCTCAGCCTCCAATCCGATAGTTGGCCGCAGAGTTGCGTAGTTGCCAAATCAGGGCAGGGCACAACTCGTTGACGGCCTGGCTCAATAGATAAGACGCTTGATACTCGTCGGCTGTGTTGAAGTCGGTCTTGATATCGCCGATCAGCAGCGCATAGCTGCGTCCCTCAGAAATCCTGTCGCACAAACTATTTCCGTACTGCAAAGCCTCATCGGCATTGGCGAAGCCGTATCCGGGCCGCATCGTCACGTTCACCAGGTAGGCGACAGCATCAGCGTGAGCCTGTGGTTGCGCGCCGACGACCAGCAACGGGCCGGCCAATACGATGAGAGAAGCGAAGCGGCGCATCGGCATCACCTCAGACCGGATCGAACTGCGAGATCAGCCAACGCCCGCCGCGTTTGTCGAGGGTGACCCGGACGTTGGACGTGGTGCTGGTAGGTGCGTCATGGCCGACGGTGACAGTCTGGCTCACGAACAACAGAACCACGGCATGGTCAGCGGTCGCCGAAACCGACGCGGCTCCCGGAACGGTCGCGACGGCGGAGATTTGCTTCTGCTTGGCGCCGGGGATCACCACATCGTGGGTGAGTTGGGTGTAGGCGCTGAGGAACGTACCGGTCAACCGACCGCGCGCGGCGTCGAGATCCTGCTGCACGGTGTCGGGCTTGTAGGACAACAACGCGACGGTGCCTTCGGTGGCGGCACGTATCGATTCGGTGCGAGCCACGATTCCGTCGCGGACCGATGTGTCCTGCCACTTCAGCCAGCCAGCAGCCGCCGCCAGCGACAACGCCACCGCCGGCAGCAGTCCGTAGGTGAGCACCCGCGACCATTTGATCGCGCTCATGGCACGAATCCTACGTTGGAGACCTTGACTTGATCGCCGATTTTGGCAACTGTGACCCGCATTCGCCATATCCGGGGAACCGGTTCAACTTCGCCGGCATTCGAGGTCTGTACGGACACTTCCACCAACGCCTGGGCGGAATCGGCGGCCTCTGACTCCAGCCCCGCCTCGGTGATGGTGCCGACCGTCGTGGCCTTGGCCTGTTGCAGCACCTCGATGAACGGGCCTGACCGCCTGGCGAAGTCGTTGTAGAACTCCCCCGTGGCGCCGTCCAGTATTCGCCGCACATCCACGTCGGCGTGCTGCCAATCGATGGTCGTCAGGTTCAGTGCACCCTGCCGGGCCACCTGAAGGAACTGACTGCGCTGGGCCTGAGCGTTGCGCGACTGATGGCAGCGCATTCCGAGCCAGCAAGTCAGTGTCGTCAAGGCGACCACTGCAAGCACACCGAACACCGTCGACCACCCTTGGGCGGAAAGAGTCCGTCTCCCTCGCATCGGCACCGGGGATTCATCCTCAGCTGCAACGGATTCCGCTGTCAGCTGCCCGGCGGCAGCAGCATCGATTGCCATGTCTTGTCCTTCGGTGCGGTTTGAGCGAGATCCGATCGGGTGTACTGGTGCCCGTCGGGTCCGGTGTAAGTGCCGGTGGCAGGGTCGTATTCGGCCGCGGCCGGCGGCGGGGGCGCGGGTGGGGGCGTCGGCAGGGGCGCGGATCCGGGTGGCAACTGCGGGACCGCCTGCCCCGACATCGTGGCGTTCGGGTCGCCCTTCCAGTTGAAGCCGTCATTGAGCGGCACGTACTGCTCGGCGCTCTCGCAGAGTTTGACCGTGGGCGCCCGCTTTCCGGCCACGGTTTCGCATGGGATGTTTCGCGCGCCGCGAACATTCAGCGGTGAGTCCTGCGGCACCCGGCAGTACAGGTCACCGGCCGGTCGGCCCGGATAGTCCTCGAACGTCGGGATGCGCTGCTGCTGGGCTGGCAGGAAGCCGGTGGTACACGGCGGTGGCAGATTGAGGTTCAGGTTGAAACTCAAGTACTGCCCTCGATAGTCCTGCTTGGTGTTGAGGTTGGCGAGAATGCCCGCCTGTTCGGCCTCGATCGAGCGTGGGAACACGACGAGGAGTTGCTCGATGTCGTTCTGATAGGTCAACGCCACCTGGCCGACGCTGACCAGGTTGGCCAGGAGAACCGGCAGGGTCGGTTGCACGCGGTCGATCAGCTGACGCACTTCCTGCAGGGCCGGGCCGCCGTGCTCGAGGATGCCGCTGACCGCGCCGTCGTGCGCCTGTAGATCGGCGGTGACGGCCGCCAGGTGCGAGGCCCAACCCGCGATCGCATCCGAGGTCTGGGTCTGGGAGTCAAGCACCGCTGGCGTGCGGTCGATCAGCGTCAACAGCGGATCGAGATTCCGGCGGGCGTCGGTCGCCAAGGTAGTCGAACCTGCTACCAGTCGCGACAGTTCGGGCCCCAGGCCACCGACGGCGGTGTATGACTCGTCGACGACGGTCTGCAGGTTGTCGCGAGGTATCGCAGCGATGGCCGAGTTGGCGGAGCTGAGCAATCCATTGATGTCGGGCGGCACCGAGGTGTTGGACAGCGCAATCACGTCGCCGTCTTTGAGTGGCGGTGAGGTGCCGTTGCGGGGCAGCAACTCGACGTAGGATTCGCCGATCGCGGTGTGGCTGTGTACCTCCGCCTTGAGGTCGGACGGGATGTCGATGCCGGATTTCAAAGACAGCACCGCTTCGACGCCGGACTCGGTCAGTCGCACGGATTCCACTCGGCCCACCTCGAATCCGCGGTAGGTGACGTTGCCGGTTCCGTAGAGTCTGCCCGATTCCGGCAGCTGCATCGTCACCGTATATCGGCCGACCCCGAACAACATGGCCGGCAATCTGACGAAGTGCAAGAACGTCACTGCCAGCACGCTCAGGGCGATGACGCCGAAGATGACCAATTGGACGATGATTCGCCGCGGCAGGTGTAGCACTAGGGCCCCTGCTCAAAGTGGTAGGGGGCCGTCAGCGGATTACCTGGCGTGCCCCGGAAGCCACCGGTACACGGACTGGGGAACTGGCCGATGGTGCGGCCCCACTGCAGTTCGAGTTGGGTGAGATGGCACTCCCACCGGGTGCCGGTGAAGATGCCCTGGTCGATCCGGCTGAGCGTCAGGTCGACGATCGCCGTCAGGTTGGCGTAGTCGCCGCGCTGGAAGTTCTGGAACGTCTCATTAGGGAACGGGAAGGTGCCCAGTAGCGACAGCGACCGCGTCAGACTCGGTCCGGCATTGGCCAGTGACTCCAAAACCGGTCCCAACTGTGATAATTCGCTGACCAGGCTGGCTTTGGTTTTGTTGACCGAGTCCGTCGTCAGGGCGCTGAATTTGCTCAACTGATCGGCGGCCTCGACGAGCTTGTCGCGTTCGTCGTTGAGCACCGCGAGTGCTTCAGGGATGGTCGCCAACGCGCGGTCCAGTACGGGTTGCTGGGTGGCGAACTTGCCGACCACCCTGTTCAAACTGTCGGTAGCGGCGATGATGTCGCCGGACTGATCGTTGAGGTAGGCCGAGAAGCGGTCCAGTTGCCCGATCAAGCTGCGCACGTCATGCTCACGGCCGCGGAACGCAGTACTCAATGCCTCGGTGATGTCCTGGATCTGGCCCAGGCCGCCGCCGTTGAGTACCAGGGACAACGCTGCCAACGTCTGCTCGGTACTCGGATAGGCACTGCCGCGTGAGAGCGGAATGACTGATCCGGCACGCAACTTACCCTGGGGTGCTTCGGTTTTCGGTGGCGCCAGCTCGATGTGATAGGAGCCCAGCAGGCTGGTGGTGCCGATTTTTGCCGTAGCGTTTTCGGGCAGCGCGACATCACTGTTGAGGCGCATGGTGACCAGCGCGTGCCAGCCCTGCCGCTCGATTTTGGTGACGTGACCGACTGTCACGTCCGCGACGCGCACCCGTGAATTCGCCTGGATGTTGTTGACGTCGGGCATCTGCACGGCGATCACAAATGAGCCGGGTCCATTGCCCTCCGTGCCGGGTAGTGGCAGTGAGTTCAGCCCGTGCCAGCCACATCCGGAAACGCCGGCCACGATTGCAAGCGCCGCTGCGAGCGCCACCAGTCTTTTCATGAGCCGGCTCCGGGCGGCAACATCAGTCCGGGAAGGCCGGCGGCGGGATCGGGGTGTACCGGCGCACCGGGCGGCACGAAGTCGGGACGCATCCAGTCCTCGCTGTAGGTGATCTCGTTAGGTCTGGCCTGCGCCCCGACGAACAGGTTCTCCCCCAGCGGCGGGAAGTTGTACTGACGGTTCTTGACGATCGGGGCCATGTACTGCGCGCAGAGCTTCGCTGCCTGCTCCCCGCCGAGTCGTGAGGCCGCCTGAATTGCCCCGCACAGGAACGCGATTGGATTGGCCATATTGGTACCGGCCAGAGCTCCGGTCAGCGATCCGTTGGCCGGCTCGAAGATGTTGTTGAAGTTCTGCAGCACGGTCGGGCTGATGTGCAGGGTCTGCTTGATGTCGTCGAGGCTGGCCACCAGCGCCTGGGTGATCGACGACAGTTTGTCCGATGCCGTCCCGACCGCCTCGCGGTTATCGGCGGCGAAACTTTGAACGTCGGCGACGACGGCGTTCAGATCCTCGGCCGCCGCGGCGACCTTGTGGGGATCGTCGGCCAGCAGTGCGGAGACCGAAGCCAGATTCCGGTTGAGTTGCTCGAGCAGATCCGCGCTGTCGTGCAACGCCGTCACCAAGGTCGACAAGTTCTTCAGGGTGGCGAAGATGTCGTTGCTGTGGTCGCCCAGCGCCGAGACCGCCTGGGAGAGTTTGAGGATGGTGTCGCGGATGGTGGAGCCCTGGCCGCGCAGGTTGTCGGCGGCGGTGTTGATGAGGGCGCCGAGCGTGCTGACACCGCCGGGCCGGGTGGGTTTCAGCAGTTCGGTGAGCCGTTGTAGCTGATTGCGCAGATCGTCCCATTCGACCGGCACCGCGGTGCGGTCCTGTGGAATGACCGCACCGTCGACCATGGTGGGGCCGCCGTGGTAGGGAGGCGTCAGTTGAATCGCCCGGCCGGTCACCAGTTGCGGTGACAGGATCGCTGCCTTCGCATCGGCGGGAACCTTGTGCCGCGGGTCGAACCAGAAGGTGATCTTGGACCGCAGTGGTTGGGGTTCGATCTTGAGGATCTTCCCTACCGGCACTCCGCGGATGCGGATGTCGTCTCCGGCGAACAGGCCGCTGCTGTTGTCGAAGTAGGCGACCACGACCGTCCGGCCGGTGTCCCCCGCGGTCCGCATCGCGACGATGACCCCCGCCACGAACACCAGCGCAAGGGTGGTCGCCAGGACCGAGCGGGCACGCCGCAATCTCGTTGTCACGGAGTGCCTCCCGGTTGCTGCACCGGTGGGCCGGGCGGCGGTCCACCTGGTGGCGGAGCCGGCGGTTCCGGACGGTACGGGTAGCGCGGATCGCCGGGGTTGCCGGTGATGGCGTCGGGCAGATTCAGTCGCGGTTCGCCGCCCTGCCCCGTCCGCGGGTACGGAACAGGCAAGGCCGGCGTGCCCGGCTGACCGGTCGGGGGGTCGGTCAGTTGCGAGGGGAGCAGAGTCGCCGGATCCAATCCCAGATCGGAGAACGCGGCGCTGATGAACGGCTGCACGAACTGGCCAGGCAGCAGATTGACCACGTAGGCCTTGAAAAACGGTCCCGACGACAGTGATTCACCCAGCGACATGACATAGGAGTTGAGCAAGGGAAGGGCCTGTTGGAGGCGCTCTTTGCGGTTCTCGACGATGGTGAGTACGCCATTGAGCTTGTCCAGTGCCGGGCGTAGTTGCTGCCGATTCTCGGCGATGAAGCCCTGCAACTGTTTCGACACCGCCGAGATGTTCGCCCACAGTTGGTCCAGCGCTGTGCTCTGGGTTCGCAGTTGCGCGAGGACGGCATTCGTGTCGCGCACCAGGTCGACGATCTGGTCAGTGCGCTTGGCCAGCACCCGCGTCGCTTTGGCCGCATTGTCGAGCAGGTTGCGCAGCTGGGTATCGCGCTCGTCGAGGGTCTGCGCGAGCCGGGCTACTCCCTTGACGGCGTTCCGGAAATCTGCCGGTGTGTCGGCGAAGGTCTGCGACAGCATGTCCAGCGACGCCGACAGCTGGCTGGTGTTGAGGCCGCTGATCGTGGTCGCCAAATCGCCTAGCGCATCTGGCAATTGGTAGGGCGACATGGTCCGCTCGATCGGGATCGGTCCGGTGAGCCGGCCCCCGCCGCGCGGCAGGACATCGAGAAACTTGCTGCCCAGTAGGCCCTTGGTCTTGATCGCCGCCTCCGTGCGGTCACCGAGCCGGATGTCGTTGTCGATGGTGAAGGTGACCAGTACGCCGGGTCCGTCGAGCTCGATGGAGGACACCTTGCCCACCGGATAGCCGGACACCTCGACGGTGTTGTCGGTCCTGAGCCCGCCGGCGTCGGCGAAGTAGGCTGAGACGCGCGTGCCGTGGTCGAAGAACGGAAGATGTTGGTATTGCAGGGCGCCCACCACCGCTGCGGTCACGGCAGCGATGCCGACCGTGCCGAGGACAAGCCGGTTGCGTTCGGTGAAGCTTCTCATTTCGGCGCGCACCGTCCCGTCGGCTGCCCGGCGACCTTGACGTACACCGGTTGTCCGCCTTTGCCGTTGACCTTGAGCACCACGTCGCACAGATAGAAGGCGAAGAAGTCGCCGTACATGCCCTGGCGTACCAGCGCCTGATACTTGTCTGGCAGCGTGTTGAGCAGGTTGTCGAGATAGTCGTGGTCGGCCAGCGCGATGTCTGCGACGCGGCCGGTTTCGTGCACCACTTTGGTGAACGGCGCACGCGCCTGTGCCAGCAGGTCGGCGATGGAACCCGACGCGGCGTTGGTGTAGGCCAGCGCATTCGAGATGTCGTTTTTGCGTTCGGCAAGTCCGCGCACCAGTTGTGACAGTGAGACGACTGCCTGATCGAGTCGATCGCTCTGGCCGCCAAGCGAACCCAGGACGACGTTGAGGTTGCCGATGACCTGCCCGATCAACTGATCGCGGTCGGCCAGCGTGTTGGTCAGCACCGCGGCCTGATCGAGGAATGAGGTGATCGTGGGCCCCTGTCCCTGGAAAGCCTGCAGGAGTTGATCGCTCAGCGCGTTGACCTGGTCCGGGTTGAGGGCGCGGAAAAGTGGTTTGAAGCCGCCGATCAGGGCGTCGAGATCCAGGGCGGGTTTGGTGCGCGCCAGGGGAATCGTCTGTCCGGGGCGCAGAACGGTGAGGTTACCGGCGCCTTCCTCCAGGGCCAGATAGCGGTCACCGAACAGATTGTCGTAGCGGATAACGGCCTGCGTCCCTTCGGTGAGCGTGACCGAGTCCTCTGCGGTGAACTCGACGTGCACCGTTGCATCGGGATTGATGGAAATCTTGGTGACCTTGCCGACTTCCACCCCGGCAATGCGAACGAGTTTGCCCTGCCGCAGGTTTGAAACGTTCGTGAAATCGGCGAAGTAGGTTTTGCCGTCGGTGAACCGCACCTCTCCGAAGACGGCAATCAGCACGAAAGCGGTCAGCAGGCACACCGCGAAGAAGACGCCGAGGCGCAGCACGGTGCCTCTCAGACTGTCCCGCATGGTTGCTCTCCTGCTCTGGTGGTTTCTCGGCCGATCACGGTGGGCCAGGTGCTGCCGGTGGTACCCCGGGCCACAGCGGTACTCCCCGGGGCCGTACAGCGCCGCACCGTATGGCGGCCCGCCCGGGTTGGGGCCGACCGCCGGGCCGGGAATGCACTGCCGGATCGAGGGCGGCTCAGGCACCGCGCGAGTCACCGGGAAATAGTCGGCCCAACACGGATGTCCGAGACCGGGATTGGGCCGGATGTCGATGCCGGTGCCCCAGCCGGTATTGGTGACCAGTTCGCGCACCGGGAAGTTCTTGCTGGCATCGGGCAGCGATCCGCATCCGGGTCGTCCGCCGGGGCCACCCTTGGCGGCCACCAACGGCAGATTGTCAGGGAAGGCGTAGGGGTCGTTGCCCAGCAGCAGAGCGACATCGAGTTGCAGTGTGCGGCCGTCGGCGCCGCCCCATGCCTCGTAACCGCCGTTGTTGAGGTACCACGTGACGCCCTGCAGGAAGCAGGTGTACTCGGGGCTGTACTTGCCCAGCAGTCGGGTCGTCGGTTCCAGAAGGTTGACTCCGGCGACGAGATTGTCCCTACTTCTCCCCAACAGAGTGGTTCCAGAGCTTGACAGGCCGATGACGTTGAGCAGCAGGGAATCCAACTCCTTGGCGTGATGGGTGATCGTGGTGCTGGTGGTGCTGGCGGCGTCCAGGATGGTAAGGATGTCCCGGGCGGCGGCGTCATAGGTGTCGGAGAAGTTTTTCAACGACTTCCAGTCCCGGCGGATGTTCTCGCTGCGGTCGTTGAGGGCCGTCAGCACTTCATTGAGATCAGTGGTGGCCCTGCCGATTCGCTCACCCTGTCCCCGTACGGCGTCGGCCACCGCGGTCAGCACGGCGTTGAGCTTCAGAGGGTCGATGACGTTGAGCAGGCTCACCACATTCTCGAAGACGGTGTTGATCTCCGTGGCGACGTTCGTGGAGTGCAGAACCGCCCCGGCGGCCAGTCGTGCCCGGCTCGGCTGTTGCGGCACGACCAACTCGACGAACTTGGCGCCGAAAGCGGTGGTGGCACTGATCCGTGCCTCGACATTGGCTGGGATGTAACGCATTTGATCGGGCTCGAGTTGCAGGCCGAGCCGGGTACCCGATTTGTCGTCGGCGATCTGGCTGACCCGGCCTACCTGCACGCCGCGCATCATGACCTTGGCGTCGGTGTCCATCACCAGCCCGGAGCGGTCCGCGGTCAATGTCACCGGTACGTACGTGTGCAAGGTTCCGTCGAACGACACCGCAGTCACCAGGACGACAATCCCGATGGTGGTCAACAGGATCAGCGTCCACCAGCCGTCGTGCAGACGGTGTCGACCCGGACCGCGGCTCATGTCGCTAGCTCGCGAGGTGGAAGTTCGGGGACTGGCCGTAGATGGCGAGCGTCATGATGACGATGGCGATCGAGGCGATGACCATCGAGGCCCGCACCGCCCGGCCGACCGCCTCGCCCACCCCCGCCGGACCGCCGTGCGCGGTGTAGCCGTAGTAGGTACACACCAGCATGATCAGCAGGGCCACGACGACGACCTCGAACGACGACCAGAGCACGTCGGTGGGACGAAGAAAAGTGTTGAAGTAGTGGTCGTAGACGCCGGAGCCCTGCCCGTAGACGGCCGTGGTGCCCAGCCGGGCGGCCAGGTACGCCGTCATCAGCCCGACGCAGAACAGCGGCACTGCCACGACCACGCCGGCCAGCACCCGGGTGCTGGCCAGGTAGCTGACGCTGCGGATGCCGATCACCTCGAGCGCGTCGATCTCCTCGTTGATCCGCATGGCGCCCAACTGCGCCGTGGCACCGGCACCGACGGTGGCCGCCAGTGCGACCATCACGGTTCCCGGCTGGATCTCGCGGGTGTTGAAGAAGGCGGACGCGAAACCGGTAAGGGCCTCCACCCCCACCGACGCGAACTGGTTGTAGCCCTGCACCGCAACGATTGCGCCGGTGGTCATCGCCAGGAAACCGACGATGACGACCGTCCCGCCGATCACCGCGAGTGTGCCGACACCTAGACCCATCTGCGCGATCACGCGCAGTAGTTCGCCCCGGTAGTGCAGTACGGCATCGGGGATCCCTGTCAGGGTGCTGATGTAGAACCGCATCTGTGCTCCCAGCCGATTCCATTCGGCTGCAACGCTTTGCGTCATTGTCATGATCTCACGACACCATGAACGGCATGCCGACTGCGGTGACGATGATGTTGATGACGAACAGGACGATGAAGGCGAATACCACCGTCTCGTTGACCGCACGCCCCACGCCGGCGGGGCCGCCGCCGACCGACATGCCCTTGTAGCAGGCGATCAGTCCTGCCATGAGGCCGAACAGCGTCGCCTTGATCATCGAGATGATCACGTCGATGGTGTGGGTCAGGGTGGTGAGTCCGCTTACCCAGGCGCCCGCCGATACGTGCATGAGGAACACCGAGCAGAAGAAGGCTCCGATCAATCCTGTCGCAGTCACGATCGAACTGAGGGCCAGCGAGATGGTGGTGGCCGCCAGCACGCGGGGAACCGCAAGTGCCTGAATCGGATTGATACCCATCACCCGCAGCGCGTCGAGTTCCTCCCGGATGGTGCGGGCCCCCAGATCGGCACACATGGCGGTGGATCCGGCGCCGGCGACGACCAGGACGGTGACGATCGGGGCGCTCTGATCCACGGTGAAGATCGCGCATCCGGTGCCAGAGAAGTCGGCGGCGCCGATGTCGGTCAGCAATACGTTGAAGAGGAATCCCGAAATGACGGCCCACGGGATGGTCATCAGGATGCCGGGCAGGGTCGATACCCGCGCGACGAACCAGCACTGCAGCAGGTACTCGCGCCAGGCGAACGGCGCCCGGAAGCTGGCCAGGAACGTATCCAGGGAAATCGCGAAGAAATCGCCGATCGCGCGGACCGGTTTGGCCGCTTGGCCGATCGCGATCACCATGTCGCCGCGCACCCCCCGGGCTGATCGAAGTGGACGTGTGACATCCGCGAGGGTACGCGGAACGCAGCGCTCATGTCCATAGACGATACGCTCATATTTCGCATGACATACGGCAAATTACCAAGCAAAACACTGATTATCTGCAAGCATGTATCTTGCTGATATCGGGATCTGGCGGATCATGAGGTGAACGCTTGCAACGTGAGCGCCGAGTTCATGAAGTCACGGAAGTGCAGCCAGCGACCCTCGCGCAGGGTGATGATGTGGGCGAACTCCGACTCCCATTCGTGTCCGGTGGCAAGCCGGCGGAACCGCTGGCGTCCCCAGGCGGCCAGGTCGTCACCTTCGGCGATGAACTTCCATGCCTGCATCTCGACGATCTCGATGTGCTGACCGACCGTGGTGAAGAACGTCACCGCTTCGTCGATGCCCCGATACTCGCCGGCATACGGGATGCTTTCGGTGCCGTAGTAGGTGATGCGGACCTCGGGATCCAGGTGGGCCAGCGCAGTCTGCAGGTCGCCCGCCGGAACCGCGGCGTAAACCGCCTTGGTCGCTGCGATGTTGCGTGCGGCGTTCGTCATGAAAGGTGAAGGGGCAGGTGGACATACGCGTGCGTCAGCAGACTGGCGGTCTGCTTGGTGCCGGGGTCGTCGGTCAGCGTGATGGTCGAACAGCGATCCAGTACGGCGTTGAGCACCGACATGACCTCCAGCCTGGCCAGCGCTGCGCCGAGGCAGAAGTGCAGTCCGTGACCGAGTGACAGCTGCTGGCGAATGTTGGGCCGGTCGATGTCGAGGCGGTCGGGGTCGGGAAACACCGCGGGATCGCGGTTGGCCGAACCGAAGAACAGCGCCACCCAGTCCCCCGCACGGATCGACTTGCCGTCGATCTCCACGTCGCGGGTGGCGATGCGGAAGAGACGTTGCGGTGGTCCGTCGAGCCGCATCGTCTCTTCGATGAAGATGTTGAGTAGTGCACGGTCGGCGCGAACCCGCCGCTGCACGTGAGGTTCTCGCGCAAGGGCGTGCAACAGGTTGCCGATGAGGAAGGTGGTGGTTTCGCTGCCCGCGACCACCAGCGTCACGCAGAAGCGCACGATTTCCTCCGGCGTGAGCCGTTGCCCGTCGACCTCGGCGCGCAGCAGGGCGGAGATCAGATCTTCGGCGTCTTCCACGTCCTCACCATCGGCTCCGGACGGCCGCTGTGCCAACCGGGCCGTGTGCTCGGCAAGTCGCGTGGCGAACGTCGCCACCATCTCCTCGTTGCTCGCCATGCGCTCCTGCGGCGTCAGCGTCGACGACAGCATGAACGCGTTGGCCCAGCGCCGGAACCGTACGTGGTCGCCGTCGGGCAAGCCGAGCAGTCGAACCATGGCCCGGGTGGGGACCTCCGCGGCGAATTCCATCACGTCCACCTCGCCGGCTCCGAGATCGTCGAGCAGGCGCGGGACCAACTCGCCCAACCAGCCCTCGAGACGTTTAACGCGCCGCGGCGAGAATGCCTGGCTCACCAGTTTGCGCTCCACCTCATGCTTGGGCGGATCGGTGTTGACCAGCATCAGGCTGGGCGCTGACGAGGCCTCCTGCAGCGGATCCCGGGAGGAGAAGGTGGTGCTGTCGCGTGCCGCCGCGTGGACCTGGTCGTAACGGAACAGGGCCCACGCAGTGACGGGCTCGTCTGCCCCGGGAACCGTCCCCGGCGGCCAATCCCGGTATCCCGCAACGGGAGACAGTGCACGGAGCTGGTCATACAGCGGATACGGGTTGGCGATTGCCCTCGGGTGTGGTGAGCAGTTCGATGGCGGGGACGGTCGTGAAAGACATGTCGATCAGCTTCGGGCAGCGGCGGTGGCAAAGCGATCCCCCGATGGAGAGGACTCCTGCCCCCGTAGGAGGGCAATTTCCGGATTCTCTCGCGCCAGTCCACTTCCGGGAGGACAGTGAGCACCGTGATCGATGACCAGGTTCTCGGAACTCTGGCCGATGGAGACCACCCCGGGTGGCGCTCGCACCCGGTGCGGGAGACTGACGCCGCCCGCCGTTACCGCGATGCGTTCGACGGCTGCGGGGTCGACCCCACCGATGACCCGCTGGCGGTGGTCGCCGAAGCCATCGACGCCAAGGCCGCGGCTGTTCGCAATGCGCTCGAGGCGATCGGGCGCGAGACCGCAACCGATGCGCTGGAATCGCTGCTGGACTTGTGCGCCTTGGAGCGGGAGTTGATCGAGGACGGTGCCAAGCGGCGGACTTTCGCGTTGTTGGCCGTGCAGGAGGCGTTGAGCAAATTGCGCGCAGTCGACGATGTGGCGACCATCGTCGACCGCGCGCCGCGCGAGCTGGTGGAGTCGTGCGGATTCGACCGCGCCGTGCTGTTTCGTGTGCACGAAGGGCGAATGGTCATGGAGTCGGCCTACTTCGGTGAGGACACGACTGGTGCGGAGAAGATGGTGGCCTTCGCGCAGTCGGTGGCGCCACCGCTGGATCACATGTTGATCGAGACGCAGATGATCCGCCGGCACGCGCCCGCCATCGTTCGCGACGCGCGTAACGATCCGCGGGTGAACAGGCCGATCGTCGACTTCTCGCTCACGCACTCCTACGTGGCCGCACCGGTGATGCCGACGGGCAAGGTGATCGGGTTCCTGCATGCCGACCGGCTCTACTCCGGGCGCATTGTCGACGAGATCGATCGGGACACGGTGTGGGCTTTCGCCGAAGGGTTCGGTTATGCCTACGAGCGCACGGTGTTGCTGGAGCGCATGCGCCGCCAGCACGCCGAAGTGCTGCGCGCGCTGGCCTCGGCTGACGAAGCGGCCCGCGCTATGCAGGACGCGGATCTGGATCTGCGCAAGATCGAACCGGTCGAACGAAGCCCCGCCGCAAGGTCTTTGGCTGAGGTACAGACGCGGGTGATGGCGATGCTGACCCGTCGCGAAGTGGAGGTGTTGCGACTGATGGCGGCCGGTCGCACTAACCAGCAGATCGCCGATGAGCTGGTGATCTCTGCGGGCACGGTCAAGTCACACGTCAAAAGGGTGCTGCGCAAGCTGAATGCGACCAACCGCGCGGAGGCCGCATCGGCGTATGTGCGACTGGCCAGCGTGCCCGACTTGGGTTGAGGCTCAATGCGTCTGTGTTGCCCGGCCAAAAGATTGGGTGGCCCTACTCGCACGTGCACTGCCGGGTTGCAGGCTCGGCGCGATGCACTGCGCAAGCATAAGTCTACAGCCGATACCATTAGGATTGGGACGACAAGAGGCGTAACCGCAAGTGATAGACCGTTTCTGCCCAGCTGATGTATCTTTGGATTATGACCGACACAACGGAGATCAGCGAGCGGCTGGTCCGTGACTTCCTCGGATCCTGGGAGTCGCGCGACCTCGACACCATCTGCAGCGGCTTCGCCCAAGACGCCGTCTACCACAATGTGCCGGTCCAGCCGATCGAGGGCATCGACGGAATCCGCGCCGCTTTCCAAGGATTCCTGGACGCGTTCTCGGCTGCCAAACTGGACATCGTGTCGCTGGCGTCCGCGCCGGGCCTGGTGCTCGCCGAACGCATCGACTACTTCACCATGAACGACGGTCGCAAAGTCGTACTGCCGGTCACCGGCGTGTTCGAAGTGAAAGGCGGCAGGATCACCCGCTTCAGCGACTACTTCGACCTGGCGGACTTCGAGTCTCAGAGCGGCCTGCGGCTCTAGGCGGTACTTCTCTGGCAGGATTGAAGTCCCGCGGCGCAGAAAGGGGTTCGGCTTGATGGAGACCGCCGTCCAGCCCGTGCGCCGCCGACCCAAAGACCGTAAGCAGCAGATCCTCGACCAGGCTGTCCGCCTCTTCATCGACCGTGGTTTCCATTCGGTCAAGCTGGAGGACATCGCGGAGGCTGCCGGCGTCACCGCCCGCGCGCTGTACCGGCATTACGACAACAAGCAGGCCCTGCTCGCCGAGGCGATCCGGACAGGACAGGATCAGTACCAGAGTGCGCGCCGGCTCAGCGATGGTGAGTCAGAGCCCGAGCCCCGGCCGCTGGGCATCGACCTGCCAGATCTGATTGCCGCGGCCGTGGCTTCCCGGGTGCTGACGGTGCTGTGGCAGCGAGAGGCGCGGTATCTGAACGAAGATGACCGCGCTCAGGTGCGCCGGCGAATCAACGCGATCGTCGCCGGCATGCGCGAAAGCGTCCTGCTGGAGGTACCCGGACTGAGCCCGCGGCATTCCGAGCTGCGGGCTTGGGCGGTGTCCAGCACCCTGACGAGCCTGGGCCGGCACAATCTGACACTGCCCGCCGAGGACCTCAGAACCCTGCTCTATGACGCCTGTATGGCTGCGGCGCGGACACCTCCGGTCGCCGGGCTGCAACCGCTTGAGGCCGACACCGTTGTGGACGTGTTGTTCTCGCGTTATGAAACGCTGCTGGCCACCGGCGCGCGGCTGTTTCGCGCGCAGGGATATCCCGCGGTCAGCACCAGCGAGATCGCCAAGGGCGCCGGTATCGCCGGCCCGGGACTGTACCGTTCCTTCTCCTCGAAGCAGGCGATCCTCGACGCGCTGATCCGCCGCCTCGACGAGTGGCGCAGCCTGGAGGCCATCCGCGCGTTGCGCGCGGAATCGGAAGCGGTGCACCGTCTACGGCGGCTGGTGGAGGGCCATGTCCGGATCAGTCTGGACGCGCCGGATCTGGTGGCGGTCTGCGTCACAGAGTTGTCCTACGCCTCCCCCGAAGTGCGGGAGAGCTACCTGCGTAACCAGGCTGACCGTGAGTCGGTGTGGATCGATCTGATCCCCGCACCGACCGTCGTCGAGGGCCGGCTGTTGGTCGCCGCGGCAATCAGTTTTATCGAAGACGTCGCTCGCACATGGCATCTCACCCGCTATTCCGGGGTTGCCGATGAGATCACCGCGATCGCACTGTCCATCCTGACCAGCCGGTCCTGAGCTTCACCACAGCGCGGCGACGGTTCCGCCGTCGGCGATCTGGGTGGTTCCGGTGATCATCGACGCGTCGTCGGAGAGCAGGAAGGCCACGATGCTGGCCATCTCCTCGGGTGCTGCCATCCGGCCCTGCAGTCGGCCGATCATGCTGCGGGCACCGCCCTCGCCGAGTGCTTCGTCGAACATCGTCATCGCTGTCTGCTGCATCGGAGTATCGACGAAGGCGGGCAACAGCGCATTGGCGCGGATGTTGGACGAACGCAACTCGGCGGCCGTGATCCGGCTCAGATGGCTGATCGCGGCCTTGGACATGCCATACGCGCCGGACCCGCCCACCGCGATATGTCCGGCCAGCGACGACATGTTCACGATCGCTCCGCCTCCGCGCTTGATCATCTGTGGCGCTGCGTGTTTCGTGCAGAGCCAGGCCCCACGCAAATTGATCCCGATGACGCGGTCGAAGTCCTGGACCGAGGTGTCGATGAGCGAAGCGAAATGAACGACACCGGCATTGGCGACGAGCTTGTCCACACCGCCGAACAACGTGACGCACGCCTGGACCATGGCGATAACCTGCTCTTCATCGCTGACGTCGGCTTGATGACCGACGGCACCATGACCGATTTTCGTCGCGGCGGTTTCGGCTGCCGCGGCGTCGATGTCCGCGCAGAGCACCTGACAGCCCTCGCTGGCAAGCCGTTGCGCCACCGCCAGGCCAATGCCTGCGCCCGCCCCGGTGACGATCGCCGCTTTGCCGGCCAGGTCTTTATGCGTCATGTGCTTCTTTTTGCCTCATGTCTTCTTTGTGCCTTACTTCGGTTCTCAGCCGGCCGCTGCCCACGGTTGGGCATCCACGCCGTGCTCACGGATCGCCCCGAACAGCACCAGCCCAAATCCTGGCATGTCCTCGGCGAGTTTGAGGGCATATACCCCGAGGTCGCGCAGCATCCAGGCGACGGTTTCCGCGGTGGGGTCAGCGGATTCGTCACGTGCGAACAGGCCACAGGCGCGCGGCGGTCCGGCCGGGCGCAGGTACAGTACGACCCCGCTGCCCTGTGCCGACATTCTGTTGAGTGCACTGGTGAGTTCACCACTGCATCGACAAGCTTTGGAGCCGAACACATCGCCGGTCAGGCACTCGACGTGCACGTGCAACGGCACCGGCACGCCCGCATCCGCGGCACCGACGATCACCGCGAGATGCTCGCCTCCGTCATGGACGCCCCGGAAGCCGAGCACCCGGGAATCCCCGGCCCAGGTCGGCAATACGGCTTCGGCACGCCGCACCACCTGAGGTTCGGTCCGCCGCCGGTAGGCCACCAGTTCGGAGATGGAGACCACCGCGAGCCCGTATTCGAGTGCGAACTCGACCAACTCGCCACCACGGGCGACCTGCACGGGGTCGCGGCGGGAGACGATCTCGCAGAAGCCGGCCGCAGGCCTCCGGCCGGCCAGCCGCGCCAGGTCGGCGGCGGCCTCGGCGGCGCCGCGCCGTCGCAGCACCCCGTCTGCGTTGGCCTGCACCGGAACGACGTGGCCCGGGCGTTGCAGATCCGAGCCGACGGTAGCAGCACAGCCCAGTGCCGCAATGGTTTTCGCCCGGTCTGCCGCAGAGATGCCGGTGCCCGTTCCACGTACGTCGACCGAGACGCAGTCCGGACTGTCGCCATGACACATCGGCGGCAGCTGCAGTCGCTCACACTCGTTGCCCGGCAACGCTACTCGGACATAGCCCGAGGTGTGGCGGACCGCGAAGTGCAGCAGGCTCGACGTGGCTGCTTCGGCGGCGAATGCCAGAAAACCGTCACCGTCGGTGCCGTCGGTGAGCACGACGGGTTGTCCGGCCGCGATCGCGGTGATCGCACGCCGCACTCGCACGTCGGTGGTCTTCATGTGCTTTCTCCCCCAGCAGTTGCAAGTCGGTGAAATCGGCTGCCGTGGAAGACCAGCGGCGGGGTGCCGGGATCGGCGCACAGCGAACGGATTTCGAGCAAGGCGATGAGGTGGTCGCCGGCCGGGATCTCGTCGCGCAGGCAACAGTCGAGCCGGGCCGCGGATCCGTGGACCACCACCGCCCCGCTGGGCAACTCGATCCACGGCACTCCGGTGAACCGGTCTCCGGTCTTGCGGGACAGGCTGATACATGCGTCGTCGTGTCCCTCGGCCAGCACACTGACGCCCAGGAATGGCCGCTCCCGTAGCCGCGGCCACGTCGTCGAACTTCGCTGAATGCAGACCGATACCAGCGGGGGCTCAAGAGATACCGCCGTGAAAGTACTGGCGGCCATGCCGACCGGGACCCCGTTCTCGGCAGCGCAGAGCGCGACCACCCCGGACGGGAAACAACCGAAGGCCCGGCGCAGCGCGGTGCCGTCGAGACGATCGGCCGTCAGCTCGACCATGACTAGCGGACTCCGTCAAGGAAGTTCAGCAGCAACCGGTTGGTTTCCTCGGGTGCTTCCTGCTGAATCCAGTGACCGACATCGGCGACCATGTGGGTGCCGCGGAAGTCCGACATGACCTCGTCCGCCCGCTCCACGGCCTCGGCTCCCCAGGTGGTGCCGACGTCGTACTGTCCGCCGATGAACAGAGCCGGTGGCGTGAGCGGTTTGCCTTCCTGGTCTGCGAGGTCGTGCCAGTCGTTGTCGATGTTGTGGTAGAAGCTCAACGGCCCGCCGAAGCCGGAGCGCTCGAACTCCGCTGCATAGAAGTCGAGGTCGGTGTCGGTGAACCAGGACGGCATGGTTTCGGGATAGACGAACGCGTCTTTGAGTTTCGCGCCATCGGCCATGCAGAGCGGGCCCGCACGGATCACGTCGATCGGGTCCATGGCGGCCAGATCCACGCCGGCATCGACGGCGGCCTTGGTCGCCGCGATCATCCCGTCACCGGAGACCGTGTAGGTCAGGCCGAGGAGCCAGGACCGGACGTCTTCTTCGATTTCGGCGATGACGCCGTCCTGTGCGGAGAAGTAATCCTGGTACCAGACCCGCCCTTCGCCGGCCAGTTCCAGGTGGTAGTCGTTGGGACGGTGTTCGCCGAAAGGACTGCCCGGCAGCCCGATCACGCCGCGCCCGGCAAAGGGAACGCTGATGCCGACCACACCGGCGCACCGCTGTG
Source organism: Mycobacterium sp. TY814 (assembly GCF_030755175.1). NCBI lineage: Bacteria > Bacillati > Actinomycetota > Actinomycetes > Mycobacteriales > Mycobacteriaceae > Mycobacterium > Mycobacterium sp. TY814. The sequence continues at coordinate 1,513,187 of NZ_JAUFRY010000002.1, forward strand.
GATGCAGCCAGGCGAAGGTCCAGGCAACCGGTGCGCCCCAGTCGTGCCCGACGACGAATGCGGTGTCCGCGCCGTAGGCGTCAACGACGCCGACGATGTCGCCGACGAGTTCGTGAATGCGGTAGGCGGAGTTCAGGAAGTACTTCGACGAACGTCCGTAGCCGCGTTGATCGATGGCAACCACCCGGTAACCGGCGGCGGCCAGAGCAGGAATCTGGTGGCGCCATGAGTACCACGACTCTGGAAAGCCGTGAATCAGCACCACCAGCGGCGCCCCGGCATCCTGGGGGCCGGCCTCCACCGCGTGGATCCGGGTGCCCCGGCAATTCAAGATCCGATGCAGCATGCTCACGTCTCCCTTAATGTCCGTCACCTGCGGCCGCGCCAACCAACTCGTGGGCGGGCTGAGTTGGTATCGAACGGTTTTCGTAGTTTCGGGCGATCAGGGTCTTCTCCCCCGAGAGCCTGGTGCGAGCCCACTTGCCGATGACGCGTCCGGCGATGCCCGGTTTCATCAGTGCCAGTGGTGGCTTGACCAGGTGGACCACGGCAAGGAACTCGCGGTAGGCGTCGAGGTCGTCGTGCACCAGCTCCAGCAGGCGGTCCATGTACCAGGTCAGCACGCCGAAGTAGAACGGGCGCTTCTTGTCCACGTCCTTCATCCAGTCGAACCGCAGGTTCTGTTCGCGGATCACGAACCAGGCGGTGTCGGCCATCTTGGCGATCGACCGGTAGTAGCGGCGAGGCAGGTCCCGATGCCCTGGTCCGTACTTGGCCAGCAGCAGCTGCATCTCCCTGACTTCCTTGAGCGCCAAGCTCATTCCCAGGCCCGACACTGGGTCAGCGCTGGTGTAGGCGTCACCGACGGCCACCAGGGCGCGCGGCAGATTGCGCTTCTTCTCGTAGTGCAGCCGCAGCATGTTCGGGTAGCGGAAGTTGTAGATCGGTGAGGCCGGTTCCAGACCGTCGATGTTCTCCCCCACTACCGGCGACGGCATGATATCGGCGAATTCGCGGAACTCCTTGGCGGTCCGCGGTGGCGAATAGCAGTTGTAGGCCACCAGCGAGGTGGACAACAGCGTGCGGCTGCTGTCGATGTAATACTGCGCCGCGTACGTGTCCTCGAACGGACGATACGCGTAACAGATCACCATGACCTTGTCCTGCCACTGCCGCTCGGGTGGAACGTGGTGCTGCATCGTGGAGTAGAAGCAATTGATGATGTCCTGCTCGACTTCGGGGGCGCCGATTCCGATGCGGTCCAGGAATTCCGGCACCCGAGTGTTCTTGCCGGATGCGTCGACGACGAACTCCGCTGGGATCACCTCGGATTCAGAGCCGACGGCGACGCCGATGACGGCATTGTTCTCACGGTCGAACACCAGGTCGGTGACCTCGGATTCGTAACGGAAGTCGACGCGCGGTTCGTCGTCCAGCCGGCGCCGTACGCACCATTCCAGCAGTGGCCTGCCGGCGCAGACGATTTCGATGTCACTCGTGCCGGGCTTCTTCCACGAGCCGCCCAGCCGGATCCGGTACTGGGCTGCCATGTCGACCTTGAACGCGCCCTCGCGGACCATGTCGTCGACGATGCCGGGAAAGAATCGCTCCAGCTCGATCTGCCCGGCGGTGAGCAGGTGATGCAGATGCCAGCCCTGCGCGGCACCCGGTCTGCCTTCGCGGCGGCGGTGTGGGTCGTCCTTCTCCAGCACGATGACGCGTTCGAAGGTTTCGCTGCACACCTTTGCCGCCGCGATGCCGGCGATGCTGCCGCCGATCACGACCGCGGTGCCGCGGCCGCGCCGGCGTACCTCACCGATGTCCACGGCTGCGTAGTCCAGGCGCGACGGGGCGCGCCGGCGGGCGGCGCCACTGGGAACGAACTTCTCGTAGTAGAGACCGACGTGCTGGAAACCGTTGTCGTCCAGCCATCTTCGAGTAGCCTCAACCATCGCTGCCGGACCGCACAGATAGACGTCGGCATCGCCGCCGGCCAGCATCCGTTCGTCGAGCAGGTCGGTCACCATCCCGGTTCGCCCGTCCCAGCCGGCGTCCGAGTTCGTGACGATGACGTGCACCTCGAGGGCGGCGACGCGACGCCGCAACTCGGTGAGTTCGTCGAGCTTGCACAGATCATCGGCCGCGGTGACACCGTAGAGCAGATAGACCGGTTGGGTGGTGTCCGGTGACAGACTGCCTGCCATAGCCAGGATCGCCGACAGACCCGTGCCCCCGGCGACCAGGATCACCGGTCGCGCGACCGGACGCAGGTAGAAGCTGCCCTTGCTGCAGCGCATGGCGATTCGGTCGCCGGGCTTGGCGCGATCGCGGAGATAGTTCGACATGACGCCGTCGGGCAGCAACCGGATGATGAACTCCAGTTCAGAGCGGCCGTCGGGATGGGCGTACGAGTAGTTCCGCCAGGTGTCGGTGCCGGGCACCTGTAGCTGTGCGAACTGGCCGGCCTTATAGCGCACCGGCGTGCCCAGCCCGGAGACGTCAACTGTCAGGATGGCCGTGCTGGACGACACCAGCTCGACGCCGGTCACCACACCGTCGCCGGCGACCAGGTGCGCGGCGTTGTCGTCGGCCGGGTACTGCAGCTCGATGCGGCAGTCCGTGGTGGCGAATGTCTGGCACGTCAATATCTTTCGTGCCGCACGCTCCACGTCGGACAGGCCCTCGGTGCGCCCCATCTCGTACTGCCCGGAGGGGCAACTGGCCACGCAGGTGCCGCAGATGCCGCTCTGGCATTCGTTGACGATGGCAACACCGTGTTCTTCGGCGGCATCTAGTATCGACTGGTCCGCCCGCACGGGCATTGTCCTGGCTGTTCCGTCCGCGTAACCGACGGTGACTTGGCGAATCGACGTTGGAATCGACATTGCGGTGCCCTTCCTAGAGTGCGCTAGACGACCAGGGCCACCGGTTTCCTGGCGATGCGGGCGTTGAGTCTCGGCATGACCTCTTCCGCCAGAAGGCGAAGTGACTCTTTCCACGGCCCCGGGTCGTCCCGGTAGTCGAACCCGAGCACCAACAGGTGGCCGAACCCGCCGACCTGGTCGTAGGTGGCTTCGAGTTTGTCCACGACGGTCTCCACCGAGCCGACCACAAAGGTGTTCTCGGCCAAGTATTCCGCGGTCACGTCGTCGTCGGCCACCGACGGGTGGTGTTTGTAGAACTTGGTCATGCCGAACATCCGGAAGGTGGGCAACGTGTACTCGCGCATGGCCCGGCCCATGGCGCCGTCCACGGCGTAACGGAATGCCTGCTCATCGGTTTCGGCCACCAGCACCTCACGCACCAGGCGCCAGTCGCGGCGGTCCGGGGTCCGCCCACTGCGCTCGGCCCCCTCCAGCACCGCATCCCAGTGGGTGGCGACGTATTCGGTGTTGAGGTCCAAACTCATTGGCAGATAACCCCGTTCGCCTGCCAGCTTCAGCGTTTCGGAGCCGGCGCTGAAACCGGTGACCCCGATCGGCGGGTGTGGACTCTGGAACGGCTTGATGTGGCGTTTCATCAGCCCTTCGAACATCGGCGCAATCCCGTTGGCGTTCCAGTACTTTCCGCGGTGTTCCCACGGCTGGTCCTCGGTCCAGATTCGCAGCATGATCTCCAGTGCCTCGCGAGTCATTTCGCGGTGCTCGCCGTTCTTGCCGTCGACGTCATACAGGGCCCAGTCGCCGGGGATGCCGCTGGCGCCCACGCCCAACATGAAGCGGCCCTGGGCGAGATGGTCGAAATACGCCACCCGGTGCGCCAATTCGACCGGGTGGTGGTACGGCAGCAGGTGGGCACCGGGCGCGAGCTTGATGTGCTTGGTGCGCAACAGCGCCTGGGCCAGTAACAGATCGGGCGCGCAGATCGGCTCCCACGGCACGGTGAAGTGTTCACCCACCCAGGCTTCGACATACCCGAGCTGGTCGGCCAGCTCGATGATGTCGAGGTCCCACTGGGTCGCGTCGTACAGAGTGCGCTCCGGTGGGTGGGCCGGCATCAGGAAGATTCCGATCTCCATCGTTAACCCTTCTTGTCGTGTGTACCCGGGCCGGGATTCCGGCGCGCCGCGGTTGGCTCGTATCTAGGTATAACACAGTACTAGCAAGATACTTCGTTGTACACAAGATGCTTTTTGCTTGGTAATTCGCAGACCGTGATGTCCAGAAACGGCGTATTGGCTATGGACATAATGCGGAACTTCCGCGTAGCCTCGCACACGTCACGCAGTCGGCAGCAAGGAGTAGCCATGAGTGTCACCGGGATCGGTCCGGTCGATCACCGGTCCAACGGGGAGCGTCCCGTCGGAGACTTCCGTTTCATCCGCTACGAGACGTGCGACGACGGGCTGATTGCGATCATCACCCTCGACCGCCCGAAGCAGCGCAACGCCCAGACCCGCGGACTGCTGGTGGAACTGGGCGCGGCGTTCGAGCTCGCGGAGGCCGACGACACGGTTCGGGTGGTGATCCTGCGCGGTGCCGGCCCTGGTTTCTCGGCCGGACACGACCTCGGCTCGTCCGACGACGTGCGCGAACGCACCGCGGGACCCGGCCAGCACCCCACTTATCGATGCAACGGCGGAACCTTCGGCGGCGTCGAGTCGCGCAACCGTCAGGAGTGGCACTACTACTTCGAAAACACCAAACGGTGGCGCAACCTGCGCAAAATCACCATCGCCCAGGTGCACGGCACCGTCCTGTCGGCGGGTCTGATGTTGGCGTGGTGCTGCGATCTCATCGTCGCGAGCGAGGACACGGTCTTCGCCGACGTGGTCGGCACCCGGTTGGGCATGTGTGGGGTCGAATACTTCGGCCATCCGTGGGAGTTCGGGCCGCGCAAGGCCAAGGAGCTGCTGCTGACCGGGGATTCGATCGGAGCCGACGAAGCGCACCGGCTCGGCATGGTCAGCAAGGTGTTCCCTGCCGATGATCTGGCGGACAGCACCATCGCGTTCGCGCGGCGGGTCGCCAAGGTGCCGACGATGGCGGCGCTGCTGATCAAGGAGTCGGTCAATCAGACCGTCGACGCCATGGGATTCACCACCGCGCTGGACGGTTGCTTCAAGATCCACCAGCTCAACCATGCGCACTGGGGTGAGGTGACGGGCGGAAAGCTTTCCTATGGAACCGTCGAGTACGGGCTCGAGGACTGGCGCGATGCGCCGGAAATCCGGGCTGCGGACAAGCGGCAACCCTGACGCGGGGCCCGGCGTGGATGTCACCTACCCGCCCGAGGCGGAGGAGTTTCGCAACCGGATTCGCGCCTTTCTCGGCGAGCACCTGCCCCCCGACTGGCGCGGGCCCGGTGCGCTGGCGGCCCGCGAGCGGGAGGCGTTCGCGCGCGAGTGGCGGCAGGAGCTTGCCCGCGCCGGATTGGTCGCGGTGTCCTGGCCCCGTGAGTACGGCGGTGGTGGCCTGTCCCCCCTCGAACAGGTGGTGCTGGCCGAGGAGTTCGCCTGCGCCGGGGCTCCCGAGCGCGCGGAGAACGACCTGCTGGGCATCGACCTGCTGGGCAACACGCTCATCGCACTGGGCACCGACGAGCAGAAGGCTCGATTTCTGCCGCGCATCCTCTCCGGTGAAGACCGCTGGTGCCAGGGTTTTTCCGAACCCGAGGCCGGGTCGGACCTGGCGGCGGTGCGAACCCGTGCCGTGCTGGATGCGGATGAATGGGTGATCAACGGACAGAAGATCTGGACATCTGCGGGGACGACAGCGAACTGGATATTTTTGTTGGCGCGCACCGACCCGCGCCTGCCCAAACATCAGGGCCTGTCGCTGTTGCTGGTTCCGATGGACCAACCCGGGGTCACAGTGCGACCGATCGTCAACGCGGCCGGCGACTCGTCCTTCAGCGAAGTCTTCCTCACCGATGTCCGCACAGCGTCGGGCAATGTGCTGGGCGGTGTCGGCAACGGCTGGCCGACCGCGATGACCCTGCTGGGTTTCGAGCGCGGCTCCGCGGTCACCACGGTCGCGATCGAGTTCGGCCGCGATTTGGATCGGCTGTGCGCACTGGCCCGGCAACGCGGCGTGAACACCGAACCGCGTATCCGGGATGCGTTGGCGTGGTGCTATTCCCGCGTCCAGATCATGCGCTATCGCGGCTACCGCGGCCTCACCCAGTCGCTGCGCGGGCAGTTGCCCGGCGCCGACGCCGCGATCAGCAAGGTGATCTGGAGCGAATACTTCCGCCGTTACACCGATCTGGCCGTCGAGATTCTCGGACTCGACGCGCTGTGCCCCTCGGGTCCCGGCAACGGCGGCGCCCGGGTGGTGCCGGAGGCGGGCACGCCCAACTCCCCCTCGTGCTGGATGGACGAGCTGCTGTATTCGCGTGCCGCGACAATCTACGCCGGCAGCTCACAGATCCAGCGCAATGTGATCGGCGAGCGGCTGCTCGGGCTGCCGCGGGAGCCACGCGGGGAGGGGGTGCGCTGAATGGATTTCCAGTACAGCACCGAACACGACGACTTCCGTGCGGCGCTGCGTGCTTTCCTGGGTCATCAGGCGCCGGATCTGCGCTCGGCCGACGGCCACGACGGCGAGATGTGGCGGCGCCTGTGCGGTGAACTGGAACTGCCCGGGCTGCACGTTCCCGCGGAGTATGGCGGCGCGGGTGCCACTCTCGTCGAAACCGCGATCGCCTGCACCGAACTGGGCCGAACTCTGGCACCAGTCCCGTTCGCGGCGAATGCATTTGCGATAGAAGCGATTCTGCGATCCGGCGACGAGGAACAGCGCAAGACCGTGCTGCCCGGGCTGCTGTCCGGCGAACGGGTTGCGGCGTTTGCGGCTTTCGGCCCGGAGGTGGCCGATGCGGTAGGTGACAGCCTGCTCACCGGGCAATGCGGGCCGGTGTTGCACGGTCATGTCGCCGACCTGTTCGTCGTGCCGGCCCGCCGCGATGGCGTTGTCACCCCGCACATCGTGCGAGCCGACGCGCCGGGGGTGGTTGTCGAGCGACTGCCCTCGTTCGATCTCACCCGCCCCGTCGCACGGTTGCGACTCTCGCAAGCCCCTGCCGAATCCCTGGCTGCGGGCAACCCCGGCGACTTCGACAGGGTAGTCGACGTCGCGCGGGTTTTGCTGGCCGCCGAGATGCTCGGCGGAGCGGAAGCATGCCTCGACATGGCGGTCGACTACGCTTGCCGCCGAACGCAATTCGACCGGCCGATCGGGTCGTTTCAGGCGGTCAAACACGCCTGTGCCGAGATGCTGATCGAAATCGACGCGACCCGTGCGGCGGTGATGTACGCAGCGATGAGCGCGACGGCAGGGGACGAGTTGCACATCGCCGCGCCGCTGGCCAAGGCGCAGGCCGCCGACACATTCGTGCAGTGCGCTGGCTCGGCGATCCAGATTCACGGCGGCATCGCGTTCACCTGGGAGCACGACCTGCATCTCTATTTCCGCCGAGCCACCACCACCGCGGCGTTGTTGGGCAGTGGCGCGCACCACCGCGCCCTGCTCGCCGACCGCGCGGGACTCTAGCGGTGGACTCCTACGCGGCCGGCCCGGCCGACATCCCGCTGATCGAGGACACCATCGGCGCCAACCTCGAACACACCACGCGCACCTACCCTGACATCGAGGCACTGGTCGACGTGGCGAGCGGGCGGCGCTGGACCTATGCCGAATTCAACGCCGAGGTCGACCGACTGGCCCTGGCTCTGCTGGCTACCGGCGTCGAGCGCGGCGACCGGGTCGGCATCTGGTCCCCAAACTGCCCGGAGTGGACCGTTCTGCAGTACGCGACCGCCAAAATCGGCGCCATCCTGGTCAGCATCAACCCGGCGTATCGCAGCCACGAGTTGTCCCATGTGTTGCGTCATTCGGGCACGCGTCTGCTCGTATCGGCCGCCAGGTTCAAAACATCCGACTATCGGCGCATGCTCGGCGAAGTGCGTTCGCAGGCAGAGGATTTGACCGACGTCGTGTTCCTGGGCACCGGCGACTGGGAGCGGCTGCTAGGGCGGGCGGCCGAGACGGACGGTGCCAGACTGCGGGACAGGATGACCGGCCTGCGAACAAACGATCCGGTGAATATCCAATACACTTCCGGCACAACGGGTTCCCCGAAAGGGGTCACCTTGTCGCACCGAAACATCCTCAACAACGGGTTCTTCGTCACCGAGCAGATCGGGCTCGGACCGGCAGACCGGTTGTGCATACCCGTGCCGTTCTACCACTGCTTCGGCATGGTGATGGGCAATCTCGGCTGTACCAGCCACGGCGCCACCATGGTGATCCCGTCCCCGGGGTTCGATGCCGCGGCGACGCTGCGGGCGGTCGAACGCGAACGGTGCACCGCGTTGTACGGCGTGCCGACGATGTTCATCGCCCTGCTCAACCACCCGGACCTCGCCGGCCGGGACGTGTCGTCACTGCGCACCGGGATCATGGCCGGTGCATCCTGCCCCGTGCGGGTGATGAAGCGCTGCATCGACGAACTCCACATGCCGCAGGTGTCGATCGCCTACGGGATGACCGAAACATCACCGGTGTCCTGCCAGACCGCGGTCGATGATGACCTGGAGCGCCGCACCGAGACGGTGGGCCGGGTGCATCCCCACGTCGAGGTCAAGGTGATCGACGCGGACACCGGCCGGATCGTGCCGCGCGGACAGACCGGCGAACTGTGCACCCGCGCCTACTCGGTGATGCTGGGTTACTGGCGCGACGAGGAGCGAACCCGTGACGCTGTCGACGACGACGGCTGGATGCACACCGGCGACCTGGGCGTCATGCGGGAGGACGGCTACTGCGTGGTGACCGGGCGCAGCAAGGACATGATCATTCGTGGTGGCGAGAACCTGTCACCACGGGAGATCGAGGACTTCCTGCACACGCACCCCGACGTCGAGGACGTGCAGGTGGTCGGCGTGCCCGACGACAGGTATGGCGAAGAAGTCTGCGCATGCATCGTGATGCGTCCGGGCCGGACGGCGCTGGACGTCGCGACAGTGCGGGAGTTCTGTTCCGGGCGGATCGCGCACCAGAAGATCCCCCGTTACGTCCACATCGTCGACGCGTTCCCGATGACTGCGACGGGGAAAGTCCGCAAAGTCGACTTGCGTGTACATGCGGCCCAACTGGTGGGCTCAGGGATGGAAAATGTCAAACCCGTTGACAGTGAACGCTAGCGAATCAGCTGCACGGCAACAATTTTCGCCGCAAGGTACTTCCCGCCGCCGCGATTCGGCGCTAACCTCGCTGCCATTGCGACGTTCTGCCGGCCTTGGAGCAAGCCATGAGTGACAGAAATAGAGTACGGATCGTCCGCGCGGTGCTCGCCTTGGTGATGACCGTGACGGGAGGGATGATGTTGGCCGGCTGCCCGGTCAGTGCACAAGCGCCCCTGGCGCCGCGCGCCGCCGTATCTGTGGACTACCCGGGACGCTGAGGCTAGGTGCCGAGCGCGGCGATCGCCGCATCGTAATCGGGCTCCTGCGCGATCTCCGGCACCAGTTCGGTGTGCGCGACCTTGCCGTCGGCGCCGATCACCACGACCGCCCGGGCCAGCAGCCCGGCCATCGGACCGTCGACGATGGTGACGCCGTAGTCCTGGCCGAAGCTGTCCCGGAACGCCGACGCCACGCTGACGTTGTCGATGCCCTCGGCGCCACAGAACCGCTTCTGCGCGAACGGCAGGTCGTTGGACACGCAGACCACCGACGCACCGCTGCCCGCGACGCGCTCGTTGAAGGTACGCACGCTGGCGGCGCACACCGGGGTGTCAATGGACGGAAAGATGTTCAGCAGCAACGGCTTACCGTTGAACTGGTCGCTGCCGAAGGGGCTCAGATCATCGCCGGTCATCGTGAAGGCGGGGGCCGGAGAACCGACGGCCGGAAGCTCGCCGACGGTGTTGATCGCATTTCCGCGCAAAGTTATCTGTGCCATGGGGACAGTCTGCCAAAGGCCCTCGCCGCCACCTGCGAGTAGGTCCGATGTCCTGATTCGTGGGATGTATGGCCTAGACGCCATCGCCTGCCGTGGCCAAGACTGTGTGCATGGCTCGCAAGGTCGTGATCGCCGGCTTTCCCGGGGTCCAGGCGCTCGACGTGGTGGGGCCCTATGAGGTCTTCACCGGTGCGTCGCTGCTCACCGGGGGCGGTTATGAGGTAGTCGTGGCCGCCCGCGACGGGCAACCCGTCACCACGCCGGCCGGCCTGGGTTTCAGCGCCGCAGTGCTGCCGGACCCGCACGAAGACGTCGACACCGTGGTGTTGCCGGGCGGCTTCGGGGTCGAGGCCGCGCGGGCCGATGCTCAACTCCTGGACTGGATCACAGCGATCGCCCACGCCGCGCGTCGCGTCGTCACCGTATGCACCGGTGCGTTTCTGGCCGCAGAAGCCGGATTGCTGGATGGGCATCGCGCCACCACGCACTGGGCCTTCGCCGAGCAGCTGGCCGCTGAGTTCCCGAAAATCGAGGTCGACCCGGATCCCATCTTCATCCGCAGTTCCGAACGGGTCTGGACGGCCGCCGGCGTCGCCGCCGGCATCGACCTCGCGTTGTCCCTGGTTGAGGACGACCACGGCACCGAAGTTGCCCAGACGGTTGCCCGATGGCTGGTGCTCTATCTGCGCCGCCCCGGCGGGCAGACGCAGTTCGCCGCACCGGTATGGATGCCGCGCGCGAAACGGCCGTCCATCCGCGATGTGCAGGAAGCCATCGAAGCCGAACCGGGCGGCGCGCACAGCGTCGAGGAACTCGCCCGCCGGGCGGCGATGAGTCCGCGGCATTTCACCCGCATCTTCACCGAGGAGGTCGGTGAGGCGCCCGGGCAGTACGTCGAGCGGGTGCGCACCGAAGCGGCCCGCCGGCAGTTGGAGGAGACCGACGACACCGTGGTGGCGATCGCCTCCCGCTGTGGCTTCGGCACCGCGGAAACCATGCGGCGCAACTTCATCCGACGGGTCGGCATCCCGCCTGACCAGTACCGAAAAGCATTCGCCTGAAAGGAAATTTGTGATGACACAGATCGCGTTCGTGGCTTACCCGGGTTTCACCGCGCTGGACATGATCGGGCCCTACGAGGTGCTGCGCCAGTTGCCGGATGCCGACGTCCGATTCGTCTGGCACGAGGTCGGGCCGGTCACCGCTGATTCCGGAGTGCTCGTACTGGGCGCGACCCACTCGTTTGCCGAAACCCCCTCCCCCGACGTCATTCTCGTGCCAGGAGGTCCCGGCACTCCGGTACATGCGCGCGACGAGAACCTGCTCGAGTGGCTCCGCCAGGCTCACCAGCGCGCCCAGTGGACCGCTTCGGTGTGCTCCGGATCGGTGATACTGGCGGCCGCCGGCCTGCTCCGGGACAAGCGCGCCACCTCGCACTGGATCGCCCTGCCGGCGCTGAAAGCCTTCGGCGTGATTCCAGTCAGTGACCAGCGGATCGTGCATGAGGGCGACATCATCACCAGCGCCGGCGTATCCGCCGGCCTCGACCTCGCACTGTGGCTGGCCGCACAGCTCGGCGGTGAGGGCCGCGCAAAAGCGATCCAGCTGGCCATCGAGTACGACCCGCAGCCGCCGTTCGACTCCGGTCACATGTCCAAGGCATCGGCGACGACGAAGGCCGCCGCCACCGCGCTGCTGTCCAAGGACAGCCTGAAGCCGGACAACATCAAAGCCACGACACTGCTGGCGTGGAAGCAGGCGCTGGCGGCGGCACGTTCACGTCGGCGCAAGCGCCCGGCCGTCAGCGTTTAGGCGCGGGAATCGCGTCGGTGGCCAGTTTGCCGCCGGCCTGAATCCACGATCCGACCACGCGCGGCGCGTCCCGGTTGGGGTTGTAGATGTCCTCTTCGCTGGCGAACAAGCCGTCACCGGCGTAGACCAATCGCGTCCAGTTGGGGAACCAGAACGGCTCCCCGTCCGGGTCGGTCGGGTGGTCGAGCAGGTTCTTGATCATGATGACGACCGCGTCGTGCTCTTCGTCGTAGGCGGTCCAGTCCGACGGAAAACGCATGTGCGGGAACGGCGCCATCACGTCGACAATCCACTGACGCACCTCCTCACGACCGTGGAAAACGCCGTAGTGGTGTTCGGTGTAGACCACGTCTTCGGTGAACAGGTCGGCGAACGGGCGCCAGTCGCCCGAAGCGCTGCATCCTTCGACGACTTCGGTGTAGTGCCGGACGGCCTCTTCGATCTCTGCTTTGGCGAACTTGCCCATACCGGACACACTAGAGGTATGAGCGTGTTGGACCTGTTCGACTTGCGCGGTAAGAGGGCCCTGGTGACTGGGGCGTCGAGCGGCATCGGCAAGAAGGTGGCATTGGCCTATGCTGAGGCGGGTGCCGAAATAGCCCTTGCGGCAAGGAGTCTGGATACTCTAGAGGCTGTTGCGGACGAGGTTGCGGCGGCCGGCGGCAAGGCCGTCCCCATAGCGTGTGACGTGACCCGGCAAGACCAGGTGACCGCCATGGTCGATCGGGTGACCGCCGAGTTGGGTGGGATCGACATCGCGGTCTGCAATGCCGGAATCGTTTCGGTGACCCCGATGCTGGACATGTCGCTCGAGGAGTTCGAACGTATTCAGCAGACCAACGTCACGGGCGTATTCCTCACTGCGCAGGCAGCGGCCCGGGCGATGGTCGCCCAGGGCAGGGGCGGGTCCATCATCACCACCGCGTCGATGTCGGGCCACATCATCAACATCCCCCAGCAGGTTGGTCACTACTGCACGTCCAAGGCGGCGGTCATCCATCTGACCAAGGCGATGGCCGTGGAGTTCGCGCCGCACAACATCCGGGTCAACAGCATCAGCCCCGGCTACATCATGACCGAGCTCGTCGAACCACTCGCCGAATACCACCGGCAGTGGGAGCCGAAGATTCCGATGGGCCGCATCGGTCGTCCGGAGGAGCTCACCGGTCTGTACCTGTACCTGGCCAGCGAGGCGTCCAGCTACATGACCGGATCGGATCTGGTGATCGACGGTGGCTACTGCCTCCCCTGAGTTCCGCTGCGCAATCTGCGGCGCCGTGGCGGGGCGCGTGCAGTTCGTCACCCCGGCCGATGCGGTCGGCGAGTCTTGCGGCCCGGCGCTGCAGGCGGTGGCCGAGCTGGATGTCCTGCAGCGCCCCGATGAGCAGGCGGCGGTGTTGGTGCAGAGCTTCTTCGGTGTCACCAGTTCGCCCGTGTCGGCAGAGCGCATCGAAGCGGTAAGCGAGGCGATCGCCGCCCGTGACGCGGGGGCGCTTTACCGCATCGGGTACAGCTATGCGCCGTTCCATTGCCCGGACTGTGCGGCGTCCTACTGCGGTGAGCACTGGAATTGGCGGACTTTCGATGACGAACCGTACAGCGGTGTCGAAGGTGACTGCCCGCGTCGACATTTCCACGTGCTGGCTTACTGATTTGCCCTGATTTTCCGCAGCGACTGTGAACCACACGACGCCATCACGGCGTGTTGCGTCGTGAATTTCACGCTCGGCTCCCTGGCTTACTGGACCAGGCAGGGCCGGCCGAAATAGGTTTGCACACCCGGCGAATACAGGGCCCGCAATCGGTGACCGGCCGGCTGTACCCCCGCCGCGTCCACCAATTCGTCATGCAGCTCTGATATTTCGGCCTCGTGCAACGGCCATGCGTCGTGTTCGTTGGGGACCCACCAGGTACGGCCTGCCTTGCGGGTGTGTGCACCCCAGCGAGCCGTGAGCCACACCTCGAGCGGTGTCGGCTCGATGACGTCACCGACTGTGACCGTCATCAGGCTTCGCAATCCGCGCCGGGGCCACCGGCGCACACTCTGGTAGGTGATTTGGCGCCCGGATCGTGTCAGCCGCATCTTCGCCCAGGTGTACGGGACGCCGAGGCCGATCCGGGTGACGGGTACCACCGCAAGTCGCGCCGTCTCCAGAGACCGGAACAGCACGCCGTGGCGGCCCGCGTCGTCGACCGAGTACAGGCGGACGTTGGTCTCGTGGAATCGCCCGAAGTACGAAAGCGGTACCGCGGTGCCGAGTTTCGTATACGACATCGTGAACGGAATCAGCCCGACGTAGGTTTCGTCGGCGAAGACGTCGGGACGGGTGCCGGGCGGATACAGGTGCGCGATGCTCTCCGGCGCCACCGGCCAGTGCACGAATGACACGTCGCTCCAGCGCTGGTCGAAGGTGACCGGACGCCTCAGTGGCGGCGGCGTCACCGGGTAGCCGGCCAGGACCGGCTTTCCGCCGGCCCCACTGTGCGGCAGGTCAGGGCTGGCGGTCATCGCACCATGGTGACACGGATGCCGGAAACGCGGCGGGCGAAGTCTTGGCGCTTGTCATTGCGAGCCGTCGCTGACCCACTGGCGGGCCTGGTCCTCCTGCCCAGCGGGAAAGTGGCGAATCTCGGCTGACACGAAATGCGAGGTGAGATGTTCGGCGACATCTCCGAGGTGGGAGTCGGTCACCACGGCCACCTTTTTGATGTGCTTCTGATGATCTCTGACGAAGCGGAAGTGAGTGACCAGTGCGCCGAAACTGTCCCATCCCGGGAATTTCGCGGCGCTGATGATGAGACCGTTCAGGTCGCCGTTCGCCTCGATGTGGGGATCGACCACCTTCGCGAGTCGAACGAAATCGTCCTTGTCCAAAGCCGACTCCGGTCGCACCAGCAGCACCGATGAGGCCGCGTCGAGTTCATAGTCGATCATGAAGTGCTCCTCGGTATCGGGCTGTCGCCATGGTTGCACTCTTGACACCGGCGGATAAGAGGCCAAAGTCATCCATATGTGGGCGGCTACTCGTTTGACATGGGCTTGGCATCGGCAGCTTGCCGCGCTGGCGCTCTCTGGATCGATGCTCATGCTCATGCCGGGGCAGGCTGCCGCCGATTCGGCATGCTCGAATGGGCAGCCGGACGCCCGGGCCGCGGGTAAGGGGCAGCAGGTGCTGATCGACTATTTCACCGCGATCAACGACAAGGATTACCTCACCGCTTGGGGCTACTTGGGGCGGCAGGTGCGTGCCAGCTATGGCGCGACGGCACCGGAACAAGACGCTGACGGCCTCGCCAGCTTCTCCTCGACCATGCGTCAGCACCTGAAGTGCGTCCGCGTCACCGCGATCACCAATGCTCCCACGAGCGACCCGGATGTCTCCGCGTCGCTCGGAATCCAGTGGTATCACGTGGTATTCGACGCCGAGTACCTGAACCACTTCGAGTCCGGGTCGGGCACCCTGCCGCCGTTCTACAAGACCCAGGCTGATCCTCACGAAGGAGCTGGGCCGCCGCCACTGATCATCAACCAGGCCACCAGTCCCTGATTAGACGACGGTCGGCCCCGCGTCAGAGGGCGTTAGTCCCTATCCGCCCGCCCGTCCGCGCTGTGCAATGGTGCCATACAACGCGAAGGGACCGTCCATGACCACGACCGAGACTTCCCCCACGACGGTTGGTATGCCCCGCATCGGCGACCCGGCACCGCCATTCACCGCCGTCACCACTCAGGGGCCGATCAACTTCCCGGCTGACTACGCAGGTAAGTGGATCATCTTCTTCTCTCATCCGGCTGATTTCACCCCGGTGTGCACCAGCGAGTTCATCACCTTCGCGTCGATGCAGCAGCAATTCGCGGCCTACAACACCATGCTGGTGGGGCTGTCGGTGGACGGGCTCTACAGCCACATCGCATGGCTGCGCACCATCAAAGAGAAGATCTCCTTCCGCGGCATGCATGACGTGGAGGTCACCTTCCCGCTGATCGAGGACGTCTCGATGGAGGTCGCGAAGAAGTACGGGATGATCATGCCCGGTGAGGACTCCACCAAGGCGGTGCGCGCGGTCTTCGTCATCGACCCGGAAGGCAGGATCCGCGCTGTCATCTACTATCCGCTGAGCCTGGGACGCAACTTCGACGAGCTGCTGCGGGTCATCAAAGCACTGCAGACGGCCGATCACTTCCACGTCGCGACGCCCGCCGATTGGCGTCCGGGAGACCGGGTCATCGTGCCGCCTGCCGGCTCGTGTGGCACCGCCAAGGAGCGCATGGACGGCCACGCCGAGGGCATCGCATGCGAAGACTGGTTCTTCTGCACCAAAGAGATCAGCGCCGAGCAGATCGAATCCGCGATCCGGGTCGGCGGGCACGGGCGAATGGGCTGATCTGAACCCCTTCACCGTGGCAGGCTGTCCGTCGTGACGGTGGCAGAAGCGGCGAAGCTCGCATTCCAGATAAGTCTGTTCGTGGTGATTCTCGGTTACGGGTTGACGGCGCAATTCTCCGATGTTCGATATGTGCTGCAACGCCCGGGATTGCTGGGGCGCGCAATCCTGGCCGTACTGATCATCACACCCGCCCTCGCAGTCTTGCTGGTCCACGTGGTGAACCTGCGCCCGCAAGTTGCCATTGCGCTTGTCACACTGGCCATTTCGCCGCTGCCGCCGTTGCTCCCGCGGCGTGGGGAAAAGGCCGGCGGACAAGTGCAATTCGGGTTGGGACTGGTGATCGTGCTGGCCGTGCTTGCGGTGCCGGGGATTTCCGTGGCCGCGCGGGTGCTGGGAGACCTGTTCGGGCGAGAGTATGTGACGAGTCCATGGTCGGTTGGCAAACTGCTGCTTTTCTCGGTGCTGTTGCCACTCGTCACCGGGATGGCGATCGGAAAGTTCTGGCCCGCAGCGGCATCGCGGATCGAAGGGCCCATCGGACACGCGCAACGCTGGGCGTTGCCGGTCGCGATGATCGTGTTGCTGGTTGCCGCGGCGCCGCAGATGTGGAAGCTACTGGGCGACGTGACGCTGCTCGCCATGGTGATATTCGTCGTGGGCGCGTTCGCCGTTGGGCATGTGCTCGGTGGGCCCGACCGGCAGTTCTCGGCGGTGGTGGCCTTCGCGAGCGCCTGTCGCCACCCGGCCACCGCGCTGACCATCGCCTCGGCGAATTTTCCCAACGCCGACGAACGCGGGGCGGTGGCGCTGTATGGCGTGGTCACGGCGTTGGTCGGTGTGCTGTACACGCGATGGCTACGCCGTCGCGGGGCCGCGTCGCGCGCCTGACATTCACAGAATCCCGAAGCCGCGCAGCGCCTTCAACCCGAACCAGATTCCGAAGACCAAACCGACAAGAACGACGACCGGGCGGGTGTTGTGCTGCAACCAGCGCAGCACCCGCTCCAGTACGGACCGCGACCGGTCACCGAATATGGCCGCGGCGCCAATGATTAATAGGTTCACGCTGGTCGCGAGCAGGACAAACACCACGTACGACGTCATGTGGCCGGCCCGCCCCATCTCCGAGCTGCCGATCACACCGATCGCCGCGAAAGTGAAGACCCATGCCTTCACCGACACCGTGACGACGCCGGCGCCGATGAAGAAGGCTTTGGTGGGTGTCGCTGACCTCAGCATCGTGATCCACTTCGGTGGCGGCGCATTGGGATCGTCGTCGCTGAGCAACTCCCGCGCGGCGGTGACCAGTAACAGCACCGCGACGACGAGCAGAATGGTCGACACGACCCAGTGATGGGAGTGCTTCGAGTCGCCGCCGCGTGCCCCCCAATGCAGGATGGTGCCGAATATGAGGCCCTGCAGCAGCCGCGTGCCGACATGCCCGGAGATCCACGCACCTGCCGCCCGGGCACCGGCAGGCGTGCCCAGCAACATGATCGTGATCATGATTTCAATGGGCTCCAGTGCTCCGCCGAGAATCAGCGGGATGAGGCTGCTCCACACCGTTATTGCGAACCCATCGCGGAACGCATCTCCGCCTCGGCCAACGCTGCCGCCAGGTCGCCCGGACGCGGATCGATGGTGGCCTCGATCCGATCGATCCGTCCCGTGAACCGGAAGGCATGCCCGTAGGGTGCGACCGGCGAACCGGTATCGATCCCCACGTCCAGCGTCTCACCGCTCATCGAGTACCGGAACGGGACGGAGCGCTCGATGCGGCCACTTGCCACCGGGTGCTCGTCGACAAGCAGCGAGATCGTCGCCCCCTTGCCCAACCCCCCACCGTCATAGTCGAACGAAAGGCCTACGGTGGCAGGGCCTTCCGGCAACGGTTCGATGGCGCTGACCGTCGTGAGTTCATGGCCGAGGTAGTTGTAGGTGAACATCGGAACGCCATACTGCAGATACAGACTCCACCCGGCCATCGCCCCGCCGATGCAGATGACCACACCCTGCGCGCCGCCGGCCGGGATCACCAGCTGCGCCCGCAACCGGAACGACGTGCTGGTGTAGGTGACGGTCGCCGTCTCAGGGATGCGGACGTGACTGGGGTAGTACGTGACGGATGTGCGGTCACCCAACAGATTCGGCCGGTTGACCGGCAGGGCCCGGGCCAGAGTGGCGTCGCTGAGAGGGTACACATCGTACTTGCGGGCCTCGGCGTCGAAAACGGCCTGTAATTCGGCCAGTTTGTCCGGGTGTAGGGCGGCGAGATCGACACCCTGGCTGTAGTCGTCGACGAGGTGGTAGAGCTCCCAGCGTTCGGTCTCGCCGAACGGGTGACGACCGGTGCGCACCCAGGGCAGCCGGCCGTGGAAGCACGACGCGATCCAGCCCTGGTGGTATATCGCCCGGTTGCCGAAAATTTCGAAATACTGTGTGGTTCTTCGGCTTTCGGCATCCGGATGGTCGAAGGAGTAGCGCATGCTGACTCCCTCGACCGGCTTCTGCTCGACGCCGTTGACGCGGGCCGGCATCTCGATGCCGGCGGCTTCGAGGATGGTCGGCATCACGTCGATGACGTGGTGGAACTGACTGCGCTGCTCCCCCTTGGCCGTGATGCCGCGTGGCCATGACATGGCAAAGCCGTTGCGGGTGCCGCCGAAGTGGGAGGCCACCTGCTTCATCCACTGAAACGGGGCGTCGAGCGCCCAGGCCCAACCCACGTTGTAGTGGTTCTCGCACCGAGCTGTTCCGAAGTCATCCAGATGGGCAAGTAGCCATTCGGGGTCCTCGGGCAGGCCGTTCTGGAATGAGGGTGAGCTCCACGCGCCGTGGATGGTCCCTTCCGCCGAAGCCCCGTTGTCGCCGCAGATGTAGATGAACAGCGTGTTGTCCCATTGGTTCAGGTCGTCGATGGCGTCGATGACCCGTCCGATCTGCGCGTCGGTGTGGGCCAGGAAACCGGCGTAGACCTCCATCAGACGCCGGGCCACCGGCTTGTAGCGGTCGTCGTAATCCGCCCAGGCGGGGATCTGGTGCGGTCGCGGTGTCAGCCGGGTACCGGCCGGAATGATGCCCAGCTCGATCTGCCGCTCGTAGATGCTCTCGCGCAACGCATCCCAGCCGTCGTCGAACTGCCCGGCGAACCTGTCGGACCACTCCGGCCATACCTGGTGGGGGCTGTGGGTAGCGCCCGGAGCGAAGTAGAGGAAGAACGGTTTACCGGGAGCCGAGGTTTGTTGACGTTTCATCCAATCGATCGCCCGGTCGGCGAGATCTTCGGTGAGGTGGTAATCGCCGCGGCCGAGATAGGGTTCGACGGGTGTGGTCTGGTCGAACAGCGCCGGCTCGTACTGCGACGTGTCGCCACCGAGGAAGCCGTAGAAGCGTTCGAAGCCCAGCCCGGTGGGCCAGCGGTCAAATGGCCCGGCGGGGCCCAATTCCCACGTCGGCGTGAAGTGTGCCTTGCCGAACAATGCGGTGTTGTAGCCGTTCTGCCGCAGGATCTCCGCGACGGTGGCCGTGCTCTGCGGCAGAACGCTGTCGTAACCCGGGAATCCATAGGCGATTTCGCATATCGTACCCATGTGCGCGCTATGGTGATTACGTCCGGTCAGTAAGGCGGCGCGAGTCGGCGAGCAGAGCGCTGTGGTGTGAAATTGGTTGTAGCGCAATCCGGTTTGGGCGACCCGATCGAGTGCTGGAGTCGGCACCGGACCGCCAAATGTCGATGCCGCCCCGAACCCGACATCGTCGAGCAGGACGACGACGACGTTGGGGGCGCCCTGCGGTGGATAGGTGATGGTCGGTTTGACCGGGGTGGACTCAGCGACCGACGGGCTGATCACCCCGGTAAACGGTTCAGCTGTGCGCGGCAGATCGACCACTGTGCCTCCTTGTTCCCGATCGCGTGGATAGTCTCACGCGACAGGGGGAATTCGGAGAGAATTCCGCTATGCCGGCCACTTCGTTCAACGACGCCAACGCCCTCCACCGCTCGATGCGCCGCCTCGCTGCGACGAAAGCCGGCCGGGTGTTGTTCCGGCCGACGGCGCACCGACTGGACCACCTCCTCAGCAAGCTCACCGGCGGAAGGTACAGCTTCGCCGGTGTCGCGGCCGGCCTGCCCTCGGTGATCCTGACGACTACCGGTGCCAGAACCGGACAGCCGCGCACCGTCGCCCTGCTCGGCATCCCCCATCCCGACGGTGTCGCTGTCGTGGCAGCCAATTACGGCGATGAGAAGCATCCCAGCTGGTACTACAACCTGAAGGCGAATCCGGTCGCCACGGTGGTGATCGAGGGAGACACGTGGACCGCCACGGCGCGATTGGCGAATCCCGCCGAACGTCAGGCAATTTGGTCCAAAGGCGTTGCGATTTACCCCGGTCTTGCCAAAGAACAGGAGTGGGCAGGTGACCGCCGAATCGAGGCGTTCATTCTGCAGCGAGGCTGAACACCTCAGTGGACGCCCAGCGTGCCGTCGAGGTATTCGGTGCGACAGGCGACCCGCGCAAGTTTGCCGCTGGTGGTGCGCGGAATAGCGCCGGCCGGCAGAAAACGGACGTCGGACAGGGGCAGCCCGTGCCGGGCCAGCACCGCAGCACGGATTGCTTCGATTGCGGGTTGCGGGTCGGCGCGGCTGGTGCCGGTAGCACGCTCGGCGATGACGACCAACCCGGCAGGCACCGCGAACGCCGTCACATATCCCCGGCGCACCAGCGGCGACGCTTCGGCGACGGTGGCTTCGATGTCTTGCGGATAGTGGTTCTTCCCGTCGATGGTGATCAGATCGGCCATCCGTCCGGTCACGTAGAGCTCACCGTCGAGATACACCGCCAGGTCGCCGGTCCGCAGCCAGTCGCCGTCGATCTTGGCGCCGGCTGCATGGCTGCCTTCGCCGAGAGTCGCGCTCAACCTGGCGCCGAACGTCCGGCGCGTCTCCGCGGGCCGCCCCCAGTAGCCGCGGCCCACATTGTCGCCCTGCAGCCAGGGTTCACCGACGTGACCATCGGGCAACTCGGCGCCGGTTTGCGGGTCCACGATCACGGCCCACAAGCTGCGTGCCACCTGACCACACGACACCTGCCCCACCGCATTGGGCGCATCAGCGGCAACCCGAACAGCCCGGCCCGCGCCCAGCTGCTCGCGGTCGAGGTAGATCACCGACGTTTCGGCCGCGTGGTCGATCGTGGCGATCATCAGCGTGGCCTCGGCAATTCCGTAGGACGGCTTGAAGGCCGTGCGCGGTAACGCATACGGCGCGAATGCCTTATTGAAGTTCGTCACCGCGTCGATGCTGACCGGTTCGGATCCGATGATGAGCACCACGTTGGAGAGGTCGATGTCGTCACCGGCCCCGGGCAGTCCGCGTTGCGCAGTCCACTCGTAGGCGAAATTCGGTGCAGCGGTGACGACTTGGCCGATTCTCGAACTCTCCGACAAAGCCTGGATCCAGCGAAGAGGGCGGCGAACAAACGCCGTCGGGGACATCAGGGTGGTGTGTCCGCCGTAGACCGCGGGGAAGCCGATCATCGACAGACCCATGTCGTGATAGAGCGGCAACCAGCTGACCCCGTGGGTGTTCCGGTTCAGTAGATCGATCGACAGGATCATCTGTGCCAGATTGGTGGCGACCGCCCGGTGGGTGATCTCCACGCCGATGGGCGGTCGGGTGGCGCCCGACGTGTACTGCAGGTAAGCGACGGCATCCATGTCCAGGTGGACGGGTGCGAAGTCGCGTTCGGCTTCGTCCGGGATCTCGTCGATCATCATCACATGCGGCCGGTCCAGCTGTGAGAGGCCGGCCAGGAACGCTTCGATGGCGTCTTTGGCCGCCGCCGTGGTGAGGATGACCGTCGGTTGAGAATCGTGCAGCGCCGTCTGCAGGCGCTCGGCGTGACCGGGCAATTCGGGTGCGAACAACGGGACCGCAATGGTGCCGGCTTTGATGGCCGCGTAATAACCGACCACCCAATCGATGCTTTGCGGCGCCAGAATGGCCACCCGGTCACCGGGACCCGCGTGCTGCTGCACGTGCGCGGCGACGGCTCGCAAGCGGACGCCGAACTCCTCCCAGGTGACCTCGTTGGCGTGCGCTTCGCCCGCGCCGCTGTAGTCCAGAAAGCGGTAGGCGACGGTGTCTCCGACATATCTGATGTTGCGGTCGATCAGTGAGATCAGCGTGGTGTCCGGCGGTAAGACGATGTTGCCGTCCGCGTCCAGGCAATCCTCGATCTGCAGCAACCCATCAGGGGCCGCGGGTGTCGACCCGGTACCGCGATTCATTCGCGCATTCTATAAACCGGTGTGCGATGGCTCGGGCACGCCGCGGTGTGGCGCCGGCCACCTGCGCTGCATGGCGTCATATTGCGGGAGTGATGGCTACTTGTGTTGTCAATCGAAATCGCTTGAGCGATCCCGATTTCCCCTCTAACCGATTCGGCCGGAAAGTGGTAATTTTGACCTTCATTCAGGTGGAGATCTCCATACGGGAGGTGCCCAATTGAGCACACCATCGGAGCGTGCGGCGCAGTTGGCGCTGGTTTCCCGGCTCAAGACAATCTATCCAGAGGTCTCGGAGTGGCCGGCCCCTGACGAGATCAGCCACGATCACTGGCTGGCGTACATGAAGACCAGCCACGACGTCGGCGGAGAGTTTGACCATCCGCACCTCTACGAGAACAAGGAGGAAGAGCAGTGGGAGCTGATGACCTACGTGCTCTGCGAGGTTCTCGGCTGGCGGGGCATCTGGGTCTCCGAAGAGCGCCGGCGACTGGCCAACGTTGACGTAGGCCGTGCCATCTACCTGGGACTTCCGTATTACAGCCGCTGGTTGTGGTCGGTCGGCCGACTGCTCATCGAGAAGAAGCACATCAGCTGGGGAGAATTGACCGAGCGGCTGGCCGAGGTCCAGGCGCGCTATGCCGGCGGCTTGCAAGGGCGCCGCCCGGACGCGCAGCCGAAGTTTCAGGGCGACGGCACTGACGTCCCACGCAACAAGCACCACGTCGAAGCCGTCGGCATCGGTGATCCGCAGCGTTTCGCAGGTCAAGCCGGTGAGGCGAAATTCGAAGTGGGACAACGGGTTCGCGTGCGAGAGTTGCCCGCGATGTTCTACACCCGCACCCCGGAGTACGCGCGTGGCGCCGAAGGGATCATCGCCGAAGTCACCTACGAGAGCCCCGCTCCCGAGGACGAGGCATGGGACCGCGAGGACGCCAAGCCCGAGTGGTTCTACATCGTGCGGTTCAACCAGGCGCAGCTGTGGGACAACTACACCGGGCACCAGAACGACACATTGCAGACCGAGATCCCCGAGCGCTGGCTGGAAGCCGTGGGTTGAGAGGAGCGCGATCCGATCATGACCGACCACGACCACGACCACGAGCACGAGCGCACCGTCAAACCGATGGTCGACGAGATCACCGATTTCGAGGTCCTCGAGATCGCGCTACGCGAATTGTG
The DNA here is from genome assembly GCF_030755175.1 of Mycobacterium sp. TY814. NCBI lineage: Bacteria > Bacillati > Actinomycetota > Actinomycetes > Mycobacteriales > Mycobacteriaceae > Mycobacterium > Mycobacterium sp. TY814. The sequence goes on from NZ_JAUFRY010000002.1 coordinate 1,536,763, forward strand.
CATTGAGAAAGGGCTATTCACCGCAGAAGAGCACCGGGTCTTTACCGAGTACGCCGAGCAGATCGGCCCCACGCCCGCCGCCCGGCTGGTGGCCAAGGCATGGTTGGACCCCGCGTTCAAGGAACTGGCGGTGACCGACGCGGTCGCGGCCGCCAAAGAGGTCGGCGTCGACTGGCTGGACCCGACCGGTTTCGGCACCCCCAGTGACTTCGTGGCGTTCAAGATCCTCGAAGACACCCCCACCGTGCACCACGTCATCGTCTGCGCACTGTGTTCCTGCTACCCACGTCCGATCCTCGGCAACTCCCCCGAGTGGTACCGCACCCCCAACTACCGGCGGCGCATCGTGCGCTGGCCACGGCAGGTGCTCTCAGAGTTCGGACTTCAGTTGCCCGACGACATCGAGGTGCGGGTCGAGGACTCGAACCAGAAGCACCGGTTCATGGTGATGCCGATGCGCCCGGCCGGCACCGAGGGATGGACCGAAGACCAGCTCGCCGAGATCATCACCCGTGACTGCCTGATCGGGGTCGCACTCCCCAGGCCCGGGGTGACAACCAACGTGACTCCCCTGGTGCGCCCGGCCATCCGCCCCGTGGGAGCCTGACCCGTGGCAGACGAAATAAGCTCCGCTACAAAGGAATTCGCTGTACTTGACGAGATCGTGGAGAACCGGCAGACGTGGCCGGTCATGGCGGCCAAGTACGGGGTTGACAACCCGTTGCCACCCTGGAAGACCAGCCTGTACGGTCTGTGCGATGTGCTCGATCGCTCGTGCCAAGGCGACGGGAGCTCTGCTCTGACGTTCAAAGAACGCCGTGACGAGGAAGACGAGCTGTCGGCCCACCGCTACGCGGGTCTTCCATACCCGGAAAATCAACTGGTTGCCCTGGCCTTTTCGTTGCTGGCCCGCGGCATCATCAGCGAACACGAGCTGCGTCAGCGGCTCGACGCGGTCCGGACCCGGCTGGAGGCCTAAACCCGCCGACTGGGCATTCTGTCGCCGAACCGCTAGATTCGGCGGCGGCCAAGCGATGGCTTGTGAAAGTTCACGGACGCTGGCAACCACCCACGCATCGACCGCAGGAGTATCCGTGGACGCAATCGACCATCCGGTCACGACGCGCGAGGCCGCCCTGGCCCGGGTGCATGCCTACCGGAATCGGGCCCGCGCGCGGCCCGCAACGGTGCGTGCCCTGCTCGCGGTGCTCGGGAGCCTGTTGCTGGTGGCGTCTGTCCCGCTGATCGTGGTGCTGCCCGAGGCGGGTATTCCGGCGCTGCTCGTCGCGTTACGCCTGATGGCGGTCGAAGCGGACTGGGCCGCACGAGCGTACGCGTGGACCGACTGGCGCTTTGTGCAACTGCGCCACTGGTTTCAGCGTCAGTCGCGGCTCATTCGGTGGACAATCATGGCCGTTCTGCTGTTGGTCGCGGTGGCCCTGGTCTGGCTGGTGATCTACGAGTTGTGAGGTGATCGCGCAGCACTCCCCCGGCTCGGTCTGATTTCGGTGGCCAGCCGTTCTGGCTGCTGGCGGGCGCCGCGGTCCTTCGCCCGATTCACGTGATCTGATAAGCCGATGCACTCCGCCGACTATCTGCACGCGCTGCGGCGCGACGGCGATCGGATCGCCGCGGTGGCCGGGGCGGGGCTGCACCGCGGCGTGCCGAGCTGCACCGGATGGACTATCGCAGAATTGGTCTGGCATGTCGGCAACGTCCACACTTTTTGGCGGCAGGTCGCTGCCGGTGTCGTCGCCGAGCCGGAGAGTTACCGCGAACCCGCCCGACCAGACGAACAGTCCCTGGTGCACTGGTTTCGCGACGGTCTGCAGGAGACCGTCACCACGCTCAGCCGCATCCACCCCGAAGCCCCCGCATGGACCTGGGGGCATCGTCAGAATGTGGGTTTCGTCCAGCGTCGCCTCGCACATGAGACCGCTATCCACTGCTGGGATGCCGTCGGTGCGATGGGGCGGGACGAGGCGGTGGAACCGCGGCTGGCCGCCGACGGTGTCGCGGAGTTCCTCGAGGAGGTGCTGCCGGGGATGTCCCGCGATCTTGACGGCCCGGTCCAGTCGATCCGCCTGCAGTGCAATGACATTGATGGTGAATGGACCGTTCGCGCCGGCTCCGGCGCATGCCGGCTGGTGCCTGACGGTCACGTCGACGTCACCGTGCGCGCCACGGCGTCCGATTTGGTGTTACTGCTCTGGGGGCGACGCCCGCTGGAGCGGCTGCGCGTCGACGGAGACGCCGGGGCCCTGCGGCGTTTCCTGGCGCGCGGGGCGTTCTAGGACTCGCGAGGAGGTATTACTCGCCGGCCGCCGGCTCGTAGTCGCCGGTGTCCTGGTACGTCGCGCCGAAGTGAGGTACCTCCAGCGGGCCGTCCTTTTTGGCGGCGCTGACCGCGCTGGTCAACAGCGGTGCCAGCCCGGCGAACGAACCGACGTCGAACAGCAGCAGCGTCAGCAGCCGGTTGTGCACATAGCCGAACGAGCTGCCGGACTCCGGATCAGCCCAGCCGACCGTACCGCCCAGGCCGATGTGACCGTAACCCTCCAAAAAGCCTGGCACCGGTGATGATTGGTAGCCCTGGTGGTAGGTGAACGGCAGGCCCAGGTTCAGGTCCGGCCACAGCTCAGCCTTGCCCTTCATCCCGGCGACCGCCTCCGACGAGAGCAGCCGCGTGTCGTCGATGACACCGTCGTTGGCCAGCACCGCATAGGTCTTGGCCAGTGCGCGCGCGGTCACCACACCATTGACCGCCGGTAGTTCGCCGTCCAGGAACGGCATGTCGTCCTGCAGCATCCCCATGATGCCGGGAAAGTAAATCGAACCGAGCAGCCCGGAGAACGACAACCCGGCGACCTTGGGCGCGATGAAATCCAGCAGCGGCGTGGGAATCTTCGACTGCGGCAGCAGCGTCTGTGCCGCCTTGGTCGGTGAGTCGGCGGGCGGTCGGCCCAAATGCAGTCCGTCGGTGTTCAGCGGGCGGGCCAGCTCTTCGCGGAACAGCTGGCGCATCCCTTTGCCGGTGACCGCGCGGGCCAGCCCCGACAGCAGCCACCCGTAGGTGATGGCGTGGTAGGCCGTTTTGCCGTGGGAGTGGTCGACGGGTGCGGCTGCCAGCCGCTCCTCCATCTGCAGGTGGTCCATGATCGTGTGCTTGTCGACACCCTTGAGGTGGGACAGGCCGGAGCGATGCCGCAGCACGTCGCTGACCGTGATCTCGGACTTGCCGTTGGCCCCGAACTCCGGCCAGTACTCGGCGACCGGGACGTCGTAGTCCAGCAGTCCACGATCGACGAGTAGATGAATAATGGTGGCGGCCAAGCCTTTTGTCGCGGAGAACACCATGGCGCCGGTGTCTTCGGTCCAGGGCACCTTGCCCTTGCGATCGGAATAACCGGTCCACACGTCGACGACCGGTTTGCCCTCGATGTACACCGAAAGGCCGCCGCCCCCGAACATCTTGCCGGGGTAGAGGCCGGCGAACGCGCGGACGACATTCAGGAAGTGCGGATCGCATGCTCCCTGTACGCCGGATGGGAGGCCATTGTCGGTGGTGAGGACGGTCGGTTTCGCCATACCGTGCATGATTGCAGCCTCCGGGGCGCCCGGCGCACAGGATCGCCAATTTTCTCGTCGCGCGCCGCTACATCCAGATGCGGCCCAGTGCGTCCGCCAGGGCCGTCGGGTCCTGCTTGTCGACGTTGCAGCTGATCGCCACCGACGTCCGCCGGTCGCTGCTGACGCGGAACGCGGTGACGAACCCGGCCCACGCGCCGTCATGTTCGAGCATGCCGTTAGCCAGGGAGTAGATGCCGGCGCCGTAGCGGTCACCGCCGCCCGGCTCGGTCGGCACTGCTCCGGACAGCTGCGCGTCGAGCAGACTGGGCCCGCCCACCTTGCCGGTGCGGTAGTTGTCGGCCCACCGGACCAGTTGGCTCGGGGTGGTCTGAATACCCCCGTCGCCAACCTGCTCCCACCTGGAGTCGGCCGCCTGAAAGTCGCCCCCGCCCTCAGTCTCGGTGTAGGACAACGCTTTGCCGGGGATGCTCGCGGTCGGGTCCATCGCCATGGTCAGGCTCAGCGGTGTGAAGATCTCGGTACTGAGGTAGTCCGGAAGCGGCCTGGTGGACAGCCGGTGCACGATTTCACCCAGCAGCAGATAGTTGGAATTGGAGTACTCGAAGCGGGCGCCGGGCTTGAAGACCAGCTCCGGCGCTGCCGCCAGCGCCTGCAATGCCTGCGCCTCGGTGGTTCGGTCGGCGTAGCTGAAACCCTGTTCCTGCAGCAGGCCGACGTAGTCGGGGATTCCGCTGGTGTGGTGCATCAGCTGCGCGAGCGTGACATTCGCGGCCCACGGGGGCATTTCCGGCAGGTACTGGGCGAGCGAATCGTCCACGGTCAGCTTTCCGGCGGCGGCCAGCAGCAGGACGGCGGTCGCCGTGAATTGCTTTGATACCGAGGCAATGTCGAAAACCGTCTCCGCGGTGATCTTCGCCCCGTTGTTGATGTTCGCCAGTCCCGCCACCCCGGCCCAGGCCACCTTGCCATCGATGCCGACCGCCGCCGAGCAACCAGGCCCGTCGGCCTTGACGGCGGTGTCCAGCACGGCCTGACTGCTGCCCGCTTTGACAGTCGACGTCGTGCTGGTGGCGGCGGTGGCCGGGGTGCGCGCGGGGTGGGTGGCCGTGCATGCGCCGAGGGCCAGTGCCGACAGCAACGGCAGAGTCAACGACCAGAAAATCGTTTGCACGCCGCGGGTTGCGCTTGTTAGGAAGACAGCCATGGACGGGAGCAACGACATCTCAGCGTGAGCTTCGGCTCGCATTCCTTCGTCACATTCCTTTCGCACCTGCCGTTGCCCATGTGAGGACCCGCCCGTGTCTATTTCCTGTTCGAATCTGTCGTTTGGGTGGCCGGACGGCACCCGCGTTTTCGAGGAGCTGTCATTCGTCTTCGATGCCGGCCGCACCGGTCTCGTCGCACCCAACGGTGCCGGAAAGACTACGCTGCTCGAGCTGCTCGCCGGCCGCTATCAACCTGACAGGGGCAGCGTGTCGGTGCAGGGAGTCGTCGGCTATCTGTCCCAGCAGCTGCCCTTCACCCCGGAATTCACGGTGGCCGACGTCCTCGGTGTCGCGCCCGCGTTGGCGGCGCTCGAGGCGCTGGCCGGTGGAGACGTCCGTGACGAAGTCTTCGCCGCCGTCGGTGACGACTGGGATATCGCCGATCGCGTTACCGCTAAGCTGGATCGCCTCGGGCTGGGCCACCTCGCGCTGGACCGGCGGCTGGACACCGTTTCGGGTGGGGAGATCGTGACCCTGGGCGTGGCGGCCCAGCTGTTGCGGCGGCCCGATGTGCTGCTGCTGGATGAACCCACCAACAATCTCGACAGTGACAGTCGTCGTCGTCTTTATCAGGTGCTCGACGACTACAGCGGTTGCCTCGTGGTGGCCAGCCACGACCGGCTGTTGCTCGACCGGATGGACCACATCGCCGAAGTTATTTCAGACGAAATCCGTTGCTATGGAGGCAATTACACGTTCTACCAACAAGCCGTTCAGCACGAGCGCGATGTTGCCGAACAGCGACTGCGCAGCGCCGAACTCGACCTTGCGCGCCAGCGGAGGGACCGGCAGAAAGCGCGTGAACGCGCCGCACGACGCACCGGCAATGCGGTGCGCAACCGGCAGCGGCTGGGCTTGCCCAAAGCACTCCTGGACAAGCGTGAGAGCAGTGCTCAGGAGTCTGCCGGGAAGTCGGATCGGCTGCATGCCGCTCGTGTCGAGGCAGCGGGCGCCCGCGCCCACGAGGCCGGCCGCGCCCTGCGCGAACCTCCGCGGATCGTGGTCGATCTTCCGGACACCCTCGTGCCCGCCGGTCGGAGCGTCTTCACCGGAACCGGCATCCAGGTGCGGCGGGACGGCGTGCCGCTGTTCGCCGGTCACGGCATCGACCTGAGCATCCGGGGTCCCGAACGCATCGCTCTGACGGGACCCAACGGCGCGGGCAAGTCCACCCTGCTGCGCGCGATCGGCGGACGGATTCACGCTGAAGGCGCGCGGCGCCTCCATGTCCCTGTTGCGTATTTGTCGCAACGCCTCGACATTCTGGACCAGGAACTTTCCGTCGCCGGCAACTTCGCCGAGTTCGCGCCGAGTATGCCGCAGGCCGACCGGATGACGCGGCTGGCGCGCTTCCTTTTTCCTGGACAGCGTGCCCATCAACCGGTGTCGACCCTGTCGGGCGGCGAACGGCTGCGGGCCACACTGGCCTGCCTCCTCAGCGCAGAGCCGGCACCTCAGCTGCTGCTGTTGGACGAGCCCACCAACAACCTGGACCTAACCAGTGTTGCCCAGCTCCGCAGCGCGTTGACCGCCTATCGGGGCGCCTTCGTCGTCGTCAGTCATGATCACCGGTTCCTCGACGAGCTGAACCTCGACCGCCGGCTCCGACTCTGCGGTGGCCGGCTAACTGTCGGAGCGCAGCAGCCGTCCGACGAGTGACCGGTTCGGGTCGGCTTCACGCTCGGCCAGCATCAACTCGATGCCGTGTTCGACCGCTGCCGCGGTGCGCTCACGCACCTTGCGTGCGGCGTTGTCGTTGGCTTCCTGGCCGCTGAATTCGGTGGTGTCGATCGGCTCACCGAACCAGTAGTACTGGCGCTCCGGACGCGGCACCGGGGTCAACCCGACTCCGCGGACCAACGGCGGACCGTCGGGTGTGCCAAGCACTTTCTCTGCGAAAAACTGCACCGGCGCCATCAATTTGGACTCGTTGTCCAAGACGATGTCGATGCCGTGTTCGGCACCCACCGAGGCGAACGGGATGATCGGATAACCGAACTGAATTGCCAAGCGCGCGAAGCCGAGCCGGTTTTTCCATACCAGTTTGTACTGCTCGTTCTTGCGTTTGTTGACCTCGCGGCCGCCGCCGGGAAACACCATCACCAGGTCGCCGCGGCGCATGAGCTCGGACGCGTTCTCCCGGGTGCCGTCGACGACGCCCATGCGGATCAGCGCATCGCCCCAGCCGGGAACCTTGAAGTGCGCATGATCGCCCAGCGAACGGACCATCCTGCCCCGCTCCCACAACTCGGCGGCCAGCAACGGCGCGTCCACCATGCCGAGCGTGTTGTGGTTGCCCACCAGCAGGGCGCGCTCGGTGGGGACGTTGTCTATGCCGTAGACCTTGGGTTTGATCAACCTTCGCAGCGGCTTGATCAGGTTCAGCGCGGCTGCGACATCAGCCTTGGTGGGGGTGGGTGGGACGGATACGGTGTCGGCGTCTGGCACACGGAGAGTATGCGCCCGCCCGCGCCGAAGCGGAATCGTTTTCGCCCGTCAGATCGGGTGGCTATATCGCGGCCCGGTAGGGTACCCGGCAGCACAGTCTCGGGCAGTCGTCACGGTGGGAGTCAGCATGTCGGGTCGCAAGTTCACTTTCGAGGTCAACAAGACCACCAGCGCGCCTCCCGCGACGGTGTTCCGCTTGGTCGCCGACGGCGGCAACTGGTCGTCCTGGGCGAAGCCGATCGTCGTCTCCTCGAGTTGGGTGCGCCAGGGGAACCCCGCTCCCGGCGGCGTGGGGGCGATTCGCAAGTTGGGCATGTTCCCGGTGTTCGTACAGGAGGAAACCGTCGAGTACGAGCAGGACCGTCGACACGTCTACAAGCTGGTCGGCTCGCCGCAGCCCGCCGACGATTACCGCGGCGAGGTGGTGCTCACTCCCACGGCTTCGGGAGGCACCGACATCCGCTGGAGCGGCTCGTTCAACGAGAAAGTCCGCGGCACCGGCCCGGCGGTCCGCGCGGCGATGGGCGGTGCGGTCAAGTTCTTCGCCGGCAAGCTGGTGAAGGCGGCCGAACAGGAGTCCGGAGCTGCCCGGTAGCGCTGTCGCGCAACGCGTTTCGTTACTGCTGCGCCCCGAGTTCGTCCTGGTACTTCTTGGTCATGTGCTCGATCGCCTGCAACTGCGTCGCAGCCAGATCGTCGCGCATTTGGCCGGCGCGCGTCGCGGCATCCAGCGTCGGCTGCGCCTGGCCCTGAAAATGCGGTATGACCTCGGCGGCGAACAGCTCGGCGGATCGTCTGGTCGCCGCCGGGTTGGCCCACTCGTGACCCATCTGCAGCATGCAGCCGAAACCGCCTGATTGATCCCACAACCGTTGCACCTGCTCGCGGGCGCGCTCGGGTGTGCCGATGACTCCGGCGCCGTTCTCGTTGATCATGTCGATCATCTCGTCGAGCCGGTCCCCCGGCATCGTCATCTGCGGGAATGCGGCGACCTTCTGGAAATAACGGAACCACGGCTCGATGCCGAATTTCACGTCGGCGCGGGCCTGCTCGTCGGTCTCGGCGATGTGCATGGGGCCGACCAGGCTCCAATTGCTGCGGTCGACGCGCGTCCCGAACGCCTTGGCCCGTTCCTCGACGATGCCCCAGTGGTAGGCCAGCGCGTCGAAACCTTCGATCGTCAGCGTCGCGCCGATGGAGAGCAGGCCGATTCCGTGCTTGCCGGCCAGCCGCGCACCGGTGGGAGACGCGACGGCCGCCACGGCGAGCGGGATGCCTCCGTCGGAATACGGTGCGAGCTGCAGTTTGGCGTCGAAGAGTTGGTGGGTGGCGGTCTTGGCGGAGACGGTCTCCCCCGCCAGCAAGCGGACGACGATGTCGAGGTTGGTTTCCAGCAACTCACGGGTGTCGGTGGGGGTCAGCCCGATCATGGACGAGTCGGTGGGCAACGAACCCGGGCCCATCCCGCCGATGATGCGACCGTGTGTGAGGTGGTCGAGCAGCATCAACCGGTCGGCTACCCACAGCGGGTTGTGATACGACAGCGAGATAACGCCGGTGCCGAACCGGATCCGCTTGGCACGCTGGGCCGCGGCTCCGATGAACACCTCTGGCGAGCTGATGATTTCGCTGCCGGCCGAGTGATGCTCACCGATCCATGCCTCGTCGAAACCGAGGGCGTCGAGGTGCTCGACGAACTCGAGGTCACGCTGCAGGGCGAGCGTCGGATTGGTGCCGGCGCGGTGGAAAGGGGCGATGAAATATCCGAACCTGAGCTTCGCCATGGTGGCTCCCTTGTTGTCGGCGCTGCCCGAACTTTACGCCCGACGACGATGCGCGCCGGGACGGCGGGGTGAGGAGTTGGGCCGGTGTGTGGGGCCCGACGACGATGCGCGCCGGGACGGCGGGGTGAGGAGTCGGGCCGGTGTGTGGGGCCCGACGACGATGCGCGCCGGGACGGCGGGGTGAGGACGACGATGCGCGCCGGAATGACAAACGAGGACCGGGTTGCCCCGGTCCTCGTTTGGATTTTCAGTTAGCGATGGTCAGTCGATCACGGAATGCTGCCGCAGATGTTGCCGACGCAGCCGCCGCCGCCGCCGGGTCCGCCGCTGCCACCGCCGACGCCCGGAATGCTGCCGCCGCCGCCACCGGGTCCGCCACCGCCGGTGGGTCCGCCCGGAATGCTGCCGCTGCCGCCTCCGGGTCCGCCACCACCAGTGGGTCCGCCCGGGATGCTGCCGCCGCCGCCGTTCGGACCGCCGGTGCCCGTCGGCCCGCCGGGCGCGCCGCCGGGTTGGGTCTCGGAGGGTGCCGCACCGCTGGACGGTGCGGTGCTGGACATTGTCGTCGTCGTCGGCGTCGTCGACGACGACGGGGTGGTGCTGCTGCTCGGGCCCTTGTTATCTCCGCCGCCACAGGCGACGGCCATGACGAGCATGGCTCCACCGCCGAACACCGCAAAGGCAGTTCTAGCTCCAGTTCTCATCAGCTATACCAATCTCCACTCTCGTCTTGCAGGGATGCTTGGGCGGCATACCCCGTAATTTGGGCAAGGAAACTGCTGACGACGGCATCTTTGCAGCCCGTAGGAATCGAGGAGCCGAACGCTGCGCCAGCAGGGCCCCTTGCTGGCGGCAGGTGTCTCGAATCAGGTTGGCGTTCAACAACATCAGGGCAAGTCAGCTCGTCTGCCGATTCTGGCGCTTGATCAACCCCGCTGCCGGCCTGGTCCGGTGGGTGATGCGGTGTGCCGCGGTGGAGCGGCGGGCCACGGTGTCCCAGGCCCGCCGCGGGATGCAAAAACATTGGACGTGAACAGCTTTCTAGAACATGAAGCACCCAGACGAAGACAAAAAGGCCGATTTTCCATAATTTGGACATTTGCGAGATGTAGTAGTTGGTTGTGCAGATTGTGTTTGGCCGATTTCAAGATCATTCTGCGACGCGACGCTCCCGCTCCGCTGGGCGGCTGAATTCCCTTGTTGCACTGCATGCTCCGTGCCATCTCGCGCGGTCTCGGCTTTGACAAAGCGGCTGGAACTTCCGCTCCGTCATTGCGATGTAAAGTTATTTTTCACAGCTACCTATAAAATATCACGTTTCGATAACATTTAGATCGCGTTTAGATAAATCCCCCCGTTTGAACCCCAGATCACCGCGTAGCTTGGCCGCTACGAACACCAGCTTGTCGACGTCCGTGGGTGGGGGGTCTCACCGGTCGTCAGGGGCTGTCACGGCGTAGATGCCACCTTAGAGAGGTAAGGCGATGAGCTTCCTTGTGCTGCCCCCCGAGATCAACTCTGCCCTGATACACGCCGGGGCGGGATCCCAGCCGATGCTGGCCGCGGCGGCAGCATGGGACGGGCTGGCCGGTGAACTGGCGACGGCCGCGGCGTCATTTCAATCCGTGACGTCCGGCCTCGTCGGCGGGGCGTGGCAGGGTGCGGCGTCCATGGCGATGGCGGCGGTCGCGGGTCCCTACGCTGCGTGGCTTTCCGCGGCGGCTGACCAGGCGACCCGCGCCGCCACGCAGGCCGGCGCGCTGGTTACCGAGTTCGAAGCGGTCCGCTCAGCGATGGTGCTGCCAGACTTGGTCTCCGCCAACCGTAATGAGATTGTCGCACTGGTGATTTCGAACCTCTTCGGCCAGAACGCCCCCGCTATCGCGGCCGTGGAGGGCATCTATGAGGAGATGTGGGCCCTGGATGTGTCAGCGATGGCTGCCTACCATGCCGGGGCTTCGGCGGTAGCCGCCGGACTGACGCCGCTCCTTCAACCGCTGCAGAGTCTGGCGAGCCTGCCCGCCCAACTGGCAGCCGCGCCCAACGCGATCGCGGCCGTCGTCAGCGCCGCTGCCGCCGCGCCGACCGTGACGAGCAACATCAACCTGGGCCTTGCGAACAGCGGCATGGGCAACGTCGGCAATGGCAACTTCGGCAACTTCAGTCTCGGCAGCGGGAACCTGGGTAGCTACAACCTGGGCGGCGGCAACCTGGGCAGCTACAACCTCGGCTTCGGCAACCTGGGTAGCAACAATTTCGGCTTCGGCAACCTGGGCAGCAACAATTTCGGCTTCGGCAACATCGGTGCCGGCCTGACGGCCGCGGTCGGAAACGTGGGCTTCGGCAATACCGGCAGCAACAACTTCGGCTTCGGGAACACCGGCAGTGGAAACATCGGCTTCGGTAACACGGGCAACGGGAACATCGGCTTTGGGCTGAACGGCAATAATCTGCAGGGAATCGGCGGCCTGAACTCGGGCACGGGCAACATCGGGTTGTTCAACTCGGGCACCGGCAACATCGGCATCGGGAACTCGGGCACCGGAAACTTCGGCCTGTTCAACTCCGGAAACAGCTACAACACCGGTATCGGCAACGCCGGCGAGGCCAACACCGGTTTGTTCAACACCGGCATCGCCAACTCGGGCATCGCGAACATCGGTAACTACAACACGGGCAACTTCAACCTGGGCAGTTTGAATACGGGGAACTGGAACACGGGCAACTCCAACACCGGCGGATTCAACCCCGGCAATCTGAACACCGGCTGGGGCAACATCGGCAACGTCAACACCGGGGCGCTCAATACGGGGAGCTACAACAACGGGTTCTTCTGGCGGGGTGACTTCCAGGGCCTGGCCGGCTACTCGGGCAGGCTGATCATCCCGGCGATCGGCTTGAATCTCGATGGGCTCGGGGACCTCGGTCCAATAACCCTGCCGCCGATCGCGGTTCCTGAGATCGGGTTGGGCATCAACAGCAACGGCGCGCTGGTTGGCCCAATTACGTTGCCGCCTATCACAGTTCCTGAGATCGGTCTGGGCATCAACAGTAATGGCGCTCTGGCCGGCCCAATCTCCATCCCGCCGATCACCATTCCCACGATCGGGCTGGGCATCAACAGTTCCAACGCGTTGGTCGGTCCGATCACCATCCCGCCCATCACTGTTCCCACGATCGGTTTGGGCATCAACAGCAACGGTGCGCTCGTCGGTCCAATCACCGTTCCGCCCATCACCATTCCCACGATTGGGCTCGGCATCAACAGCAGCGGCGCACTGGTCGGTCCAATCACCATCCCGCCGGTCACTCTCAACCAGATCGAGCTCAAGCTGTCGAGCGCCCCACTGTTGAACATCCCGATCACCTTCCCGGCATCACCGTTGGCGCTTGGATTGTTGGGCGTCAACCCGACCGTGGGGACCGTAGGCCCCGGCACGGTCACGCTCGACGTGGGCAAGATAACGGTGGGCGGTGGGATAGGCGGTTTCAGCACCCCGACGATCACGCTTCCGGGCATTCCGTTGTCTGTCAACGTCGGGGGCGGCATCGGGCCGGTAAGCACCCCCACCATTTCGATCCCCGGAATCCCGCTGAGCGTGAACGTCGGTGGGGGCATAGGACCGTTCACTCTGTTCCCCAACCAATACTCGATTCCGGAAATCCCGTTGAGTGTCAATGTGGGCGGCGGCCTCGGCCCGGTCACGCTTTTTCCGAATGGATACAACCTTCCGCCGATCCCGTTGGGTATCAACGTAGGTGGCGGCCTGGGCCCCTTGACTGTCTTCCCGAACGGCTACACGCTGCCCGCGATACCGCTGGGTATCAACGTAGGAGGCGGGCTGGGCCCAATCACGATATTCCCGAACGGTTTCAGTCTTCCCCCCATCCCCCTGGGCCTTCAGGTGGCCGGCAGTGTGGGCCCGATCGAAATCCCGATCAACATCGGCGGCCCGGGTTTCGGCAACACGACAGCCACGCCGTCGTCGGGATTCTTCAACAGTGGCGCCGGCGGGACGTCGGGTATCGGCAACTTCGGGTCCGGCAGTTCCGGCTTTTGGAATGTTGCGCAAAGTCTCGGGAACTCCGGCTCATTCAACGTCGGGCCGCTCACCTCGGGGATGTCGAACTTCGGCAACACGGTCTCGGGGCTGTTCAACACCAGCACGGCGGGCATGGCGACCGCGGCTTTCAACTCCGGCATCGCCAACACGGGTGATCATCTCGCCGGCTTGTTGCGCAATGCCGCAGGGGGAACCACGTTCAACCTCGGCTTTGCAAACGATGGCACTCTGAACACCGGCGCCGCTAACGTGGGCATCTCCAACTTGGGCCTTGGCAACGTCGGCAGTGTCAACATCGGTGGTGGCAACGTCGGGGCTGGGAGTTTCGGCTTCGGAAACCTCGGCGACAACAACTTCGGGTTCGGCAACCTCGGCAACGGCAATGTCGGGTTCGGCAACACGGGCCCCGGGTTGACCGCCGGAATGCAGAACTTCGGTTTCGGCAACATCGGTAACGGCAACATCGGCTTCGGCAACACGGGTAACGGGAACATCGGGATCGGACTGACGGGCAACAACCAGATCGGGATCGGTGGTCTGAACTCAGGGATCGGCAACATCGGTTTCGGCAACTCGGGCAACGGCAACGTCGGGTTCTTCAACTCCGGCACCGGAAACTTCGGCATCGGAAACTCCGGCAGCTACAACACCGGCCTGGGCAATGCAGGCAATGCCAACACCGGTTTCTTCAACGTCGGCAGCGTGAACAGCGGTATTGCCAACGTAGGCAGTCACAACACCGGCAACTTCAACGCCGGCAGCGTGAATACGGGCGATTTCAACCCGGGCGACCTCAACACCGGCCTGTTGAACCCGGGCAACATCAACACCGGCTTGTTGAACAACGGCGACGTCAACACCGGTGCGTTGATTACCGGCAACTTCAGCAATGGCATGTTCTGGCGCGGTGACTACCAGGGACTCGCCGGCGTCTCGGGCACCATCACGCTTCCCGCTATCCCATTGAGCGTCGAGGTGGCCGGCGCTGTGGGACCGATCACGGTGCCCGACATCACGATTCCGGCGATTCCGCTGAATTTGGTCGCTGCCGGCGGACTGGGGCCGATCACCGTTCCGAACATCGATATTCCGGGGATTCCGCTGAATTTGTTGGCGGCCGGCGGCCTCGGTCCTGTCACCGTGCCCGACATCAGCGTTCCGGGCATACCACTCAATCTGATCGCTGCCGGAGGTATCGGGCCGATCACCGTGCCCAATGTCAATATTCCGGGAATACCGCTGAGCCTGCTCGCGGCTGGTGGCATCGGTCCCGTCACGGTGCCTGATATCACCATTCCGTCGATTCCGGTGGCGCTGGAGGCCAGCGGCGGAATCGGTAATGTCACCGTGCCCAACATCACCATTCCTGGCATCCCCGTGACGGTCGGCGTGACGATACCGATCGGCATTTTCATCGGCCAGATTCCGTTGAATGTCGGGGGTGTCATCACGGGTTACATCGGCCCGATCCCGCTGAGCACATTCACCGTGGGACCGGTGCTGACCGGTGGCACCGAGCCATTCAGCATCAACGGCTTCAGTATCGAAAAATTTGGCCTGGACCTGCCGCTGAAGGGCGCGACCAACCCGTTCACCATTGCCGGGTTCAGTCTTCCGGCGTTCGGACTGAACCTTCCGCTGAGCGGAACGACCAATCCCATCACCATCACCGGCTTCAGCCTTCAGCAAATCGGTCTCAACGTTCCGCTGAGCGGGACGACGAACCCATTCACTATCGGTGGGGTCAACATTCCTGAGATCGGACTCAGCATTCCGTTGAACGGATCCACCGACCCCTTCACCATTGGTGGCATCAATATTCCGCGAATTGGCCTCGACATCCCGTTGAGCGGCAGCACCAACGCCGTCACCATCCCTGGTTTCAGCATTGGCCTCGCTCCGCTGAATGTCGCGCTGAACGGAGGGCTGGGGCCGATCAATATTCCCATCAACTTCGGCGGGCCAGGCGTAGGAAACACCACGTCCGTGCCATCGTCGGGCTTCTTCAACAGTGGGCTGGGCGGGGCATCGGGCTTCGGCAACGTCGGATCTGCGGTGTCGGGATTCTGGAACCAGGTACCCGATACATTGTTGGGCGCGGTTTCGGGCTCCTTCAACGTCGGCGAGTTCGTATCCGGAATGTCGAACTGGGGCAACGCCGTGTCGGGCTACGCCAACACCAGCTCGGTTGGCCTGATGACGGCAGCCCTCGACTCCGGCTTCAGGAATATCGGCCAGAAGCTCTCCGGGTTTTTCACCACCGGGACAGGGCCTTAAGCCGCCAGCTTCGTGATCGCCGGATTGCGGTAAGAAGCTACCGGTGGCGATCGCCCATCTGGCGCGGCGCGCCCGCGGCAAAGTACATGGGCTGCACGGGATTTCGTCAGCGCTGCTTAGTGGCAGACAGCCGGGCTTGGCGTCCCTAGTGACGTCGGCCCAGGGTTCTGCTTACCGCCGGGCCGGGTTCTCTCAACAACGGAAGTCACGTCCTGCTGACAAGCGACTGGAGTCGTCGATGGCAGGGAAATTCACAACCGCCGCGCCGATGGGTTGTCTGAACTAGAGCGCTTTCAACATTCCCGCCGACGCCGAGGTACCACCTCGGCCGGCGAATGTGTAGCTGGACTCTCCAAGCCGTGCGGTCGCCCACCCTGCCTGAGGATCGGCAGGGGGACAACGCATTGGGGGACAACGCATTGGGGGACAACGCATCACAGCCGGTTCGGCTACCCCTTGGAACCTGCGGTGCCGGCGCTGCCGGTAGACCCGATCGCGCCAGCGCTGCCGTCACTACCGTTGGTGCCGTAGGGCCAGGCGATGCTGTTGTAGGCCGCGCCGCCCTTACCGGCAGTACCGCCGCCACCGCCGAATCCACCGCTACCGCCAGCGCCGCCGTCACCGCCGATACCGCTGCCGATCAAGCTCCCGTTGGGTCCTAGGCCGGCGGCGCCGCCACTGCCTCCGGTGCCTCCGGTGCCTCCGGTGCCGCCAGTGCCGCCGTTACCCCCGTTACCTCCGTTGCCGCCAATCGCGATGGTGTTGCCGGTGCCGCCGTCGCCACCAGTGCCGCCAACCGCTCCGGTGCCGCCGGACCCACCGGCGCCACCGACGCCGCCGTTGCCACCGAGCGCGTTGCCGCCGCCGTATCCGGCATTGCCACCGGCGCCGCCGGCGCCGCCCAGACCTCCGGTGCCGCCAGTGACTCCTTGACCGCCGTTGCCGCCCGTACCGCCGGTAGCGCCGTAGCTGGGATCTCCCGAGTTGGTACCGAAGAACGAGAGCCCGGCCATGCCACCGGTGCCGCCCTTGCCTCCGCCGAAGCCGCCGTTGCCGCCGTTGCCGCCGTTGCCGGGATACGTCGCGCTGACCGGAATCCCCACGCCGCCGAGCGCATCTCCGCCGGTGCCGCCGTTGCCGCCGTTGCCGCCGTATCCGCCGGTGCCGCCGTTACCGCCGACGCCGCCGGCTGCGTAATTACCTATCGAGACTTGGGAACCGGTTCCTCCCATGCCGCCGTTGCCGCCATTGCCCCCGCTTGGCCCGCCGTTTCCGCCGTTACCGCCCGCCCCGCCGTTGGCGTTTCCGTATCCAGCCGTGAGGACATTGCCTCCGCCCTTACCGCCGGTGCCGCCGGTCTGTCCTGGGGCGGTGGCGTCGGCGCCGTTGCTGCCGACCATCCCGACATTGCCTTTGCCGATGAGGACGTCGGGTGGTTGAGTGCCGTTGGCAGCCGATCCGTTCTGCGGGTTCGCTGGGGTTGGGTTGACACCGGCCGACCCGAGGCCGCCTGCGCCCCCGGCGCCACCGTTGCCGCCGCCTCCGGCATTGCCTTGGATGCCCGCAGAAGCCCCGACGCCGCCGGCGGCGCCGCCGGCACCGCCGTTCCCGCCGTTTCCGCCGGCGCCACCCTTTCCGCCGGAACCTGCGTCCGCGGCACCGGAGGCACCGCTGCCGCCGCTCCCTCCGCTGCCTGCATTCCCGCCGTTGCCGCCATTGCCGGCGCCAGCGCCGCCGACGACCGCCGGCGCCCCGCCTACGCCACCGGCACCGCCATTTCCGCCGGTGCCTCCTGCGGTGCCCGCAGCACCCGGGGTGCTGCCGGAAGTGCCTGCGGCACCGAAGCCTCCGTTCCCCCCGCGGCCCCCATTTCCGCTGACGCCCACCGGGTTTCCGCTCGAGGCCGGCGCGCCCGCCTTGCCGCCTGTGCCGCCGGTACCGCCGGTGCCGCCATTGATGGAACCTGATACCCCGGCGCCGCCGGATCCACCGTTTCCACCGTTTCCGCCGTTCCCGGTGACGCCCACGGAGCCGGCCTTCGCGCCGAGTGCGAGAGCCGTGCCCGCCGCACCGGCCTGGCCGCCGGTCCCGCCCGTTCCGCCGGACCCGCCGATGGCACCGGCACCGCTGGTTCCACCGGTGCCGCCGGTTCCTCCGACGCCACCAGCACCGCCGTTGCCGCCATTGCCGGAAATCGCGCCGCCGGCACCTCCCTTGCCGCCGGCGCCGCCGTTACCACCATCCCCGCCGGTGCCGCCGTTCTGGCCGACGAGGGTCGCGTCACCGCCCTTACCGCCAGTCGCACCGGCCCCGCCGGCTCCGCCGTTTCCGCCGCTACCGACCGGTCCGGCGTCGCCACCGTCACCGCCGCTACCTCCGGCGCCGCCGGGTGTGGTCGCCGCGGCGCCGGTGCCGCCGGTGCCGCCGTTGCCGCCGACGCCCATGCCGCCAGATTTGCCATTCGCTCCGGCGGTGCTGCCGGCACCGCCAGTACCACCGCTGCCACCGTTACCCGGAGTCCCGCCTTGGCCACCTTTACCGCCGGTGCCTGAGCCCCCGCCATCAAAGGTGCCTGTGCCGCCGGCCCCGCCGGTGCCTGCGGACCCGCCGAAACCACCGTTGCCGGCGGCACCGCCGGCGCCCGCGGTACCCGTTCCGCTGGCGCCAGTGCCGGGAGTGCCGCCAGTGCCGCCGTTACCGCCGGACCCGCCCTGACCACCGTTGCCGCCGTCGCCGCCCGCCAGGCCCAGGCCGCCGTCAGCGCCGTTGGCGCCGGCCCCGCCAACGCCACCGATACCGCCTGACCCGCCGGACCCGCCGTTTCCGCCGAATCCGGACAGCGTTCCGCCGGCACCACCCTTACCGCCGGCACCGCCGGTACCACCGCTACCGCCCGTGCCGCCATCCTGACCGGCGATGGTCGCGTCCGCGCCCTTGGCGCCGAATGTGCCGGCACCGCCGGTTCCGCCGGAACCGCCGTTGCCGACCGGTCCTGCATCACCGCCGTCACCACCGGTTCCGCCGACGCCGCCGGGCGTGGTTGCCGCCGCGCCGGTGCCACCCGTGCCACCGTTGCCGCCCACGCCCATCCCGCCGGACTTCCCATCCGCACCGGCCACACCGCCGCTGTTTCCGCTACCGCCGATACCGCCGGCGCCACCGGAGCCAGGTGTCCCGCCCTGCCCGCCCTTGCCGCCGGCGCCAGAGCCGCCGCCCGCGAATGTGCCGGTCCCGCCGGCACCACCGCTGCCTGCGGTACCACCGAAGCCACCGTTGCCGGCGGCTCCGCCCGCTCCGCCTTTACCTGTGCCGCCGGCGCCGGTGCCCGGAGCGCCGCCGACGCCGCCGTTACCGCCCGTGCCGCCCTGCCCACCGTTGCTGCCTGCTCCGCCGGCCAGGCCCTCACCGCCGTCAGCCCCATTGATGCCGGCTCCGCCGGCGCCGCCCGCGCCGCCCACACCGCCGGCCCCGCCGGCGCCGCCGACACCGGCGATACTGCCGCCCGCACCGCCCTTGCCGCCTGCGCCGCCGACGCCGCCACCGCTGCCCGTACCACCGTTTTGGCCGGTGACGGTCGCGTCGGTGCCCTTCTGGCCGGCGCCGCCGGCGCCGCCGGTCCCGCCTGTCCCACCGTTGCCGACTGGTCCGGCGTCGCCGCCGTTACCTCCACTGCCGCCGTTGCCACCCGCCGTGGTCGCCGCAGCGCCAGTGCCGCCGGTGCCGCCGTTGCCGCCTGTGCCCTGGGCGCCGACTTGACCATTCTTGCCACTGCCGCCGCCGGTGCCGCCGTTGCTGCCACCCAGGCCGCCGGCACCACCGGCGCCGACCGTCCCGCCCTTGCCGCCGTCGCCACCGGTTCCGGTGCCGCCGTTAGCGAAGGTGCCGGTCCCGCCGGTGCCGCCGTCACCGGCGGCGCCGCCGAACCCGCCGTTGCCCCCGGCTCCGCCAGCGCCATTTGTACCGCTGCCGAAGGCGCCGGTTCCGGCGGTCCCGCCAGCGCCGCCGGCGCCCCCCTTACCGCCCAGGCCTCCGTTGCCGCCTGTTCCTCCATTGAGTCCCAGGCCGCCGTCGCTACCGTTGGCGCCGTTACCTCCGAAACCGCCGAGGCCACCTTTCCCGCCAGCCCCACCGCTACCACCGAAGCCGGCGATGTTGCCACCGTTACCACCGGCGCCACCGGCTCCACCGGTTCCGCCGCTGCTGCCAGCGGTCCCGTTATCACCGGGGTTGCTCGCGTTAGTGCCTTGCGCACCCACAAATCCGTTGCCGCCGGCGCCGCCCTGGCCGCCGTTGCCGACCGACCCGCCATTTCCGCCCTTGCCGCCAGCGCCGCCGGCCCCACCGGCGGTGGTCGCGGAGGCCCCGGTACCGCCGAGGCCGCCATTGCCGCCGGCGGCCGGGGTGCTGCCCGCCGCGCCGTTGGCGCCGGACTGGGCTCCGGTGCCGCCGGCGCCGCCGAGTCCGGCGAGTCCGCCCGCCCCGGGGTTACCACCGTTGCCACCGTCACCGCCGTTGCCGGCCACGCCGCCGACCACAACGCCGTTGCCGCCGGCGCCACCGTCACCCGGTGCTCCACCCTGACCGCCGTTGCCACCGGCTCCGCCCTGGCCGCTGACGCCCTTGCCGAGGGCAGTGCCGCCGACGCCGCCGGCGCCGCCTTTGCCGCCGGCACCGCCGCTGCCGCCGTCGCCGCCTGTCAGGCCCGCCCCGCCAGCGGCTCCTGCGATGCCGGCGCTTCCGGCGGCGCCGTTTCCACCAGCGCCGCCGGTACCACCGTTGCCCGAGATCGACCCGCCGGCCCCACCGGCACCGCCGGCGCCGCCGGCGCCGCCGGCGTTGCCGTTTGTCCCGGCGCCGGCCACCGGCGCACCGGCGAGGCCGTTGCCGCCGGCTCCACCGGCGCCACCATTGCCGACCGATCCCCCGTTACCGCCCTTGCCGCCGTTGCCGCCTGCGGCGCCGGCCACGACCGCGTCGGCGCCTGCGCCGCCTGCACCGCCGTTACCGCCGAGAGTTGGAGTGCCTCCGGTCTTGCCGTTAACGCCTGCCGTGACGCCGCTACCGCCGGCCCCGCCGGTTCCGCCGGCACCGGCGTTGCCGCCGTTGCCCCCATCGCCGCCCGGATTGGCGACACCGCCGACGACCAGGCCCTTGCCGCCGGCCCCGCCGTCTCCGGCCACACCACCAGCACCGCCGTCACCGCCTGCCCCGCCAACGCCCGCGCCGAGCGCGACGCCGCCGGCCCCGCCGGCCCCGCCCTTTCCGCCGCTCCCGCCGGTTCCGCCGGCCAGGCCCGGGGCGGCTGCCGCGCCGGCGCTACCGCTCGCACCCGTGCCGCCGGCACCGCCCGCGCCGCCGTTGCCCGACGTTGTTCCGCCGTTACCACCGGCACCGCCGGCCCCACCCGCGCCGCCCGCATTGCCGTTCGCGCCAGGCGCGCTGGCGGCAGCCCCGGCCATGCCGTTGCCACCGTCGCCGCCTTTGCCGCCGTTGCCGAACGCGCCCGCGTCACCACCGCGCCCGCCGGCACCGCCATCGCCGCCGGCCGCGCCGGCGTCACCGCCCCGACCGCCCTCGCCGCCATTGCCGTTGGGAGTGGTGGCGTTCGCTCCGCCGCCGCCGGCGCCGCCGTTACCGCCGCCAGGCGTGATACCGGACGCGCCGTTGCTGCCTGCGTTGGCGCCGGCGCCTCCGCCCAGGCCGCCGACTCCGCCGGTGCCTGGGGTACCGCCCTTGCCACCGGCGCCGCCCTGACCGGCGACACCGCCGACGACCACGCCCTTGCCGCCGACCCCCCCGGAACCGGCCACGCCGCCGTCCCCGCCGGACCCGCCTGCCCCGCCGTGACCCGCGGGGCTGAACAACGCCCCGCCAGCGCCGGGCGCACCGCCGGTTCCGCCGGCCCCGCCAGCACCGCCGTTGCCGCCGGCTCCACCTGTCAGGCCAGGGTCTCCAAGGGCGCCATGGCCGCCCGACCCGCCGATGCCACCGATGCCGCCGGCACCCCCGTCACCACCGGTGCCGAAGAGCAGTCCGCCTCGTCCGCCGATTCCGCCGTTACCGGCGGCACCTCCGGCGGTACCGCTGGTGCCGTTCTGCCCCCCGGTGATGCCGTCGGTGCCGTTGGTTCCGTGAAGTCCGCTGCCGCCCGCGCCACCGGCCCCGCCGCCTCCGGTAATCCAGCCCGCGTCGCCACCGGCTCCACCCGATCCGCTCTGGGTGCCTCCGGCGCCACCGGCACCGCCCGCGCCGCCGTTGCCGAACAGAAGGCCGCCGCTGCCGCCAGGACCTCCGGTGCCTCCGGTGCCGGAGGTCGACAGGCCACCGGCACCGCCCACGCCGCCCGTACCGAACAGCGACGCGGTACCGCCGCCACCACCGGCGCCACCGATGCCTGAGGCCGAGAAGCCGCCTGCCCCACCGGCTCCGGCGGCGCCGAAGAGTTGGGCCGATCCGCCCGCCCCGCCGGAGCCGCCGATGCCGGTAGTTGACGATCCGCCGGCGCCGCCCGCCCCGCCCGAGCCGATCAATCCCGATACGCCGCCGCTACCGCCTGCCCCACCGTTGGCGCCGTTCAGTCCGGTCACGCCGGAGCCGCCGGCGCCACCGTTACCCCAGAGAATCCCGCCTGCGCCGCCACTCTGGCCGGTGCCCGGTGCGCCGTTGGCACCGTCGCCGATGAGTGGACGTCCGAGCAGGGCCAGGGTGGGCGCGTTGACGATGTTCAGCGTCTGCTGCATTAGCGTTGTGCTCAGAGCTTCTGCGCTGGAATACGAAGATGCGGTTGTCTGTAATGTGCGAACAAATTGATCATGAAAAGCAGCAGCTTCGGCGGCGAGATTTTGGTAGTTGGCGGCGTGCTCGCCAAACAGCGCGGCGATACGCGTCGAGACCTCGTCCGCGGCGGCCGACATCACTTCAGTAGTGGGCAGCGCCGCAGCGAAATTGGCTGCGCTGATTGCGGATCCGATGCTACCGACGTCCGATGCGACCGCCGATAGGGTGCTCGTTGCTGCAATCACGTACGACATGGCGTCAGATCCCACTTTCCCGCAAGTAGCCCGATCCGCCGATGCTATTCGTCAGGTTTGCGAATGGTCGGATTTCTCTCGTTCGTTATCTAAACGTTATTGACGGCACAGGTAGTGTCGATGAGCTTTACATACGGTCATTAAACGAAAGATGTGTATCTATTTGTCAGCGCGCTGGGCAGTGTGTTGCTGAGTCGGTTCGCGGACCTCGTATGTCCTGCCGGAGCCGACCTTTTCAGAGCCGGTGCGGCCCGTTGCGGGAGTCGGCTTCTGAACATGGGTCTCGGGCGTCGGCAGTGCCGACGCCTTGGACTTGCCGGCAGTTGTCGGAGCGTTCTTCCCTGGCCGCCCGTCGTCGGCAGCCGGGTCGCCTGAGGGCGGGTAGAGATTTTCGCGCGTTCTTCCGCCGCCGCGGCTGCTCCACTGTAGGCTCCCCAACCGGGGTGGGGATCGGTCCGTGTCTGCCGTGTCGTGTTGTTCGGACAGCCTTCGGTTTTGCGAGCTGGGCATGACCTATTTGCGCCGAATGTGCGTCTATTTCGTGCGTGCTGCGGACGCATTTGACTTTTTATGCCATTTCCCTGTCCAGGCAACCAGGCGTGGTCCCGTGTGCGAATCATGTTGACTCCTCATGGGTCTGGGCGGTGAGCTTGACATTGGCAGGCTCACCGGCGCTGCAGGCCGTCCGTGTAAAGCAACTTGGCAAATGTCCGGTAGCCGAATAACGAAAAGATAACGTTTGCATCTCGCGTAGATAAATCTGATGCGCCACCCGGGCAGACGTCCGCTAGCTTCTCCGCTACGAGATGCGTTTAGCTGCAACCGCGGGTTCGGGCCCTGGTCGGTTGTGTCGCCCTTCATTGGCTTGATGCCAACACCAGCGATGCCACCTGAGAGGTCCAACCATGAGCTTTTTTGTGCTGCCACCAGAAATCAACTCCGCGTTGATCTCCGCCGGAGCGGGGACCGAGCCGATGCTGGCCGCGGCGACCGCCTGGGAAAGCCTGGCCGATGAGTTAGCCACGGCTGCAGCCTCTTTCGGGTCGGTGACCGCCAGCTTGGTCAACGGGTCGTGGCAGGGTGCCGCGGCAACCGCGATGGCGGCCGCTGCCGCGCCCTACGCGGGATGGCTGAGCGCGGCGGCATCGCAGGCCGGGCAGTCAGCGGCGCAGGCCAGCACCATGGCGGCGGAGTTCGACGCTGTCCGGGCGGCCATGGTGCACCCGGAGTTGATCGCGGCCAACCGCAGCAACTTCGTGTCGTTGGTGTTGTCAAACATCTTCGGGCAGAACGCCCCAGCGATCGCCAGCGCGGAAGCGCTCTACGAGGAGATGTGGGCGCTGGATGTGTCGGCGATGTCGGCGTATCACGCCGGTGCCTCGGCGGTGGCATCGGCGCTGCAGCCTTTCGCGCAGCCATTGCAGAGCCTGGCGGGCGTGCTGGCAAGCGGCGCACCCGGTGCGGCCGCGACGCCGGCGGTCACACTGGACAGCTTCCTCAACGCCAACCTCGGACTGGCCAACATCGGCACGGCGAACGTCGGTAACGGGAATTTCGGCCAGAACAACCTCGGTGGCGGCAACCTCGGAAACCTCAACTTCGGCTGGGGCAATGCCGGCCTCTCAAACCTCGGTTTCGCCAACCTCGGTAACGGCAACTTCGGCCTGGGCAACCTCGGCAGCAACAACTTCGGCTTCGGCAACGCCGGCATCGGCAACTTTGGGTTCGGCAACAGCGGCAACGGCAATATCGGCATCGGACTGACGGGCACCGGTCAGATCGGCATCGGCGGATTGAACTCGGGCACCGGAAATCTCGGCCTGTTCAACTCCGGCAACAACAACATCGGCTTCTTCAACTCGGGCAACGGAAACTTCGGCATCGGCAACGCCGGCAACTTCAACACCGGCCTGTGGAGCCCCGGCTCGGGCAACAGCGGCTTCCTGAATGCAGGTTCGTTCAACAGCGGAATCTTCAACGTCGGCGACGCGAACACCGGCAACGTCAACGTCGGCAGTTTCAACATGGGCAGCTTCAATCCCGGCGCCTCCAACACCGGTTCGTTCAACACCGGTTTCGCCAATACCGGATTCCTCAACCCGGGCAGCATCAACACCGGAATCCTGAACTACGGCGACATGAACAACGGCCTGTTCAACACCGGCCAGATGAATAACGGTGTGTTCTACCGCGGGGTCGGCCAGGGCGCTCTCCACATTGCGATCACCACGCCCGATCTGACACTGCCACCCCTCGAGATCCCCGGATTCTCGATTCCGGCATTCGATCTGCCCACGGCCAGTCTGCCCGGGCTGACCATCCCCTCGTTCTCCATCCCCGCGGGCACTGCCTTGGGTGCGTTTGACCTGCCGACGTTGAGTATTCCGTCGCTGAATGTGCCGTCGTTCTCGATTCCGGCGGGGACTGCGTTGGGTGCGTTCAATCTGGGGACGCTGAGCATTCCGTCGGTCACGGTGCCGTCGTTCTCGATTCCGGCGGGGACGGCGTTGGGTGCGTTCAACTTGCCGGAGTTGAGTGTTCCGTCGTTGAATGTGCCGTCGTTCTCGATTCCGGCGGGGACGGCGTTGGGTGCGTTCAATCTGGGGACGCTGAGCATTCCGTCGGTCACGGTGCCGTCGGTGTCGATTCCGGCGGGGACGGCGTTGGGTGCGTTCAATCTGGGGACGCTGAGCATTCCGTCGGTTACGGTGCCGTCGTTCTCGATTCCGGCGGGGACGGCGTTGGGTGCGTTCAACTTGCCGGAGTTGAGTATTCCGTCGTTGAATGTGCCGTCGCTGTCGATTCCGGCGGGGACGGCGTTGGGTGCGTTCAATTTGCCGACGTTGAGTGTTCCGTCGTTGAATGTGCCGTCGGTGTCGATTCCGGCAGGGACCGCATTGGGTGCGTTCAACCTGCCCACACTGAGTGTTCCCTCCCTCACTGTTCCGTCGTTCACGATTCCGGCGGGGACGGCGTTGGGTGCGTTTGATCTCCCGCCGCTGAGCATTCCGTCCTTGAATGTGCCGTCGTTGTCGATCCCGGCGGGCACAGCTTTAGGTGCGTTCAACCTGCCGGCGCTGAGCATTCCGCCGTTGACTGTCCCGTCGTTCACGATTCCGGCAGGGACCGCATTGGGTGCGTTCGACTTGCCGGCGTTGAGTATCCCCTCGCTGACCATTCCGTCGGTCACGATCCCGGCCGGGACAGCCTTGGGTGCATTCAACCTGCCCACACTCAGCATTCCATCGCTGAGTGTGCCGCCGATCACCATTCCCGCCGGGACGGCGCTCGGTGCGTTCAGCCTGCCTGCGTTGAGCATTCCATCAGTCACCGTCCCGTCGTTCTCGATTCCGGCGGGAACTCAGATCGGGGGGTTCAGCCTGCCGAAGATCGACACCCCAGCTATTGCCATCAAGGGCATCACGACGGACGCATTCACTACGCCAAGAATCGCCGGAACTCTTACTACGGGCACCATCTATCTGCCTGAGGCGCGAATCAACGACATCGTCATATTCCTCCCCAACAACATCACGTTCCTGCAAACGGGTTTGGCGGGGGTATATCCGCAGATCGGTGGTAACGGTGGCCCCAATGCGTTTGTCAGTATCGGCGGCGGCTACATCAATGGCTTCGGAATTCCTTACGCGATTGAATCGCTGACGATACCGCCAATCAACCTGCCTACGATCAACATCCCCGCCATCCACGTCGATCCAATCACGACCGCCGGCTTCACGTTGCCGGCCATCACGACTCCGCAAATCTCGACGCCGCCGTTGACGATTAACCCGATCGGTGTGGGTAACTTCGCGCTGCCGGATATCACGACGCCGGCGTTCTCGACTCCGCCGTTGACGATTAACCCGATCGGGGTGAGCAACTTCGCGCTGCCTGACATCAAGACGCCGGTGATCACGACGCCGCCGTTGGAAATTGGCCCGATCGGACTGAGTGGTTTCACACTTCCAGACATCATCACACCGGCGTTCTCGACGCCGCCGTTGACGATCAACCCGATCGGGGTGAGCAACTTCGCCCTGCCGGATATCACCACCCCGGCGTTCTCCACTCCGCCACTAGAGATCGGCCGGATCGGATTGGGCGCCTTCAACTTGCCCGATATCACGACGCCGGCAATTACCACGCCGCCGCTGGAAATCGGGCGGATCGGCCTGGGTGCCTTCACATTGCCGGATATCACGACGCCCGCGTTCTCGACTCCGCCGTTGACGATCAACCCGATCGGCGTGAGCAACTTCGCCTTGCCCGATATCACGACGCCGGCGTTCTCGACGCCGCCGCTGAACATCGGCCGGATCGGTTTGGGGGCGTTCGCGTTGCCGGATATCACGACGCCGGCGTTCTCGACGCCGCCGTTGGAGATTGGCCGGATTGGTTTGGGTGGGTTTACGTTGCCGGATATCACGACGCCGGCGTTCAGCACGCCGCCGCTGAACATCGGGCGAATCGGGCTGGGGGCCTTTACGCTGCCGGATATCACGACGCCGGCGTTCTCGACGCCGCCGTTGGAGATCGGCCGGATCGGTTTGGGTGGGTTCACTCTGCCGGATATCACCACAGTGGCGTTCACCACCCCGCCGCTCGAGATCGGCCGAATTGGTTTGGGTGCCTTCACGTTGCCCGACATCACCACGCCGGCGTTCAGCACCCCGCCGCTGGAGATCGGCCGGATCGGACTGGGTGCCTTCACCCTGCCGGATCTCACCACGGTGCAGTTCTCGACGCCGCCTATCACCATCCCGCCGATCGGTCTGTCGTCGTTCACCACGCCACCGCTGGTCATCCCGAGCATCCATCTGCCCAGCACATTGATCACCGAATTCAACATCCCCCCGGCGCCGGGATACTTGAACTCAAGCCTCGGGCCGTCGTCGGGATTCTTCAACTCCGGCACCGGCGGCAACTCCGGATTCGGCAACAACGGTGCAGGCATGTCTGGCTGGTACAACTCGAATGGCCCTGGGCTAACTGGTGGTTCAGGTTTCCAGAACTGGGGTGGCCTGATCTCGGCTGTCAGCAACTTCGGCAGCGGCGTCTCAGGCTTCGCCAACACCGGCGTGCTCGACCTCGCCGTGCGCAGCTTCGTCTCGGGCGTCGCCAACGTCGGCAACAACCTGTCGGGCCTGTTCTTCCGCGGCACGACGTAAACCCGCCTCAACGCAATTCGCGCCTGTCCTGTTGGGCAGGCGCGAATTGCGTTGTAGTGAGGCGAGACTCGACGGGTCAGTCCTCCTTGAGGACCAACTTCCGCAGCGCCACCCGATCCGGGTTCAGCAGCTCCTCGATGCGCGGCTTGTTCACGTCGGCGACGATGATCTCTCCGACCTCCTGGTAGACCTCGCTGAAGATGCCGTGCGACTTCATCTTCTCGGTCTGGTACTGGTTGTCCTCGGTCGGTGTCACGTAGTAAACCGCGTCCGCCTTGAACCGGTGCACCAGCCAGAGGTGGATCAGTGTCATCAGCCGCTTCTGCCGCAGCTTTTCGGCGAAGGTGTTCTGGTCACGCACCTGCAGGATGCTGCGGCCATGCCGGTCCTTGATCGGGTCGACGACGACGTTGGCCAACTGCTCGTCGCCCTCGCCGTAGATCCCGAGTTCCAGTACGTCCGAGCCGGCGCGGCGGGGCCGCAACGTGACCCGCAATTTCTCGCCGAGCTGGTAGTGCTCGCTCCACAGTGCCAGCCACTCCTCCAGCAGCTTCTTGGGCACCTCGGTCTGCACCAGATGCTGGTGCTGTGTCGAGCCTTTGCCCATGGACTTGGTGGTTGCCGTGCGACCGGAGGACGCGGCCAGCGCCGCATCGCTGCGTGGCCCGCCGACCAGGGTCTGTGGGGTGCGGTAGGGCGATTCCACCAGGCGCATCTTGCGCTGCAACCGTGCCAGCGCCAGCATTCCGTCCTGGCGGAGGTTGGTGGCGAACTCCTCGGCGGCGACACCGTCGATCTGATGCCCGCCGTAGGTGATGAAGTTGAAGACGAAGCCCATCTTGCCGAGTTCGACGGGGAACTGCCGCATCTCGTCGTCGCTCATCCCGGTGGTGTCCCAGTTGAACGAAGGCGAGAGGTTGTAGGCGAGCATCTGGTCCGGGAACACGGCGTGGATCGCCTCGGCGAACTGGCGCGCGTCGGCGAGGTCGGCGGTCTTGGTCTCCATCCACAGGATGTCGGCGAAGGGCGCGGCGGCAAGCGACTTGGCGATCGCATACGGAATGCCGCCCCGGATCTGGTAGTAGCCCTCGGGCGTCTTGGCCAGCTCGCAATCCCAGCTCGCGTCGGCGCCCAGTTCTTTGGCTTTGGCCCGTGCGGCATAAAGGGACGCCGTCGAGGCGAATTCGCGCCACTCCGCGGGACTCATCCCGGAGGGCTCTCCTTCGCTCTCACCGAATTCGAGCTTCTCGGCCACGGCCTCGCCGTACGTCATCACTCCGGCGGCGTCTTCCCAGGCGGCGACGAAACGCGACTCGACCTCGTCGTACACGTCGTCGATCGACAGCTCCCCGCTGTCACGCCACTTGCTGATGGCCTCGGCGACGAGATCCAGGATCCCGTTGCGTTCCAGCCACGCGTTCGCTGCCGCGTATTCGCCGTCGCTGAGCGCGTACAGCAGATGGCCGTTGATCTCCTCGACGCCCGAGTCATAGAAGCGCCGCATCATCGCCAGGAAACAGCTCTTGTACGAGGGGATGCTCAGGTTCGTCGCGCCCAGCAGGAAAGGCTGGTCACGCTCGTCGCCGCGGCTGTCGATGAGGTTCGCGGCCTCGGCGTCGGTACGGGCCACGATGATTCCGGGCACCCGCATGATGTCGAGCTGGAAGCGGGCGGCGTTGAGGCGCTTGATCTGCTCGTCGGACGGCACCAGAACCTTGCCGCCCTGGTGGCCACACTTCTTGGTGCCCGGACGCTGGTCCTCGATGTGGTAGCCCGGCACACCGACCTCGACGAAACGGCGAATCAGGTTGCGCACGTGCGGATCACCACCGTGGCCCGTGTCGGCGTCGGCGATGATGAACGGCCGGAAGTCGTACTTGGTCGCCGTCGCCCGTTGCCGCTCGTTCATGTTGAGCCGCTGGTACTCCTGGTTGCGGTCGGCCGTGAGCAGCGCGCGCACCAGCACGGCGGCATCGTCGGGGACCTGGCTGAGTGGATAACTCGCCAGGTCAGGCCCCGGGTCCTCGGTGGTGGAGCCCTTGGCGGAGGTTGCCCAGCCGCCGAGGTAGATCCCCTCGATGCCCATGCGCTTCATACTCACGGCCTGGCCCGGCGAGTAGGGGCCGAAGGTGGTGATGCTCTTGTGTTCGGCGTACAGCTCGCGCAGGCGCTCGTAGAACGCGGCCGCCGCTTCGCGTGCCACGGTGTAGTCGGTCGGGATCGTGCCGCGCTGCTCGACGACCTGCCGGGCGGTATAAAGCCGGGTGATGCCGTTGAACCGCGAACTCTCGAAATACCGCTGGGTGGCGGCGACATCCTGCTCGAACGGTGATTGGACTGCGTTGTCCGTTTCAGCGATGGCCATGGCCTTCCGCTCCTCCTAAGCCCCGGTTCCCCTGACGCAGTGAGTGTATGCCCACCAGACGTGAGCTAAATCACCGGCCGAGGCCCGCACAGCGCGGCCATGCTGCTACGACACCCGCCGTGCGATCGGGCCGGTTGCGTCGGAGGCCGGCGGCGCATCGGGCTGCCGGATCAGACACCGGGTGCCGTAAGGGAACTCCTTCTCGTACAACGGGTTTTGTATTCAAAGACGTCCGTTTGTGGCGGCCGGCCGAAACGCTCGCCCGGACGCCCCGCCAGGCGTACCGTCACAACCGTGCAAGCAGAATTGCGCTTTGACCGGTGGTATATCCCCTTGGCGGTGGCGGTCGGGCTCGGGCCCAAGAGCAGCGAGTTGCGGGTCGAGGGCGGCAAGCTGCACGTCAAGATGGGGTGGGCCTTTACCGCCGACATCCCTCTGTCGTCGATCAAGAGTGCCGAGGCGAGCAACGAGCGGGTGTTTACCGCCGGCGTCCACGTCATGGGCTCCCGCTGGCTGGTCAACGGGTCGCGCAAGGGTCTCGTGCAGTTGACGATGGACCCCCCGGTACCGGCGAGCGTGTGGTGGAAGTCGATCACCCTGAAGGTGCTGGTGGTCAGCGTCACCGACCCCGACGCGCTCATCGCCGCGTGCACCGCGTCCGCACGTTTGACTCACGTTCTAGGGTCCGGTTCGCAACCAATCCCGTTGGCGCCGGACGAACTCAGCGTCGACCACCCGTCCATGTCCGGGCACGAACACGGCATCTGATCCCGCGGTCGCCAGGAGCCGGTCCAAGGTGTCCGGCCAGGCCACCACGTCGGAATCGGCGTCCACCGCCGGGTCGGCCGACTCCTCGACCAGATCGCCGGTGAACACCACGGTTGGCTCGCCCGAGTGGCGTGCCGGAACCACGACGACCAGGTCGGAGCGGGTGTGGCCCGCGCCGAGGTGAGTGATGGTGACCGAGTGGTCACCCAGATCGACCGTTGCGTCGGATATTCCGTGCGGCGGTAGCCGCAAGGCGGCAATCGCGTCATCGACCGCCGCGGCATCGGCACCGTATGCCAACGCATCGGCACGCAGCTGATCCGGCGCTGACGACAGATAGTCGACTACCTCCGGTGCGCAGTAAACCCGGGCTCCGCTGAACACCGAAGAACCGAGGACATGGTCAAAGTGCTTGTGCGTCAGCACAACATGAGTCACGGGCTGGGCCGCGAGTTCGCGCACATCGGCCTGCACCGCCCGGGCCTCCCCGAGAGTGGTGCCGGTGTCGACGAGCAGCGTTCCGTTGTGCCCGCAGACCAGGCCGATCGTGACGTCGCAGAAGGCCAACCGGCACCGATATACGCCGTCGCTCAGCCTCTCCCAATCTTGCTGCATCAGGCCGGTCGCAGCACAGCCGAGCCGTACCAATGGCAGACGAACAACGCGAGCTCGACGTCGGCGCGATCGTCGATCGGCCGGCCGCGGCGGCCGACCGCGCGTTCGACCCGACTGCGAAGGTCATTGAAGCTGACGTTGAGTTCCTTCGCCGCGACCTCGTGCGTGGAGCCGCGGTGCAGGAACACCCGCAGCGTCTCCCTCAGCAGCGCGTCGCCCTCGGTATCGGACGCCAGATTGCCCAGGACGTCTGCGACCCAGCCACGGACCTCGCCGATGCTGGTGCCCAACAACGCCGTCCCCATCACTGCGGGATCAGTGGCCGCGACCAGCACCCGTCGGGATGCCGGGGGTTTGCGCTCCCCGGTCAGCACGGCGGCCCGTGCACGCTGGGCCTGACGGTGAGATCGGCGGAATCCCTGGACGCCGGAGCCCAGTGCACCCATCGCAATGCTCGGGGATTCCGGACGTGCGTTGGTGTAATCGCGCACCCGGGCGGTGAGTTCACCGGGTGCTGATCGAAAAGGCAACCAAACCCACGCGGTGGCCCGGTCGACCGCGGCGAAAAGCGGTCTCGCTGAGGTACTTACCGCGGTAGCCAATTCGTGGGTGAACCGCTGAAGCCGGGGTAGATCGTCCTCTGTCGCATGCCAGACGACCAGTGCGAGGTGCTGTGCGTGAAGGGGATAATCGATTGCCGCAGAGGCGGTGTCGATGGCGACGGCGGTGTCGTCGCTGAGCAGGTCGCGAACCCGCATCGCCCGGATGCTGTTCTGATTCTCCAGCCACTGTCTTTGTTCGGTTTCGTACGCTCCCATGAAGTGTTGTGAAACCCAGTCCACGTACTCGAAGACGACGGTGGTGATCGCCTCGATCACCGCGACCTGGGTGGTCGGTTCCATCTGCAGGGTGCGCAGTTCGCCGAATACCTGCTCAGTCATCTGTCGCTGCCCAAGCCGGTAGGCACGTACCAGGCTGTTGGCCGGGACTTCATGTCGGGCCAGGCGCCGGACGTAGTCGATGGCCAGCCCGGGGACAGAGCAATCACTGACCGGCACGTCATGCAGCAGCACCTGGAAAATCGTGTCGAGGTTGGCCGCAACGCCGGCGTCGAGCATCTCGAACGTACGGTCCTCGCCGCATAGTTCGGGTATCTCGGCAACGAGAGCGGTGCAGATCGCGACGCTGATCTGGTCGACCTTTTGTTGTAGCCGGGCGGCGATGGTGACGACGCACTGATGCGGGTCCATACTTGCCGCATCGTCGCTCACGTGTGGTCACCTTAGATGGCGGACGCCAGGGTTGCCAGATGTCGGAAGAAGTTGACATGTCGGGAAACCCCGACATATAGTGCGCGAGTGGCCAACGCCGACCGCGTCTGTGATCGCATCTTCGCGGCACTGGCAAATCCGGTGCGGCGCAGACTCCTTGAGATCCTGAGCTGCCAGTCTATGTCCGCCGGGGAACTCAGTGAACGGTTCGAGTTGAGTCGGCCGGCCGTAGCTGAACACCTCAAGGTGTTGCGTGACGCCGGCTTGGTGGCTGATGAGGCGCAGGGCCGCCGCCGCATCTACCGCCTGACCGCGGAACCGTTGGCCGAGCTCGGTGACTGGCTGCACCCGTTCGAGAAGTTTTGGCGGGCAAGGCTTGCCGCACTCGCCGAGTCGGCGGAGAAGCAGCAATGAACGAGAGGTAAGAATGCGCGCAGTCGTTATCACCAAGCACGGCGACCCGTCGGTCCTGAAGGTGCAGGAGCGACCGGACCCGCCACCGCCGGGTCCAGGCCAACTGCGCGTCGAAGTCCGCGCCGCCGGAGTCAATTTCGCCGACCACCTCGCCCGCGTGGGCCTGTATCCCGACGCACCGAAGCTTCCGGCCGTCGTCGGCTACGAGGTGGCCGGCACGGTGACGGCCGTCGGCGACGGCGTGGATCAGGGTCGCGTCGGCCAAAGGGTTTTGGCGGGAACGCGATTCGGCGGCTACGCGGAGATCGTCAACGTTGCCGAAGCCGATTCGGTGGCGCTGCCCGACGCGGTGAGCTTCGAGCAGGGCGCCGCGGTCCCGGTAAACTACGCGACCGCGTGGGCCGGCCTGCACGGTTACGGATCGCTGCGCGCCGGCGAGCGGGTGCTGATTCATGCCGCTGCCGGCGGGGTCGGCATCGCGGCCATTCAGTTCGCCAAGGCGGCCGGCGCGGAAATTCACGGCACCGCATCCCCGGGCAAGCACGGCAAGCTCGCCGAACTCGGGGTGGATCGTGCGATCGACTACCGCCAGGACGGCTGGTGGAAGGGACTCGAGCCCTACGACATCGTCCTGGACGCGCTGGGTGGCACGTCGCTGCGTCGCTCCTACCACCTGCTACGTCCGGGCGGACGGCTTGTGGGTTACGGGATCTCGAATATGCAGGAGGGTGAGAAGCGTTCGCTGCGCAAGGCTGCGCCGCATGCCCTGGCGATGCTGCGCGGGTTCAACCTCATCGACCAGCTCTCGGAGTCCAAGACCGTCATCGGGCTCAATATGCTCAAGTTGTGGGACGACCGGGGCTCTCTCGAGCCTTGGATCACCCCGCTGAGCGAGGCGCTGCACGACGGGACGGTGTCTCCGGTCGTGCATGCGGCGGTGCCCTTCGCACAGGCGCCGGAAGCGCATCGCATCCTGGCCTCGCGGGAGAACATCGGCAAGGTCGTGCTCGTCCCATAGCCGGATGGTTTCAGGCGGCGCCGTGGTGGTTATGTTTGGCGCATGGCTGTCACCGAGTCCCGTGAGGTCGTCATCGAGGCGAAACCCGACGAGATTATGGATGTGTTGTTCGATATCGAGACTCTGCCGGAGTGGTCGTCAGTGCACCAGAAGGTCGAGGTGCTCGAACGGGATGACCAGGGTCACCCGCTGAAGTCGCGACAAGTCGTCAAACTCGTCGGGTTCACCGAGGAACAGGAACTGGCCTACACCGTGCACGACGACGGGGTGGGCTGGAGTCTGATCAAGGCCAAGCAGCAGAAGGCGCAGAACGGCCGCTACACCCTGACGCCCGACGGTGACTCCACCCGCGTGCGCTTCGACCTGACAGTCGAACTGAGTATGCCGGTGCCCGGATTCTTTGTCAGGCAGGGCACGAAAGTGTTGATGGACATGGCGACCAAGGGCCTGCGCAAGCGCGTCCTGCAGGTGAAGAAGAGCGCCTAGGTCGCGTCCTCGAGGGCCTGATACGCGGCGTTGTAGCCGGGCGTGAAGGTGATGCCGGGTCCACCGTGGCACCCGGCGCCGCCGAGGTAGAGCCCCGCGATCGGTATCGGGAAATCCAGAAAGCCCTTCGGGCCGGGACGGTTTGGACCCATCAGGTCCGGGTGCAGCAGTCCGTGGCAGAAGTCCCCGCCGGGCGCGGCGAACATGGTGTTCATGTGATAAGGCGCGAACGTGATGTGGCGAATCACGATGTCTTTAAAGTTCGGGGCGAATCTGCTGATCTTGTCGATAACCCGTTGCGCCATCTCATTTTTGAGGTGTCCGTGCTGGTCGCGGGAGACCTCTACCGGGAAGGCGTACGCGTAGGCGCTGGCGGCGTGCTTGCCGCGCGGCGCGAGGCCGGGATCGTGCACCGACGGGATCTGCAGGCCCATCGAGGGGTTGTCCGGCACGATGCCGCGGCGGCAATTCTCCCAGTGCCGCTGCTGCTCTTCGGGCGAGCCGAAGATGCCGACTGACATCTGCATGCCCTCTTCGTTCAGCAACTCATAGGGCGGGGCGAATTCGGGCAGCCCGTCGAGGGCGAAGTGCATCTGGATGAACGAGGCGCGGTGGTCACGGCCCGCCAGGCGCGAAACGAGTTCGGCAGGAACATGTTCGGGTTCGATCAGACCTGTCAGGGTGAGATCGGGTGCCAAGTTCGACACCACGATAGGCGCCGTGATGGTGGAGCCGTCCCGCAGTCGAACGCCGGTCACCTTGCCGTGACTGACGAGAATCTGCTCGACCTTGGCGCGATAGCGGATCTCGCCGCCGTGGCAGACGAAAAGCTCGCGCAGGTGTTCGGTGAGTGCGCCGATTCCGCCCTTGAGCTTGGTCATCATCGAGGTGCTGTTGTCGGGTACCGCCAGGGCGAAAGCGAGGCATGTTGCGCTGCCCGGTGTGTAGGGGCCCCGGTAGGTGGAGTTTACGGCCAGGAAAGCCAGCATCCCGCGCATCACCGCATGTCTGTCTTTATCAGGCAGATAGCGGTCGATGACGTCCATGGCCGAGCCGAACAGCATCTCGTGGATCGCGCGCCGCTCCCCCTCGTTGGCCGCGCACGCGTACATCTCGTCGAGAGTCTTCGGAGGCTTGCGAACATCGAAGCGGCCCAGTGCTTTTGCCGGGCCATGGCTCCAGCCGATCAGTTCGGCCATTCCCAGCACCGCCTCGACGCCGTGCTTCTCCCCCAGGTGTGTCATCAATTGCATCGGGTCGCGGTAGAAGACCATGGGCTCCTCACCGTTTTCACCGATGTTGGTGGACATCACCTCCGGTTCCACGGTGGGCAGCGTGTCCAGGCCGAGGTCCTTGGTGATCTGGCTTGCGGTGGGGAACTGCACCGACCCTGCGATCTCGTACCGGAAGCCGTCGATCAACTCGACGGTCGCCGCCATACCTCCGGCGTAGGTGTTGGCCTCCAGGCAGACCGTGCGCAGCCCCGCGCGCTGCAGTATCGCCGCGGCGGTCAGACCGTTGTGTCCCGCGCCCACCACGATCGCGTCGTAATCCGTCATCCGACCTCCTCGCCGAGACCCGTGCGGCAAGAATATGTCAGTACTGACATAATCGGAAGATGTCAGCACTGACCAGTTCCCATGTCGCGAGCAGACACAAACTCGCGCGCGGCAGCGCCGCGTGGCGCGAGTTTGTGTCTGCTCGCGTGGTAGGTCTCGTCGGATACCATCCGGTGTGGACATGAGCGCTGCGATGAACGGCCACCAGGCTCGTCGCCGGTCGACGCATGACGCGCTTCGGCAGGCGGCGCTGAAAAGCTTTGCCCGCAAAGGGTTTGCGAACGTCACAGTGACGGAGTTGGCCCGTGCGGCAGGCGTCACCGAGCGCACCTTCTTCCGGCACTTTCCCACGAAAGAGGCGGTGCTGTTCCAGGACTACGAGACCCAGCTGGAATGGTTGGCCGACGCGCTGGCCGAGCGTCCGGCCTCGGAATCGCTGTTCGACGCGGTGCTTGCCGGTGTGGCCTCCTACCCGCATGATCTCGAAGTTGTCCGCCAGGCAGCAACCGCCCGTACGGAGCTGATCAGCGCCGAGCGCATCGCCGGTCATCTGCGGGTGGTGCAGGCCTCGTTCGCCACCGTTCTGACCGATTTCGTCCGGGCCCGGAACTCCGAGCTGCCCGACATCGACCTGGTGGCCGAAGTGGCCGGCTCGACACTGGCAGCGGCTCTCGTTGTGGCCGTGGAGAATTGGGGCCGTAATGGCTGTTCTGGTGATTTGGGCGAGTTAGTTGCCAAGAGTCTGGCTCTGGTTCAGTCCGGGCTGGCGCCGCTGGCGGCGCAGGCACAACGATGACGCTGCGCACCCGCCTTACGGATTTCCTGGCCATTGAGCATCCGGTCCTGCTGGCGCCGATGGCCCTGGTGTCGGGTGGTCGGCTGGCGGCGGCGGTCACCGCTGCCGGTGGCCTGGGGCTCGTCGGCGGCGGATATGGCGATCCGGAGTGGTTGCGGTCCGAGATCGCCGCGGCCCGGGGCGCCCGCGTCGGCTACGGCTTCATCACGTGGAGCCTGGCGCGTATACCCGACCTTCTCGACACCGTGCTGGAGCAACAGCCGCCAACGGTCATGCTGTCGTTCGGCGACCTCGAACCGTTCGCGGATCGCATCCACCGGGCTGGTGTTGCATTGACCGCCCAGGTGCAGAACCTGGCGCAAGCGGGCCAGGCGGTGGAGGCCGGCGCAGACATCATCGTCGCTCAGGGTGGCGAGGCGGGTGGGCACGGGATGAGCGTCCGTTCCACCTTCACGCTGGTGCCCGAGGTCGTCGACCTGGTCGCGGAACGGGCGCCCGCGACACTGGTAGTGGCTGCCGGGGGAATCGCCGACGGCCGCGGCCTGGCCGCGGCGCTGGCCCTCGGCGCCGACGGGGTCTTGGCCGGTACCAGATTCTGGGCGTCTGAAGAAGCGCTGGTGTCTCCCGCGGCGCAACGGCGGGCGATCGCGGCCGGCGGCGACGATACGATGCGCACCACAGTGTTTGACATTGTGCGACAACGGGATTGGCCAGACGGCTATGATCTGCGGCTGGTGCGCAACGCTCTGATCGAGCGCTGGCACGCCAGCCCGGACGAGCTGCTCGCACGGCTTCCCGAAACCATCAGCGCCTACCGGGAAGGCGTCGCGGCCGAGGACTTCGACGTCGATACCGTACTGGTGGGTGAGGCCGTGGGGCTGATCCATGAGGTGCGGCCGGCCGCCGACATCCTCACCGTGATGGTGCGTGACGCGACGCGAATTATGAAGCGGGACAACGACTAGGAACGCTCGCAGATCAGCTCGGCCAGCCGGCGGCGGTCGACCTTGCCGGTCGCGTTGTAGGGGATGTCGCCGACGACCGCCAGACGTTCGGGCAGCTTGAAGTAGGCGATCAAGTCCCGGCAGTGCGCCCGCAGCTCCTCGAGTGTCACCGGTGCGCGGGGCACGACCGCGGCGCCCACCCGCTGTCCCAGTTCATCGTCGGGAACTCCGGCGACCGCCACATCACTGACGGCCGGATGCGAACGCAGCGCCTCTTCCACCTCGATGGGGCCGAACTTCTCACCGCCACGGTTGATGGTGTCGCGCAGTCTGCCGCTGGGAAAGATGTAACCGTCGGCGTCCACGCGGCCCAGATCGCCGGTGCGCAACCATCCCGCGACGGTGTTGACCGGCGAGTTGACCCACAGTTCCCCGACCGCTCCCGGCTCCACGTCGGCGCCGGTGACCGGGTCGACCACCCGCACCTCGACCCCCGGCAACGGCCGGCCGACCGAGCCCGCCCGGGCCGGATCGAGATGATCGGCGGCGGTGAGGTTGGCGTAGGTACCCAGCGTCTCGGTTTGACCGAAAACGTTGGTGAACGCCACATTCGGCAGTGCGGCTATGGCCCTGCGCATCAGTGCCGAGGGTGCGGCGGCGGCTCCGTAGGTGATGGCAGCCAGCGACGACAGATCGGTCGCGGCGAAGTCGGGGTGTTCCAGAATCCGGTGCAGCATCGTCGGCACCAGGAACATGCCGGTGACCCGATGCTGCGACACCAGACGCAACCACTCGCCGGCGTCGAACCGCTGCTGCACCACCAGGGTGTTGCCCGAATACAGGCTGGCGAGCAGTCCGAGGGAACCGCCTACGTGAAAGTAGGGCACACACATCATCACAATTACGGGTGGAGTGCCCGGCGCGAACGGCTTGGATGTCCTGCTCAAACGCGCAGCCAGCTGACGGCTGCCGATGTCGACGGTTTTCGGCAAGCCGGTGGTGCCGCTGGTGAACAGCACCATGGCCGGTCGATCCACGTCATCGGCAGCGGCGGTCATGGACGCGTCGGCGCTGAGGAGTTCGGCCGCCGTGAGCGCTCTCGTCGACTCGGGGAGCCGATGCACGAACGCCTCCCCCGCCACCGCCACCGAACAGCAACCGGCGTTGTCGAGCAGCGCAGCCAACTCCGCCGGCGTCAACGCGGGGTTCATCAAGGCAGCGGTGGCTCCGATTCGCGCCGTGCCGAGCAGAGAGGCGATGGACAGCACGCTCGCCGTGTCGACGACCGCGACCCGGTCGCCGTATTTGACCCCCGCCGCCGCCAGCCCGGCCGCGCACCGGCGCACCGCGTCATCGAGCGCCCCGTAACTGATTCGCCGGCCGTCGATGATCAGGGCGCTGCGCTGCGGATCGGCGACCGCGGCGGCGTCGATGATCGTCCCGAGATTCATTAATCCTTAGTACAGGGGCGACCAGGTCGAGGTGCGCAGCAGCCTGCTGGTCCACTGGTCACGCAGGTCCAACGCGTCGTGCAGCCAGGTTCCGGGGGTGCGGTACTCCGCCGGGATGTGGGTCCGGAGCAGGTCGAGCAGCGCTTCGGGCCGGCTGATCTGCTGCATCAGAATGACTTCACGACGCAGGTGGCTGCCGAGCGCGGGCTGAAACGAGGCATCCATCTTCAACATCGACGACGGCTGCTCGAGGCTGCGGGCGTACACCTCGCCGCACCGGACGATGTACTCCTCGAACTTGTCCTCGTAGGGCCACATGGTGTCTTCCATGTAGAGGCTCATCTCGTGTTCGCGGCCGTCGACCGGCACCTCGTCGAACGCCACCTCCTGCATCGGTGACCAGGGCAGCGGCACCAGTAGTTTGGCGTCGACGCCATGGCGCAGTTCATCGGTGTGGTGCATCCAGTCGCGCAAGTCACCCTGCTGGACCCGCTTGGTCAAGCGCTCCCAGGCCGCTCCGTCACGCACCGCGGTCACGGTGATGACGGTGTAGGCCGGCCCGCTACCCTGCGCCTGGTTGGTGTACCAGAGCAGTCGGGCCTCGTCGCCGGCCGCCAGCATCGGCATCCAGCCGTCCCGAAACGCGGCCTCGAACTCGTCTTCGGCGCGGCCTCGCACCGTGTGAACTTCGTGCATGAAAAGCAACGACCAAGACCTCCCACGCGGCGCTGCCTTCTGAACGCCCGCTCACTCACTTACTGGCAGGACGTTAATAGCAGCAAATCGTCCTGTCCACGCAGGGCCGACGGTGACGTCAATATCGGCGGGATGCTGCTGGGGTGCGTCGGGTAAACCGCGGTAACTTCGTGACACGGAAACCGGTGAAAGGGACGGGATGGATATCGCTTCGGTCGACGAACTGCTCACCACCACCCGTGCGGTTCGCAAACGTCTCGACCTGACCCGCCCGGTGAGCCGTGACGTGGTCATGGAATGCATACGCCTGGCGATGCAGGCACCCACCGCCAGCAACGCCCAGGACTGGCGCTGGGTGGTGGTCACCGATCCTGGCAAGCGCGCCGCCATCGCGGAGATCTACCGCAGTGTGGGCGCCGAGTATCTGATTCATGCCGCCGCCAACGCCGAAAATCCGCAGACCAAGCGCGTCTATCAGAGCGCGCTGGGCCTCACCGACACCCTGGCCAAGGTTCCGGTGCTGGTAATCCCCTGCCTTCTGCAGTCCATCGACGAAAGCAATCGACTGGCCGCCGCGTCGGCCTGGGCGTCCATCATCCCGGCCGGCTGGAGCTTTCTGCTTGCCTTGAGGTCGCGCGGTCTGGGCTCGGTGTGGACCACGATGCACCTGGCCCGGGAGCGCGAGGTCGCGGACCTGCTCGGTATTCCCAGCTCTGTCACTCAGGCGGCCCTGTTTCCGGTGGCCTACACGATCGGGACCGATTTTCGGCCCGCCGCGCGACCGCCGGCCGAAACGATCACCTTTTTCGACGAATGGGGTGAAGGCTGATGCAGTCCTACACCGTGCGGTTCCACGTGGACGCTCCGCCGGCCAGGGTGTGGCGCGTGTTGCATCCTCCGGTGCCGCCGAACGCGCCGCGCCCGCGGGTGCTCAGTTGGCCTACGGGCAGCATGGAAATTCTCAACGAGGGCGACGAGGCGGGTGAAGGGCTGGTGCGTACGTGCGTCTTTCCGGTGCCGAAATACCTGTTCTCCGGAGGAAAGGGCCGGTCGTGGGAGACCGTCACGGAGGCGAAGATCAACAAGTTGTCGCGGTACGTCGCCATCGGAAAGCCGTTGTGGTCCCGGGCCGAGGGCTACCACCAACTCGACGAGCAGCCTGACGGCACCACCGTGCTCACCTTCCACGAGACCTACCACGCGTACAACCCGGTACTGCGTTTACTCCTGGAGCGTCCGGTACACGCCCGAATCTCGCGGGACAATCTCGACACCTACGAACACGCGCTGGGCTACGCCGGTCCGGTACGGCGCCTGGACTGATCGGCTCGCGGGTTCGAAATGAGCCCCGCAGCCCGCTAAGCTAGTTACTTATGGGCTCTAAGCAAATCGCCGCCCGCACTGGTATAGCCGCGCTGCTGGTAGTCGGCTGGTTCAGTGCGGCGGGTATCTCCGCCGCCGATCCCGACCCGACGCCTGCACCGGAACCAGCCCCGACGGCGGCTCCGGCTCCGGCGGGGGCACCCGCGGCCGGCTCGCCCAAGACGACGATCGATCACGACGGCATCTTCACCGTCGGCACCGACATCGCGCCGGGCACCTACAGCACGGCCGGGCCGGTGGGCACCGGCACCTGCTACTGGAAGCGGACGGGCAATCCCGACGGCGCTCTCATCGACAACGCCATGTCCAAGAAGCCGCAGATCGTGCAGATAGAGCCGACCGACAAGACTTTCAAGACGAGTGGATGCCAGCCC
This sequence comes from Mycobacterium sp. TY814, assembly GCF_030755175.1. Taxonomy (NCBI): domain Bacteria; kingdom Bacillati; phylum Actinomycetota; class Actinomycetes; order Mycobacteriales; family Mycobacteriaceae; genus Mycobacterium; species Mycobacterium sp. TY814. The sequence goes on from NZ_JAUFRY010000002.1 coordinate 1,578,534, forward strand.
TGGCAGCCCACCAGTGACGCGCCTCCGCCGAACACCCCCGGCCCGCAGGTGCAGGCGGGCCTGGGAATCCTCAACGGCCTACTCGCGCCGCACGGGCCCTGATCTAGGCGGGTGGCGCCAGCGCCGCCTCGACCGTGGTGTACATCGGCAGCAGACGGCGCAGTCCGCACGCGGCAATGGTGCGGGCGACGATCGGCTGATTGTTGACCAGACGCAGGTTGACGCCGCGACGGCGGCAGCGCACCGATTCCTGGGCGAGCACCGCGTAGGCGCAGGATCCCAGGAAGTCCAGTTCGCGGATGTCGATGACGAACGGACCCGGTGCGATCGCGATCGCGGCGCTCCTGTTCACCAGCCGCTGCCAGATGACTTCGTTGCTGGCGTCGATGTCGCCGCCGACATGAACCACGACGGCGGACCCGGTGCATTCGGTGACCGCCCGCAAACCGCTGTTCGGGTCAGCTATTTGAGAACTCAGCCGCGTAGTCGAAGGACCTGACGTTGCTCCGATCGCGACAGTGTTCATTCGGCAGTATCCCGTCTTCGTGTGAATCACATAGGTACAGCGACGATCTCCGGCACGACAACGTTGCTCGATTTCGTGCCGAGAGACAGCGTAAATGTCCGGGGGCGTCGAGGGGCGGTCTTCGTAAGCACGGCTTAATCAGCATATGTGTAACAGGGCCTGACAACATAGGATGTCCACGCGATTTTTCCCGGCTGACGGGCTGAATTATTGGCGTTGCCGGGTGGCTCTGCGGGTGAGTAGCGACAGCAGCCAGCTAACGATCGACAAGAGGATCGCCGCCCAGATCGCGGTCCACCAGAAGTGGTCGATCTGCAGGCCCCAGTGCGTGGTGTCCCTGGTGATCTGCGCCGTGATCCACAACATGAACGCGTTGATGACGATGTGGAACAAGCCGAGGGTGAGGATGTACATCGGGATCGACAGGATCTGCACGATCGGTTTGACGATGGCGTTGACCAAGCCGAAAAGCACTGCGACGACAAAGATGATGCCGATGCGCTCGATTGTGCTGTTGCCGCCGACGAAGGTCAGCCCGGGTACGAAAAGGGTGACGACCCAGAGTGCGAGTCCGGTCAGTGCCGCGCGGATCAGAAAAGCCGCCATGCGCTGATCCTGCCACCCGGCGCCAATCCTGCCACCCGGGATGTTTAATTCAGCCCGTAAAAGCGTTGGGCGTTGAGTCCGCCGATCTTTTCGCGTGACTGCTCGCTGATATCAGGCCGGTTGCGCAGATGCTTGGTGCTCTCCGGCCATTCCCCGTCCCAGTGCGGGTAGTCGCTGGCGAACATGATGAAGTCGTCGCCCAGCACGTCGATCACACCGGGCAGAATCGGCTCCTCCGGTTCACACGTCACCCAGATGTTGCCGGCACGCAGGTATTCATGCGGATCACGGCGCCAGCCGCCCTCGATCCAGTCACCGCGCTTCTCGTAGTGCTCGTGCAGCCGGTCGACAAAGAACGGCACCCATCCGGCCCCCGACTCCAGAAATGCGACCCTCAGGTCGGGATGGCGTTCAAAGACACCGCCGGACACCAGTGCCGTCATGGCGGTCATCTGGTCGAACGGAAAGCTGACGCAGTGCACCTGGATGTAGTTGGTGAAGCGGTCGACGCCGATTTTCGGTAGATGGATGCCGGGCGCGCCGTGAATGCCCAGCGGCATATTGAGTTTCATGGCAGCGGCGTAGAAGGGGTCGAGATCCGGGTGATCGAGATTGCGGGTCTTCAGCGCGGGCGGAACAAGGGTTGCGACCAGGCCCAGCTCCTTGGCCTCGGTCATGACGTCGATCGCCACCTCACCGTGTTCGATCGGCGCCACGGCCACCCCGCGCAGCCTGCCATGCGTGGGCTCGCAGAAATCGGCGATCCACTGGTTGTAGAGGCGCGCGAAGCCGGCCGCGAATACGGGATCCTCCAGGCTGGGCACGCACAGCCCGAGACTGGGATAGAGCACCATCGTGTCCAGATGGTCACGGTCGGCGTCGGCGAGCACCCCCTCTGCGGTCGAGCAGTTGATGCCGGGCGCCTTGGTAATGCCGTGCTCGGGCGGACAGCCCGCGCCCGGGCCGGTGTCCTCGGGATAGTTGCGGCCCTCGATCGTCAGCCGCGGCCGCCGATCGTTGCTCAACTGCACGTGATCCGGCCAGCGCTTCAGCGCTTCGAAAGCGAGCGACGCGTTCTCCGCGACATGTCCGTCGGCATCGATGATCCGCATGTATCCGGAACATACTCGCTCGCGCGCCAGACTCGCGGTATCGGGACACGTAGGCCACGATGCTCTCGTGACCAGACAGCGGTTGACCAGCGACCAGCGCAACTCCTTCATGGCAGCCTTCCTGGGCTGGACGATGGACGCTTTCGACTTCTTCATCGTTGTGCTGGTCTACGCAGACATCGCCGAGACATTTCATCGCAGCAAGACCGAAGTCGCGTTCGTCACGACGGCCACGCTGGCCATGCGACCGGTCGGCGCGCTGCTGTTCGGGCTATGGGCCGACCGGGTCGGCCGCCGGCTTCCGCTGCTGGTCGACGTGTTGTTCTACTCGGTGGTGGGGTTCCTGTGCGCGTTCGCGCCGAACTTCACGGTGCTGGTGATTCTGAGGCTGCTCTACGGCATCGGCATGGGCGGCGAGTGGGGTTTGGGCGCGGCGCTGGCCATGGAGAAGGTTCCCACCGAGCGGCGCGGCTTCTTCTCCGGTCTGCTGCAGGAGGGTTACTCGTTTGGGTACCTGCTGGCCAGTGTGGCCTCGCTGGTGGTGATGAACGGGTTGGGTCTGTCCTGGCGCTGGCTGTTCGCGCTGAGCATCATCCCGGCGCTCATCAGCCTGATCATCCGCTACCGAGTGGAGGAATCCGAGGTCTGGGAAGCCGCGCAGGACCAGATGCGGCTGACCAAGACAAGGGTGCGCGACGTGTTGCGCGAGGCTAAGGTCATCCGCCGGTTCTTCTATCTGGTCTTGCTGATGACCGCATTCAACTGGATGAGTCACGGCACCCAGGACGTCTATCCCACCTTCCTAAAGGCGACCACCGATCACGGCGCGGCGCTGTCGAGTGCGACCGCCCGCTGGATTGTCGTGGTCTACAACGTCGGTGCGATCATCGGCGGCTTGATTTTCGGGACTCTTTCCCAGCGGTTCGGCCGCCGCTACACCATCGCGTTTTGTGCCGTCCTCGCGCTGCCGATCGTGCCGGTCTTCGCGTATTCCCGGACCGCGGCGATGTTGTGCCTGGGCTCGTTTCTGATGCAGTTCTTTGTGCAGGGCGCCTGGGGTTGCATCCCGGCGCACCTGACCGAGCTCTCACCAGATGCGATCCGAGGCTTGTACCCCGGGGTGACGTATCAGCTCGGCAACCTGCTGGCGGCTTTCAACTTGCCGATCCAGGAGCATCTGGCCGAGACGCACGGTTATCCATTCGCGTTGGCCGCAACGATCGTGCCGGTGCTGGTGATGGTGGCGTTGTTGACGCTGATCGGCAAGGACGCCACCGGAATTCGGTTCGGGTCCTCGGAGAGCGCGTTTCTGCCGGCTAAGAGCTGAGCAACTTCAGCAGCAGGTGCATGGCCACCGTGGTCGAGCGTTCCCGGACGTCGGAGCGGTTTCCGGGCAGCCGCAGGGTGCGGGTGAGTTTCGGACCGTCTGCGAGTGCGACTGTGAAACACACTGTGCCAACTGGCTTTTCGTCGGTTCCACCGCCGGGGCCGGCGATTCCGGTGATGGCGACCGCGGTGTCGGCGTCGAACCGTTTCAGCGCGCCTGCGGCCATCGCTTCGGCGACCGGCTCGGAAACCGCGCCGTATTGCTGGATGAGTGCTGCGTCGACGCCGAGCAGTTCCACCTTCGCCTCGTTGGAATACGACACCACCCCGCCGGCCACGTAGTCCGAGGATCCGGGGCGGTCGGTCAGCCGTGCCGCCAGCAGGCCGGCGGTGCAGGATTCCGCGGTGGCGATGGTGCGGCCCTTGAGCAGTTGGGCGACCAGGTCGTCGACCTGGGAACCGTCCTCGGAGAACACCTGGTCGCCGTGCCGGTCGCGTAGCAACTTTGTGAGTTGCGCGTAGGTGTCGGCGGCGTCCGGCTCGTAGCGCGTCACGATCTCCAGCTCGCCGCGCCGCAGGCAGGTGGTGATCTCCAGCGCGGCGAATCCTGGGATGGCGGTTTCGGCTTCGCGCAACGTCTCGGCGAGTCCCGACTCCGGCAGCCCGAACATCCGCACCATGTCCTGGCGGTAGACGGTGCGCCCGGCCAGGGCTTCCTGCACGCCTTCGGTCTCAATTGCCTTGTGCCACATGGGTTGCAGCTCGCGTGGTGGGCCGGGCAGCACCAGCACGGTCGGCTTGCCCGGCACCACCACGCCGGGCGCCGTGCCCACCGGGTCGAGGATTTGCGAGCCGACCGGAACCATCGCCTGCTTGCGGTTGGCGGCCCGTACCGATTCGAACTTCCCCGGTTCCATCAGCGCGGCGAACGCGGGATTGCGCGCCATCAGGGACTTGAGGATCTCGGCGATCCGGTTCTCCAGCGCTTCGTCGAGTTTGAACTCGCGGCCGCAGAAGCGGGACACCACCTCGACGGTCATGTCGTCGGCCGTGGGGCCCAGTCCGCCGCTGGTGATGATCAAATCCACGCCCTGGTCGGCCAGGAAACGCAGCTGCGCCTCGATGTCGGCGGGCCGGTCCCCACAGATGGTGATGTGGGCGAGCTCGACGCCCAATTCCAGCAGCCGGTCGGCCAGCCAGGGGCCGTTGCGGTCCTGGACCCGTCCGGTCAGAACCTCGGTGCCGGTGACCACGATTCCTGCGCGTGCGCTCACCGTGCCGAGCCTACGCACACGGTTGGTCCTTATGTCACCCAGCACATCGCCGTAGCTCACCTGATGGCGGTGTCCGACGGGGTTGTTTCTGCCGCGTCAGCACCACCTCATCGCGACGTCGATCCGGCCGCTGCGGCGTCCAGGCCGGCTCCTGTCTTGGTCAGCGTTGTCACACGACGATGCCGCTCAGGCCCGTGATTCCGCCGGCACCGCCGGCGCCGCCGGCGCCGCCGATACCGCCGAAACCTGGTATCGCAGTGCCGCCGCCCGCGCTGGCATTGCCGCCGTTACCGCCGTTGCCGCCGTTAATCCCGTTGCCCGAGCTATCGCCGCCCTCGCCGCCAGCACCACCGGCGCCGAACCCACTTCCGGTGGTGGTCCCAAAACCGCCGACCCCGCCGGTCCCGCCTGTGGTGCCGTCACCGCCGTCACCGCCGTCACCGCCAGTAGCCGTGGCCGCGGAGCTACCGTTGCTGATCGTCGCGGTGCCGCCGTTGCCGCCGTTGCCGCCGATTCCGCCGGTGGTACCGATGCCGCCGGCCCCGCCGGCGCCGGAGGTGACGTTTCCGAGCCCGAAGGTAGTTGCCGTTCCGCCGATTCCGCCGTTTCCACCAGTGGTGGCGCCGGCTCCGCCGTTTCCACCAGTGCCACCGATCGCCGTGGCTTTGGAGACAGGGTTGCTGATTGTTGCACTACCGCCGTTTCCGCCGGTCCCGCCGGCGACGGCGCCGTTTCCGCCGTCACCGCCGTTTCCGCTGGTAGCCGTGGCCGTGGAAGTAGCGTTGCTGATCGTCGCGGTGCCGCCGATACCGCCGTTTCCGCCGTTGCCGGTGGTACCGGTGCCGCCGGCCCCGCCGGCGCCGGAGTTGACGTTGCCGAGGGCAGAGGAAGATCCCGTTCCCCCGGTGCCGCCGTTTCCGCCGTTGATGGCGCCGGCGCCACCGGTGCCGCCGGTGCCGCCGGTAGCCGTGGCGGTGGAGGCAGTGTTGCTGATCGACGCACTACCGCCGATGCCACCGTTTCCGCCGTTGCCGGTGGTACCGGTACCGCCGTCCCCGCCGGCCCCGGAATTGACGTTTCCGAGCCCAGAGGTAAACGCCGACCCGGCGTTGCCGCCGTTTCCGCCCGTGGCCCCGTCGCCGCCACGGCCGCCGTTGCTGCTAACAGCGTTGGTTGTGGAGACAGCGTTGCTGATCGACGCGGGGCCGCCGTTTCCGCCGTTCCCGCCGGTGCCGGTGGTGCCGGTGCCGCCGTTCCCGGCGGCGCCGGAGTTGACGTTTCCGAGCCCGGAGGTGAATGCCGATCCGCCGTTGCCACCGTTTCCGCCGTTGGTGGCGCCGTCTCCCCCGTGACCGGCGTTGCCGCCGGTGGCCGTGGCTGTGGAGACAGCGTTGCTGATCTGTGCGCTATTGACGGAGCCGCCGTTTCCGCCGCTGCCGGTGGTACCGGTGCCACCGGCCCCGCCGGCGCCGGAGTTGACGTTTCCGAGCCCAGTAGTGAATGCCGATCCGCCGATGCCACCGTTTCCGCCGTTGGTGGCGCCGTTTCCGCCGGTGCCACCGTTGCCGCCGGTGGCTGTGACCGTCGAGACAGCGTTGCTGATCTGCGAGGAGCCGCCGGAGCCGCCGTTTCCGCCGCTGCCGGTGGTACCGGTGCCGCCGTTCCCGGCAGCGCCGGCATTGACGTTTCCGAGCCCGGCGGTGAAGGCCGATCCGCCGCTGCCGCCGCTGCCGCCCGTGGTTCCATCACCGCCGTTACCGGCGTTGCCGCTGGTAGCCGAGCCCGAGGATGCGGCATTGCTGATCTGCGCGCCACCGCCGCTGCCGCCGTTGCCGCCGACGCCGGTCGGGCCTCCGCCGATGCCATCGGCGCCGTCCCCGCCAACGGCGTTGCCGGTGCCGGTGTTGTTGGCAAAACCGCCACTGCCGCCGGCTCCGCCGCCACCGGGACCCGATCCGCCGGTCGCGGCAGCCCCGCCAAGCGCGTCGCCCGCCCCGGAGTGGGTTGCCTGACCGCCGCCGCCACCGATGCCACCGACACCGGTCGTGGCGTCGCCGCCGGTGCCGCCGGTGCCGCCGATGGCTGCAGCGCTGGTGCTGTTGGAACTCGCGTTCCCCCCGTTCCCGCCGCGGCCCCCGAGCGTTGCGTTGTTATTGCCGGTGCCGCCGTTGCCGCCGGCGCCGCCCTTGGCGGTCGCGGTCGACGCGGCATTGGAAATGTTTGCGTTACCGCCGGTGCCCCCGTTTCCACCGTTCCCGGTGGAACCGGTGCCGCCGTCGCCGCCTGTACCGGGTGTGACGTTTCCGATCCCCACGGTCAATGCGGTCCCGCCGGTCCCGCCACTTCCGCCGCTGTTGGCGCCGGCCCCGCCCGCGCCGCCGGCCCCGCCCGTAGCCGTGGCGGTAGAGGCGGTGTTCGTGATCTGTGCCAGACCGCCGTTGCCGCCGGTTCCGCCGATGCTGCTGGGAGCGACGTTGGCGCCGCTAGCGCCACCGGCGCCGCCTTGGCCGCCGTTGGCGGTCCCAGTTGCGTTCTGCACCGCGTTGCCGCCGTTGCCGCCGTTGCCGCCCCTGCCGGTGTCAGCTCCGGCGCCGCCGTCCCCGCCATTGCCGCCGGTAGCTGCCGTTGCCATCGAACCAGCGTCACCGCCGGCCCCGCCGTTACCGCCGTTACCGGTGCCGGCGGCATCGCCGCCGTGCCCGCCGTTGCCGCCTTTGCCGTGGGTGCCGCCGGCACCGCCGGCTCCGCCTTGACCGCCATTGCCGCTGACGGTTTCGTTGAATCCGGCGCCGCCCGTGCCACCGTCGCCGCCGGCGATGACGGCTCCGCCCGCACCGGTCGCGCCGGCCACTGCGCCGGGACCGCCGGGCGTCCCTCCGGTACCGCCGCCGCCCACCAGGCCGGGGTTGCCTCCGTTGCCGCCTCTGCCACCTGCAGTGGCCGCGTTCGCGCCATCACCCCCAGATCCGCCGTCACCGGGCGCCCCGGTATCGCCGCCGGCCCCGCCGGCACCACCGGCACCGTTGGCGCCTGCAGCGCCGAATAACGAGCCCTTACCGGCGGCACCGCCCATCCCGCCGGAACCGCCGCTGCCGCCGTTGCCGCTGTCACCGCCGTTGCCGCCGTTGGCACCCAGAGTTGTGGCGTTCCAGCCGTCACCGCCGGACCCCCCGGCGCCACCCGCCCCGCCCACCCCACCGGCGCCGCCGGCGCCGCCGGCGCCGAATAACAGCCCGGCGTTGCCGCCGGCCCCGCCGGTACCGGCATTACCCCCGTTGCCGCCGGCGATGCCGTTGGTGCCGTTCGGAACCGCTAGGGTGCCGGGGGTGCCGGGGCCGCCCACGGCCCCCGCAGCGCCGGCCCCGCCGACTCCGCCAGCCCCACCATTGCCGAACAGCAGCGCGCTGCCCCCGAGTCCGCCAGTGCCGCCGTTGACGCTGGCACCGCCCACTCCGCCGGCGCCGCCGGCGCCACCATTGCCCCACAACCACCCGCCTGAGCCCCCGGCCCCACCGTTGCCGCCAGCGGTCCCGCCGGCGCCGCCAGCACCGCCAGCGCCGAGCAGGCCCGCCGCGCCACCGGCCCCACCCGATCCGCCGGGTGCGCCCGATCCGCCGTTGCCGCCGTTACCCCACAGGATCCCGCCCGCCCCGCCGGCAGCCCCGGTTCCCGGCGCGCCATCGGTGCCGTTGCCGATCAGCGGACGCCCCAGCAATGCGTTGGTGGGCGCATTAATGACGCCCAGGACGGCTTCTTGCAGGGTCTGCAACGGCGTGGCGGCCGTCGCGTCGGCAAGTGCGTAAGAGCCTCCAGCGGCGTTCAATGCCTGGATGAACTGCGCCTCGAAAGCCGCCGCTCGCGCACTGACCGCCTGATACTGGCGGGCGTGGTCAGAAAACAGACCCGCGATCCCCGCCGACACCTCATCGCCCGCAGCGGCCAGCATCCCGCTGGTCGGACCCGCAGCTAATATCTGGGCCGCGCTCAGCGACGAACCGATGCCCGCCACTTCCGCTGCGGCCGCCGACAGCATCTCCGGAATTGCCAGCACATAGGACATAGGTACCTCCAATGCATCCGGGTCGGCCACAGCGCCTCAACGGTGAAAGGAGTGTATGACGGATTTGTTGAGGTGGAAAGGCTAATGCAAGCTTCCTGATCCGCATCGGCTCTCGATCTATGATGAATTCATCACGCCTAGGTTGTCGGGATGAGTAAAACGGTCGCTGAGCTCGGATGGCGTAGGTTCTTTGGCGTGGGCGAAAAACTTCTGGATTCGCTCGGCTGGCAACCGCGCAACGCATCAATTTCATTGCTTAGATTTCAGTCTCCAGGTTCTGGACCGCCTGCCGGACGGGTCTGCTTGTCGCAGTGCAACGGCAGAATTGACGATTCGCTGGATGGCGAGATCTACTGTGCGACAGCCACAAAAGTGATGGCTGACGAGGTAACGACCGCTGCCGTTGGGTGACCTCGCGGTGCTGCCGATCGTGGTGCCGGAATCCCATCGGTCGCTACGGCCATGGAAAATTTTCCGTCATCTCAATGACCGTGACGCAACAGCGTCAAGCACAACCAGGATCGATGTGAATTCGTACCGCGACGAAGTGAGTCATTTTATGACGTCTCGAGTAAGGGGGCGCACAAAATTCACAAATCGTACTCATAGCACTCTCCAAATCGGCCCGCTGGGCTGTTCGGCCCACCATTTATTACCGTTCACCCTGCGCTTTCCGCGAGAACGGAACAGAGCCGTCGTCGTCATTTAACCCGCAGCCGCGGAGACCATTCCGCCGGAGTTCGTGTTGTGGAATGACAACCCTGAGTTAACGGGCACGGCGGCTAACTCAACCGAGATGTTTGACGGTAGTGTCGTCTGCCATCGGCTCCGGCAGCTGGGGAGCCACGGGCCGTTGCGGACCCGTCCGGTCAGAACCTCGCAGTGACGCGTCAGACGATGTTGCCCTTGGCGCCCGAGAAGCCTGGGAAGAACGCGCCGGAACCTCCCTTGCCACCTGACCCGACGATCGCATTGCCGATCGTGGCGGCGTGGGCATCGCCGCCGTCGCCGCCGCTACCGCCGAAGCTGGCGCTCGTGCTATTGCCGCCGACGCCGCCTCCGCCACCGATGCCGAAAGCGGTTCCGTCGGTCCATCCCAAACCACCTTTACCGCCAGTTCCGCCCGTGCCGCCGGTAGCGCCATTCCCCCCGGCGCCGCCGGTCGCGTTCGCCGCTGAGGTGATACGGGTGATTCGCCCGGTTCCGCCGGCCCCGCCGTCCCCACCGTCACCGCCGTCACCGCCTAGCCCGCCTTGTCCGCCTTTGCCGCCGGTCGCCGTGCCCAAGCCGTCATTCTGCGCGTCCCCGCCTGCGCCCCCGGTACCGCCGCCCGCGCCGATGCCGGCGGCACCTGCCCCACCGGCGCCCCCGGTGGCGCTGCCCGCGGAGTTGGAGGAGGTAACACGCGCGTCGCCGCCGCGACCGCCGGTGCCGCCGTCGACCAACGCTCCGCTGGATCCTCCAACCGCGCCGTTGCCTCCGATGGCGTTGCCGGTTCCGCTGTTGGTTGCGAGACCTCCGCTGCCGCCCGTTCCACCGAAAGTCGACCCTGACCCACCGGTGGCGCCATTGCCGCCGACAGCCACGCCCGCACCGGAGTGCACTGCGAATCCGCCTGTGCCGCCGGTCCCGCCTACGCCGTTGAACGCGGTGCCACCGGTTCCTCCCGTGCCTCCTGTGGCCGTGGTGGTCGGGCTCTTGCTGTTGATCTGGGCGGAGCCGCCAGCGCCGCCCTGGCCGAACAAGGTGCCGTTGTTGGCGCCGGCGCCGCCGGCGCCGCCAGTACCACCCTTGGCGCTTGCGGACGAGCCGATGTTGCTGATGAATGCGTCACCGCCTCGACCACCGTTTCCGCCGCCCGCCGCGGCGCCCTTACCAAAGCCGCCCGCACCGCCGGTGCCGGGATTGACGCTGCCTAGCCCGTTAGTGGTGGCTGATCCTCCGAAGCCGCCGTTGCCGCCCACGGATTGGCCGGCGCCGCCAGCTCCGCCGATGCCTCCGACAGCGCCCGCCGTGGACGTCTGATTGTTGATGGTCGCGGTGCCGCCACCGCCACCACTACCGCCCGCGCCGGCAAAGCCCTCGCCTCCCTTGCCGCCGGCGCCTGACACAGCAGTGCCTGAGCCGGCGTTGGTAGCCGACCCACCGAAGCCGCCGGCCCCGCCAGTAGGTCCATCGGCACCGGCACCACCCTTGCCGCCGGTAGCCACACCGGATGATGACGGCGACGAAACGGTTGCGGTGCCACCGTTGCCGCCGGCCCCGCCGATCGCCCCCGACGAGGTGCCGTTGGCACCATCACCGCCGATTGCGTTGCCCGTTCCAGTATTTGAGGCGCCGCCGCCGTCGCCACCGCGACCACCACCGGCGGTACCAGTCCCACCGGCACCACCGGTGCCGCCGCGTGCATCACCGACCCCGGCGTGGAAGCCGAAGCCGCCGGTCCCACCGGCGCCGCCCGAGCCGGTGCTGGTGCTGCCGCCGGCTCCACCCTCACCGCCCCTGGCTGTTGCGGTAGACGTGGACTTGAAAATTTGCGCATCGCCGCCGGTGCCACCGATGCCGGCGGCACCTGTGGTCCCGTTGCCGCCTGCGCCACCCGTGCCGGGGGTGACCGCTCCCAATCCCAAGTTGATGGCCCGGCCGCCTGAACCACCGTTTCCGCCGGCCGTGCCATCGGCGCCGGGCCCACCCTGACCGCCCACCGCGATACCCGAGGAGTCGGGATTTCCGACCTGCGCCAAGCCACCGGCGCCTCCCGCGCCGCCTCTGCCCGTGGCACCGCCATTGGTACCGCCGGCGCCGGCGCCGGCGATGGCGTCACCGGTTCCATTGTTGAAGGCGTTCCCGCCGTCGCCTCCGGCCCCGCCGCCCGCTAAGCCCTTGCCACCAACACCGGCGACGCCGCCCACGGCGGTGCCGGTCCCACTGTGCGTGCCGCTACCACCGGAGCCACCTGTTCCACCGGTACCGGTGCTGGCCTCACCGCCAAGCCCACCCGTGCCGCCCGTGGCCGTCGTCGACGAGTCGCTGCTGTTGGTGTTCGCACCCCCACCGGTGCCGCCTCGCCCCAGGAACTGGTTGTCTACCCCGGCCCCGCCGTTACCACCAGTACCGCCGACAGGACTGACCGTCGACGCGGCATTGTTCACGGCTGCGGTGCCGCCAAAACCTCCGCTGCCGCCCCCGCCGGTGTTTCCGATGCCTCCTGCGCCCCCGTTGCCCGGGGTGACATTGCCCGTCCCGGTGGTGGTGGCCGATCCGCCGAACCCGCCGTTGCCGCCAGTGGCACCGTCACCGCCGGCGGCGCCATCGGCGCCGGTCGCGGTTGCGGTGGATGCGCTGTTGGAGATGGTGGCGGATCCGCCGCTGCCGCCGGACCCTCCCGAGCCGGTCGTCCCGTCGCCTCCGGCGCCGGCAGCGCCGCCAATTGCTGCTCCCGTTCCAAAGTTGGTCGCCGATCCGCCAACACCGCCGTTGCCGCCAAAGACGCCATCGGCGCCTGCGCCGCCTTTGCCGCCGGTCGCAATCCCCGATGAAATGTCGATGGCGACTTCGGCGGCCCCTCCGCCGCCGCCGGCACCGCCGCCACCGGTAAGACCACCACTCGTGCCGGCGGCTCCGGTACCGCCAAGGGCGTTGCCGGTGCCGCTGTTACGCCCGAGTCCCCCGTTGCCGCCTGCCCCTCCGCGCGTGGGACCCTTGCCGCCGGCACCACCGTCACCTCCTGCTCCGACGCCGGCATTGCTGTGCGTCCCGACTCCGCCTGTCCCGCCGGTTCCGCCGGTGCCCGTGCTCGCGTCGCCACCGACGCCACCCGCGCCCCCGAGCGCCACGGTGGTCGCGTTACCGCTGTTGGTTTGCGCGCTCCCGCCGCCGCCGCCGCGGCCGAGGGCGGTGTTGTCGACGCCGGCGCCGCCGGCGCCGCCGCGCCCGCCGACCGGGCTGACGTCGGAAGCGGTGTTGTTGATGACCGCACTGCCGCCGAATCCGCCAATTCCCCCGCCTCCGGTGGTGCCGGTGCCACCGGCGCCACCGGTTCCGGCGGTCACGATTCCAGTTCCGGAGGTCGACGCCGAACCCCCGGCGCCGCCGAAGCCGCCGGTGGTTCCGGTGCCGCCGTCGCCACCGTTGGCTGCAGTGGCGGTCGCCGTGGACTTGCTGTTGCTGATGTTCGCGTGCCCGCCGGACCCGCCGGAGCCGCCGTTAAAGGCGGCGCCGTTCCCGCCCTTGCCGCCGGTTCCGGACGTGACACTGCCCAGGCCGGCAGTCGATGCCGTGCCGCCCGTACCACCACCGCCACCGAAGGTGGCGCCATCGCCGCCGGCGCCGCCAGCAGCCCCGGTTGCGTTGACCGTCGATCCCGCATTGGAAATCGACGCGGTACCACCGGATCCGCCGTTGCCACCTGATCCGACGCTGCCTTCACCGCCCGCTCCGCCAGCGGCTGGGTTGACCTTGCCGGTCCCGCTGGTAAATGCCGATCCACCATTACCGCCGAAGCCGCCGGTGGTGCCGTCGGCGCCCGCTCCGGCGGTGCCTCCGGTGGCGGTCGCCGTTGAGGTTGCGGTGGTGATGACCGCATCGCCGCCGCTGCCACCTCGGCCGCCGGTGCCGGTGTTGCCGCCACTGGTCCCGTCTGCCCCGGCGCCGCCAGTCGCGTTACCCGTTCCGCTGTTGAACCCGGCGCCCCCGAAACCGCCGTCACCACCACCAGTTGGGCCCGCGCCGCCCGCCGCTCCGGCGCCGCCGAAGGCATCGCCGGCTCCACTGCTGAATGCGTTGCCTCCGGAGCCGCCGTTTCCGCCGCGGTTGCCATCGCCGCCGGCACCGCCGGCGCCGCCGACAGCGTTTCCGGCTCCGTTATTGAAGCCCGTCCCCCCGATGCCGCCGTTGCCGCCTGCGCCGGTGCCGGCACCGTCACCGCCGGCCCCACCCGCCCCGCCGGTACCACCCGTTGGGCCGCTGGCCCCGCCCCAGCCGCCGTCGCCCCCGGTGCCTCCGGCCAGCGTGGCATTGCCGCCGGCGCCGCCGGCGCCGCCAGCTCCGTACAAGCCGCCGGCGCCTCCGTTTCCGCCTTTGCCGCCGGAGGTGCCGGGCACCGCCCCCGCGTCGCTGGCGGCGTCGTAACCGCGGCCACCAGCGCCACCGTTGCCGCTGATACCCGTGATCGTGCCTGCGGCGCCGCTCGCGCCCGCGCTGCCGCCGGGTCCACCGGCACCGCCGCCGTTGCCGCCAAGGCCGACGGCGCCGGGATTGCCACCATTTCCGCCCGCGCCGCCCTGGGTGATGAGGGCGTCGCCGGCGCCGCCGATGCCGCCGTCTCCGGCATTGCCCGCGTTACCGCCGGCGCCACCTATGCCGCCGTTGCCGTTGGCGCCCGCGGCGCCGAACAGGATGGAGCCGCGCCCGCCGACGCCACCCGTGCCGCCGTTACCGCCGGTACCGCCGGAGCCGCCGTTGCCGCCGTCACCGCCATCGACACCGGCGCCCAGCGCGTTAAAGCCTGCGCCGCCCAGGCCGCCGGTGCCGCCGGCCCCGCCGGTGCCGCCGCTGCCGCCGGCGCCGCCTGTGCCATAGACCAGTCCTCCGTTGCCCCCGGCGCCGCCCGTCCCGGCGTTTCCGCCCGTACCGCCCGTACCTCCGACGCCGCCGGTCGCGCTCGCAGTGCCGGGATCACCCGGGGTGCCCGTGGCCCCAGCCGCGCCGGCACCGCCAAGCCCACCGGCTCCACCGTTGCCGAACAACAGGGCATTGCCGCCCACACCACCCACTCCGCCATTGACGGTCGCGCCGCCGATACCGCCGGCCCCGCCGGCCCCGCCGTTGCCCCACAACCAGCCGCCGGTGCCGCCGGCGCCGCCGATACCGCCACCGGCGCCTCCGGCACCGCCGACGCCACCACTGCCGATCAGACCGGCCGCGCCCCCGGCGCCCCCGGCCCCGCCCGCGGCGCCTGAACCGCCGCTACCGCCATTGCCCCACAGGATGCCGCCGGCACCTCCGTTCTGCCCTGTACCGGGCGCCCCGTCTGTGCCGTTGCCGATCAACGGACGACCCAGTAGCAGATTGGTGGGGGCGTTGATCGCTCCGAGTATCTGCCCTTCCAGCACTTGCAGCGGCGACACGTTGGCGGTCTCGGCGAGGGCGTAGGAGTCGCCGGCGCTGGCGAGCGCCTGCATGAAGTGTGAGTGGAATACCGCTGCCTGGCTTTCGATGGCTTGGTAGCCGGCGCCGTGGCTGTTGAAAAGTGCTGCGATGGCCGCCGAAATCTCGTCACCGGCGGCAGCGAGCACCTCAGTTGTCGGTATGGCGGCGGCGAAATTCGCCGCGCGCAATGACGAGCCGATACTGGCGACATCCGCGGCGGCCGCTGCGAGAAAGTCCGGAGTTGCAAAGACGTACGACATCTTGGTCGCTCCCGCCTGATCGTGCCTGACGAAGGCAAGTAATTCTGTCGTTCATCAGTACCACGAACGGGCGGCCGTTACTAAGCTTTTATGCCATTAGTTAAATCGTTCATTACTTGAATCATTCAAATCTGGTGGCAGGGCAGTGAGGTGATCCAAAAGCGTTGTTCTAGAACGAAGTTCGGCGAACGCGTGTCCGCGCGGTTTCATTTGATGGGTCGCTATTGGGGTGATTTCCGGCCGGTCCAGGGTGCGACCCGATTATAAGCCCCAGTCCGTCTTCGGAATGAATTTATTATTGCGACGAAAGGGCGAAGTGAGAGGAATAAGTCGACGACGAGTCGGGGCTGCGCCGCTTTTTAACGGGGCGCGGGATGGAGCGGAGCCCAACTGGGTGCTTGGATCAACAACACCCGCTTTCGCGAGGAAATCCCGCGGTCCAGGGTGGCATCCCGCCCGGCGAAAGGCGAGGTTGGCGGCACAGGGTCTAGACGACTACACCGCTCTTGCCGTCTGCGCCCTTGCTGCCCCCGGTCCCGCCGGCGCCGCCGACGCCGCCGCTGCCGACGACCGGGGTACCACCAATGCCCGCGTGAGCATTGCCGCCATTGCCGCCGCTCCCACCGTTGGTCGACGCAAGGGTGCTGTTTCCGCCGTCGCCGCCCTTACCGCCGATCCCGGATCCGGAACCGAGGGTGGACCCCAACCCTCCGCTGCCGCCATCGCCGCCGGTTCCCCCGTTGCCGCCCCTGCCGCCGGCGCCGGCGGTCGCAGTATTCGTGGACACTGCGTTGTCGATAACCGCTTTGCCGCCATTACCGCCGAGCCCGCCGGCGATACCTCCCTTTCCGCCCGTGCCACCGTTGCCGGCCGTGGCCGCGCCGGTTTCTTGATTGGTGGCAGTACCGCCGCTACCGCCCTCGCCACCTGCCCCGAGGCCATCTCCACCGGCGCCGCCGTCACCTGAGAACGCGTTGCCGCTGCCGCCGGGGGCCACGACCGCGTCACCGCCGATTGCCCCGGCCCCGCCTGCGGTTCCTGCGCCGCCAGCTCCGCCCTTGCCCCCGACGGCGTTGCCGGATGCGTTTGTGGTCGGGTCTTTGGCATTGACACTTGCGGTCCCGCCCGGGCCGCCATTGCCGCCTTTGCCCGTCGTGCCGCCGCTGCCCCCCAACCCGCCGGACCCGCCGAGCGCATTCCCGGTTGCCCCGTTTTGATCCACGTTGCCCCCGGCCCCGCCGTTCCCACCACCATCAACTCCCGATCCGCCCGCCCCGCCGTGGCCGCCGACTGCGCCGCCGGTACCAACAGGGTTCGTTGTGCTCCCGTTGCCGCCGTTTCCTCCCCGGCCCCCTGTGCCGGTGGAAGTCGCGTTACCGCCGTCCCCGCCGCTGCCGGTGAAGACGCCGCCGATTCCGCTGTTGACCGCTTCGCCGCCGTTGCCGCCATTGCCGCCACCTGCGAGGCCATTGCCACCGACCCCGCCGGCGCCCGATTGCGCATCGCTGGATGAGTACCCCACGGCGTCACCGCCCCGTCCCCCGTTCCCACCAGTAACGCCGTCACCGCCGGCCCCGCCTCGGCCGGCAGCTGCGCTCACCGAGCTGCCCCCGACGTCGTTGCCGCCGTTCGCAGCACCGCCGGCACCGCCGCTACCACCGTTGCCCGTGCTGCCGCCACTGCCGCCGCCGCCGCCAACGCCGCCCCTGGACGTCCCGCTATCGCCTGCGTTGAGCGCCTTGCCGCCGTCCCCGCCGTTTCCGCCACCGGCCGGCCCGGCGCCGCCGGCGCCGCCCTTGCCGCCCGTGGAGGTACCGCTAGCCAGCAGATTCTGGACCGCCGCTGCGCCGCCGGCTCCTCCTGCTCCACCCTTGCCTGAGATGGCGGCGGCGCCGCCCTCACCTCCGTCACCGCCAATGGCGCTGCCGGTTCCGTTGTTAGTCGCTTGGCCGCCGATTCCCCCCTGCCCGCCGCCCAAGGGTCCGCTGCCACCGGCGCCTCCGCTGCCGGCTATCGCAGAACCCGTACCGATGTAGGCCGCCGCGCCGCCGGCACCGCCGTTGCCACCAACGCCGCCGGCTGAGATGCCGCCCTGGCCCCCGGCACCTGCGATGGCGTTGCCGGATCCATCGTTCTGGCCTGCTCCTCCGGTACCGCCGGTGCCGCCGGCGCCCGTGCCGGTGGCGTTACCGCCGTCTCCGCCGGCGCCTCCGGATCCGGCGATCAATCCGCTCTTGCCTCCGGCTCCGCCATCTCCGCCGGCGCCGCCGCCGAAGGCGGAGCTTCCTCCCGCGCCACCGGCGCCGCCGTTGCCGTAACTGCCGCCGTTGCCGCCCGTCCCGCCTTTGCCGCCCGATGTGCCAGGAGCCGCCAGGGTTGCGTCGTAGCCGTGGCCACCGGCGCCGCCGTTGCCTCCGTTGCCGGCAGTGATGGTGCCGTTGAGGCCGGTCGGACCGTCGGTCGCGCCCGCTCCGCCGGCGGCACCGCCGACCCCCCCGATGCCGACGTTTCCGGGGTCGCCGCCGTCGCCGCCGGTGCCGCCGACCAGGGCGGGTTTACCGACACCACCGGAGCCACCGTTGCCAGGCGCCCCCGGGTCGCCACCGGCGCCGCCGGCGCCGCCGTCACCGTTGGCGCCCGCTTGTCCCGTTATCGTCAATGCTTGTCCGCCGGCCCCGCCCATTCCGCCGGTGCCGCCTGCTCCGCCGTCGCCACTGTTGCCGCCGTTGCCGCCGTCGGCGCCGGCGTTGGTGGCGTCCCAGCCGGCGCCGCCGGTCCCGCCGGTGCCGCCGGCACCGCCTGCCCCGCCGTGGCCGCCGGCCCCGCCCGAGCCGGCAGCCAGGCCGCCGTTGCCCCCTGCCCCGCCTGCACCTCCGGCACCGCCGGCCGTGCCGTTTCCACCGATGCCGCCGGCTGCTGTCGCGGTACCTGGGGAGCCCGGTGCGCCTTTCGCGCCAGGCGCACCGGCTCCCCCGGCTCCGCCGGTGCCTCCGTTTCCGTGGCTGCCGCCGTGGCCGCCGGCCCCGCCGTTGCCGCCCGGTGTCCCAGCAGGGGTGGTCGGGTCGGTTGCGGCGTCGTAGCCGTGGCCGCCTGCGCCGCCGTTGCCGCCATTGCCGGGGGTGATGACGCCGTTGTTGCCTTCTGCCCCAACGGCGCCCCCCGGTCCGCCGGCTGCACCGCCGTTGCCGCCGATGCCGACGCTTCCGGTGTTGCCGCCGTTCCCGCCGGTGCCGCCGACAAGCGTTGGTTTACCGAACCCTCCGGTACCACCGTTTCCGGGAGCGCCCGGGTTGCCGCCGTCGCCTCCGGCACCCCCGTCGCCGTTGGTACCTGCCTGCCCGAGTAGCAGCGAGCCCTGGCCGCCCGCGCCGCCCATCCCGCCGGTGCCGCCGTGACCGCCGTTGCCGCTGTTTCCGCCGTTGCCCCCGGCAGCGCCCGCGGTGGTGGCGTCCCAGCCGGCGCCGCCGATTCCGCCGGTCCCACCAACGCCGCCTGCGCCGCCGTGCCCGCCGGACCCACCCGCGCCGTACAGCAGGCCGCCCTTTCCGCCGGCCCCACCTGTGCCTCCGTTGCCGCCCGCCCCCGCGTCAAAGCCGTTGCCGCCGGCAAGCACTGGGGTGCCCGCAGTGCCTGGGGCGCCGTTGAAACCGGTTGCACCTGTACCGCCGACACCACCAGCGCCACCGCTGCCGAACAACAGCGCGCTACCGCCGGCACCGCCGGTCCCACCGCCACCGCCGAATAGGCCGATGCCTCCCGCCCCGCCGGCACCGCCGTTACCCCACAGCCACCCGCCGGTGCCGCCGGCACCGCCTGCGCCTCCACCGACTCCGCCCACCCCGCCGGCCCCGCCGGATCCGATTAGCCCTGCGGCACCGCCCGTGCCACCCGGACCGCCGATGGCGCCGGACCCACCGGCGCCGCCGTTGCCCCACAAGATCCCGCCGGCACCACCGTTTTGGCCGGTCCCGGCCGCGCCGTTGGCGCCGTCCCCGATCAGCGGGCGCCCCAACAGCAGATTGGTGGGCGCGTTGACCGCCCCCAACACGGCTTCTTGAATCAGCGCCAAGGGTGAGGCGTTTGCTGCTTCTGCAGAGGCGTATCGGGTTCCGGCCTGCGCCAGTAGTTTCACGAATTGTTCGTGGAACGCCGACGCCTGCAAACTCAACGACTGATAGGCGTCCCCGTGGGTGCGGAACAATGCCGCGATTGCCGCCGAAACCTCATCGCCGGCCGCTGCCAGCATCCCTGTCGTCGGCGCGGCCGCTGCAACGCTGACTGCTCCCAGGGAACGGCCGATATCTGCTACATCAACTGCTGCGGCGGCCAACGCATCCGGTAGTGCGAGTACATAGGACATGGTGTGGTTCCCGTTGAAAGTGTTGGCTTGTGATCGCGCTAGACGACTATTCCGTTGTTGCCCGTGAGGCCTTTGCTGCCGCCAGTACCGCCGGTGCCGCCGACGCCGCCGACGCCCACCGCGGCGTTACTGATGTTGCCCGCGTGAGCGTTGCCGCCGTTGCCGCCATTACCGCCGTTGGCGTTTGTGGCCGCACTGTTGCCGCCGAAGCCGCCGTTACCGCCGATGCCGAATCCAGTCCCGAGGGTGGACCCCAGACCGCCGTTACCACCGGCACCGCCCTGGCCTCCGCTGCCGCCTAAGCCGCCTTGGCCGCCCCTCGCAGCACTTGCGTTGCCGGCGTTGGCCACAGTGCCGACTCCACCGTTCCCGCCGTTGCCGGCGGAGGCACTGACGCTGGCGCCGCCACCCACGCCGCCAGTGCCGCCGGTGGCAGATCCCAACCCTTTGTTCGTCGCGTTCCCCGCCGCGCCACCGGCGCCGCCGAAGCCGCTGGTGGTGCCTGCCGGAGCCCCGGCTCCGCCGTTGCCGCCGGTGGCACTGCCGGTCGAGGTCGCGTTACTCACTTCGGCGTCGCCGCCAACACCGCCGGCCCCGCCGTTCCCAGTGGTTGCTGATCCTTTGTTGCCGATACCGCCGTCACCGCCGGTGGCGTTTCCAGTTCCGCTGTTCAGACCGAAGCCGCCGTTGCCCCCGGCGCCGCCGACGGCAACGCCGAGTCCACCGGTGCCGCCAGCACCGCCGGCCGCGGTGCCGGCACCCGAGTGGACCGCTTTGCCGCCGGCACCGCCCGCCCCACCGGTCCCGACGGTGGCAGCGCCGCCGGCACCACCGGTGCCGCCCTTTGCGGTGGCGGCCGAGCCGGTATTGGAAATGGTCGCCTCGCCGCCTTGGCCGCCGGTTCCGCCGCTGGTGGTAGCGGCATTGCCGGTGCCGCCCACGCCGCCGGTGCCACCGGTGACGCTTCCGAGACCGGTCGTCATTGCCGCACCGCCGGAACCGCCTTTGCCGCCGGTGATGCCGGTACCACCGGTTCCGCCGTTGCCGCCGGCCGCGGTTCCCGTTGAGCCATTGTTGGAAATGCTCGCCTTTCCGCCGTCGCCGCCGGCTCCGCCCGTGGGGCCGGTTCCGCCGTTACCGCCGCCGCCGCCGGTGACGCTGCCCCCACCGGAGTGAGTGGCATCGCCGCCGGTACCACCGGCGCCGCCGGTGCCTGTGGTACCGCTGGCATTACCGCCGGCTCCGCCAGTGCCCCCGATGGCCGCAGTGGTGCCGCTGCTGGCGTTGGTCGACGCGCTACCACCCGCGCCGCCCTTGCCGCCGTTGATCCCGTTACCGCCGACGCCGCCGGTACCGCCCTTGGCACTGGCCGACGACGCTGCGTTGTCAATGCTCGCCGCGCCGCCTTGGCCGCCCTCCCCACCGGCCGAGGTGCCGATTCCGCCCGCACCGCCGGTGCCGGGAGTGACACTTCCAAGCCCGGAGGTGGACGCCGCGCCACCCTTGCCACCGGCTCCGCCGACCGTGCCGGTGCCGCCTGCGCCGCCTTTGCCGCCGGTTGCCGCCCCGGTCGATGTGGGGGGTCCTGAGACTTTCGCGTCGCCCCCGGCGCCGCCCGATCCACCGGTTCCACCGGTTCCCGCAGCGCCGTCACCACCGGCACCACCTGTGGCGGGACCGTTTCCACCGCCGCTGTTAACCGCCAGGCCACCACTGCCCCCGGTCCCGCCGTTAGTTCCGGTCCCCGCCGCACCACCTTTGCCGCCTGTGGCGCTGCCCGCACCGGAGTGGGAGGCTTCACCTCCGGTTCCGCCGGTGCCGCCGGTGCCGGTGGAGGCGCCGCCGCCCGCTCCGCCGGTACCGCCGATGGCCGCGGTGGTGACGCTGGCGCCGTTGGTTGATGCGTTACCACCGGCGCCGCCCTTGCCACCGCTGACACCGCTGCCACCCACCCCGCCGGTGGCGCCCTGGGCGGTCGCCGTGGAGGACGTGTTGGAAATGGTTGCCGAGCCGCCCTTGCCGCCGTTGCCGCCGGCTCCGCCGGTACCAGTGCCGCCAGCGCCGCCCGTACCAGGGTCCAGCTTCCCGGTTCCGGAAGTCGTCACCGAACCGCCGGATCCGCCATTGCCGCCGAAGGTGGCGCCCTTCCCGCCGGCTCCACCCGCCGAGCCGAAAGCGGTTGCCGCCGAGGTGCCGTTGGAGATGCTCGCCGTGCCGGCGTCGCCACCTGCCCCGCCGAAGCCGGTCGTGCCTTCGCCGCCGCCGCCGCCCATACCAGAGACGACAGGTCCGAGCCCCTTGCTCGTCGCCCCGCCGCCGGAGCCGCCCGCTCCGCCGACCAGACCGAGGGCACCCGCCCCGCCTTTGCCGCCGACGGTGGTGCCCGACGAGGCAGAGTTGGTGATGGCTGCGCTGCCGCCGTTCCCGCCCGCGCCTCCGGTCACTCCGCCGTTGCCGGCGCCGCCGTCGCCGCCGCTCGCGTTGCCGGTCCCGCTGTTGGTCGCAGAGCCGCCGTTACCGCCGGCTCCGCCGCCGGCGGGACCCACACCTCCGGTGGCTCCCTTGCCGCCGGCCGCAATGCCGGCTCCGGAGTGGGAAGCGCTGCCGCCGGCACCGCCGGTCCCGCCTGAGCCGGTGAGGGTATCGCCACCGATTCCGCCTTCACCGCCGGCTGCGGTGATGGTCGAGCTGATATTGGTGATTTGTGCGGCACCCCCGGTTCCCCCGGTGCCAGCCGGACCGGTGGTGCCGTCTCCGCCTGCACCGCCGGTGCCGGCGGAGATGCCGCCCAGGCCGGCGTTCAAGGCCAGCCCGCCGTTGCCGCCTGCCCCTCCGGCAGCCCCGTTGCCGCTGGTGGCGATAGCGGTTGAGGTGGGGCTACTGATCTGGGCACCCCCGCCGTTGCCGCCGGCGCCGCCGGTGGCTCCCCCGCTGGTGCCGTCCGCACCGGCGGCGCCGATCGCCCCACCGGTTCCGCTGTTGAGGGCGAACCCGCCGTTTCCCCCGGCCCCGCCCGCTGCGGGACCCGAACCACCCGCGGCGGCAACGCCGCCCATCGCGTTACCAGCCCCGTTGTGGACCCCGGCCCCACCGAAGCCACCGATTCCGCCGGTACCGGTGGTGGCGTTGCCGCCGATCCCTCCGGTGCCACCGGTGGACGTCGTCGTGTTGTCGTTGCTGTTGGTCTGTGCCGTACCGCCGATTCCGCCGCGGCCTCCGGAGAGGTTGTCGACGCCCTGGCCACCGGTGCCGCCGGTGCCTCCGACCACGTTGACCGTCGAGGCCGCATTGGTGATGGTGGCACCGCCACCGCCACCGCCATTGCCGCCGGTACCGGTGGTGCCGGCGCCGCCGGAGCCACCGGAGCCGGGGGTGACGTTGCCGAGCCCGCTGGAGGTTGCAGTTCCGCCGAATCCGCCGTTGCCGCCGCTGGCGCCCGTGCCGCCCCCTCCACCATCGCCAGAGGCCGCGGTGGCACTCGAGGCGTTGTTAAAGATCTCGCCGCGGCCGCCGTTGCCGCCGGACCCGCCGTTGCCGGTGGTGCCCGCGCCGCCCGCGCCGCCGTCACCGCCGGCTACATCGCCCAATCCTTTCGTCGATGCGCTTCCGCCGTCGCCGCCTCTGCCGCCCGCGGTCCCGTCGGCGCCGGCTCCCCCTGCGCCGCCGACGGCGGTAGCCGACGAGGAGGAGTTGGTGATCTCAGCTTTGCCGCCGGTTCCTCCGGCACCACCGACGGTTCCGCCGGTGCCGCCCGCGCCACCGGTGCCGGCGGCTGCATCGCCCAATCCGTCGTTGGAGGCACCACCGCCATCGCCGCCCTTGCCGCCGGTGGTCCCGCCGGCGCCGGCGCCGCCGTTTCCGCCCACGGCCGTCGCCGACGAGGCGACGTTGGTGATCTCTGCCTTGCCGCCGGCGCCGCCAGCTCCGCCGGTTCCGGTGGCACCGCCTGCGGTGCCGTCAGCGCCGGTGCCGCCGATCGCGTCACCAGTTCCACCGTTGATTGCTATGCCCCCGGTCCCGCCGGCTCCGCCTCCGACGGGACCGCTACCGCCTATTCCGGCGACGCCGCCGATGGCGGTGCCGGCTCCGTTGTGGACGCCGGCACCGCCCATGCCTCCCGTTCCGCCGGTGCCGGTGGTGGCGTCGCCGCCCGCACCGCCGGTACCTCCGGTACTGGTGGCCGCTTTGCTGCTGTTCGTTTGAGCGGTGCCGCCGGTGCCGCCGCTGCCCCCGGACAGGTTGTCGACGCCGCTACCGCCGGCACCGCCGGCGCCGCCGACCGGGTTGATGGTCGAGTCGGGGTTGTCGATAGACGCGCTGCCGCCGACCCCACCGTTTCCGCCGGCGCCGGACGTTCCGGTGCCGCCGGTGCCGCCGGTGCCGGGGTTGACATTGCCGGTTCCCAGGGTGATCGCCGTTCCGCCGCCCCCACCGTCCCCGCCGGTGGCGCCGGTGCCGCCGGCCGCACCGTTACCGGCGACCGCGGTAGCGGTGGACTCGTTGTTCGTGATGACCGCGTCACCGCCGCCGCCGCCAGTCCCGCCTGGGCCGGTGGTTCCATTGCCACCGACACCGCCCGCACCGCCCGCGACGGTTCCGGTTCCCAAAGTTGTTGCGCCACCGCCGTTACCACCGGTACCGCCGGACGTGCCGTTGCCGCCGGCCCCGCCCTTGCCGCCGGTGGCGGTCGCCGCTGACGCGACTTCTGCGTCGCCCCCGGCGCCGCCGGCTCCGCCGGTCCCGGTGGTGCCGCCGCTGGTGCCGGCGGCGCCAGCACCGCCGATGGCACCACCTGTTCCGGTGTTGAAAGCTGATCCGCCGTTGCCGCCACCCCCGCCTCCGGTCGGGCCGCTACCGCCCGCTCCGCCGACGCCGCCGATGGCGGTGCCCGCACCCGAGTGGATGCCGATGCCGCCGGAGCCTCCAGTCCCACCGACGAAGGTGAAGGCGCCACCGCCGTCTCCGCCGGCCCCTCCGGTGCCGCCGGTCGCTGTCGTCGACGCGTTACTGCTGTTGGTTTGCGCGGTGCCGCCAGTCCCACCCCGCCCCGCCGTCGGGCCGCTGTTGTCGATCCCAGTCCCGCCAGCCCCGCCCGTGCCGCCGACTGGGCTGAAGGTGGAAGCCGCGTTGGTGACGATCGCGTCGCCGCCGTTGCCGCCGATTCCTCCGCCGCCGATGAAGCTGCCACCGCCCTTGCCGCCGGTGCCGGGATTGACAGCTCCGGTTCCGCTGGTGGCTGCGGACCCTCCGGCGCCACCGTTGCCTCCTGTGAAGGCCGTGCCGCCGGCTCCGCCGGTGCCCCCGGTAGCGGTCGCGCTCGAGGTGGCGTTGGAGATTGTCGCCTTGCCACCGGCTCCCCCAGTCCCGCCAATGCCGCTGGTGCCCTGCGCGCCTTGGCCGCCGGCGCCTGACGTCACACTTCCCGTTCCCTCCGTGGTGGCGTTGCCCCCGGCCCCGCCGCTACCGCCGTTGTTGCCTAGACCGCCGGCGCCTCCGTCGGCGCCCACGGCGTTAGCTGTTGAGGCGGCATTGGTGATCGTCGCGGCACCGCCGGCACCTCCGGCACCGCCGGTGCCGCCGGAGCCCGAGCCGCCGGCCCCGCCGACGGTCGGAGCGACAGCCCCGGTGCCGGCGTTGGTTGCTGATCCGCCGGCACCGCCGGCCCCGCCGTTCATTCCGTCGCCGCCCACACCGGCCGTGCCGCCGGTAGCTGTGCCCCCGGACAGGGCGATGCCGACGGATGCGCTACCGCCGGCGCCGCCTTTGCCGCCGGTGCCTGTGAGGCCGGTACTCGTGCCATTTGCCCCGGCGCCCCCGATGGCGCTGCCGTATCCATTGTTGAACGCCGAACCGCCGTCGCCGCCATCTCCACCGCCGGCGGCACCGGTGCCACCTGCCCCACCGGCACCACCGATCGCCGTTCCGCTTCCAAAGCTCTGGGCGATTCCTCCGGCGCCACCGTTGCCGCCACGACCGGAGCCGGCGTCCCCTCCGGCACCGCCGGTGCCGCCTACCGCTGGTGCTGAACTGGTGTTGGACCCGTCGCCCCCCGCGCCGCCGGCTCCACCCGACCCGGTGCCGGCGCCGTCTCCGCCGGCCCCCCCGGCACCGCCGGTGCCGCCCAAGAAGCCACTACCGCCGCCCCAACCGCCGTCGCCACCATTGCCGTCGATCGCTGCGTTGCCGCCCGCCCCGCCGGCTCCGCCGCGTCCGTACGCCCCGCCAAAGCCGCCGTGACCGCCTTTGCCACCGGACGTGCCGGGGGCAGCCAACGGATCAGTGGCGGCGTTGTAGCCTTGACCGCCCGCACCGCCGGTGCCTCCGTTGCCGGCAATGATGGTTCCGACGGCCCCGCTCGCTCCCGGGGCGCCGCCGGGTCCGCCGGCGCCGCCACCGTTGCCGCCAATGCCGACGCCGCCAGGGTTGCCGCCGTTGCCGCCCCATCCACCCGTGGTCACCAGGGCGTTGCCCGCGCCGCCGACGCCGCCATCGCCGGGTGCCCCGGCATTGCCGCCGGCCCCGCCGGTGCCGCCGTTGCCGTTGGCTCCTGCGGCGCCGAATAGCGTCGATCCACGGCCGCCGGCCCCGCCCGTACCGCCGTTGCCGCCGTCACCGCCACTGCCGCTGTTACCGCCGTTGCCGCCGTCGACTCCCGCGTTGGTCTCATTCCAGCCGGCGCCGCCGACCCCTCCGGCGCCGCCGGCTCCGCCGATGCCTCCATTGCCGCCCGCTCCGCCGGCGCCGTAGACCAGCCCGCCGTTGCCGCCGGCGCCTCCCGCACCGGCGTGGCCACCGTTGCCGCCCGGACCGCCGGTACCGCCGGTCAGTAGTGCGGTGCCCGGGCTGCCCGGGCTCCCGATCGTGCCGGCCCCACCGGACCCGCCCACCCCGCCGGCCCCACCGTTACCGAACAACAGGGCACTACCCCCGGCCCCGCCGATACCTCCGTTGATACCTACCGTCCCGACGCCTCCCGCCCCGCCGGCACCACCATTGCCCCACAGCCAGCCTCCGCTGCCGCCCGCACCGCCGGATCCGCCGCCGATCCCGCCGGCACCGCCGGTCCCGCCCGCACCGAAGAGTCCGGCCGGTCCACCGGCGCCGCCGGTTCCGCCGGGTGCGCCAGAGCCGCCCGCGCCGCCGTTGCCCCACAGGATCCCGCCCCCCCCACCGTTCTGTCCGGTGCCTGGCGCGCCGTCGGTGCCGTTGCCGATCAGCGGGCGCCCCAACAGCAGGTTGGTGGGTGCGTTGATGAGCGCTAATACCTGCTCTTCGAGGATCTGCAACGGCGAAGCGTTGACCGCTTCGGCCAGGGCATACGAGCTCCCGGCCCGGGTCAGCGCGCTGACGAACTCGTTCTGGAACGCGGCAGCCTGCTTATTGAGCACCTGATAGGCCTGGCCATGGCTGGAAAAGAGCGACGCTATGGCCGCCGACACCTCATCGCCCGCGGCGGCCAAAACTCCGGTCGTTGGTGCCGCGGCGGCAACACTCGCCGCCCGTAACGACGAGCCGATACCCGCCACATCCGCTGCCGCCGTAGCTAATACGTCTGGTGTTGCCATTACGTACGACACTGAGATGCTCCCGCCTATTGGATTTGCGGTGATGGCAAGAAATGCAGATGCGCTTCAGTATTCCGAAGCGGACCGTGATTAGTAAGTCTTTCGGCGCGATACGGCGAGCCGAAGAACCGATTGGACCGTCGTGCACGGAATTATCTGAATTTCAACGGAATTCGATGAGTGGTGGTCGCAGTCGATGGCACCGACGTGAGCGGTGATCTCTCCGCCCCTTGATCGCTGCGGAGATCGCAGAAACAATCCGAAGAATGAATTCAAATGCCATCGTCGGTGCGCCAGTAAGGGCTGAAATTACAGGCAGTGAATGGTGCCCACGTATGCATAGCGTGAGCGCAAGTGCAGCAACAGAAATGTGAAACGTGAGTAATGCTTACGGACAATGTCTTACATTGCAGAACCCCATTCTGGATTACCGCGGGGTGTGGCAGTTGTTGGCATTTGGTCAGAGGACCCGCGGCTTCCTCACCGCTTAAGTGACCAGTCAGACGATCGATCCTCCGATACCGTCTGCGCCGGGCAAACCACCGCCCGGACCGCCCAACCCGCCGAAACCGCCGTTCCCAGGGCTGGCGTTGCCCAGCGTCGCCGCGTGGGCATTGCCGCCCGTGCCGCCGTCACCGCCGTTGACCCCGGTCCCGGAACTGTCTCCGCCGTCACCGCCCTTGCCGCCGACGCCGGTGCCCCCACCGTCAGTAGAACCTGTGCCGCCGTCGCCACCCGATCCACCGGCGCTGCCGTTGCCACCGGCACCACCGTTACCGCCGGTGGCGACTCCGAGCCCTCCGGGGCCGGCGATGGTTGCATTAGCACCGATGCCACCAGCACCGCCGGCACCCGTAGTGCCGGTTCCGCCCGCACCCCCGCTTCCGCCGGTCACGTTGCCGGTTCCGGAGGTTCCGCCGGAACCGCCGCCACCCCCTTTACCTCCACTGACGCCGTTGCCGCCGGCGCCACCATTGCCGGCGTTAACGGAGCCGCTCGATGCCGGAGCGGAGATGGATGCCAGGCCGCCGTTACCGCCATCGCCGCCGGTGCCGGTGGTGCCGTCTCCACCCGCGCCGCCGGCACCGGAGCTGACATTCCCGGTTCCGCTGTTCAGTGAGTTGCCACCCTTTCCTCCGTTCCCGCCCGCGCCGCCGTTACCGCCGGCGCCCCCGGCTCCGCCGGTGGCGGACCCCGTGCCGGTGGCGCTGGCGCTACCGCCGGCGCCGCCCTTGCCGCCGAGGCCGGTGGTGCCGTTGCCGCCGTCGCCGCCGGCCCCCGCCGTGGCGTTGCCCGTTGCGAGGGCGTTGTTGATGGTGGCGCTGCCGCCTATTCCCGCGGCTGCGCCGGAGACGCCCCCACCACCGTCGCCGCCTCCACCGCCGGTGGCAGATCCCGTGCCAGTGGTGCTTGCCCCTCCTCCGGCTCCACCCGCCCCGCCGGTGCCGGTAGTGCCGTTGCCGCCATTGCCGCCGGCGCCGCCGGTCGTTGATCCGGCGCCGGCGTTGGACGCTGATCCGCCCTTGCCGCCGTCGCCGCCGATGGTTCCGCCTCCGCCGGCTCCGCCGTTGCCGCCAGTTGCAGTACCAGCAGCGAAGCCGTTGACGACCTGGGCGGCGCCTCCATCACCTCCCTGCCCGCCCACGCCGGTGCCGCTCACTCCGCCGTCCGCGCCCACACCACCAATAGCGTTGCCGGAGCCATTATTCAAAGCGTTTCCGCCGGTCCCGCCGCGTCCGGCGCCGACTGGGCCGCTGCCGCCGATGCCACCTTCGCCGCCAAGGGCGGTGCCAGTCGAGTTGCTAGTGCCCGTCCCGCCGAAGCCGCCGCTACCGCCCGTGCCGGTGGTGGCGCTACCGCCTGCGCCACCTTTACCGCCGACGGCTGACGCTGTGACGAGGACGCTGCCACTATTGGACACCCCGTTGCCGCCAGCGCCGCCACGCCCTTGCGAGATGCCGGCGTTATCGACACCGTCGCCACCAGTCCCGCCGGCGCCGCCAACAGCGCTGAACGTTGACAAGACATGCGTGATCGTCGCGTCGCCGCCGGCGCCGCCGTTGCCGCCGGCGCCGGTAGTTCCTTTACCGCCTGAACCACCCGTGCCCGCGGTGACGTTCCCGGTACCGTTCGTGCTCACAGCACCGCCGCCACCCCCAAAACCTCCTTTTGCTCCGTCGCCGCCGTCGCCGCCGTTTCCTGCGATGGCTTTGGCGCCCGATGAAACGTTGTTGACAGCGGCGGTGCCGCCCGCTCCGCCCGCACCGCCGGCGCCAGTGGCGCCCGTACCCCCCGCTCCGCCCGTGCCACCGGTGACGTTCCCCACCCCGCTTGTGGTTGCCGAGCCGCCGAGTCCTCCCACGCCTCCGGTGTTGCCACCGCCACCGGCACCACCGTTGCCTGCGGTGGCAGTAGCTACAGACGACGCGTTGCCCACCGTTGCGGCACCGCCATTGCCCCCGTTCCCGCCGGCCGCGGTCGCGCTGTCGCCTCCGGCGGCACCGGCGCCGCCGGTGACGGTTCCCGTGCCTGCGGTTGAGGCGTTGCCACCACCGCCGCCGACACCGCCGGCCATGGAACCTTTTCCACCCAGGCCACCGTTGCCCCCGGCGGTGGGGGCAACCGAGACGATGCTGCTGGTCGCCGCGTTGCCGCCGCGGCCGCCGTTTCCACCGAGTCCCGCTGAGCCATCGCCGCCCACGCCACCTGCGCCGCCGGTGGCGCTGCCCACACCATTTGTGGAGGCCCCACCGGCGTCGCCTGCGGCCCCGCCCACCGCCCCGTTACCGCCTGCTCCGCCATTGCCGCCGACTGCTTTGCCGGTGGCAATCGCATTGCTGATGGTTGCCTCACCGCCTCGCCCGCCACCACCGCCGCTTGTCACCCCGACGGCTCCATTACCTCCGCGACCGGCGTCGGCGGAGCCAACACCGGCATTGGTTGCGAGGCCGCCCTTACCCCCGTTTCCGCCGGCACCAGCAGTGCCGTTTCCTCCATCGCCGCCGGCACCCCCGGTGGCATTGCCGGTGGCGGTGGCGCCCGAAATACCCGCTGCGCCACCGGCGCGGCCAGCTCCGCCGGTAGCACCGTCGCCCCCGGCCCCGCCCGCGCCACCGGTCGCCGAGCTTCCGCCACTTGCGTCACCGCCGGCACCACCGGCGCCGCCGAAGCCGGTGGTGCCGGTACCCCCGGCGCCGCCTGCGCCACCAAAGATCGATCCCATTGCGGCACCAGAGGACGTTGAGCCGCCTTTGCCGCCTTCTCCGCCTGTGGTGCCGTTTCCACCGGCACCACCCGCCCCGGCCTTCGCATCACCGGTTGGGGTTGTGCCGTTGTGATTCGCGTCGCCGCCTCTCCCGCCATCTCCACCGATGCCGGTGCTGCCACCGCTTCCACCAGACCCCCCAGCGCCGCCGGTAAGTTCCGCGCTGGAGTCCTGCGAGGTGGCATTGCCCCCATTTCCGCCGAAGCCGCCGCCGCCGGGGCCGTCGCCTGCGTTTCCGCCTGCTCCGCCCGCAATTTTGCCGGATCCTCCGACACTCACAATTGCGCTTCCGCCTTGTCCGCCGTTTCCGCCCGTCGCGCCGTTTCCACCTGCGCCGGCCTGACCGCCCTGCACGGTGCCCGATGAGGTCGCGTTATTCATGCCGGCAGACCCGCCGGAGCCACCTCTGCCGCCTTTCCCGGAAGTCCCGCCGCTACCGCCGTCCGCTCCGGCACCGCCGATCGAATCGCCAAAGCCGACATTGGTATTAACAAGCCCACCGTCCCCGCCAGCGCCGCCCCCCGCGCCGCCACTGCCACCGACCCCGCCACGACCGCCGGTAGCCGTACCCGAAGCGGCCGCGTTGTAGATGTTCGCTTCACCACCTCTCCCACCATTTCCCCCCGTACCGGTACTGCCGCCGCTGGTGCCAGCGGCACCCGCGCCTCCGGTGGCACCGCCAGTTCCGTTATTGAACGCCGCACCACCGTCCCCACCGTCACCACCGCCCGTGGGCCCGACGCCGCCAGCCCCACCGTCCCCTCCAATGGCACTCCCTGTCCCAGCGTCGGTCGCAGCACCGCCGGCGCCGCCGTTTCCGCCGCGACCGGAGCCGGAGTTGCCGCCCTTACCGCCCGCGCCGGCGACGGCATCGCCCGGTCCTGCGTTCTGGCCGGCCCCGCCGGTGCCACCGTTACCGCCCGCGCCGGTGCCCAGGGCGTTTCCACCGTCGCCGCCCGTGCCGCCGCTGCCTGCGTTGAGGCCGCCTTTTCCGCCGGCGCCACCGTTTCCCCCGGCACCTGCGCCCAGCGCGGAGTTGCCG
Source organism: Mycobacterium sp. TY814 (assembly GCF_030755175.1). Classification (NCBI taxonomy): domain Bacteria; kingdom Bacillati; phylum Actinomycetota; class Actinomycetes; order Mycobacteriales; family Mycobacteriaceae; genus Mycobacterium; species Mycobacterium sp. TY814. The sequence goes on from NZ_JAUFRY010000002.1 coordinate 1,610,080, forward strand.
CCAGCGCCGCCGTTACCACCGTTCCCGTAACTGCCGCCGTTTCCGCCCGCCCCGCCTTTGCCGCCGGGTGTGCCTGATGCAGCGCTCGTGGCGTCGTACCCGTGGCCGCCCGTACCCCCGTTACCGCCGTTACCAGGAATAATGGAGCCCGCGATTCCGCTCCCGCCCGACGTTGCACCAGGGCCGCCCGCGGCGCCGCCGCTGCCGCCGAGGCCGACAGTGCCTGGATCTCCGCCGTTATCGCCGGTGCCGCCGACGGTGCTGGCATCGCCGACGCCACCCGTGCCGCCATTTCCGGGTGCCCCCGCATTGCCGCCGACACCACCGGCCCCGCCGTTGCCGAATGCACCGGCCGAGCCGAATAGCGCCGATCCACGCCCACCGGCGCCACCCATTCCGCCGCTGCCGCCGTTGCCGCCCGCGCCGCTGTTCCCGCCATCCCCGCCAGTGGCGCCTACCGTGTTGGCGTCAAATCCGGCACCACCAACTCCACCTACGCCACCGACGCCGCCGACGCCGCCTTGTCCACCGGCTCCGCCCGAGCCGTACAGCAGGCCGCCGTTGCCGCCGGTCCCGCCCATACCGGCCGTACCTCCGTTGCCCCCCGGACCGCCGATTCCGCCTGCCACCATGGCGGTGCCGGGGGTACCGGCCGTGCCAACAGCGCCCGCCCCGCCGGACCCGCCGGTGCCGCCGGCCCCGCCGCTGCCGAACAGCAGTGCGCTGCCGCCCAGACCACCGGTGCCGCCACTGCCTCCGATGGCGCCGACGCCGCCGGATCCGCCGGCGCCGCCGTTGCCCCACAGCCAGCCGCCGGTGCCGCCCGCACCGCCTGACCCGCCGCCGACACCACCCGCGCCACCGACTCCGCCATTGCCGAATAGGCCCGCGGCACCCCCGGCTCCGCCCGGCCCACCGGGTGCGCCGGAGCCGCCGGCGCCGCCGTTGCCCCACAGGATGCCGCCGCCACCGCCGTTTTGGCCCGTCCCTGGTGCGCCGTTGGTGCCGTCACCGATCAGCGGACGCCCCAACAGCAGATTGGTGGGTGCGTTGATCACGCCGAGCACGGCGTCTTCGATGAGTCCGAGGGGGGATGTGCTCGCCGCCTCCGCCGCGGAGTACGCAGTCCCGGCGTTGTTCAACGCCTGGACGAACTGCAATTGAAACGCGGTCGCGCGGGCACTGAGCGCCTGATAGTCCGCACCGTGACGAGTGAAGAGTGCCGCGATCGCCGCCGACACTTCATCCCCGGCCGCAGCCAGCACTCCGGTCGTCGACGCCGCCGCCGCGGCATTGGCCGCGGTCACCGAGGAACCGATTCCCGCCGCCTGCGATGCCGCCGCTGCCAACAATTCTGGTGCTGCAATCACAAACGACATCAGGGGACTCCCAACGGATACCTAGGGAAAGGAAGGTAGCCATTAGTATCACGCGTACAAGCCGAAAACGCGGTACATTCAGGTAAAGTTCGGCTGCGTCAGCGAGCAAGGCGACATCCCGGATAGTGCGAAGCCTGAGCACTGGCGATTCGTGGGTATCGCCGCGACCAGATGCAATATCGACCGTATCGCGACAGTATCTCAAAGCTGTTGTAGGGCAGGGTATTTGCCGAGTCGGGTTCACATGATGCGCTGGGCCTGGGATCCCCTGACGGCGATATTCGAGAGGCGCATCGGAATCCGCAGCCGATTCAGAACCGCGTTCTAAAAGCCTGGGCGTCAGCAGAATATTTGGTAACGCCGGTTAATTGTCACGCGCCAAATGAATTCATAATCCAGACACTCGAATTTCGGTGCTTTCGAGGTCAACGGGCCGATAAAGCATAATTAGTCCACACCTGATTCACATATACGCCAGCGGAACTGGAGAATGCAGTGTAGAAAATCTATTGCCGCAGGCAGAGCATGCGAGTCGTCATCAGCGCACGCAGGGGCGACGCCTGCCGCGCCGCCGGGTTCGTTGTGGCAGCCGGCGACCGTTGACGACGTCCGCGAGCTATGCGGTCGTCGGCGCGCCCACCGTCACGACGCCATCGACCAGCAAAGTCAATTCAGCCGGGCTGCCCGGGCTGCCCGGGACGCCCCGGCTCCCCAGGCTGACCCGGCTCGCCCGGCTGACCCGGCTGCCCCGGCTGACCGGGCTGGCCCGGCTGACCGGGCTCACCACCGCGGCCGGGTTCACCGCCGGCGCCTCCGGCTCCACCGGGCCCACCGGCGCCCCCGGGGCCTCCGTCGCCACCGCGACCACCGTCACCACCCCGCCCGCCGGCACCACCCCGGCCGCCCGCACCACCGGCACCGCCGGCACCACCGCGGCCGCCCGCACCACCAGCACCGCCTAGACCGCCGTCGCCACCGCGCGCGACATCTTCTGCCGGATCAGTCATGAGACTCGCACCAGCATGTGTGCAGACGACCTGGACATCCTGCGGCCTCCTGAGGCTTGACCCAATGTGATCGGGTTCACGCTACGCCCACCGGCCACGGGCTGGGCATTCCGGGCTGGGGTGGCCATCAGAACGATGGAGGGTCGCCACCCCGGCCTAGCCGTCGGAAAGGTACCGCTCGACGGATTGCACCTTCTGCGTCATCGCGTCGGTCACTCCGGAACGCATGTCCGCCTTGATCACGGTGCTGACCCGGGGCGCCCGCGCGGCCACCGCCTCCACCGCGAGTTGCACCACGGCCATCACTTCCGCCCAGCTGTCGCCTTCGATCACGGTGAACATCGAATCCGTCTTATTGGGTAAGCCCGACTCGCGGACCACCCGGACCGCCTCGGCGACGATCTCGCCGACGGCCTCCCCCACGCCCATCGGAGTGACCGAAAACGCAACCAGCACAGACACCTCACGAGCCTCGCACACGGACGAGCATGGCAGCATCAGGGGCCATGCGGGTTCTGGTGCAACGGGTCTCCTCGGCAGCGGTGGTGGTGGACGACCGGGTGGTCGGCGCCATCCGCCCGCCGGGCCAGGGTCTGCTGGCCTTCGTCGGCGTCACCCACGACGACGGACCTGAACAGGCTCGGCGGTTGGCCGAAAAGCTCTGGACGCTAAGGATTCTCGACGACGAGAAGTCCGCCTCCGATGTCGGAGCCCCGATTCTGGTGGTCAGCCAGTTCACCCTGTACGCCAACACCGCCAAGGGCCGTCGCCCGTCCTGGAACGCGGCAGCGCCCGGCGCGGTCGCCGAACCGCTCGTCGCCGCGTTCGCCGACGCGCTCCGCACACTGGGCGCTCACGTCGAGACGGGAACCTTCGGCGCGCACATGCAGGTCGAGCTGACCAACGACGGGCCGGTGACCGTGTTGCTGGAACTCTGAGGGGTACGTTCGCTGTATGACGACACCTGAATTCGGATCCCTCCGTTCGGAGGACGACCAGTGGGACATTGTCAGCGGTGTCGGCTACACCGCCCTGCTCGTGGCGGGTTGGCGCGCGGTACATGCGTTGAGCGCCCGGCCACTCGCGCGTGACGACTATGCACAGCACTTCATCACCGCGACTGGAGACCCTTACCTCACCGGGCTGCTCGACAATCCCGGCACCTCGGAGGACGAGACCACCTTCCCGCGCCTGTACGGCGTGCAAACCCGATTCTTCGACGACTTCTTTACCAACGCCGGTGAAACGGGCATCGAGCAGGCGGTGATCGTTGCAGCCGGCCTCGACACTCGGGCGTATCGCCTCGATTGGCCCACCGGGACAACGGTTTTCGAAGTCGATTTGCCAAAGGTCCTGGCATTCAAGTCACGGGTGCTCGACGAACTCGGTGCGCAGCCCAGGGCGCGCCGGGTCGAGGTCGCGGCGGATCTGCGCACCGACTGGACCGCTGAACTCGTCAAAGCCGGCTTCGACCCCGGGGTCCCGACCGCCTGGTCGGTGGAGGGACTGCTGCCCTATCTGACTGGCGACGCCCAGGAGGCCCTGTTCGCCCGCATCCACGAACACAGCGCGTCCGACAGCCGGATTGCGACCGGTGCATTGGGCTCTCGCCTGGACCACGACCAGCTCGCGGAACTGGAACAGGCGCACCCCGGCGTCAACATGTCCGGCGACGTCGACTTCTCCGCGCTCACCTACGACAACCCGGCGGATCCGGCGCAGTGGCTCCGGGACCACGGGTGGTCTGTCGAGCCGGTCCGGAACACGCTGAACCTGCAGGCCGGATACGGGATGACCCCGCCCGCCGTGGACGTGAAGATCGACAGCTTCATGCGCTCGCAGTACGTGTCGGCCACCCGTTGAGCGGTTACGACGCGGCGACGTGATGTCGGTAGTAGCGGCGACCGTGCACCCGCTGGTAATGCCACACCACCGCCGGCAGCGCGCCCCGCGGGTGCAACCAGAACCGTTCAGGGACAACAGAACTCGGCGAAACTCGGCCTACCGACACGTCAGCCACGACGACGCCCTCACCCTCGTCCGCAGCTGCCAGCACCCTGCCGTCGGCAGCCACGATCATGGTGCCGCCCTCGAAGCGGCCCGAGTAACCCAACGGCAGCCACGGCATGCGGCACCGCACGGCTCCCACGTGCGCCGCGTGCAGAACAGGAGCGCCCACGAAGCCCGCGAACGACGCCGCGGCCTCCCGCGCCGTCGCCGAATTGCGCCGTTCCATCCGGCGAAAGGCGGCGCGCGGCCACCAGTCGGGGATCGACCACCAGCCTGACCCAGTCATCGCCAGGTCAATCCGGCCCCGCAGGCGACGCGCGGTCTCGGTGCGCATCAATTCCCAGCACACCGCCGCGCCCACTGTCAGATCACCGACCTCGATGACCCCGTCGTCGTGGCCGCCTACGTAGAAGGCGTTCTCCCACATGGTCGGAAGGTCCTTGTCATGCCGCCCGACAACGCCCTGCGGGGTGACAACCAGATACGCATTTCGCACGTCTCCGTCGGTGTCCCGGATCAGCAATGAGCCGCCGATCATCACCTCGTGCCGGGCCGCCAGAGCCAGCAGCAGTTCAGTGGCTTTTCCGTCGGCCGGCAGCGCCGCATCCGCCAACTCGGGCCAGAACCCGACGCCGGTGGTGAAGAACTCCGGCAACGCGATGGTCTGCGCGCCGGCGTCGACGGCCTGCTCGACCAGACGTTCAACGGTGGCCAGATTGGCGTCGACGTCGGCCGGCACCGCCTCGAGTTGGATTGCGGCACAGCGCATAGACGCCATGCTGCCACACTAAGGCGTCAACAGGACCTTGACGTCGTCGCCGGAACGCGTCGCGGCGGTCGCGTAGCCCTTGGGGGCCTCATCGAGCGGCAGCGTCGTGGTGAAAATGCCGTCGACGGCTAACCGGCCGGACTGGAGCAGCGGGATCAGCTCCGGCCAGGTGCGCTGCACCGGTGCGGTGGTCCAGCGCACCGTGATGCTGCGGATCAGGCACGCCAGAGCCGGGAACGGAAAAGGCTGCAGATTATGCACACCGACCACCGAGACGGTGCCACCCGGCCGTACCGCGTAGAGGGCGTCGGTCAGGGACGCGTCCGTCGCGACGGCATCGATCACCGAGTCAGCACCCCGTCCGCCGGTGGCTGCCAGGATCGACTCCACTGTCGACGACGGCACCGGTGTGGCGCCCCAGTCAACCGCGCGCTGCAACCGTCCCTCGACCCGATCGACGGCGAAAACCGTTGCTGCCCCTTGAGCGAACGCACTGCGCAGCGCACAGAGACCGACCGCGCCAAGCCCGATCACCGCCACTGTGCCACCGAGTGGGATGTCGGCCCGCTGGGCCGCCGCCCAGCCAGTGGCCAGGTTATCGGTGAGCAGCAGTGCCTGTTCGGTACTGATGCCCTCGGGAATTCTGCGCACCTGGAAGTCGGCGGCGTGCACGGCGAGCAGATCGGCCTGAGCCCCGGGAAGCGCTCCGCCGCCGAAGATCTGCAGACCTGAGTGGCACATCACCGGGTCGTTGGTGGCACACCCCGGGCACGCACCGCACCCGGCCACCGAGGACACCATCACCTCGTCGCCGACCTTGACGGATCGCACGTCCGCGCCGGCCTCGACGACGGTGCCGATGGCTTCGTGACCCAGGGGTACGGGTTCGGCCAGCGGGTAATCGCCCTCATAGAAGTGCAGGTCGGATCCGCAGATGCCGGCAGCGCGCACCGCGACGATCACGCCGTCCGGTCCGGTGAGTGCGGGATCGGGTCGGGTGTCCACCCGGATGGCGCCGGGCCCATCGATGACTACCGTGCGCATGGCCTCACTTCTCCTGTCGCAGAACGAAATCCGACCACTCCGGTTCGCGCACCGCGGCCCAGTATTCGTTGAGCCGCCACGGGCTGACCGTGTGAATCTCGCCGTTGGCATTCTTGAAGTAAGAATGTTTGACGGCCGGGTGCGACCACACCATCTGCTTGATCTCGGCTTGGGTCCGCTGATGCCATCGCTCGGCGGCCTCGGCGGTGGGCTCCATCGCGACGATGTGTTCCTCGGCCATGTGCTGCAGACACAGGTTGACGTAGCGCATCTGCAATTCGGACTGGAAGATCAGGCTGCCACCGTGTGCGAGGTGTGTGCCCGGTCCGTAGATCAGGAACAGGTTGGGGAATCCGGGCACGGTAATGCCCAGGTGCGCGAACGGCCGGCTCCCCCACAGCTCGTGCAGGTCAATTCCGTTGCGGCCATTGATCTTCAGCGGCCATAGCACGTCGGTGTGCCGGAAACCGGTGGCGTAGACGATGATGTCGACGCCGTGGGTGACCCCGTCGTCGGTAACGATGCCGCCCGGCGTGATCCGCTCGATCGGTGTCCGCACCAACTCGACGTTGTCGCGCTGCAGGGTTTTCAGCCAACTACCGTTGTCCTGCAGCGTGCGCTTGCCGGTGGCCGGGTAGTCCGGCAGCACTTTGGTCAACAGTTCAGAGCCCTCGTCCACCTGGCTGGTGATCCACTGGCTGAACATCATTCGGGCGGCCGCGTTGATGTCGCTCACCGCATAGTCCTGGTCGGCGTAATTCGGGTCCCCGCGCGCCGCGTCCAAGCCTTTGTCGGCACCCGGCCAGAGCAGCAGGAACCGGTACCAGCGGCCGTAATACGGCAGGTGCCGCATCGCCCAGCGCACGCCGTCACCCACTTCGTCGTGGTACATCGGGTTGGGAAACATCCATTGGGCGGTGCGCTGGAAAACCGTGAGGTGCTTGACGGATTCGGCGATGGCGGGGGCGATCTGGAATCCGCTGGCTCCGGCGCCCACGAGGGCGACCCGTTTGCCGGCCAGGTCCACCGAGTGATCCCAGGCGGCCGAGTGGAACGACGGCCCCGCAAAGGACTCGGCGCCCTCGAACTCGGGAACATACGGCCTGTTCAACTGACCGACCGCCGTGATCACCGCTCGGGCCTGCACCGTGCTGACCGTGCCGTCCACTGCGCGTAGCGCCACCCTCCAGACCCCGGCAGCGTCGTCCCATTCGGCGCCGAGGACCTCGGTATTCCAGCGGACATTGCCGCCCAGATCGTGCTTGGCCATCACCTGGGTGAAGTAGCTCTGCAACTCGTGCTGCTCGGCGAAGAAATGGGTCCACTCGTTGTTGGGTTCGAAACTGTAACAATAGAAGTGGTTCGCGACGTCCACCCGGGCACCGGGATAGCTGTTCTCCCACCAGGTTCCGCCGGGGCCCGCGTTCTTCTCGATGATGGTGAACGGAATGTTGGCCTGCTTGAGCCGGATTCCGGCCAGAATGCCGGATTCGCCACAGCCGATCACGACGACCGGAAAATCCGACACGCTGTCGACAGGCAGTGTCGCCGGCCTGCGCGGGTCCACGCCCTCGAGGTCCATCTCCTCGCGCGCCAAGGGCAGATAGTCGTCGGGAACGTGTTCGCACGCCGCCCAATCCATCATCTCGCGGATGAGGTCGTCGCTCAGCGGCGGCGGTTCCGGGCAGCCGCGGTCGCGGTACTCGCTGAGCACCGTCAGCGCCTCGGCCCGCGCCCGCGCCTTGTCCTCCTCGGACATGAATCCCTGTACCTCGTTGAGGAACAGGCCCATCTGCTTGAAGTCTCGGATGAACCGCGGATCGCCGGTGATATGTACCAGCGACAGCAGCAGCGTCGGGATGCTGACGTCCTCGAGCGCAGCCGCGATGTCTGCGGTGGGCGTGGTGAAGGGTTCCCCGGCGTACCGGCTGCGCATCGCGAGCGATCCTTTCGACGGAATGCAATTACGCTACGCGTCGTTTCGTAATTGGCAGCCCTACGGTACCCGCGGTGTCGCGCCGCGGGCAAGGGCGTACCGGCCCTACTGAGCGCGGCGTGCGAGGATCTGCCGATGAAATGGCGCGACATGTCAGCGGGTCAGCCACGCCGGCGCGGCGGCCGGCTCGGTGAGACGGTCGTCAAGGTGGCACTGCTCACCGGGATCTGCGTGGGCGGCGCGGCGGCGTTGACCTCAGTCGTGCCGGCCAGCGCGTTATGGACGAGCCCGTTTGTCTGCCACCGCGGCTACGAGCTGGCCTACGCCACCGCGCGGTACACCCAGTCGTCCAAACGAACGAGCACCAGCGTGCACTTTCAATGCGTCGCCGCGGCGGACGGGTACGACGCGAATGTCGTGCTGATCGGCGCGTTGCAGACGGTGTTGGTGGCGGTGGTGCTGGGCGCTGTGCTGTTCGTTCTACGGGTGCGAGCACGGCGGGGGGACGCGACGATCGGAGAGGCGGACGTCTGATGGCACCGCTGCTGACGGCCTGCAGTGGTTTTCTGCTGGCCGTGCTGTGGATGGATCTCATCTTCGACGTGCAGACGCTCGGGCACGCCGGGCCGGAATTGCCTGAGACCGTATTGGAGTCGGTCGCGAGCTACTACCGCCGCGCCACCACCACCTCCCAACCGATGAGCCGGTTGATCGCCGTCGTGATGGTGATCTTGTTGGGCTCGCTGGTATTTCAGGCCGCAAACGGCCGCGACCCGGTATGGGTGTTGGTGACGTCGGGGGCCACCGCAGGCATTCCGGTGACCCTGGCTCTGATGCGCACCGTCCCGAACGCGATCCGGTTGGGCAGTCGTGTCGACCCGCCGGACGAGCAGAGCCGCCTCGCCCGTGCGGTGTGCCGCGATCACCTCATCTGCTTCGCCTGCATGCTCGGCTTTCTGGCGCTGTGGGTGGCCCGCGGCCTGCTGATCTGAAGGGGCCTAGTCCCTACAAACGGGACCTGGCTGGTCTCGTCGGCGATATTCGTATTAAACTAGAACACGTTTCAATTTCTTGCATCGGTCTCGCGCCCCACAGGAGTAGGCATGCACACCGCCCTATGCGATCAACTCGGTATCGAGTTCCCGATCTTCGCGTTCACCCACTGCCGCGATGTCGTCGTCGCTGTCAGCAAAGCCGGCGGGTTTGGCGTGCTGGGCGCCGTCGGCTTCACCCCCGAGCAGCTCGAGATCGAATTGAACTGGATCGACGAGAACATCGGAGACCACCCCTATGGCGTGGACATCGTCATCCCCAATAAGTACGAAGGCATGGACGCCCACCTGTCAGCCGAGGAATTGGCCGACACCCTGCGCAAGATGGTGCCGCAGGAGCACCTGGACTTCGGCAAGAAAATCCTTGCCGACCACGGCGTTCCCGTCGAGGACAGCGACGGCGACAGTCTGCAGCTGCTGGGCTGGACGGAGGCTACCGCCACCCCCCAGGTCGAGGTCGCGCTCAAGCACCCGAAGGTGACGATGATCGCCAACGCGCTGGGCACTCCCCCGGCGGACATGATCAAGCACATTCACGCCGAAGGCCGCAAGGTGGCGGCGCTGTGCGGGTCGCCGTCGCAGGCCCGCAAGCACGCCGACGCGGGCGTCGACATCATCATCGCCCAGGGCGGTGAGGCCGGCGGGCACTGCGGCGAGGTCGGCTCAATTGTGTTGTGGCCTCAGGTTGTCAAGGAGGTCGCGCCGGTTCCGGTCCTGGCCGCCGGCGGCATCGGCAGCGGCCAGCAGATCGCCGCGGCGCTGGCGCTGGGCGCGCAGGGCGCCTGGACCGGTTCGCAGTGGTTGATGGTCGAGGAATCCTCCAACACGCCCGTGCAGCAAGCCGCGTACATCAAGGCAGGCAGCCGGGACACCGTGCGCAGCCGGTCGTTCACCGGCAAACCGGCCCGGATGCTGCGTAACGACTGGACCGAGGCGTGGGAGCAGCCGGACAACCCCAAGCCGCTGGGAATGCCGTTGCAGTACATGGTTTCCGGCATGGCCGTTCGCGCCACCAACCGGTACCCGAACGAGTCGGTCGACGTGGCGTTCAACCCGGTCGGGCAGGTCGTCGGTCAGTTCCAGAAGGTGGAGAAGACTGCGACGGTCATCGAACGCTGGGTGCAGGAATACCTCGAGGCCACCACTCGCCTCGACGAACTCAACGCCGCCGCCGCTATCTGAGCTCAGTCCAGGTCGTCGTCTTTACCGGTGAAGACCTCTTTCACCCGGTCGACGGCGTGCGTGCCGATCTCGATGGAGTTCTGGACGATGCCGCTGGCGCCGCCGGCGATGTCACCACGGATGATGTCGCTGGCGTGCTCGACGATGTCCGAAGCCTTCTCGACGGCGTTGGTGGCGATGTCGCGGACGGCGTCTACGGCATCTTTGGGGTCGAACGCCATGATGAATCTCCTCTTCGTGGGCTGCTCGTTGATATGACGGGTGGATACGACTGTAGGCGCTGGCGTCAGTAGTCGACGAGGGTGCGCCAGTAGTCTTCGGGGATCTCGCCGCCGGAGCGTAGTACCCGCGCCAGCCCGGCGGCCATCGCGATTCCCAGCAGACCGAGCCACAATCCTGCCAGGCCGATCACCCACCACAGCACAGTGGTCACCGTCGGCCACGGTGACAGCACCGCCAGTACGGGGGCGAAGAAGAACCCGGTGCCGATGTACCACGCCGAACCGGCGCGGTCAGACGCCAGCACGAACCGCAGCCATCGCGGAATCGGGGCGTCGGCCATCGCTTCGGCCCTGTCAGGGTTCGGGCGGGAAGAAGCCGGCTCCGGTGAACCAGCCCTCCTGCCAGCCCTGCGCTCCCAGGCACAGCATCGGCAGACCGGCCGGCGACTGGGCCGCCACCTTCGGGCCGGGGCATGGAGCACCGATCTGCTGAACACCGCGAAGCGGGTAGGAGATGACCCAGTATCCGGTGGTGGCGGCCGGGAACTGGTTGGGCGGCGGGAAGTGGCAGGCTTCGGCCTGTCCGCTGGGGCCGCGACCGAAGATGAAACGTTCGTAGTTGTCACACGGCGCACCGAGCGATGCGTCGTAGTTCATCCCCGGGACATCGCCCTCCCAGCGACCGTTATCGGCATTGGCGACCGGTGCTACCCCGATCATCGAACCCGTGATCGCAGCGGCGGCGAGTAATTCGCGAATCATGTCTTCGCTCGTCCTTTCCTGGCACCGGTGCCTCGTTCCTGAAGAGCATATCGTTTGCTGCAGTCGCCACAAGGCCGTATCGGCAGCCGGAATCCGTGCTCATCGGCATAGCCACATATGCCGCCCGCCGGAAGCGGCCGGCGGCCGCGGCTAAGTGAGAACCGGAGCCAGAACCGGGCAGGTGTTCACCGGCGGGATCAGATGCAGGATCGATCCGAGCGCACAGCTCAGCACGGACAGCCCGGTGACACTCGGCTGGCCAAAGCTCAACGACAATCCGGGATTCAGCGACGGCACATAGGGATAGGTGTCCGGCAGATACGACGGCGGCAACAACCCGATGTCGACCAGGGCGGCCTGCGGTCCCTGCACCGCGCCCTTGGCCAGGTCGAAGGTGACGGTGAAGGGGTCGATCACCTGCCACAGCCTGGCCGGCGTGGGCACGTTCGGGTAGTCGGCGCCGATGCCGATGTTGCCGTAGCCGAGATCCACCAGCACCCGCAGGTCCGGTTGGATCAGGTCGGCGAGGGGCGGCCCCAGCAGCGGAATGTCGCGGATCGGCTGCACCAGCGGCAGATTCTGCGTCAGCAACATGTAGTACTGGCTGCTGCCGGTGTACCCCGGCGACGTCGGCAGCAGCACGGCGCCGGCGACCTGGGCTGCCGTCAGGTGCTGATAGGTGTCGTGCAGATAGAAGTAGCCCATGATGGCGTTGAGGTCGGACAAGATGTGCAGGGGGTATTGCGGGGCGTTGGCCACGCCTTCGTACTGAATCCCGTACATGGAGGTCGGATAGGGGCTGTTCGGTGGGGTTGCCCCGGTGAACGGCACGTCGAGGAACGGGATATAGAAGCCGGGGAACCGCGCGAGTATGCCCCCGTCGGGAGTGTTGGGGTTGCTCGCCAGCACGAAGGACAACTGGCCCGCATACGGGTTGCCCATCGCCATCAGCGCGTTGATCTCGTTGGTGGCGATGGCGGCGCTCTGCGAGTAGCCGAACACGACGACGGAGTTGCCCAGCGTGCTGATCTGATGATTGATCTCGTTGTTGAGCAGCGTGACGCCCTGGGCGACGGACTGGCCGAAGGTCAGGTTTCCGGTGACCGGCCAGAATTGCTCGGGCGTGAACAACCCTTGTGGCAATGCCCCCGGAAAACGGGGCTGGATGTAGGCGTCGTTGATTGCCGCCACGTACTCGGGAAGGGGTAGCGGATTGTCGGTGCCGCCCATGATCAGTGCCGTCAGGGGATCCGCGGCCGCGATCGGCGCGAACCCCGCAACCAGGGATGCGTTCGCGGCCTCTGCGTCGGCATACCATCGCGCCGCCGCCGCAAGCGTCTCGCTGAACCGGGCGTGGAACGCCGCCGCCTGCTCGGCCACAGCTTGATATTGCTTGCCGTACAACGACATTGCGTTCGCGATGGCGGCTGAAACTTCGTCACCCGCCGCGGCGATCACGCCGGATATCGGTGCCGCCGCAGCGGCGTTGGCGCCGGCGACCGCCTCCCGAATCTCGGTGAGATCCGCGGCGGCGGTCGCCAATACTTCGGGGGCGCTCAGCACCAGCATGTCGGCCATCGGTTCAATGAAACGGCCGCCGTGACGCGCCTGCTAGTGCCGAAAGTCCCCGTCGGGGTGCCGGATCAGGGGTGCCGCCTGAACACGTTTCAGTTCGGCTTTGGCGTCTTTTGTTCCCAAGCTTCCCAACTGTGGTGTAGCAAGGAATTATTGGCACGGGACGCCCACGTGAACACGGTTACGAGGAGTAGGCAATTGTCAACGACGCCAGCCGAACCGAAAGCAAAGCCCAACCTGCCCCCCGGGTTCGATTTCACCGACCCGGACATCCACGCGGAGCGTCTGCCCGTGGAGGAACTCGCCGAGCTACGCCGAACCGCACCGATCTGGTGGAACGAGCAGCCCTATGGCGCCGGTGGTTTCGATGACGGCGGCTTCTGGGTGGTGACCAAGCACAAGGACGTCAAGGAGATCTCCCGGCGTAGCGACGTGTTCTCCAGCCTGGCCAAGACCGCACTCCCCCGCTACAAGGATGGCACCGTCGGGGAGCAGATCGAGCGCGGCAAGTTCGTCCTGCTCAACCAGGACGCCCCGCAGCACACCCACTTGCGCAAGATCATCTCCCGCGGCTTCACCCCGCGCGCCGTCGAGCGGCTGCGCGACGACCTCGCCGAACGTGCCCGCCGCATCGTCGAGGTAGCGGCCTCGCAGGGTTCCGGCGACTTTGTCGAGCAGGTGTCCTGCGAGTTGCCGTTGCAGGCGATCGCAGGTCTGCTGGGGGTGCCGCAAGAGGACCGGATGAAACTGTTTCACTGGTCCAATCAGATGGTGGGTGACCAGGATCCCGAGTTCGCCAGCAACGACGCCATCACCGCCTCGGTGGAACTGATCATGTACGCGATGCAGATGGCCGCCGACCGGGCGCAGAACCCCGGCGAAGACATCGTGACCAAGCTGGTTCAGGCCGACGTCGACGGCCACAAACTCAGCGACGACGAATTCGGCTTCTTCGTCATCCTGCTCGCGGTGGCCGGCAACGAGACCACCCGCAACTCCATCACCCAGGGCATGATGGCTTTCACCGACTTCCCGGATCAGTGGGAGCTCTACAAGCGGGAACGTCCGGTCACCACGGCCGACGAGATCGTCCGCTGGGCCACGCCGGTGACCTCCTTCCAGCGCACCGCGCTGGAGGACTACGAGCTCTCCGGTGTGCAGATCAAGAAGGGCCAGCGGGTGGTGATGGTCTACCGCTCGGCCAATTTCGACGAAGACGTATTCGACGACCCGTTCACCTTCAACATCAAGCGCGATCCCAATCCGCATGTGGGCTTCGGGGGTACCGGCGCGCACTATTGCATCGGCGCCAATCTGGCCCGCATGACGATCGACCTGATGTTCAACGCGATCGCCGACGCGATGCCCGACCTGGAATCGGTCGGCACACCCGAGCGGCTGCGTTCGGGCTGGCTCAACGGCATCAAACACTGGCAGGTGGATTACCACACCGAGGGAACAGCTTCCGGTCAGCAATGTCCGGTAACCCACTGAGCGACAGAGAGACCCATGCCCACGCATAAGGCTGTACACGTTCAGTCCGCCGGTGCGCCGCTCGAGCTCACCGAAGTCGAGACCTCGCCGCCCGGGCGCGGCGAGGTACGCATCGCGGTGACCGCCTGCGGCATCTGCGGCACCGACGCGCACTTCGTCAACGGCGGATTCCCGGATATGTCATGGCCACTCACCCCTGGCCACGAGATTGCCGGAACCATCGCCGAACTCGGCGACGGTGTCGAAGAATTCGCGGTCGGTGACCGCGTCGCGGTCGGCTGGTTCGGCGGCAACTGCAATCATTGCGACCCGTGCCGAAAAGGCATCCTGATCCACTGCGCCAACGGGAAGGTGCCGAGCTGGCAATACCCCGGCGGCTACGCGGAATCCGTGACGGTGCCCGCCACGGCGCTGGCGCGTATTCCCGAAGGGCTCAGCGACGTCGACGCCGCCCCGATGGGGTGTGCGGGCGTCACCACCTACAACGCGTTGCGCCACACTCGGGCACTGCCCGGTGACCGGGTCGCCGTCCTCGGGGTCGGGGGTCTGGGGCACCTCGGCGTGCAGTGGGCCCGTGCCATGGGATTTGAAACGATCGCCATCGCGCGGGGCACCGGCAAAGCCGAAGACGCCAAGAAGCTGGGCGCTCACCACTACATCGACTCCACCGCGGTGAATGTCGCCGAAGCGCTGCGCACCCTGGGCGGCGTCGCGGTTGTCCTTGCTACAGCGGGCAATTCGAAGGCCATGGCCGACACCGTCGGCGGCTTACTGCCGCAGGGCGAGCTGGTCACCATCGGGGTGACGCCCGAGCCGCTTCCGATCAGTCCCGTGCAATTGATCACGCCCGGGCTCAGCATCATCGGCCATCCCTCGGGAACTGCGAAAGATATCGAGGAGACAATGCATTTCGCGCTGCTGTCAGGAGTGCGCGCGTGGATCGAGGAGCTGCCCCTGCCGCAGGCCGCCGAGGGGTACGCGGCCCTGGAGCAGGGCAAGGCCCACTACCGCACCGTCCTCACGGTCTGATTCGTGGCCACCGACGACAACGCCGCGTGGACGTTCGATGCGGCCGACGGCGAATTGACTTTGCAAACCGGAGTTGCCGGCCGCGCTGCCAGGATGGGGCACCGGCTCACCATCGCGATGACGCGGTGGCAGGCGACCGTGAATTGGCATGACGGACAGCCTGATACGGCCAACGTGGTGGTCGAGGTGGATTCGTTCGAAGTGTTGCGCGGCGAAGGCGGCGTCAAGGGCCTGTCCGGGCCGGAGAAGGCGCTGGTGCGTTCGAATGCACTGAAGTCGTTGTCCGCGAACCGGTTTCCGGAGATTCGCTTTGACACCGACTCGATCGAAAAGACCGACGACGGTTACCGGCTGAACGGGAAGCTGCAGATCCGCGGCAAGGAGCGCGACCACTCCGTAGACCTGCACACCGAGGAACTCGCGGACTCCTGGCGCCTGTCGCTGCAGTCCACGGTCCGGCAGTCGGATTTCGGCATCAAGCCCTACTCGTTGCTGATGGGATCGCTGCAGGTAGCCGATGACGTCACGGTGTCCTTCACCGCGACCCGGCCCAAAGCCTGACCGTTATTCGGGCGGACGCCCCGGTTCGGCGAACGTCCCCGGAATGTGTTCGAGCACCCGGCTGAGCCGTAGCGGCCCGCTGTTGGGGTCGGTGGCGTCGGGTTCGGGCGCCGCGACGGTCGGCTGACCGCCTGACGTCGTTTCCTCGGCCTGCTCGCCCGCGGTGAGTCGCACCGGCTCCTGCTGCACCGGAGGAGCGGCCGGAATCGCTTGCGCCGGAGGCGGAACGGGTGGCGCGACCGCCTCGGCCATCGGTGGCGTGGACTTGTGCGCGGGCTGGGACGGAGAGGAATCCTTCGGGGCGAGTTGCAGACCGACAGCCAGTGAAACCGACGCCACGAAGGTCACCGCAGCGGCCGCCAGTGCGGTCGCCGCGCCGGCGTATTGGAGCGACCGCTTGGGTGCCGCGGCGACGGGAGCCGCCGCACCGGCCGCCACGAGTTCGGCATCGGTGAATTCCGTGCTCTGTGCGGCCGCCAGGGCCGCTCCGCGCGCCACGGTCACTTGCGCCATGGTCTGGGAGAAGACGGGGACCGGCAGCGCATTCTCCAACTGCCACGAGAAATCGCCGACATCATGTTGGGAGCCGACCACCACCACGCCGCCCGGGCGCCAGCTGCTGCGGTCGAACATCCCGGTGAGCCAGGACGCCAGGCCGTCGTAGCCGCCGCGAACATGCTTGACGGCGGTCTGGGTCTCGCCGTCGTGGGTGTCCACCATGACGACGGTCGCCCACTCGCGCTCGAGGATGCACACGGCGGTCTGCTCGTAGCCGATCACCGGCGCGATGGCCCGCGCCAGTGTTTCGACGGCGTCGAGCTGGCGGACGGGCACGACGTTGTCGAAACCCGCGTCGGTCAGTGCCTCCAGCAGGAGTGCGGCCTGGGCCGAAGCCTCGTCGCTCCAGGTCACTCCGACGACGCGCAACCGGTGATCGTCGGCGTTGGCGACCTCGCTGGCCTGTATCGCTTCGGCGGTGATCTGCTGTGCGGTGCTCACGGCGCGGACTCCGGGGCTGTGCTGCACGCCATCCTGCAACTGCACTTCACGGTGATCGAGAATGGCGCCGTCGGCGCCATGTCCTTCAGCAAGGACCCAACCAACGCTGGTCGGCGTCACCGATAGCCCAAGTACCGTATCCAAATCTCGCACCTCAATCATTCCCGCGGCCGGCCGCGCATTCTTGCGCGCGGTGCACCAAGGGGCGAGGTGCTGTAGCGCGGAAGTGCCGGAAATGCCCGGGATAGCTGTCTGCAGTCGGATTGCTCCGAGCGAGCCTACGCGTTCTGAGCAAGATCGTCTTGGTCGGTGCAGAACTTGCCGGGAAACCCGCAGGTGGCTCTCAACCACCCGTGATCTGCGCAATCAACCGGCCGAAAAATGGCCCCGTCGACGGCGGTAAATCATGCGAAGGTTGCTCGACGGGACCGTGGTCGCGCCGCCACGGGCACGGTGCACCCCCTTGCGTCGTTGCGACTCTGCCCGATGTCAACTGCGTAACGCCTGCATAACGCCGCGGCGTGTGTCGCGTTCGGGCGTGTCGGGCTCGGGCTATAACGAATGCGGCGATCCGGCGCGGGTCCCGGTAACACAGTTGCTGTATCCGCGGCGGTAACCGATATGGAACTGAAATGTGATTGCGTCCGAATCGACATTCTGCCCAGTCACGCGGTAAGTTCTGCCGGGAACAAAAGACATAAGGACAAGGGGCACAGGTATGACAGACGTGAGCGGGAAGATACGGGCCTGGGGTCGCCGACTCCTGGTCGGTGCGGCTGCGGCCGCGACCCTGCCGGGCCTGATCGGACTCGCCGGCGGTGCGCCGACCGCGGGAGCGTTCTCCCGGCCAGGTCTGCCAGTCGAGTACCTGCAGGTGCCGTCAGCGGCGATGGGACGCAGCATCAAGGTGCAGTTCCAGAGCGGCGGCGACAACTCTCCTGCGCTGTACCTGCTCGACGGCCTGCGCGCCCAGGACGACTACAACGGCTGGGACATCAACACCCCGGCGTTCGAGTGGTACTACCAGTCGGGCATTTCGGTGGTCATGCCGGTCGGTGGCCAGTCCAGCTTCTACAGCGACTGGTACAGCCCGGCCTGCGGCAAAGCTGGCTGCTCCACCTACAAGTGGGAGACCTTCCTCACCAGTGAGCTGCCGTCGTACCTGCAGAGCAACCGCAGCGTCAAGCCGACCGGAAGTGCCGCGGTGGGTCTGTCGATGGCCGGTTCGTCGGCCATGATTCTGGCCGCCTACCACCCCGCTCAGTTCATCTACGCCGGCTCGCTGTCGGCGCTGTTGGACCCGTCCCAGGGCATGGGGCCGTCGCTGATCGGCCTGGCCATGGGTGACGCGGGCGGTTACAAGGCCGCCGACATGTGGGGTCCGTCCAGCGACCCGGCGTGGCAGCGCAACGACCCGACGATCCAGATCCCGACCCTGGTCGCCAACAACACCCGCCTGTGGGTCTACTGCGGCAACGGCAAGCCCAGCGAACTGGGTGGCGCGAACCTGCCCGCCGAGTTCCTGGAGAACTTCGTCCGCAGCAGCAACATCAAGTTCCAGGACCAGTACAACGCGGCCGGTGGCCACAACGCCGTCTTCAACTTCCAGAACGACGGCACGCACAGCTGGGAGTACTGGGGTGCTCAGCTGGTTGCCATGAAGGGTGACCTGCAGGGCGCGCTGGGCGCCCGGGGCTGACCCGCACGACAACTGCTACTACTGCGCTTGACGGCCGCATGCCGTCAAGCGCAGTAGTGCTTTCTGGGGTCAGCCGCCGATCTCGCCGGTGACATCGATCCATCCGGTGGCGTCGGTGCGGTGGTCGGTCGTGTTGCGGCATTCGCCGTACACCCGTGCCACTCCCACATTCGCGTTGTCGTCGTCGCGGTAGATCAGCGCGGTGACCGCACCCTTGGACACCGACCTGCTGTACGGGTGCCCTCCGGGTGACAGGCCCTCCACCCAGCCGTCGGCTGCCAGGGCCTTGACGACGCCCGGCAGATAGACGTCGGCCCGGATGTCGGTGGGAATCGTGAAGGAGAGGTACACCGCGCCCTGATACGGCGGGTTGTCCCGGTCCCGGCACGACATCAGCAGATAACCCGCCGTCGTCGTGTGCAGCTGCGCGGCCGAGACGACATCCTTGGCGGCATTCACCGCCTGGGCCCGGCTCTGCTGGTCGGATACCGGCGGGCCGGAATGGTTGAGCGCGTCCGCGGACGTGGTGTGCAGTTGGTCCACGGCCAGAAACGCCCCACCGAGCAGCAGCGACGTTCCGAGGGTGGCAGCGAGCAGGGACCGGGCCTGGGTCGAGCGCAACCAGTCTGCACGCATGCCACCATTGTTCGTCAGTGCCTGATCAGTCGCCGAGGGAGGGCCGGGATGCTGCACGGCGCGTCTCGCGCGATTCTGGTCACGGTGGCCGCCGTGTTGGTGGGCACGTTGGGAGGGGCCGTTGCGCCGCCACAAGGCAAAGCCGAGGGCCCCGATTCGCTGGTGATGCTGGTGGATGCACTCGCCGAACGGCTCGCGGTCGCCGAACCGGTGGCTGCCTTCAAGTGGGGTGCCCACGCCCCGATCGAGGATCCGGCGCGTGTCGAGCAGGAGCTCGTGGCACTGCGCGAGGACGCGGCGTCGACTGACGTCGACCCCGACCTCGTCGCCCGCGTGTTCCGCGACCAGATCGACGCCACCGAAGCCATCGAGTACCAACGGTTCGCGGAGTGGAAGCTCGACCCCGCCACGGTGCCGCCCGCACCGGCCGATCTTGCCGCGTCACGGGCCGCCATCGACGCACTGAACACTAAGATTTTGTCTCACATAGCGCTTAATCGGAGTTTGCTGGGATCGCCGGCATGCCCGGGTCTGCTGCGGCAGGCCCGCGCGGAGGTGACACGGCAGCGCGGCTTGGACAACCTGTATCAACGTGCGCTTTCGACGGCGACCGCCTCCTACTGCCAGCCGCAACCACACACCTGAGACGCGCCTGAGAACGGCGTTTGCGCCAATCTCAATGCGGTAGACAACTGATCTCATAATTTTTTCTCTTGGGTAACGCTTTGAACACGCCCGGCGAAATGCCGGACATGACGCACATCACAAAGCCCCTCATCAAGTCCGCGATCACCGCGGGATTCATCGCCACGGGTATGTCGCTGTCCACCGGTGCCGCCGACGCCGACACGATGAACTGGGAAGCCGTCGCGCAGTGCGAGTCCGGCGGGAACTGGGCCGCCAACACCGGCAACGGTGCGTACGGCGGTTTGCAGTTCAAGCAAGCTACGTGGGAGGAGTACGGCGGCGTCGGAAACCCGGCGAAAGCCTCCAAGCAGCAACAAATCGACGTCGCGAACCGGGTCCTGGCCGGTCAGGGACCGGGCGCCTGGCCGAAGTGTGCCAGCGCGGGCGGGACGGGGCCGGGGATCGCGCAGCTGCCCAAGCCCGGTCAGACGCTGACCCAGACCATCACCCAGATCATCGGGTTGTTCACGCCCAAACAATGATTATCGGTGGGGCGCCGCGTTTCGTTACACGTGGCGTGATTGGATCCTTCTATGGAGGGTTCAGCAACAGTTCATATGGCGGCGCCGGCAGACAAGATCTGGGATTTAATAGCCGATATTCGAAATACCGGACGCTTCTCACCGGAAACCTTCGAGGCCGAGTGGCTCGACGGAGCGACCGGTCCGGCACTCGGCGCCCGGTTCCGCGGGCACGTCCGGCGCAACGAGATCGGGCCGGTGTACTGGACCACCTGCGAGGTGACGGCATGCGAGCCCGGTCGCGAGTTCGGGTTTGCTGTACTGGTCGGCGACCGGGTGGTGAACAACTGGCATTACCGAATGGTCCCGACCGGCCCAGATGGCCAGGAGACGGATGTCACCGAGTCGTTCCGGCTCGCGCCGTCCCCGTTCAACAATGTCTACATGGTGTTGGGAGGCTTCTTACGTAAACGTCGCAACATCCGAGACATGACGAAGACGCTGCATCGCATCAAAGATGTGGTCGAAGCAGGCTGAGGGGCTGGGCGGAGATCAGGTCGATGAAGACGATATTCATCACTGGTGCGGGCAGCGGGATGGGCCGGGAGGGCGTCAGGCTCTTCCACCGCAAAGGCTGGCGCGTCGGCGCCGTGGACCGCAACGACGAGGGTCTGGCGGCACTCAGTGTGGAGCTCGGCGCCGGGTTGTGGACCCGTGTGGTCGACGTGACCGACAAGGCCGCGTTGGACACGGCGCTGGCCGACTTCTGTGCCGGTAACGCCGGCGGCGGACTCGACATGATGTGGAACAACGCCGGCATCGGTGAAGGCGGCTGGTTCGAGGACGTGCCGTACGAGGCCGCGATGCGAGTCGTCGATGTCAACTTCAAGGCCGTGCTGACGGGCGCCTACGGGGCACTCCCCTACCTGAAGAAGGCGCCGGGCAGCCTGATGTTCTCGACGTCGTCGTCTTCGGGCACGTATGGCATGCCGCGCATCGCCGTCTATTCGGCGACCAAGCACGCCGTCAAGGGGCTGACGGAGGCGCTGAGCGTCGAATGGCAGCGCCACGGCGTGCGGGTCGCCGATGTGCTGCCCGGCCTGATCGACACCGCCATCCTGACCTCGACGCCCCAGCACTCCGACGGACCGCGGACCCAGATGTCCCCGGCGGACTTGCGTGCCGCGGCGCCCAAAAGAGGGATGTTCCGTCTGATGCCGGCTTCCAGCGTGGCCGAGGTGGCGTGGCAGGCCTACCAGCATCCGACGCGGCTGCACTGGTACGTGCCCAGGAGCATCCGGTGGATCGACCGGCTCAAAGGCATCAGCCCGGAGTTCGTGCGAAATCGCATCGTGAAAGCTCTGCCCAGGCTGGACCCCAAGCGGCCATAATGTTCTGGTGCAGAACCGGATGGTCGCAGCGGCAGGAATAGCAATAGCTCTCACGGTGTCTGGTTGCGGGGGCGCCCAGATCATGCCCCGAAAGGCGGCGCACCTGACTATCGACGGCTCCGCCCACACCACGCGTCCGCCGGCGTGTAGCCAGATCCAGGCCTACCGGACCATCGACATCCGCGATCGCGACGGCCAGGTGCAGGCGGTGGTGATGATCAGCGGTGACCGGGTGATACCGCAGTTCGTCAAGATCCGCAATATCGACGGTTTCACCGGCAGCTACTACGAGGGCGGGGTGGGCGACGCACACGTGGATGTCAACAAGAACGCCTACACCATCACCGGCAGCGCGTCCGGCATCAACAGCAGCAACCCGAACAAGGTTGTGACGACGGACTTCAAGATCAGCGCCGAGTGCTGACGTGAAGGACAGACTGCACTGGTTTGCCATGCATGGCGTGGTCCGCGGGGTGGCCAAACTCGCGGTACGGCGCGGCGACCTGCAAGCCCGGTTGATCGCCGACCCGGCTGTCGCGGATGATCCGGTGCCCTTCTACGACGAGGTACGACGCCGCGGCGGGTTGGTGCGTAACCGGGCGAATCTGATGACGGTCGACCACCGCCTCGCGCACGATCTGCTGCGATCCGACGATTTCCACGTCGTCAACTTCGGGGATAGCTTGCCGAAACCGTTGCGCTGGTTGGAAATTCGCACCCGTGATAACCGGCTGCACCCGTTGCGGCCGCCGTCGCTGCTGGCGGTGGAACCGCCCGATCACACGCGCTACCGCAAGACGGTCTCAGCCGTGTTCACCTCACGCGCGGTGGCCGCGCTGCGCGACCGGGTTCAGCAGACGGCCGACGAACTGCTCGATCAGCTGGTCGACCGGCCCGGCGGGGTAGACATCGTCGGCCGCTATTGCTCTCAGCTGCCCATCACTGTCATCAGCGAGATCCTCGGTGTGCCGGAATATGACCGCCGGCGCGTCCTGGAGTTCGGCGAACTGGCCGCCCCGAGTCTGGACATCGGGCTGCCCTGGCAGCAGTACGTCCGCGTGCGGCGGGGCGTCGCGGGCTTCAACGCATGGCTGGTTCAGCATCTGCGTGAACTGCAGCGCAACCCGGGTGACGACCTGATGAGCCAGCTGATCCAAACCGCCCAAAGTGGCAGCGAGGACAGCTATCTCGACGACAACGAGCTGCAGGCCGTAGCGGGTCTGGTGCTGGTCGCCGGTTTCGAGACCACAGTCAACCTGCTGGGCAACGGAATTCGGATGCTGCTGGACCATCCCGACCAACTGGAGAAGCTGCGGGAACGGCCGGAACTGTGGCCCAACGCCGTGGAGGAGATTTTGCGCCTCGACTCCCCCGTGCAGCTGACGGCGCGGGTGGCCGGCCGCGACGTCGAGGTCGCGGGGATGCCGATCTACCGCGACGAGGTCGTAGTGATCTACCTGGCCGCCGCTAACCGTGACCCGGCGGTGTTCGCCGACCCGCACCGATTCGACATCGAAAGGGCCAATGCGGGAAGGCATCTGGCGTTCTCCACGGGACGCCACTTCTGCCTGGGCGCTGCGCTGGCCCGGGCCGAGGGCGAGGTCGGACTGCGCACCTTCTTCGAGCGCTTCCCCGACGTGCAGGCCGCCGGCGCCGGAAGCCGGCGCAGCACGAGGGTGCTCCGGGGCTGGTCGACGTTGCCGGTGCAGCTCGGTCCGGCCAGGTCGATGGCCGCGCGGTAGTCAGCGCAGGTAACGGCCGAACCAGTCCAGCATTCGCTGCCACGCGTCGGCGGCCGCGACGGCGTTGTACCGCGGACCGGTGTCGTTGAAGAAGGCGTGATCGGCATCCGGTTCGACGACGAACTCGTGCACCAGCCCGGCGCGGGTCAGCGCGGCTTCGGCGGCCGGCCGTGAACTCGTCACCCGATTGTCGAGCGCCCCGTAGATCCCGAGCACCGCGGCCTTGGCCCCGCCAAAATTCGGGTTCTCGGGCAGCGGCCCGTACCAAGGCACCGCGGCGGACACGTCCGGCCCGCCGGCCGCCAGCAGCTGCCAGACCAGTCCCCCGCCGAAGCAGAACCCCACCACGCCGATCTTCTGGGTGGGGGCCCACTTTCGCAGTTGGCCGACGCCCGAATTGAGGTCGCCGACGAACTGTTCGGGTGCGATGCCGGCCAGTGCGGCGGTGGCTTGCGCGGGATCGCCGAATGCGCCGGTCCCGCCCTTCTCCGACAGCAGGTCGATCGCCAGCGCCGAATAGCCGGCGCCGGCCAGCCTGGCCGCCACCGATCGCACCCAATCGGTCAATCCCTTGTTCTCGTGGATGACCAGCACCGCGCCCTTCGGGTCCGCCGCCGGCGCCCAGGCCCCTTGAAGCTGGCCCTGGGGCCCGGGCCAGGTCACCGGCGAGGTGGTCGGTGCGCCGACCGTGCCCGGGGGCTGCGAAGCGGTGGTGCCGGTCGGGGTGGACGGCGACTCCGTGGGTTTGGCATTCTCCGGGCGGGCGCACGCCGCGATCAGCGCCGCCGCCGCGGTGGCACTCAAGCCCAGCAAGCCCAGCCGGCGCAGCGCTTCGCGTCTGGTGAGCAGACCGTCGAGATGGTCGGTGGCGATTTCCTCGGCGATGTAGCGCTGCAGTCCCCTCACGAGCCGAGTATGCGCCGCGAAGCTGTGGTTGACACTCGTGCGGCGGCCGAGTTAATTGACGGGTATGACAGAAGTGATCACCGCTGGGAACGTCGTAACCGGAATGTGGCAGGCACTGTCGCGGCGGGACTGGGATGCCGTCAAGACATTCCTGTCCGACGACTGCCTCTACGTCGACATGCCGGTCCCGGCGGTCTCGGCCCGTGGTCCCGAGAACATCGTCACACGGCTGAAGATCGGACTAGAGCAGTTGGCCGGTTACGAGAATCACGCCGGTGTATTGGTGTCCAACGGCTCCGACGTCATGTACGAGCACTCCGAGACGTGGACCTTCCAGACCGGCGAGCAGGGCGTGCTCAGGTTCGTCACGGTGCACAAGGTGGTGGACGGCAAAATCACGGTCTGGAAAGACTATTGGGACATGAACAGCCTGGTTGCGTTCGCGCCGCCGCAACACTTCGAGAACCTGGCCGGCGGCGACACATCCTGGATCTTCGACGCCAGCGCCCTGGTCTAGAAACCGACGCGGATGGCGCACGCCTACGAGGCAACGCGCGCAGCCCATCTCGGGGCGGTGCAGGCCGCGCTGAAAGACCATGTCGCGCGCCTGGACTGGTCGCGCCCCCAGATCGAGCAGTACCAGCAGCGCCGACTCCGGGCACTCCTGTCGCACGCCAAGGAGTGGTCGCCGTTTCATGCGCGGCGACTGGCGGGGCTTGACCCGTCGCGCGCCACCGTCGCGGATCTGGCGTCGGTGCCCATGATGACCAAGCCTGAGGCTCAACAGAATTGGGATGCGATCTGTACGGCGCCCGGATTACGGAGGGCCGGCGCCGAAGGGTTCCTTGCCGGGCAGCAAGGGTTCTCGTATCACGGCGACTACCAGATCTTCAGCTCCGGCGGATCGAGCGGGGTGCGCGGGATCTACATCTGGGACTGGGACTTCTATACCTCGGCGGCTTGTCTGGCATGGCGGGTGCAGGCCCGCGAAGAACAACGCACGCAGCTGGTTTCGTCCCGGTTGGCGGTCGTGACAGCGGGAGTTCCCCCCCATGCCAGCACCCCGTTGTTCGATGTACCGACCGCCCCGGGCATGCAGACCGTCGTGATCCCCGCGGGCGCCCCGTTCGCCGAGGTGCTGGCGGCGGTGGCCGCCGCGGGACCGACGCACCTGGTGGGCTACCCGACGGTCATCGGTCGCCTGGCCCGCGCCACCATCGCCGGGGATCTGGACATCGCGCCGGTGCGGGTGAGCACCAACTCAGAGCCGCTGCTCGACGAGGACCGCGAGGCGATCACCAGAGCCTGGCACGCGGTCGTTATCCATAACCTCTGGGGATCAACCGAAATCGGGGTACAGGCGGTCGGCTGCGGACGCGGTGCGGGGTTGCATGTCTGCGAGGACGAGGTGATTCTCGAGCGCGTGGACGCAGACGGTGTGCCGGTGGGCCCCGAGGAACCCGTGGTGCGCACGCTCGCCACCGGACTCGCCAACCGCACGTTCCCGTTCATCCGCTACGACCTCGGCGATCAGGTGGCGCCGCTGCTCGGCGACTGCTCCTGTGGCAGCGCCTTCGCCCGCGTCGCCGATATCGGCGGCCGCCGCGACGACGACTTCCGGTACGGCGAACTCACGGTGCCGCCGATCGTCTTTCGTCATGTCCTGGGAACGGACGCCCACATCTCGGAGTATCAGGTCGTCCAAACGGCCACCGGCGCCGACATCGTGGTCGTCGGGGCACCCGACACTGAAAAGCTCACTGCTGCAGTGGTTACGGCGCTGCGCCGCTACGGACTGGAGCAACCCGCCGTGCGGATCCGAGTGGCCGACAGCCTGGAACGTCACCGGGGCAGCGGGAAATTGCGCCGATTCATCCCGCTGGGGTGATCGGCCCGCGAGGATCGCCACTGGCCAGGCGGTAGATGCGTGCGGCGTTGTGGTGGGCGATCAGGTCGACCACCCGGATCGCGTCCTTCTCGCTCCAGTCGCCGGTTTCGACGAACCCGTGCAGTACACGGTCGATTGCGTTGCGCCACAGGACGGCTCCGAGGTAATGCAGTTCGGCCGGCCCATAACCGTCGGACGAGTACAGGATCTTGCGGAACGGCGCGAGTTCCAGCAGGCGGGCGACGAATGCCGGCGCCCGCGCGCCGAGATGGTTCACGGCCAGTCCGCCGTCGAGGTAGACATTGTTGAAGGCCTGAGCCAGGTAACCGGCTTCGCGCTCATAGGGATAGCAGTGCAGCAAGACAATCGGGGTGTCGCCGGAGTTGCGCAGAAATTCAAGCAGATGCAGCGGATTGGTCTGGTGCAGATCGCAGTCGCGGTCGCCGAAGCCCACATGGAACTGCAGCGGTTTGCCCAGCCGCAGCGCCTGGTACAACCCGAATCGCAGTAACACCCGATCGTGCAGTCGGACGCCACCTTCGTCGCGCCAGCGCTGCGCGGCGGCCCCGACCTCGGTCGCGGACGGCTCGCTCAGGTCTCCTTCGAACCCGCCGCGGTAGGCCAGGATCGACTTGGTGCCCACGGCGCCGGCGGCGCGGCGGTTCAGGACCTCTTCGAACGCCGCCGCGTAGTCGCCGCCTGCCTGCACCGCTTCCTCGGCCACCTGCTCCAGCCGCACCACTTCGTAGGCACGGCGGCCGGACAGCGCCGCGAATTCCGCGAGATCGGTTACCCCTGCGGCGAATCCGGTGTCGACCAGCCAGTTGCTCACTCCGGCGGCGGGCAGGAATCGCTGGGCCAGCTCGGACTCGCTGAACTGGCTGCGACGATCCCAATAGTCCTGGGGATCGGCGTGTCTGGGTAATCCGAGGACGGCCGCGCAGTGGTTGCGCACCGCGAAACCGAGCTGAGTATCGAAGCCGGAGTCGAAGTCGGCGAGCGGTTGCGTGTTGGCCTCGTTGAGCGCGTTCTCGAATCGTCGCCGGTCCCCGGTTCTCGACCAGCAGCCGTGCACGTGCTGGTCGATCAGCGCCACCTCGCGAACATGGTGGGACAGCGCGGAATCCGACCGAGTGGTCATACGCTCCAGGCCATCCGGAACTTGTCGGCGAGCGCTGCGGGTTCCAGGTCGGCGTAGCGGTCGTGCTCCATCCGCCGCACCGCGGTCACCACGTCGACTACCGGGTCGCCCAGCAATTTCCGCATCAGCGCCGAATCATCAAGGGCCGCAATCGCCTGCATCTGGTCGTCGGGCAGCAGCCGGGTTCCGGCGGCTGCCCGGTCCGCTTCCGACAGCTGTGCCGGGTCCACCGTCGTCTCCGGCGGTAGCGACTCTGCGCGCGTGATGCCGTCGAGCGCCAGCGCGAGAATCGCCGCCGACGCCAGACACGGGTTTGCCGAAGGATCGATGATCTTCACTTCGACGTTGGCGCCGTGCGGATTTCCCGGTCCGCCCTCGATGAAGCGGACGGCGGCTTCCCGGTTCTCGATCCCCCAGCACACATAAGCGCCGGCCCAGTTGCCCGGTCGCATTCGCAGGCCGGACACGATCGAGCCGGACAGGATTCCCTGCGCCTGCGGCAGGCCGCGCAACACGCCGGCCACGGCGGCCTGTCCCGCCTCCGTCATGCCGCCGGGGCCGGAGCCGCCGGAGAACAGCGGCCCCTGCGGCATCGTCAGCGAAAAGTGTTGATGTGCACCGGATCCCACACTGCCGGCGAACGGCACCGGCGACAGGCTGATCCGCATCCCGTGGCGGCGGGCGGCCCGGCCGATGATGATCCGCATCAGCACCAACTGGTCGGCCGCGGCCACCGGCGGCTGCGGCGCCAGCGAGAGCTCGAACTGATTGGGCCCGTACTCCGGATGGAACTGCTCGATGACCACCCCGGCCGACATTGCGCTGGCGATGACGTCGCGGACGAATGCCTCGTGTTCGAGCACTCCGGCCAGGCCGTACTGTGCCCACATGGTGGCGGGCAGCCTTCCGCCTTCGGAATCCACCACCAGGAACTCGATTTCGTGTCCGACCGCGGCCTCGATGCCGGCGTCGGCGAGGGCGGACTCGATCCTGCCGAGGGTGCCCCGGCTGCAGGCCGGAACCGGGGTGCCGTCCTGTTCGAAGAAGCCGGCCGGCGCCCATGCCAACCCGTCGCCGATGATGCGCAACGCGGACATGTCGATGCGCAGGCGTTGGTCTCCGACCACACTGACGTCGTCGGTGAACGCGATGCCGGTCTGGTCGATCGCGAAGGCATGCCACGTCGGACTGGCACCCAGGCCCGGGTCGGCGAATGTGTTGGTACGGCGAAGCGGCACCGTTTTGGCCAGGGTGAGCCCCGCAGAGTTCACCACGGTGCCGATGACGGTGTCGACGCCCTCGGCCTCGAGTTGGGCGATCGCCGCAGCAGCGAGCGGAGTGGCGGTCATGGCAGCCATTCTGCGGTTTCGGTGGACTCCCGCTGTCAGGCCCGGCTCGGCAGGGTCAACTTGCACGCCTGGCCGATGTCCAGGGTGCGCAGCACCCGACCCATGCCGACCCACAGGGCGCATGAGATGGCCAGGTCGGCGAGCAGCTCATCGGAGAAATGTTCGGCGGCCCGGTTCCAGAAGTCCTCGTCGTCGCGCAGCGCGGTGTGGTCGGTGGAGAAGCGGTGGGCGAACTCCGCCGCCAGCCGCTCCTGGTCGCTGTAACCCGGCCAGGTTCGCCACTCGGTCGCGTGGTGGTAGAGGTCCTCGTCGACGCCGGCCGCCGGGCCGTCGGCATCGCGGGTGTTGGCACACACGATGCATTCGTTGTTGTTGGCGATCACGGCCCGTGCAATCTCACGGGTGCGCAGCGGCAGCCGGTTGCTGGTGTAGACCGCTCGGCTGAAATTGGCCATCGCGCCGCCGAGTTCAGGGGATTTCAGGACCCAGCCGGCGACATCGTCGTCCGCGAAACTTCCGATTCGGCTCATGGCGAGATGGTACGCCCGGCCGATCTGCCCTTGTCCTGAACACCTCCGACAGGCTAGCTTGGTGCAAATGAAAACCATGTTCAAAACATGCGGTTCTCATAGAATGCCTGGTGGAATGCGGTCATGACGGGGTTCGGCGGGTGGATGGCCGCGCCTCCCGAGGTGCATTCGGCGCTGCTGAGCAGCGGCCCCGGGCCGGGCGCACTGCTGGCCGCGGCGTCCGCGTGGTCGGCGCTGAGCACTGAATACGCCAGCGCGGCAGACGAACTCGTCGCGGTGCTGGCCGGCGTGCAGGGGGCAGCCTGGGCGGGCCCGAGCGCAGAGCAGTACACGACTGCCCACGTGCCGTACCTGGCCTGGCTGATGCGGGCCAGCCAGATCAGCGCGGACAACGCGGCGCGCGAAGAGGGTATCGCCGCGGCCTACCTGTCGGCGCTGGCCGCCATGCCCACGCTGGCCGAACTGGCCGCCAATCACGCCGTGCACGGTGCACTGGTGGCGACGAACTTCTTCGGCATCAACACGATTCCGATTGCGCTCAACGAGGCCGACTACGCCCGCATGTGGACTCAGGCAGCGACCACGATGAGCGGCTATGAGGCCGCGTCCGACGCGGCGCTGGCCGCGACACCTGCCGCTGAGCCGGCGCCGCAGATCACCAGATCCGACGCTGAAGCGAATCCCGCTTCGAGTACCAGCCCGTGGCAGGACTTCCTGCAGCAGATCGAGCAGTTTCTGCAGAATCCGCTGCAGGCCTATCAGGACTTCATGAGCAATCCGCAGCTCAATCCGTTCACGCAATTCGAGAACCTGGTGAACAACCCGCAGCTCGATGCGATCCTGCAGCAGTTCGGCATTGGAAACGACACCATTGCCCACGACCCGTTGGTCGACAATGCGCTGGACGACTTCGTCGCCAACATCTTGCGAAACTTCGGCTACGACTGGAGTCCCGCCGACGGCACCCTCAACGGACTCGAGTACGACTACTACACCGATCCGACCGTCGCGGCGTTCTGGGTGGCTCGGACGCTGGAGCTGGGCGAGGACTTCCAGCAGTTCTTCGTCTACCTGCAGACCAACCCGGTGCTGGCCGTCCAGTATCTGGTCAGTCTCGAGTTGTTCGACTTCCCCACCCACCTCGCCGAGGTCTTCACCCTGACGAGTCAACCCCTCGCGCTGGCCGCGGCGTTCCCACTGGCTGCCGCCCCGCTGGCCTCGGTAGGCGGCCTCGCCGGACTGGCGGGCTTGGCCGCCCTGCCGCAACCCGTGATGGCTCCGGCGGTGGTCCCGATCGGGCCGCCGCCTCCCCTGCCGGTGGTTGGGCTGTCGTCGGTCACCGCGCCGGCCGCGGCTCCCGCTTCGGTACCCGCGCCGACACCCAATTCCACTGCGGGCCCGCCACCGCCGTCCCCTTCGCCTCCGGCGCCGGCCGGCGCAGGCGGGGCCGGCTTCACACCTCCCTACGCCGCCGCCCCGCCCGGGATCGGATTCGGTTCCGGGCTCGGCGCAAAGGCCAGTTCGGGTGCGAAACGGCAGGCCTCAGAGCCTGACAGCGCTGCCCAAGCGGCCGCCGCGGCGGCCCGCGAGCAGGCGCGGGCGCGGCGCCGGCGCGCCGCCAAAGGTCGAGGGTTCGGTGATGAGTTCCTGGATATGGATGTCGACGTCGACCCCCAGTGGGACGCGCCGCCGTCGACGCAGGCCTCCGAGCGGGGGGCGCAGACCATGGGGTTCGCGGGTACCTTGTCCGACGGCCGCGTCGACAGTGCCGCCGGATTGGCCACGCTGGCGGCGGACGAGTTCGGTGACGGGCCTACGATGCCGCTGTTGCCGGGCAGCTGGCGCCCCCTCAGCGACTCGCAATAGCCTCCGTTGCCGAATCATCGTTCCAATCTCGTTGTGCGATAACCCGATACGCGACCCGGCCGAGTGCGGCCTCGACTTGTGCGCGGTCAGGGCGGACGGCGAAACCGGGCGATCGGGACAGCTTGTCGATGATCCAGGCCAACAGCAGTGAATACACATACTGCACCTGCTCGACGCCCGCGGGTGTGAGCCACAACCGGTCGCCGTCACGCATCACATAGCCGGTGGTGACCAGCCGGTTGAACGTGGGTTCGAGCACCTCGAACGGGATCTGCAGGTTCTCGCCGATATCGGTGAGGCGCGCGGAGCCGAAGAACTGCGTGTAGCGGTTGACTCGCAGCAGCGCCCAGAGCGCCGCGACGTCGAGCCGGCAATCCGGCCGCATCGCGATGCTGCGCAGCCGCACCCCGGGTTCCCCGCGCAGCATGCGCGCAATCGCGTTCTCCAACAGGCGTTCCGGGGTATCGGTGGTCGGCATGCCGAAGCCGTCACCGAGGTCGACGGCGCTGTTGTGGATATCGCGCAGCGGCACTTCGCGCAGGAACAGAGCCAGGACGAACCCGGCCGCCGCGACCGGGGCGGCCCACAGGAAAACCTGGGACAACGACTCGGAGTAGGCGTGCACGATCGGCGCGGCCACGGCCGCCGGTTGCCGGTGCAGCGCGGCCGGCGAACTCACCGCGTCCCGCGATGCCCCGGTCTCCGCCAGCGCCGCGGTCAGTCGCGAGCTGAGGAAGTTGACGAACAGCGAACCGAAGATGGCCGCCCCGAACGAACTGCCGATGGTGCGGAAGAAGCTCACCCCCGAGGTGGCCACACCCAGGTCTTCGAAGTTGGACGTGTTCTGCACGATGAGCACCAGGACCTGCATCGACAGACCGATACCGGCTCCCAGAATGAGCAGGTACACCGACTGCAGCAGCGCCGAGGTCGACCCGTCCATGGTGGACATCAACAGAAAAGCGAGCGTCATCAGCGCGGTGCCGACGACGGGGAAAATCTTGTAACGCCCGGTGCGGCCGACCACGCTGCCGCTACCGGTCGAGGTGATCAGCATGCCGACCACCATCGGCAATGTCCGCAGACCGGAGGTGGTGGCCGACACACCGTTGACGTACTGCATGAAAGTCGGCAGGAACGTCATCGCGCCCAGCATCGCGAATCCGACGACGAACGAGAGCACACAGCAGACGGTGAACACCGGACTGCCGAACAACCGGATCGGCAGAATCGGTGCGGCCGCGCGGTTTTCCACCCAGACGAACACGCCCAGGGCAACCGCGGCACCGACGAAAAGCCCGATGATCGTCGGCGAACCCCAGGGATGCACGGTGCCACCCCAACTGGTGGCCAGGGTCAGGCCGGCCGCACCCAGGCCGATGAAGACGATCCCGGCGTAATCCACGACGGGTTTGGTCTCCGCCTTCAGGGCCGGAATCGCCGCGGCCGCCACGCAAATCACCACCAGCGAGACCGGCAGATTGATCCAGAAAGCCCAGCGCCAGGTCAGATAGTCGGTGAAATAGCCGCCCAGCAACGGGCCTACGACCGTGGTGACGCCGAAGACCGCACCCAGGATTCCCTGGTAGCGACCTCGTTCGCGCAGTGGCACCACCTCGCCGATCAATGCGCTCGCGGTGACGGTGATGGCGCCGCCGCCGATGCCCTGCAGCGCTCGCGCGCCGACCAGCATGGTCATGGAGTGCGCCAGCCCGCACAGCACCGATCCCAGCACGAAAAACAACACCGCAACCTCGAAAACCCTTTTGCGGCCGAAGATGTCGCCGAGTTTGCCGACCAGGGCTGTGACGATCGTCGAGGCCAGCAGGTAACTGGTGACCACCCAGGACTGGCGACCGGCGTCGCCCAGGTCAGCGACGATGGTCGGCAGTGCGGTGGCGACGATGGTCTGGTCGAGCGCCGCGAGCAGCATGCCGAGCGCGATCGCAGCGAAGATGAAGTTACGTCGCTGAGGAGTGATCAGCGCGCTGCCGGATCCCGTGTCGGCTGGTGCGGCAACTGTCGTGGTGCTCATTCCCGTCTTTCGGTCGGCGCGCAGGCTGAAGCGCACCCTCCCCACGCGACGGCGGACAGGGCGGCCAGCAGTGTGGATGCCCCAGATCGGCTCCGTTTAACCCGCCCGCGCACGCGGCTCAGCCAGGTCATCCAGGTCGTGGTACCAGTCACGTTGCACCAGCACTCCGTCGGTGATGCGTTGCAGCGCAGCCTCGAATTCGTCGTGACCCGGCTGGTCGGCGAAGTCGGCCGATACCGCCAGATGGTCGATCAGCCACCGGCGGATCAGTGCTGACAGCGAGACGACCTGCTGCCGCCCGGCCGGGGTGAGCGACAGTGCGTCGCCGTCGCGCTGGGCGTACCCGCTCTCGAGCAGGCGGTCGAAGACGGGCTCCAGTACCTGAGGGGGCACGTGCAGATGACTGGCGATGTCACTGAGCTGCGCAGTTTCGAAGAACCGCTGGTATTGGTAAATCCTCAGCACGCCCCACAGACCGGCTACGTCGAGCTCACACCCGGGTTGGTTGGCGATATCGTCCAGTCGCACCGTGGGTGCTTCGGCCAGCAAGTGCCCGACGGCGATCTCCAGGACGTCCTCGGGCGATTTGTTTCTCGGCACCGCGAAGCCGTCCCCCAGGCAGCCCGGGCTGTCGTGAATATCGGTCAGCGGAGCCTCCCGCAAAAACAGCGCGAAGATGAATCCGACCAGGGCGATAAACGCGGCGCAGAGAAATACCTGCGTCAAAGATCCGGCATACGCCCGCACAATTGGGGCGGCGACTTCTTTCGGAAGCCGATGCAGCGCGCCCGGAGAATGCGCCGCGGGCGCCGGCACGCCGCCGGAAAGCGCTGCCGCGTCCATTCGCCGACTCAGGAAGTTCGCGAACAGCGCCCCGAATATCGCGGCGCCGAAGGACCCGCCGACCACACGGAAGAAGGTGACACCCGAGGTGGCCACGCCCAGATCCTCGAATGGCGTCGTGTTCTGCACGATGAGAATCAGCACCTGCATGGAAAAACCGATACCGGCTCCCAGGACGACCAGGTAGAACGCCTGCACCGGCCACGGCGTCGCCTCGTCCATCCGCGCCATCAGCAGGAACCCGACGGCCATCAGTGCGGTACCGGCCAGTGGGAAGATCTTGTAGCGGCCGGTCCGCCCGACCAGGATGCCGGCGGCCAACGACGTGGTCAGCAGGCCGAGCACCATGGGCAACGTGCGCAGACCCGAACTGGTCGCGGAGACGCCGTCGACGTAGCGCAGGTACATCGGCACGAAGGTCAGCGCGCCCAGCATCGCGAATCCGACCAGCAGCGACAGGACCGAGCACACCGCGAAAACGGGGCTGCGGAACAGCCGCGGCGGCAGGATTCCGGCCGCAGCGCGGGTCTCCACCCAGACGAAGACACCCAGCGTCACCACGGCCCCGATGAACAGCCCGATGATCGGTGCCGAGTTCCAGGCGTAGTTGGTTCCGCCCCAGCTCGTGGCCATGATCAGTGCGGTCATGGCCGCGGCGATGAGCAGTATCCCGAGGTAGTCGATGGCGGGCTTGGGGCGGTGGGGCAACGCGGGGATGGCGGCCGCGGCGAGCACGAGTATCGCTATCGTGATCGGCGCATTGACCCAGAACGCCCATCGCCAGTTCAGGTAGTCGGTGAAGATGCCCCCGAACAACGGGCCGGCGACCGTGGTGACCCCGAACACCGCGCCCAGGATCCCCTGGTAACGGCCCCGGTCGCGAAGCGGGAACACCTCGCCGATGAGCGCGGCTGCGGTGACCGAAATCGCGCCAGCACCGATTCCCTGCAGGGCGCGCGAGATGGACAGCATCGCCATCGAGTCCGCGAGGCCACACAGCATCGAGCCGACCAGGAAGATCGCGACCGAACTCTGCAGCACGCGTTTGCGACCCAACAGGTCACCGAGTTTGCCGGCTACCGGAATGACGACGATCCCACCGAGCAGATAGGCGGCTACGACCCAGGACTGGTGAACGGAGTCACCGAGGTCTTCGACGATCGTGGGCAGCGCGGGCACCACCATGGTCTGGTCGATGGCCGCCAACAGAACCGCGAACATCAGCGCCGCGAAGATGAGATTGCGGCGCAGCGGACTGATCGCAGCGCACGGAGAGACCGTGCCAGGGGTTGTCGGTGCGGTCGGGCTCGTCATCGTTGACTCCCGTCGATGCCGGAGCCCGCGCGCCGCGGCCCCGGTTTACTTGGGCGGCCGGGAGACGCACTGCGCCGAGTACAGCGCCTCTCCGAGTTTGTCCATCAATTCCAGCTGTGTCTGAAGATAGTCGAGATGCAGTTCTTCGTCGGCAACGATTTTTTCCAGTAGCTGCGCGCTGGTGCTGTCCTGCTTTTCCCGGCACATGATGATTCCCGGCTTGAGCCTATTCAGCACCTCTATTTCGATCGCCATATCCGCTTCGAATTGCTCACGCAGTGTCTGGCCGACCCGCAAAGAGCCGATCCGCTGGTAGTTGGGCAGGCCGTCGAGCAACAAAATGCGGTCGGTGATCTCCTCGGCGTGCCGCATTTCGTCGAACGACTCCGCGCGGGTGTGCTGCGCCAGTTCGGTGAACCCCCAGTTCTCCTGCATCTTCGCGTGCAGAAAGTACTGGTTGATGGCGGTCAGTTCGCTGGTCAACTGCTCGTTGAGAAGACGGAGAACGTCCGGATCGCCTTGCATGGTCACTCCTACGGTGTGAAGGCTGACAGTCGATCCGCAGGCGGACTGGGCTGTAGCGCGCCGTGCGGGTGGAGCGGCACCGTTGGTGCCGTTTTCAATCTAGTGCAGTAAAGGCAAGTGAGCCCACGCTTAACTGGACCATCGGCGCGTCTCGCCGAGGCGTAATCGTGATCACCTGTTTTAAGTTAGGTTAGACTCCACTAACCGACTTAGGTTAGACTCCACTAATATGACCACACAGTACGCGCTCACCGCATGTGCGGGTGGTCTTCGCTGATGTACGTGTGCCTGTGCGTCGGAGCCACCAATCAAACGGTGTGTGACGCCGTGGCGCGGGGCGCATCCACCTCGAAAGAAGTAGCCGCATTGTGCGGTGCCGGTGGCGATTGCGGACGGTGCCGCCGCACGCTGCGGGCGATCATCTCCGCCGCTCGCGTGAACCAGGCCGAGCTGCAGCCCGCTTCCTCCGCCTAGCTCCGCCGTTTCCCGAAATCTGCCAGCGCCGCCGCGTTGGCCTGGGCGCCCATCAGTTCGGCGAAGTGCGCGTTCTCCCGCGCCGTCGCGGCCGCGATCTCCGGGCGGATCGGCTCCACCATGGTGTGCTTGACCGCCATGAGGCTCGAAATCGGCCGCCCCGCAAGGATGTTGGCATGACGGCGGGCCTCCGGCAGCAGTTCGTCGGGCTCACAGACCCGCCACACCAGACCCATGCGCAGCGCATCTTGGGCGTCGATCCACTCCGAGGACATCAACAGCCACGCGGCGTTCTGCCGCCCGACCAGTTGCGGAAGCAGGTAGGAGGACGCTGCTTCGGGCGCCACTCCCAGGCTGGTGAACGGGCATTTCAGCCGCGCGCTGGTCGACATGAAGGCCAGATCGGCGTAGCCGAGGATGGTGGTCCCGATACCCAGACCCAGACCGTTGACGGCGCAGATCAGCGGCTTCGGGAAGGCGCTGAGCGCCTCGACCAGGCCGCGGAAGCCGTACTTGCCGGGCTTGAAGTCCGGGTCGCTGATCATGGCCTGCATGTCGGCCAGGTCGGTGCCGGCGCTGAAGGCGCGGCCCGCTCCGGTCAGCAGGACGACGGCGACCTCGGGATCCTCCGCCGCGTCCAGCAGCGCCTGGGCGGTGGCGTCGTAGAGCGCTTCGTTGAAGGCGTTGAGCGCCTCCGGCCTGTTCAGAGTGAGAGTGCGGACCCGTTTGTCGTCATCGACCAGCAGCGTCACGCTTGGCAGCCTATCTGTTGGTGTAGACGCGGGTCGGCGCGATCAGCACCACCGCACGCCGCTCGCTGGCCATTACCCGGTCGTACTCGTCCCAGTCGTCGTGGCTGCCCCCCGCCGCGCTGAAGACGTCGCGCAGCAGCAGCCGCAGCTGGTCCGGGTCGGACAGCCACGGCTGGGTGTCGTCGGGACCGGCCAATTCCGCCCGGCCTTCGACAGTGGCCCATTGCCAGCCCTTGCGGAACGTCACTGCCAGCTGCGGCCGGGCGCGCAGGTTGGCGAGTTTGACCTTGCCGTAGGTGGTGAAGCCGAGCACAGGTTCTCCCCCGGCCGGGTGCGGCAACAGGCCGACGTTGACCAGCGATGCCTGCACAGTGCCGTCGGCGCGCACCGTGGAGAT
This sequence comes from Mycobacterium sp. TY814, assembly GCF_030755175.1. Lineage (NCBI taxonomy): Bacteria > Bacillati > Actinomycetota > Actinomycetes > Mycobacteriales > Mycobacteriaceae > Mycobacterium > Mycobacterium sp. TY814. Next base: position 1,647,736 of record NZ_JAUFRY010000002.1, read on the forward strand.
CACGGCCAGGCCGTTTTCGGACGCTGCCAGCGCCACCGCATCCTCGAGTGTCGTCATTTGCTTGCTCACCTCTCCCGAAACGGTGTCCGGACGACGTAGCGGCTGGTGGGCACCGTGTCGATGTTCTGGTTTGCGCCGAAGGCCGACGTGCTGGCCACCATGCGGCCCACCCGGTCCTGCAGGTCGGCGTCGTCGGCGGCACCGAAGAACGCCTTGATATCGGTGACCGCCTCCAGCGGGAACAACTCTTCGACGATGGCCGAGATTCCCGGAGCGTCCGGAGTGAGAGCACGGACCACCCAGTTCTGGGTGTAGCCGAACGTCGACTGGGTATCGATGGCCACCTGGGTGTGGTTGAGCTGCCAGCGATCGAGCCAGGTGGCCTGATCGAGGTCTTCCGGCCGGCGCAGCAGCGCGATGTTCGGCAAACCCGCTGTGCGGGCACCTGGTTCGTCCTGCGGGCCGGGCATCGGGACGGATTCGGTCACCAGGTAGGCCGCGAGCAGTTCGCATTCGGCGCGCAGCACACGCAGCGCCGCCGTCAGTTGCTCGCCGTAGCACTGCTGGGTCCACACACTCACGACCGCCGCGGCCGGTGGGTCCAGCGTCGTCAACGTCATCAGTGAGTCGCGCACCGCGCTGTCGCGGACGTTGACCGTCAGCCCCGGCAGGCCCAATTCCGACAGCTCGGTGGCCACGGGGCCGCGTAACCGGGCGCACCAGTCGTCGTCGAACTCGGCCCGCCGCAACACTACGATCACTTTCTCCATCGGCCGAACCTAACGCGTGTCGGCGATCAGTTCGGAGAGGATCCCGGCCAGTCGGCGATAGGAGTCGTCGCGCGCCGGTGAGGAACGGAACACCAAACCTATTTCGCGATGCGGGCGCGGTGCGGCGAACCGGGCGAGACCCACACGACTGCGGGCGGTTTCGACGGCGACCGCCGTCTCGGGAATCAACGTCACGCCCAGTCCCCCGGCCACGCACTGCACCGCGGTCGCCAGGGAGGCCGCCCGGGTGTCGGCCGGCTCGGCGCGCACCCCGGCCTCCCGGCACGCGTCGAGCGCCTGATCGCGCAGACAATGCCCCTCATCGAGCAGCAACAGAGGCAGCTCCGCCAGCACCCCAGGCGAGACCCGCCGCTTTCCCGCCAGCGGATGGCCGGGAGGCAGAGCGAGCACAAAATCCTCCTCGTACATCGCAACGGCGGTGAGGCCCGGGGAATCGGCGGGCAGCGCGATCAGGGCCGCGTCCAGGGTGCCCTCGCGCAGCAGACCCAGCAGTCGCTCGGTCTTGTCCTCGACGACCCGCAACGTCAGGCCGGGCAGGCGGCGAGGCATCCCGGCCAGAATGGCCGGTAGTACATAGGGCGCCACGGTGGGGATCAATCCCAGCCGGACCGTGCCGGCCAGCGGGTCGCCCGTGCCGGCCGCAGCCCGGGTGAATGCCTCGGCCGCCTCGACCACCGCCCGAGCCAGCGGCAACAACTGCTCGCCCTCGGGCGTCATGCGAACCCGGCGGGTGGAACGCTCGACGAGGCTGGTGCCCAAACCCGTCTCCAGCGTGGCCAGCGCCTGCGATAGAGTCGACTGACTGACACCGAGAAGCGTTGCGGCGCTTCCGAAATGCTGCGTCCGCGCGACGGCGGCGAAAGCCCGCAAGCCGGCCAGGGTAGGCTGAAAACTCTTATCGGACATGCCTATCAGTCTAGTGCGACAAATCACCTTTACTTCACAACCGGTGCGAGGCAACATGGTGGCAGTCTGAACTAATCTTGAATGAGTCCAAATAAGGAGTGCGATGTCACTGTTGACGATTGGCCAGCAATTTCCGGCGTACCAGCTGACCGCGTTGATCGGCGGCGACCTGTCCAAGGTCGACGCGAAGCAACCGGGCGACTACTTCACCACCATTTCCAGCGACGACCATCCCGGAAAGTGGCGGGTGGTGTTCTTCTGGCCGAAGGACTTCACCTTCGTGTGCCCCACCGAGATCGCTGCCTTCGGAAAGCTGAACGACGAGTTCGCAGACCGCGACGCGCAGATCCTCGGTGTCTCCATCGACAGCGAGTTCGTCCACTTCCAGTGGCGGGCGCAGCACGAGGATCTCAAGAAGCTGCCCTTCCCCATGTTGTCGGACATCAAGCGTGAACTGTCTCAGGCCACCGGGGTGCTCAACGCCGAGGGCGTCGCCGACCGCGTCACCTTCATCGTCGACCCGAACAATGAAGTCCAATTCGTCTCTGCCACGGCCGGTTCCGTCGGGCGCAATGTCGACGAGGTGTTGCGGGTGCTCGACGCGCTGCAATCCGACGAGCTGTGCGCGTGCAACTGGCGCAAGGGTGACCCGACGATCGACGCGGGCGAGCTGCTGAAGGCTTCGGCGTAAGGAGGCCTGATGAGCGTCGAGAACCTCAAAGCCGCCCTGCCCGAGTACGCCAAGGACCTCAAACTGAACCTCGGCTCGATCACCCGCACCACGGCGTTGACCGAGGAGCAGTTGTGGGGCACCCTGCTGGCGTGCGCCGCGGCGACCCGCAACGCTCAGGTACTGGGCGAGATCGGCGCCGAAGCGGCTGACACCCTTTCGGAGCAGGCCTACAACGCCGCGCTCGGAGCCGCGTCGATCATGGGTATGAACAACGTGTTCTACCGCGGTCGTGGCTTCCTGGACGGCGCCTACGACGACCTGCGTGCCGGATTGCGGATGAACATCATCGGCAATCCCGGAGTGGACAAAGCGAACTTCGAGCTCTGGAGCTTCGCCGTGTCCTCGATCAACGGCTGTGGTCACTGCGTGGTCGCCCACGAGCACACGCTGCGTGAATCGGGTGTGGGCCGGGAGGCCATCCTGGAGGCGCTCAAGGTGGCGGCTATCGTTTCTGGTGTGGCACAGGCAATCAGCGCCGCCCAGACGCTGGCGGCGGTCGGCTGAGTACGACCGGACCCTCCTGGATCGAACACGCGATCTGGTGGCAGGTGTATCCCCTGGGCTTCGTCGGGGCATTTCCTTCGGAAGCCCCGCCGGACCCGGGGGAACACCGGTTGCGCCGGCTCGTCGACTGGTTCGACCACGCCATAGCCCTAGGTGCCTCCGGCGTCGCGTTGGGGCCGATCTTTCACTCCCGCACTCACGGGTACGACACCACGGATCACTTCCGGATCGACCCGCGCCTGGGTGACGACGCCGACTTCGACCATCTCATCGAGCAGGCGCGGCAACGGGGCCTGCGGGTGCTGCTCGACGGCGTCTTCAATCACGTGGGCGTGGATTTCGCGCGCTACGGTGACCCGGAATCGGCACACTGGTTCAGCGGTGGCACCTTCGAAGGCCATGCGGAGTTGATCACCCTCAACCACAAAGACCCGGCGGTCGCCGAGTACGTCACCGACGTGATGTCGCACTGGTTGGACCGGGGCGCCGACGGCTGGCGCCTCGATGCGGCTTATACGGTGCCGCAACGATTCTGGGCGGAGGTGCTGCCCAGGGTCCGTGACCGCCACCCTGATGTGTGGTTCGTGGGGGAATTGATCCACGGCGATTACGCCGCGGTCGTCGAAACGGCGCGGTTCGACTCGGCCACCCAGTACGAGCTGTGGAAGGCCATCTGGAGCAGCCTCAACGACGGCAATTTCTTCGAGCTGGACCACGCGCTGCAACGCCACAACACATTTCTGGAAACCTTTGTGCCGCAGACGTTCATCGGTAACCATGACGTCACCCGGATCGCCAGCCGCCTCGAGAACCCGGCCCATCCGGCCCACGCACTGGTGATCCTGCTGACCATCGGCGGTGTGCCCAGCATCTACGCCGGTGACGAGTTCGGCATCCGCGGAGTCAAAGAAGAACGCTACGGCGGCGACGACGCGGTACGCCCCGAATTCCCCTCTCCCCCGCTGCCATTGGATGAATCCGGAGCCGACGTCTGGGCGCTGTACCAGTACCTCGTCGGTCTGCGTCGCCGCCATCCCTGGCTGCACACGGCGACGACCAGCGCGGTGCGGCTGGAGAACAAGTGCTATGTCTACGAGTCCCGCAATGGTCAGGACGCGATCCTGGTCGCGCTCAATATCGACGACGAGCCGCTGACGGTGTCGCTACCGAAGCTCGGCACGCCGCGCGCCCGCCTGGTCGCCGGCTCGACGGCGCCCCCTGAGGAGGTCGTCGACATGGTGGAAATCGAAGCGCACGGCTGGCGAATTCTGCGTCCCTGATTCAGGGACCCTAACCCAGTCGCGACAGCGTCAGCGGATCCTGCTCGCCGCCGTAGTACTTGTCGAGCAACGCGAGGAAGTCCCGGTTGTCCTCAGTGGCCCGGGCGAACAGCGTCACCGACGAACGTAGCTTGAGGTGGTCGGGCCAACCGAAGATCTGCTCGGCCGAGCGGCCGTCGATCTCGTTGACCAACCGGACGCACTCGAGAAGTCGCGGCCCCAGCACAGCGTGGTCGAGGTAGGCCCGGGCCTCGGCCAGCGAGGCGATGCCGTAGTGGTTAGCAGTCGGACTACTGCCCAGTCCCCGCAGTTGTGGAAACACGAACCACATCCAGTGGCTGCGTTTACGGCCGGCCCGCAGTTCGTCGAGCACGGCGTCATAGACCCGGGCCTGCGCGTCCACGAAGCGCTGTAAGTCAGACATCCCTCCACGGTCGCACACTGGTTAGATGAAATGATGGCGGTGAAGCGGCAGGTGCCCAGAGTTCGGGATCTCGCCCCACTGCTGCAGTTCAAGAGGCCGCAGTGGGACCGCACCGCGCGGCGGTTGGATGCTGCGTTGACCATTGAGGATCTGCGGCGAATTGCCAAGCGGCGCACCCCGAAAGCGGCGTTCGATTACACCGACGGTGCCGCCGAGGGCGAGTTGTCCATCGGGCGGGCGCGACAAGCGTTCCGCGACATCGAGTTTCACCCGACGATCTTGCGCGACGTGAGCACGGTGAACGCCGGCTGGGACGTTCTGGGCGCCCCGGTGGACCTGCCGTTCGGAATCGCCCCGACGGGCTTCACCCGGTTGATGCACACCGAGGGCGAGGTCGCCGGCGCGCGGGCGGCAGCGGCGGCCGGTATCCCGTTTTCGCTGTCCACGCTGGGCACGACCGCGATCGAAGACCTGGTGGCCGCTGCTCCACAGGGCCGCAAGTGGTTTCAGCTGTACATGTGGCGTGATCGTGAGCGGTCGATGGCGTTGGTGCAGCGGGCCGCCGACGCGGGATTCGACACCATGTTGGTGACGGTCGACGTTCCGGTGGCCGGGGCCAGGCTGCGCGATGTGCGCAACGGGATGTCGATACCGCCGGCGCTGACGTTGCGCACCGTGCTGGACGCGGTCCCCCACCCGCACTGGTGGTTCGATCTGCTGACCACCGAACCCCTGTCCTTCGCATCTCTGGATCGCTGGTCGGGCACCGTCGGCGAGTATCTCAACGCCATGTTCGACCCGAGCGTCACCTTCGACGACCTGGTCTGGATCAAGTCGAGGTGGCCGGGCAAGCTTGTCGTCAAAGGGATCCAGACGCTTGACGATGCCCGGGCTGTCGTCGATCGTGGCGTGGACGGGATTGTCCTGTCCAATCACGGTGGGCGCCAACTCGATCGGGCCCCGGTGCCGTTCCACCTGCTGCCGGTGGTGGTCCGCGAGCTGGGCAAGGACACTGAAATCCTGATGGACACCGGCATCATGTCCGGCGCGGACATCGTCGCGGCGATCGCCCTGGGGGCGCGTTGCACGCTGGTCGGGCGCGCTTACCTGTACGGGCTGATGGCCGGTGGTGAGGCCGGTGTCCGGCGGGCGATCGCGATTCTGCAGAGCGGTGTCACGCGGACCATGGCGTTACTGGGTGTGACGTGTCTACAGGAACTTTCGCCCGGGCACGTCACTCAGCTGAGACGGCTTCAGGCGCGATGACGCGGTTGCGCACCAGGTCGTTGAACGCCTGACCGGGCCCGACGTATTCGAAGAGGCGCGGCGGATAGTGGGTGACGTACATGGTGCGCCGCCCGCCGGGTCCGGTCGGCTCCGGTGAGGCGTGCATCAGGTCCTGGACGTGCACGGTGACATCGCCCGGCTCGGTGTCGATGGCCACGACCGGTACCCGATCGAGTCGCTGCTCCCACCGGTAGTGGATGGCCTGGCCATGGCTGCCCGGTACGACCCGCAAGTTGCCGGTCGAGGAGTCCGATCCGGTGAGCTGGATGCCGACGCTGACCGCCGGGCACATGATGGCGTGGCCACCCATGCCGCAGTCCTGGTGCCAGGGAATGTTGGCCAACCCCTTCGTCTTTCCCGGCACCTTGAGCAGTACCGCGCTGCCCTCCATCCGGTCCGGTGCCACCCGCAGCGCGGGATCGAGCAGGGTGCCGAGCCTGCGCACCCGCGGATCGCTTTCCAAAGCAGCGAGTACCGGCGAGCGCAACGTGGCGTACACCAACCGGCACAGCGCATCCGCACCGTCTTCGGTGGTGACCCACCAGGACTCGTCGTCGCCCGGACGGGCCTGTGCCGCAAGCCGGTCGATTTCGCGGTTGGCCGTGCGCATCTCGTCGGCGCTGAAAACGGAGCGGAGGTGCAGATAGCCCATGGTGCTCAGCTGGACGGCCAGTTCTGCGTCGTCGGTCTCCGGCGTGAAGGTGGCGGCCGGGTCGCGGCCGCGCAGGTCGGCGCGGGCCGGGTGGTACGGCGGCACGCCGGCATGCAGGTAGCGCAGGATCGGGTCCCAGTCGGCCAGCTGATCGAATCCCCCCCGCTCGAAGACGAGTTCGTTGCTCAGCAGCAGGTTGATGGCAGTGCGTATCTGGCCCACCAGGTCGTCCCAGGCCGACCGGGACAGGCGCACCACGACAGCTGAGTCGGCGTGTTCGTCGTCCACGCGGATCGTTGCACCGTCGACGGCGTAGGTCACTGCGTCCTCGTCAACGAGGAAGGTGACCGAGGCCGTCGGACCGAGCTCCGCAGCCGCGGACCGCAGGATCTCCGGATCCAGCGCAGGTGGTGTGAGCGGCATTACCCGATTATGGCGCGGCCTACCGCCTCATTCGGAACAAATGGGCCCCCAGCTGGGTTTAGCGAAGCAGACTCAACTTTTGGAGGATTGATGGCTGAAGCCAAATCAGTTCCAGTGCTGTTCGTCACCGACACCATCGTGTTACCCGGGATGGTGGTGCCGATTGCACTGGATGACGCCGCACGAGCGGCTATCGACGCTGCGCGGGCAAGCGATTCAGGACAGTTGCTGATCGCGCCCCGGCTGGATGACCGGTATCCCTCGCATGGTGTGATCGCGAAGATCCTGCAGGTGGGACGGATGCCCGGGGGTGGCAGCGCCGCGGTGGTGCGGGGTGAGACCCGTGCACAGATCGGCGCAGGTGCCTCCGGCCCCGGTGCCGCGCTGTGGGTGGAGGTGACCGAGGTCCCCGAGGCCGAGGTGACCGACGAGGTCAAGGCGCTGGCAGCGGAATACAAGAAGGTGCTGCTGGCCATTCTGCAGCGGCGCGAGGCCTGGCAGATCGTCGACTACGTCAACAGCCTGACCGACCCGTCCGCGCTGGCGGACACGTCCGGATATGCCTCCTACCTCAGCGATGTGCAGAAGCGGCAGTTACTGGAAACGGTGGATGTGGCCGAGCGGCTGCGCGTGCTGATCGAGTGGACCGGCGAGCACCTGGCCGAGACCGAGGTCAACGACAAGATCGCCGAGGACGTCCGCGAGGGGATCGAGAAGACGCAGAAGGAGTTCCTGCTGCGTCAGCAGCTGGCCGCGATCCGCAAGGAACTCGGCGAGGGTGAACCCGACGGATCTGATGACTACCGTGCCCGGGTCGAGGCGGCCGAGTTGCCCGAGAAGGTGCGCGAAGCCGCACTGCGCGAGGTCGGCAAGCTCGAACGGGCCAGCGACCAGAGCCCGGAAAGCGGCTGGATTCGCACCTGGCTGGACACCGTGCTCGACCTGCCGTGGAATGTCCGGACTGAGGACTCCACCGATCTGACCGGCGCGCGGGCCATCCTGGACGCCGATCACCACGGGCTGGACGACGTCAAGGACCGCATCGTCGAATACCTGGCCGTGCGGACCCGCCGTGCACAACGGGGTCTGCAGCTGGTCGGCGGCCGCGGCTCCGGCGCGGTGATGGTGCTGGCCGGTCCCCCCGGGGTCGGCAAGACCTCGCTCGGCGAGAGCGTGGCCCGTGCGCTGGGTCGCAAGTTTGTCCGCGTCGCCCTCGGCGGCGTCCGTGACGAGGCCGAGATCCGCGGCCACCGGCGCACCTACGTGGGCGCGCTGCCGGGCCGCATCGTGCGGGCCATCGGTGAAGCGGGTTCGATGAATCCCGTTGTGCTGCTGGACGAAATCGACAAGGTCGGCTCCGATTACCGGGGCGACCCGAGTGCGGCGCTGCTCGAGGTGCTCGACCCGGCGCAGAACCACACCTTCCGCGACCACTACCTGGACCTGGATCTGGACCTGTCCGACGTCGTGTTCCTGGCCACCGCCAACGTGACCGAGAACATTCCGTCGGCGCTGCTGGACCGCATGGAGCTGGTGCAGATCGACGGCTACACCGAGGACGACAAGGTCGCCATCGCCCGCGACTACCTGCTGCCCCGGCAGCGGGAACGGGCGGCACTGACCGAGGACGAGGTCATGGTCACCGACGCCGCGTTGCGCAAGATCGCGGCGGACTACACCCGGGAACCCGGGGTGCGGCAATTCGAAAGGCTATTGGCCAAGGCGTTGCGCAAGGTGACCACCAAGCTCGCGCAGGACAATTCGTCGATCACGGTCGACGAACCCGACCTGGTCGGCTACCTGGGCCGTCCGCGCTTCACGCCGGAATCGGCCGAACGCACGGCGGTGCCGGGCGTGGCCACCGGCCTGGCCGTCACCGGTCTGGGTGGGGACGTGCTCTACATCGAAGCCGGAGCCACCGACGGGGAGCCGGGATTGCAGCTGACAGGCCAGTTGGGCGACGTCATGAAGGAGTCGGCGCAAATCGCGCTGTCCTACGTGCGCTCGCACGCCGACGAGCTGGGCGTGGACCCGAAGCTGCTGGACCGTCGCATCCACGTGCACGTGCCGGCCGGCGCGGTGCCCAAAGACGGGCCGTCCGCCGGGGTGACCATGGTGACCGCGCTGGTCTCGATGGCCACCGGACGCCAGGTCCGCTCGGATGTCGGCATGACCGGTGAGGTCACGTTGAACGGCCGCGTGCTGCCGATCGGCGGTGTCAAGCAGAAGCTGCTCGCTGCTCAGCGGGCGGGACTGTCCACGGTCTTCATCCCGGCGCGAAACGAGCCCGATCTGGACGATGTGCCCGCCGAGGTCCTCGGAATGCTCGACGTGAGGCCGATGACAGATGTCGCGGACATCGTCGCGCAAGCCCTGGAACCAGCGGCGCAGACGGCAACCGTCGCCGCGTGAGACCCGCCGGGGCCTTCCCGCCACCTGGATCGCGCCAGGCACTGATGTCGCGCTTCCAGTCGTGTTCAACGCCTAGGTGGGAGCCTGGGGTGTGTACACGAGCACTGGTTTCGTCGCCATCAACACGTAGGACCTGCCACGAGACAGCCGCCCCCGGTGGGGGCGGCTGTTTTCGTCTGCAGAGATAAATGCGCAATTTCCGCTGTGCGGAGCTTTAAGGTCCACCCATGGCAGTGTTCATTCGCAGAATGTTCGGGATCGGCAAGATGCCCGCGGACCTGCGGGCCGACCTCGCGACCGAGAACGTCATCCATCTCGCGGAGTTCGTCCCCGTCACGTTCCGATTTAGTGGCTCGGTGCCCGGCAAGCTTGCCACCAGAGGAAACATCCGCAGCTACGTCGGTGCCCTGGCCATCACGTCACAGCGTGTGGTGGGCACGCTGTCGACGGTGCCCCGGCTCGCGGGGCGCGCCATCGACGTGCGCTGGGACGCGCCGAGCGAAGGCCCGGTCCACGCCGAACTTTCCGCTGACGGCCTCAAATTGGACGTCGATATCAGCGAGGTCGACCCGGAGTTCTCCGGCCGGTTGACACTCACCTACAAAACCGCGATTCCCGAAGCGGTCTTGACCACCATTCCGCGCCGGACGTTGTCCTACCACGTCCCGCGGGAATGGGTGCTGCGCGCTCTCGGTGTTCCGGTGGCAAAATCATCCCTGTGAGCCTGAAACGGCAGATCGTGCGCCGGGTACAGCGGCTGGTCGCCAATCCCCTCGGCCGCAAACTCCCGGTCACCATGTTGGAGACGACTGGGCGCAAGTCGGGCAAGCCCCGGCTCACCGCGGTAGGTGGCGCCGTAGTAGACAACCAGTTCTGGATGGTCTCCGAACATGGTGACCATTCGGATTACGTCTACAACATCAAGGCCAACCCCCGGGTCCGGGTGCGCATCGGCGGCCAGTGGTACACCGGGGCCGCCCACCTGCTCCCCGAGGACGATCCGCGGCAGCGCCTGCGAAAGCTGCCGCGCTTCAACGGCGTTGGCGTTCGCACCATGGGTACCGACCTGCTGACTATCCGAGTGGATCTGGACTGACCGTCCATGGGCTACGACACCGATCTCGCCAACCGCATCCGGGAACTGCTGGCCGCCGAGCCGACGGACGAGATGCAGATGTTCGGGGGGCTGGCGTTTCTGATCGGCGGCAACATGGCGGTGGCCGTCAGCAGTCAGGGCGGACTGCTGGTACGGGTGCCGCGTGACGACACCGAGAAGCTGCTCCGGCATGCGCACGTCAGTCCGATGGTGATGGCCGGGAGAGAAACCCGCGGCTGGCTCCGCGTTGCCCCCGACGGGGTGAAAACCCAACGGCAGCTTCGCACTTGGGTAACCCGCGGCGCTGACCATGCCCGCAGCTTGCCGCCCAAGTGACCGGGTGCGTTTGCCCGGTGCCGTTGCGGGTACGCCGCCGATATGGACGCTTCGGAGCAGCGGGTACGGCGGCTGCTCAAGGTGGCGGGTACCACCTACGCGGAAGAGGCGGGCATCCGGCTAGCCGACAAGCCGATGCCTTTGTTCCAGCTGTTGGTTCTGTGCATGCTCGCCAGCAAACCGATCGACGCGACGATCGCGACAACCGCCGCGAAAGAACTCTTCGCCGCGGGCCTGCGTACACCGAAGGCAGTACTGGCGGCCGACAGGCGCCTCATGATCGAGGCCTTCGGCCGTGCCCACTACGTCCGCTACGACGAGAGCTCCGCCACGCGGCTCGCCGACATCGCTGAGCGCGTGCGCGACGAATTCGGCGGCGACTTGCGCGAAATCGCCGGACGCAGTGACCACGATCCGCAGCAGGCAGCCCGAATTCTCAAAACTTTCAACGGTATTGGCGACACCGGCGCCTCCATCTTCCTGCGTGAGGTGCAAGACGTCTGGACGTGGGTGCGCCCATATTTCGACGACCGGGCCACCGCCGCCGCCGAAGCGCTCGAACTTCCCGCCGAGCCGGCCAAGCTTTCACACGTTGCGCCGCGCACCAACGCACGACTGGCCGCGGCACTGGTGCGTGCCTCGCTGGACGACGGGGTGTGCCGGCAGGTAACGGGTTGACACGTCGATGACCACCGTGCGGATCGGCACTTCCGGGTGGTCCTATGACCACTGGACGGGCGTGCTCTACCCGGCCGGCCTGCCCGCAGCGCGACGGTTGCACCGCTACGCCGAGGTGTTCGACACGGTCGAGTTGAATGCCAGCTTCTATCGCTGGCCCAAGGATTCGACGTTCGCGGGATGGCGGGATCAGCTGCCGGCCGGGTTCGCCATGTCGGTGAAGGCTCACCGGGGTCTGACTCACTACCGCCGGCTTGCCACCGCCGGCCCGTGGATCGAACGCTTCGAGCGCTGCTGGCAGGCGCTGGGTGACCGGCACGGGGTGCTGCTGGTGCAACTGCATCCGGACCAGGAGCGTGACGACGCCCGCCTCGACGCGTTTCTGGCGCTGGTGCCGCCGTTCATCCGGACCGCCGTCGAGTTGCGGCACCCGTCCTGGAACGATCCTGCGGTGTTCGCGGTGCTGGAGCGCCATCGCGCCGCATACGTGGTGATGAGCGGCCCGGGACTGGCGTGTGTACCCCGCGCCACGACAGACCTGGTGTACATCCGCATGCACGGACCCGGCCAGGACAGCATGTACACCGGTTCCTATCCCGGTGATCAACTGCATTGCTGGGCAGATCGCATCGCCGAGTGGACCGCGCAGGACCGCGACGTGTGGATGTATTTCAACAACGACCTGGGCGGGCACGCGGTGCGAAACGCGTTGTCTTTGCGGGAGATTCTCGACAACAGGTAAGGAGTGATCATGACCTCGACTACCTTCGTCATCGTCGGCGGTGGGCTGGCTGCGGCCAAAGCGGTAGAGGCGCTGCGCGACAGTGATTTCGACGGGCAGATCGTGCTGTTCGCCGACGAGGAATACCTGCCCTATGAGCGTCCGCCGTTGTCGAAAGACTATCTGGCAGGTGCGAAGTCGCTGCACGATTTCACCGTGCAGAACTCGGACTGGTATCTCGAACGCCGCGTCGACCTGAGGCTCAACACGCGGGTGGACTCCATGGACATCGGCGAGCACACCGTCGGCTTCGGCGACGGTGCGACGCTGCGCTACGAGAAGCTGCTGCTGGCAACAGGATCAGCGGCACGGCGCCCTCCGATCCCCGGCCGTGATGCAGACGGGGTGCACTACCTGCGCACCTACCGGGATGCCGTCGCGCTGAATTCTGTTCTCGTGGAGGGAGCTTCGCTCGCCGTCGTGGGCGCTGGCTGGATCGGCCTGGAGGTGGCGACCGCAGCACGTCAGCGCGGCGTGGACGTCACCGTGGTGGAAGCCGCGAAACAACCGTTACTGGGCGCACTGGGCGAGCAGGTCGGTGCGGTGTTCGCCGATCTGCACCGCGACCATGGGGTCCAGCTACGCCTGGAAACTCAGGTGGAACGAATCACGGTTGAGGACGGCCGGGCCACCGGCCTGGAATTGGCCGACGGGTCCCGCGTCACCGCCGACGCGGTGCTGGTCGCGGCGGGCGCCACCCCCAACGTCGAGCTCGCAGAGCAGTCCGGTCTCGAGATGGCCGACGGCGGGGTGGGAGTCGATGCGTCGCTGCGCACCAGCGACCCGGATGTCTTCGCCGTCGGCGACATCGCCGCCGCCCAGCATCCACTCTTCGGCGTCCGCATCCGCACCGAGCACTGGGCCAATGCGCTCAAGCAGCCCGCGGTCGCGGTAGCCGGAATGCTCGGCAAGCCAGGCGAATACGGCGAACTTCCCTACTTCTTCACCGATCAGTATGACCTCGGCATGGAATATGCCGGCTACGCGTCCGGCTCCGACAAGGTGGTGTTCCGCGGCGACGTCGCGGGCCGCGAATTCGTCGCGTTCTGGCTCGACGACGATGACCGGGTGGTGGCCGGCATGAATGTGAACGTCTGGGACGTGCTCGACGACATCAAGGATCTGATTCGGTCGCGGGCGCCGGTCGACGCCGGCCGTCTGGCCGATGCGGGTGCGCCGTTGCGCTGACGTTCAGGGATTCCAGGTGTGATCGATGATGTCGGGCGGGTGCTGGGCCTGCAGGCGCTCCCGCTCGGCGCGCCGGCGCTTGATCCTGAGCCGGGCGTCCACCGGCATGGCGACGTGCTCATCGCAGACCAGGTAGTACATGTCGTCCACAGTGTCGATCAGATCCGCCTTCACCCGGCGAGCGCCCAACTCCCGCAACGTCATTCGCAATTCGTGGGTGAACCGGATGGTGGTGTCGTGAGCCTGTTCGCGGGAATTGCGGGCGCTGTCGGCCAATCGCTGCGCCAGCGAAGCGGGAGCCGTCGGAGGTTCGGGTTGCGCGGCGGCTTCGGCGGCCAGCTCCAGCAGCAGTCCGGGGTCGTCCCCGAATGCCGGATTGGCCAGCTCGGCTTCACCGCGCCCACGGTGTCCGAGGGAGGCGACGGCGGCGTCGAGCGCGGAGGCGGCTGCCGGGGACAACGCGCGGATGCTGCCGACGTTGCCTTCGGCAGCCAGGGCGCACAACGGCGGGTCGGCACGCAGCAGCGCCGCCAGCGCCTTGACTTCAGCCGCGATGCGCTCGCTTTCCATGATCACGCCGACACCGGAGATGCCCGCTCCCGCCCGGGAGCGCTCCAGGGCGGCCGCGGTGATGCCGGAGTCGATCACCCAGAGGCCGGTCAGCGTCCAGCCCTGGTGGATACGGTCGCGCAGGAGCCGGATGCGGACTTCCAGGGCGGCGTCAGGCAGCGCGGACAGCGCCTTGGGATCGAGATGCTCCCCGGTCGCGGCGGCGACGTACGCCTGCGTGTCGGCGCGCAGGTGACGCAGCAGGGCCAGCGACCGCGCGGTCACGACGGCCTTGGCGACCGATCCGCGTGGGCCATTGCTGAGTTCTGGTCGGCCGAACGGCAGCAACTCGTCGGCCGGCGGTTCGGCACCGAGGGTGCGCCGGGCCACGGCATGCTCGTCCCAACCGGGCAACTGGGCGGCCGCGACGATGTTGGCCGACACCCCGACGTAGGGCCGGTGGCCGAAGACCGCGATGGCCCGCTCCGCCCATTCCTGCGCGACCACCTCGCCCAGCGCCAGCACCCGTCCCATCGCCTGTCCGGCAGCGCGCAGGCCGCTGCACTGCACGTCCAGGGTGATGGGGGTCAGCGGCCCGGGCAGCGAGTCCGTGAGGCTGGCCGTGCTGAATACCGGGAAACGCGGGTCGACGCGGTCGTCGAACTCCCCCTCCAGCCCCTCGGGGGCCATGCTGCGCAGTGATTCGTCGACCGGGCGGGGAAGCGTTTCCACCGGCAGCGGAAACTGGCCCGGCGCGGTGATCGCGCCGCCGGGGTCAAGCTTGCGACCGGCCAGCCCGCGGCCGGTGTCCACCACCGCGTCCAGCGCCAGCCAACCGTAGTGGAAATTCCACTCTTCTTGCGCCGCAGCAATATCCAACTCCGGGACCAGGTTCTCCCAGCCGCGCACGCCGTGCAGGCGCAGTCTCGGGTCGACAGACCGCAGCACCCGCCAGGCGGTGATCAGGTTGGTGGTGTCCGGGGTGGCCAGATCGACGGCGCCGGAACGGTCGGTGTTCAGCGCGTGGACCAGGAACCGGGCCAGGTCCTCGATGTGCAACACCCTGATGGGGCGCGCGGACACCTTGGCACGCATCAGCGTGGCCACCGTGCGGCAGGTCATCCAGTCGAGCTGGCGGCCGAGCGGCGGCGCGATGCGGATGACCAGACTCGGGGCCCACCCGGTGGTTACCAGCGTCTCGGCCGGCCGGTACAGCTCGGCTCGGCCGGCAGCCTGGGATACGAACAGCAGCCTGGCCCCCGCCCGTGCGGCCGCGTTCGCGACATGCGCAACGCCGGTGAGGCCGGCGCCGCCCGGGGCGCTGGTGTCGACCGGAGCCAGGTGGATCACCGCGTCGGCATCGGCGGCCAGCTGCAGCAATACCGGGTCGTCCAGCGGGGCGCAGACGAAGTCGACGGCGGGATCGAGGTGGTCGTGCGGGTAGGGGCCGATACCGCTGACCGTGTGCCCGGCCGCGATCAGCTGGCGTGCGGCCAGCCGCCCGACGGTGCCGGCGGCGTCGGTCAGCAACACGTGCACGTGGCGTCACCTCCCGGGGGTATGCCAACGACAATAGGCACGCAGGGCCATCTTGCGCATGTTTGAGTCTGTACCGTGACCCGGCCGGTCAGTGCAGTTTTGCGGTGCCGTCGGCCGCGACGACGACCTTGACGCCGGCGATGTCATCGCGCACCGTGTCCGCCGCGGCGGCGGGATCGGTGATCACGGCCAGCACACGCGCGTCGTCGGGGGTGCGGACGGCGAGGAACGCCTTCTCCGGCTGTCCGTCCCGGTCGAACGGCGTGGTCCACGACTCGACGGTGCCGGTGCCCTCCCAGTCCACCAGGCCGACGGTGGTGGGCTCGGAATCGACTTCCGCTTGAACGTCTTCCCAGCGGAACTCGCTGCTGCCGGGCTCGGTGCTGTAGACGCCGAAGCTGTGCTTGGTCAGGTAACCGCCGTTGGCGGTGATCAGGCCACGCCGACCCGGGTTGGCGGTGAGCAATTCGGCCATGGTGGCAATGGAGTGCGTGACGTAGTTGCTCCACGGCCCGCCGGCGAAGGTCAGGCCGCCGGTGACGGTGAGCGGACGGGCCGGGTCGTCGGTGGCCAGGCCCAATTCGGCGGCCGCGACCTGGACGGCCGACGGAAAGCATGAGTACAGGTCGACGTAGTCGACGTCGTCGATGCCCAGCCCGGCCAGTTCGAGAGCCCTGCGTCCGCCGATCCGGATCGCCGGTGAGCGGTGCAGTTCGCCGCGCTCGGCGATCGCCGAGGTGTCGTGGGCGTCGGTGCCCGCCTGGGGGTACACCCAGCGTTCCGGGGGTACCTGCAACTTCCTCGCCTGCTCCACCGAGGTCAGGATCAGCGCGGCGCCCTGGTCGACCATGTTGTTGGAGTTCATCAGCTTGGTGTACGGCCAGCTGATCATCCGGTTCTGCGGGCCGGGTTGCCGGATTTCCTCGGCGGTATGGGGCCGGCGAATCCACGCGTGCGGATTGTCGGCGGCGACAGCGCTGAACCGCGCCCACAATTCGCTGACCCGCGTGCTGTGTTCAGCCACCGATTCCCCGTTGGCGATCCGCAGCGACTGTTCGAACAGCGGGTAGACGAAGGAGGGCCGGTCCAACTTGATCTTGATCTCGGCGTCACCGGCCATCGGCACGTCGTCGCCCGCGACCTCGGGCATCGGCACGGAGTTGTCCTGCTCGGTCCACACCAGGCGGCGGCCCTGCTTCTTCAGCGCGTTGCGGGTGCGCCACGTTTCGGCGGCCGAAATCAGCACGACGCCGGCGTGGCCCCGCTGGATGTCCAGGCAGGCCCGGTTGACCAGCGACTGAGGAGTGTTGCCGCCGACGCTGCTGTAGCTCGCGGTGAACTTCGTCAGGCCCAGGCGCTCACCGAGCAGCTGGCCGGGATTGCGGTAGTGCGCCGACAGCATATGCACCGCTCGGATGGAATCGACCGCCTCGATCACCCGGGCGTCCGCGGCCTGCCTGGTCGCGGTGACCATCAAATCGACCGGTTCGATGGACGGTTGGTCGGGGTCTGGGTCGTCGCGGTGGTTGACCTGGCCGTAGCCGATCAGCACCGGAGTCCTGGGATCCACGGGCATGGCTCGAACCTATCGCGGCGGGGTTAGGCCCGCATCGCCGCCCGAGTGTGAAGCCAGCTTCACGCTCGGGGGTCGAGGTCAGGCGGGAGAGATCAGGCCGGGCCGGTCCGGTAGATCGACTTCAGCGTGCGGTAGGCCTCCAACCCTTCGGGGCCCAGCTCGCGGCCCATCCCGCTGGCCTTGACGCCGCCGAAGGGGGCGCGCACGTCCAGGGCGTAGTCGTTGACGCCGATGGTGCCGGTGTGCACGGCCCGCGCCACGGCGGTAGCACGGTCGACGTCGGTGGACCACACGGTGCCGGCGAGGCCGAATTCGGTGTCGTTGGCCAGTGCGATCGCCTCGTCGTCGCTGTCGTAGGCGCTGATGGTGAGCACCGGGCCGAAGATCTCCTCGCGGGCCAGCCGGTCGGAGTTGTCGACGTCGGCGAACACTGTCGGTTCCACGAACCAGCCGCGCGGTTGCTCCTTGGGAATCGACCCGCCGGCGACCAGCCTGGCGCCGCTGTTCTTGCCGACGTCGATATAGCCCAGCACCCGTTCGCGTTGCCGCGAGCTGACCATGGGACCGATTTCGGTGCCCGGATCCAGCGGGTCGCCTACCGCCATGCTCGCGGCCAGTGCTGCGACGGCGTCGACGATCTCGTCGTAGCGCGATTTCGGGGCCAGGATGCGTGAGCTCAGGTGGCAGGTCTGGCCGTTGTTGACGAAGGAGGCGTTGCGAAGTCCGCGCATCGTGGCGTCCAGGTCGGCGTCGTCGAGGATGATCGCCGCAGACTTGCCGCCCAGTTCGAGGGTCACCGGCCGCATCAGGCGCCCGCAGGTCTCGGCGACCAAGCGACCGGTGGCCGTCGAACCGGTGAACGCGACCTTGTCGACACCGGGGTGTGACACCAGCGCCGCGCCGACGGCCGGACCGCCCGACACGACATTGAGCACGCCGGGCGGCAGTCCGGCCTCCACCGCGGCTTCCGCGAATACCAATGCGTCCAAGGCGGTTTCGGGTGAGGCTTTGAGGACCACGGTGCAGCCCGCGGCGAGCGCGGGCGCCACCTTCATCGCGGCCAGGGCCTGCGGGTAGTTCCACGGCACGATCGCGCCCACCACCCCGACGGCCTCCCGCCGCACGATCGTGTGTCCGGTCATGCTCGGCCGCACTTCTTCGACGGGAACCTCGGTGACCAGCTGCGCGTAGTACCGCAGCAGTAGCCCCGGGAATGCACCGTTGGCGCCGCGCGACAGCCGGATGGGCATGCCGTTCTCGCGCGTCACCAGTTCACTGGTTGCCTTGGCCCGTGCTTTGAGCGCATCGGCCATCGCGTTAAGCAGGCCGGCGCGAAACTCGGGTGAGCTGGCTCGCCAATCCAGTAGCGCCCGGCGCGCGGCGGCGACGGCGGCGTCGATGTCGGATTCCCTGACGACGGCCCCGTCGCCGAGCGGTTCGCCGGTCGCGGCTTCCACCACGGTTTCGCTGTTGTCGGCGGTCTGGAACCGGCCATCCACAAAAAACTGCGCGAGCGAAGATGTCACGGGCGTGCCTCCTGTGGCTACGACGGCTCCGTTGCCTCCGGTGCGAACAGTACGCCTTCGCCGATCAAGGCCTCGACTTCATCGGGACTCATGCCGAGCAGCTGTTCGCAGATCGCCCGGGTGTCCTGGCCCGGCTGTGGCGCCGGACGTTGCAGTGCGGGCGGGATATGGCGAAACGGAGCCGGGCCGGTTTCGGCAGGCAGCACCCGTGCGATGAGCGGATGTGTCATGTCGCTGAACAGGTTTCGCTGCAGCAGCTGCGGATCCTCGAGGATGTCGGGTGGCCGGTTCATCGGCCCGGCGGCCACCCCCGCTTCCTGGAGTGACTGGGCCGCCTGCAGGGGTGTGCGGGTGCTGGTCCACCGCCTGAGCGCGGCGACCAACCCGGCCTGGTCGTCGGCCGCCTCACCCAAAAGCGATGCCAGACAATCCCATTCGTGGTCCTTGCCGATTGAGACGACGCACCATTCGTCGTCACCGAAGCACGGGCAGACCGCGTGCACGCTGGTGTCGGTGCGGATGTCGGGTAGGCCCGCGGCCAGCGCGCCTTCTGTGACGAACAAGGTGTCGAGTTGGTTCACCACGACCTCGGCCTGGGAAATATGGACGTGGGCACCTTCGCCGTCGCGGTCGCGGCGGATGAGCGCGGCCAGAGCCAGGACGGCGGCGATTCGGCCCACCACGTGGTCGGGGAAGATCGTCGTCGCGTCGTAGAACGAGTGCCGGGCACCCTCGGACCGGGCGTCATCGGAGGTCCACACCCGGGTGGCGCCCGTCGTCGCGCGCACCAGTGGGCCGTAGCCCAGCCGGGTGCTCCACGGGCCGGTGCTGCCGAACGCGCTGCTGCCGGCAAGCACGATCCGCGGATTGAGCGCGGACAGTGTGTCGTAGTCAAAGCCAAGGGAGGCAAGGGTTCCCGGCTTGAAATTGGCGAACACCGCGTCGGCCTCGTTGACCAGGCGCGCGAAGATCTCCCTGCCTTTCTCACTGCGCAGATCGATGCCCAGGGCGCGGTGATTGCGGTGGGCCCAGGCGAATGATTCGCTCATCGCGTCGCCGGCCCGCGCCTGGCGCAGGCCGTCTGGATACTGCGCCGACTCCACCTTGATGACATCGGCGCCGAGGTCGCCGAACAACCGTCCCAGTTCGCCGCCGGCGACGATGATGCCGAGATCGAGGATCCGCAGACCCGCGAGCGGATAGCCGCCGGTGGAGCCGGACGGTGGCGGCACCGGTGCGGGATCTGCCGGCCACCGCGGCGGGTCGTGCCCGACCGCTGGCGCCGGTGTCCGAAAGCCGCAGTGCTCGCCGTCGACCACGAAGTAGCCGGTCGGCACCCGGGCGTGGACGCCGGGCACGAGTTCGGCATCGGTGATGGCCCCCACCTGCTGGAAGTGTTCGGACGCCAGGATCCGCGCCGGGGTGAGCACCGCGGCGATGGGCACCCCGTGCGCCTGCCCGGCGGACACCAACTCCTTCATCGTCTTGCCGGCGAACAAGGTCTCCACCAGCAGACTGATCTGCGGCCACGCCGCGAACCGCGCGCCGATGGCTTCGTACTTGGGATCCTGGAAATCCTCCGGCTCCCCCAGCCAACGTCGCAGCCCGCGCCATTGGCGCGGCGCCATCACGCAGAGCCGGACGTAGCCGTCCTGGCACGGATAGATCGGATAGGCGTCCTGGTTCTTCGGGCGGCCGCGCCACCGGCTGCCGCTGCGCACGCCGGCGGCGGCCTGTCCGTGCGCTCCGAACGCCGGGTCCAGCGCCATGACCACCGCGTCGAAGCGCGAGAAGTCGATGAAATCACCTGTCCCACAACGCAATCGATTGTAGTAGGCGGCAAGTGCGGCCCAGGCGGCCTGCGCCGCCGCGGTCGCCGAGGCGATACCGGTCGGTGGCAGCACGGGCGTACCGACGGTGGGACCGGTGCGGGACAGCGACCCTGACATGGCGTAGAGCACCGCGTCGGTGGCCCGCCAGGACGAACGCGGTCCCGTCGCGCCGAAATCGCTGATCGCCAGCACCACGAGCTGTGGATACCTGTCGGCCAGATCGGCGCCGGATGTCCCGTAGCCGGCGGCCTGGCCGGTGTCGACGAGGATGTCCGCCGCGGCGGCCAGGTCGTGTAGTTGCCGGCGATCGCCGTCGTCGTCGGGGTCCAGAACGGTGCTGCGTTTGTTCGCGTTGTGCACGGCGAAGGGGATGCTCGCCCCGGCCAGGGTCGGCAGCGTTGTGCGCGCCGGGCTGCCGCCTGGCGGCTCCACCTTGAGTACGTCTGCCCCTAGATCGGCCAGCAGGCGGGTGACCGTGTCGGCATCACCGGCCGACAAGTCCACGACACGGACCGCGTCGAGGAGCTTGGGCATGGCATCACCGTAGCCAAACCAGTGTGCGGCGATACCGCACCTCCTCCGCCGGCTGTCCGCCGTACACCCTGCTGCGCTCTGTCCCGTCGGGTTGCCAGCCGTCGCGTTCGTAGAACCGGCGTGCCCGGTCGTTGCCGCGCAGCACCCACAGGGCCGCGGCGGTAAACCCGCGGGCCGTCAACCGTGCCCGGGCAGCGTCGATGAGCAAACGGCCGATGCCGGTGTGGAGGTGGGCCGGATCGACGTAGAGCGCCATCAGTTCACCGAGATCCGCAAGTTCGTCGTCCCGGCACAGGCCGACACTGGCAAAGCCGCATATGGTGTCCTCGCGCACGGCCACCAGCGTGGACGGTATTCGCAGGCCCACCCGCCCGAAGTCGTACCGCGACGTCCATGCTTCGGGTGTCAGGCCGTCCAGATAGTCCTGGTCGATCAGGCCCCGGTATGCCGACCGCCAGGATCGCACGTGCACCCCCGCCACCTCGGGGGCATCGGTGGGGACGGCGTCGCGTACCTCGGTCACCGTTGCAGTATCCGGCGGCCTAACGTGTCTGGCATGACAGATTCGGGATCGGTCGGGTTGAAGGTGCGCGACAAAGTGGTGGTGGTCACCGGCGGAGCGCGGGGCATCGGGCTGGCGACGGCGACGGCGCTGCACAAGCTGGGTGCCAAAGTGGCAATCGGTGACATCGACGAAGCGACGGTCAAGGAATCCGGTGCTGACCTCGGCCTCGAGGTGTACGGCAAACTCGATGTGACAGACGCGAATTCGTTCGCAGATTTCCTGGATCAGGTTGAACGTCAGCTGGGGCCGATCGACGTGCTGGTCAACAATGCCGGCATCATGCCGGTGGGCCGGATTATCGACGAGCCCGACGCCGTCACCCGCCGCATCCTCGACATCAACGTCTACGGCGTGATCCTGGGCAGCAAGCTGGCCGCCCAGCGGATGGTCCCGCGCGGGCAGGGCCATGTCATCAACATCGCCTCACTCGCCGGCGAGATGCACATCGTGGGGCTGGCCACCTATGTCGCGAGCAAGCACGCGGTGCTCGGCTTCACCGATTCCGCCAGGCTGGAGTACCGCTCGGCGGGCGTGCATTTCTCCTCCGTGCTGCCCACATTCGTCAACACCGAACTCGTTGCGGGTACCTCCGGGATGAAAGGCTTCCGCAACGCCGAGCCGGCCGAGATCGCCGCCGCCGTCGTCGGGCTGATTGCGCAGCCCAAGCCGCGGGTGCGGATCACCAAGATCGCCGGGGCCATGGTCACGTCGCAGAAATTCTGGCCGCGCCGTGCCGCCGAGGCGTTGAACCGTCTGATCGGCGGTGACCACGTCTTCACCGACCAGATCGACGTCGAAAAGCGCCGGGCCTATGAGGCACGTGCGCGCGGCGAGGAGTGAACTCGTAAGACGGAGTTCATTTGAGGACTCGACAATCGGGTAGATGAGCTCCATGAGTCCTGAGACCATGCCCGCGACCCTGCCCGATGAAGAACTGGAACTGATCCACGCCTACTGGCGGGCCGCGAACTACCTCTCGGTCGGTCAGATCTATCTGCTGGACAACCCCCTGCTTGCCGAACCGCTGGCCGCCGAGCACGTCAAACCGCGGCTGCTCGGACACTGGGGCACCACGCCCGGGCTCAACCTCGTCTATGCACACCTGAACCGGATCATCCGCAACCGCGACGCGAACGTCATCTACATCACCGGACCGGGCCACGGTGGGCCCGGACTGGTTGCCAACGCCTATCTCGAAGGCACCTACAGCGAGGTGTACACCGGCATCGAAGAAGACACGGACGGGCTGCGCAAGCTGTTCCGGCAGTTCTCCTTCCCCGGCGGCATCCCCAGCCACGTGGCTGCGCAGACTCCGGGGTCGATCCACGAGGGGGGTGAACTCGGATACGCCCTGGTGCACGCGTATGGCGCGGCGTTCGACAATCCAGATCTGGTGGTCGCATGCGTGGTGGGCGACGGCGAGGCGGAGACGGGGCCGCTGGCCGCCAGCTGGCATTCCAACAAGTTCCTCAACCCGGCCGTCGACGGCGCGGTGCTGCCGATCCTGCACCTCAACGGATACAAGATCGCCAATCCCACTGTGCTGGCCCGCATCCCGGAGGCCGAGCTCGAATCATTGATGCGCGGTTACGGCTACAGGCCGATCACAGTGTCCGGGGACGACCCGAAGAGTGTGCACCGGCAGTTGGCCGCCGCACTCGACGACGCCTTTGACGATATTGCGGCGATTCAGCGTTCCGCGCGCTCCGGCTCCGCGACCGAGCGTCCGGTGTGGCCGATGATCGTGCTGCGTACGCCCAAGGGCTGGACCGGTCCCAAGGTGGTCGACGGCCACCAGGTGGAGGGCACCTGGCGTTCCCACCAGGTCCCGCTGGCCGCCACGCACGAGAATCCCGAGCATCGGGCTCAGCTGGAAGAATGGCTGCGCAGCTACCGCCCCGAAGAGTTGTTCGACACCGACGGACGATTGCGATCTGAGCTGAAAGCCGTTGCACCGCGGGGTAATCGACGTATGAGTGCCAACCCGCACGCCAACGGCGGCGTGTTGCTGCACGACCTCGACCTGCCCGACTTTCGCGACTACGCCGTGCCTGTCGAGCACCCTGCGGCGGCGACGCACGAGGCCACCCGAGTGCTGGGCACGTTCCTGCGGGATGTGATCACCCGCAACCCCGATCGATTCCGGCTGATGGGGCCCGACGAGACCGCGTCCAACCGCTTGGACGCGGTATTCGGCGCCACCAACCGGGTGTGGGTCTCTGAGACGGAGCCCCAAGACGATCACCTCGCTCCCGACGGCCGGGTGATGGAGGTGCTGTCGGAGCATCTGTGCCAGGGCTGGCTGGAGGGCTATCTGCTAACCGGCAGGCACGGGCTGTTCAATTGCTACGAGGCGTTCGTGCACATCGTCGACTCGATGCTCAATCAACATGCGAAGTGGTTGGCTACCACGTTGGATCTGCCGTGGCGACGGCCGATCGCGTCGCTGAACTACCTGCTCAGTTCCCATGTGTGGCGCCAGGACCACAACGGCGCGTCGCACCAGGACCCCGGTTTCATCGACCTGGTCGCCAACAAGCGCGCCGAGCTGACCCGCGTGTACCTGCCGCCGGACGGCAACACCTTGCTGTCGGTGGCCGATCACTGCCTGCGGAGTCGCAACTACATCAACGTCATCGTCGCGGGCAAGCAGCCGGCGCTGTCCTACCTATCGATGGAGGATGCGGTGCTGCATTGCACCCGGGGGCTGGGGATCTGGCCGTGGGCCAGCACCGCGACCGCCGAGCCGGACGTGGTGCTGGGGTGTGCCGGCGACATTCCGACACTGGAAATCCTTGCGGCGGCGGATATTCTGCGGCGTGAATTGCCGGACCTGGCCGTGCGGGTGATCAACGTGGTCGACCTGATGCGGCTGCAACCGGATTCAGAACACCCACATGGGTTGCCCGACAACGAATATGACGCACTGTTCACCCGAGACAAGCCGGTGATCTTCGCCTATCACGGTTATCCCTGGTTGATCCACCGCCTGACCTACCGTCGCGCCGGGCACCACCACATGCACGTGCGCGGCTTCAAGGAACGCGGAACCACCACAACGCCTTTCGACATGGTGATGCTCAACGACCTGGACCGCTTCCACCTGGTGATGGACGTGATCGATCGCGTCGACGGATTGGCCAGCCGCGCTGCCGGCTTGCGCCAGCGGATGGCGGACGCGCGGCTGTCCGCGCGCAGCTACACGCGTGAGCACGGCGAGGACGACCCGCAGATCTCGGGATGGACCTGGCAGGCCATGTGAGGCGCGCGGGCTACGCGCCGCGTGATCACCCCTCGCACATGAAGGGGAACCCGCACGATGGCCGCTGAAGCGCCTCCGGCGGCGGTGCATCGGGGCCCTCGCAGACGGAGGGCGACAGCCGTGACCGTTTTGTGGACTCAGGCCGCCCGCATCGTCTTGCGGGCAGCACTGATACTCCCCATCGCCTCAGCGTGAGGTGTTGACCGGTCACTCAAAAGGGTGGCGGGTCGTCGTTGGGGTGTGGTGGTGGGTGGTTGTCGGCGTAGGCGAAGTGGTCGGCGGTGGTGGAGTCGGTGGCGGTGCGGGCGTTGTGGTTGGCGCGGCGTTCGGCGGCGACGCGGGCGGCGCGGTCTTGGGTGCGGGTGCGGCGGCGGGTGGGCATCATCGCGGTGCGTTCGGCGCAGTAGTCGGCCGGTGGGGTGGTGTGGGCTTCGGGGGCGGGCATGCCGCCCACGGCGTGGCACAGGCTGGGAAACAGCAGCGCGGAGCCGGGGGTGGTGACGTGGGTGTCTCCGCCCGGGGAGGTCAGGATCAGGGTGCCGTCGGCGAGTTGCTGCTCGGTCCAGCCCCAGAACGTTTTCATCAGATGGTGTCATCGACTGGCCGAAATACTCTTCGCTTCACGGGGTCTGTCGGACCTGTCGCCTATTGTCGGGGCCACGAGAAGGGAGAGCAATGGACGAGTACGAGTGGGGCCACGCTTCGGTGAGCTACCCCGACTGGATCGGCACAGCGCAACTAGACGAGAAGCTGACTGGGACCGTCGATGTCTACACGCTCACGGGGGTAGATCGCGATGAGTTCGCCATCATCGGGCTGGATTTCGGTGGTGGCGAGTCCGGCATGCACCAACCCCATGTCATCGCGGTTCGAAGGTCTGAGTTGGGCGACCGTCACATTTCGGAACAGTCCGAGATCCGAGCCGTCGACATTCAAATCCACAACGGTCTGGACCCGTTTGAGTTGCTTCGGCAGATAACGCACCTGCTGGACATGCGGTTTCGCGTCCGTTCCGTCAAGGACGCAACGATCACCATCACCGAGCGTCTTGACGAGCCGCCCCAGGAATAGCGGGCTTACAGATCTGTGTACATCGGCTGATCAGCGGCGTATTTTCATCACATGACCACGCCCTCCGCACCACCTCCTCCGCCTGGTCCCGGTTGGTATCCCCCGCCCGGTCCTCCGCCCTGGCCTGGGCCCAAGCGCAAGAGTGGCCTGTCGGTTCTACTCATCCCCCTGGTTCTCCTGGGCGGTGGGGCGTTGATCGTGTTCGTGTTCTTCGTTGCCGTGGTGATGGTGTTCAGCTCGGGTTCCGATCACCACTCGGCTCCACCATCTGCCGCTGCTCCATCCACCATCGCGTCACTGCCATCGCAGGCCCCACCCGGCGAGACCATCCAGCAGTGGGCGACTCGATCTCATCCGGCCATGGACAACCTGTCGGCCACCTTGATGAGCGTCGGTCAGGCCTTCACCGAGGGCCGGATGGCTGACGGTCGTGTCGGGTGTCGGCAGCTCGCCACCGATGTCAACAACCTGGCGGCAGTGCTGCCGACTCCGGACGCTGCACTGACCCGGGAACTGCAGGGCGTGGTGACCAACTACCGCCAGGCCGCTGCGATGTGCCAGAGCTTTGACGAGTTCACACCGGCGTCCTACATCCAGCAGGCCCGGCAGTACCTGAACTCCGGGAACGCCAACATGGAGGCTGCCACCACGATCCTGGCCAACCTGAATGCGCGGGCTGGCTGAAAGTCCTTGACCACTGGGCTGTTGCGCATGTAGGTCATCAGCAGGGCTGCTTGCTCCTCATTGAGGATGGCGTAGGTGCGTTCCTGTACTCCACCTGCAGTTTCAAAGGGTCGCGTTTCAAACGCGACCCCTCCAAACTCCTCGAAGTCCTCCTGGTTGTTGCGGATCAGCTCCAATACGTTCTTGTGCTGAACCTCGCAACCCTGAGCAACGATCTCTGAGGTGGTGAAGAGTCCATCCTCGGCAACGAGAACGATCTGGACCTGCGGTTTATTTTCCGCGTTTCAAACGTGGAATTGCCCGGAGCAAACTCCCCGAAGGCCGCTCACTTTAGCTCGCGGCGGTTCGGCGCTTGAGCCTGGTGCTGCACTCCTCGCACTCGAATGTGGCTGCGCTCTGCGGGACCGTCTGCACGTGCTGGCAGTTGTGGCACTTCACCTTTACGGACTCCTCAGACGCAGTGACCGCCACGGCCCTGCTGGCACGGGCGTAGCGGTATCCGCAGTGTTTGCAGACCTTGGCTTCGGCCAGGATCGTCTCGGCGCAGTCCGGGCACTTCTTGGTTCGGGCTTGGGCTGACTGAGCGCTGGTATTCATAGGGCGTTGGGGAACGTCGTCCCAGGCCTGGCCACTCCAATAGCGCTGACTGCCACTGCCCTCTGGGTCGGGATACCACCCCGGTAGGGGTTGCCTGGGGGGCAGAGTGCGCATGAACAGCTCGATGATGACGCCCAGGCCGCCGAGCAGGAGGCCCAGGAGGAAGCCCTCAGACCAGTGACGGTTCTTGGAGTTCGCGATTGCCACCCCGAGGGCTGGGCACACCAGCCACAGAAGTATCCAGACTTCGGTGCTCACCTTCTCGAAGTTAGACCTTGACGACGGGACTCCGGAAGACTCAGGCGTCCGTTGCGGCCTCATCCGGCTGGGCTGGCGGCTGCTGCTGGCCATCCCGAGAGAAGCGCCGCTGGGCGTCCATCAGCATGCGCCTGGCCTCTGCTTTTGTTAACTCACCTGCCGCAACGAGGCGGGCCACGGCGAAGAGGTCGCGGGTATCGACCAGGACGCCGTTGACTGTCTGAGCAAACACTTCGACGTCTTCTGCCTGGCCTCCCATGAGGAGCGGACGCTGGTCGGGCGGTCTATCCAAGAACTGATTGACCACGTACCAGACCGCATCGGGCGGTGACCCGTTCTGCACCTGGTAGATGCCTACAAAACGATTGATCTTCTGGAAGTCGCTGGTTTTGCCTCCGCCGACATAGCCTTTGACCTCGGCAAGCGCTCGCCAGGAAGTCTCCGGGTCTGTCACCCGGAGGTCCTCTAGTTTCGGGCGCGTACTGCCGGATTTGAGATCTTCGGCCGCACGTTCCTTGTCGACGTCAACAACATCGAAATCCAGGCGATGAAGCATGTCATGGACGGCATCCACGAGTTCCTCACCCTGGCCCGTGAGCAAGATTCTCTCCTCGCGATTGTGGCGGTCCCGCGCTTCGGTTAGTGCCAGTTCTCGGGCCTCTACCTCAGTGGTCAATTCGGCCACTCGCTGCTCCAACTCTGTCCGCGCAATCTCCACCTGCTTCTGAAGTTCAAGCTCCTCGTGAGTCATCCAGTCCTTCGATCTGGTCCAATCTGGTGGCCCAGGGAAGCGGGTGGCATCCTGCTCATGCCAGTGCAGCATCGCGGCTTCGATCCAGGCTGCGAAGTCGAAGTCGACGTCCTGAGCTAAGACGGGCAGATACCAAACTTCTTGGATGTTGGGATGGCTGTATATGGCAGCGAGCGTATTTCCGTTCGATGTCATCACCAGCGGCTCAAATCTGGTGTTCATAGAGTCGTTGCCCCACGTGCTCCGCAGCACCGTTCGTTCGCTGCTTCGCGACGCGAGGAGCGGAATGAGTGTCCGCTTGACGAGGGAACGCAGAGGGGGTGGACACGTCTCCGGGATCATCAGCTCCCCAGCGACCGCCCGAGACAGAACCGGACCGGGGCTTCCGTGGATACCCATCGAAAACGTGCTGGCCGGATCGCCGCCAAACTGCAGAACGCGAAGATGCCGCTGCCCATCACCTCCTACATTGAGGCGTGTGTTGCCGCTAGACACGACCTTCTGCCACACGATGACCACATCGCGTTCATGGGGAGGATGCCGGTTCATTGCTTCGCAGCTAAGAAATCCAACGGCTGCAGCAGCTGCCTGGGCGACCGGATGCTCTTCCGTGCAGCCCGCGACAACGGCCCGGGGACGCGCTTGCTCGTTGTATACAACCGTCACGTCCGCATATTAGAGCTGGCTCTCTCGGCTTCTTTGCGAAACGCCGAAAGGCCCCCGATGATCTCGGAGTCACGCTGGTACTGCGACCACCGGTCAGGGATCTGGCGGTAGGCGTCAAGGTGATAGGCCACCACCGGGACACCGTGCGCCTTGATGTGGTCGATGGCCTCGGAGATGCCGGGTGTGAACCACCCATGGGTATGAACCCAGACGAACAAGTCGGACTGCTCGGCCTCGGCCCTGATCGTTGATGCGGCAGTCTTGGGCTCTTGCAGCCTGATGACCTCATGGCGCAGGGCTTCCAGTGACTTCGCGTGGTGTGACTCCGAGGAGTAGGACACCCCAAAGTTCCCGAGAAAAGCTACCCGCATGGGTGTGGTTCTCCTGTGGTCAAGGAGGTTGCCGCGATCTCAGAGTCTTTACAGCGGCCTGATTTTGGGTAGGGAGTACCACCCAGATATGCGGCAAGTGTCGCAGTAGATCAGTCGCGAGTCACGTCAATTGACATGACAACTTTTCGGAGATTTCCGCCGTGAGGCAGCAGCACCGGTTGATGCGGTCTGCGGCTTCTCATCACGCAGCTGCCGAACATCAGAGAGCTGATACATCGGCTTGTCTGCCGGGCCGGTCCAGGTGAGGCTGTCAGTCCCGTCGGGTCGTCGGTACTTCACTGGGATGAGCTTGCGTCCGTGGCACCAGCTGCGAAATGTCCGTGCTGGCACCGGCTGTGAGAATGCCGGAAGCACCACGTGTAGCAGCTCATGCTGAGTGAAGGACCAGTCCCCGATGTCAGTGAGCGCCTGCGCAGTCACCTCTTGGACGTTGTGGGTTGTCTTGCAGGCCGGGCATTTCACCTCGTTGGCTTCACGATCAGCCATCAGGGCCACACCACAGGCATGAGGGTGGACCTTGCGGCAGTCCTTCTTGTGCTCCTGGTCTAACTGTGCCGGGCATGGCCCACAGAACCGGCGTGGCCGGGGCCGGTCAATGAGGTGCTCGATGTCGTCCACCAGCTCCTTGATCTCCCGGTAGGCAACCCCCGCACCCTCATCGGAGGCAATGGCGGAAACATGGACTGAGAGCCATTCTGCGGCGTCGACGGGCGTTGCCCTGTAATCCACTGGCAGCCGTCGCCATTCAGGAAGCAGAGGGCCAATGAACGCCATTTCCACCGACTTCAGGGGCACCCAGATGATTCCCCGCTGTTCGCAGAGATCCCTGACCCACTCCGACAGCACCGATTCGGCGTAGGCGAGTAGGTCGCTGGCCTTCTCGTTGAACTTCAGGGGGGCTTCGTCGGTGCGGCTGTAGCGCAGCAATTGCCCGAACTTCGCCTGGCCCGTAGCTGCCTCGTAGAGGTGTTCCAGCCAACCCGGTGAGCGCTCCCCATGGGCAAGCGTCGCCCCGGCCAGGGCGGTGAACATATCCCGCAGTTCTCGGGTGCAGATTGGGCACAAGAACATCTGCGCCCTGCGTGAGCACTTCTGGCACTCGGTCAACTGGCCCTCCTGTGGTGTCGCTTGCTCCGCCATCGCTTCTGGGCATCTCGCTGGCACTGCTTGCACTCGTTGCTTGGCGTGGTCCCCACGATGAGAAGGTCATGGCCCTGGCGGCATAGCAAGCGTCGGTCCCCGATGGGCTGACCGGCTTTGAGTCCCCTGCGCTCCTTCTCGCCGAAACCACCCCAGATGCCGAAACCTTCATCGTGGGTTAGGGCGTGGTCCAGGCATGCCTGCTGCACCGTGCAGGTGAAGCAGACCCTCTTGGCCGCACGGCAGCTGCCACCCTGCTCCGGGAACCACCACTCGGGGTTGGCGGTGCCACGGCAAGCTGCGTCCTCTGGCCATGAGCCGTCAGCGATCAATAGCCCACCCCCTGAGCCCAGGCCTTACCGTTGGGATCGAGGTAGACCTTGACGGCCTCGGTAATCGGCTCCCCGGTCTCAGCGTTGACGAAGGTGCCCCAGCGATAGGGGTCGTAGGTGACACGCACGTCGGGATGGAAGTCCTCTTCAAACAAGACTCCCCCTATGACTCCGGCGTGAACGTTCTTGCGGTGCTCCCTCAGAACACGCTGGCGACCTGATTCCCGGACTACGAACCGAGCACCGCCGATGATGACCTCACCGGCATGGGCTACGACCAGCCCTGCGTGTTCGCCGTCGGTTGCCCTTAGTGACCACCCGGCCCGATGCAGGTTGCGGTAGGCGAACACCTGCTGGCCTGACCTCACTGGTGGCCGGTGCCGATACCTGGTGAGGGTCATGCAGCCGCCTTGAGTTCAGCACGCCTGCGGCGCTGGTGGTCGCGGTCGCAGGTGCGGCAATGACGGGAAGTACGGTGCAGCCGGGTGTTCTCAGCGGTGTACTCGTGTCCCGCTGGGCAGTGGGTCTTGCGGGCGTGCAGAGCGGTCAGACCTTGTCCCCGCAGGATGTTCACACGCTGCGTCACCGCTTCCAGGTGGTCTGGCCTCACGCACAGGGTGTTGCGGCACAGGTGGTCAACAGTCAGTCCAGCCGGGATCGGACCGTGGGCGGCTTCGTAGCCGAAGCGGTGGGCCAGCATCTTCCACCGGCCCAGGGAGGATTTCATCTGCAGCAACCCGTAACCCGCTGGCCCGTTGGTCGTTCCCTCCCAGACCCAGCATCGGGACTCAAGGAGATCAGACCAGGGGCCGTTGACGTTCACGCGACTCCAAAAGAGGGCGAGTGCGGGGCTGGCTGAGCGGGTCATTGGACACCCCCGACCCCTTGTGAGCCGGGATGTTGACCCGTTGGAGGTCCCCCCTCACCCAAATCCCTTGAGTGATAAGGGTTCTTTTCTATACATACCTCTCCCAGGAGAGGAGTTATATGTGTACCACTGGGGCCTTGATGGTTAGAAAGATGCTGGTCAGAGGGGGTTTCCTGGTGTAGGGTGAGTGTTCCCAGGAGAGAAGCACATTCAGCAGGGTCGGCAAGAGAGTAGATAGCTGCCCTGCCTTTGTTGCCCAGACCCACCCACGTTCCCCGCGAGTGTTGAACCAGAATCCCCTTGGCGGTCAGGGATCGAAGAGCATCGACGGCACCCTTGTGGGAGAGGCCGGTGAGTTCGGCGACAAGGCGACCAGGGAGGGTGACCTTCCGGAACTTGCGGCGGGTGACTTCGGAGCAGGCGACGCCCAAGACATCGGCCTCCGAATTACTGAGGTCGAAGCAGGGATTGGCGATTGCGTGGGACCACAGCTCAGCCGTGAGCAGAATGTCCCTCTCCCGCTGGGGGTTAAATCCCTTGGCGATGTTCTCCACCGCTGCATTCCACGCACTCGACAAGAGGCGGTCCACGGTGGCCCACTTCTGTTTGCGGCCCCGGCGGTGGGTGAGCACCCGCCACAGTCGGTTGGCTGTCTTGCCTTCTGCGGTCTTGATGCCGTCCTGGACGAAGTTTCGGAACTCGGTCTCGGTCCAGTGGTTGGCCACTGCACTGGTGGCCGCCTGATGGAACTGCCGCCAGGCTGGCCTCATATCGTCACCGGCATCCGGAATGCCGGGTGCGTTGGCGATGATTTCCAGGGCCTCCATTGACAGCGGGCTGCGGGTTGTTATTGCTACCATGGGAATTGACTCTCCTTTGACGTGGTGGTTATAGGGATGTCGCCGAGGCCTCTGCCGCAAGCGGGGGCCTCGGTCTTTGTGTGGACTGGGAACATAGAGGGCGACAACGGGTCTCAGATGATGCCGTCGAGGAGCTGGGAGACCGTCATGCCGCCGAAGGCTTGGCCATAGCGGTGCAAGGTCGGCAGCGTCGGCATGTTCTTGCCCCGCTCCCAGCCACAGACTCGGCCTGCGTTGGCCGTTGTCTTGGCTAGTCCCAGAAGCCCGGCCATCTCAGTCTGGCTAATTCCCAGATCTTTTCGGAGTTGGCGTAGTCGCTGACCGAGTCTGGTTGTCGGTGGTCTCTCGACTCCGGAGCCGATGACTTCAAACGGCACGATGGTGAAATCGGCGGGCAAGGTCATCGGGACCACCCCCAGATCTGCAGGGCAGCAAGGAATCCGCCGACAGTGCCGCAGAGGATGAAGACGAGCCAAGGCGATACGCGCACCGTGGGCCACAGACGAATTAGCCGGTTTGTCATGCTTCCATGTCTTTCAGGTAGATGATCGCGCTCATCGAAAGTCCTCAGGTGTGCTCGCCGAAATTCCTCACCTGTGAGCAGCGGTCAGTGTAGTTGTTGACGGGTACCGGTGGTGGTTCGGCGCAGGGTTTCCGCGGCGGCGTGGTGGTCGCGTAGGCGGTAGGACTCGCCGTCGAGGTTGATGACGACCGAGCGGTGTAGCAGACGGTCGAGCATGGCGGCCGCGACGGTGGTGTCGCCGAGGATCTCTCCCCAGGCGCCCACGCCGCGGTTGGTGGTGATGACGATGCTGGTCTTCAAATACCGTTGGGAGACAACCTGAAACAACGCCGACGCGGCTTCAGCGGGCAGCGGTAAGTACCCCAGCTCATCGATCACCAGCAGCGTCGGGCCTGCGTAGAACCGCATGGTGGTGGCCCAGCGTCCTTCGATGGCCGCGCGGTGGCAGCGGGCGGCCAGATCGGCGGCGGTGGTGAAGTAGGTCCGGTAGCCGGTATGGGCTGCAGCCCTTGCCAATCCGACGGACAGGTGGGTCTTGCCGGTGCCTGGTGGCCCGATGAGCAAGATGTTGGTCGCCGATTCCAGGTAGCGGCAGGTGCCCAGCTCGTCGATGAGTTTGCGGTCGATGCCAGCGGCGGCATCCACGTTGAAGTCGGCCAGGGTGGCCGGGGTCGGCAGGCAGGCGAACCGCAATCGGCCGGCCAGGCGGCGGGCGGTGCTGGCCTCGACCTCGACGGCCAGTAGCCGCTCCAACGCGACGGTCAGCGAGAGCCCCTCGGCGGTGGCCTGATCAAGCACCGCGGGTAGGGCTTCGGCGGCCGCGGCGAGTTTGAGTTCGGCCAGATGTGAGCGCAGCTGTTGATACCGGGAGGCGGCGGCCGACGGCGACTCCTCAGTGGTGGCCGTGGTGGTCTTCGGAGTGCGTGGCGTGGAGGTCATTGAATGGTCCTGTTCTGGGCGGCCCGCTCGTAGGCGGATAGATCGATGACAGTGGAATCTGTTGATGGAGTTGATGTTTCAACGGCGGTGGTGGATGGCTGCTTGAGTGCACGCAGTTGTGCGGCAGCAGCTTTGGCGACCGGGCCGGGTGGGATGCGTTCCTTGCGGCGGTGCGGGCGTCCGGTCGCGGCGGTGGCCATGGCTGCGGTGTCCAGGGCGATGACATGTCCGCTGTCACGCACCATCACCCCAAGTCCGTCAGCGGCCATGCGGTGGCGGGCGATGACGATCCCGCTCATGGTGGCGATATCGCAGAACTCGCCGCCGACCGGATGGCTGACCACCACCTGGGCAGCGGCGAGTTCCGGGGGTACCGAGTAGCGGTTGCCGCGGTAGGACACCATCGCCTGCCGCGACGCCGTGCGGGCCTCGGCGACGATCACCGGATACGCCTGCGCCGGCACCGCGGATAGCGGTTCGGTTTTGGCCACTACCGCGACCGAGGACCGGCCATCGGCGGTGGCCCGCAGCCGGGTGTCACCACGCACCCGGGCGAAGCGATCCAGGTCGGCCTGGGCCTGTTCGGCGGTAGCCTCGTCGGCCAGGGTGCGCCACCAGCGCTGGGCGGCGGTGTGATTAACCTTCTCCACCACGCCCTTGCGGTTGCCGCGCCGGGCCGGGCAGATCGCCACCGCAACCCCGTAGTGCTTGGCCACCCCGGCGAACGACGCGGTCACCCGTCCCGAGCCCGGGTCGCAGACCGTGGCCATCCGATCGAATCGCCACACCCGCGAGACGCCGCCCAGGCCGCGGGTCACGCGGTCCAAGCCAGCGACCAGGTGCGGTTGATCCTCGCTCGACGCCAAATACCCGCGCCATTTCCCGGAATGGGCCAGCGAGCCGACCAGCAAATGCGCGGTCTTGCCCCAGCCCCACGCAGCTGGTGGATCGGGCAATTCCAGCCAGTCCCATTGGGTTTCATCCCCGGGTGCGTGCGGGATCACCGCGTTCGGCCGCTGGGTTGCCGTCCGGCAGGCTTCACAGACCGGACGCAGGTTCCGGGTGCGAATGTTGCGAGTCAGGCTCTGATACGACAGGCCGAACCCCAGGTCCTCGAGCTCGTCGTGAAGGGTGCGGGCCCACAGATGCGGGTCCTCGATCAGCCTGGCGGTGACGTAGTCGACGAACGGGTCGAACGGATCCGGGCCGGGCCGCGCCCGGACCCCGGGTTCGCCGTCGCCGGCCAAATACTTGCGGACCGTCTTACGGTCGAAGCCGGTGTGGCGGGCGATCGCCGAAATCGTCCAACCACGCTTGCGCAGGGCATGTACTTCCACATCGTCCTCCCATGTGAGCATGAGAAAGCGGGCCTCCTTCGGTGAAGCAACTGGCGTCAGACACCAGCAGCTTCGAAGGAGGCCCGCCCTTCTCGGCGGAGCCACACGGGTGGGGAATTTCGATGAGCGTCAGTGGGGAATTTCAGCGAGCGCGGTCATAGACAGGGATTGCATCCAAATCCAGTTCGGTGCCACTGATTTCGGCCTCGAAGATCGCAATGGCGGCGATGTCGTGGAAGGGGTCCAGGCACCGCCCACCAAAGCCGAAATAGGGGTCGAAGCTCCGGCACGTCGGACAGGAACGGTCGGGGTCGGGAACCATCCGCTTCGGGGCGCTCATGATGCGGCCTTGATGCGGACTGGTCGAAGCAACTCGGCCAGCTTGGTCCGCTGTTCGGGGGTCAGCGGTGGTGCGGTGGCCAACACTTTGGCCACGAACGCCTTATGAGAAGAGGGGGAATCGGGCATGACGCAGCTCCAAGACGGAAGTCAACAGGGAGTTCGCGACTTGCCAGGAGATCGTGCCTACCAGGAGGCCGGTTCGTCCTTCGGGGGTTCTCGCCCCTCGATGGCGATATCTGCATCTCGCGGAGAACGCTGCGGGCGCTGTGCTGGCCGATGCGGAAGGATTCGAGTCGGGTTAGTTGGCCGAGCGCACTTCTAATTTTACGGTCCGGTAAGGGGTTTCGTGGGCTACGGCCAAAATTTCTCTAACATTCCTCATCGTTCCAGCTCAGGAGCTATCTCCTTGGGCCTAACGCCACTCCACCGACAGCCGGTCTGGGTTGAAGACGTGCCCACCTTTGCCCACCGGGGCCACGGTGATGGTCACCAACAGGTTCACCACCGCCCGGAACCGATCCGGGCTGAGCTGCTTGACGGCTTCGACAGCTTCAGGCTCACCCAGAGGAATGTCGGCAAGGACTCGCAGCCTTTCGGCATCCTGCTGCTTGCGCTCGATAACAGCCAGCTTCTCTGCCACACGCTCCTTGCGGGCTGCCAGACGACGGCCATCAATGACGCCGTCGTCGTACTCGGCTTCGGCTTCCTCGATCTGGCCGTAGAGCGCCTGGGCCTCGGTGCGTAGGGCTTCGGCTTCGGCCTCGTCGTGGATCTCAGCCTTGAGCAGATCAGCAGCGTCAGGCTTTGCCAGCCTTCCGCCGACGATGTCATAGACCAACGGGACGACGTGCTCGGCGCGGATGGACACACCACGGCAGCGCCTGCATGTGTAGGTGATCGCGTGAGCCCGTGGGCCACCAGCCTGTTTCTGCATCACCCAGTTGCCTGCGAGGTAACCACCGCAGTCGGGCTTCCCGCACTGCAGGACACCGGTCAGCGGGTGCTGGCGCACCGTTTTCTTGCCCGGTGCTCGTCCCGGTGCATTCAACAGAGACTGCGTGGCCTTCCACGTTCCCTCGTCCACGAGACCCGGCCAGGTGCCCTTGCCCACGATCTGGCCCTGATGAGACCGCAGCCCGCAGTTCCTCGGTGAGCGCAGGAACAAGGAGACGGTGGACGCCGACCACGGCTTGCCGGTGAGCCCGTGCTTGCCTGCTGCGTTCCATGTGCGGGCCACATCAGAGATAGAGCCACCGGCCAGCACACTGGCGTAGGCCTCCCTGACCATCGGGGCAGTGACTGGGTGGGGCTGGCGTTGGTCGTCGTAGCCGAAGGCCCTGACCCACTGAGGTCGGCCAGCCTCAGCCTTCTGCTGGGCGGCACGGACCTGGCGGGCACGCTTGTGCTCGATCTCGTGCGCCGCCACCGACCCCTTGAGCCGGGCCACCAGTCGCCCTTGGGCGGTGCTCAGATCGACATCCCCGGAAGCCGTCGCCAGAGCGAGGTGACGTTCATCGGCCAGGGCCATGAAGCCTTCTAGCTCGATAGGTCGGCGGTGGAGGCGGTCGAGATCCCAGCACACCACCGCGACGATGCGGCCTTCTCTGATGTCGGTGAGCATCCGCTCATAGGCGGGACGCTTCTTGCCCGACGACGCCGAGATGTCGTTGTCGATGTACTCCACCGGCTCCCAGCCCTTGGCTTCGCAGAGGGCTAGGCAGTCCTCGCGCTGGCGGCTGACACCTAGCTCCTGCCCTGTGTGGTCGCTGGATATGCGCAGGTAGATGGCGGCTTTTGGGGTGCTCATGTCTTAAATGTACTTGAGATAATCGTTGCTGTGTGCGGCAGTAGCACTTGAGGTTGCCGGCATGGGTGGGCCCGCCCTGGGCGTAGGGGATGGTATCCAGATCGCAGCCGGTGGCCGGTACCTCGCAGCCGGGCCAGCGGCACGTCAGATCCCGGGCCCGCACGAAATCGGCCAACCCCGCAGACGGGGTGTAGTGGGGTTCGGGGGCGGCGTAGCCGGGATGGATCAACGGCACCTGTTTGGCGGACAGCGCCAACTCGGCCAGCAGTTCAGGGGTGATGAGGTCCTGCCCGCCCAGTA
The DNA here is from genome assembly GCF_030755175.1 of Mycobacterium sp. TY814. Classification (NCBI taxonomy): domain Bacteria; kingdom Bacillati; phylum Actinomycetota; class Actinomycetes; order Mycobacteriales; family Mycobacteriaceae; genus Mycobacterium; species Mycobacterium sp. TY814. The sequence continues at coordinate 1,685,477 of NZ_JAUFRY010000002.1, forward strand.
GGTAGGCGGGGCTGTCGGCGTGCCCGTTGAGGGTGGCTTGTTCGGCGATCACCTGAATCACCACCGGGCCGGACGGCTTGCTGGCGGCGGCGGTGCAATCGGGACGGCCGCATTCACAGCCCAGCCGGGTCGCCGCAGCGGCCAGCGCCCCCAACGCATCAGCGCGGCGCTGGGCGGTGGTGCGCGGATCATGCGGGCACACCGTGGCCGCCAACACCGTCAGCCGCGCCTCCACGGCCCGGGCGTCGGTGCTGCGCAACCGGCCCTCGATCGGGCAGATCCCGTCGGCCGGCGGACCGATCCACACCTCCCGATCAGCCTGCGCTTCTTTGCGGCGGCGCAGCGCATCCACATCGGCGCGGGCCACGATCGCATCGACCTTCTTAGCCAGCCGCCCCCGGCTCAACGACGGCCAGCGCGTCACCCGCGCGGCGATCGCGGCGTCCACCGCCGCCAGCACCTGCGGGTCCTCGATCAGATCGGTACGGAACACAATCGTCGAGAACGCCTCCAGATCGATATCCCCGGCACACAACACCGCGCCCACCTGCGGTAGCCGCTCACGCATCGCCCGGGCATAGCGCACCTTTGTCTCCGCACGGCCCTGACTGATCTTCAACCCCGCGGCCACCTCCCCAGCCACCGCCTTCATCGTGTCGATCGCCCAGTCCTCCCGCTCCCCACCCCGGGCCAACCGGTAGGCGAACAACTCCCCAATCGCCACCAACTCCGCGGCCGTGGCCTGATTGACCAGTCGCGCCGCCGCGCACACCCGCGTCACCCACCCACGCGATTCCGCGGTCTTGCCCAGCAGGCCCTCGCGGTGTTCGAACATCTGGCCCATCAGCGCATCGAAACGCGCCATCCGCTCGGCCGCGGTCAGCTCGCTGAACGGTTTCCCCTCCCACGACGAAGCGGGCATCGGTTCGAACATGTGTGCGATACTACTCGGGCCCGCCGACAACTCCCCGTACCGGACTCACGCCAGGTCAGAGCCGGTCTTTCACCGCCGCCGACAACCTCGAGCCGTCCGCGGGGCTCGCATATCGACGGATTACTGCGGCCGGGACTGGACGGTTGGTGGCATGGTTCGGTCGCGACGGACAAACCAGGCCGGGCAAGTGACCGCGACGTACCCGACGAAGCCGGTCATCGCACCCGCATGCTCGACGAAGCCGGTCATCCCACCCGCCTGCTCGACGAAGCCGGTCATCGCACCCACGTGCTCAACTAACTGGACCGTTTCCATCTGTGCAGGCAGATGCAAGACTTTGCCGCGTGACGTCCGAGAAGTCTCCCCTGGTCCTGCTGCACGGCATTCTCATGTCGGGCAACGGTTGGCAGGACGTCGTGCCACTGCTGTCCGATCAGCACCGCGTGCACTCGTTCACCACGGCCGGGCATCGCGGCGGGTCACCGGCTCCGCCGCGTCCGGCTACCGTCAGCGATTTGGTTGACGACGCGGAGCGCTACCTCGACGCGCACGGCCTCGAGCGTCCGCATGTTGTGGGTCTCTCGCTGGGCGGCTGGATGGCCATCGAGTTGGCCCGGCGCGGCCGCGCGGCAACCGTGTGTGCGTTCGCCCCGGCCGGATTTTGGTTCTCCGGGGACAGCGCTCAGGCCCACGTGCTCAAGCAGATTCACAAGTTCGTGGCGATTGGGCGGGTCGCGCGTCCACTACGTCCGATGGTCGCTGTCGCAATGAAGTCGGCGACCGTGCGCCGACTCGGCTTGCGGGACGCCGCCTGCCACGCAGACCGGATCACCACGGCCCAAAGCGTCTCGGCCATCGATGACATGATCGGCTGCACAGTCGACGTCGACGACTTTCTGGGTTCCGGTGAACAGATCGCACCGTTGGATCCGCTGCCATGCCCGGTGACCATCGCATGGTCGGGGAACGACGCGATCGTTCCGGTACCGCTGTGCGACCCGATCGCCCGTCGGCGGGTGCCACAGGCTTCATTCACGACCCTGCCGGGCGTCGGGCACGTTCCCATGGTGGATGACCCCGCCTTGGTGGCCCGGACCATCTTGACGGTGACCGGCGCGAGATGAGGCGGGCGTGCTGTGTCCTCCTGCTGCTATCGACTGACTAGCGTGACCTGACGCCCGGTTACTCTGGCCAGATGCCGAAAGTCTTGTCCGTCAACGTGGCTCAGGCTCGCCCGAACCCCGATCCGCGCGCACGATCGAAGGTGACCGGCATCTACAAGGTCCCCACCGACGAGACCGTCCTGGTGCAGGCGCCGGGCAAAACGGGCAGCGGCCTGGCCGGCGACGCCATCGGCAACCCGAAGTTCCACGGCGGCGACGACCAGGCCGTCTACGCCTACGCGCGCGAGGACCTCGATAACTGGGAAGGCCAGCTGAAGCGCACCCTCACCAACGGAATGTTCGGTGAGAACCTGACTACCGCCGGCATCGATGTCACCGAGGCCCTCATCGGGGAACGCTGGCGCGTCGGCAACGACGGTCCGGTCCTGGAAGTCTCCGCGCCTCGCACGCCATGCCGGACCTTCGCGGCGATGCTCGAGCAGCGCGGCTGGATCAAGACCTTCACCCAGGCCGCCATTCCTGGCGCCTATCTGCGGGTGATCACACCCGGTACCGTTCGCGCCGGCGATGACATCACCGTCGCGCACCGCCCTGATCATGACGTCACTATCGGGCTGGTCTTCCGGGCACGCCTATTGCAACCCGAGTTGCTGATCAGGCTCGCAGTCGCCGATGCGCTCTCAGCGGAAATCAAAGCCGAGGTCGCGCAGCGGACCCGCAGGTAGACTCGCGGCAATGTCCGATCACAGCCCAGCACTCCCGCAAAGCGAGCGGTTCCGCCTTTACGCCGACATCGCTGTGGTCGTCGCCGTCCTGGTGCTGACAAACGTGGTCGCGCACTTCACCACGGCGTGGGCGAGCATCGCGACGGTCCCCCTGGCCGCCATCGGCCTGGTGCTCCTGGTCCGGTGGCGCGGTCTGGACTGGGCCGAACTCGGCCTCGGCCGCGAGCATTGGAGATCCGGGGTGGGCTACGCCGTGGCCGCCGTGGCGCTGGTGGTGTCCGTCATCGCGGTGGGTGTGGCGCTGCCGATCACCCGGCCGATGTTCCTCAACAACCACTACGCGACCATCTCCGGCGCACTCGTCGCCTCGATGGTCATCATTCCGCTGCAGACGGTCATCCCGGAGGAGCTGGTTTTCCGTGGGGTGCTGCACGGCGCGCTGCACCGGGCATGGGGTTTCCGCGGGGTCGCCCTGGCCGGATCGCTGCTGTTCGGAATGTGGCACATCGCGACGTCTCTGGGCCTGACCAGCAACAACGTCGGCTTCACCCGCCTATTCGGCGGTGGCGTCTTCGGCATGCTTGCCGGAGTGACGATGGCTGTGCTGGCCACCGGTGCCGCCGGATTCGTCTTCAGCTGGCTACGGCGTCGCAGCGGCAGCCTGATTGCTCCCATTGCGCTGCACTGGTCGCTGAACGGCGTCGGCGCCCTGGCCGCCGCCTTGGTCTGGCACCTGTCGACCTAGACCGCCAAACCGTCGACCTAGACCAACAACACTGCGGCGCCGGCGATCTCGCCCGTGCTCAGGTCGGTCAGCGCACGATCAGCGTCGGCCAGCGAGTACTCCGGTGTGGTGACCTCGATGTGGTGGCGGCCGGCGAAGTCCAGGAAAGCGCGTGCGTCGGCCCTGGTGTTCGAGGTGACCGATCTGATCTGCCGCTCCTGGAACAGATGCCGCTGGTAATTGAGCGTCGGAATATCACTGAGATGAATGCCCGCCACCGAGAGCGTGCCGCCCCGGTCGAGGGCCTCCATTGCCGGCAGCACCAGATCGCCGACCGGAGCGAACAGGATGGCCGCGTCCAGCGGCACCGGCGGCGGATCGGCCGCGCCCTGGGCGGATGCCGCTCCCAACTCCAGTGCCAGGTCGCGCGCCCGGGCTCCGCGGGTCATCACATGCACTTCCGCCCCTTGGGCCAACGCGACCTGGGCGGTGATGTGGGCGCTGCCGCCGAAGCCATACAGCCCCAACCGGCCCCCGGCCGGCAGCTCGGCCCGCAACAGCGACCGGTACCCGATGATCCCTGCGCACAACAGCGGCGCCAGTTCGGAGTCGCTGTAACCACTCGGCAGAGGGTGCGCGAAAGCGGCGGGGACCGTCGCGAATTCGGCGTATCCCCCGTCGGCGTCCCAACCGGTGTAGCGGGACTCCGGGCACAGGTTTTCGTCGCCCCGGCGGCAGTACTTGCACACTCCGCAGGTGTGCCGCAGCCAGGCGATTCCCACCCGGTCCCCGACGTGGAACTCGTCACCGGCATCGGAGCCGACCTCGACGACCTCCCCCACCACCTCGTGGCCGGGAGTGACCCTGTTCCGGTGCACGGGAAGATCGCCTTCGGTGACGTGCAGATCGGTGCGGCAGACCCCGCATGCGGATACGGCAACCAATAACTCCGACGGAGCGGGACGCGGGACCTCGGTAGTGACGCGTTCCAGCGGCTTGCTCTGCATCGGTCCAGGTTGACGCACCCGCCACGCGGTCATGCTGGTGCTGGTCGGGCTGGCGGCCATTACGTCATCATGCCGCGCCGGCCCGGTCTCCTACAGGGTGCGGGTGCGCGACGTGACGAATTTGTAGATCAGCAGCAGGAGCACTGCGCCGACCAGCGCTCCGAGGAACGAGTGGTTGATAGGCGGAGTGATGGTGAATTTGTGTGGCGGGAAGACCACGCTGCCCAGCGTGCCGCCGACATAGGCACCGACGATGCCGAGCAGTGCCGTGGCGATCCAGCCCATCGGCTGCCTGCCCGGCACGACGAGTCGCGCAATCAGTCCGACGATCAGTCCGAGAACGATCATTCCGATGATGTGCAGGACCATGACCAGCTCCTTCGGGTATTAACTTGTCGAGGGGACCCCGTCGTAGTACCCGGTGTGTATGCCGTCAATCGTGCAGAATCGGCGAATCTCCCCGCACAGCGCGGTAATTCAGCGCCGCTGCACCATGCCTACGAGCCACAGCAAAATCACCGAACCCAGGATGGCGGTGAAGAAGGTGAACCACCAGCCACCTGACGCGGTGTCGAAGGCGAAGCTCAGCAGGAACCCGCCGATCAGCGCGCCGACAATGCCGATCACGATGTTCATCAGGATGCCCGACCCGGCGCCCTTGACGATCTTGCCGGCAATCCAGCCCGCCAGCGCGCCGATGATGATGTAGCCGATCCATCCGACGCTGGTCAGCGTGGTGGAGCGGGCGAGAAATTCGGTCGCTGCCATGACGTTCATCAAGGTTCCTCTCCGATGGCAGGTCCAGCTCAGTCACTGGACCGTGCTATCGGTATACGCCTTCTGCGTAACGAATGGAGGAACGTTTCGGCCTAAGTTTCAGGCCGGTTGGGTGCTCCGCGGTTGCGTCGACGCCGGGCTCTGCGCGGCCGGTGCCTGAGCGGGCGCCGGTGCCGGAGCGGGCGCGGGGGCCGGGGCGCCGGGCTCGGCGGGTGCCGGTGCCGGGGCGCCCGGAACCGCTTCCGGAGGGGGAGCCGCGGGAGGAGTCCAGGGCCGGATCGACTCAGCCAGCGCCTTGGCCGCGTTCTTGTCCACGGGGTTGTTCGAGGTGCCCAGCCACACCACGAACCAGCGCTGCGGAGGGCCTGCGGTAGGCGTCGCGCCGGCCGGGGTGCCGACCACGCCGGTCCAGATCTGGCCGTTCGGCTTGGTGGTGTCGCTGAATTTCACTTCGTAGTACGACGCGCTGCCGGACACACCGTTGGCGTTGAGCGGAACGGTCTCCTGGTTGACCCGGGTACCGGGATACGGCATGAAGAACTCACCCATGTCCGATCCCAGCCGGACCGCGGCTTTCGGGTTGGTGGCCTCGGCGCTGGCGTAGAGCTTCTGGTCGAGCCGGCCCAGCACGATGCGGGTGTCATTGGCCACCGGCTGCGGCTGTCCGGGCATGGGCGCCTCGCCGGCCGCCTTACTCAGCAGGGCCGATCCGTAGTCCAGGTGGGAGGCGTCGGATTCCACCCACCCTGGCGGGACGATGAAGCTGAATCCGCCGACGGCGTTGGTCACCCGTCCGGCTTCCACAGCATTCGGGTCAGGCGGCGGCGGGGCGTTGGGGTCGGCCGGCGGCGGCACCGCGTTGGGATCGGCAGGCTGGGCGGTTGGGGTGGGGCTGGCTCCGGGCGCGGGCGAGGCACCCGGTGCGGGCGTGGCCGACGGGCTGGGGGTGGCCGCCGGAGCCCCGGCGGCCGGTGCCGGGGATGCGGGAGCGGGCGACGCAGGCGGCGCGACGGTGGGAGTCGGTGTAGGCGCCGGCTCTGGGTCGGCGCTGGAAGTTGCCGGCATCGCAATGGTGACGGCGGTCGCCGCGGCGATGGCCAGCGACGCCAGTAATCCCTTGCGGCGTGACGGGTTCGGGTCCACCTGGTGCATGGCGACGAACCTACCCTCTCGCCGGCCCGAAGCAAGGAAGGCCCAGCCGGTGTCTCGCATCTGAGGTCACGGCGCTATCTGTCGTCCAGCGCCGGGTACAGCGAAACCTCGGCCGCTTTGACGCTAAACCACGCGCGCCGGCCGGGCGTGAGCTGCAGTTCCGCCGCCGCGTCCGCGGTGATACTGGCGGCCAGCCCCGGCGCTCCGTCGGCCTGATCAGCCGCGCGCACCAGCACCGTCGGGCCGCGCGTGTCCAGCTCGCCCACTGTCACCTCCACGGTGTTGCGCGGGCTGCCGTGCGGCGGGTCCGAGTAGACGGCCACGCTCGCCGGGGCGAACACCGCGACCGCGTGCCGGCCCGGGGCCAGGGGCACATCGCCGGTACCGTGCCAGCGCAACCCGGACTGGGTGTGCAGCGTGCCGTCGGCTGCGATGGTGCCGCCGACCAGGTTGACGCCGGCGATCCGGGCACCGAAATGGCTCCTCGGCGCCGCCAGCACCTGGGCCACCGGCCCGGCCTCGGCGACTTTGCCGGACTCGAGCACCAGCACCCGGTCGGCCAGCGCGAACACATCGAGCAGGTCGTGAGTGATCAGGATGACCGCGCAGCCGGTGCGGCGGACCACGTCGCGCAGCACCGCCCGAATTGCCGTCGCCGCTGCCACATCCAGTCCGGTCAGCGGCTCGTCGAGTAGCAACAACTCCGGTTCGGCGGCCAGCGCCCGCGCGATCGCCACGCGCTGGGCCTGGCCCCCGGACAGCTGGCGCGGTCGGCGGTCGGCAAGATCTGCGGCATCGACCTCCCGCAGCCAGCGCAGCGCCGTCTCCCGGGCCCGGCGGGACGGAAGCATGCCGCCGCGACTGCGCGGTCCGAAGGCCACGTTGGCGACCACGCGCAGGTGCGGGAACAGCAACGGATCCTGCAGCAGCAGCCCCACCCGCCGGTCGTGGGTGGGCACCTGTACCCCGTGCGCGGTATCGGTCAACACCCGATCCCCCAGCCGCACCACACCGGAGTCCGGCCGCATCAGCCCGGCGATGACGTGCAGCGCCGTCGACTTACCCGCGCCGTTGGGGCCCAGCATGGCCAACACCTCGCCGGCGGCCACCGAGAATTCCACGTCCAGGCCCCGATCGGACACCACCGCACGCAGTCGCAGATCGCTCATCGCCGGCTACTACCTCGCGTCGGTCCCGGTCAGCCGGCGCGCGCCCAGGCCGAGCACCACCACAGCCGCGACCGCCACCAGCAGGAGCGACAGTGCCACAGCCGCGTCCGGGTCGGCCACGCGCTGCAGGTAGATCTCCAGCGGCAGCGTGCGCGTAACGCCCTGCAGGGAGCCGGCAAAAGTCAGTGTCGCGCCGAACTCCCCCAGCGACCGCGCGAACGCCAGCACCGCTCCGGAGGCCAGACCGGGCGCCAGCAGCGGCAGGGTGACCCGCCACCAGATCGCGGTGGGCCGCGCTCCGAGCGTCGCCGCCACGACTTCGTAGTCGGCTCCGGCGCTGCGGGCCGCGCCTTCCAGCGAGATCACCAGAAACGGCAGCGAGACGAACGTCTGCGCCAACACGACGGCCGTGGTCGTGAACGCAATGCTGATGCCTGCCGCTTCGAGGTAGCGCCCCACCAGGCCGAGCCGGCCGAAGGCGTACAGCAGGGCGATGCCACCCACGACCGGAGGCAGCACCAGCGGCAGCAGGATCACCGGTCGCAGCGCACGCACCGGACGCAACGGGCTGCGCGCCAGCACCAGCGCCATCGGAACACCTACTAGCACGCACAGCAGGGTGCTGGCCGCGGCGGTCTTCAGGCTCAGCAGCAGCGCCGTCGTCGAGGAATCACTACTGATCAATGCCCAGAAGTGGGTCCAGTCGACGTTGACCGCAACCGCCAGCAGCGGGAGGCCGACAAAGAGCGTGCCGGCCGCGGCCGGCAGGTAGACCCAGCGCGGCAGGTGGGATGGCGTGGACATCGCTACTCAGGGCTTGGCGAAGCCGGCCCGGTCCAGCACCCCTCTCCCGGCCGGGCCCGTCACCGCAGCCTGGAACTTCTCGGCCAGCGTCGTTTGCGGTGCCTTCTTGAGCACCGCGATCGGATAGACATTCACCGCCCGCGCGGCCTCGGGAAACGCGACCGTTGTGACTTTACTTCCGGCGTTCTTCGCGTCGGTGACGTAAACCAGAGCCGCATCGGCCTGACCGGTGATCACTTTGTCCAGTGCATCGGTGACACTGGGTTCCTCGCTGACGGGGTGCAGCTGCACGCCCGTGGTGTCCTCGATGCGGTGGGTAGCCGAGCCGCAGGGCACCGGTCGCTGACACACCACCACGCTCAGCCCGGGACGGGTGAGGTCGGCAAAGGAGCCGATGTTCTTCGGGTTGCCCGGCGCCGTGACGACGACCAGGGTGTTGGCTGCGAAGTTCGTCGCTGCAGCGGCCAGCATGCCCGCCTGCGCCACTCTGTCCATCTGCGCGGTGTCCGCGGAGGCGAACACGTCGGCGCCGGCGCCCTGGATCAACTGGGTCGCCAGCTCCGAGGAACCCGCAAAGTTGAAGGTCACGGTCACACCCGGGTTGTCCGACTGGAACTGCTCGCCGATCGAGGTGAAGACCTGTTTAAGCGAAGCGGCGGCGAACACCACGACCGACCGGGACTGCTGAGACTGCCGAGACCCGGAATCGCACGCCGTCAGGCTGCAGACCAGCAGCATCGTCACAAATCCGGCCAGCACCTGAATGCGACGCATCGGTCAAACCTAGCGCCGCGATGAAGCGGTCGAATAGTTATGCAATTGATCAGCGCGTCGCCTCGGCGCGTGGTTTCGTCGAATAGCTACTGTCCAGTAACATGGACCGCGCTGACGCCATAGCACGAGGAGGTCGTGGCAGTGGAGGTTGTGGTCACCGGTGGAGACACCGATCTGGGACGGGCAGTAGCCGAAAGTTTCCGTGACGACGGACACAAGGTCACTCTGGTGGGTGCCCGCGGTGGCGACCTGGAGGTCGTGGCCAAGGAACTGGACGTCGACGCGATCGTCTGCGACACGACCGACCCGGCCAGCCTCCAGGAGGCCCGGTCGCTGTTCCCCCACCACCTCGACACCATCGTCAACATCCCGGCTCCTACCTGGGACGCCGGTGACCCGCGCACCTACTCGCTGTCCGACACGGCCACCGCGTGGCGGCGGACGCTGGACGCAACCCTGCTCTCGGCGGTGCTGACGGTGCAGTGCGTGGGCGACCACCTGCGTTCCGGGGGGCACATCATCACCGTGCTGACCGAGAACCCGCCCGCGGGAAGTGTCGACGCCTCGATCAAGGCTGCCGTGTCCAGCTGGGTGAGCGGGCAGGCTGAGGTCTACGGCACCCGCGGGATCACGGTGAACGCCGTCGCCACTGGCCGTAGCGTCCAGGCCGGCTACGACGGTCTTTCGCGTACGCCCGCACCGGTCGCGGCGGAGATTGCCCGACTTTCGCTGTTTTTGACCACTCCGGCGGCCCGCCACATCACGGGGCAGACGCTGCACGTCAGTCACGGCGCACTCGCCCACTTCGCCTGAACCGGGTCTGCGGCCGGAAGCTACGGTAGTCACCGTGGCTATACGGCTTGGATTCCAGATTCCCAATTTCTCTTACGGAACCGGTGTCGAAAACCTGTTCCCCACCGTCATCGCGCAAGCCCGGGAAGCCGAATCGGCCGGCTACGACTCGCTTTTCGTGATGGACCACTTCTACCAACTGCCGATGCTTGGCACCCCGGATCAACCGATGCTCGAGGCGTATACGGCGCTGGGGGCGCTGGCCACCGCTACCGAGCGCATGCAACTCGGCACGCTGGTGACCGGAAACACCTACCGCAACCCGACCCTGCTGGCCAAGGTGATCACCACTCTCGACGTGGTCAGCGCCGGCCGCGCGGTGCTGGGGATCGGGGCCGGCTGGTTCGAACTCGAACACCGGCAGCTGGGCTTCGAATTCGGAACCTTCACCGACCGCTTCAACCGTCTCGAGGAAGCGATGCAGATCATCGACCCGATGATCAAGGGAGAGCGCCCGACGTTCTCCGGCCGGTGGTACTCCGCCGAGTCGGCGATGGCCGAACCCCGTTACCGCGAACGGATTCCGGTGCTGATCGGCGGTGGTGGCGAGAAGAAGACGTTCGGCATCGCGGCGCGTTACGCCGACCACCTCAACATCGTCGCGGCGTTCGCGGAACTGCCCCGCAAAATGGACGCCGTGAAGGCGCGCTGCGCGGAAGTGGGTCGAGACCCGGCCACCCTGGAAACCAGCATGATGCTGACGGTGATGGTCGACGAAAATGCCAAACCCGAACACCTTCCCGAGAATCTGACGGCCCGCATGGCGATCGGCAGCCCGGCTCAGATCGCCGAACAGGTTGAGGCCAAAGTGCTGGCCGCCGGCCTGGACGGCGCCATCATCAACATCCCGGGCGGTCACATCCCGGGTGCCATCACCAGCGTTGCGGAGGCGCTGCGCCCGCTGCTGGGCGGATAGGGAAAGCGAGGCCACTTAAGGCAATTCGCTGAGTGTGGCTAATTACACAGGCTCGCGGTTGGGTTTGTGCGGGTGGGTTGACTAGGCTTTGGGTAATAGCTAACTGCAGTCGTCCGCTCGAGGAGATCCGTCAGGAGCAGCGAGAACATGAGCCCGCAACAAGAACCCACAGTTGAACCGCGTCAGCGACACCGTGTCGTCATTATCGGATCGGGGTTCGGCGGACTCACGGCGGCAAAGAAGCTCAAGCGCGCTGACGTCGACATCAAGTTGATCGCGCGCACTACGCACCACCTGTTCCAGCCTTTGCTGTACCAAGTCGCCACCGGCATCATCTCCGAGGGTGAGATTGCGCCGACCACCCGCGTCATCCTGCGCAAGCAGCGCAATGTGCAGGTGCTGCTGGGCAACGTCACCCACATTGACCTGGCTCGCAAAGTCGTCATCTCGGAGTTGCTCGGACACACCTACGAGACGCCCTACGACAGCTTGATCGTGGCGGCCGGCGCCGGCCAGTCTTATTTCGGCAACGACCAATTCGCCGAATTCGCACCCGGCATGAAGACGATCGACGACGCGCTGGAGTTGCGCGGCCGAATTCTGAGTGCTTTCGAGCAGGCCGAACGGTCCAGCGACCCGGAGCGGCGCGCCAAGCTGCTCACCTTCACCGTCGTCGGCGCCGGTCCCACCGGCGTCGAAATGGCCGGGCAGATCGCCGAATTGGCGGAGCACACCCTGAAAGGCGCGTTCCGGCATATCGATTCGACGAGAGCGCGAGTGATCCTGCTTGATGCCGCGCCGGCCGTGCTGCCTCCCTTCGGAGAGAAGCTGGGCGAGCGGGCCGCCGCGCGGTTGGAGAAGCTGGGCGTCGAGATCCAGTTGGGCGCGATGGTCACCGACGTGGACCGCAACGGCATCACGGTCAAGGACGCCGATGGCACCGAGCGGCGCATCGAATCGGCTTGCAAGGTGTGGTCGGCCGGGGTGTCCGCCAGCAGGCTGGGCCGCGACCTCGCAGAGCAGTCCGACGTCGAACTCGACCGGGCCGGCCGGGTTCAGGTGCTGCCCGACCTGTCGATACCCGGGCACCCCAACGTCTTCGTCGTCGGCGACATGGCCGCGGTCGAGGGTGTTCCCGGCGTGGCGCAGGGAGCCATTCAGGGCGGCAAGTACGTCGCCAACAACATCAAGGCCGAGCTGGCGGGGGCCGACCCGTCCGAGCGGGAGCCGTTCGAGTACTTCGACAAGGGCTCGATGGCCACGGTGTCGCGGTTCTCCGCGGTCGCCAAGATCGGCCCGCTCGAGTTCAGCGGGTTCATCGCCTGGCTGATGTGGCTGGTGCTGCACCTTGTCTACCTGGTCGGGTTCAAGACCAAGGTCGCCACGCTGCTGTCGTGGACGGTGACGTTCCTGAGCACCCGGCGGGGTCAGCTGACGATCACCGATCAGCAGGCCTTCGCACGAACGCGGCTGGAACAACTCGCGGAGGCTGCCGCCGAGGCGCGCAGTTCCGGGGCCGTGACGCGAAAGGCCAGCTAGCCGGTCAGCCGATCGGCCTGCCAGGTGGTCAGCGTTCCGCCGCCGGCCGGCGTCAACATCCTGACGTCGGCTCCTACGGCGAATTGTGTTGTGAGACAGCGAAGCTCGCTGAAAGTCGCACGCGACGCGGTTTCAGACCTCAAGGTTCTGCAGGCGCACCTGACCCCGCGCCACGAGTCGGTCGTCCTCGTCGGTGATGGTGACCAGCCACAGCTGCTGGCGACGGCCGCGGTGGATCGGTTCGGCCTTGCCGTAGACCATGCCCGACTTGATGGCGCGCAGAAAGTCGGTGTTGTTGTTGACCCCCACCACATTGCCGCCGCCGTTGGCGGCCAGCCAGGTGTAGGCGGCCACGCTGGCCATGCTTTCGACCACGGAGCAGTAGACGCCGCCGTGGACCAGGCCCATCGGCTGCAGCAACTTCGGCTTGACCTCAAGTTGCGCGCGGGCGCTGTCAGGGGTCAGTTCGGTGAATTGCAGACCCAGTTCATTGTCGAACGCTGCAACGAATTCCTGCTCGGGCGCTGATGACACGCTTTGTGTCTACACCATTGGTGCAACGGTCCCTGAAGACAGGCGAGCCCCGTACACATGGCACGGGGCTCGCCGATCGAGGAGGCGCGGGGTCGCTGCAGCCCTCAGGACTCTCCGCTGCCGTCTTCGCTCGACCGGGTTCAGCATAGGCAAGGCTGCCCTAATTTCGCAAGCGTCGGTTGCGTAGTGTGGTGAATCGACGGCCCGATGGGTACGACACTCGGTAGTAAGCCGGAGTACGCTGGTTCTAACGCTCAGGAGATGAACTATGGCCAAGCTGACGCGGCTGGGGGATTTAGAACGCGCGGTGATGGACCACCTCTGGTCCACGCCGGAACCTCAGACTGTTCGCCAGGTGCACGAGGCGTTGTCGGCGCAGCGCGACCTGGCCTACACGACCGTCATGACCGTGCTGCAACGGTTGGCGAAGAAGAACCTGGTGTCCCAGATCCGGGATGACAGGGCCCATCGATATGCGCCGGTGCACGGGCGCGACGAACTGGTGGCCGGGTTGATGGTCGACGCGCTTGCCCAGGCCGAGGACTCCGGCAGTCGTCAGGCGGCGCTGGTGCACTTCGTCGAGCGGGTGGGTGCGGACGAGGCCGATGCGCTGCGCCGGGCGCTCGCCGAACTCGAAGCAAACCAACGCAATTCGCTATCCGCTGGACCTCCGGCCGACGACTGAGGGAGAATTACAGCGTGTCTGCGCTGGCCTTCACCATCCTTGCGGTGCTGCTGGCTGGGCCGACACCGGCAGTCCTGTCCCGCGCGAAGTGGCCGCTGCGGGCTCCCCGGGCCGCCATGGTGCTCTGGCAGGCGATCGCGCTCGCGGCGGTGCTGTCCACTTTCAGCGCCGGTATCGCCATCGCCAGCCGGTTGCTGATGCCCGGCCCGGACGGGCGGCCGACCGCCGGCATCGTCGATGCCGAGAGTCGCCTGGGCTGGCCGCTGTGGGCTGCCTACGTGACCGTCTTCGCACTGACCGTGCTGGTAGGGGCGCGCCTGATGGTGGCCGTGGTGCGGGTGGCCATCGCCACCCGGCGGCGCCGCGCGCACCATCGGATGGTTGTCGACCTGGTTGGCGTCAGCCATGATTCCGCCCTGTGCCAGCCCTGCGCCAGGGCCCGTGACCTGCGGGTCCTAGACGTCAAGCAACCCCTCGCCTACTGCCTGCCCGGGGTGCGCAGCCGGGTCGTGGTCAGTGAAGGCGCACTGGAAACACTCGCCGACACCGAAGTCGCTGCCATCCTCTCCCACGAGCGGGCTCACCTACGGGCCCGCCACGACCTGGTGTTGGAAGCGTTCACGGCCGTGCATGCCGCGTTCCCACGCCTGGTGCGCAGCGCGAACGCGCTGGGAGCCGTGCAATTGCTCGTAGAGCTGCTGGCCGATGATGCCGCGGTGCGCACGGTGGGTCGCACTCCCCTGGCCCGCGCCCTGGTGGCCTGTGCTTCCGGTCGCGCACCCTCGGGTGCACTGGCGGCGGGAGGACCCAGCACCGTATTGCGGGTCCGGCGGCTCTCCGGCCGGGGCAACAGCCCGCTGCTGTCGGCAGGCGCCTACCTGACCGCCGCGGCAGTGCTGGTGGTGCCCACGATCGCACTGGCCGTACCGTGGCTCACGGAGCTGCACCGGTTGGTCGCCTCGTAGGCACCGAGCCGAGCGTCGTGGAACGCTGGCGCGGCCGCTGTGCGACAGTATTTCCCAGGTTTCCTAGGTTTTCCCGGTTCTCCCACTGCTGGGCCCGACTGAGAGGCAGGACATGAGTTCGTCGGATTCGAAGACCGCGACCGCACAGATCGGTGTGACGGGGCTGGCCGTGATGGGATCGAACCTGGCCCGCAACTTCGCCCGGCATGGCTACACCGTGGCGCTGCACAACCGGTCGGTGGCCAAGACGGACGCGCTGCTGGACGAGCACGGCTCCGACGGCAACTTCGTACGTAGTGAGACGATCCCGGAATTCCTTGCCGCACTGGAAAAGCCGCGCAGGGTCATCATCATGGTCAAGGCCGGCGACCCCACCGACGCCGTCATCAATGAGCTCGCCGACGCCATGGAAGAGGGCGACATCATCATCGACGGCGGCAACGCGTTGTACACCGACACCATTCGCCGGGAGAAGGCCATTCGTGAGCGTGGTCTGCACTTCGTCGGCGCCGGCATCTCCGGTGGCGAGGAAGGCGCGCTGAACGGGCCGTCGATCATGCCCGGCGGACCCGCCGAGTCCTACGAGTCGCTCGGCCCGCTGCTCGAGGAGATCTCCGCGCACGTCGACGGCGTGCCCTGCTGCACGCACATCGGCCCCGACGGTGCGGGCCACTTCGTCAAGATGGTGCACAACGGCATCGAGTACTCCGACATGCAGCTGATCGGCGAGGCGTATCAACTGCTGCGCGACGGTCTGGGCAAGTCGGCGGGCGAGATCGCCGACGTTTTCGACGAATGGAACTCCGGTGATCTGGATAGCTTCCTCGTCGAGATCACCGCGCAGGTGCTGCGTCAGACGGACGCCAGGACCGGTAAGCCACTGGTCGACGTCATCGTCGACGAGGCCGAACAGAAGGGCACCGGCCGCTGGACGGTGAAGTCGGCGCTCGACCTCGGCGTGCCGGTGACGGGCATCGCCGAGGCAGTGTTCGCACGCGCGCTCTCGGGTTCGGTGGCCCAACGCAAGGCGACGACGGGCCTGGCCTCCGGTGAACTGGGTGACAAGCCGAGCGATGCAGCACAGTTCACCGAGGACGTCCGGCAGGCGCTCTACGCGTCGAAGATCATCGCCTACGCGCAGGGTTTCAACCAGATTCAGGCCGGCAGTGCCGAATACGACTGGGATATCACGCCGGGTGACCTGGCGACCATCTGGCGCGGCGGCTGCATCATCCGGGCGAAGTTCCTCAACCGCATCAAGGAGGCATTCGACGAGGACCCCGACCTGCCGTCCCTGATCGTCGCCCCCTACTTTCGCAGCGCAATCGAAGCTGCCATCGACAGCTGGCGGCGGGTGGTGGTGACCGCGACCCAGTTGGGTATCCCCATTCCGGGATTCTCCTCGGCGCTGTCCTATTACGACGGATTGCGCACCGAACGGCTTCCCGCCGCGCTGACCCAGGGCCTGCGCGACTTCTTCGGTGCGCACACTTACGGGCGCATCGATGAGGAGTCCGGCAAGAAGTTCCACACCCTGTGGAGCGGCGACCGAAGTGAAGTTCCTGCCTAGCGAGAGACGATGAAGTTTCTGGACGGGCACCGCCCGGCATTCGATCTGACCTACAACGATGTGTTCATCGTGCCGAGCCGGTCCGATATCGCGTCGAGGTTCGACGTCGACCTGTCCACCGTCGACGGCTCCGGCACCACGATCCCGGTCGTCGTCGCCAACATGACCGCGGTGGCGGGAAAGCGTATGGCCGAGACGGTGGCCCGCCGCGGCGGGATCGTGATCGTCCCGCAGGATCTACCCATCCCGGCGGTGCGGCAGACGGTGGAATTCGTCAAGAGTCGCGACCTGGTGCTCGACACTCCCGTGACGCTGGCGCCCGACGACTCGGTGTCCGACGCGATCGCGCTGATCCACAAGCGCGCCCACGGTGTCGCGGTGGTGGCCTTCGAGGGCCGGCCCATCGGGTTGGTCCGGGAATCGGCTTGCGTCGGCGTCGACCGATTCACCCGGGTGCGCGACATCGCCGTGACGGATTTCGTCACGGCGCCGGCCGGCACCGACCCGCGCAAGATCTTCGATCTGCTCGAACACGCGCCGATCGCTGTGGCGGTGCTGACCCACACCGACGGCACCCTGGCCGGGGTGCTGACGCGCACCTCCGCCGTCCGCACCGGCATCTACAGTCCCGCGCTCGACAGCAGCGGCCGACTCCGGGTCGGCGCCGCGGTCGGCATCAACGGCGAGGTCGCATCCAAGGCTCAGGCGCTGGTCGAGTCGGGGGTCGACGTCCTGGTCATCGATACCGCGCACGGACACCAGGTCAAGACGCTGGAGGCGATCAAGATGGTCGCGGCGCTGAATCTGGGTGTGCCACTGGTGGCCGGAAATGTTGTGTCGGCGCAGGGGACCCGGGATCTGCTCGAGGCGGGTGCCGACATCGTCAAGGTGGGCGTCGGGCCCGGTGCGATGTGCACCACCCGGATGATGACCGGCGTGGGTCGCCCGCAATTCTCTGCGGTGGTCGAATGCGCCTCAGCGGCAAGGGAATTGGGTGGCCACGTATGGGCGGACGGCGGAATCCGGCACCCGCGCGATGTGGCCCTGGCGCTGGCCGCCGGAGCTTCGAATGTGATGATCGGGTCGTGGTTCGCCGGCACCTACGAATCGCCGGGCGACCTGATGCGTGACCGAGACAACCAGCCGTACAAGGAGAGCTACGGCATGGCGTCCAAGCGGGCCGTGGTCGCCCGCTCCGGTGCGGAAAGTCAGTTCGACCGGGCGCGCAAGGCGCTGTTCGAAGAGGGCATCTCCACGTCCCGGATGGGGCTGGACCCCGACCGCGGCGGCGTCGAGGACCTGATCGACCACATCACTTCCGGCGTGCGCAGCACATGCACCTATGTGGGCGCCGCGAACCTGGAGGAATTGCACGAGCGGGCGGTGGTCGGAGTGCAGTCCGCCGCCGGCTTCGCTGAAGGGCATCCGTTGCCCACCGGCTGGTGAAGGGCTGATGAACCATTCCGGCACCGTGCTGAGCGTGCTGGCCATTCTGGCACTGACGTTCGGCACCGCGGTCTTCGTCGCTTCTGAGTTCTCGCTGACCGCGCTGGACCGCAGCACCGTGGAAGCCAACGCGCGCAGCGGGGGCGGCCGGGACCGGTTGATCCGACGGGCCCACCGCAGGTTGTCGTTCCAGCTCTCGGGCGCACAGTTGGGCATTTCCATCACGACGCTGGCCACCGGTTATCTGACCGAGCCGCTGGTCGCCGCGCTGCCTCATCCGTGGCTGGACGCGATCGGCGTCTCGGACAAACTGGCCGACACCATCACCACCGTGCTGGCGCTGGTGGTCGTGACGTCGGTGTCGATGGTGTTCGGCGAACTGGTGCCCAAATACCTGGGCGTCGCGCGTCCGTTGCCGACCGCTCGCGCCGTCGTGTTGCCGCAATGGCTGTTCTCGGTGCTGTTCACTCCGGCGATCCGGATGACCAACGGGGCGGCGAACTGGCTGGTGCGGCGGCTGGGTATCGAACCGGCCGAGGAGCTGCGCTCGGCGCGCACGCCCCAGGAACTGGTCTCGCTGGTACGGACCTCGGCACGGCGCGGCTCGCTGGACGACATGACCGCGTCGCTGATGCACCGCTCATTGCAGTTCGGCACCCGAACCGCCGAGGAGCTGATGACCCCGCGGTCCAAGATCGTCGCCCTGCAGACCGACGACACCGTCGTCGATCTGGTTGCCGCGGTCGCCGCCACCGGTTTCTCCCGTTTCCCGGTCGTGCAGGGTGACCTGGACGAGACCGTCGGCATCGTGCACGTCAAGCAGGCCTTCCAGGTGCCCGCGGCGCAACGGGCGCGCACCCTGCTGCGGACGGTGGCCAAACCGGTCGCCGTGGTGCCCTCCACGCTGGACGGCGACGCGGTGATGGCCCAGATCCGCGCCAACTCGTTGCAGACCGCGATGGTTGTCGACGAGTACGGCGGCACCGCGGGCATGGTGACGGTCGAGGACCTGATCGAGGAGATCGTCGGTGACGTGCGCGATGAGCACGACGACGCGACGCCGGACGTGGTGGCCTACGGCAGCGGGTGGCGGGTGTCGGGTCTGCTGCGCATCGACGAAGTGCAGACCGCGATCGGCTACCGGGCTCCGGAAGGCCCGTATGAGACGATCGGCGGCCTGGTGCTGCGCGAGCTCGGGCACATGCCGGTGGCCGGCGAGACGGTCGAGATTCCCGCCCTGAACCGGGACGGGCTGCCCGATGAAACGATGCGCTGGCAGGCCAAGGTGGTCCGGCTGGACGGTCGTCGGCTGGACCTGCTGGAACTCAAGGAACTGCCCCGGTCGAATGGGGACGAGCGATGAACTCGATCGTGGCGGTGCTGCTGGCGATCCTGCTGATCGCGCTCAACGCCTTTTTCGTCGGCGCGGAATTCGCCATGATCTCCGCCCGCCGGGACCGGTTGGAGGCACTGGCCGAGCAGGGCAGGGCGAGTGCGGTCACCGTCATCCGCGCCGGCGAGCAGCTGCCCGCGATGCTGGCCGGCGCTCAACTCGGCGTCACGGTGGCTTCGCTGCTGCTCGGGCGGATCGCCGAACCTGCGGTCGCCTCGTTATTGCGGTCGGCGTTCGAGCTGACCGGCGTGCATCCCGCCCTGGTGCACACGCTGGCTTTCATTCTGGCGTTGGGCCTGGTGGTGACGCTGCACGTGCTGCTGGGCGAGATGGTGCCCAAGAACATCGCACTGGCCGGTCCGGAACGCACCGCGATGTTGCTGGTCCCGGCTTACCTGCCCTACGTGCGCGCCGCGCGGCCGGTCATCGTCTTCTACAACAAATGCGCGAACGGGATCCTGCGGCTGCTGGGCGTGCAACCCAAAGAGGAACTCGACATCACGGTGTCGACCGCGGAGTTGTCGGAGCTCATTGCCGAGTCGCTGTCGGAAGGTCTGCTCGACAAGGAGGAGCACGTCCGGTTGACCCGCGCACTGCGGGTACGTACCCGGGTGGTCGGAGACGTCGCGGTTCCACTGGCGCGAGTGCACGCGGTCCCGGTGGCCGCGGCCGGCACCGGACCCACCATCGGCGCCGTCGAGCAGGCTCTGGCTCAAACGGGCTACTCCCGTTTTCCGGTGGTCGACGCTGCCGGCAACTACATCGGCTATCTGCACATCAAGGATGTGCTTGCCCTGGGTGACAATCCGCACACGGTGATCGGCCAGGCGCTGGTGCGTCCGCTGCCGACGATTCCGCAGGCGCTGGGGTTGCCGGAGGCGCTGTCGCGGATGCGCCGCAGCAACAGCCACCTCGCGCTGGTGACAGCCGATGACGGTGAAGTGGTCGCGCTGGTGGCGCTGGAGGATCTGGTGGAGGACCTCGTCGGCAGCATGCGCGACCGCGCGCCCCGGGAGTGATCGACAAGCCCGTATGATCTGAGCGGCCGCGGGTACCAGACAAGTGCTGCAGGGAACGAAATCCCCTGTGTCCGCGTTGCCAGAAAGCGATTCACATGGCCCGCCGCGTTGCTGCGGGCGAAGCAGTCAGCGCGCCGTGACCTGGCATTGAGGGTCGGCCGGGCTAGGCTCGTCGAGCTACCCATCGGTAGTCTGAGGGTAGCTAGTCGGCCGGTTTGGACGTGGTTCGGCGAGGTTGGTGAGGGGCCGGTAAGGCCATTACGGAGGAGAACAATGACCGATCGGGTGACCGAAGGCAACTTGCGCGTGGCTCGGGTGCTCTATGACTTCGTGAACAACGAGGCGCTGCCCGGCACCGGTATCGACCCGGACAGCTTCTGGGCGGGTGTCGACAAAGTCGTCACCGACCTCACCCCCCGCAACCAGGAACTGCTGGCGACTCGCGACGAGCTGCAGGCCCAGATCGACAGGTGGCACAAGCAGCGGGTGATCGCGCCGGTCGACCAGGACGCCTACCGGCAGTTCCTCACCGAGATCGGCTACCTGCAGCCGGAACCGGACGACTTCACCATCACCACCTCCGGCGTCGACGACGAGATCACCACCACGGCCGGTCCGCAGCTGGTGGTGCCGGTGCTCAACGCGCGCTTCGCGCTCAACGCGGCCAATGCGCGGTGGGGCTCGCTGTATGACGCGCTGTACGGCACCGATGTCATCCCGGAGGACGACGGAGCCGAGAAGGGCTCGGGCTACAACAAGGTGCGCGGCGACAAGGTCATCGCCTACGCCCGCAAGTTCCTCGACGGCGCCGTGCCGCTGGCCTCGGGCTCCTGGACCGACGCCACGGGCCTGAGCATCGAGGACGGCCAGCTGCAGGTTGCGCTGGGATCCGACTCGACCGGCCTGGCCGCCCCCGAGAAGTTCGTCGGTTACTCCGGCGAGCTGGGCTCACCGAGCTGGTCGGTGCTGTTGGTCAACAACGGCCTGCACATCGAGATCCTGATCGACCCGCAGTCGCCGATCGGCCAGACCGACGCCGCAGGCATCAAGGACGTGATCCTGGAGTCTGCGATCACCACGATCATGGACTTCGAGGACTCGGTGACCGCCGTCGACGCCGATGACAAGGTGCTCGGCTACCGCAACTGGCTCGGCCTGAACCGCGGCGACCTGTCTGAAGAGGTCAGCAAGGACGGCAAGACCTTCACCCGCGTGCTCAACCCGGACCGGACCTACGCCACGCCCGACGGCGGGGAGCTGACACTGCCCGGTCGCAGCCTGCTGTTCGTGCGCAACGTGGGTCATCTGATGACCAACGACGCCATCGTCGACGCCGACGGGAACGAGGTTCCGGAGGGCATCCAGGACGCGCTGTTCACCGGGCTGATCGCCATCCACGGTCTGCGCACCGGTGACGACAACGGACCGCTGCAGAACAGCCGCACGGGTTCGGTGTACATCGTGAAGCCGAAGATGCACGGTCCCGAAGAAGTGGCGTTCACCTGCGAGCTGTTCAGCCGCGTCGAGGACGTGCTCGGATTGCCGCAGGCCACCCTCAAGGTCGGTATCATGGACGAGGAGCGGCGGACCACCGTCAACCTCAAGGCCTGCATCAAGGCCGCCGCCGACCGCGTCGTCTTCATCAACACCGGATTCCTGGACCGCACCGGCGACGAGATCCACACCTCGATGGAAGCCGGCCCGATGATCCGCAAGGGCGCGATGAAGAACAGCACCTGGATCAAGGCCTACGAGGACGCCAACGTCGACACCGGTCTGGCCGCCGGCTTCAAGGGCAAGGCTCAGATCGGCAAGGGCATGTGGGCCATGACCGAGTTGATGGCCGACATGGTCGAGCAGAAGATCGGTCAGCCCAAGGCCGGCGCCACCACCGCCTGGGTGCCTTCGCCCACCGCGGCCACGCTGCACGCGATGCACTACCACCAGGTGGACGTCTCGGCAGTCCAGGACGAACTCGCGGGCAAGAAGCGGACCACCCTGGACGAGTTGCTGACCATTCCGCTGGCCAAGGAGCTGGCCTGGGCGCCGGAGGAGATTCGCGAGGAGGTCGACAACAACTGTCAGTCGATCCTGGGCTACGTGGTGCGCTGGGTGGAACAGGGCGTCGGTTGTTCGAAGGTGCCCGACATCCATAACGTCGCGCTGATGGAAGACCGCGCCACCCTGCGCATCTCGAGTCAGCTGCTGGCCAACTGGCTGCGCCACGGGGTGATCACCAGCGAGGACGTGCGGGCCAGCCTGGAGCGGATGGCGCCGCTCGTCGACAAGCAGAACGAGGGCGACCGGGCCTACCGGCCGATGGCGCCGAACTTCGACGACAGCATCGCCTTCCTGGCTGCCCAGGAACTGATCCTGTCCGGTGGCCAGCAGCCCAACGGCTACACCGAGCCGATCCTGCACCGGCGTCGTCGGGAGTTCAAGGCTCGCGCGGGTGCGTGATGTGCCCCTGACGGGCGGCAACCTGCACACGATTCCAGGGAAAGGACGCAGACACCGGCATGGGTAGGCACAGCAAGCCCGACTCCGGGGATTCCCTACCCGATCGCGAGCCCGAGCGGTTCGACGAACCGGAGCAGTTCAACGAACCCGAGCGGTTTGACCAGCCCGGTCAGTATGACGAGCCCGGTCCCTTCGCGGAGGGACGCCCGTCCGACGAGCCACCTGCCACCGAACCGCCCGCCGGCACCTGGGGTGTGGGCCGATTCGAGGACGAATACGCGGAACCCGCTGCCGACGACTACCCCGAATTCGGGTACCGCCCGGGCGGCGCCGAACCGCCGGCTGCGCAGGAACCGGCGGCCGAGGAGCCGCCGGCGGCAACTCCCCCGCCGCCGCTGTTCCGGGCCAGCCACCGCGGTCTGCGGGATTGGCAGGGCGGGCACCGCAGTGCCGGCGGCCGGCGCGGTGTCAGCATCGGTGTGATCGTCGCGCTGGTCACCGTCGTCGTCGTGGTTGCCGGGGTGATCCTGTGGCAGTTCTTCGGAGACGCGTTGTCGCACCGTTCGCACACGGCCGCCGCGAACTGCGTAGGAGGCAAAGATGCCGTCGCCGTCCTGGCCGACCCCTCGATCGCCGACCAGGTGAAAGAGCTCGCCGACGGCTACAACAAGCAAGCGGGACCCATCGGCGATCGCTGCGTCGACGTCACGGTCAAATCGGCCAACTCCGACGCCGTCATCAGCGGCTTCATCGGCAAGTGGCCGGCTGAGCTGGGTAGCCAGCCCGGCCTGTGGATTCCCGGTAGCTCCGTCTCGGCGGCCCGGCTGTCCGGTGCGGCGGGGCAGAAGATCATCAGCGACAGTCGCTCGCTGGTGACCTCGCCGGTGCTGCTGGCGATCCGGCCCGAGTTCAGCCAGCCCCTGTCCAAACAGAACTGGGCGGCTCTGCCTGGTCTGCAATCGAACCCGACGTCCATGGGCAACTGGGGATCGCTGCGGCTGGCCCTGCCGGTCGGCGGCAACGGTGACGCGTCGTTCCTGGCCGGAGAAGCCATCGCCGCGGCGTCGGCACCTCCCGGCGCGCCGCCGACATCCGGTAGCGCCGCTGTGCGCACGCTGGTGGGTGGGCAACCCAAACTGCCCGACGATTCCCTCAACGAGGCGATGAACGCCCTACTCAAGCCGGGTACCAAGGCCGAGGAGGTGGCGGCCGCTCCGGTGCATGCCGTCATCACCACCGAGCAGCAGTTGTTCGCGCGCGGCCAATCGCTGCAGGATGCCAAGAGCAAGTTGGGATCCTGGACTCCGCCCGGGGCGGTCCCGGTGGCCGACTATCCGACCGTGTTGCTCAGCGGCTCCTGGCTGAAGCAGGAACAGACCACTGCCGCCAGCGCCTTCGCGCGGTACATGCACACCCCCGAGCAACTCGCGAAGCTGGCCAAGGCCGGTTTCCGGGTCAACGGTGTCGCACCGCCGAGCAGCCCGGTGACCAGTTTCGCGGCGCTGCCCTCCACCCTTTCGGTGGGAGACGACGCCCTGCGCGCCACCCTGGCCGACACCATGGCGACCCCGTCGACCGGGGTCGCCGCCACGATCATGCTCGACCAGTCGCTGCCGAACGACGACGGCGGCGGCAAGACCCGGCTGGCGAATGTGATCGCCGCGCTCGACAGCCGGATCAAGGCGCTGCCGCCCAGCACGGTCATCGGATTGTGGACGTTCGACGGGCATGAAGGACGCGCCGAAGTGCCGGCCGGGCCGCTGGCCGATCAGGTCAACGGTCAGCCCCGCTCGACGGCGCTGGCGGCCGCGCTGGACAAACAGTATTCGTCCGGCGGCGGAGCCGTGTCGTTCACCACGCTGCGCATGATCTACCAGGAGATGTTGGCCAATTACCGTGCAGGCCAACAGAATTCGATTCTGGTGATCACCGCGGGCCCGCACACCGACCAGAGCCTCGACGGTCCCGGATTGCAGGATTTCATCAAGAACAGCGCAGACCCGGCCAGGCCCGTCGCCGTCAACGTGATCGACTTCGGTGCGGATCCGGACCGCGCCACCTGGGAGGCGGTCGCCCGGCTCAGCGGCGGCAACTACCAGAACCTGCCGACCTCGGCCGGACCGGACCTGGGCACTGCCGTCAACAACTTCTTGAGCTGAGGCGACCCGGATGGACTTCACCCCGGATCCTGCCCTGTACCCCTTCACGTCGCGCTGGTTCGACAGCTCGCGCGGCCGGGTCCACTACATCGACGAGGGAGCCGGGCCGCCCATCCTGTTCTGCCATGGCAACCCCACCTGGAGTTTCCTCTATCGCGACATCATCGTGGCGCTACGCGATCGATTCCGTTGCATCGCACCGGATTACCTCGGCTTCGGCCTGTCCGAGCGGCCGCCGGGCTTCGGATACAAAGTCGACGAGCACGCCGGGGTCGTCGGTGAATTCGTCGACCACCTGGGGCTCGACGGATTTGTGACCGTGGGGCAGGACTGGGGAGGTCCGGTCAGCATGGCCGTGGCGGTCGAGCGTGCCGACCGGATCCACGGAGTCGTGTTGGGCAACACCTGGTTCTGGCCGACGGATGTGCTGACCACGAAGATCTTCAGCCGGGTGATGTCCAGCCCGCCCATGCAGTGGGCGATCCTGCACCGCAATTTCTTTGTCGAACAGATGATTCCGGTGGGAACCTCGCGGCGGCTCAGCCCGTCGGTGATGCAGCACTACCGGGCGGTGCAACCCGACGCCGCGGCGCGCAGAGGCGTCGCGGAGATGCCGAAGCAGATCCTGGCCGCCCATCCCCTCTTGGAGCGACTCGGCCGGGAAGTGCCGGCCAAGCTCGGCGCCAAACCGGCCCTGTTCGTGTGGGGCATGAAGGATTTCGCGTTC
The DNA here is from genome assembly GCF_030755175.1 of Mycobacterium sp. TY814. NCBI lineage: Bacteria > Bacillati > Actinomycetota > Actinomycetes > Mycobacteriales > Mycobacteriaceae > Mycobacterium > Mycobacterium sp. TY814. The sequence continues at coordinate 1,710,932 of NZ_JAUFRY010000002.1, forward strand.
CGGCCCGGACCGTCACTGCCGCATATGCGCGCGGCGTTCCCCGACCATGTGCTGGTCGAGTTGCCGGCCGCGAAGCACTTCATCCAGGAGGATGCGCCCGAGGAGATAGCCGCGGCCATCGCGGACCGCTTCGGCTGACGCTTATCTAGGCGAAGGCCTCGACAGGCGGGCACGAGCAGACCAGATTGCGGTCGCCGTAAGCGCCGTCGATGCGACGTACCGGCGGCCAGACCTTCGGCCGGAACGCCTTGCCCAACGGGTATGCGGCTTCTTCGCGTGTGTAAGGATGGTTCCACTCGGATGCCACCAGGCACTCGGCGGTGTGCGGGGCGCCGCGCAGCGGATTGTCGTCCACCGGCCACTGTCCGGACCCGACGCGGTCGATCTCGGCGCGGATGCCGATCATCGCCTCGCAGAACGCGTCCACCTCGGCCAGGCTCTCGCTCTCGGTCGGTTCTACCATCAGCGTCCCGGCCACCGGGAAGCTCATGGTGGGCGCGTGGAAGCCGTAGTCTGCCAACCGCTTTGCCACATCGTCGACCGTCACGCCGGTTGCCTTGGTGATGCCACGCAGGTCCAGGATGCACTCGTGGGCGACCATGCCGTTCTCGCCGGTGTAAAGCACCGGGAAGTACTCGTCGAGGCGCCGTGCGATGTAGTTCGCCGACGCGATCGCGGTCAGCGAGGCTGCCCGCAGCCCGTCTCCGCCCATCATCCTGATGTACGCCCAGCTGATCGGCAGGATCGACGCCGACCCGTAGGGTGCGGCGGACACCGGGTGTCCCGGCGGCAACTCGGGTGCGTGCGGGTGGCCGGGCAGGAACTCCGCCAGGTGCGCACGCACCGCCACCGGGCCGACGCCGGGACCGCCGCCGCCGTGCGGGATGCAGAACGTTTTGTGCAGGTTCAGATGGCTGACGTCGCCGCCGAATTTGCCCGGCCGGGCCAGGCCGACCAGCGCGTTGAGGTTGGCCCCGTCGACGTACACCTGGCCGCCGGCGTCGTGCACGGCCGCGCAGATGTCGGCGATGTCGTGCTCGTAGACACCGTGGGTGGAGGGGTAGGTGATCATCAGCGCCGACAGCCGGTCCGCGTGTTCGCTGACCTTGGCGCGCAGATCGTCGAGATCGACGTCGCCGTTCTCGTGGCAGCCCACGACCACCACCCGCATGCCCGCCAACGCGGCCGAGGCCGCGTTGGTGCCGTGCGCGCTGGAGGGGATGAGGCAGATGTCGCGGTGCGGTTCGCCGCGGCTGGCGTGGTAATCGTGAATGGCCAGCAGCCCCGCGTACTCTCCCTGCGAGCCCGCGTTGGGCTGCAGCGAGACGGCGTCATAACCGGTGATGGCGACCAGCCAGTTCTCCAGGTCGGCGATCAACCGGCGCATGCCCGGGGCGTCGGAGGCGGGCGCGAACGGGTGCAGGCGGCCGAACTCCGGCCAGGTGATCGACTCCATCTCTGCGGCCGCGTTGAGCTTCATCGTGCAGGAACCGAGCGGAATCATGCTGCGGTCCAGGGCGATGTCCTTGTCCGCCAGGGTGCGTAGATAACGCATCATCGAGGTCTCGGTGCGGTACCGGTGAAACGCCGGGTGCGTGAGGAATTCCGATGTGCGCGTGGCGATTTCGGATCGATGGGGCTGGCCGGCCGACACCCCGAACGCGTCCAGCACCGCGGCGACATGGGCGTCGGTGGTGGCTTCGTCGCACGCCACCGACACGTGGTCGGCGTCCACGCGCCACAGGTTGATCCCGCCGGCTTTGGCCGCAGCCACCACCTCGTCGGCGCTGCCGGGGACGTGCGCCAGCACGGTGTCGAAGAAGGTGTCGTGCACCAGCGCCTCGCCCAGGGCGCCGGCGATGGTCTCGGCCTGGGAGTGCACCCGGCGCGCGATAGCGGTCAGGCCGTCGGCACCGTGATAGCTCGCGTACATGGCGGCCATCACCGCCAGCAGCACCTGCGCGGTACAGATGTTGCTGGTGGCTTTGTCCCGGCGGATGTGTTGTTCACGGGTCTGCAGTGCCAGCCGGTATGCGTCGCTGCCGTCCGCGTCCTTCGAGACCCCGACGAGGCGCCCCGGCAACTGCCGGGCGTGCTTGGTGTGCACCGCCAGGTAGCCGGCGTGCGGGCCGCCGAATCCCATTGGCACGCCGAACCGTTGGGTGGTGCCGAAGGCGACGTCGGCGCCGATTTCACCGGGCGGCGTCAGCAATGTCAGGGCGAGCAGGTCGGCGCCGATCGCCACCAACGCCCCGCGGTCGTGCGCTTCGCGCACCAGCGCGCTCCAGTCGGTGATCCGTCCGCTGGCCCCCGGCAGCTGGGTGATGACGCCGAAGAAGTCACCGTCGGGCAGGCCCGCACGGAGGTCGGCGGTGACGATCTCGATCCCGAGCGGCTTGGCCCGGGTGGCCAGGATCGTCGCGGTCTGGGCGAACACGTCGGAGTCGACCGCCAGCCGGTTCGCCGGACCGCGGCAGGCACGATGCATCAGCGTCATGGCCTCGGCGGCCGCGGTGCCCTCGTCGAGCATCGACGCGTTGGCGATCTCCAGGCCGGTCAGGTCGGTGACCATCGTCTGGAAATTCAGCAGCGCTTCCAGCCGGCCCTGGCTGATCTCGGGTTGGTACGGCGTATAGGCGGTGTACCAGGCCGGGTTCTCCATGATGTTGCGCAGCAATACCGGCGGGGTGAGGGTGTCGTAGTAGCCCTGCCCGATCATCGACACCGCGACGGTGTTGCTGTCCGCCAGCGCCCGCAGTTCGGCCAGCGCCTCGGCCTCGCTGGCGGCCGGCGGCAGTGCGTCCAGGCCCGGGGCGAGTCCGGTGTCGGTCAGCTGGTCCAAGATGCCGCTGGGCACCGCTTTGGCGGCCAGTTCGTCCAGCGAGTCGACGCCGATGACGTCAAGCATTTTCCGGACGGCCGAGCTGTCCAGGCCGATGTGGCGGTCTGCGAACGTGAAATGGTCGGACACGCGAACTCTCCTGACGTAGGGCACCACTGAAGACGGGGCCCTCTCCCTCTGTCTTCACCCGTATGGCGGGCGCCTGAGAGATTCGGCGCGTGCGGCGCCTTTCCCCATCGGCGGGCTCTGCTTGATGACCGGTGCCCGGTCGAGCCGCTTTCCAGAGGCATCGTTAGCTCGGGCGGTCCGGGTGCCTGAGAGGTTGACGGAGAGGTATTGCTCCTTCGGCGTCTGTAGCTGGCGGCCACAGAACTCTCCCGCGCGAGTGCGATGCGGGGTCCAGTTTACGCCCTATGGGGCAGCTAGCCGATCTTGCGGTCGCGGTGTTTGCGACGGGAGGCCAGTTCGTCCTCGGGTGCGGCGATCGACTCGCCGCCGTCGGCCCGCTCACCGGGGAAGTCGGCGATGACGCCGGTCAGCTCGCGCATCGCGCCGGAGACGGCGATGCCGAACACACCCTGGCCGCCCTGCAGCAGGTCGACGACCTCCTCCGCCGAGGTGCACTCGTACACGCTGGTGCCGTCGGAGAACAGGGTGATGTTGGCCAGGTCCTGCACGCCGCGCTGGCGCAGGTGATCGACGGCAACGCGGATGTTGTGCAGCGAGATCCCGGTGTCCAGCAGCCGCTTGACGATCTTGAGTACCAGGATGTCCTTGAACGAGTAGAGGCGCTGACTGCCCGATCCGGCTGCGCTGCGGATGGAGGGCACCACCAACGAGGTACGGGCCCAGTAATCGAGCTGGCGGTACGTGATCCCGGCGATCTGACATGCGCTCGGTCCGCGGTAACCGACCAGCTCGTCGGGCACCGAATCGTCCGGGAATAGTCCGGGCTGCACGGGTTCGGCCGGTTTGACGTTGCCTTTCGGCGCGGTGGCCGGGTGGTCAGCAAGATCCAGCTGTCCTTGACGTGGCTGCTCGCTCACGGTGCGTCCTCTCGCCGATCGCGCTGTTGTCACTAGCTGCGGCACTGGCTGCCCCAACAGCCACGTTATCTCAGGTGCGAGTGTTAGAGAGCATACGCTGTTCGGTGGCTGCTGTGCTGTGGTCGATCATCAACTCGTCAACAAAGTATGGCTGCCACTCGGATGAGTCGGTGATATCTGCCAGGCGTGTCGACAATCCGTTGTGTGATATGAGACGCATCCGTGATATCCGGGGGGTATCCGGCGGACACGGGCGACTACCGGTCAGGTGGCCTTGAAGTCGTCCGGGGAGACGCTGTCGAGAAACTCCTTGAATTTCTCCACCTCGTCCTCGCGGACCGCGCTGCTGGCCTCTTCGTCGCCCTCGTCCGGAATCAACAGACCGGCCTGCGCGAGCACGTCCTCCTCGACGTAGATCGGCACACCCACCCGCAGGGCGATAGCCACCGAGTCGGACGGCCGCGCCGACACCTTGATGTCGCGATCGAAGATCAGGTCGGCGTAGAAGGTGCCTTCCTGCAGATCGACGATGCGCACCTCCTTGAGCGAATGCCCAAGCGCGGCAATCAGATCCCTGATCAGATCATGAGTCAGCGGCCGGGGCGGCTCCACGCCCTGCTGTTCGAGCGCGATGGCCGCAGCCTCCGACTGGCCGATCCAGATCGGCAGGTAGCGGTCACCGTTTGCCTCGCGCAGCAACAGCACCGGCTGGTTCTGGGGCTGCTCGACGCGAATGCCGACAACACGAACTTCACCCATCTGTGTCTGCCCTCCGCACGCGCTGCAGTGACTCAATTCGCCGAATACCAGCTGTCGAACGAAGTCTAGTCCTCAGCGGTGCAGTACGTCGCGAACGGCGGACTTGATCAGTGAGGTGTGCAACGTGATAGCGAGTGCGGCGACCTCTCGTGCCAAGTCGTCGGCACGGTCGCGGGCACCGGCCTTGTCGGCTTTGACCAGCGGACCGGCGATCTGGGCGATCAGGTCCGACTGCCGGTCGGCCGCAGAACGGAACGCCCGCAGATGCCTGGGCTCGACGCCGTAATCGGCCAGCGCCCGTGCACATTGGAGAATCACCACGGCGTGTTCGTCGAAGAAACCGGCCGGCCCGGTGGTGATCACGCCGGCTTTCAACAGGGCGGTCAGCAGCTCGCCGTCGACCCCCGAGCGTTCCAGCAGGTCTTCGCGACTGAGCCGGACACGGGTGGGCGCCACCGCATCGGCGGCGGCCGCCTCGGATCCGGCGCCGTCGGCCACCGACACCAATCGCGGTACTCCGTAGGGAGATCCGACTGTCGGCAGTTCTCCGTCGGGCAGGGCGTCCAGCTGAGCCCGGATCACCTTCAACGGCAGATAGTGGTCCCGCTGTGCGGTGAGGATGAAGCGCAGTCGCGCACAGTCGTAGGCGGTGAACCTCCGATAACCCGACGCCGCACGCTGTGGCGTCACCAGCCCTTCGGCCTCCAGGAAACGAATCTTGGAGATTGTGACGTCGGGGAAGTCCGGTCGCAGCAGGTCCAGGACCGCCCCGATCGACATCCCGGCGAGCGCAGGGCTATCGGGCGCGGTCACTGGCCTCCGGATCCCCCGTCGTCGTCACCCTTGGGGCCGGTCAGAAACACCAGGCGGAACTTGCCGATCTGAACCTCGTCACCGTTGGCCAGCACGGCGGAGTCCACCGGCTCGCGATTGACGTAGGTGCCGTTCAGGCTGCCCACATCGACGACGTTGAACTCGCCGCCTTCCAAACGGAATTCGGCGTGCCGGCGGCTCACGGTCACGTCGTCGAGGAAGATGTCGCTGTCGGGATGCCGGCCCGCCGAGGTGATGGCCTGGTCCAGCAGGAAGCGCGACCCGGCGTTGGGCCCGCGTTTGACGACCAGCAACGCCGAGCCCGCGGGGAGTCCCTCCACCCCGGACACCGAACTCTCGGTACCCGACTGAGTGGGCGCGTCCAGTTCGTTGAGGAAGTCGGCGCGGAAGACCGAGGTCGTCTCCACCGTGACTTCGTCACTCTGGTCGTTATCCATGTCCGTCACCCGCTGCTCCTCACTGGCCGCTGTGGCGTTCTCTGACCGGGCCGTTCGGCCGGTCGCCCACTCGGATCTACCGCTTGTACTGCGCTGCTGTCCACTGCTTGAAATAACTGATGTCTCGACCGTACCGCGCACGGGTCGGCCGTGTGCCGACCCCTGCAGGATCCTAAGCCCGACATCCCGGCTTCTCCTAGACCTGCCGAATCCCCCGACTCGTCCAGGATCCTGCCTCGCAACGCATTCGGACCTTAGCAACTCTCATTCGGTGAGAGTGCCGCGGTACGCCTCAGCGTCGAGCAGCCCGGCGATCGCCTCGTCCAGTCCGGCGACGCCGGCGCTGTCCACCTGGAGTTCCAGCAACCAGCCTTCGCCGTAGGGGTCGGAGTTCAGCAGCTGCGGCGTGCTTTCAAGATCCCCGTTGACCGCGGACACCTTGCCCGCGATCGGCGCGTACAGATCCGACACCGATTTCGTCGACTCCACCTCGCCGAAGGAATCGCCGGCACTGAGCTCGGCCCCCACGTCGGGCAACTGTACGAAGACGACGTCACCCAGCGCCGACTGGGCGAAATCGGTGATCCCGACCCGGACGGTGTCTTCCGCGCTGCGGCGAACCCACTCGTGTTCGGTGGTGTAGTGCAGATCGGACGGGATATCGGTCACGGTGATCCTGTTCTGGTCGGGGGTGGTTCACTTGCCGGGCTGAGCGTATTGGTGCTGTTTTGGTTGCCGCAAGGTGGTCACTTCGACGCGGTCGGACTGCTGTACCGACATGCGTCCGCCCACTCGTTTCACGCTGTCCTCTGCCCCACCCGGAATATTCATCGCGGCGGCCAGCGTGGGCGGATCAGCAATCGCCAGAATCGAATACGGAGGGGAGAACGACTTGCTGTCGATGGTAAGGGCACCCGCCGAGCCGGTGACCCAGGTGTCCACGCCGACTCGCACGGACTGGCGGGTGTCGTTGATCTCGATCGCCTCGGCGCCGGCTGCCCGCAGCTCGTTGATCACGTCGAGCATCACTTCTGGCGCCACCCCCGGACCGGGATCGTCGATCTTCATCGTCACGCCGGGACCGGTGGCCCCGACCGCACCGGCCAGGATCGACAGAGCGGCCAACCTGGCCTGTGCGCTTTCGATCGCGGCCTGATCGGTGTTTCCGGAGGCCTGCAACGCATTAAGGGTGTTCTGCAGGTCGGCCACTTCGGTGCTCAGCGTCGCCTCGCGCTGCCGCAGCGAGTCGAGCAGCACCAACAGGTCTGCGGGACGAGCGGTTTCCAGCGAGTCGCCGGATTCGTTCTGACGCACCTGCGTGACGATCGCGATGCCCAGGACCAGGCAGAGCAGCACCGCCAGAGTGCCGAACACGAGTCGGGACCTACCGGCGGTCAGCGTCGCCCGCAGACCGGTCCGGCGCACAATCTCGCGCCGGGGGCGGTCGGCCGGAAGTTCGTGACGTCCGCGGTGTGCCGACTTGTCGGGTTTCTCGGGTTTCTCTTCGGGTTTTTCTTCAGGACCGGGCGGACCGGGTTCCATCTCAGCCACTCCGTCACGCCCCGAACAGCCGGCGGCGCAGCGCGGCCGCATTGCCGAAGATCCGGATTCCCAGCACCACGATGATTGCCGTCGACAGCTGGGTGCCGACGCCCAGTTGGTCGCCGACGTAGACGATCAATGCGGCGACCAGCACATTGAACACGAACGAGACGACGAAGACCTTGGGGTCGAAGATGCGTTCCAGGTAGGCGCGCAGCCCGCCGAATACCGCGTCCAGCGCGGCGACCACCGCAATCGGCAGATACGGCTGGATGACCTCGGGCACGCTGGGATGGAACACCAATCCCAGCACGATGCCGATCACGAGCGCGGCGATACCGATCACTTGGGCCCAATCTCTCTGGCGAACTTGACGTCCCGGATCGCTCCGGCGGGCAGCGCCAGACTCTCGCCGAGGTTCACGTTGACGCCTACCCCGTAGGAGGCCTCCAGCAGCCTAAGCCGACGCAGTCCGGGGCTGCGATCGAAGGTGTCCCGCATCGCCTTCGACGGCCCGACCGCCAGGATGGTGTACGGACTTGAGGTCGGGTTGTTGTCGACCAGAATCGCTCCCCCGGCCTGCCGGATGGTCACGTTCGGCCCGATCCGGGCTCCGTCGACCGAGATGGCCTCGGCGCCACTGGCCCACAACGAATTCACGACGAGTTGCAGGTCACGGTCGAGGATGATCTGCTGACTGCCGCTCACCCGCTGCTTGGACGCATCGGACAAATTGGGGCCGGCGCCGGGGTCGGTCACCGTCAGCGTCAAGCCCGGGCCGCTCACCGGCGTGCTGGCCGCCGCCAGGCTGAGCGCGTCCAGACTGTTCAGCAGTCGTTGGCCCTCGGCGTCGTCGGCCAGAGCGAGGCGCTGCACCTGATCCACCTTCGCCGCCAGCGCGCTGCGCTGCTGGGCCAACCGGGTGGCGGTCGCCTGCGTCAGACGCACGTTGGTGGCCAACAGTTGCTGCGCAGAGCGCACCCCGGGTGCGACCGAGCGGGCCTGGGCCACCGCCGCCGCGAACACGGCTGCCACCAGGGTCGCGGCCAGCGCCTGCCACAGCCAGCTGAACGCCCGGTCACGCCCGGTCTCGGGTTCGGCGCGGCGATCCCGCTCGGCGGCTGCCGCGGCGTATCCGGGGTCGAGATGTTCGGACAGCAGCGCGCGCAACAACGACGGCACCGGGATGCGCTGGGGACGGGCCGCGTCGTGCGTGCTGTAGCCGGCGTTGGGGTCATAGCCGCCCAGCAGCCGGTCCGGCTCAGCCATGCCTGACCTTCGGCATCCGGCGCATCACCAGCACCATCTGCAGGATGTAGAGCACGAACGCCCACAAGTACATGTACAGGCCCCAGATGAGAAACGCCCAGCCGCAGGCCAGCACGACGCGGCTCCACAGCGCGTCCCACTGTCCCAGCAGGACCAGCGGGAAGCCGGACATCAGCGCGAACGTCGCGGCCTTGCCCACATAGGTGACCGGCAGCGCCGAGAGCCCGCGGCTCCACAACAGCGGCAGCGTTCCGGCCAGCGCCGCGTCGCGGGCCAGCAGCATCAGCACGAACCACCACGGGGCGATGCCGCTGATCGCGAACACGATCGGCACGGTCACCATGTAGAGCCGGTCGACGGCGGGGTCCAGCAGCATGCCCAGCCGCGACTGCTGGTTGAGCAGGCGGGCGATCTTGCCGTCCGCCCAGTCCGAGACCCCGCTGAACATCAGGATCGCCACCGCCCAGCTCAGCGTGTGCGTGACCAGCATGAGGTAGACGAAGACCGGGATGAGGCCAAGGCGGACGACGCTCAGCACATTGGGCACCGTCAGTACCCGGTTCTGCACGAGCACTGGCTCCATGTGCCGTGACATTAGCCCGCTGACGATGCGGTCCGCACGGCGGACCGAGAAGGAAGCGGGCAATCAGACCCGGCCCGCTGACGATGCGGTCCGCACGGCGGACGGGACTCAGCGGAAGACGCCGGGCAGGCTCAGCGTGGACAGCGTGTCGTCGGACAGTGGGTTGTCGTTGACCATGTAGGTCCACGTGGACGTTGGGCGGGCGAGCTTGGACAGATCCAGGCCCGGCTCGTCCTCGAGAATGTTCGCCGTCTCGAACGTCTGCTGGGCTGCCTCGATGGCGTCGGCGGCCAGCGACGCGAACGCGTCCACCGCCATCCGGTGGAACTCGTCGAGCGGGTTCTGCCGGCCCAGCGCGCGCAGGTGGATGCTCTCGCGGATGTCGGCCAGATACGCCAGGTGATCGGCCCAGCCACGGTCGAGGTGATACAGCATGATCAGCCGGCAGATCTTCTCCAGGCGTTCCTCGGAGATCTCCTCGCGCAGCTCCTTGTACCGCTTGGGCGCCAGCTCCTCCAGCTCTTCGCGCGCAGTTGGCGTGCGCAGCAAAGTGTTTCGCCGGTCGACGATGATGGCGCGTTGCTGGGCGATGAGCTGGTTGTAGCGCCAGGTGTTCGCGTGCACGTCGAGCAGGCGGCCCTCGGCGACGCGCTGCGCATGATCGAGCAGCGCGTTGGTCTTGGGACTCAGGATGCGACCGTCCTCGTCGGTCTCGGTGGGCAGCTTGTTGCTGTCGAGATTGGCCGCCACCACGTCGTCTTCCCAACTCGAGAAGAACACCGACGAGCCCGGGTCCCCCTGGCGACCGGCCCGGCCGCGCAGCTGATTGTCCAGGCGCTCGGTGTGGTGCCGTCCGGTGCCGACCACGTGCAGTCCGCCCAGCTCGGCGACGCGGTCGTGGTCGGACTCGTCGGACCCGCCCAGGCGGATGTCGGTGCCCCGACCGGCCATCTGGGTGGATACCGTGACCGAGCCGTAGGTACCGGCCTCGGCGATCACCTGAGCCTCTTCGGCGTCGTTCTTGGCGTTCAGCAGCACCGCCGGCACACCGCGTTTGGTCAGCCGCTCGTAGAGGTCCTCGGATTCGGCCACGTCGCGGGTCCCGACCAGGACCGGCTGCCCCGTCTCGTGCACCTCGGCGATGTGCTCGACGATCGCGTCGTTCTTGGCGGCGGCGGTGATGTAGACCCGGTCCGACTCGTCCTCGCGGATATTCGGGGTGTTCGGCGGTATCGGCGACACCCCGAGTTTGTAGAACTGGCGCAGCTGCTCACCGGCAGCCAGCGCGGTGCCGGTCATGCCGCAGACCGTGGTGTAGCGGTTGATCAGGGCCTGCACCGTGATGGTGTCGAGGACCTCGCCCGTCTCGGTGGTCTCGATGCCTTCCTTGGCCTCGACGGCCGCCTGCAGCCCGTCCGGCCAGCGCTGCAGCTGGGCGATGCGGCCGCGGGAGGAATTGATCAGGTGCACCGCGTCGTCGCGCACGATGTAGTGGACGTCGCGCTGCAGCAGCACGTGCGCGTGCAGGGCGACGTTGATCTCGGTGAGCGTGGTGCCGACATGTTCCTCGGAGTACAGGTCGATGCCGCCGAGGGCCTTCTCGAGCTTGCGGGCGCCCATCTCGGTCAAGTGCACATTGCGGCTGTCGGCGTCGGTGGCGAAGTAGTCGTCGGCGTTCTTGTGGTGGACGAGCTGACCGACGAGCTTGATGATCTCGAGCCGCGGCGTCTCCCGGTGGGTGGTGCCGGCGAGCACCAGCGGCACCAGCGCCTCGTCCACCAGCACCGAGTCGGCCTCGTCGATCAACGCGACGTCGGGGTTGGGCGACACCAGGTCGTCGACGTCGGTGACCAGCTGGTCGCGCAGCACGTCGAAGCCGATCTCGTTGATCGACGCGTAGGTGACGTTGCAGCCGTAGGCCGTTCTGCGTTCCTCGCTGGTCGACTCGGCGGTGATCCAGCCGACTGTCAGTCCCATCGCCTCGATCAGGGGTCCCATCCACTCCGCGTCCCGGCGGGCCAGGTAGTCGTTGATTGTCACCACATGTACGTGTCGCCCCGCCAGGGCATAGCCGGCCGCGGCGATAGCCCCGGCCAGCGTCTTGCCTTCGCCGGTGGCCATTTCGATCACGTCACCGGCCAGCATCCGCAGCGCCCCGAGCAACTGCACGTCGAACGGACGCAGGCCGGTCGCGCGCTCGCCCGCTTCCCGTGCGATCGCCAGGAACTGCGGAATGTCGGAAGAGTCGGCCAGATCGTCCAGGTTGAGCAGCCCGGCGGCCTTACGCAGCTTCTCGTCGTTGAGGTCGGCGGCTTCCTTCTCGTACTCCTCGGAATCGGTCACCACGGCCATCGAGCGGCTGCGGTTCTTTTCCGTCGTGGCGCCGAGCAGGCGCCAAAAGCGGCTGCTCAGCCGTCCGGGCTGGGAGCGGGTGGTCTTCGGCACAGCCCCACGGTACGCGGTTGGCATCAGGCCAGGTTGGATCGGCGCGGGTAGGCCACGCTCGGGTCGGTGAGGACATTGACGACGGCCGGCATGCCGCTGGCGAACGCGCGTTCCAGCGCCGGGCGCAGCTCCGCCGGCGCCGCCACCAACTCACCATGGGCGCCCAGCGCGCGGGCCACCTCGTCGTACCGGGTTCCCGGGCGCAGCTCGGCCACCACCGAATAGCCGTACAACGCCTCCATCGGGTGCTTCTCCAGCCCCCAGATGCCGTTGTTGCCCACCACCGACACGACCGGCACGTTGTGCCGCACCAGCGTGTCCCATTCCATGCCGCTGAACCCGAATGCTCCGTCGCCCTGCAACAGCACGACCTGACGTTCGGGCCGCGCCAACTTGGCCGCCAGCGCATAGCCCGGACCGGAACCGAGGCAGCCGAACGGCCCGCTGTCCAGCCAGCAGCCAGGCTGGTAGCTGTCGATTACCCGGCCGGCGTAGGACCCGAAGTCACCGGCGTCGATGACGACGATGGCGTCGCGGTCCAGCAGCGGAGCCAGTTCGGCATATACGCGCATCGGGTGCAGCGGGATGCGGTCTTCGGCGAGTTCGGCCCGCTCCAGATCCCGCGCCGCGCTCTCAGCGGTGCGCAGGCCGTCGACCCAATCCTGCTGCCCAGGCGTGCCGGCGCACGCCAGCGCGGACAGGATGTCGCTCAGGTCGCCATACAGTTCGGCGGCGACAGGACGCGGGTGGGCGCGCTCCGGGCGGGCGCGGTCGACCACGATGAGTTGGGTGTCGGCGCCGAAGACGCCGCCGAAGCCGAGCCGGAAATCCATCGGCACACCGACGATCAGCGCGACATCGGCCCCGCCCAACGCTTTTGAGCGGGCCCGCGAGAACGCCAGCGGGTGGTCGGCGGGCACCACACCGCGCGCCATCCCGTTCATCAGCACCGGGATCCGCAGCTCCACGGCCAGCCGCAGCAGTGCGGTTTCGCCGTGCCCCCACCAGACATTGGTGCCGGCCATGATCACCGGCCGCTGGGCTTTTGCCAACAGCTCGACGGCCCGGTCCAAGGCGCCGCCGTCCACGGCGGGCGGTTGCGGCAGGTCGCTCAGGGCGCCCGGGCGGCCGTCGTCCTCGGCCATCGAGAAGACGTGATCCATCGGGAAGTCGACGAATCCGACACCCGAGGGGGCGCCGACCGATGCCCGCAAGGCCTGGTCCAGCAGCAGGCCGGCATCCTGCCCCGACTGTGCGGTCGCGGCAAACCGGGACAGCGGCGCGACGAACGGCACGTGGTCGATCTCCTGCAGCGAACCCATCCCCCAGCGCAATGCCGGTGCCCGGCCGCCGAGTACCACCAGCGGCGACTGATTCTGCTGGGCGGCCGCCATGGCGCTCATCCCGTTGGTGATGCCGGGCCCCGCCGTCAGTGCGGCCACCCCGGGCACCCGGGTCACCTTGGACCAGCCCTCGGCGGCAAAGGTGGCGGTCTGCTCGTGACGGGTGTCGATCAGCCGGATCCCCTCGTCACGGCAGCCGTCGTAGATGGAGAACAGGTGGCCGCCCGAGAGGGTGAAAAGCGTGTGGATGCCGCTTGCCTTGAGCCGGCGAGCGATGAGCCGGCCGGCGTGCACGGTTTGGGTGGGAGCGGCTTCACTGGTCGCTTCAGTGGTCATTGACGCAGCCTATCCACCGGCCTTCCGGTACCTTCGCCGGAGGATTTCTGTTGCGCAGCAGTTCGACTCTGAGGAGACAACACCGTGGGTCCGAAGCCGTTTACGCCGTCGATCGACTGGTCTCATGCGTTGCTGGATTCGCTGCGGTGGACGGCGATCGCGTGGACGATCAGCGCGGTTGCGCTGCTGTTGATGCTGGTGGTGTTCCGGTTCGTCACCCCCTGGGGCCGCCAGTTCTGGCGGATCACCGGGGGCTACTTCACCGGCCGCCACAGTATCCGGGTCTGGCTGATGTTCGGTGTGCTGCTGCTCTCGGTGGTGCTGGCGGTGCGTCTGAATGTGTTGTTCAGCTACCAGGGCAACGACATGTACACGGCTCTGCAGAAGGCCTTCCAGGGCGCCGCCGGCGACAACGACGTCGTGAAAAACTCTGGTGTGCATGGCTTTTGGATGTCGATTGGGATCTTCAGCATCATGGCCGTCATCCACGTGTCCCGGGTGATGGCCGACATCTACCTAACGCAGCGCTTCGTGGTCGCCTGGCGGGTGTGGCTGACCGACCATCTCACCGAGGACTGGCTGGAAGGCCGGGCCTACTACCGCGACCTGTTCATCGACGAGACGATCGACAACCCCGACCAGCGCATCCAGCAGGACATCGACATCTTCACCGCCGGCACGGGCAACGGCCCGAATCAGCCGGGCACCGGAACCGGCAGCATTCTCTTGTTCGGCACCGTGCAATCGGTGATCTCAGTGGTGTCCTTCACCAGCATCCTGTGGAATCTGTCCGGCACGCTGACGATCTTCGGCGTCTCCTTCCCGCGCGTGATGTTCTGGACCGTCATCGTCTACGTGCTGGTGGCCACGATCATCTCGTTCATCATCGGTCGTCCGTTGATCTGGCTGAGTTTCCGAAACGAGAAGCTCAATGCCGCCTTCCGGTATGCGCTGGTGCGGCTGCGCGACGCGGCGGAGGCGGTCGGCTTCTACCGGGGCGAGCGGGCCGAGCGCACCCAGCTACGCAAGCGGTTCGCCCCCGTCATCGACAACTACCTGCACTACGTCAACCGCAGCGTCGGCTTCTACGGCTGGAACCTCGCGGTGAGTCAGGCGATCGTGCCGTTGCCCTGGCTGATTCAGGCCCCCCGATTGTTCGCCGGGACAATCGATTTCGGCGATGTCAGCCAGACGGCGTCCTCGTTCGGCAACATCTCGGATTCCCTGTCGTTCTTCCGCAATGCCTACGATGCGTTCGCGTCGTACCGGGCGGCCATCATTCGGTTGCACGGGTTGGTGGAAGCCAACGAGCAGGGACGCGCATTGCCGGCCGTGCTGGCCCTGCCGAGCACCGACGGTTCGGTGCAGATCGACAACGTCGAGGTGCGCAAGCCCGACGGCGACCGGTTGATCGACCCGTTGGACGTGCGACTGGAGACCGGGGACTCGCTGGTGATCACCGGCCGTTCCGGATCGGGCAAGACCACCCTGCTGCGCAGTCTCGCCGAACTGTGGCCGTTCGCCACCGGAACGCTGCATCGCCCCGGCGGTGAGAACGAGACAATGTTCCTGTCGCAGCTGCCGTACGTGCCGCTGGGCGATCTGCGGTCGGTGGTGTGCTACCCCTTGGCGACCGAAAATGTATCCGATTCCGAGTTGCACGATGTCCTGACCAAAGTTGCTCTCGCGCCCTTGATTTCCCGCCTCGACGAGGATCAGGACTGGGCCAAGGTGCTCTCGCCCGGTGAGCAGCAACGGGTTGCGTTCGCGCGGATCCTGCTCACCAAACCCAAGGCGGTATTCCTCGACGAGGCCACCTCGGCGCTGGATCCCGGTCTCGAGTATGCGCTGTATCACCTGGTGCGCACCGAACTGCCGGACACCATCGTGATCAGCGTCAGCCACCGGCCCACCGTCGAGCAACACCACGAGCGGCACCTGGAACTGCTCGGTGAAGCCCAGTGGCGACTCGGTCCGGTCGAGACGAAAGCCGTTGCCTCAGAAACGACTTAAGCGCTCACGGCCCGCCGGGCCGCGTGCGCTCCGGCGGTGTGGGATGGCGCCTACGCGCTCACGGCCCGCCGGGCCGCGTGCGCTCCGGCGGTGTGGGATGGCGCCTACGCGCTCACGGCCCGCCGGGCCGCGTGCGCTCCGGCGCGGCGGCCGAAGAAGGAGCCCTCCCCCAGCTGCGTTCCGCTGGCATATCCCTTGCCGTCCTGGGCGAGGTTGGACGCACAGGCCCCCGCCGCGTACAGCCCCGGGATGACGCTGCCGTCGGCCCGCTGCACTTCCCCGTCAAGGGTGACCGCCAGACCGCCCATGGTGAATCCCGAGTACATCGCCCGCCCGAGCGACAGGTCGAATACCGCCCATGGGCTTTTATCCTGTGGCGCAACGTATTCGGGCTGTTTATGGAAGTCCGGGTCCTCGCCCTTGGCGGCGAATTCGTTGTAGCGGTCCAGGGATGCGGCGAGATTGCCCGCCGGTATGCCCAGGGCCGTCTCCATCTCGGCGATGGTCTCGTACCCGTCGAGGAATTTGATCAGCGGCATCGCCGGCATCTGCATGTGTGCTTCGTCGACGATCAGGTAGGCGGTCTGCTCCGGCTGTTCGAGCACGAAGGCCGAAGTGCGCGAGTGGTAGGAGTCCTCCGCAACGAAACGTTTGCCGTCCTTGTTGACGATGATGCCCGTCAGCAGGATCTCCGGCGGATAAGCCGCCGCGGTGATGAACAGCTCGTCCATGTATTTGGTGGCACCCCCGGCCGACTCGCCCAGCCGGATGGCCAGCCCGTCGTCGTGTGGATTGCCCAGGATGTACGGCGCCACCAGGCCATGGTGCTTGGTGCGCCGCGGCTGACCCAGCGCCGGCGTGTGCTCGGCGACCATGTCGGGGTTCATCGCGAAGCCGCCGGCCGCGATGACAACCGCTTTCGCCCGCACCGCGCCGGTGTCGGAGAAGTGCTTCCAGCTCACGCCGACAACCGCGCCGTCGTTGTCGACGATCAGGTTGGTGACCCCGGTCTCGTACTGGACCTGCACGCCGAGTTCGTCAGCGCGTTTGACCAGCAGGTCGATCACCATCGCTGCGCCGCCCAGTTCACCGGGCACCGGCACGGAGTGTCCGCGCGGCGCGGGCTTGGCCTGCTCGCAGAACGGCCACACCTTCTCGTTGCCCGTGTAACTCAGCCCCTCGGTGCCCGGCGGCACCACCACTTTGCCGGGGTAGTAACTGCGCTCGAACTGAAAGCCAAGTGCCTCAAGCCAATTGAAATGCTCGACACTGTCCTCGCAATAGGCGCGGATCTTGTCGAGCTCGGGCTCGCGGGACACCGCGACCAGGTACTTGTACATCTCCTCGGGAGAGTCGGCATGACCCGTCGCCTCCTGGACCGCGGTGCCGCCGCCCAGATAGAAGTGGCCGCCGGCCATTGCGGTGGTCCCACCGGCGGCGGCTGCCCGTTCCAGTACGAGCACCCGTGCACCCGCGGCCGCGGCGCTGACGGCCGCGCAGCCACCGGCGATGCCGAAGCCGATCACCAGCACGTCGACCTCGTCCGACCAGGACTCGACCGTGTCCACGTTGACCGTGGTGGGGATGTCGGTGCTCACCGCTGCTCCTGTTTTATGTAGTCGTAGAACGCTTTGATCTCGGGCGAGAGGTACGCGATCTCCACAAACGGGACACCCGCCTGCGGCGCGCTGACGTAGGCGAAGTGAATGCCGCCGGGCATGACGCCCTGTTGCACCACCTCAGCATCGTGACGGGTCGCGTCGGCAAGTGCGGCGTCGAACGCCCCCAGCGATTCGGCCTCCATGCATATGTGGTGCAGACCGGGGCCATGGTCCCGCAGGAATTCACTATAGATATTCTCTCCGCGGACCGGCGCGATCAGTTCCAGCTGCATGTCTCCGAGGTAGCTCAGCGAAATGCCCGCGACGAAGTCAGCAGGCTCACCGCGGAAGCTGCAGGTGTCCGGCGCAAAGTGGACGTCGGGTATCCGCACCCACTTGCGAGCGCCTAAAAGCCCGGTGAGAGCCGTTTCCGTGGCCTCGAGGTCCGGCGTCACCCAGGCGATCTGGATCGGTGACGCAGCAAGAAAGTTCATCGTCACGCAGACTATCGCAGCGCGCGGTCGGCAGAAAGAACGGGGAAAAACTTTGCCGCCGAGGCCAGCACCGGCCCCACGGCGGCCTGCTGAACATGTTCTAGTTCGGCTGGTCGAACAGGCCGATCAGCAACCGGACCTGGGTGTCGAACACGCTCCTGGGGTCGGTCACGGTGTCGGACCCGTACTGCTGGAACACCTCCATGCTGATCGCCCCCAGCACGCCGGCCCACAACAGGAAGCAACGGGCCATCACGCGATCGTCGCCCGGAAAGCCGAACTCGCGCCGGATGCGTTCGAAATCAGACGACATCGGTTGCGGCGCAGCATCACTGGTCAGCTTGATGTCGCCCGTCGTGATTCCGGTCGCGATGGCGTCGAACAGGTCTGCGACCACGCGGGTGCCGACTCCCACCGTGCGGTCCGGCGGCGCGTGGTATCCGGGTACCGGGCTGCCGTACAGCAGCGCCCAGCGCGCCGGGTGCGCGACAGCCCAGGCGCGCACCGCGTGCGTGATGGCCAGCACGTCGTCGCTCCAGAAGTCGCTCTCGGTGCCGTCGCGGGCCTGGCGCACCGCGTCGGCCAGGTCGGAGTAGGCGTCGACAAGGAGCAGGGTCAGCAGTTCGTCCCGGTTGGCGACGTAGCGGTAAACGGCCGAGGAAACCATGCCCAACTCGCGGGCAATCGCTCGCAGCGACAACCCGGCCGCGCCGTGCTCCACCAGATGGCGGCGCCCGAGTTCGATGATCTTCGCCTCGATCTGCTCCCGCGATTCCTGGCGTGTGCCCACGGGGTCAAGTCTGGCAGGACCGAGATCACCGCTCTTGCTTTTCGGTCACGGTTGTGACACGGTCAACCCAATACGAGAGCAGTGCTCTCGTATTGGGTTGAGGGAGGTCAGCATGTCCACGCAGTATCAACAACCGAATGCGGCCGCCCGGTCCGCGAATGCGGTGATCCGCTGGCTCGCCGAACTGGGCATCAGCATCGCCGGGACCCGGGCGCTGCGAGTGCGAGGCCGCAAGACCGGGAAGCCGCGCAGCGTGGTGGTCAACCTG